>PAPF01000044.1 GCA_002708825.1 Phyllobacteriaceae bacterium | reverse complement strand
CGGTCCGATCAACCTTGACCTTGCGGCCTGATCAGGCCCAAATCCCAGAACGCTCGGAGGACGCCGCCAGGGAATTTCCACCAGATCCGAGACACGACCGATGCCGTCGGGAGGGGGCATCCACTCCATCAGTTCTCTGCGCAAATCAACAGTCAGAGTCCCAAGAGCGCGTTCAGCGGGACCATCGCCTTATGCCAGCTGTCCCTCGCCTCCAGCCGTTCGATCCAGGCGGCAACGGCGGCCGGGTCTCCAGCGAGATTGCAGCCTGCTTGCGATACATGAAGGTCGTGGCCAGGTGGAAATCCGCAAGGCTGAGATCGCCGGTGATCCAGTCCTGCCGGGCCAGACCCTCTTCCAGCACGTCGAGAAACTGATCGGTGGCCTTGCGCTCGGCTTCAACCGCCGCATGGTCGGCATCGCCCATGCCGAGTTTCTCCTTCAGGAACAGCTCGAAGGACAGTTTCTGCATGGCTGGACCCAGATGGATGGCCTGCCACCAGGCCCACTGGTTCATCAGCGCCCGTTTCCTCGGCGCAAACGGTACCAGACCCGCGTCGGGGGTCTGGCTGACCAGGTAGCTGCAGATCGCCCGCGACTCCCATAGAAAGAAATCGCCGTCCTTAAGGACAGGCACCTTGGCGTTGGGATTGCGCCGGAGGAATTCTCCGGCGCGGTTGTCGCCCCTACGAAGATCGACCTCGACGATCTCGATGTCGATGCCCAGTTCGAAGGCCACAGCGCGCACGCGCAGGGCGTTGGGCGATAAGTTGGCGTTGTAAAGCCGCATGGTTCCGTCCTCAACGCTGCGGCGGCGTCAATAGTGCCGCGCGGTTCGCTATCAGGAAGTCGCGCACCGATTGGCCAGGTTGGCCGGTCAGCGTCTTCAGGTCGTCGCTGGCCACATCGAGGAAACCCTGCGCCATTGCCTCGTCGAAGGAAACGAAGACCCGCGCCATGAATTCCGGCAGGCCGTTTCCAATCATCGCCTGCGCCAGTTCCTCGGCTGGCAGCGCGATGTACGGGATCTCCTTGCCCGCGACGTCGGACAGGATCGCTGCGACCTCAGCCTGGCTGACCGTCTGCGGCCCGGTGATATCGAGGGTCTGCTTTCCCGTCGCCGTCATTAGCGCCGCGGCTGCGGCACGGGCGCAATCCGCCCGCGTCACATATCCGGTCTTGCCCTCTGCCGCGGCGGCGAAGTGCTTGCCCATGGCGATGCTCTGCGAGCCGCCCATCAGCAGAAAGTCGGTGTACATGTTGTTGCGCAGGATCGTGTAATCCGCCCCACTGTCCGCGATCAGATTCTCGGTCCCTTCGTGGTCGCGGGCGAATCCGATCGGACTTTCCGGGACCGGGCCCGCAAACGATGTATAGACGATATGCCCAATGCCCACCGCCTTGGCCGCCGCAACCGCGTTGGAATGGGCAGCGAGACGCTTGCCCGGGTGGAGATCGTCGGTCGAAATGATGAGGAGACGCTTGCCGTCAGTAAAGGCAGCCCCAAGCGACGCTGGATCGTTGAAATCGCCCTTGCGGGTCTCGACACCCTTGTCGGCGAGGTCGGCCAGCTTTTCGGTATTGCGCGATACGGCGATGATCGGACCGGCGCCGGCCTGCAGCAGCAAGTCGACCACCTGCCGGCCAAGCTGGCCGGAGGCGCCGGTGACTATGAAGGGGCCGTTCTGAATGTCGGACATGGTTGGTCTCCTGTTCTGATTGCTGAGGAGGCTTTTGCTCTCAGCCGTGGATATGGACGGGGGCGGGGTTCGCCAGCTTGCCGCGAGCGAAGTCCCAGCTCGTGGTCAGCAGGCGCAGCATGACATCGACCTCGTTCTCGTCACGCGGGTCGAAAGCCATGACCGCGGTGGCCGGGATATAGCCCAGCCGCGCCATGGGATGCGGTTCGCCCCAACCTTTCGCGATCAGTTCCTCAACCACGGATGGGGGCAGCATCAGGTGCGACGAGCCATCGTGGGCGGGGTGCACATGGGCAAACTCGCGCCCGATCATGAAGGCCTCGCGTGGTCCGCATGCGTGGACTACCGGAAGCACCAAGGCCTCGGCGCCGGGGACCGAAATGCCCGACCAGCAGCGCTCGACGAAGGGCAGGGCGAACGCCTTTTCCTTGAACAACGCGTGAATCTTGGCCGACGAGTTCTGGGACACCTGCTCATGCGGTGCGCAATCGGTGGTTTCGGGGCGCGGTCCATGCCGTGGGGGAAGTTCGAAGCTCATGGTTGCTCCTATCCAAATCTGAAGGCGCTTTCGACCGCGCCCAATACGTGATCCTCGAGGGTCTTGCCTCCCCGATCCGCAAGCGCGGCCCCGGCCGCGACGTGCAACGGGATTAGATGTTCCTCGCGCGGATTGGCATCGCGTGCGCCGGGCGCCTGATCCCACGCGGTCAGCATGGCGTGTCGCACCTCGGGGTCTTCATGGGTCATAGCACTCGTGAGCCATCGGTCGAAATCGAGGCCGCGCACGTTGCCCTCCGCCCCGCCGCGCATGGCGCGCATCATGACGGCCATATTGTGATAGGTGTTGCCGGACCCGATGATCAGCACCCCTTCGTCGCGCAAGGGCGCCAGCGCGCGACCGGCGGCGAGATGCGCCGCGGGGTCGAGATCGGCGCGCAGGCTCAACTGGACGGTGGGGATGTCGGCCTCTGGAAAAGCCACCTTTAGCGGAACGAACACCCCATGATCGAAGCCGCGCGCTGGGTCGGCCCCGGTTTGGAACCCTGCGCCTTCCAGAAGTCCGCTCGCGCGGGCCGCCAGCTCGGGATCGCCCGGCGCGGGCCAAGTCAGCTGATATGTGTGCAGCGGAAATCCCTGATAGTCGAACAGCAGCGGCGGCGCGGGGTTGGTCTGCACGGTAAACACCCGCTCCTCCCAATGACCCGAGATCACGAGGAGC
Organism: Phyllobacteriaceae bacterium; assembly: GCA_002708825.1. Classification (GTDB taxonomy): domain Bacteria; phylum Pseudomonadota; class Alphaproteobacteria; order Rhizobiales; family Rhizobiaceae; genus Zhengella. The sequence continues at coordinate 11,776 of PAPF01000044.1, read as the reverse complement.
GCCTTGGGCTTTGCCGGCAGGCTCGCAGGTAAATTCTCGAGGAATCGGCGTTGCCTATCCCAGGTGTCAGGCGGGTTCCAGTCCATGAAGAAACACGGGCCGCCGCCATGGGGAACAAACATTGTCGGCTGTCTGTCCGTCATGTCGTCGTCCTTTCGAACCCCAAAGCCAAGCGTGGAAGGGCAGCGCCGTGGCAGCTCGGCATCGGATCAGTTCGCCGCTGACGGAAACGCGGGCGCGTAGGCCGACTTGACCGCCCGCACGCGATTGGCGGTCAGCCACGAGGCGATCAGAAGCACCCAGGTCGCCAGAGCCGGCGGCCAGCCCGGATCGCCCGCGCCCACATGCGCCCCGATGGCTAGCACCAGATGCCAGAACATCGCCGCATATGCCCAATCCACCAGCATCGCCGAAGGGCGCCAGAGGATCACCACCGCGCCGACGATCTTCAGAATCGCGAGCGGCCAGATGATGTAGGTGGGATAGCCCAGCACCTCGCGATACATGCCCGCGACCATGTCGTGGGACGAGATGTAGAAGGCCGCCGCACCTAGATAGACCAGCGCCACAAGGCCGGTCGCAATCCAATAGACATACTTTGCCACTTTGTCGCTCATTGCCGCTCTCCCTGTTTGCAACGGCTTGTTCAGCCGCCGTTCTCTCGTTAAGTATCTTTAGATGCCTTGCTTCATTGGAGAAAGTAGGCACGTAAAAGTAACTAACTTCCTTTGACTGTGAGGGCTATCCACGATGAAGAGCGTCCTGCCCCCTTCCTGCCCGATGGAGGCGCTGCTGCGTGTCATCACAGGCCCTTGGACGATATACATCCTCTGGGTTCTGTCCGAGCAGGGACCGCAGCGTTTCGGTGCGATCAAGCGTCTGGTGCCCGGGATTTCCACTCGCGTCCTGACCGAGCGGTTGCGGATGCTGGAACATGCCGGTGTGGTCTGGCGCGAGCAGGCTATGACCATCCCACCGGCTGTAACATACGGATTGACTGAGCGCGGCGCGGAGCTGCGTGGCGTGCTGGACACGCTTGGCACCATCGCGCGCCGCTGGGAGGTCGAGGGTGCCTTCGACGGGACCGCAAGCGCGGCAGAATGACGCCGCCCTTCCTGTTCGCGGGATAATCCCGCGCCCGAGAACAACTCAGGCGGACCCCGACCCGAAGCTATGGGATGCTGGCGTGACCGGGTCAATCATTGGTGGGTCGAACCAACACGGAAAGATCGATCCGAATTCCGGCGAGATTGGGGTCTGCCTGTACAGCGGAGTCGCGCACCGCCTCCGCATACGCCGGCGATACCTCCGCTTGAGCCGGCACCGCTTCGCTAGTACGGGTTGACTCCGGTTTCTCCGCGTAGAAAACCTGCTCTCCCTCGAACCATCCGGTGAAATACGCCTGCACAGCCGTCTGAAACCCCGAGACGTCGCCCTCCTCATGCCGCTCGCCAACGATCCGTAGTACATTCCCGAACAGCTCCGTACCGAGCCGCAGGTTTTCGCAGGAGTCGAAGAGCTCGAGCCCAATCTCCGATGGATCGGAAACGCCAAGCCCGGCGGGATACTGGGTGAGCCCCACCCTGACATTCGCCTTGCCGACCCATTGCCTGGTGGTTTCAACCGCCTCCTCGACCGATTTCGGAGCCGGGATCAGGACCATCTTGTCACGCTGGAACACGCGGATCGTGAGATGGTTCGGCGCATTCATCTCGGCCACGAATTGCTGCACAACCGCCACCTCGAGGCGTGGATCGGCGCATTGCTGAATGAGGTCGACGTCGATCATCTGAAAGCTCCCATCAGGTGTTGAATGCTATGACGAGTGGCACACCGAACAGCGATGCCCATGCCCTGGCGCTCGCTTTCTGGATGGCGACGATGCTGGTGTCGCCGGTCCACCAGCCATTGCCTGTCGCCACGATGACATTCGGCCCAAACAGCATGGACTGAAGGATCGGCCACACGATGAGCTGCTCATAGCAGATCAACGGCGCGATCGACGTGCCGGCAAATCTGCCGGTTGGATTCGCGAAGAATTGCGCCGATGCGCCGCCGGATGCCCAGGGCCGCCACATCGAGACCGGCACCGGCATCCGCTCCCTGTAGAAGATCCTTGCCCCCACACCCGTTAGCTCGATCATGACATTGTCATAGCCGTTCTCGTTGATGACGATGGCGCCGCCAACGACGACGATATCGAGGTCCGCGAGGTTCCGCGTCCAGAGGCGCTCCGTTGTGGATGTCCAGATCCCGAGCGCGCTTTCAGGCAGGACAATCCTGGTGGCACCGTCCTCCACGGCGCGTCTGACAAGCGCGATTGTGGCCATATGCTGAGCGTAATCGGCATGTTCGCCGGCGATCTGGTAATGGAACGTCGTATCAATTCCGACCCATCCCTCCGGCGGTTCAGGATCGGTCCAGGCGGCTGCGGATTGTACCCATGCCAAGCTGATTGCGACGCCGGCGAGCGGCCAGGCTCTCGTGGTCATCGCGGAAAGGCCGGCGGCGGTGGCCGCCAGTCCTGCCCAGCCCAAAGCGGGGAAGAGCACTCCGGCTGCGGTGATCGGACTGGCCCACCCGACGATGCCGAATGGAGGCACGCTCATCAGCGCGCACGCTGCCAGATATCGCAGCGGCCGATGCCACCCGGGCTTCGGCGACCAAAGGACAGTATGCACCAACACGAACGTCAGCGACGCCGCGATCCAAAGACCGAGCCCGACCCAGATATCGCTCGCGTAGAAAATCGATACGCCGATGGGAAGACCGCGGGAAGCCGCCATGAAATACGCCATCGAGACGACGCCTGCGACCGACCGGGTGGGAGCGAACGCCCAGAGTGCTGGAAAGAGGCACGCGAGCGGGAGGAGAAGCACTTCGCCGCTCCATCCGAATCCACCGACCGCGGCGGCAGCGGCGAGGAACGCTGCCGCAGTGAACATGCTATGGCGTGAAGGTGAAAACCGGTTTCGCCAACCCGAGAACGCCGGCGGCCGGTATCGGCCCAAAGTAGCGCGAGTCATAAGAACCTCTGAATGTCGAAAAAAGAAACAGCGTGTCGGGGGGCACAACACCGCCAGTATCGGGCGTCAGCTCCCTGCCCGAGCCGTCACGCGGCTGAACCGCGGATTGCGGCAGTGCGAGACCGTCGATCGCAACGGATGTGCCGATTTCAACCGACTGTCCGGGCAGCGCCACGACGGTTTTGATCAGCGGGCTGAGCCAACCGGGGCACAGGCCGCGCCGCACATATCCGCGCTCACGGGCCTGACGAAACGTCTCGGTCAGCGGCGGGCAAATGAATATCCGATCCCCTACCCGGACATCGCGATTCAGTGTCTCGATCCGCCAGAGACCGAGCGGATAGCTCGGGGTCAGATTGATCCGAAAGCTGGCACCATATCCCAAGCCGAACAGCGCGAGAGAGATGCAAGCGAGAGCGGCAACCATGACGATCCGGCGCCGTCGGCTCACTGTTTCAGCCCCTGGCTCTTGGTCTGCGCTTGCCGCATCGCCTCGGAGTGTTTCAGGGCCTGCTGGGTGCGCTCGTGCGCGGCAAGTTGCTGGCCGGCCCGCATGGTCGGCCAGGCGGTGCTGAGCTTTTCCCGTTCGCCCGGCGACATGCCCTGGGCCGCCTTGTCGAAGTTCGACCCCGACGGGTTCTTGGCGGCATTGCCGAGCAACGTCCGCTCCCCGAACCGCTCCGAGACCGCCTTGTTGAAGGTGTCGAGTTCGGCTTTCACCATGCGGTCGGCCAGCGCGAAGCCGAGCGCGGCCGGCAGATCGTTGCGGTCAATGGCGTCCCGCACCTTTTCCATTGCCCGCGTCGCCGCGGGCGACAGAGACGGAATGTCGATCGAGGTCCGCTTGCGGTGACCTTCCTCTTCCAGCCTGTACCTGGCCGTCGCCCTCTCCCTCATGTCGAGATAGCGTTCGAGGTCCTTGCGAAGTGCCGGCACATTGACCTCCGCCACACTACGATCTTCCCGATCCGCGCGGTTCGCCAGTAACCCTTCCCGACCCTTGAGCGCACCGAAGCTCGCCGCATTCCGTTCGATCTCGCCAAGACGCTGACGGGCAACGTTCGGGTCTTCGACAACCGCCTCAATGCGCATGGCCTTGAAGGCGCTTTCGGGATCCGCATAGACGAGACGAATGCGGTCTGAGAAGTTGTCCCACTGCTTTTGCAGGGCCGGGTCGGATTGCAGCTTTTCGTCCGCAGCGTCGGTGACCGACATCGTGAAACTGGAAATGCCCTTGACCATCGGCTCGGCCTTTCTCACTGAGTTCGGGGATTGCTGAAGCGGTTGATCGGCGAACCCGAGCCGCGCACCAGCGGCGCGAAGCCGAAGGCCGAGAGCGACGAGTTTCTGCTTCTGCCGGATGGTCCATTGAACCCGGTCGCGCATCAGCGTCCGTGCAACCCGGACGAGATGCAGACCACGGTTGTTGGCGAAGCGGAGTGCCTGCGCGTAGAAGCGGCCGCCCGCATAATCGAGCGTGACTTCCTTGGCGTTCTTTCGGGAGAGGAGCTTCTCGAGCCCGCCGGCGAGGTGGAAGGACCGACTGCCGTAATAGAGCGCCATGTCTTCCCTATGCCGGGTCATCGCGACATAGGTCAGATGCCGGTCGAGCGAGAGGGAGGCGAGGACCTTCACCCGGTCGACCGTCGCGCCCTGCGACTTGTGGATGGTCGTGGCGTAGCCGTGATCGAGGTTTCGATAGAAGCGCTGATCGACAGTGACGTGATGCGCCGCCTCCCCGTCTCCGATCGTCGCTACGATGCGGCCCGGCGCGGCCTCGACGACTTTTGCGATCATACCGTTCTTGACGCCAAGCGAGCCTTCGTTCTTGAGGAAAACAATCTGGTCGCCGGCGGCAAACCGCCTAGGTCCATCCTCGGTCCTGAAGGCGTGGCCAGTTTCAATCAAGCCCCGCTCGACGAGCTTTTCGCGTGCCATCGTGTTGAGCTGGCGGACATCGCGGCGCAAATGCGCGAGAATCAGTGTCGACTTCTCCGGATCGTAGTCCCGGTTCCAGTCGGCAATCAGCGTTTCGATCGCATCGGCCTTCAACGGTTGCGAAATCAGCTTGCCCTTCGCCCGATAGGACGAGAGTGCTTCTTTTACCCGACCCCGCGCCAGATCGAGGGATGCCGCCCGCATCCATGGTTCATTCTGGCGGTAGATGGTTTCGAGTTCGGCGTAGCCGGTGCGTTCAACTATCGCGCGGAAGGCAGCGCCTGCCTCGATCGGCTGAAGCTGCTCGGCGTCACCGACCAGGATGAGTTTCGCGCCGGAGCTGCAGACCGCTTCAACGAAGGTCGCCATCTGCAGGGACGAGACCATGCCCGCCTCGTCGAGAACGAAGACGGTCTTGTCATCGAGACGCTGGCGGCCCTGTTGCCAGCCAAGCTCCCAGGAGGCGAGCGTGCGGGAGGGAATGCCGGCTTCCTTCTCCAGACCCTCGGCCGCCTTGCCCGCAAGCGCGCCACCGACGACGGTGTAGCCGGCCAGCTCCCACGCTTCGCGCGCGGCCTTCATCATCGTGGTCTTGCCGGCCCCTGCCCGGCCGACGACCGTTGCGATCCGCTCGGCGCTCGCCACATGCTCGATGGCCGTTCGCTGCTCGTCCGACAGCCGCTCATGCCGGCCAAAGACGGTGTCCAAAACCTTGGCTCGAACCGCAAACCCGCTCTTTCCCGAAAGCCAGTCCGCGCGGCTGACCATTTCGGCCTCACACCTGATCAACGCCCGTGTGGTCAGCCGCGCCGCGACACGGGCGCCTGTCGCGAAGTCGATGGTTTCATCGGCGAGCTTCAGGCATTCCGGGCTTTGCGTGATCCGTCCCAGAAGCCGCTGGAAGCTTTCAGGGTCGTCAATATAGCGATGCAGGACCTTGGCGATATCGCGCTGATCGAAGACGCTCTTTTCGGAGGTGAGAATGTCGAGCACCAGCTCGGGACGGGCCTCGATGCGCGCGGCGTTCTTCTGCCGTTGCGCCTCATGAAGGGCGAGCCGTTCGAGGTCGATGGCGCTCGCCTTCGTCTCGGCCTTGCGCTGCAATGCCTTGGCACCGACACCGATATGGGTGGTCGGCTCGATGTCGATACCGCGCTCGGCGTAGGACCGGCCATCGACCCGGATTTCCAATCCTGCCAAAGCAAGATGATGGTTCTGGAGATCGAGCCATCTTTGCCGTTGCTCGAGGAATTCGGGCTTCTCGCCGGACCAGAGCTTGTACTGGATTTTCCCGGTTTTCATCCGGACCGGCTGTCCATCCGGCCCCATCACCGCGACCTTCTTGGACCCGAACCCGTCCTCGGTCAGCGGGCGTAGCGTGGTCATCAGGTGGATATGCGGATTGCGCGCGCCAATCCGGTTCTGATCGTGATCAGAACCAAAGGCATTGGCGCCACTGGGAACGTCATCGTCGTGGAAGACCCAGTCGGCGACCTGCCCGCGCGAAAGCACCTGCTCGGAGACGAATTGCCGGACCAGAGCGATGTTCTGGTTGCGGCTCAGCTCGACCGGCAGGGCGATGATGAATTCCTTGGCGAGCTGCGCGTCGCTTCGCTTCTCGAAGGCTTCGACCGCATTCCAGAAGGCCTCGGCTGCGCCCGCTACGGACCGGTCAGCGATCATGTCGCTGGCCCATTTGGGCGCGTCGGGCGGCAGCAGGAACTCTTCGTGAGCAAGGTTCTTCTTGTTGGAAAAGTCGACCGTGCGCGCTTCCGCCTCGTGGCTCATCTTCGCGCAATGGCGATAGGCGGCGGACAGCACCGCGCTGCGGCCATTTCCGCGCGAAATCAGCTGAGGTGTGAAATGCGTGATCGCCACGGGCCATCAAGCTCCTGAGAAACAAGTCCAGCTTGTTCCGAGAGGACGGCGGCCTACCCCCGGGAGGAGCCGCCAGCAGCACGTCGCGTCAGCGACGTATTACTGCGCCCTTGGACGCATTCCTTCGGAACGCTGGGATGATCTCTCATTGAGACGGGTCTCTCGACCCGGCATTTCTGCCGGGATGCGCTGAACGCGCACCCGGGCGATTCTGCTCATGGCTTTCAGAGGGAGATCAGGAAAAGTTGCAGACTTTTCCGGTTCGATCTCCCGACCAGACAAAGAGCTGGAGCGGCCGCGCCGCTCCAGCCATTCGCCAGAACAGGGAGCAGACGGAATGAGAAAACCCTCATCGAAGATCAAGGAAGACATCGCCAAACTGCAGGAGCAGCTCAAAGTTGCCGAAACGCGCGAGGCCGAACGGATCGGACGGCTCGCGCTCAAGGCCGGTCTCGGAGAAATCGAGATCGACGATGCCAAGCTCGTCGAAGCTTTCGAGGAGCTGGCGAAGCGGTTTCGTAGTGGCGGCAGCGAGACCCAGAAATCCCCTTCCGCGCAAAACCCGGCTGGCGCGTCTTCGGGCGCGAATAACGAGGCTTGAGCGCATGCGACAAGCGAGCCAGTCCGACGCGCGCAAGAAGGACACGCGCGAGAAAATCCAGCTCGGCGGTCTGATCGTCAAAGCTGGTCTTCGCTACGAGAAGCGGGCGCTCCTGCTCGGATTGCTGATCGACGGCGCCAGCCGGATAGCCGCGGACGAAGCGGAGCGGGAAAGGCTGACGGCGATCGGAGCGGAGGCGTTTTCCAGTGACCCTGAATAAGCTCCTCCTCGTGATCGCTCCCGTCGGCCTGATGATGGCCGTGTGTCTTGGGCTAACCGGCTCGGAAACCTGGCTGACACGGTTCGGCAATTCAGCCGAGGCGAAGCAGACGCTCGGGCGGATCGGCATTGCCCTGCCCTACATGTCCGCCGCCGCCATTGGGGTAATCTTTCTCTTCGCAACGCGCGGCGCCATGGCGGTCAAATCCGCCGGCCTTGGTGTTCTGATCGGTGCGATCGGCGTGATCGCCATCGCGGGAATGCGCGAGTTTTCGCGCCTCAGCGGCTTCGCGGATGCGGTTCCCGACGGGCACAGTCTGATCGAATATGCCGATCCCTCCACCGGCATCGGCGTGATGGTCTGCTTTGTCGCTGGCATGTTCGCACTTCGCGTCGCGCTGCGCGGTGATGCGGCGTTCGCAAGCATGAAGCCACGCCGTCTGACGGGCAAGCGCGCGATCCACGGATCGGCGGACTGGATGTCGCTCGGCGAGGCCAAACGGATGTTTGGCGAAGACGGCGGCATCGTCGTCGGTGAGGCGTATCGCGTCGACAAGGACAGCATTGCGAACCACACGTTCCGAGCCGAGGACAAACAGTCCTGGGGGGCCGGCGGCAAGTCGTCACTCCTGTGTTTCGACGCCTCCTTCGGATCGACCCATGGCTTGGTCTTCGCCGGGTCGGGCGGTTTCAAGACGACGTCCGTCACGATCCCCACAGCCCTCAAATGGGGCGGCGGGCTGGTGGCGCTGGACCCATCCAATGAAGTCGCACCCATGGTCATCGATCACCGGCGCAAAGCGGGCCGCGAGGTCTTCGTGCTAAGCCCGAAGAGTGCGTCGGTCGGCTTCAATGTGCTCGACTGGATCGGCCGCTATGGCGGGACAAAGGAAGAGGACGTCGTTGCCGTGGCGAGCTGGGTCGTCACCGATGTCGGCAGGCAGACGTCCATGCGCGACGATTTCTTCCGGGCCTCCGCCCTGCAGCTCATCACCGCGCTGATCGCCGATGTCTGCCTCTCGGGGCATACGGCAAAGGAAAGGCAGACGCTGCGCCAAGTGCGCATGAACCTATCGGAGCCGGAACCGAAACTGCGCGAGCGTCTGCAGTCAATCCACGACAATTCCGAATCCGAATTCGTGCGCGAGAACGTCGCCGCCTTCGTCAACATGACGCCGGAAACCTTTTCCGGCGTCTATGCCAATGCGATCAAGGAAACGCACTGGCTGAGCTATCCGAACTATGCGGCGCTGGTGTCCGGATCGAGCCTTTCGACCGACGACCTGGCGAACGGAAAGACGGATATCTTCGTCAATCTCGACCTGAAAACACTCGAGGCCCATCCAGGCCTTGCGCGGACCATCATCGGCGCATTGCTCAATGCGATCTACAATCGGAATGGAGAAACGAAAGGCAGGACGCTGTTCCTTCTCGACGAGGTGGCGCGGCTCGGCTATCTGCGCATTCTCGAGACAGCGCGTGACGCCGGTCGCAAATACGGGATCAGCCTTCTCCTCCTGTTCCAGTCGATCGGGCAGATGCGCGAGACCTATGGCGGCCGCGAGGCCACATCGAAATGGTTCGAGAGCGCTTCCTGGGTCTCATTCGCCGCGATCAACGATCCGGAAACCGCCGAATACATCTCGCGGCGATGTGGAAACACGACCGTCGAGGTCGACCAGTTGAGCCGGACATCGCAGATGTCGGGATCGTCGCGAACACGGTCAAAGCAATTGGCCTCGCGGCCGCTGATCCTGCCAGAGGAAGTGCTGCGCATGCGCGGTGACGATCAGATCGTGTTCACTTCGGGCAATCCGCCGCTTCGATGTGGCCGTGCGATCTGGTTCCGGCGTGATGACATGAAATCGGTCGTGGCTGAGAACCGGTTTCATGAGAACGATAGGCGCTTATAAGCATCCGACTTTGGCCGTCGGCTAGGCGGACGAAGCGATCATTCCAACGTGGAGTCCTAATGTCGGCTTGCGGTGACGGGGTACCAAGCATGATAATCGCATGCGTCCCCCACCGGCCGTTCGCGATCTTCGCCGCTATCTCGACTTCAATCCATTCATGAAGATGTCGACGACGCGTCTGGTGTGATCGGGGCGGGCAGTTTTGGCGGGCATGGACAGGTTTGCGACTGCGCTGATGATGTCGTCCGCATCGAGGTCCGTGCGGATTTCACCAGCTTTTGCGGCACGTTCGAGAAGCTGGCTTAGCGCAGGTCGCAACCGCGCATCGAAATAAGCGGGCAGCGTCTCAAAAGCAGGGTCGCCCGAATGCAGTGCGCTGGCCAACCCGCGCTTGGTAGCTATGAACTCCGAATATCGATGCAGCCATGCCGCAAGAGCCTCCAACGGTGGATGGTTCTCCGCCAAGGCGGGCGCGGCGTCGGCGCAGGAATCGACCTCGTTGCGGAAAACGGCGGCGATCAGGTCACCGCGCTTTGGGAAATGGCGGTAGAATGTGCCGGTGCCGACACCCGCCTTGCCCGTGATATCGCGAACCGGCGCATCTACCCCTGAGCTTGCGAAAACGTCCCTCGCCGCCTGCACCAGGGCGTCGAAACTGCGCTTCGCATCGGTCCGCCTGGCCCGGTCCTTGGTGTCCGACCCGTCCGGTTCGGTTGGGTGTTCAGATGACATGGGACATCACCTCTTGATAAGCGGAACATTGTTCCGTATATGGTGGACGGAACAATGTTCCGCTTTCTTGGATACCGCATCGCGATGGCTTTGGCCACAGCTTCACACCGCAGGGAGATCATCATGCCAAGTAAGGAAATTGCCCTCGTCACCGGGGCCAATAAGGGCATCGGCCTTCAGATTGCGACGGAGCTCGCCGCAATAGGTTTGACAGTGATCATTGGTGCGCGTGATCCAGAGAAGGGAGCAAAGGCCGCCAGAAGCATCGAAGGCGACATTCACGTCGTCCAACTCGATGTCACCGACCAAGCCTCTGTCGAGGCCGCGGCTGCGTATATCGGCGCAGAGTTCGATCATCTCGATGTGCTGGTGAATAATGCCGGGATCGTGCGGCCCGGTTCGTCCAGCAATCCTTTCCCGACCGACTTCAGCTTCAACGATTTGACCAAGGCACCGATGGATGCGGTTCGCGAGGTCTGGGAAACGAACGTCTTTGGTGTCATCGTCGTTACGCAGGCGATGTTGCCTCTGCTGCGCAAGAGCAAGGCGGCGCGGATCGTCAACATAGGCAGCACAGGCGGATCACTGTCCTGGAATTCCAGGCCCGACAACGATCATCGCAAAATGTTCGGCACCTATTCGACCTCGAAATCGGCGGCGCATGCGGTATCGCTCGCATTTGCGTTCGCGCTTGAAGAAGAAGGTATCAAGGTCAACATCGCTTGCCCCGGCCATACGGCAACGGCGCTCAACAACTTTTCCGGGGCGCGCAGTCTCGAGGAAGGCGCGCGCGAAGCGGTGCGGTTGGCGATGGCGGGACCGGATGGACCGACTGGCACATTTTCGGACGAAGACGGTCCGGTCGAATGGTAGCGGTGCAAGCAGCCGTTCGCTGCGCCGCAGAACTTAGGTAGTTTGGGCTCGTGGCGGACATTGCTGCCAGTTTCGATCAAGCATCAATTCCATGAATCGATTCGTATCCAACGATTCAAGAAATTCGTTGGACGTCGCTTCCGCTGGAAGCGAGACTCTTGGCCATGAGAAATTCCGACCCCGTTCACCTCAGGCGCGTGGACCCTGCACAGAATATGCGGCGGTTCTACAGCCTTTCGATACAGCCGACGCTGTTCGGGGGCGCCTCTCTCGTTCGCGATTGGGGCAGGATCGGCACGCGCGGTCAAACCATGATGGAGACATTCGACACGGCCGATGATGCCGTTCTGGCAATCGACCGGCTGGAGCGCCGCAAGCGCCGCCGCGGTTATTGTGATGCGTTTCTCGTCAAACGGCATCGCTAGGTACGATCGATCAGCGTGAACATGGAAAAGGCCCCGCCTTGCGGCGAGGCCCTTGTTTTCTGTGGAGATCAGTCGCGGTTGGTGTTCGGGCGCGACCAGATCAGCTGCATGCCCTCTTCGCCTTCCACCTCGACCAGGGTGGCGTAGATCGGAGCCGGGAAGCTCGGGTCG
>PAPF01000043.1 GCA_002708825.1 Phyllobacteriaceae bacterium | reverse complement strand
TCGTTTGTCAGATCGCCGCGCGCCAAGAATGCCTCCCGAAAAGCATTCTTGAATCAGAACCACGCTGAATTGGGAATCCCTTTTGTCAACGGGGCCTAGATCGCTTCGCACGAAGGTCCACAGTCCAATCCAACACGGAATATCTCGCGATCTCACGGCGGCCGTGCTACTGTAAAGACATGAAATCTATCACGTATTCCGCACAGTCAAACACGCTTATCCGAGTAGGGCTTATCATTAGTTGGTCAGCTCTTAGGCGAATTGGCAGCCTGCCTCTAATGCGTGCGGTTATGTTCGCTCCATTGATCGCGTACCTAATTATTTTCAATGACTACGCGATCGGGTTCTTCAATCAAGTTTCTAACAACATGGGGCTTTCAGCCACTGAATCGCTCAACCTGACAAACGTATATTTTCTGTATTACGGGCTTATTTTAGTTGGAACGGGATCTATAATCTATGGGTTTTGTTGCCCAGTAAGCGTAGCACGATTTGCTGATAGTATGGACTTTGCGAGTGCTGTTCAATCTCTGACTGCTCGAACATTTGTCCTATCTTACTTTGATGATATTCTGAAAAAATTCACGCAAAATGATAACCGCGGGCAAGAAACTGCAACTCTTGATTACCCTGAAGGCACCAGGTTGCGCACGTCAGAAATAGTGGTGGAGGTGTATCGAAAATATCTAGAGCGTGATCGTGCTGAATGGCTTGATAATACAGAAGACGAAGAAGGTGATCGTTGGCAAGAATTCCATCACGAATTTGTCGCCGGTTCCGGCTATTTCATTGCAGAAGCAATTGCTGACCGGGCCTATCAGGCGCCGAAGGTCATCTGGGCATTCTCTGAACCGTATAGAGCAGTTGCGGCCCAAGAATTTGCGTCTGACATAGCATTCATAAAGTACGAGATCGATGACCACTCCCAACCCATAATGCGGTTTTTCACGGCGATTTTTTACGTCTTAGGATTTATCTTACTCTTAGTGCCCTCGGTCAGTACCTTTATAAAACTTACGGTTGCTCTTTTCTAGTACACAGAAAAGGATGCGCCTTTTTGAGAACATAGTCGTGACGGTTTTGGCTCGAAGCGGACCTTAACTGAGCTCCGAACCAACGTCAGGTCTGGGCCAAAAACGTTGCAGCAAACAGCCTGGCTCAATGGCTGCTTTGCCGCCTGGCCATTCGGAAACCTGACTGACGGTTTCCGGCCCCTTTCCGGTCATTCGTTCGACTTTTTTGCAATCCTTATCCGCACGTTCCAGGCGTTTGGCTTTCGAGGGCGTCTAGTTTCTTGTCTCGCGGAGCAAAATTTTCAGCCTCGCTATCTCATCCGGATTGAGTTCCGTATCGAGCGGACTTTCATTTGAAGTTGTTTTTCCGAAACTACGCATGATTTCCGCCTGCCGGTTGCTGGCCACGGTGCCATAGCTCATGAAGGTGGTGAGCACCTGTTCATGGCCCAGGTTCTGGCTCCATGCCTTGAACGCTTCGGGCGACTTGCCACTGCAACGCTCTTCGCCCAGCCGGGCCAGCGTCTTGCGGAAGGAGTGCGGGTTGAAATAGGGCAGGCCCGCCAGCGTGAAGGCATCCCTGAAGATGCGCCGGATTGGCCCGGCATTGCTCCAGTGCGACCGGGAAAGACCAGTCGCCGCGAACTTTCCATTGACCAAGCCCATTTCCGTTGCCGGGAAAAGCGGGTCGTCCGGGCCGAACAGGCATTCGGTCTTCAGCGTTTCCAGCCAGTCTTCAACAATCGTCCGGGGTTCATCGCCCACCGGGAAAAACCATGTGGTGAAGGTCTTCCGGTTCTTGGTGCGCACGTCGCGCGCGTCCTGTTCCACCTTTCCGGCGGTCAGGTCCACATGCTTGCATGACATGGACGCCAAGGCATCGTCACGCGCCCCGGTCAGGATTGTGAAGGCAACCAGCGCCCTGTTCCGCTTTTCAATGAGGGTTCTCGCTGGCATGGCCTTCAGGACATGGCCAATCTGTTCCAGCGTCGGCGCGGGCCGTTCCCTCTTCGCCGTCGCAATGCGCGTGTCATTGGCGGACGGGTTGAAATAGTCGCTGTCGGAATAGCTGATCCGCGACTTGTAGCCCGGCTGGCCCGCCAGCCAATGGAAGAATGCCTTCAGATGCATGAGCCGGGAATGGACGGTTGCCTTGGCCAGCGGCTTGCCGGTTTCCGGGTTCACCGCGTCATACTGGCTTCGCTTGAAGGCGCGGGCCTGTTCGACATGGAAGGCGGCGAAGTCCTTCCATCTGGTCGAGGCTTCGAACAGGGCGATGGCCGCCGCGACCTGATCCGTGGTCTTGATCGAGCACCGCTTGGCCTCTTCCAGATAGGCCAGATAGGCGCGCTTGATCCGCTCGTTCTTCGGATGGTGCTTGCGCATGGCAAACGTCCTTTTCTGTTCAGTTTGTCTTGGGAGGAAAATCCGAATTGTCCCGGTTTATGGTCCGTGGAGGTTTCGACCGGTCGGCAAGCCAAAGCGCCCAGGGATCGACACGCCCCCTCCCTTGTGCCCGGCGGAAAACCTGTGTTTGCGATGGATGAAAGCCCCCGGACCGGTTTCCCCCATGAGGGCGGGCAAGTTTGCAGCCCCCCTGCCCAAGGAGGCGGTCAAGGCCTGGTATTTGATCAGGGAACTTGCGCACCGGTTGAAGTGCAAATTCAGACAGGGCTAGGAGCCATTGCCTATGCGTGTTCAGGCTTGCCTGATTTTTACAGTCGCGCGGCGCTCTATGACCGGTAGCGCCTTGGCCGAAACGCGCTTGTGCATGACGGTAGTGCATTCGTTGCACAAGGCCCGGATGGTGCCGCCATCGGCATTTGCGGGCATGTATTCGACTTCGCCAAAGGCCGGATCACGCGGGCATCGGCATCTGAAACAGAAGCATTGATGCGGCTGGCAGGATTGCTTCTTGGGTGCGCTGGCTTCCAGATAGGCTATCAGATCGCCGCCCAGGATCAGGAAAGGCCGCTGATCCTTCAGAATGGGCAGGCCCTTGGCAATCCAGTTCCGCACGGTCGCCTTGGCCACGCCCAACGCGCGGGCGGCTTCCTCGATGGTGTAATTCCGGTGCCGCTTGACGCGGCGCGGGTTCACCCGCTTTGCCATCGGGCCTACTCGCCATGGAAGCCCGGAAGGGAAGCCAGCCAGCGTTCGGCTTCCTTGACCAGTATCAGCGTCTTGCCGCCCAGTTTCACTGGCTTGATTCGCCCCGCCTTCACTTCCTTGTAAAAGGTCGAGCGGGAGATATTGGCCCAACGGCAAAATTGGCGCACGGCAAAGGCCGCAGGCTTGTAGCTTGCGTTCATTTGATGGTCCTTGATTGTAGAGGGTCAGTCTCGGGAGGGTTTGCGCCGGTCATACGGGCGCGGGATTCCAAACGGTGTTTGGAAACGGAAAACCCGCCGCGACGTTCGCCGGGCGGGATAAACGGTTCAGACAGTCAAACTTGTTTCAGGGCGCATTGCCCCAAGGCGCGAAGCGGTGACTTTCTTCGCTAACAGGCCGGGGTGTTCCCCAGACGCCTCAATGCTCACCAAGCAGTTTCAGGGCGAATCATCGCCAATGCATTCATTTGGCGACATATCCCCAAACGGGTCAAGCGGGCATCGACGGACAGGTGCGGTTGATCGCGGACTTTTTTGGCAGGCGCAATTCGTCTCAGGCGCGAAGCGGTGACTATCTTCGCCATTGGCCCGGCGGGAACTTGTCCGCAACAGAACAGCCAGATCACCAAGTATCATTGGGGCGAATCGCCGCAATCTAGAATATCTGACGATACCAGCCCTGACGCGTCAAGAAAACACTGGGAAGAAAGCGCGCTCGCCGGTTTCCAATTAACGCTTCAGATATGGCAAACCCGCCGCGATATTCATCGGGCGGGCGTATTCAGAATTCGGGTTCCATGTGCGGTCAAAGCATATGTTGGCGGTCTGGAAGACCCAACAGCCCCGGCCAAGGCGCAGAACCGGTAAAGTAAGAGAATGGCCAAAAATCTGCTGATTCTGCTTTAGTGTCAATCATGAAGCATGCACGTTTATCCATAGGAAGCCGCGCACAGAGCGGAACGGCTGAATTACGAAACAGGAAGCCGTACAACGTTTTCTGCGTCCGTTGACAGGCAAAAGGCCTGCCACGCATCCATGAGCTTGCGCCGCTTTTCCAGCGCGTCGCCCCGCCGGTAGGCCCGTTCCACCGCATTGCCAACGTGGTGCGCCAAGGCCATTTCAGCCAAATCACGTGGGAAATGGGTTTCCTCCCCAACCCAGTCCCGGAATGAAGACCGGAAGCCGTGAACCGTGAATTGCTCCACTTTCATCCGGCGCATGAGCATTGCCATGGCCATGACAGACAGCGGGCGGTTTTCCTTGTGACCGGGGAAGACATAGGCCGATACCCGCAGGTCATGGAGCGGCTTCAGGATTTCCAGCGCACGGGCATTCAGGGGAACCCGGTGTTCCTTCCCGGCTTTCATGCGGTTGGCGGGAATGATCCATAAGCCCTTTTCGAGGTCGATTTCATCCCATTGCGCATGAAGGACTTCGCCGGAACGCGCAGCCGTCATGATCAGGAATTCCAGCGCCCGTGCGGCCATGGCTTCCGCTTCAGCCAGACGGGCGACGAATGCGGGCACGTCTTCATAGGGCATGGCCGCATGATGGCCGCGTTGCAGCTTTTCGCGCGCGGGCAATACGTTCTTCAGGTTCCCCCGCCATAGCGCCGGGTTCTCACCGGTTCGCCAGCCCTTCACCTTCGCGAAGTCCAGAACCCGTTCGATGCGTCCGCGAAGTCGGGAAGCGGTTTCCTGCTTGTCCTGCCAGATCGGATTGAGAATGCGCAGCACGTCTGCCGTTTCGATTTGCGATACACGCTTTTTCGCAATCGGCTTGCAATATTCGGTCAAGGTCATGCGCCATTGCGCGCGGTGCTTTTCGTTTCGCCATTGGCGTTCGAACTTTTCAAGGAAGAGGTCCACGCATTTGGCAAAGGTGGGTTCTTCCTCCCGTCGGCGCTCATCTATCGGGTCGCGGCCCTCGGCAATGGCCCGCCGGTACTCTTCTGCCATTTTGCGGGCCTTGGCCAGCGCGACAGCCGGATAAGCGCCCAAACCCATTTCCCGGCGGGACCCGCTGCCTTTCGGCGTCCACATGAAGACCCAGGACTTCGAGCCGTTCGCCGCGACGTTCAGGTAAAGCCCGCCGCCATCGGCATGACGTCCGGTCTTTTTTTCGGATTTCACCGCAAGATCGGTGAGCTTGTGGATTGAACGGGCCATTTCTTTCCCCACTTCCTTCCCCACTTTGAAAGTGGGGAAAGCCATATACCATGGCGGACAGCCGTGGACAGTTATGGAGGCAAAGGCGCATAAAATCAATGTTTTGATAGACAATCAAAATCGCCGAGAAGCCCTAGTTTGGCGGACTCTCTCACCGCCATCATCCCGTTGCGGACACGGACAGGCGCCCCACGCGGCGCGAACAATCCCTTTTCCAAATGCCCTGCCGCGCCGAAGCGAACCTGCGCAACCGGGCGCCCGGTCTGTTCATGGCCTGGACGGCGCGCCGCCCTTTTCAGAAATGACCGGAAGGGCGGCGGTGCTGGCGCCAAGCCGCATCGGATGATGGTGAGGCTGGCCGGCCCCTGCCTGTCGCGTGCGGCGATGAAGGCCTGACAAAGATCAGGCGCTGGTTCCCGCGGCGCGGCGTCGCGCCAACTCACGATAGAGTGCCTCCCGCGTAATGCCCAGTTCGGCGGCGACCTCCTGCCACTGCCCCTTCTCCGGCAAGCTGTGGCCTTCGGCAAACCACGCGTCGAGGCGGTCCGCCACCCGCGGCAGCGACCGGATCTCTGCCCTGAGGCGCGCCGCCTGCACAGCGCGCGCAAGGGTTCCCGCCCAGTCCTCAGCGAGGCCGGGGTCAGACATCAGCCGCAGCCGAAACACCTGGCGCGGCACGAAAGCAGCCACGCAGGGTCCGGATGCCACCGCATCGCAATGATAGGCGTCCGACCACGCGGAAGCCTCCGCAAGAATCTGCCCGGGCCCGGCGCGTTGCAGGATCAATCTCAGTCCGTGGCCCGTATGACGAACCAGATCGGCCCGCCCGTCCCGCAGCAGGATCATCGACACGACCGGGTCGCCGGCGCGGAAAAGCACGTCTCCAGTGGCGAATTCGCGCGCGGCCGCATCGGCAAAGAGAGGCTCGAACAGAGCTGGCATGATACCAATCATATGCAAAGCCGCCGCCAGATGCGAGAGAGGAAAGAAAACCACAGGAGTTCCACGATGATCCGTCTTGCGCTCGCCTTTTGCATCCTGGCCATTCCGGTCGGCGCGGTAGCCCAGCACCACGGCCATTCCCCCTATGCCGGGATGGAAGGCCGCGAGATCAAGAGCCTGTCCGCACAGGACATCGAGGACTTGCGCGCGGGCCGCGGCTGGGGCCTCGCGCTTGCGGCGGAACTCAACGGCGTGCCGGGTCCCGCGCATCTTCTGGAACTGAAAGACCGGATCGGCCTGTCGCCCGAGCAGGTGACCGCCATCGAAGCGATCTTCGCCGCCATGCAGGCCGAGGCGAAGGCGGCGGGCGAACGCCTGATCGCGGCCGAAGCAGCCATCGAGGCGGCCTTTCGCAACGGCGATCTCTCGTCAGAGGCGTTGCGCGACCTGATCGACACTGCCGCTGCCGCGCGTGCCGCGTTGCGCTTCATTCATCTCTCGCGGCATCTGGAAACGCCGCCCCTGCTGACGGCCGGACAGATCGCGCGCTACAACGAGCTGCGAGGCTACGGCGCGGCGGACCCCTGCGCGAACGTGCCCGAAGGTCACGATCCCGCGATGTGGCGACGCCACAACAATTGCGAATGAGGGGCGACAGATGAAGAACATCCCGATGCCGATACGCGCCGCACTCGGCTTTCTGGCCGCGCTGACCCTTGCCACTCCGGCGCTCGCTGAATTGCGCAGCCTGCCCGCGGGGCTGGTCAACGTCCGGGCTGGGCAGCGGCGTAGTCTTCCGGCGTGACCTGTTCGGCCCAGTCGGCGGCCGAGCCATTCACCTCGCCCTGGATCGCCAGGTGCACCATCGACCGTTCGGCCGTGGCGCCATGCCAGTGACGGAGGTTTTCAGGGATCCAGACCGTGTCGCCCGCGCGGATGAGTCGGGCAGGGCCACCCTCTTCCTGAACCAGACCCTCGCCGGACAGCACATGCAGGGTCTGGCCCTTCGGGTGGGTATGCCAGGCGGTGCGGGCGCCGGGCGCGAAGGTTACGATGGAACCGTTGAGCGCGGCGGGTTCCGGCGACTGGATGACCGGTTGCAGCAGGACATCGCCGGTGAAGTAGTCTTCCGGACCGCGCCGTGTGGGCTGCATGGCGGAGATGGTGAGGGGCATTGATCGTCCTTTCGCTTGTTCCTTTCCGCCCGACCCTGACAGATCAGGCGGTGCGGTGCCAGCGAAAGAGGCCGCCGGTCACGCCGGACGGCGGATCACGCCATAGCGGGCATAGTCGCGATGCAGCGATGCGACGCGGTGTTCGCCGCCGATGGCCATGGCCGCGCGCCGCATCCCGAGGTCCAGCGAAGCCCGCGGGGTGACGTGGAAGCGCGCCAGCCAGGCATGCAATGCAGCGCGGAACCAGACCGGCAGGCCGTCCTGCTGGCCGAAATCCACCACGTGCAGGCTGCCACCAGGCTTCAGCGCCATGGCGGCCTGGACGAGCGCGCTTTCCCATTCGGGGATCATCGACAGGGAATAGGAGATGAAGACGCGGTCGAAGGACGCGTGGCCGAAATGGCGCTGCGTGTCGAGCGCGGTGGCGTCGCCCAGGGCAAGCCGCGTGCGGGCCATCGCGCCGTTTCGTGCCAGCGTCCGGCAGGCGGACTTGAGCATCTCGGCGGAGATGTCGATTCCGAACAGGCGGGCAGAGGGATAGCGCGCCGCCACGGCCGCCAGGTTGCGACCCGTACCGCAACCGATTTCAAGCACCGTTCCGCCGGCCGGCGGCTGCAACTCGCCGATCAGATGGTCGCGGCCGAGCAGGTAGAACTTGCGCGTGACGTCATAGACGTGACGCTGGTGCCGGTAGACGGCATCCATGAGACTGGCATGGGCGGGCGCCGCATTCTCCATGTCAGCGATCCTTCACATAGAGATGGAAGCCGCCGTAGATGGCCGAGCGGTCGCGCCCCGCCAGCGCCTTTGACTGTGCCTCGCGGTAGGACCATTGCGACAGGATCGCCTCGTCCACGCGTCCGGGAAGCAGGCTCGGCCCGGCGGCGGTGCGGAAGATGACGCGCGCGCCCCGCGCGGCGGTGCGCGTTATCTCGCTCCACAGGTCGTTGAGTTGCCGGTCGGTCATCCAGTCCTGCGCATCGAGCAGCACATAGGCGTGGCGCGATGCGGCCGGGAGCGTGCGCAAGTGATCGGTCACGCTCTCGTTGAGGACCTGCACGCGGCGTGCATTGGCGCGCAGTATGCGGAAATTGCCCGTTTCGAGATAGGGTGGCAGCGATGCGAAGCTGCTGCGGTCGTAACGGCGGGCAAAGGCCTGCCAGGCGAAATAGTTGTCCGACAGCGCAAAGCCGCAGGCCAGCTTGCGGGTGCGCTCGCGCAGGACATCGGCCATGTCGCCATCCGGCCCGGCCAGCGCCTGGTATTGCGCGGGCGGAATGCCCAGGCCGAAAAGCGAGGCCCGGCGCGATGTCAGGAAGCGCACGAAAGGACGGTCGAAGAGCGGGGCAAGCCTTTCCTCGAAGAACCGCTCCTGCTCCTCCCGGGTGGAACATGCGGCCAGATCGCGCGGATCGACGCCATGCAGGCGCGCCAGCATGTGGCCAGCGAGGATGAACCGGCCAAGCAGGCCCTGCCGGTGGAATCCGCGGGCGAACATGGAGATGCGGCGGCGCCCGTCGAGGCCGCGGCGCTCCCACCAGGCGCGTGTCTCGCGGTCGAGGTTGTCGGCGATGAAGCGTTCATAGGCAACGACATTGACGGGATCATCGCCATGGCCGAAGAACCGCATGAAATCGCCGGGGCCGGGGAGATGAGACGCGGCGGCGAGCTTCAGCCGGCCGAGCGCGACATGGGCAGGCGACAGGTCGACCGCCGTGATCGAGCGTGGGCCCGCGGTCAGGTAGGACAGGACATTGCAGGAGCCGGACGCGATGCAGACCATCTCGTGATGGGGCCTTATCTCCAGCGCTTCCATGTCGACGACCGGATCCTCCCATATCTGCGGATAGACGAGGCCGCGAAACGCGCTGGAGAAGACGCGCTCCAGCAGTCCGTCCAGCGAGAGGGCCGGGTTCCGGTGCACGGCTTCGCCCAGCCGCTTGCCGACAGTCAGTGCATTGCCCTGTGTCATCGTGGTCTCTTCCCTATTCCGGACGGGTTCATCAGGCCGCGCGGCGGGCGCCGGCGGCAGCGGCGGGAACCGGCTCGACATTGCCGGCGCGGGCGCGGGCGGCAGCGATGCGCGCCCAGTCGATGATCTCGAGGCGGCCATCCTCGTGTTCGACAATGGCCGTGCAGCTTTCGACCCAGTCGCCCGTGTTGAGGTAGCGGATGGAGCCCATCATCTCGTTGGCGGCGTGATGGATATGGCCGCACACGATGCCGTCGGCCCCTTCCTTGCGCGCCTCCTCGGCCAGCACCGTCTCGAAATCGCCGATATAGTTCACCGCACGCTTGACCTTCAGCTTGGCCCATTTCGAGATCGACCAGTATTCCATTCCCAGGAGGCGGCGGGCGCGGTTGAGCCACTTGTTGGCCCACATGGCCAGGGCATAGGCCCAGTCACCCAGGTGGGCGAGCCACTTGTGGTTCAGCACGACCATGTCGAACTGGTCGCCATGGATGACCAGCAGGCGCTTTCCGTCCGCCGTTTCATGGATCAGCCGGTCGCACACCTCGATACCGCCGAAGTGGACACCCTGGTAATGCCGCAGGACCTCGTCGTGATTGCCGGGCACGTAGACGATGCGGGCGCCGGCGCGGGCCTTACGCAACAGTTTCTGGACGACGTCATTGTGGCTCTGCGGCCAGTAGAAGCCCCGGCGCTTCATGCGCCAGCAATCGACGATGTCGCCGACGAGGTAGATCGTTGCCGCATCGTGTTCGCGCAGGAAGTCGAGGAGCATGGGCGCCTGGCAATCGGGCGTTCCGAGGTGGACGTCCGACAGGAAGAGCGTTCGAAACTTTGCCGGCTTGGTCATGGGAGAGGTCCGGTCACTGGCTGCGTTGGCTGCCTTAGAGCCGATTTGCGTTGCAGCAATGTGACGGTTGACCGGCGCCACGCGCCAGGCTGTGACCGGGGCTCAGTGCTGCCCGGAAACGTCTTCTTCCATCAGCGCAAGGACCCGCCGCCCGGCCTCTTCCACGGGGCCGCTGTTGTCGACCTCGACCATGGCGCCGGTGCGGGCGAACTCGAGCCGCGCGCGCTCCATGCGTTCCCGGATCTCTGCCTCGCTCTCGCGGCCGCGCTCGCCAAGGCGTCGGCGAAGTTCGGCCGGATCGACGGTGAGAAGAATGACAAGTGCATTGTCAAATGCCGCGCGGATCGCCGGCAGGGCCTTTCGCGACCCGTTGACGACCGCCGTGCCGCCCGCGCGGACATGCTCAAGCGCGCTGGCCGGGATGCCATAGGAGAGGCCGTGGGCCTGCCAGGTGACACAGAAGGCACCGTCGCGCTCCATCGCCTCGAACCGGGCAGGGGATGCGGCCTCGTGGTCCTCGCCGCCGGCACCGGCAGGCCGGGTGATGACACGCCGCACGAAGAGGATGCCGGCGTCTTCGCCGACATGGCGGCGCAACCAGCCGATCAGCGTATCCTTGCCCGAACCGCTCGGGCCGACAATCACTACCAGCCTGCCCTGCATGGCCAGCCCTCACATTCGCGCGCCGGATGGCGCCTGATCGAAAACAGGTAGACGGGCGCGCCCTGGCCGGCAAGCCCGGGAGCGAAACCCGCGGCGGCGCTACCAGCGGGCGGTGGCGACGATCCTCGACCGGTCGCAGCGGTTGGCATGGCGCATGGCCACGTCGAAGACCTCCTGCATCAGCCCGTCGGACAGGCGCGTCGGCTTGAGGCCGAGATTGACCAGCGTGTCATTGGCCACGCGCAGGTCGTTCTCGGGCGCCTCCTTGCGCGGGTTCTCCATGGCCTGGACCGGCACGCCGGTCATGCCCGAGATCATCGCGGCAAGATCGCGGACGCGGTGCGTTTCCGTCATCTGGTTCATGATCCGCACCCGCTCGCCGCGCCGCGGCGGATTGAGGGCGGCCAGTTCGATGCAGCGGACGGTATCGCGGACATGGATGAAGGCGCGGGTCTGGCCACCGGTACCGTGAACCGTCAGCGGATGGCCGATGGCCGCCTGCATCAGGAAACGGTTGAGCACCGTGCCGTAGTCGCCGTCATAGTCGAACCGGTTGACCAGCGTGTCGACAAGATCCGTCTCGGGCGTGTTGGTGCCCCAGACAATGCCCTGGTGCAGGTCAGTGATCGCCAGGCGGTCGTTCTTCGCGTAGAACTGGAACAGGATCTGGTCCAGCGATTTCGTCATGTGATAGACGCTGCCCGGATCGGTCGGGTAGAGAATGTCGACGTCGGCGCTCTGGCCGCCCGAACGCAGCGTCGCCCCGATATAGCCTTCAGGGATTTCCATGCCCCTGGTCTTTCCGTAGCCATAGACGCCCATGGTGCCAAGATGCACCAGATGGGCATCCGGCGCCGCCTCGACCATGGCGCAGAGCACGCCGTGGGTGGCCGACACGTTGTTGTCCACCGTGTAACGCTTGTGGCGCGGCGACTTCATCGAATAGGGCGCGGCGCGCTGTTCGGCAAAGTGCACGATCACCTCGGGGCTCAGACGCTTCAGCAGCGTAACAAGACCGTCATAGTCGCGTGCCACATCCAGCCGGATATCGTTGACCGGGCGATTCCCCGTCGCCCTCCAGGCGGAAAGACGTTCCCCGATGGGTGCAATCGGCGTCAGGCTTCCACAGCCCAGTTCGCGGTCGGTTTCGCGGCGGACCAGATTGTCGGCAATCGTGACCTCATGGCCACGGGCCGCGAAATGCAAGGATGTGGGCCAGCCGCAAAACCCGTCGCCGCCCAGAATGAGGACTTTCATGTTCCCTCTCCCGATGGTGCAAGTGCCGAATCGGCCACGCGGCCGCCTTTCGCGGTGCACAAGAGCGCAAACACATGAAATCCGTGCGACAGCGGGAGACATGCCATGCGCATCATGATCGCCAGCGATGCCTGGCATCCGCAGATCAACGGCGTCGTGCGTGTCTTCGAGACGACGCGCCAGCACCTTGCCGCCGAGGGGCATGCGGTCATGGTGACGGGCCCGGACCGGTTCCCTTCGCTGGGCGCGCCCGGCTACCCGGAAGTCCGGCTGGCGCTGTTTCCCGGGCGCCGCCTGCGCGCATTGGTCGAGGAATTCCGGCCCGATGCCATCCACATCCCGGTCGAAGGCCCCATCGGGCTTGCCATGAGGCGTATCTGCCGCAAGGAGGGCTGGCGGTTCACCACGTCCTTCCACACCCGCTACGGCGACTATCTCCGGCACCGGACCGGCATGAACCCGGATCATGCGCACCTGTTCCAGCGCTGGTTCCACAATGCCGGCGCGCGCATGATGGTGCAGACGAAGAGCCTGGAAGACGAACTGACCGGGCGCGGCTACCGCAACATCACGCAATGGGGCCGGGGCGTCGACACCACGCTGTTCCGGCCGTGGCGGGGCGTGCCGGGCTTTGACCCGGATTTCCTGAATTTGCCGCGCCCGGTCTTCATGTATCTGGGCCGCGTCGCGAAGGAAAAGAGCCTGGAGGACTTCTTCCGCCTCGACCTGCCGGGCTCGAAGTTGGTGGTGGGCGGCGGGCCGAGCCTGAAGGCCTACAAGGCCGCCTGGCCGGATGTCCATTTTCTCGGATACCGCACGGGCGAGGACATCGCCAGGCATCTCTCGGCCGCGGACGTCTTCGTCATGCCGTCCCGTTTCGAAACCTTCGGCATGGTGGTGCTGGAAGCGCTTGCCTGCGGCACTCCGGTTGCCGCCTATCCCGTGCACGGGCCGGCCGACATCCTGGGCGGGGCCTCCTGCGGAGTGCTGTCGGATGACCTGCGGCAGGCCGCGCTCGACGCGCTGGCCATCGACCGCCAGGCTTGCCGCGATTTCGCGCTGCAATTCTCCTGGTCGGCCTGCACGGACCAGTTCGCGCGCAACCTGGTGCCCTTGCGGGCCTGATTGCCCGCCGGTCAGGCCTCGACGCGGTTTCGCCCGTTCTGCTTGGCGATGTAAAGCTGACGATCCGCCCGCTCGATGAAGGACACGTAGTCGTCGTTGGAGGCGAATTCGGCAACGCCGAAGGACGCGGTCACCGTGCCGATGGGAACATTCGTCTTGGTGACGACCAGCTTCGTCTTCGCCAGGAGATCCCGGATCTGGTTGGCCTTCTTCCATGCCTCGCCCGACTTCGCGCCCGGCAGCAGGATGGCGAATTCCTCGCCGCCATAGCGCGAGGCGATGTCGCAATCGTCGGTCTGGGTTTTGAGGAGGCGGCCGAAATATTTCAGCACCTCGTCGCCGATCACATGACCGAAGGTGTCATTGATCTGCTTGAAGTGATCGATGTCGGCAAAGACAAGACTCAAGGGCCGGTTCGTCTTGGCGGCCTCCTCCATCTCGCGGGCAAGCCAGATCTGGAAGGCGCGACGGTTTGCCAGCCCGGTCAGCGGATCGGTCATCTCGTTGCGCTGGGATTCCTGCAGGGCATCGTGCAGCTTCTCGATCTGGGAACGCGATTGTTCAAGTCCGCGCGAGAGGGCCATCGTGTCGTCGCGCATCTTCTCGTTTTCGCTGATGAGACCGGCGATCGTTTCCCGGATCAGGTCCAGGCTGCTGCTTTCGTGAATGCTGGAGGATTTCGCCGACAGGTCGTCGCAGTACCTGTCGCTCGACAGGACATGCAGGCGGATCATGTTGAGGATGTCGTTGATCTCGGTATCAAGCTGCGCCTTGGCCTCATCCAGTTCGCCTTGCCTCGCCATGTCGGCGGCCAGGAATTCGTTGTGGATCTGCAGGAGGTCATAGGTGCTGACCACCGACGATCCGGCGATCAGGCTGTCCACGCGGTGGCGGATCTCCTCGTTGGAGCCTTCCACGTAATTGTACCAGACATCGTAAATTGGCGGCAGCGGTGCGGTGAGGTGTTGCCTCGCCTTTGCCATCGCGGCCTCGCCAATGGCGGCGATGCGATCCAGTTCTTCCATACCGGACCCGGCCCTGAGCGGATGGCCCGCCACTTCCTCGCCTTCGCATTCCTTCGGATTTGCATTCATCACAGCCGTGTCCAGTCTTGCAGAACCGTTCGTCGAGCGCCGCAGCAGCAGCAAAGCAGGGGGATCGGACGGCCACCACCTGGCATCCGGAAACCGGCCCGGGCCGCTACCGGATCAATCGCCACCGATCTGGAAAATCATCCGGCGCCAAGGCCGTGAAGTGAAAGGCATCATGCCACAGGAAACTGTCTTCGATGCGAAATTTAGCGTGCGCTTGTTAACAATCTGTCTAAAATCCAGACGTTTTTTTCCGGACGGTCAGACCTTGAACACGGGCCTCCATGCTGCCAGTCTCGCAGAGGAGGAGGCTGCCATGACGCCACTCCACGCGCATACCATCCATTCCCGCCATCACCATTTCGGCTGGAACCGGGACAACAGCCCCGTCATGACGGTGGCGCCGGGCCAAACCGTGGCCTTCGAATGTCTCGACGCAGGTTGCGGGCACTATCATCCGGACAGCACCGCGAATGACATCACCACCATGCCGCCGGAAAAGGTCAATCCGGTGACCGGGCCGGTCTTCATTGACGGGGCAAGCCCCGGCGACACGCTGAAGATCACCATCGAGGCCTTCAGGCCGTCCGGTTTCGGCTGGACGGCGCTCATCCCGGGTTTCGGCCTGCTGGCCGACCAGTTCCCCGATCCGCGCCTGCATCTTTGGCACTACGATCCGTCGGGCGGGCAGGATGCGCTGTTTTCCGGTCTTGCCCGGGTTCCCGTCCGCCCTTTTGCCGGCACGCTCGGCGTCGCCCCGCACGCGGCCGGAAACCATCCGGTGATCCCGCCGCGCAATGTGGGCGGCAACATGGACATCCGGCACCTGACCGCCGGAGCGACGCTCCATCTGCCGGTGGAAGTGGAGGGCGCGCTGTTTTCCATTGGTGATACCCATGCGGCCCAGGGCGACGGAGAGGTCTGCGGGACGGCCATCGAAAGCGCGATGGAAGCGGTCGTGACGTTCGACGTCATCAAGGGCAAGGCACCGCCGTCGCCCCGCTTTCGCACGCCGGGCCCGGCGGCGGACGATATCGGTCGGGAGGGCCACGATGTGACGACGGGTATCGGCCCGGACCTGATGCAGGCATCGCGGGAAGCCGTCTCACGGATGATCGACCTCATCGCGCACGAGCACGGGATGGCCCCGGAGGATGCCTACATGCTGTGCTCCGTCTGCGCGGACCTGCGGATCAGCGAGATCGTCAACGCGCCCAACATGGTGGTCAGCCTGCACTTCCCGCGATCCGTGCTCTCCTGAAACGCCAAAGGGGCGCACGGCCGGTCGCGCGCCCCTGCGGAACTGCTGCTGTCCGGCCGGAACCGTCAGAAGCACTTCTCGATCTTGTCCAGCGTTTCCATGGCGCCGAGCACCTGGCCGACCGCGCCGTTGGGCTCGCGGCCTTCACGGATCGCGGAGACGAATTCCCGGTCGATCAGTTCGATGCCGTTGTTGGAGACGGCGACGCCCGACAGGTCGACGGGCTTGTCGTAGCCGTCATAGAGATCGTCATAGCGGGCGATATAGGTGCCGTTGTCGCAGATGTAGCGGAAGAAGGTGCCGAGCGGCCCGTCATTGTTGAAGGACAGCGACAGCGTGCAGATGGCGCCCGACGGCACCTTCATGCCGATGGACATGTCCATGGCGATGCCGAGTTCCGGATGGATCGGGCCCTGCAGGCCAAAGGCCTGCGAGCAGGTCTCGCCGGTCTGGTACTGGAACAAGTCGACCGTGTGGCAGGCATGGTGCCAGAGCAGGTGGTCGGTCCATGAGCGCGGCTCGCCC
The DNA here is from genome assembly GCA_002708825.1 of Phyllobacteriaceae bacterium. Taxonomy (GTDB): domain Bacteria; phylum Pseudomonadota; class Alphaproteobacteria; order Rhizobiales; family Rhizobiaceae; genus Zhengella. The sequence goes on along the minus strand of PAPF01000043.1, from coordinate 156,655 downwards.
TTGGCATTCATGTTGGACCGGCGGAAGAAATAGGTCTGGACGTCCATCTGCTGGACCTTCAGTTCGCCGGCCTTGATCCTGTTGTGGATCCACTGGTGGGACGGGTTGAAGCGGCGCACCTGGCCGGCCATGGCCACGAGGCCGGTTTCCTTCTGCTTGTTCACCACGGCGATGGAATCGGCCAGGCTGTCGGCCATGGGAATTTCGACGAGCACATGCTTGCCGGCCTCCATGCAGGCAATGGCCTGTTTCGCGTGAAGCTGGGTCGGGGTCGACAGGATGACAGCGTCCACGTCCTCGCGCGCGATGCACTCCTCCAGCGTGGTGGCTGCATGACCGATGCCACGCTCGCGCGCCAGCGCCTCGATCTTCTCCTTCGTCGGGCCCATGACGGACGTGACCTGCACGCCGTCGATATTGGCCAGCGCATCGAGATGCTTGATGCCGAATGCGCCATAGGCGCCGGCGACACAGATCCGCATGAAACTGCTCCCTTAAACGTTTTCCAGAATGATATGGCCGACGGCGGTGTTGGAAGCCGGCACATGGTAGTGGCGATGGACCTCGCGCACGTCGTCATTCAGCGCACCGCGCATGACATACCACATGACCATCTCGATGCCCTCGGAGCCGGATTCGCGCAGGTATTCGACATGGCTGATATTGGCGCCGGCTTCCGGATCCTCCGTCAGCAGGTCGAGGAAGCGCTTGTCGAAGTCCGCGTTGATGAGACCGGCGCGGCCGGCCTGCAACTGGTGGCTCATGCCGCCCGTTCCGAAGACCATGACGTTGAGGTCTTCCGGGTAGCTCTCGATGGCCTTGCGGATGGCCTTGCCAAGCGCATAGCAGCGGCGGCCGAGCGGGGCGGGATACTGCACCACGTTGACGGCCAGCGGGATGACCTGGCAGGGCCACTCGTCGTCGGGCCCGTGCTCGCCGAACATGACCGAGAGCGGCACGGTGAGGCCGTGGTCCACCTCCATCTCGTTCATGATGGTCAGGTCGAACTCGTCGAGGATGACCGACTGGGCAATGTGGCTGGCCAGTTTCTGGTGGCCCTTCACGACAGGCACCGGGCGCGGCCCCCAGCCCTCGTCGGCCGGCTGGAACTCGGCCGCGCAGCCCAGCGCGAAGGTGGGGATGCAGGAGGCGTCGAACGCCGTGCAATGGTCATTGTAGACCAGGAAGATGACGTCGGGTTTGTTCTTCTTCATCCATTCGCGGGAGAATTCGAAACCCTTGAAGACCGGCTGCCAATAGGGCTGGCCGGTGATGCCGGTATCCATAGCCACGCCGATGGCGGGCACGTGGGAGCAGCCCACGCCTGCGGTGATCTTGGCCATTATTCTTTTCCTTTTTCTTCCCACTCGCTCTTGAAGCGGTTGCCTTCGATGGAGCGGCCGCCATGCAGCATCATGTCGCGATAGTCCTCGCGGCTCATGCCGGTCATCTTGGCGGCGAGATCCTGGAAGGTGATGCCGTCGAAGGCGGCGAGCTTGGAGGTGTAGTAGATGTTGCCGCCCAGTTCGAGCAGCCTGTTCCAGGCGCGGTCACGCACGGCCTGCTTCTGTTCCTCCGTCATGGCGAACTTCGCCATGTAGGCTTCCGGGTCGTCGCGCAATTGCTGCCGGTTCTTTTCCAGCCGCAGCGAAATGCAGAACTGGTTCAGCCAGTAGCCCTCGCGGGACCGGTCGGCATCGAACACGAACGTGCCCGGAATGTCCTCGTATTCCTTTTCCATGGGCCTCTTCCCTCGTCTTTCCCGCGCCTTCAGGCGCGCTTCTTCTGCTCGGATCCGGCAAAGCGTTCCAGGATGGCGTCGGCCAGCGCACCGGCATCGTCACCGATAGACGCGGCATCGAGCTTCATCGCGCCGACCTCGTCCTGCCATTCGGCGGTGGCGCGCGCCATGCGGCCCTGCAATCCGGCCTCGTCCACGGTCAGCGCCACCTCGCGCATCTCGGCGGCCCGGCGGATGCCATGCGTCATCACGCGCTCCATCATGTAGGCCGCGCGCTTGCGCCAGTCGAATCCCGGGAACGATGCATCGAGCGAATCGAGCACCGCATCCTCCACGCCATTGGCGCGGCCGGTCAGGACACATTCGAGAACGAGCGCCTCCAGCCCCTTGATCATGACCGAGCGGGTCATCTTGATGGCGGAGGCGGCGCCGACGCCGCCCTCGACAGGCTGCGCCTTCATGTCCAGCGACGCAAGGAGCGCCAGCGCATCATCGACATGGGAACCGGCGACCAGCAGCGGCGTGCGGTGCAGAGCGGGATGGACCGGCGCCATGACGGCGGTATCGACATAGCGCCCGCCCGCGGCCTCGATGGCCGCCTGGGAGCGGCGCTTGGCGCCGGGCGAACAGGAATTGCAGTCGAAGAACAAGGCCCCGCGCGGCAGGCAGGCAGCGGCTGCTTCGGCCGCAGCGTTGGCCTGGTCGGCGGTGACGAGGGAAAAGACCGCATCCGCGCCATCGAGGGCTTCGGAAAGCGTGTCGTGGCCATCGGCACCGCAGCGGTCATAGTCGGCCTGCTTGGCGGCGCGCGCAGCCGTATCGGCGGTCTTGATGTCGAAGGCGCGCGGCACGAAGCCGTCGACCACAGACTGCCAGCCGGCGGTGAAGGCCTGCGCGGCCTCGCCGAAACCGATCAGCGCGATGGCGCCCCGGCGCGTCATATCCGGCAGGCCCGGGCGTTCAGGCATGGCGTTTCCCTCGAAATCTTCCTTCATTGCCGGAAACATAGCAGCAAGGCCGCCGGGGCGCACATTGGAACGCCAAGAGCAGTATTGATTTTCTGCATAGATACACATTCAGCCATGATCGCTGATCGCTTCGCGCGCGGCATCGCGGACCAGGCCGAGGAACAGCGACTGGGCCGGGGTCGGACGCCACCCATCCCGGAAAGTCAGGCCGATGGCGCGGCTGCTGGCTTCGAGCGCAACATCGAGCGGCACCAGAAGGCCCTGCTCGATCTCGTGGCGGATCTGGTGCGCCGATATAATCGTGATGTAGTCGCCGCTCGTCAGCAGGCCGCGCAGGAGGGCCAGCGACGACGAGACCACACGTACCGGTGTCTGCTCGCGCTCATGAATGCGGAGCGTATCGAAGAGGTAGCTGCCGGCCGGTGTCGGGCGGGGTGGCGCGACCCAGGGCCAGTCCAGCGTTTCGGCAATCGATACGTTGCGCCGGCCGGCAAGGGGATGGCGGGCGCCGGCCACAATGGTCAGCGGATCGTCGAAAAGCCGTTCCTGCGCCAGGTCGTCGGCCGGCGGCGGGTAGCGCAACGCGCCGATGAGGACGTCGATCTCGCCGGAGCGCAGGCGCGCCAGCAGGGTTTCATAAACGCCGTCGATGACGCGGATCTGCACATTGGGTCGCGCGGCAACCATGGCATTGATGGCGCGCGGCATGATGAAACTGCGCGCCAGCGGCAGCGAACCGACCGTGATGACGGAGGAATCGCGTCCCAGATGCTCGCCGATCTCCTCGAAGCCCTGCTTCAACTCGGCAAAGGCCAACTTTGTGCGCTGGGCGAGCGCCTGGGCGGCGTGGGTGAGCGAGACGCCTTCGGGCGCACTCCGGAACAGCTCGATTCCCGTGACCTTTTCCAGGTTGCGCGCGGCACGATGGACCGAGGGCTGCGAAACCCCCAGCGCGCGCGCCGCCATGGAAAAGTTCGACGCGTCCGACAGGGCCGCCAGCGCACGCAATTGCGCCGAGGTAATCAGGCGGTCGAAGCGCGTGAAGCCGCGCCCGGCATGGCGCAGGCCTACGCGGCTGGCCTCGCGGGCGCCCGCCTCCACATGGTCGAGCGCCGCCGCCACGCGCTCCAGAAAGGCTGCGCCGATCCCGGTCAGGTACATGCCGTCACTGCGGCGCTCGAACAGGGCCGCCCCCAGTTCGCCCTCCAGCTTGGCGACGGCCTGGGTGACAGCGGGCTGCGACAGATGGACCTGTTCGGCGGCGGCACTGACCGAATGAAGGCGGGCAACCTCGCGAAAGACCCGCAGGTGGCGGAAATTGGGCAGGATTTCGGTCATGGCGCAGCCCCCGGCATTTGCGCTGGATCATACCCTATAGCAAAAGCTTATGCCATGGCTTGTCTTCGGATTGGCAGGCGGGCCGGCGGCGGCGCTACAGTACCAACATGACCATCACGGCAGTCCGCCGTCTGCCACGGGAAGGAAACGCACATGTCCGCCAACAAGACCGCCCTCGTCATCTCCGCCCATGCCGCCGATTTCGTCTGGCGGGCCGGCGGTGCCATCGCCCTGCACCAGGAACTGGGCTACAACGTCACCGTCTGCTGCCTGTCCTATGGCGAGCGTGGCGAGAGCGCCAAGCTGTGGAAGCAGGACGGCATGACGCTGCAGGTGGTGAAGGATGCCCGCCGCAAGGAAGCGGAGAACGCGGCCAAGGCGCTCGGCGTGCATGACATCCAGTTCTTCGACCTGGGCGACTACCCGCTCGATTTCGGGCCGGAAGCCCGCGACAGGACCGTCGATCTCATCCGCGCCGTCCAGCCGGCCTTCATGATGAGCCATTCCATGTGGGACCCCTACAATACCGACCACATGAACACGACCAAGTTCGTGCTGGAATGCCGCATGATCGCCCAGGCCTGGGGGCACAATCCGGGCCAGAAGGTGCTCGGCGCGCCGCAGCTTTACCTGTTCGAGCCGCACCAGACCGAGCAGATGGGCTGGAAGCCCGACGTGTTCCTCGACATCACCCCGGTCTGGGAGAAGAAGAAGGCGGCCATCGAATGCATGGAAGGCCAGGAACATCTCTGGCACTTCTACACCAATGTCGCGGAAAACCGCGGCAACCATTTCCGCCGCAATTCCGGCGGCCAGTCCGGCGGGCGCAATGCGCGTTTCGCCGAGGGCTTCCAGTCGGTCTTCCCGCGCACCGTCGACGAACTCTGATCGCTGAACAAAGGAGGCAAGGCCATGGCCGGTTCCACCACGCAAGCGGGCGTTGTCGTCCAGACCATCGAGCGGGCTGACCCGGACGTCATCAAGGGGCTGGCGGAAGCGGGCGTCGCCACCGTTCACGAGGCGCAGGGCCGCAAGGGCCTGCTGGCCTCCCATATGCGGCCGATCTATTCCGGCGCGCAGGTGGCCGCCTCGGCTGTCACCATTTCCGCGCCGCCCGGTGACAACTGGATGGTTCACGTGGCCATCGAACAGGTTCAGGCCGGCGACATCCTCGTGCTGGCGCCGACGAGCCCCTGCGAGGACGGCTATTTCGGCGACCTGCTGGCCACCTCCATGCAGGCGCGCGGCGGCGTCGGCCTGATCATCGATGCCGGGGTGCGCGACACACGCGACCTCACCCAGATGAAATTCCCGGTCTGGTCGAAGGCCGTGTTCGCGCAGGGCACGGTCAAGGAAACGCTCGGATCGGTCAACGTGCCGATCGTCTGCGCCGGTGAATATGTGCGCCCCGGCGACGTGATCGTGGCCGATGACGATGGCGTCTGCGTGGTGCGCCGCGAGGAAGCGGCCGACGTGCTGGCGAAGGCGCGCAAGCGCATGGATGCAGAGGAAGAAAAGCGCAAGCGGCTGGCCGCGGGCGAACTCGGCCTCGACATCTACAACATGCGGGACCGGCTCAAGGAAAAGGGCCTGAAATATGTCTGAGGCTGCCGGCGAAGGCATACGCTGCATGTGGATGCGCGGCGGCACGTCCAAGGGCGGCTATTTCCTGGCCAGTGCCCTGCCAGCCGACACGGCCGCCCGCGATGCCTTCCTGCTTTCCATGATGGGCTCGCCCGACAGCCGGCAGATCGACGGCATGGGCGGGGCCGACCCGCTGACATCAAAGGTCGCGGTGGTGCAGAAATCCGGGCGCGAAGGCGTGGATGTCGATTATCTCTTCCTGCAGGTCTTCGTCGACCAGGCGATCGTCACGGACGCGCAGAACTGCGGCAACATCCTCGCCGGCATCGGGCCCTTCGCCATCGAACGCGGCCTCGTGGCGGCGCGGGACGGCGAGACCGAGGTCTCCATCTACATGGAGAACACCGGCCAGATCGCAGTCGCCCGGGTGCAGACGCCGGGCGGGCGCGTGACCTATCGCGGAGAGGCGCGCATCGACGGCGTGCCGGGCACGGCGGCGGCCATTCCGCTGACCTTCCGCGACACGGCCGGGTCCTCCTGCGGCGCGCTGCTGCCGACCGGCAACGCAGTGGACGTGGTGGACGGCGTGGAGGTGACCATGATCGACAACGGCATGCCCTGCGTCGTGCTGCGGGCTGCGGACATGGGGATCACCGGCACCGAGACGCGCGAGGAACTGGAAGCCAATGCAGAGCTGCGTGCCAGGCTGGAAGCGATCCGCCTTACTTGCGGCCCGATGATGAACCTCGGAGACGTGGAAAAGAAGTCCGTGCCGAAGATGACCATGGTCAGCCCGGCGCTGAACGGCGGCGCGATTTCTACGCGCACCTTCATCCCGCATCGCTGCCATGCCTCCATCGGTGTGCTGGGCGCGGTGTCGGTGGCCACCGCCTGCCTGCTTCCCGGTTCGCCGGCCGCGGCCATGGCATCCATCCCGGAGGGCGGGCGCAAGTCGCTCGCCATCGAGCATCCGACCGGCGAGATGACCGTCATCGCCAAGATGAACGAGGACGGGACGATGGAGAGCGCGGGTATCCTGCGCACCGCGCGCAAGCTTTTCGACGGCGTTGTGTTCGGCGCCTGACGACGAAGGAAAGACGATGACCCAATTCACCATGGACGCGGACTGGCTGCCCTTCCACCCGAACCCGTCGAAGCCGGCCTTCACGCCGCCGCCTGGCGCGGTTGATGCCCATTGCCACGTCTTCGGGCCCGGTGACGTCTTCCCTTACGCGCCGGAGCGCAAGTACACGCCCTGCGACGCGCCGAAGGAGAAGCTGTTCGAACTGCGCGATTTCCTCGGTTTCTCGCGCAACGTGATCGTGCAGGCGACCTGCCACGGCAAGGACAACCGCGCGCTGGTGGATGCCTGCCGCGCGGCCGGCGACAAGGCGCGCGGCGTGGCCTCGGTCGGCCCGGACATCACCATGGACGAATTGAAGGCGATGGACGAGGCCGGCGTGCGCGGCGTGCGCTTCAACTTCGTCAAGCGGCTGGTGGATGCCACGCCCAGGGAGGTCTTCCTGGGCATTGCCGAAAAGATCGCCACGCTCGGCTGGCATATCGTGGTCTATTTCGAGGCGCAGGATCTGGAAGACCTGACGCCCTTCCTCAAGCAATTGCCGACCACCATCGTGGTCGATCACATGGGCCGGCCGAACATCGCGGCGGGTGTGGAGAGCCCCGGTTTCCAGCGCTTCGTCGACCTGATGGCCGGCAACGAAAACATCTGGTCGAAGGTCTCCTGTCCGGAGCGCCTGTCCGTCACCGGGCCGGACGGTTATGACGACGTGGTTCCGTTTGCGAAACGGATCGTGGAGACATTCCCGGACCGCGTGCTGTGGGGCACCGACTGGCCGCACCCGAACATGAAGTCGCACATGCCCGACGACGGCAAGCTGACCGACTTCATCCCGAAGATCGCCGTCAACGAAGAACTCCGGAAAGCGCTTCTGGTGGACAACCCGATGCGCCTTTACTGGGGTCGATAAAAGAAGGGCCAACTTGCCCGGAGGGACAGGAGAAACGACGAGAAAGGAAGGGCCCATGGAACAGGCTCCATTCGACCATCACGTCTCCATCCCGGGGACGACGCTCTTTGACGGCCGCCAGGCCATGAAGGGCTACCAGCTCAACAAGATGTGCTACTCGTTCAATGATGCGGACAACCGGGCGGCCTTCAAGGCGGACCCGGAGGCCTACATGACGAAGTACAAGCTGACCGACGCCCAGAAGGACGCGGTGCGCTCGCTCAATGTCCTCAAGATGATCGAGGCGGGCGGCAACATCTACTATCTCGCGAAGCTCGCCGGCATATTCGGGCTTTCGGTGCAGGATGTCGGCGCGCAGCAGACGGGCATGACGACGGAAGCCTTCAAGGAAAAACTGCTGGCGGCGGGGAGGAAGTGACCATGGCCACGATCATCGGCGGACTGACCACATCCCACATTCCCGCGGTCGGCAACGCGATCGCGAAGAAGCTCTATGACGATCCCTACTGGAAGCCGTTCTTCGACGGCTATCCGGCGGTCCATCAATGGCTGGCCGACCACAAGCCGGACGTGGCGGTGGTCATCTACAACGACCACGGCCTCGCCTTCTTCCTGGACCAGATGCCGACCTTCGCCATCGGCGCGGCGCATGAATACCAGAATGCCGACGAAGGCTGGGGGCTTCCCGTCATGGCTCCCTATCCGGGCTATCCGGAACTGTCCTGGCACATCATCGAGCACATGGTGGAACACGAGTTCGACGTAACCTCCTGCCAGGAACTGCCGGTCGACCACGGCTTCACCGTGCCGATGCAGCTTTTCTGGCCCGATCGCGGGCCGGACATGCCGCGCGTGATCCCCGTTTCCGCCAACACCGTGCAGCACCCGATCCCGACGCTCAAGCGTGCCTATGATTTCGGCCGCGCGATGGGCGACGCCATCCGCGCCTGGCCGGAGGACATCAAGGTGGTGGTGCTGGGCACCGGCGGGCTTTCGCACCAGCTCGACGGAGAGCGGGCGGGCTTCATCAACCGCGACTTCGACGAGATGTGCATGGAGAAGATCGTCGACGATCCGGTCGCGCTGACGAAGATCACGCGCCACGAACTGGTGGAGAAGGCCGGCGCGCAGGGCACGGAATTCCTGATGTGGATGATGATGCGCGGCGCGCTTGGCGACAAGGTGACCAAGGTCACCGAGAACTACCATATCCCGATCTCGAACACGGGCGCAGGCACGATGGTTCTCGAGAGCGCCGCCTGAGGCACATTGCCTTTGCGATGAACAAGGGCCGGAGGCAGCAACGCCTCCGGCCTTTTCACTTTACCGGAATCCGCGTGTCAGGCCTTGTACCAGGCGACCTGCGCGCCGGTGGCGAGAAGCGTTCCGTCAGCGGCCCAGAGTTCCATGTGCTGGTCGAAGAATTGCGCATGCATGCGCTTGGAGATGGCCTGGCCGAGGACCGGGCCGTCGCCGTGCCGGGCGATCTCGTCCGCCGTGGCGTGAAAATAGGTGGTCAGCGACACGGTGCCCATGGGCGCCCAGGTGCCACGCACCTTCAACAGGCGCAGCAGGAAACTGTCGGCAATGGCAGCCAGCGACAGGTGATCGAGCGGACGGCGCGGCCGGTCGGCGATCCACAACAGCGAGCGGCTGTCGCGCAAGGGCTCGAAGGGTTCCGCCGCGATTTCCGGGCGGCCCTCGACGAAACGGAACTCGTAGGCGTCGATCCACTTGAGCGGGCCCGGCATGGGCATGACATCCACGGTTTCCGGCGCCGGGGCATCGGGCATGGCGGTGTCGTGATGGGAAAAGACCTCGCCCCGCGCGCCGGTGACGATGGTGGCCGTACCGCGCGTCTCGCCCTGCTGCGTCAGTTCCAGAAGCCAGTGCTGCGTGTATTTTCCGCCGCGCACCAGCCGGCAGGCGATCTCGAAATCGCCATCGGCGATAGCGCCGCAGAAATTGACCGTCTGGGCGACGGGATCGCCGGCATTCTCCGGGTGCAGCATGACCGCGTTGAGAAAGGTCGCCGCCGTCACGCCGCCGAAGGGGCCTGCCATGTTGGCATAGACCGGCGACGTTTTCCCGGCAAAGCGCCCCGGTCCCAGTTCCTCAAGCGCGATCGCGGCGTCAAGGGGATGTGCCACTGTTCAACGAACCTTGCTTTTTTCATCGCGAACTTGCGATTTCCCGGCCGAGCTTCCGGTGGACCGGCGTGCACCGGTATCAATCTTTTCCAGATCCGCCTTTCTTACGCAATCTCTTACGGGCGGTTGATGCGTAGTATTTCGCACGTTTCCCGGTGAACCAGGCCTTGATGCCGACCGACCGGTACAAATTGTTGGTTTCGCCGAACATCTGCCGGGCGTAGACCTTTCCCTCGCCTTCGTATTTCCGCCCAAGGAAGTGCTCAGGAATCAACGTGTGCGAAGGCCAGATCACGATTTCCGGCTGATGGCGCTCAATCATTTCAGCGATGAAGAGATTGCCGGTCTGGCGCCAAGGCTGGTCCAGCTCCAGGGGGTCGACGGTCTTCAACGTGTCGATAATCAGTCGCAGAAAGGGATGACCCGGTGCTGCCGCTACAATGGGCGCGACGAGTTGACCGCGCAGGAATTCGTTCTCGTAGACCGTGTAGAGACTGCCGCCATCGGCGAGAAGTTCATCCACAGGATGCAGACAGATGCTGTCCGCCCCGGCCATGTAGCCGCCGTGGCGATACAGCAACTCATAGCGCATCAGGTCCGCGGCGCCGGCATACCAGCCGCGCTTCATGTATTCCCGGATCTGCGGCCCGGTTTCCCAGGAAAGGGTATTCAGGTGGTCATTGCCGTAGAGTGTATATTCCCAATCGGGATGTTTGTCGGTCCAACTCTTCATCCATTCCAAAGGCGGAGCCTTCGGTCCGATCCAGATATGCGATAACTTTAGCGGTACGTGCATTATACGCCCCCTCTCCTCCTATGCGAGTAGAGCGGGACGTTATTTCCCAGCACACGGAAGGGCAATGCCTGCCTCCGCGCCTTTGTGACGCAAGCTTGCATTTCACAGGAATACGCGCCTTGGCTGTAGCCGTAGCAAAACCCGCCAATCATAGCCACAAGACCCGGTCGGAAGACATCCGAAAGACAAGGTCAGTAAGCGGCCCTTGTAATCTGTCACACGTCCAGATTGGCGACGGACAGGGCGTTGTCCTGGATGAACTCGCGGCGCGGCTCCACCTCGTCGCCCATCAGGCGGGCAAACAGCGAATCTGCGTCCGTCGCGTCATTCACCTTGACCTGCAGCAGGGAACGGGCCGAGGGATCGAGCGTCGTCTCCCAGAGCTGTTCGGAATTCATCTCGCCAAGGCCCTTGTAGCGCTGCATCTGGATGCCCTTGCGGCCCGTGGCGAACACGCCTTCGAGCAATTGCAGTGGCCCGGCGATGGTTTCGGCCTTGTCCTTGCGGCGCAACGTGGGAAGCGTGCCGTAGATTTCGTCGAGACGCGCGGCATAGCGGTTCAGCGCACGGGCATCGGCGGAACCGATCAGCGCGCCATCGAGATGGACAGCCTCCCTGACGCCGCGCACGGTGCGTTCCAGAACATAGCCGCCTGAGCCGGGCGCATCGGGATCGTTGGCCGGGCTCACACGCCCTTCCCAGCCGCGCTCGGTTTCCTCGGCGATGAGATCGAGACGTTCGGCAATGCGCGCCGCCATTTCAGCAGCACGGGCCGGATCGGACAGGATGGCGGAATCGAGCGCGCCGGCGATCGCGGCCTGTTCGACAGCGGAGCGGTCGTAGCGCGAATGCAGGCCCTGGACGAGGGTCCGAACGGCCAGCGCATCGTCGATGACGGCGCGCAGGTCCTGCCCGGATCGCACCTCGCCGGTTCCCAGTTCAAGCGATGCCTCGTCCAGCCCGCTCTCGATCAGGTAATTCTCGAAGGCCGCCTCGTCCTTGAGGTAGACCGACGATTTGCCGCGCGTCACCTTGTAGAGCGGCGGCTGGGCGATATAGAGGTGCCCGCGCTCGATCAGTTCCGGCATCTGGCGGAAGAAGAAGGTAAGCAGCAGGGTCCGGATATGGGCGCCGTCGACATCGGCGTCCGTCATGATGATGATCTTGTGGTAGCGCAGCTTTTCCGGGTTGAACTCGTCCTTGCCGATGCCCGTGCCAAGCGCCGTGATCAGCGTGCCGATCTGGTCGGACGAGATCATGCGGTCGAAGCGCGCGCGCTCGACATTGAGCACCTTGCCGCGCAGCGGCAGGATCGCCTGGTTCTGGCGTGACCGGCCCGACTTGGCGGAACCACCGGCGGAATCGCCCTCGACGATGAAGATTTCCGACTTGGCGGGGTCCTTTTCCTGGCAATCGGCCAGCTTGCCCGGCAGCGAGGTGATGTCGAGGACACCCTTGCGCCGCGTCAGTTCGCGGGCCTTGCGGGCCGCCTCGCGGGCGGCGGCGGCTTCAACCACCTTGCCGACCAGGGCCCGTGCCTCGGCCGGATGCTCCTCCAGCCATTCGGCAAGCTTCTCGTTCATGAGGCTTTCGACCACGGGCCGGACTTCGGACGAAACCAGCTTGTCCTTGGTCTGGGAGGAGAATTTCGGGTCCGGCACCTTGACGGAGAGGACGGCAGTGAGGCCTTCGCGGCAGTCGTCGCCGGTCAGCGTCACCTTTTCCTTCTTCATCATGCCCGACGAATCGGCATAGCCGGTGATCTGGCGGGTCAGCGCGCCGCGGAAACCGGCCAGATGCGTGCCGCCGTCGCGCTGGGGGATATTGTTGGTGAAGCAGAGCACGTTCTCGTGGTAGCTGTCGTTCCACCACAGCGCCACTTCCACGGTGATGCCGTCCTTCTCGCCCAGGATGGCGATCGGCGCCTCGACCAGCGGCTTCTTGGCGCGGTCAAGATAGCGCACGAAGGCTTCCAGCCCGCCGTCATAGTGCAGTTCGACCTGCCGGACATCGGCGTGGCGGTTGTCGGTGAGCACGATGCGCACACCGGAATTCAGGAAGGCCAGTTCGCGCAGGCGGTGTTCCAGCGTGCCATAGTCGAACTCGGTCCTGGTGAAGGTCTCGGAGGATGGCAGGAAGGTCACCTCGGTGCCGGTATAATCGCCGGCGTCACCCGTGACGGCGAGCGGGGCGTCGGCCACACCGTGGGTGAAGGTCATCTCGTGCCACTTGCCCTTGCGGGCGATCTTCAGCCGGAGCATGACGGACAGCGCGTTGACCACGGACACGCCGACGCCATGAAGGCCGCCGGAAACCTTGTAGGAATTCTGGTCGAACTTCCCGCCCGCGTGAAGCTGGGTCATGATGACCTCGGCGGCCGAGACGCCCTCGCCGGGGTGGATGTCGGTGGGAATGCCGCGCCAGTTGTCGGTCACGGTCACCGAGCCGTCGGCATTCAGCGTCACGGTGACGCGGTCGGCATGGCCGGCGAGCGCCTCGTCGATGGCGTTGTCGACCACCTCATAGACCATGTGATGCAGGCCCGAGCCGTCGTCGGTATCGCCGATATACATGCCGGGGCGCTTGCGCACCGCATCCAGGCCCTTGAGAACCTTGATGGAATCAGCGCCATATTCCGGGCTTTCGCCGGGCGTTGTCTCGGGCGTTTCGCTCATGGAAATCCGTTTCTTCTTCTCGGGTCCTGGAATGCGCATGACCACGGGCGAATCATGCATGCGCACATGTCCAAGATATAGGCGAGCAAAGGGTTTTTTCCAAATCCGCAACCCCACTGCGCTGGGGATTTCGGCGCTTCGCGGCAAGGCTGCGCCTCACCCTCATTCGCCGCCGCCGACTGGCGGACCCGGGCGCAGCGACCTATCTTGAAGGCGAGCCGGAGTGACACGCCCATGGACAGCCGCCCGCAGCCCTTTTTCCCGCCCGCGCCGAAGCCGCGGACGTCACCCCCTTCCTTCCTCCAGATGGTCCGCATCGTCTACCGCAATCCGCTGGAACTGTGGGGCGAGCCTTCCTACAACGAGCCCGTCATCCACATTCGCGGCGGCATTGGCGGGCCGCTTCTCATCGTCAACGATCCGGTTCTGGTACGCCATGTCCTGGTGGAGAACGCGCGCGATTTCCGCATGGCGCGGGTGCGCCAGAAGATCCTGCGGCCGATCCTTCGCGACGGCCTGCTGACGGCGGAAGGCGAAACCTGGAAGCGCGGCCGCAAGGCCATGGCGCCGGTGTTCACACCGCGCCACATTCGCGGGTTTGCCGGGCCCATGCTGGAACGGGCGGAGCGTTTCGCCAAGGTCTACGAGACGCGGGTCGGGCCTTTCGACATGGCCCACGACATGACGCAACTGACCTACGAGATCCTGGCCGAAACGCTGTTCTCCAACGAGATCGCCGGTGAGCCGGAACAGTTCGGCGACCGCGTCGAGCGCCTGCTGGAAACCATGGGGCGTGTCGACCCGCTCGACCTGCTGGCCGCGCCCGACTGGCTGCCGCGCATCACGCGGCTGAGAGGACGCAAGGCGCTCGCCTTCTTCCGCCAGATCGTGCGCGAGACGATGGCGTTGCGGCGCGGCAAGCTGGAGCGCGGCGGCGACGCGCCGGAAGATTTCCTCACCCTGCTGCTGGAGGCAGAGGGACCGGAGGGACTGACGCGCGACGAGGTGGAGGACAACATCATCACCTTCATCGGCGCCGGCCACGAGACCACGGCGCGGGCGCTCGGCTGGACCTTCTACCTTCTGGCGCACGCACCGGAAGAGCGGGCGCGCATCGAGGAGGAGGTGGACCGGGTGACCGCGAGCGTGTCCGATCCCTATGACTGGCTCGCCGCAATGCCGTTCACCCGTGCCGCTTTCGAGGAGGCGCTCAGGCTCTATCCGCCCGCCCCGTCGATCAACCGCGAGGCGATCCGGGATTTCGAGTGGCAGGGCGACACGATCAGGGCCGGCACGCAGGTGCTCATCATGCCCTGGACGCTGCACCGCCACCGCCTCCTCTGGGAGAAGCCCGAGGCCTTCATGCCCGAGCGCTTCTGGCCGGAAAACCGCGAGGCCATCGACCGTTTCCAGTACCTGCCCTTCGGCGCGGGACCGCGCATCTGCATCGGCGCCGCCTTCGCGCTGCAGGAAGCCGTCATCGCCATGGGGGTGCTGATGCGCCGTTTCCGTTTCGCCATGGCGCCGGGCGCGCCGGAGCCCTGGCCGGTGCAGAAGCTGACGACGCAGCCCGATGGCGGGTTGCAGATGGTCGCCACACCGCGCTGACGGCGGGCGAAGCCGGCTCATGCGCCATGCTGACGCCCCGAATTGCGCCAAAGGTGCAGCCCGCTGGTGTCTTTCCGCCCGTTGCAAAGACGGAACGGCTGAACTAGTTGAGACGGCAGAAAAATGCTTTGCCGCGCAGCGCAGCGGCAACAACCTTCCGGAGGGGCAAAGCCCGTGACCCAGGACCGGCCGCATACGCCGCTTCTCGACCAGGTGAAGAGCCCGGCCGATCTCAAGCGCCTGACGGACGGCGAGCTTGCCCGCCTGGCCCAGGAACTGCGCGCCGAAACGATTTCCGCGGTCTCGGTGACCGGCGGGCACCTGGGCGCCTCGCTCGGCGTCATCGAACTGACCGTGGCGCTGCATTCGGTTTTCAACACACCGCGCGACAAGATCGTCTGGGATGTCGGCCACCAGGCCTATCCGCACAAGATCCTGACCGGCCGGCGCGACCGCATCCGCACGCTGCGCCAGGGCGGCGGGCTATCCGGCTTCACCAAGCGGACGGAAAGCGAATACGACCCGTTCGGCACGGCCCATTCGTCCACCTCGATCTCGGCGGCGCTGGGCTTTGCCGCGGCGCGCGACTTCGGCATGGACACGGGTGATGCCATCGCGGTGATCGGCGACGGCGCGATGTCGGCCGGCATGGCCTACGAGGCGCTCAACAATGCCGGGCACCTGGGCAAGCGCCTGTTCGTCATCCTCAACGACAACGAGATGTCGATCGCCCCGCCGGTGGGCGCCATGTCGCGCTACCTCTCGCGGCTCTACACGGAAAAGCCGCTGCAGGATTTCAAGACCATCGCCAAGAGCGCCCTGGAGCTTCTGCCGCCGCCCTTCCGGGAAGGCGCGGAGCGGGCCAAGCACCTCGTCAAGGGCATGGTCGTCGGCGGCACGCTGTTCGAGGAACTGGGCTTTTCCTATGTCGGCCCCATTGACGGGCACGACATGGAACAGCTTCTCTCCGTGCTGCGCACGGTGAAGTCGCGCGCGACCGGCCCGGTGCTCATCCATGCGCTGACCCGCAAGGGCAAGGGCTATGCGCCAGCCGAGCAGGCGGCCGACAAATATCACGGCGTCGCCAAGTTCGACGTGGTGACGGGCGAACAGAAGAAGGCGAAATCGAACGCGCCGTCCTATACCAGGGTCTTTGCCGAAAGCCTGATCCGCGAGGCCGAGGAGGACGACCGCATCGTGGCGATCACCGCGGCCATGCCGTCGGGCACAGGCCTCGATCTCTTCGGCAAGCGCTTTCCCACCCGCACCTTCGACGTGGGCATTGCCGAGCAGCATGCCGTGACCTTCGCCGCGGGTCTCGCCGGCGCTGGCATGAAGCCGGTCTGCGCCATCTATTCCACCTTCCTGCAGCGCGGCTATGACCAGGTCGTCCACGACGTCGCGATCCAGGGGCTTCCGGTGCGTTTCGCCATCGACCGGGCCGGGCTGGTGGGCGCGGACGGGCCGACGCATGCCGGCTCCTTCGACATCGCCTACCTGGCGAACCTGCCCGGCTTCGTGGTGATGGCGGCGGCAGACGAGGCGGAGCTGAAGCACATGGTGGCGACATCGCTCGCCATCGACGACCGGCCTTCCGCTTTCCGGTTTCCGCGCGGCGAGGGCGTGGGCGTGGACATGCCGGAGCGCGGCCAGGTGCTGGCGCTCGGCAAGGGCCGCGTCGTGCGCGAAGGCACGAAGATCGCGCTGCTGTCGTTCGGAACGCGGCTGGCGGAGTGCGTCCGCGCGGCGGAAGAACTGGAAACGCGCGGCCTTTCGACCACCGTGGCCGACGCCCGCTTCGCCAAGCCGCTGGACGAGGACCTGATCGCGCGGCTGGCCCGCGAGCACGAGGTGCTGATCACCGTCGAGGAAGGCGCGGTCGGCGGTTTCGGCAGCCATGTGCTGCACTTCCTGGCTCAGGGCGGCCATCTCGACCACGGCCTGCGCATCCGGTCCATGGTGCTGCCGGACAGCTTCATCCAGCATGACAGCCCGTCGAAGATGTATGACGAGGCGGGTCTCAACGCGCCGCACATCGTGGCGCAGGCGCTTTCGGCGCTGGGGATGAACGAAGCCATGGCCGCGACGCCGCCGTCGCGGGCGTGAATTTCCGGCAGGCGCGTTCAGCGCGCCAGGTCGGCGACCACGGCGTCGAGAACGATCATGCCTGCCGGCGTGACGCGCAGGCGTGAATTGCCGAGGGTTTCCACCAGGCCCTCGCCCTGCAGGAGCGCGATGCGCTCTGCCTCCAGTCCGCGTCCGGCAAGCATTTCGTAGCGGGCAAGATCAAGTCCTTCGCGCAGGCGCAGGCCCATGAGCAGCATTTCGTCGGCTTCCTGGCCGCGCGTCAGCACCTCGCCATCGGCGATACCGTGGCCCTTGGCTTCCACCTGTTCCAGCCAGGCCTCCGGCCTTCGCCCGGCCATGGTGACGACGCGCCGGCCGTCCTCGATGAAACGCCCGTGGGCGCCGGGACCGGTGCCGGCATATTCGCCATAGCGCCAATAGGTCAGGTTGTGCCGGCTTTCGGCGCCCGGTGCGGCGTGATTGGAGATCTCGTAGGCAGGCAGGCCGTGTTTTTCGGTCACCTCCTGCGTCAGTTCGTAGAGCGCTGCGCCGGTGTCCGCATCGGGGGTGCTGATCTTTCCAGCGGCATGAAGCGCGAAGAAGGGCGTGCCCTCCTCGATGGTCAACTGGTAGAGCGAGAGGTGGTCGGCGGCATGGGCGATGGCCGCTTCCAGTTCGGCCTTCCACGCAGCCGGCGTCTGGCCGGGGCGGGCATAGATCAGGTCGAAGGAGAGGCGCGGGAAGGTCCGCCGCGCAAGTTCGATGGCCTGCAAGGCCTCGCGCGCATCATGCAGGCGGCCAAGGAATTTGAGGTCGGCGTCGTTGAGCGCCTGGACTCCCAGCGAAAGCCGGTTGACCCCCGCCGAACGGTAGCCGGCAAAACGCCCGGCATCGGCACTTTGCGGATTGGCCTCCATGGTGATCTCGATGCCGTCCGGCACGGTCCAGAGTTCAGCGATGGCATCGAGGATCGCCGCGACCGTGGCCGGCTTCATCAGCGATGGCGTGCCGCCGCCCATGAAGATGGAGGTCACCTCCTTCGGCCCGGTGCGTTCGCGCATGGTTGCCAGTTCGCGGCGGAAGGCGGCCGCGTAGCGGTCCTGGTCGACCGGCTTGTGGCGGACATGGGAATTGAAGTCGCAATAAGGGCATTTGGCCGCGCAGAACGGCCAATGGACATAAACGCCGAATCCCGGCGTTCCGTCGTCGCGGTTCAGGCTCATTGAGCGCCCAGTTTCTCACGTGCGAACAGGGCAAAGGCACGGGCGCGGTGCGACAGGCCGAGATCGCCCCGGCCGGCCTCCCAGCCATGCTTCTCGGTGGCCGGCATCTCGCCGAAGGTGCGCTCGTGGCCTTGCGGCCGGAAGACCGGATCGTAGCCGAAACCCTGTTGCCCGCGCGGCGGCCAGACCAGCGTTCCCTCCACCTCGCCGCGGAAAAACTCGGCATGGCCGTCCGGCCAGGCCAGGCACAGCACGGCGACGAAACGGCCGGTACGCCGGTCCTCGCTGATTGCGCCGGCGGCCTGCATGCGTTCCTCGACATTACGCATGGCCATGGCGAAATCGCGCGTGCCGTCGGCCTTCTGCGCCCAGTCCGCAGTATGCACGCCCGGCTGTCCGTCCAGTGCATCGACACAAAGGCCGGAATCGTCCGACAGCGCCGGCAAGCCGGTGGCGCGTGCTGCGGCCAGCGCCTTGATGGCGGCATTCTCCTCGAAGGTCGTGCCGGTTTCCTCCGGTTCGGGCAGGCCCAGTTCGCCGGCGGATTTCGCCGCGAAGCCGAAGGGACCGATCAGATCGCGGATCTCGGCCAGCTTGCCGGCATTGTGCGTGGCGACGACAATCTCGCGGCTTTCCAGCGGGCGCGCGGTTTCGGTGGTCATTCAAGTCCCCAGATGGATGGCTCGGCAAATTCGATGGAATTGCCGGCCGGATCGCGGAAATAGATGGATCGGGCGCCGTTCGGCCAGCGGAAATCGGCTTCGATGGCCACGCCGTGGTCGTGCAAATGGTCACGCCAGGCATCAATCTCGTCGCCGGTCGCGCGGAAGCAGACGTGACCGGGGCCATGGGCGCCATGCGGCGGAACGGGCATGTCCGGGTCGGAGGGCGGGCTTGCGGTCGCATCCGGGTTGAAGACCAGGAGAACACCGTCGCCACAGCGGAAAAAGACGTGCCGGCCATCGACCTTCAGGATGCGTTCGAGCCCGATCACGTCGCGCCAGAAGGCCTCGGCAGCCTCCAGGTCGCCGGCATAGATCGCCGTTTCGAGGATGCCGCGGGCCTGCATGGATCAGCCGATCGCCATTTTCTGCAGGTCGACGATGCGGTTGATGCCCTTGCGGGCAAGGCCCATCAACTGGCCGAATTCCTCCTCGGTGAAGGCTTCGCCCTCGGCCGTGCCCTGGATCTCGACGATCCCGCCCTTTCCGGTCATCACGAAATTCGCGTCCGCCTGGGCGGAGGAATCCTCGATGTAATCGAGGTCGAGCACGGGAGCGCCGTTGTAGAGCCCGCATGAAATGGCGGCGACATGGTCCTTCAGCACGTCGGCGACGCGGATCATGGAGCGCGCCTCCATCCAGGAGAGACACTCGTGCAGCGCCACGAACCCGCCGGAGATGGACGCGGTGCGCGTTCCGCCATCGGCCTGAATGACGTCACAATCGACCGTGATCTGGCGCTCTCCCAGAGAATCGAGATCGACCACGGCGCGCAGCGAACGGCCGATCAGGCGCTGGATTTCCAGCGTGCGCCCGCCCTGCTTGCCGGCCGAGGCCTCGCGGCGCATGCGGTCACCGGTGGCGCGCGGCAGCATTCCGTACTCGGCCGTCACCCAGCCGCGGCCGGTATTGCGCATCCAGCCGGGAACGCGCTCCTCGAGGCTGGCGGTGCAAAGCACATGGGTGTCGCCGAACTTCACCAGGCACGACCCCTCGGCATGTTTCGACACGCCGCGTTCGAACAGGACGGGGCGCATTTCATCGGGCTGGCGTTTCGACGGACGCATGGAAAACCTCGGGCTCGCTCTTGTGGGTCTGACTGGCCTTCTAGCCTTCCCCCGGAGCGCTGGCAAACATTGAGTTCGCCGACGGTCCGATTATATATTCGTTGTTATGGCAAAGGTTGACCCATGACACAGCATGTGACGGACAGCGCGCTGCAAATGCTCGACGCGCGGGCGCGCGACATCTTCAGACTGATCGTCGACAGCTATCTGAAGGACGGCGAACCGGTCGGATCGCGCAATCTCTCGCGCCTGCTGCCGCAATCGCTTTCGCCGGCCACCATCCGCAACGTCATGTCGGATCTGGAACATCTCGGGCTCGTCTATTCGCCCCATGTCTCGGCCGGACGGCTGCCGACGCAGGCAGGCCTGCGCTTCTTCGTCGACGCCTTCATGGAAGTGGGCGCGCTGTCGGAGGACGAGCGGCGCATGATCGACGCCCAGGTCACCGCATCGGGCGCCGGCCACACGCTGGAGCACATGCTGACCGAGGCAAGCCAGATGCTGTCGGGTCTGACGCGCGGCGCGGGGCTGGTTCTGGCGGCCAAGAGCGAGGCGCCGCTCAAGCATATCGAGTTCATCCAGCTCGAACCCGGCAAAGCGCTCGCCGTCCTCGTCTCGCAGTCAGGCGACGTGGAGAACCGCGTCCTCGAGTTGCCGGCCGGCGTGACGCAGAGCCAGCTTGTCGAGGCGTCCAACTTCCTCAACGCCAATATCCGCGGCCGGACGCTGGCCGAGGCGCGCGGCGAGATCGCCCGCGTCATGGAGAAAACCCGGCAGGCGCTGGATTCGCTGTCCGCTGATCTGGTGGAACGGGGCATCGCGGTGTGGTCCGACGACGGATCCGGCCTCCCGGCAAGGCTCATCGTGCGCGGGCGTGCCAACCTGCTGGAGCATATCTCGGCCCAGGCGGAACTAGACCTGCTGCGCCATCTGTTCGACGACCTTGAGACCAAGGAAGCCCTTGTGTAGCTTCTCGACCTGGCAGAGGAAGGGTCTGGCGTGCGCATCTTCATCGGGTCGGAAAACAAGCTTTTCTCACTGTCGGGCTCCTCGCTGGTGGTGGCGCCCTACCGGGACGCCGAATCGCGCGTCGTCGGCGCGCTGGGCGTGATCGGGCCGACGCGGCTCAACTATGCGCGCATCGTGCCCGTGGTCGACTACACCGCCCAGGTGATCAGCCGCATGATCCGCTAGGCGCAAGGCGGCTGAGGCCGGGTACGTCTTGATTTTTCGGCGCCAAAGCTCGATATGCGGCCCAACGCAAGACAAAAGCCCTGCAGTTACAGGACGATTGACATGACCGAAGCCTCCAAGGAGACCGGAATGGCCGACGAAACCGCCATGACCGAAGAAAACCCGGAGATGGAAACGCAGGCCGGCGCACAGGACGCTGGCAAGGACGATGCCCTGACGGCGCTGGAGACGGAAAACGCCGAACTGCGCGACAGGCTGCTGCGCATGGCGGCGGAAATGGAAAACCTGCGCAAGCGCGCCCAGCGCGACGTGGCGGATGCCCGTTCCTATGCCATCGCCAATTTCGCCCGCGACATGCTGGGCGTCGCCGACAACCTGTCGCGCGCCATCGAGGCGCTTCCGGATCATGCCCGCCGTTCCGAAGAGGCCGGGTTCATCGCGCTCATCGAAGGCGTGGAGATGACCGCACGCGACATGGGTGGCGCTCTTGAACGCCATGGCGTGAAG
This sequence comes from Phyllobacteriaceae bacterium, assembly GCA_002708825.1. Taxonomy (GTDB): domain Bacteria; phylum Pseudomonadota; class Alphaproteobacteria; order Rhizobiales; family Rhizobiaceae; genus Zhengella. The sequence continues at coordinate 135,024 of PAPF01000043.1, read as the reverse complement.
AAGCTCAACCCGGAAGGCGAGCGTTTCGACCCGAACTACCACCAGGCCATGTTCGAGGTGCCCAACCCGGAGGTGCCGAGCCAGACGGTGGTGCAGGTGGTGCAGGCGGGCTATGTGATCGGCGACCGCGTGCTGCGCCCGGCCATGGTGGGCGTATCGTCCGGCGGGCCGAAGGCAGCCCCGCAGGCAGCCGAACCCGGCCCGGTGAACCCGCAGGCCGAGCGCGACGCCTGACGCCCGGCTCCACCAGGACAAGACGGAAGCGGCTCCCCCGGGGCCGCTTTTTTCGTTGAGCGGGCCGGAAACGCGTGGCATGGCTTGGCCATGAACGCGCTCACCCTTCTCGATCTCGCCGGCGTGGCGGTCTTTGCCGCGACCGGGGCGCTGGCCGCCTCGCGCCGGCAGCTCGACATCATCGGCTTCCTGTTCTTCGCCGTCATCACGGGCATTGGCGGCGGCACGCTGCGCGACCTCATCCTGGGCCAGACGCCGGTCTTCTGGGTGCGCGATCCCTCCTACATCCTCACCTGCGCCGCCATCGCCGTCGCCGTCTTTTTCACCGCGCATCTGGTGGAAAGCCGCTACCGCTGGCTGCTCTGGCTCGATGCCGTGGGAATCGCCGCATACGGGGTGATGGGCGCGGCCAAGGGCCTGGCGGCGACGGGTTCGGCCACCATCGCCATCGTCACGGGCATGTTGACCGCCACGTTCGGCGGCGTGGCGCGCGACACGCTGGCCGGTGAACCGTCGGTGCTGATGCGGCCCGAAATCTACGTGACCGCCGCCATGGCCGGCGCGGCGGTCTTCACCGCGCTCGGCCTTGCCGGAGCGCCGGTCTGGCTGTCGGCAAGCCTCGGCTTCGCCGTTGCCTTCGGCGTTCGCGGCGGCGCGATCATCTTCGGCTGGCGCATTCCCGGCTACCGGCCGCGGCCCGGCCGTTCCGAGACAGAACTGAAGGCGGACGGCGTGTTGCGGGACACGGAGAAGGACACCGATTGACGGCTTTCAGATCAGCCCGTGCTGGCGCGCCTTCTGGCGCAGGTCGACCTGCGGGCGCGGCCCGATCTGCTGGATGACGATGCCGGCTGCCAGCGATCCCAGTTCGCCGCAGGTGGACAGCGGCAGTCCTGCCGTATAGCCGAAGAGAAAGCCGGCGGCGTAGAGATCGCCGGCGCCGGTGGTGTCCGTGACCTCTTCGACCCGCAACGGCTCGACGGGGATGGTCGTGTCACCCTCAAGAATGAGCGAACCCTTTTCGGATCGCGTCACCGCGGCAAGCCTGCAATCGGCCCGCATGGCCGCGACGGCGGTATCGAAATCGCCCGTCTGGTAGAGCGACTTCAGTTCGTGTTCGTTGGCAAAGACGATATCGACCGTGCCGGAACGCATCAGGTCGAGGAATTCGTCGCGGTAGCGGTCGACGCAGAACGGGTCCGACAGCGTCATGGCCACCTGGCGGCCGGCCTCGTGGGCCAGTGCGGCGGTCTGGCGGATCGCCTCCTTGGCGCGCGGCGGGTCCCACAGATAGCCCTCGAAATAGGTGACCTTGGCTCCCTTCGCCTTGTCTTCCTCGACATCCTCGGGTCCGAGTTCGACACAGGCGCCGAGATAGGTGTTCATCGAGCGCTCGCCATCCGGCGTCACGAAGATCATGGAGCGGGCGGTCGGCGGATTGCCTGGCAGAGGGCGGGTGTCGAAGGCGACGCCCTGGGCGCGGATGTCGTGGGTGAAGATGCGGCCGAGGCTGTCATTGGAGATCTTGCCGAAATAGGCCGCCCTGCCGCCGAGCGAAGCGATGCCGGCAGCCGTGTTGCCGGCGCTGCCGCCCGACATCTCGACCGCCGGGCCCATGGCAGCGTAGAGCGCCTCGGCCCGTTCGGCATCGATGAGGTTCATGGCGCCCTTGTGGATGCCGTTGGCTACGAGAAAATCGTCTTCGCAGCGGGCAATGATGTCGACAATCGCATTGCCGACGCACAGGACATCATATTCGCTCATTGCCGGTTTCCCCGCTGCCGCCCGCTGGGCCTTGCATCCAATCCCTTCGTCTCTACCGCAACGATGCTGCATTGCAAGAGAAACCGGGCTTGCAGGCCCGGCGGGCAATGCCCATGTGACAATCTGCCCGACAAGGAGACGATCATGATCCTCGATGCCGCAAGGCTTGCCGCCAGCCGCCTGTTCACGCCGGAATTCCGTTCCGTGCTGTTCAAGTCGATCGGCCTAACCCTGCTGCTGCTGATCGCCTCGTGGTTCGGGCTGAAGGAGATCTTCGAATGGCTCGCCCTGCCCTGGCTCGACACGCTGATGCCGGGCCTGCCCTCATGGGCCGGCTGGCTGGGCTTCGTCGCCGCGCTCTTCGCAGGCCTCGGCCTGGCGCTGGGCCTTGCGCTGCTGGTGGCGCCGGTGACAGCCATCATCGCCGGCATCTTTCTCGATGACGTGGCCGAGGTGGTCGAGCGCGAGGACTATCCGGCCGACCGGCCCGGCACGCCCGTCCCGGTGGTCCGCGGCGTCGTCCTCGCCGTCAAGTTCCTCGGCGTCGTCATCGCCGGCAACATCGTGGCACTCCTGCTGCTGCTCGTGCCGGGCGTCAACGTGATCGCCTTCTTCCTCGTCAACGGCTACCTGCTCGGCCGGGAATTCTTCGAATTCGCCGCCATGCGCTTCCGTCCGGAAGCCGAGGCAAAACTGTTCCGGCGCAAGCATTCCACGACCGTCTTCATGGCCGGCCTGATCATCGCGGCCTTCCTGGCCGTGCCGCTGCTCAACCTGATGACGCCGCTGTTTGCCGCGGCCATGATGGTCCACCTGCACAAGCTGCTCTCAAGGGCCGATCCGGATTTCGGCGTGCGCGAGGCCGCCCGGGCCGTCTGAAGAACGGCACTCCCCGTCAGCCGATCACCTGCGGCGGCAGTTCCACCAGCGCGGCGGGAATGTCGCAGGTCTTGTCCGGCGCCTTGCAGATGTCGGCGATGACGCAACGCTCGCAATCCGGCTTGCGAGCCTTGCAGACATAGCGTCCGTGCAGGATCAGCCAGTGGTGCGCATGGAAGAGGTAATCCTCCGGGATCACGCGCATGAGGTTCTCCTCGACCGCGTCGGGTGTCTTGCCGGGCGCCAGGCCGATGCGGTTGGCGATGCGGAAGATATGCGTGTCGACGGCGATGGTGGGAATGCCGAAGGCCATGGACATGACCACATTGGCGGTCTTGCGGCCGACGCCGGGCAAGGTGACAAGTTCCTCGCGGGTCCGCGGCACCTCACCGCCGAAATCGTCGACCAGCTTTTGCGACAGGGCGATCACGTTCTTCGCCTTGTTGCGCCACAGCCCGATGGTGCGGATATATTCGCCGACCCTTTCCTCGCCGAGCGCCAGCATCCTTTCAGGCGTGTCGGCCACCTTGAACAGTTCCCTCGTGGCCTTGTTGACGCCGGTATCGGTCGCCTGGGCGGACAGCGCCACCGCAACCACGAGGGTAAACGGGTTCACATGGGCCAGTTCGCCTTTCGGTTCGGGCCGCTGCACGGAGAAGCGGCGGAAGATCTCGCGCACTTCGTCTTTGGTGTAGCGGCTGCGCGGACGGGCCGGCTTTCGTTTCCGTGACGGCGAAACGGATGCGGCTTTTTTGATGTTTGGCTTGTCCATTTTTCCCCTATAATATGCAGCCATGAACCATGCTACCGCCGTTGACAGCGAAGAGCCGGTTTTCGATGCACTCCTGACACCCCATCGCTCGATGGGAAGGACGGGGTTCTACGTCGTGATGGGCATCTTCGGAACCATCTGGTTCGCCACCGGGCTTCTCTTCTGGTCGCTCGGGGCATGGCCCGTGCTCGGCTTCTTCGGGCTCGACCTGTTCCTGCTGTGGCTCGCCTTCCGGCTGAACTACCGCGCCGCGCGGGCACGCGAGGAGGTTCGGGTGTGGCGTCATGCCATGCTGATCCGCAAGATCGAACCGTCCGGCAAGGTGGCGGAGCACCGCTTCAACCCGTTCTGGGTCAAGTTCCATGTCAGCCGGCACGAGGAGATCGGCGTCACCGGCATGGCCATCAGCGAGCGCGGGCTTTCCGTGCCGGTCGGCGCATTCCTCAACCCGGATGACCGGGAAAGCTTCTCGCAGGCCTTTGCCGGCGCGCTGGCCACGGTCAAGCGCGGCTGACCACGTCGACGGACGCCTTCGCAAGAAACGGGTGGCGCACAGTCCCTACGTCGGCCATTGTCGCGGCATGGAGACCAAGCCATGACCCTTCAAAGCCCCATCCTCACCCATGACATCACGCCGCAGGGCACGGATTACGAGACCGTGCGGCAGGTGATCGAGACGCTTTCGCTCGACTATCGCGAGCAGCCGTCTCTGGAGGCGCTGGCGGCGCGCGTGGGCGAAACGCCGACCGGCCTGCAGAAGCTGTTCACCCGTTGGGCAGGGCTTTCGCCCAAGGCCTTCCTGCAGGCGGTGACGCTGGACCATGCGCGCCGCCTTCTGGACGAGGGCGCGCCCATTCTCGACGCCTCGCTGGAACTGGGCCTTTCCGGGCCCGGACGCCTGCACGACCTGTTCGTGACCCACGAGGCGATCACGCCGGGCGACTACAAGGCGCGCGGCGCGGGGCTGACCATCCGCCACGGCTTCCACCCCTCGCCGTTCGGGCAGGCGCTGGTCATGGCCACCGAGCGCGGGCTGTGCGGCCTGGCCTTCGCCGATCCGGGCGGCGAGGCGGCCTGCTTCGAGGACATGGCGCGGCGCTGGCCGAATGCGCGCTTCGTGGAAGATGCACCGGCAATCGCTCCCCATGCGGCGCGTATCTTCGATCCCGCGCGCTGGAGGCCAGAGGAACCCTTGCGCGTCGTGATGATCGGCACGGACTTCCAGGTCCGGGTCTGGGAGGCACTGATGCGCATCCCGATGAACCGGGCGGCCTGCTATTCCGACATCGCGAGCGCCATCGGCAAGCCGAAGGCGAGCCGGGCGGTGGGCGCGGCGGTGGGTGCGAACCCTGTCTCCTTCGTCATTCCCTGCCACCGGGCGCTGGGAAAATCCGGCCAGTTGACCGGCTATCACTGGGGCCTGACGCGCAAGCGCGCCATGCTGGGCTGGGAGGCCGGGCAGGCCTGACCGCATTTGCCTGCCGGCTCCCGATTGTGATCCCCGGCGCGGCGCGATAGCTTCGCGCCGCCATGTCCTGCCCGGAGGTTCGTCCATGATCACCGTCATCGGTTCCATCAATCTCGACCTGATCGCCACGGTGGCGCGCCTGCCGGAACGGGGCGAGACGGTGCCGGGCGACGGCTTTTGCACGGCGCCCGGCGGCAAGGGGGCCAACCAGGCGCTGGCGGCCGCGCGGGCGGGGGCTGCCACGCGCATGACAGGGGCCGCGGGAAGCGATGCCTTCGCGGGGCAAGCGCTGGCGCTGCTGGCCGATGGCGGGGTCGACCTTTCCGGCGTGGCCACCGTGGACGGCCCGACCGGCACGGCGCTCATCCTGGTGGGCGGGGATGGCGAGAACATGATCGCCGTGATCCCGGGCGCCAATGCGGGCGTGACCCCGGAGATGGCGCGCGCGGCGGCATCATCCGGCGGGCATGTGCTGCTCCAGCACGAGATTCCGCTGGAATCGGTGGACGCGGCGCTGGAGGCCACGCGGGCGGCAAACGGCGTGAGCCTGCTCAACACCGCGCCCTATCGCGCCGAGGCCGCACCGCTTCTGGCAAAGGCGGACTACGTGATCGCCAACGAAACGGAGTTCGACCTTTACGCCGGGGCGCTCGGCCTCGCGGGCGCGTCGCGCGAGGCGCGCATGGCCAATTTCGTCCACGTGACGGGACGCACGGTCATCGTCACGCTGGGCAGCGCCGGGGCGCTCGCCATGACGCCGGAGGGCAGCATCGCGGTGCCATCGCTGCCCGTCACGCCGGTCGACACGGTGGGTGCGGGCGACACGTTCTGCGGCTATTTCGCGGCGGCGCTGGACCGCGGCCTGATCCTTGAAGATGCGCTGCGGCTGGCGGCGGCGGCCGGGTCGCTTGCCTGCCTGAAGCCCGGAGCGCAGCCGGCGATTCCGTTGGCAGCCGAGGTGGAGGAAATTCTTATCAATTTTTGATACCCGCAACAAACTATATACTTTTATAGACGGGCTTTCTTCAACGCTTGTAATTCTTCAAATATCAAACTCTTCTACAATAACACCTTGTCGAACAGCCAAATTTTTCGGTTTTTCCCTATCAACGGAATTATCAATAATTGCCCAACTGGGTTGGTCCTCCGCCGTCATGAACGAAACAACATAAAGTCCGTTTGTCAGACGAATCGATATTTCAGGAAGCCGCCCGTGAATTGAAACATCTTTAACGTTCTGTCCGATTATTTTCTCGAATATGCTGCTCCAATTGCCTTCATCGCTCCAGCTTCCACAAATTATCGATGTTTCATTTTCAATTCGCCAACTCCATTCGATCATCACTGTAAAGTTGCCTGTTGGATTTCCGGCAAATCCATCTTTTCCAATCCGAGGTGACAAATCGCCAAACTCCAAGAAAATTGCAGAACCATACCCTCTCCAAAGCGCTGTTAAAGGGAGAGAAATAAGCTTGGAACGGTATTTTTCAAAAACTACTGACGATTCTGGCAATACGCCTCCACAAGATAATCAAGCGTTCGAATTTCGTAATGAACCTGGTTTGAGCCCAGTTGCCGTCTTCAATAATTCTACCAAAGAATCGACCGTCATTAGAAACTTTGTTCTCGAATAGCGAGCATTTGTGAACGGCTACGAGTGAAACAAGTTCTCTGCTTGCCACTGAGTATAAGTGCTTACAATTGCGCCAGCCGCTCGGTGAGCAGCGCGAAAAAGCCGTCGGCGTCGATGTCGCGCATGACATGGGCGTTCCTAGGCCGGTCGGTCACGCCCCACCAGTCCACCACGGTGGCGCCCATCGTCAGTTCGGACATGGTCTCCACCGTCACGTTGCAGTGACGGCCGGAAAACAGCTCCGGGCGCAGCAGCCAGGCGATGACGCAGGGGTCGTGCAGCGGTCCGCCATCGGTGCCGTATTTCGCCTCGTCGAAGCGCTCGAAGAAATCGAGCAGTGCGGCCGTCGCCTCGCCGACCGGCGTCCCCAGCGCGCGGATGGCATCGACGCGGGCGCGCGTGGTCAGTGCCTTGTGGGTCACGTCGAGCGGCATCATGACGATGTCGATGCCGGAGTTGAACACGACGTCGGCGGCGTGCGGATCGACGTAAATGTTGAACTCGGCCGACGGTGTGACGTTGCCCTGCTCGAAATAGCCGCCGCCCATCATCACGATCTGGCGGATGCGCGGGGCGATGCGCGGCTCGCGGTTGAGCGCCAGCGCGACGTTGGTCAGCGGACCGAGCGTGCACAGCGTCACGGTGTCGGGTTCCTCGCGCATCACGGTGTCGATGATGAAATCCACCGCATGGCCGGGTTGCAGGGCCATTTGCGGATCGGGAAGCTCCGGGCCGTCGAGACCGGTCTTGCCGTGAACTTCCTCCGCGGTGACGAGGTGGCGCAGCAGGGGCCGCACGGCGCCCTTGTAGACCTTCGTTTCCGGCCTGCCGGCCAGTTCGCAGATCTTGCGGGCATTGCGCTCGGTCAGGTGAAGGGGCACGTTTCCGGCGACCGCGCAGATGCCCAGAACGTCGAGTTCGGGGCTGGCCAGCGCCAGCAGGATCGCCACGGCGTCATCCTGCCCCGGATCGGTGTCGATGATGATCTTGCGCGTCTCCGCCACGATTTGTCCCTCTCTTGAATCGGTTCGTTTTCGCGACCATATCAGGTCCATGCAATGCGGCGCCAGACGGGCCGGATTGCCAATGGTCGCTTCCCGGAGGACTTTTGACATGACCCGCATGACGCCCTTCTCGAGCCCGCTCATGCTCGGTTTCGACACGATGGAGAAAACCATCGAGCGCATCGCCAAGAATGGCGACGGTTATCCGCCCTACAACATCGAGCGGATTCGCAGCGAGGACGACAAGAGCGTCCGCCTGCGCATCACCTTGGCCGTAGCCGGTTTCCGCGAGAGCGAGCTTGACGTTTCCACCGAGGAAAACCAGCTCATCATCCGCGGGCGGCAGCAGGATGACGAGGACCGCGAATACCTGCATCGCGGCATCGCGGCGCGCCAGTTCCAGCGGGCCTTCATGCTGGCCGACGGCATGCGCGTGCTGGGCGCGGAACTGAAAAACGGCCTGCTCTCCATCGATCTCGACCGGCCGGAACCGGAACGGCTGGTCCGCAAGATCGATATCGCGATCCGCGACTAGGGCGGCCTTGCCGGAACCATTCCGTTTCACGACTTGTTAACAGCTCTATGAGGGGATTGTCCCGTGGAGGAGATCCCTTCTTGCCGAAGGAGGCTGATTCCATGACGGAAGACCACGTGAATTCGATCCTGACCGCCAGCGAACTTGCCCATCTGGGCGAGGGCAAGGTCGGTTATGTGCGCAAGATGAAAAGCGACGACCTGCTGGCAGCCTATCCCGGCATCGCGGACATTGCACCGGGCCTCGACATCTGGACGCTGTTTGCCGCCGACGGCAACCCGATCCTGCTGGCCACCGCACGCGAGGCCGCTGTCGCAGGCGCCTGGGAGAACGATCTCCAGGAAGTCAGCATCCACTGAACGGCGGCCTTGCCCGCAATGAGAAAGGGCGGAGCCAAGGCCCCGCCCCGTTCGTTCCGCCTGCCGCTTTCTCAGGCCGCGTTCGAGGCGGGCGTGCCCGACAGGAGCGCGTGGATGGCCTCGACGTCGGCAGCGCCGCGGATCTTGGCCACGGTATCGGGATCGCGCATGACCCGCGCAATGCGTGAAAGCGCTTTGAGATGATCGGCGCCGGCCCCTTCCGGCGCCAGCAGCAGGAACACCAGATCGACCGGCTGGTCGTCGATCGCCTCGAAATCGACCGGCGTTTCCAGCCGCGCGAAAAATCCCGTGATCCGGCCGATCGATCGCAGCTTGCCATGCGGAATGGCCAGGCCATTGCCGGCACCCGTCGAGCCCAGCCGCTCGCGCTGCAGGATGGTGTCGAAGATTTCCCGTTCGGGAATCCCCGTCAGCCCCGCCGCCTTCTCGGCCAGCAGTTGCAGAAGCTGCTTCTTTGAATTGGCCTTCACCGCCGGGAATATGGCGTTGACGCTCACCAGATCGCCGAGAGCCATGGATCAGCCTTTCTGCCGGTTGCCGGCCCAAAAAAGGAGCAACGCAACCGGAAGCTTGTTGTTTCTTATTCTGCCGCCATCGATCCAGCGGAAGGATCGATCCAGCCGATGTTCCCGTCGGCGCGGCGATAGACGATGTTCACCTGATCGTTGGCGGAGTTGCGGAACACGAAGACGGGGCTGTCCTTCATGTCGAGTTCCATGACGGCCGATGCGACCGTCATCTGCCGCAGGGATAGCGTCGATTCGGCCACCACGGTGGGCGCGAAATCCTCCGGCACTTCCTCGTCCTCGTCGGCCACGGGCGCCATGACACGATAGGCAATGTCGAGGCCCGGCTCGCTGTCACGGTGATGATGGCTCTTCAGGCGCCGCTTGTAGCGCCGCAGGCGCTTCTCCAGCTTCTCGGCCGCTTCGTCGAAGGCGGCCTGGGGATCCATGGCACGGCCCGACGACTGCAGCACGAGGCCCGTGTCGATATGCAGCGTGCAATCGGCGTCAAAGCGCGAGGCGTTCTTCTCGACCGTCACCTTGCCGGAGAAGCCTCCGTCAAAATACTTGTCGATGGCCTCGCCGATGCGATCCTCGATGCGCGTCCTGAACGCATCGCCGATCTCCATCTGCTTTCCCGAAATGCGCAAGCTCATGTGGAAAGTCCTCTCTTCCGGAACAGGGCTTCGATTCTACACCGGTGCCCGCAACAGACAAGGCGTCGTGACCATCGGCCCCGACCGGATTTTCCCGCATGCCCGGTTTCCACAGGTGCGGCACGGAGAACCGCCGGGCCGGGCCTCCGATGGGCCGCGCTCTTAGTGCCGGATGTATCGGTTGTCAATGAAATAGCCCCGCGACCGGGCAAACACGGAGCGCCGTTACCAGTCAGCGGCGCGCCTTTTCCAGGGCGCGCTTTTCCCGGCGCCGCTGCACCGAGGACGGAATGTTCATGCCCTCGCGATACTTGGCGACGGTGCGGCGCGCCACGTCGATGCCGCCGGCGCGCAATTTCTCCATGATCGCGTCATCGGAAAGGACCGTGGACGCGGTCTCCTCCTCGATCATCTGGCGGATGCGGTGACGCACCGATTCGGCGGAATGGGCGTCGCCACCCTCGGCCGAGGCGATTGCCGCGGTGAAGAAGTAGCGCATCTCGATGACACCGCGCGGGGTCATCATGAACTTGTTGGCGGTCACGCGGCTGACCGTCGATTCGTGCATCGATATCGCGTCGGCGATGGTGCGCAGGTTGAGCGGGCGCAGGTGCGAGACGCCATGGACGAGAAAGGCATCCTGCTGGCGCACGATCTCTGAAGCGACCTTGAGGATGGTGCGCGCGCGCTGGTCGAGGCTGCGCGTCAGCCAACTGGCATTCTGCATGCATTCGGCAAGGAAGTCCTTTTCCTCCCTGGTGCGGGCGCCGGCCTGCACCTTGCTCGCATAGGCCTGGTTCATCAGCACGCGCGGCAGGGCATCCTGGTTCAGTTCGACCGCCCAGGACCCGTCAGCGGCCCGCGAGACAAAGACGTCGGGCACGACCGGGTCGGCGACCGCGCCCTCGAAGGCGGTCCCGGGGCGCGGATCGAGGCTGCGGATTTCGGCCAGCATGTCGACGAGATCCTCCTCGTCGACGCCGCACAGCCGCTTGAGGCTCTGGAAATCACGGCGTGCAAGCAGTTCGAGGTTCTCCACCATGGCCTGCATCGCCGGGTCGAACCGGTCTTTCGCCTTCAGTTGCAGGGCGATGCACTCGGCCAGCGAACGGGCAAAGAGGCCCGGCGGATCGAAGCGCTGGCATTGCGCCAGCACGGCCTCGACCTCGGCGGCGCCGACGCCGAGACGCGTGGCCACGTCCTGCATGTCGCCGGAATACCAGCCGCCCGGATCGAGGCCGTCGGCCAGTTCGGCGGCGATGAGGCGGGCTGCCGGTTCGCGGATGGCCAGGGCGATCTGCTCGCGCACGTGATCGGCCAGCGTGACCGGCGCGGCGGTGACCTGGTCGAGATCGAACGGCTCGCCGCCGCCACCGCCAGATGGCGCCGACTTCCAGTTCGTCTCCATCTGCAGCGGAACGGCCTCACGGGTGCCGGGATCGTCGGGAAAGACGTTTTCCAGAGAGGAATCCAGCTTTCCCGATATGTCTGCGGCGTTCCATTCCAGGTCGTCCTGCATCCATCCGTCATCACCTTCGGAAACGGCCTGCGGCCCGTCGCCATCGGCCTCCCCGCGCCGGTCGTCCGTCCCGTCGCGTTCGTCGCGCTCGATGAGCGGATTCCGCTCGATTTCCTGCTCGACGAAGCGCTCCAGTTCGACGGAGGTATACTGAAGCAGCCGGATCGACTGCATCAGCTGCGGCGTCATCACCAGCGATTGCGTCTGCTTGACCTGCAGTTTGGCAGAAAGCGCCATCGATACCCCTTGCCCCGGGCCGAAGCCCCGGTTCGTCGCGCCGCCGCCCCTGCCGCAGCGCACAACAATCATGCATAAAACTTGGCCTGAACCTTGCTTGTCAAGAACTACCAAAAGGTATCCGGCCGCGAATACGCGGGCACGGTGACGCAGCCGTCTGGCGGACTGGTTATCAGAGGGTGAAGGCTTCGCCGAGATAGAGGCGGCGGACATCCGGATTGGCGACGATGTCGCCGGGCCGGCCGTGGGTGAGAACCTGGCCGGCATGGATGATATAGGCCCGGTCGATCAGGCCGAGCGTCTCGCGCACATTGTGATCGGTGATGAGCACACCGATGCCGCGGGCAGTGAGATGGCGGACGAGTTGCTGGATATCGGCGACCGCGATCGGGTCCACGCCGGCAAACGGCTCGTCGAGCAGCATGAAGTTCGGCCGGCTGGCCAATGCCCGCGCGATTTCCAGGCGCCGGCGCTCGCCGCCCGACAAGGCGATGGAGGGCGACTTGCGCAGATGGGCGATGTGGAATTCCTCCAGCAACTGGTCAAGCTGCCGGGCGCGCTCCTTGCGGTCCGGCTCGACCACTTCCAGAACGGCGCGGATATTGTCCTCGACAGACAGACCACGGAAGATGGAGGCTTCCTGCGGCAGGTAGCCGATACCCAGGCGCGCGCGCCGGTACATCGGCAGATGGGTCACGTCATGCCCGTCGATCTCGATGGATCCCCTGTCCGCGGCCACCAGACCCGTGACCATGTAGAAGCAGGTCGTCTTGCCCGCGCCGTTGGGACCCAGCAGACCCACCGCCTCGCCGGACCGCACGCCGAGCGATACGCCGTCGACCACCTGCCTGCCCTTGTAACTCTTGGTCAGGCCGCGGGCGATCAGCGTGCCCTTGTAGCGGTCGTCCGGCGGCACGGCCCCGGCCGGCGCGCCAGCGCCACCAGTTTCCGTCCTGCCACCAGGTTTCATTCGCTCAAAGAAGCCCACGCGCGCGTTCCATCCTGCCCGGTCCCCTTGTTCCCGGTTCAATTCCCGCCATTGTTCCGGGCCGCGCCCGGCGAAAGCAGCATTTTCACGCGACCGCCGGTGCTCCTGCACGGCTCCAGCTTCGCCAGTCCGGACTTGGTGTTGACCGTCAGCTTGCAGCCGACGATGACATTGGCGCCCTCGGTCAGGACAACCTTGTCCCCCGACAGGACCAGCATCTCGCTCTCCATGTCGTAGACGCCCTTCTCGGCCGTTGCCTCCTGGGTTTCGGAGCGCACATAGACGGTGCCGTCCACCTCGAGGCGGTCGATATCGGCCGAGCCGGTGGTCGCAGATCCGCCATCCGTCTTGTAATAGACCTTCATCCGGCCCGCCTTGAGGACGGTCTTGTCCTGCTGGACGGCCACGTTGCCGGTGAAGATGGCGACGCTTTCGGCCTCGCGTACTTCAAGATTGTTGCTCTCGATCTGGATCGGCTTGCTGGAATCGAGCTTCAATCCCGTCGCCCGGTCCTGTGCGATGGACGGCGCAACGAGGCCGGCAAGGAGCGAAACGGCCACGGCAGGACCGAGGAGAGGTTTCATGGCGTCATTCCTTCCCGGCGGGATCGGCCGCGCCGCGTTCACGTGATTGCTCCGGATCGAGTGTCATTCGCACGTTCCTGTCGAACACGAGCACCTTGCCATTGTCCGTGACCCGCATGGAATCGGCGGTAATGCTCGATCCGTCAAGACTGATCTCGACGGGGTCGCCCGTCTCCAGGCTGCCGGACCCGACATCGATGCGCGCTCCGGAAAGACGCGCCCGCAGCCCGTCGGTCGTGACGATCGAGATCGGACTGTCGATGTTCAGCGTCCTCGTCGTGTTGTCGTAGCGTCCGCTCGCCGCGGAGACGTCGGCCATTTGTTCCGCGGACAGCGGCAGGCGGGCGACGATGTCTTCCAGGTCGAAACGCTCCATGTTGCCCGGTTCCTGGATGGCGCGGCTGGCCGTCATCGAATAGGGCAGGTTGTCGCGGGTGTAGCCGTCGAGTTTCGGCGAGGCCATGATCAGCTTGCCATCGACGAAACCACTGGACGCCACGTCGATGGAGACCTTTCCGGGTGTCACGACCCAGGAGTAGACCGCGAAGACGAGGGTGATGCCCACCGCCATGACGGGCAGGACCTTCTTGAGGAAACGCACGCGCCGGGTATGACGGCGCGCGGCCAGGAAAGCGGCTTCGGGCGTGTGGCCATGCGCCGGCGGGGCCGGCCGGGGCCGGCCTGCATTCGGGGCTGTGGCAACGGCCATTGACAGCGTCTTTCTCCTTCGGGCCGGTCCGGATGGCGATACACGCCGGCGCGTTACAGCCAGCGATTGACCCAACCGTTTCCGCATTGCAAGCCATTGTGGTTATTTTTCGATGAAAGCAGGCGTTGGTCCATCCGCCGGGAAGACTATGGCATCCGCCATGCAATCGCGCTAGGACTCGCCGCTGCAGGCCTTCCGAGGGAGCGACGACCATGGCGCAGGACGCGGACACGATCATCGACAGGCGCCGGCTGCGGCGCAAGGTCACATTCTGGCGCGCGGCGGCCTTCATCGTGGCCGCCATCGGCGTCATCGCGGTGGCCACGGCCGGCATGCGCGGCGAGATCGGCGGCAAGGGCCGCGATCACATTGCCCAGATCCGGATCGAGGGAACGATCACGGAGGACGAGGAACTGATCAAGCGGATCGGCGAAGCGGCGGCTTCCGACCATGTAAAGGGCGTCGTCCTGACCATCGATTCGCCCGGCGGGACGACGGTGGGCGGGGAAGCCATCTTCGAGGCGGTGCGCAAGCTCGCGGAAAAGAAACCGGTCACGGCGCAGGTCGGCACGCTGGCCGCATCGGCAGGATACATGATCGCCAGCGCAACCGATCACATCATCGCCCGCCAGTCCTCCATCGTCGGTTCGATCGGCGTGATCGCGCAGATTCCGAACGTATCGCAACTGCTCGACAATATCGGCGTTCAGGTCGACACCATCAAGTCAGCGCCGCTCAAGGCCGAGCCGTCGCCGTTCAACGAAACGACGGACGACGAACGGGCGATGATGCGCGCCATGATCCTGGACAGCTACGAGTGGTTCGTCGGACTGGTGACCGACCGGCGCCCGCTTTCGGAAAGCGAAGTGCGCCTGCTGGCCGACGGCTCGGTGTTCACCGGGCGCCAGGCGCTGGAGCGCAAGCTGGTCGATGAACTGGGCGGCATGGACGAAGCGAAGGCCTGGCTTGCGCAAAAAGGCGTGGACAGCGGGCTGAAGGTCATCGAGTGGAAGAAACCGGCCGAGAGTTCCCTCGGCGGCCTGCCGCTGGCCGTGGCCTCGCGCCTGCTGGGACTGGAGGGCGGCGAACTGGCGGCCATTCGCGCGCTGGCCGGCGAAGGGCTGTTCCTTGACGGGCTGCTTTCGGTCTGGCAACCTGTTGGCTCCATTCAGGAAAATTGATATTTCAAGAAGGCTGCCGCTCCGACGGGGCACGCGCGCAAAAAGGGGACGACATGATCAAATCGGAACTCGTGCAGATCATTGCCACCAAGAACCCGCATCTCTTCCAGCGCGACGTGGAGAACATCGTCAACGCGATCTTCGACGAGATCACCGACGCGCTTTCGAAGGGCAACCGCGTCGAACTGCGCGGCTTTGGCGCCTTTTCCGTCAAGAACCGCCCGGCGCGCGCCGGGCGCAACCCGCGTACCGGCGACACGGTCCACGTGGAGGAAAAGTGGGTGCCGTTCTTCAAGACCGGCAAGGAGTTGCGCGAGCGCCTGAACGCGGACTAAAAGCAGGCCGGGGCGCGTCAGGGCGTCCGGTTTGCAATTCCAGGGACCACGATCGCCATGCTCAACCGTCTCGTCACCGTTCTCGTTCTGGTTCCGGTCGCCATCGTTCTGATCGCGCTGGCCGTTGCCAACCGCGGCGCCGTGCCCTTCACCCTCGATCCGTTCAATCCCGGCAATCCCGTGCTGACGGTGCAGTGGCCGCTCTTCGTCTACCTGTTCCTGGCGCTCGTCACCGGCATGGTGCTGGGCTCTGCCGCGACATGGTGGAAGCAGGGCCGCTACCGCAAGCAGGCCCGCCAGCGCGGCCGCGAGGTCAAGGAATTGCGTGCGGCAGAGACATCGAAGGCCACGTCTTCCTCCACCGCGCTTGCCGCACCGCGCCAGTAAGGGCGAAGCCATGAAAGTCATCGGTCCGGAAGCGGTCGATTCCGCGCTTGACTATCCACGTCTCGTAGAGGCGCTCGGAACCGCCTTTCGCGAGGGCATGGTGCAGCCTGTGCGCCATCACCACACCATCGAAAGACCCGACGACGCGGATTCCGTGCTGCTCCTCATGCCAGCCTGGAACGACTTCATGAAAGCCGGCACATCGGATGGCGGGCATATCGGAATCAAGATCGTCACGGTCAGTCCGGAAAACAACAGCCGCGCCCTGCCGGCGGTGATGGGGCAATACCTGCTGCTCGACGGACGGACGGGCGCGCCGCAGGCGATCATCGACGGGCAGCGGCTGACCGCGCGGCGCACGGCGGCGGCCTCGGCGCTTGCCGCATCCTTCCTGGCGCGCAAGGATGCCAGCCATCTCCTCGTCTGCGGCGCGGGCACGCTGGCCGGCGAACTGGTGCAAGCCCATGCCAGCCAGCGGCCGATCCGGCGCGTCACCGTCTGGAACAGGTCGGCCGCCAATGGCGAGGCGCTGGCAGAACGGCTCAGCGATGCCGGGTTCGAGGCTTCGTTTACCAGCGACCTCGACCAGGCACAGCAGGAGGCCGACATCATTTCCTGTTGCACGCTCTCCACGGTCCCGCTGGTCAGGGGCGCGCTCGTGAAGGACGGTACCCATGTCGATCTCGTCGGCGCCTTCACCCCTGCCATGCGCGAAAGCGACGACGACCTGATGCGGCGCGGCACGGTGTTCGTCGATACGCGCGGCGGTGCGCTGAAGGAGGGCGGCGACATCGTGCAGGCGATGGGCTCCGGCGCGCTGAGCGAAGACCGGATCGCGGGCGACCTCTTCGAGCTTGCGCGCGGCGCTTGTCCCGGACGGACCGACGACAGGACCGTGACCGTTTTCAAGTCGGTCGGCGCGGCGCTGGAAGACCTCGCCGCGGCAATTGCCGTCTGGGAGCAGCAGCGTCCGGCCTGAAACCGCGTTCAGCCGATCACATGGACGATGATGGCAAGCGCAAGGCAGACCATCAGGCCCCAGAAGGTGACGGCGGCGGCATTTTCGCGATAGGGCTCCGGCATGACAGGCTTTCCGCTTGGATTCGGCGAACACCTGCAGGGTGGCGCGGCCTGCTCCCCCGGTCAAGCCGGGGCCGATGGACAGGATGGCGGGCCTGTGGCAGAAGCGGCGCAACCATCAAGCTTCGAGGCGGCACGTTGAAGGACAAGGGCAAACCGGCACAGGCCAGCGGCAAGCGCGGGACCCGCAACAGGCGGCCCGGCCCTTCCGGCAGACCTGGCGGACCGTCCGGGCAGGCTCGCCATGCCGCGGAAAATACCGGCGGTTCCCGCGCGAAGCCGAAGGAGGCGCGGCCCGAGGGAAACACGGCAGAGCCCGTCCGCGTGGCACGGCGCGGCGGGCCGCTTCCGGCCGAACGCCTGCCTGTCATCCTCGAAGTGCCGCCCGGCGAGAACTATGCCCTCATCGACAGTGGCGACGGCCGCAAGCTGGAGCGTTACGGGCCTTACCTGATCGACCGGCCCGAAGGGCAGGCGATCTGGCGGCCGGCCCTTGACGCGGGCGAATGGAACAAGGCCGATGCGGTCTTTACCGGCGATACGGACGAGGAAGGCATGGGCCGCTGGCGCTTTCCGCACGAAGCGCTGGGCGAGACGTGGCCCATGAAGCATGACGGCATCGACTATCTCGGCCGCTTCACCTCGTTCCGCCATGTCGGCGTGTTTCCCGAACAGGCGACGCACTGGCAGCACATGGAGAGCCTGATCCGGAACGCGGGACGGCCGGTCAAGGTGCTCAACCTGTTCGGCTACACCGGCCTTGCCTCGCTGGTGGCCGCGCGGGTCGGCGCGGAGGTGACCCATGTCGACGCGTCGAAGAAGGCAATCGGCTGGGCGCGGGAAAACCAGGAAATGGCGCGGCTTTCCGACAAGCCGATCCGCTGGATCTGCGAGGACGCGATGAAGTTCGTCGAGCGCGAGGCGCGCCGCGGCAACGGCCACGACATCATCCTGCTCGACCCGCCAGCCTATGGCCGCGGTCCCAAGGGCGAGGTCTGGCAACTGTTCGACAACCTGCCCGTGATGGCGGACCTGTGCCGCCAGATCCTGACGCCGAAACCTCTGGCGGTGGTGCTGACCGCCTATTCCATCCGTGCCTCCTTCTTCGCCATCCATGCGCTCATGCGCGACACCTTCGCGGGCATGGGCGGCCGCGTCGAGTCCGGCGAACTGGTGATCCGCGAAGCCTCGGCACAGCGCGCGCTCTCCACCTCGCTTTTCAGCCGATGGGTGGCATCATGAGCCGGCAAACAGCTGTCGGTGTTCCCGGACGCGTCAAGGAAATCACCAGCCTGTCCAATCCCTTGGTCAAGGACATCAAGGCGCTGGCGCTCAAGAAGTACCGCGACCAGAGCCACAGCTTCCTGGCGGAGGGCCAGAAACTGGTCATCGACGCGCTGGACGCGGGCTGGACGATCCGGATGCTTGTCTGTTCCAAGTCGGTCAAGGCTAGGGCCGACATCCAGGCGCTGGCCGCGCGAACGATTGCGGCAGGCGGCGACGTGCTCGAGGTCAGCGACAAGGTGCTGGCCGCGATCAGCCGCAAGGACAATCCGCAGATGGTGGCGGGCGTGTTCGAGCAGAGCCATGCGCGCCTCGCGGACATCCGGCCCGCCGGCGACGATGTGTGGATCGCGCTCGACCGGGTGCGCGATCCGGGCAACCTGGGCACCATCCTGCGCACCGCCGACGCGGTGGGCGCGAAGGGCGTCATCCTGGTCGGAGAGACCACGGATCCGTTTTCGCCGGAAACCGTGCGGGCCACCATGGGGTCCATCTTCGCCGTGCCGGTGGCCCGCGCCACGCAGGAGCAATTCCTCGCCTGGCGGGCCGGATGGCCGGGCCTGGTGGCGGGAACGCATCTCAAGGGATCAGTCGACTACCGGACGGTGGATTTTTCCGGCAAGCCGGTGCT
The DNA here is from genome assembly GCA_002708825.1 of Phyllobacteriaceae bacterium. Lineage (GTDB taxonomy): Bacteria > Pseudomonadota > Alphaproteobacteria > Rhizobiales > Rhizobiaceae > Zhengella. The sequence continues at coordinate 116,258 of PAPF01000043.1, read as the reverse complement.
GCTGGTCATGGGCAATGAAAGCCATGGCCTGCCCGACGCCATCGCGGAAAGCTGCGACACGCTCCTGCGCATTCCGCAGGCCGGGCGCGCCGATTCGCTCAACCTGGCGGTGGCGACGGGCGTGATGCTCTACGAGATCCGAAGGAGCGCACTTTCGCTGGAGGCCGGCGCATGAAGCTGTCTCGCACCGTCCGCCGGCACAGCCTGCTGGCTGCCGGCCTGATCGCGCTCGACCAGTGGATCAAGCACCTGGTCGAGACCGGCATGGGCTATCACGAGCAGATCGACCTGCTTCCCTTCTTCGCGCTGTTCCGCACGCACAATACCGGCATCGCCTTTTCGCTGCTGGCCGATTTCGGGGCAGGAGGACTGATTGCCCTGTCGCTGGTCATTTCATGTTTCGTTCTCTGGCTGGCCTGGATGTCCGGACCCGAACAGCGGCTGGCCCATCTGGGCTTCGCGCTGATCATCGCCGGCGCCATCGGCAACCTGATCGACCGCGTCCTGCTCGGCTACGTGGTCGACTATTTCCTCTTCCACACGCCGGCCTGGTCCTTCGCGGTGTTCAACCTCGCCGACACGTGGATCACGATCGGCGCGGGGCTGGTGCTGCTGGAGGAAGTCCTGTCATGGCGGCGTGCTGCCAGGACCGGAGACGATTGACGCGCAGGCCGGGGCGGGGCCACATCACCATCTCAGACAGACCGGGAGACATCATCATGCGTTCGACCTTCAAGGCCATCCTGATCTCGCGCGGCGAGGACAAGAAGCAGTCCGTTTCGGTCACGGAACTTTCCGAAGACGACCTGATGGAAGGCGATGTCACCGTCGCGGTCGAGGCAACCACGGTGAACTACAAGGACGGGCTGGCAATTACCGGCAAGGCGCCGGTGGTGCGCCACTGGCCCATGGTGCCCGGCATCGACTTCGCGGGGACCGTCACGGCCTCGTCGAATCCCCAGTGGCAGGAAGGCGACAAGGTCATCCTCAATGGCTGGGGCACGGGCGAGACCCATTGGGGCGCCTATGCCGGCAAGGCCCGTGTGAAAGGCGACTGGCTGGTGCCGCTGCCCGCGGGCATGTCGGCCCTGCAGGCGATGGCCATCGGCACGGCCGGATACACGGCCATGCTCTGCGTCATGGCGCTGGAGCGCTACGGGATCAGGCCCGGCGACGGCCCCGTGGTGGTGACCGGGGCCGCCGGCGGCGTCGGCACTGTCGCCATTTCCGTACTTTCGAAGCTCGGGCACGAGGTCATCGCCTCGACAGGCCGGCCGGAGGAATCCTCGTTCCTGAAGGATCTGGGCGCTTCCGACATTATCGACAGGGCGGAATTCTCCGAGCCCGGACGGCCGCTCGGCAAGGAACGGTTCGCCGCCGGGATCGACGTGGCCGGTTCGCACACGCTGGCCAATGTGCTGGCGCAGACCCGCTACGGCGGCGCGGTGGCGGCCTGCGGGCTGGCGCAGGGCATGGACCTGCCGGCGACAGTCGCGCCCTTCATCCTGCGCGGCGTGGCGCTGCTCGGCGTCGATTCGGTGATGGCGCCACGGGAAAGACGGCTGGAAGCCTGGCAGCGCCTGGCAAGCGACCTCGACATGGCAAAGCTCGAGGCGCTTTCCGAAACGATCGGTTTCGACGGCATCATCGACACGGCAAAAGCGATCGTCGAGGGCAAGGTGCGCGGCCGCGTCGCCGTCGACATGTCCGCCTGAGGCGGCCCATTCCGGCGCAGATCCTTAAAAAGCCGGTGAGCGACCGAACGATTCCCTAAGCAAGTCCATGGCATTGTCGTGCCATGGAAAAGGACGAAGCCCGCCTGCCCAAGCATGCCATGCCGCCCGGCCCGGCCCGGACGGCGGGCCATGACGCGTCCGGACGGCGGCGGCGGCTGCCGGAGGAAACCGGCGCCGGCAAGCTGGTGACGGCAGCCGGGCTGGTGACGCTCATGCTGGCAGGACTTGCGGGGCTCGGCGGCTCGCCCGGCCTTGTGACGATGCTTCTGACCGGCTTCGGCCTTGCATGTTCGGCGACCGGGATCATGCTCGACCGCCGCGAACGGCGCCAGCTTTCGGCCATGGCGACGACGGCGGAAGCGCAGGACGCCGATTACGAAGCCCTTGCCGACCGCATGTGGGAATTGCAGGAAAGCGAGGAACGCTTTCTCGGCCTGATCGACGCCCTGGGCGACCTCGTGGTCCATCGTGACCGGACCGGGCGCATCGTCTACGCAAACGACGCCCTTGCCCGCCTTCTGAACATGGACATGCGCAGCATTCGCGGCCTGCGGCTGTCCGATCTGGGCATCGCGCTCGACAACGCGCCGGACCCGGATCTCGCCGGAGCGGGCAGCCTGACATCCTGCGACGTCGCCGTGCAGACGGATTTGGGCGTGCGCTGGTTTTCCTGGATCGAGCATTCGATCCGGGACAGCGCGACCGGTGACGTTTCCCATCGCGCCATCGCCCGCGACATCACGGCGCGCAAGAAAGCCGAGCACGACCTGATCGAGGCGCGCGAGCGCGCGGAGGCCGCGAGCCAGGCGAAATCACGCTTCCTGGCCACGGTCAGCCATGAAATCCGCACGCCGATGAACGGCATCGTCGGCATGGCGCGTCTCCTGGCCGACACGGGCCTGACGCCGGAGCAGAAAACCTATGTCGATTCGGTGTCGACATCGGCGGACGCCCTCCTGCTGCTGATCGAGGACCTGCTCGACTTTTCAAAGATCGAGGCCGGGCGCATCGAGATCGCACCGCAGCCGGTTCCGCTGCGCGAAACGATCGACAGCGTGGTCGAACTCCTAGCGTCGCGCGCCTATGCGAAGGGCATCGCCATTGCCGCGCATGTCGATCCGCGCGTGCCGTCAAACATCGTCACCGATCCGGGAAAGCTGCGCCAGGTGCTGCTGAACCTGGCGGGCAATGCCGTCAAGTTCACCGAGACCGGAGGCGTCCGGCTTTCTGTTTCGATGACGGCGGGGCCTGAGGGGCCGGCCGTCGCCTTCGACGTGATCGACACGGGTCCCGGCCTGAAGCCCGAAGACCGCGAACGGATCTTTGGCGACTTCGAGCAGGCCGACGGCTCACCGACCCACCGCCATGGCGGCGCCGGCCTCGGCCTTGCCATCTCGCGACGGCTGGTGACCGCCATGGGCGGAACGGTTTGCGTCGAAAGCGAACCCGGCGCGGGATCGGTCTTCACCATGATGCTGCCATGCGAGGCCTGCCCGGCGGCCCGTGAGCCGAAGCTGGCCGGACGCCGCTACCTCCTGCTCCTGAAGAACCGGACGGAAGCCGAAGCCATCGCGGCCACGCTGACATCGGAAGGCGCGCACGCAATGCTCTGCGACAGGCCGGAACAGGCCGCCGCAAGCGCTCCCGGCCGGTTCGACGCCATGCTGATCGACGCCGACCTGGAGCAGGGCGACACCCTGGACCGGCTGCGCGCGGCCGGCTTGAGCAGCGCCAACCCGGTCATCCTGATCGCACCGGGCGACCGCGGCAGGCTCGGCGCGTTGCGCGCCTTCGGCTATCTCAACTTCCTTGCCCGCCCGGTGCGCGGGACAACGCTGCTGCGCATTCTCGGCGGGGAACCGTCCGGCGGGATGGCGGAGGCCTTGCCGCCAAGGCCGGCGCGGGCAGCGGGGAAAACCGGCGGGCAAGGCCTGTCGATCCTTCTTGCCGAGGACAACCCGATCAATGCCATGCTGGCGCGCGCCGCGCTGGAGCGGGCCGGACACTCGGTCACGCTTGCCCAGGACGGTGGAAAGGCGGTGGAACTGTATGCGCAGGACAACGGCACCCTTTTCGATCTCGTACTGATGGACCTGCACATGCCCGTGCTCGACGGACTGGACGCCATCGACCGCATCCGGGCCATGGAACAGGCAGGCGGATGGACGGAAAGACCGGTCCTCGTGCTCACCGCCGATGGCCAGGAAGAGACACGCGCGCGCGCCCTCGCCCACGGCGCAAACGGTTTCCTGACCAAGCCCCTGGACCCGGACCGGCTGACGGCGGCCGTGCTCGACGCCACGGACGCCGCGGCCTGACTGACGCCCCCTGCAAGCTGCGCGTTCGCCCCATGGCGGCAAAGGGCAGGGTCACGGCCCTGTCACCGGCCTGTAGCATTGGGCCTGTATCGGGACCGGCAACATGACCGCAACGGAGATTCGCCGCCATGCATGGCCGCTTGATTGCCCGCGAGATTCAGCCTAACGCATCCTTTGTGATGGAACATGCCCACGCAATCAGCGCGCTTGCGGAGCCGAAAGGCATTCTCGGGCGGATCGGCACGATGGAAGTGCGCCTGGCGCGCAGCAGCGCCGAAATCGCGGCTGCCCAGGCCGTGCGTTTCCGCGTCTTCTATGAGGAACTGGGCGCGCGGCGCGCCGAAATCCACGATCTGGAACGGCGCGATGCCGACCGCTTCGACAATATCTGCGATCACCTGCTGGTCTTCGACACGGCGATCGACGGGCCGGAGGATGCCCAGATCGTCGGTACCTACCGGTTGTTGCGCCAGGAAAGGGCGCTAGCCGGCGGCGGCTTCTACACCAGCGGCGAGTTCAACCTGGACAGCCTGACCCGGCGGCACCCCACCCGCAACTTCCTGGAACTCGGCCGCTCCTGTGTGCTGCCCGCCTACCGGCACAAGCGGACCGTGGAACTGCTCTGGCAGGGCATCTGGACCTATTGCAACCACCACCGGATCGACGTGATGACGGGCTGCGCCTCGCTGCCGGGAACCGTGCCGGCAGCCCATGCGGAATCACTGAGCTTCCTGGCCCACAACTTCACGGCGACCGGCCATTGGCGGGCCAGCGCCCTGCCGGCGCACTACCAGACGATGGACCTGATGCCTGCCGAGGCGGTGAACCCGAAAGCAGCGCTCGCCGCGCTGCCGCCACTGGTGAAGGGCTACCTGCGGCTTGGCGCCATGATCGGCGACGGCTGCGTGATCGACCCGGATTTCCGCACCGTGGATGTCCTGATCATCCTGCCCATCGAGCGGATCGGCGAGCGCTATCTCCAGCATTACGCGCCGAAGCAATAGCCTGGGCGGTCCCGGTCAGCCCTTGGCCTTCAGCAACGCCTTGAGCCTGTAAATGGCGTCGAGCGCCTCGCGCGGGCTCATCTCGTCAGGCAGCAGGTCCGCCACGGCCCGTTGCAATGCATCGTCAGCGCGCGGTTCCGGTCTGGCAGTGCGGACCGTGGCGCTGAACAGCGGCAGATCGTCGGCAAGCCGTGCCGCGGGCGAGGCCGTTTCGCCGGCTTCCAGTTTTTGCAGAACCTCGCGGGCGCGCTCCACGACCGGCTCGGGCAGGCCGGCAAGCCGCGCCACCTGGACGCCATAGGAGCGGTCGGCGGCGCCGCGCGCCACCTCGTGCATGAAGATCACCTCGCCGTTCCATTCGCGCACCTTCACGGTGACGGAATGCAGGCGCGGCAGGCGCGCCGTCAGGGCGTTCATCTCGTGGAAGTGGGTGGCGAAAATGGCGCGGCAGCGATTGCTGTCATGCAGGAATTCCATCGCGGCCCAGGCAATCGACAGCCCGTCAAAGGTGGCGGTGCCGCGCCCGATCTCGTCGAGGATCACCAGCGCGCGCGGGCCGGCCTGGTTGAGGATGGCCGCCGTCTCGACCATTTCCACCATGAAGGTGGAGCGGCCGCGGGCGAGGTCGTCGGAGGCGCCCACCCGGCTGAACAGCCGGTCCACGACGCCGACATGGGCCGAGGTGGCCGGCACCCAGGCACCCATCTGCGCCAGGATGGCAATCAGCGCGTTCTGGCGAAGGAATGTGGACTTGCCGCCCATGTTGGGACCGGTCAGCAGCCAGATGGCGCCGTCACCGCCATCGCTTCCCGGCGACAGGTCGCAATCATTGGCGACGAAGGGATCGCCAGCCTGGCGGCGCAGCGCCTGCTCCACGACCGGATGGCGGCCGCCTTCGACATGGAAGGCGAGGCTGTCATCGACTTTGGGCCTCACCCAGTTTTCCGCCTCTGCCAGCACGGCCAGAGCCGCCGACACGTCGATGACGGCGAGCGCATCGGCGGCGGCGCGAATGGCTTGCGCGGCGTCAACCGTCTCGGCGACCAGCGTGGCGAAGATGGAAAGCTCGATTTCAAGGGCGCGGCCGGCGGCATTGGCGATGCGGCTTTCCAGTTCCGCCAGTTCGGTGGTGGTGAAGCGCATGGCGCTGGCCATGGTCTGGCGGTGGATGAAGCGGGCCTTTGCCTCCGGTGTGCCGGTCAGGACATCCTGATGGTTGGCCGTCACCTCGATATAGTAGCCCAGCACGTTGTTGTGGCGGATCTTGAGCGAGCGGATGCCCGTCTCCTCGATCAGGTCCGCCTGCATGGCCGCGATGACACGGCGCGACTGGTCGCGCAGCGCGCGCATCTCGTCCAGTTCGCCGTGATAGGCCCCGGCGACGAAACCGCCGTCGCGTTTCATGAGCGGCAGGTCCTCGCCGAGGGCGCGGGAAAGATGATCGCCCAGCGCCTGCGGAAGGGCGGCGAGCGCAGCGCGGGCGCCTTCGAGTTCGGCGGGGAGCATGGCGCCTGCCAGCAGGCGAGCCGCCTCGCCAGCGGCCGACAGCCCGGCCGCGATGGCGCCCAGGTCGCGCGGGCCGCCCCGGTCGAGAGCCAGCCGGGTCAGGGCGCGCGGCATGTCGGGCGCGGCCTTCAGCCGCGCGCGCAGCCTCGAACACAAGTCCGGATCGTCGAGGAAGAAGGCGACGGAATCCTGCCGCGCGGCAATGGCATCGGGGTCTGTGAGCGGGGCGGTCAGCCGCGCTGCCAGCAGGCGCGCGCCGCCGCCGGTGACGGTGCGGTCGACCGCCTTCAGGAGCGAACCGTCGCGGCTGCACGAAAGGGTGCGCAAAAGTTCCAGGTTGGCGCGCGTGGCCGCATCGATATACATCGAGGCGCCGTCTTCCTCGCGGCGGGGCCGTTCCAGCGGCGGGCGTCCCTCGATCTGGGTCTTCTCGACATAGGCGATGACGCCGGCGATCGCCGACAGTTCGGCGCGGGAAAACTGGCCGAATCCGTCCAGCGCTCCGACGCCATAGAAACGGGCGATGCGGTCCGGCGCGGCAGCCGAATCGAACAGGCTGGCCGGCTGCGGATTGGCGGCCCGGCCCATCATGTCGACCAACGGGCGCAGTTGCGGATCGTGAAACAGCGGTTCGGCGAGCACGAGTTCACGCGGATCGACGCGGGCAATGCCGGCGGCCAGTCCGGTCTCGTCCAGGGCGGCGACGCGGAACTCGCCGGTCGACATGTCGGCCCAGGCCAGCGCGTAGCCCTCGCCCTTGACGCGGCCGAGGGCTGCGAGGTGGTTGGGTACCGCGGGATCGAGCAGCTTTTCCTCGGTCAGCGTGCCGGGCGTGACAAGGCGGATGACATCGCGGCGGACAACCGATTTCGAGCCGCGCTTCTTTGCCTCGGCAGGATCCTCCACCTGTTCGCACACGGCGACGCGGTGGCCGGCGGCGATCAGCTTCTGCAGATAGTCGTCTGCGGCATGGACCGGCACGCCGCACATGGGAATGTCCTCGCCCAGGTGCTTGCCGCGTCTGGTGAGCGTGATGCCCAGCGTGCGCGCGGCAATCTCGGCATCGGCAAAGAACAGTTCGTAGAAATCGCCCATCCGGTAGAACAGGAGCGAATCCGGATTGGCCATCTTGATCTCGATGAACTGCTCCATCATCGGCGTGGCCGAGGAAAGGCTTTCGGGCGAGCCAAGCGATTGCAGGCCGTGGGGATGGCTGTCTTTGCTGTCTTTATCCGTTTGCAAGGCGGAAAGTCCCCCTGTCGCGACCCGCAAGGGTCCGAATTTCCCGTTTGGCGATTTACACGCCCGATGTGTAGCCTTATCGAAACTGCTCCACAGCAAAAACTTCCGGAATCGCCCATGCCATCGTCAAAGAAACCCCGCCAGGCCGGCACCACCGTCACAGCGCAGGAAGCGCTCGATTTCCACGCGCGGGGCCGGCCCGGCAAGCTGGAGATCACGCCGACCAAGCCGATGGCGACCCAGCGCGACCTGAGCCTGGCCTATTCGCCGGGCGTGGCGGTTCCGGTGAAGGCCATCGCGGAGAACCCGAGCCGGGCCTTCGACTACACGACGCGCGGCAACATGGTGGCGGTCATCTCGAACGGCACGGCGATCCTGGGCCTCGGCAATCTCGGCGCGCTGGCCTCCAAGCCGGTGATGGAGGGCAAGTCGGTGCTGTTCAAGCGCTTTGCCGACGTCGATTCCATCGATCTCGAGGTCGATACGCAGGATGTCGACGAATTCGTCAACTGCGTGCGCTTTCTCGGTCCGTCCTTCGGCGGCATCAACCTGGAGGACATCAAGGCGCCGGACTGCTTCATCATCGAGCAGCGCCTGCGCGAGATCATGGACATTCCCGTCTTTCACGACGACCAGCACGGCACGGCGATCATCGCCGCTGCGGGCCTCGTCAACGCGCTGCACCTGACGGGGCGCGACCTGAAGAACACGAAGCTCGTGTGCAACGGTGCGGGCGCCGCCGCCATTGCCTGCATCGAACTGATCAAGGCCATGGGCATGCCCGGCGAGAACATCATCCTGTGCGACACCAAGGGCGTGATCCACAAGGGCCGGACCGACGGCATGAACCAGTGGAAATCGGCCCATGCGGTCGAGACCAATGCGCGTACGCTGGCCGATGCCATCAAGGGCGCGGACGTGTTCTTCGGCCTCTCGGCCAAGGGCGCGCTGACGCCGGACATGGTGTCCGACATGGCCGCCAACCCGATCATCTTCGCCATGGCCAATCCCGACCCGGAGATCACGCCGGAAGAAGTGGACGAATTGCGTGACGACGCAATCATGGCGACCGGCCGGTCGGACTATCCCAACCAGGTCAACAACGTGCTGGGCTTTCCCTACATCTTCCGCGGCGCGCTGGACGTTCGGGCGACGACGATCAACGAGGAGATGAAGATCGCCGCCGTCAACGCGCTGGCTGAACTGGCGCGCGAGGACGTGCCCGACGACGTGGCCGCCGCCTATGGCGGCACGCGGCCGCAATTCGGCCCGCAATACATCATCCCCGTCCCCTTCGATCCGCGCCTGATCTCGGCGGTTCCGGTGGCGGTGGCCAAGGCGGCGATGGACAGCGGCGTGGCACGCGTGCCGATCCTCGACCTGGAAGCCTATGCGCAACAGCTTTCGGCGCGGCGCGACCCGATCGCCTCGACCCTGCAGCGCATCTACGAGCGGGTGCGCCGCCAGCCCAAGCGCGTCGTCTTCGCCGAGGGCGAGGAGGAGCAGGTGATGCGCGCGGCCGTGGCCTATGTGAACCAGAGGCTCGGCACCGCCATCCTGCTGGGGCGCGAGGAGCAGATGCGCGAGACGGCACGGGCTGCCGGTGTCGACCTCGACCGGCCGGGCATCGAACTGGTCAATGCCAGGCTTTCGAAACGCAATGCCGCATACGCCGAATTCCTCTACGAGCGCCTGCAGCGCAAGGGCTACCTGTTCCGCGACTGCCAGCGCATGATCAACAACGACCGCAACCATTTCGGCGCCTCCATGGTGGCGCTGGGCGACGCGGACGCCATGGTTTCGGGCGTGACGCGCAATTATTCCACCGTTCTGGAGGATGTCTGCCGCGTCATCGACGCCAAGTCCGGCCATCGCATGATCGGCGTTTCGCTGGCACTGTGCAGGGGCCGCACGGTGCTGGTGGCCGATACGGCCGTGCATGACATGCCGACATCGGAACAGCTTGCCGACATCGCCGAGGAGGCGGCGGAAATGGCGCGCCGCATGGGCTACGAACCGCGCGTGGCGATGCTCGCCTATTCCACCTTCGGCCATCCGCGCGGTGAACGCTCCGACCGGGTGCGCGAGGCGGTGCAGATCCTCGACAAGCGCCGGGTGGACTTCGAGTATGACGGCGAGATGGCCGCCGACGTGGCGCTCAACGAATCGCTGATGGAGCAATATCCCTTCATCCGGCTTTCCGGTCCGGCCAACGTGCTGGTGATGCCGGCCTTCCACTCCGCGTCCATCGCCACCAAGATGCTGCAGGAACTGGGCGGCTCGACGGTGATCGGCCCGCTGCTGGTCGGCCTGGAGAAATCGGTGCAGATCGTGCCGATGAACGCCAAGGATTCCGACATCGTGAACATGGCGGTCATCGCGGCCTACAACGCGGGTAGCTGATTTCCCGGACAACGCATGGCCGCCCTCATCCCCGACAAGGACATCCGCCCATGGCCCGCGTGCCGCTCAAGCTGAACGAGATGATCGACGCCGACGCGCTGCGCGCGGAGCTGACGGCGCTGACCGGAGCGGATGGCGACGGCTCGGACCTGGCCATCCGGGCTCGTGTCCTGGAAAAGCTGAAGCAGGCCATGGCGGACGGCCGCGAACGGGCGGAGGCCATGCTGCTGGCCGATGGCGGCGGCACGGCCTGCGCGGTTCGGCTTTCGCACCTGATGGACGAGGTCATCCGGGTTCTCCACGATTTCGCCGTCACCCATGTCTACCGGTCGAAGAACCCGAGCCAGGCGGAGCGCATGACCGTGGTTGCCGTGGGTGGCTACGGACGCGGCACGCTGGCGCCCGGCTCCGACATCGACCTGTTGTTCCTGCTGCCCTACAAGCAGACGCCCTGGGGCGAGCAGGTGGTGGAATACATGCTCTACATGCTGTGGGACATGGGCCTGAAGGTGGGCCATGCCACCCGCAACATCGACGAGTGCATCCGGCTGTCGCGCGGCGACATCACCATCCGCACGGCCGTGCTGGAGGCGCGCTACCTGTGGGGCGACGAGGGGCTTTTCGAGGAGCTGTTCACCCGCTTCGACGGGGAAGTGGTCAAGGGATCGGGACCGGAATACGTGCAGGCGAAGCTGGCCGAGCGCGACGAACGCCACGCCAAGCAGGGCGAAAGCCGCTACAAGGTGGAGCCCAACATCAAGGAGGGCAAGGGCGGCCTGCGCGACCTGCACACCCTGTTCTGGATCGGCAAGTATTTCTACCGGGTGCGCACGGCGGAGGAACTGATCGAAAAGGGTGTCTTCACCCGCAAGGAATACAACATGTTCCGCCGCGCCGAGGATTTCCTGTGGGCGGTACGCTGCCACATGCATTTCGTCACCGGCAAACCGGAGGAACGGCTGCATTTCGAATTGCAGCGCGACGTGGCGGAACGGCTCAACTACCAATCCAAGCCAGGGCTTTCGGCGGTCGAGCGCTTCATGAAGCATTATTTCCTCGTCGCCAAGGACGTGGGCGACCTGACCCGCATCTTCTGCGCGGAACTTGAGGAGGAACAGGCCAAGAAGGCGCCCGGCTTCAACCGTTTCCTGTCCGGCTTCTCACGGCGCAAGCGCAAGATCCCCGGCACCCAGGACTTCATCATCGACAATGACCGGATCAACATCGCCAACGAGCAGGTGTTCGAAAAGGATCCGGTCAATCTGGTGCGCCTGTTCTGGTTCGCCGACAAGCACGGGCTGGAATATCATCCCGACGCCATGCAGCTTGTCACGCGTTCGCTGAAGCTGGTGAACCGCGACCTGCGCCGCGACGCGGAAGGCAACCGGCTGTTCATGGACGTGCTGACATCGGACCGCGATCCGGAAATGACGCTCAGGCGGATGAACGAGGCCGGACTGCTCGGCCGCCTCATCCCGGATTTCCGCAAGATCGTGGCGATGATGCAGTTCAACATGTACCACCACTACACGGTGGACGAGCATCTCCTGCGCTGCATCGGCGTGCTCTCCTCGATCGAACGGGGCAGCGAATCGGCTGCGCATCCGCTGGCCAGCCAGCTCATCCCGGAGATCAAGGCAAACCGGCGCATCCTCTACACCGCCCTTCTGCTGCACGACATCGCCAAGGGCCGGCCGGAGGACCACTCGGTGGCCGGCGCGCGCATTGCCCGGCGGCTCTGCCCGCACATGGGCCTTGACGCCTCGGAAACGGAAACCGTCGCCTGGCTGGTGCAGGAACACCTGACCATGTCGATGGTCGCGCAATCGCGCGACCTCAACGACCGCAAGACCATCGAGGACTTCGCCGACACCGTCCAATCGGTGGAGCGGCTGAAGCTCTTGCTCGTGCTGACCGTCTGCGACATCCGGGGCGTGGGCCCGGGCGTGTGGAACGGCTGGAAAGGCCAGCTTCTGCGCACGCTGTTCTACGAGACCCAGCTTCTCCTGACCGGCGGCTTCTCCGAAGGCTCGCGGCGCGAGCGCGCCGCCCATGCCCGCGCCCGGCTGGCCGAGGCACTGAAGGACTGGCCCGCCGAAGAGATCGACGCCTATACCGACCTTCATTACTCGGCTTACTATCTCGTCACGAGCCTGGAAGACCAGGTCAGGCACGCCCGCTTCATCCGGGAAACCCAGAAGGCCGGAAAGGCGCTTGCCACCGAGGTCCGCACGCTTGCCTTCGAGGGCGTGACCGAAATCACCGTCCTGACGCCCGACCATCCGCGCCTGCTGTCGGTCATCGCCGGGGCCTGCGCGGCCGCCGGCGCCAACATCGTGGACGCGCAGATCTTCACCACATCGGACGGGCGCGCGCTGGACACGATCATGGTCAACCGCGAATTCGACCAGGACGAGGACGAATTGCGCCGCGCCGCGCGGATCGGCCGGCTGATCGAGGAGGCGCTCGCCGGCAAGACGCGGCTGCCCGAGATGATCGAGAAGAAAGGCAGGCCCCGGCGCAAGTCGAAGGCCTTCCGGATCGCCCCGGCCGCCGAAATCCGCAACACGCTGTCGCACAAGTTCTCGGTGATCGAGGTGGAGGGGCTGGACCGGCCCGGTCTGCTTTCGGAACTGACCGGCGCCATTGCCGACCTTTCGCTCGACATTGCCTCGGCCCATATCACCACCTTTGGCGAGAAGGTGATCGACACCTTCTACGTGACCGACCTTGTCGGCCACAAGATCGAGAACCCGACGCGCCAGGCACGCATCAAGGCTGCGCTGACCGGCGTGCTGGAGGACAAGGGCGCCACGAGCAAGCCGCGATCGGCGGCCTTGTCATGAGCCGCCGGGCCGTGTTGGGGGCGCTGAAGCCATGAGCCTCGTCAACAAGTTCGCCAGTGTGGGCGCCGCGACCATGGCCAGCCGCGTCCTGGGTTTCGTGCGCGAGGCGCTGATCGGCGCGGCGCTCGGCGCCGGTCCCGTGGCGGATGCCTTCTACGCCGCTTTCGGCTTTCCCAACCTGTTCCGCCGGCTGTTCGCCGAAGGTGCCTTCAACTCCGCCTTCGTCCCGCTGTTCGCCAAGGAAGTCGAGAAGGGGGGCCTCGCGGCCGCGCGGGCCTTCGCCGAACAGGTGCTGGCGGTACTCTCGGCCGTTCTCATCGCGCTGTCGGGCCTTGCCATCCTGTTCATGCCTGGCCTGGTCGCCACCGTGGTGGCGCCGCTCTTTGCCGATACGCCGGACAAGTTCGCCATGACGGTGGACATGACGCGGATCATGTTCCCCTATCTCTTCTGCATGTCGCTGGTGGCGATGTTCTCCGGCATCCTCAATTCGCTGAGGCGCTATTTCCTGGCGGCCATCGTGCCGGTGCTGCTCAACGTGATCCTCGTCGCGGTGGTGGGACTGGCACTGTGGCTCGGCGCCGACGCCACGCTCACCGGCTACTGGATGGCCTGGGGCGTGTTCGCCTCCGGCTTCGCGCAACTGGCGCTGCTCGCCGTCGGCGTGGCGCGCGAGGGCCTGAGGCTCGGCCTCATCCGCCCGGCGCTGACGCCGCAGGTCAGGCGCCTGCTCGTCCTGATGGGCCCTGCCATCGTCACCGGCGGCGTGGTGCAGATCAACATCATGATCGGACGCATCATCGCCTCGGCGCAGGACGGTGCCATCGCGCTGCTGAATTATGCCGACCGCATCAACCAGCTGCCGCTGGGCGTGATCGGCATCGCCATCGGCGTGGTGCTGCTGCCGGAACTTTCGCGGGCACTGGCGGCCGGCGACGACCGCGACGCCCAGCACCTGCAGAACCGCAGCCTGGAATTCGCCCTCGGCCTGACGCTTCCGGCGGCCGTGGGCTTCATGGTCATGCCCGACCCGCTGGTCAACCTGCTCTATGAGCGCGGCGCCTTCACCGCGGAGACGACCCGGCTGACCGCGCAGGCGCTGGCCGCCTTCGCCGCAGGCCTTCCCGCCTATGTCCTCATCAAGGTGTTCCAGCCGGCCTATTTCGCGCGGGAGGACATGAAGACGCCGTTGTGGTTCTCCATCGTGGCGGTCGTGGTGAATGTCGGCTTCTCGCTGATCTTCTTCAACGCGATGGGTCACGTCGCCATCGCGCTCGCCACGGCGGTCTCGGCCTGGGTGAACTTCCTGCTGCTGGCCGTGACGCTCTGGCGGCGCAACGACTTCCGGCCCTCGCCCGTCACTTTGCGGCGCGTCACCATGATCGTGCTGGCGGCAGCCGTCATGGGCACGGCCGTCGCCGCCATCCAGTGGGCTCTGCCGGGCTGGTTCGCAAGCCCGTCGCTCGGGTTGCGGCTCATGGCCACGGCCGGAACCGTGCTCGCGGCCATGGTGATCTATTTCACGCTGGTGATCGTCACCGGCGGACTGGACCGGCAGGAACTGGCCCGCGCGGTGCACCGGCGGCGCAAGAGGGCACCCACCACCGACGCCTGACACATTCACGCAACATCGCCGGGCTGAGGCGGTCCGGGGCGAAAGAGGGCCTTGATCGCCGGCACGGGCTCGGCCATAAGCCGTGCCGACAGACCCGCGGGGCGGATGAACCGCCGCCGGAGCCCTCCACCAGCTTCACGAGAGTTCACGCCCATGAGCAGCTTCAAACCCCTCGTCTTTTCCGGCGTGCAGCCGACCGGCAACCTGACGCTCGGCAACTATCTCGGCGCGATCCGGAAGTTCGTCGCGCTGCAGGACAGCCATGACTGCATCTATTGTGTCGTCGACATGCATGCCATCACGGTCTGGCAGGAACCAGCCGAACTGATGGCGGCAACGCGGTCGGTGGCCGCCGCCTATCTCGCCGCAGGCATCGACCCGGCGAAACACATCGTCTTCAACCAGTCGCGCGTGGTCCAGCACGCCGAACTGGCATGGATCTTCAACTGCGTGGCGCGCATGGGCTGGCTGAGCCGCATGACGCAGTTCAAGGAAAAGGCCGGCAAGGACCGCGAGAACGCCTCTGTCGGCCTGTTCGCCTATCCCAACCTGATGGCGGCCGACATCCTCGTCTACCGCGCGACCCATGTGCCGGTGGGCGACGACCAGAAGCAGCACCTGGAACTGACCCGCGACATCGCCCAGAAGTTCAACAACGATTATTCCGACCGCATCGCGGACCTGAAGCTCGGCGTCGAAATGAAGGTGGGCGAAGAGACGGTCAACGGCTATTTCCCGGTGACCGAGCCGCTGATCGAGGGACCGGCGACACGGGTGATGAGCCTGCGCGACGGCACCAAGAAGATGTCGAAGTCCGACCCGTCCGACCTGTCGCGGATCAACCTGACGGACGAGGCGGAAGCCATTGCCCGCAAGATCCGCAAGGCCAAGACGGATCCGGACGCCCTGCCCTCCGAGGTGGCGGGCCTTGAAGGACGGCCGGAAGCCGCAAACCTGGTCGGCATCTACGCGGCGCTGAGCGATGTGAGCCGCGAGGACGTGCTGCGTGACTTCGGCGGGCGCCAGTTCTCCGACTTCAAGCCGGCGCTTGCGGACCTCGCCGTCGCCAAGCTCGATCCGATTGCCTCGGAAATGCGCCGCCTCATGGCCGATCGCGGCCATATCGACCAGGTGCTGCGCGACGGCGGCGAACGGGCGGCTGTCCTCGCCGAAGCGACGATGAAGGACGTGCGCAAGATCGTCGGTCTCCTGAACGGCTGAACCGCGCCGGAGGGTGCGCAAGCCGCGCGGACAAGCTGACGCGGGCCGCCGGCTTGCGGCAGGCCTCAGCGGGTGGCAATGTGGCGCCCGCGCGAAAGCGGGCAACGGGAAGAGGGTGGATGGTTTCCAAACGGCTGAGCCATGAAGCGGGGCATCGCCGCAAGTTCCTGGCGGTGATCGACGGCACGCCGGAATGCGAACGGGCCGTCGCCTATGCGGCGCGCCGGGCGCTCAATACCAATGGCGCACTGGTTCTCGTCTTCGTCACCGAGCCGGGCGACTTCCAGCACTGGCTCGGCGTGGAGCAGATCATGCGCGAGGAAAACCAGGCCGCCGCCAACGAGGCGCTCAATGCCCATGCGGAACGCATCCGCGCGTCGCTCGGCATCGAGCCGGAACTCGTCGTGCGCGAGGGCAAGAAGTCCGAGGAAATCCATGCCCTGATCGAGGAGGACCAGGATATCGCCATCCTCGTCCTTGCAGCCGGCACATCCTCGGAAGGCCCGGGCCCGCTGGTGGCCTCGGTGGCCGGAAAGGGCGCGCCCTTTCCCATCCCCGTCACGGTCGTCCCGGCCAGCCTGACCGATGAGGACATCGAGAGCCTGGCGTGATACGGACTTGCCGTCCGGCGCCGGACGCCTTATGTTTAGAACGGTTCTAAACGGACCCCGACGACACGGTCTGCGGACCTTGACCCGCAGGACGCATGGAGGTTTTGAAAATGTTCATCCAGACTGAAGCGACGCCGAACCCGGCGACGCTGAAATTCCTGCCAGGCCAAGTGGTCCTCTCCAGCGGGACGGCCGACTTCCGGACGGACGAGGACGCAGAGGCCCGCTCGCCGCTCGCCGCCCGGCTGTTTGGCGTTCCCGGCGTGACCGGCGTGTTCTTCGGCTATGATTTCGTGACGGTCAGCAAGAACGACGACCTGGACTGGCAGCACGTCAAGCCGGCCGTGCTTGGCGCGATCATGGAGCATTTCATGACCGGTGCGCCGGTCATGGCAGAGGATTCGGCTGCCGCGGAGGCCGCCTCCGGCGAGGAATTCTACGACAATGCCGACGAGGACCTCGTGGCCACCATCAAGGAACTGCTCGACACGCGCGTCCGGCCCGCCGTCGCCCAAGATGGCGGCGACATCACCTTCCGCGGCTTCGAGAACGGGACGGTCTATCTGCACATGAAGGGCGCCTGCGCGGGCTGTCCGTCGTCCACGGCGACGCTCAAGCACGGCATCCAGAACCTGCTGCGCCATTTCGTACCCGAGGTCGAGCAGGTCGAGCAGATCGCCTGAATTCTTCCGAAGGCAAACTTCACGCATTGAAAAAGCCGGGCGTCGACCCGGCTTTTTGACGTTCAGGCGGCGCGGGCGCCGGTCACATGACGATTACCTTGGCGCCGACCTTGACCCGCTCATAGAGGTCGATGACGTCCTGGTTCATCAGCCGGATGCAGCCGGAGGAGACATTTCCGCCAATCGAGTTCCATTCCGGCGAGCCGTGCAGGCGATAGCCCGTGTCACCACGCTTGTTGAAGAGATAGAGCGCGCGGGCACCGAGAGGGTTCTTGAGGCCCGGCTTCATGCCGCCGCGATACTTGGCAAGCTCCGGTTCGCGCTGGATCATCTCGGAGGGCGGCGTCCAGGTCGGCCATTCGCGCTTCATGCCGACGCGTGCGGTTCCCGACCACTCGAAGCCCTCGCGGCCGACGCCGATGCCATAACGCATGGCGCGGCCGTCTTCCATGACGAGATAGAGGAACTTGGCTCCGGTATCGACAATGACCGTGCCCGGCTTCTCATCGGTCTCGTAACGGATGAGCTGCCGGTGAAACTTGCTCGGAACCTTGGAGATCGGGATCCGCGGCAACTGGTAGCCGGCATCCTTCACGGAACCGTAGGACATGGAATAGGTGCGGATGGCGGTTCCCGAACAGCCGGCGAGAACAGCGGCCAGAGTCACGGCGAGAGCAATGGCAAGCGGTTTGAACGTCATGGTGGAGACCGATCCCTCAGGTTCATCCGGGCCCGAATCGAGCCTTGTTTTCGACACAGGAATTAATATGCGAATTCCATGGTTGCCAAGTGGTTAATGCCGCTGGGAGAGGGCCTGCGGGACGAGTCAGGCAATTCCTATGGTTTTTCAGCCACAGAAACGTGACATGTTTCTCATTAGAATTACCGGATGAACGCGGCGCAAGACTTTGCCATGAATACCGGCGCAACGGCCAAGCATTGCGGTGGCGTCATTCATGCTTCTGGTTTTCCTGCGCCCGCCGCTCGGGCTTTTCAAGCGTGTCTGTTCATGTCATGTTCCGCCCATGAACCTATTCGCGACACCGATTCCCAACCCGCTCAGCGACGGCCGTCAATCGGCCCGCGCGATGCTGGTACGCCGCGGTGTGCAGCGCCTGCTGCACGAGATGCAAGCGGTCATGCTGCCGGAAGTCACCCTTGCCACGGGACGACGGGCCGATCTCCTCGTCATGACCGCCAAGGGCGATTTCTGGATCGTGGAGATCAAGTCGTCAGTGGAGGATTTCCGCGCAGACCGGAAATGGCCGGACTATCGCGACTGGTGCGACCGGTTCTTCTTCGCCACGCATCCCGATGTGCCCGCGGACATCTTTCCCGGCGAGGCGGGCTTCATCCTGTCGGATGGCTATGGTGCGGAACTGATGCGCGAGGCGCCCGAACACAGGCTTGCACCGGCCCGGCGAAAAGCCTTGACCGCCCGCTTCGCGCGGATCGGGGCGCAGCGCCTCCTGTCGGCGGAATGGGCCGGCGTGGCGATCGACACGGGCAGCGACGGGCCGGCGTGACGCTCAGCGCGGCGCCCGCTTGGCCAGGATGCGTTGCAGGGTGCGCCGGTGCATGTTGAGCCGGCGCGCGGTTTCCGAGACATTGCGGTCGCAGGCCTCGTAGACCCGCTGGATATGTTCCCAGCGCACGCGATCGGCCGACATCGGGTTTTCGGGCACCTCGGCCTTGCCGTCAGGATCGCGCACCAGGGCGGCGAAGACCTCGTCGGCATCGGCGGGCTTGGCCAGGTAATCGATGGCGCCGAGCTTCACCGCGGTGACGGCGGTGGCGATGTTTCCATAACCGGTCAGGACGATGATGCGGGCTTCCGGCTGGACCTTGCGGACGGCTTCGACCACGTCGAGACCGTTGCCGTCGCCGAGCCGCATGTCAACCAATGCGTAATCGGGTGCCACGCGTTCCAGATGCGCCAGTGCCTGGGCCACGGAGTCGGCGGCCAGAACCTCGAATCCACGGCTCTCCATCGCCCTGACCATGCGTGTCTGGAACGGCTTGTCGTCCTCGACGATCAGCAGCTTCGCGCCGTCCACCGACACCGGATCCCCCAGGCCTTCGGAATCGCTCATCCGGACTTCCTTTCGCGTTTCTTTGCCGCGCGCCAAACTGACGCGCATTTAAACATGCAAACCTTATGCAGGATTTGGCAACTCATTCCCTTGCGCCAGATCAAGCGGTGCCTCGACTGCCTCCCGGCGCCACTCGGCGCGGACGCGCGCACCCAGGCGTTCGGCAAAGGCATTGGTGAAGGTGATGCCGGCGCCGGAGCGTTCCAGAAGGGTCTTGGCGATGAACAGGCCGAGACCCAGCCCGCCACCCGACGACTGTTCGCTTCCGGCCCGCGACGTCATGTAGGGCTCGCCGATGCGCGCCAGGATCTCCGGCGAATAGCCGCGCCCGTCGTCGGTGATTTCGATCCAGAGACGGTCCGGGGTCCAGCCCCAGTCGACGACAACGGCGGAGGAGGCGAAGTCGACGGCGTTTTCAAGGAGATTACCGAGACCGTAGATCATACCCGGATTACGCTTGAGAACGGGTTCCGGACCATCACCGGGGTGCGGCTGCATGCGGATTTCGATGTCGAAGGCGCGGTGCGGCGTGGCCACCTCGTCGATCAGCGAGGAGAGCGGCAAGCGGCCGATATGCATCTCGCCCTCGCTCGACAGCGTGGTCAGGCGGCGCAGGATGTCACGGCAGCGCTGGGATTGCGAGCGCAGCAGGCTCACATCCTCGCGCAGCGGGGATTCGGCGGGAAGGTCGCGCTCCATCTCGCGCGCCACGAGTGCAATGGTCGCCAGCGGCGTTCCCAGTTCATGGGCGGCGGCGGCGGCCAGACCATCAAGGGCGGAAAGATGCTGCTCGCGCTGGAGAACGAGTTCGGCAGAGGCCAGCGCGGTCGCCAGCGTGCGTGCCTCGTCGGCGACGCGGAAGGCGTAGATGCCGGTGAAGGCGAGGCTGGAGACCAGCGCCATCCACATGCCCGCGACATAGAGGAAAGGCAAGGGCAGGTCCGCGCCGCCCGTCCAGGGCAGGGGCAAATGCTCGAAGACGAGCAATGTCGCGGCCAACAGCACGACCAGGCCGAGCAGCAGCGTGTGGCGCACGGGCAGCGAAGCGGCCGAGATGATGACCGGCACCATCAGCAGCATGGAAAAGGGGTTCGTCATGCCGCCCGTCATGTAGAGCAGGCCCGCCAGTTGCAGCGCGTCGAAGGCAAGGACGCCGAGAGAGGCTGCCTCTGAGAGCCGGAACGTTGGCGGAAAGCGGACCGCCAGAAAGATGTTCAGCCAGGCCGAACAGGCGATCAGGGCGAAGCACAGCAGGATGGGAAAGGGGAAGCCCAGCCAGAAATGGACCACGATGACGGCGATGGTCTGCCCGCCGACGGCGAGCCAGCGCAGCCGGATCAGCGTGTTGAGGCGCAGGCGGCGGGCCGTGACGGGATCGTGGGCGGCGACATCTTCCATTTTTCCTATATGCCCCGCGGACCTTGCATAGCCAAGACCCTTGAGGGCCGGATCCGGTCATGTTCCGCGCGGCTTGGCGCGGCTGGGCGCCTGCGCCTGCGCGGGATCTTCCGGCCAGAGGTGGCGCGGATAGCGCCCGCGCATCTCGGCGCGCACATCCTTCCACGATCCGGCCCAGAATCCGGGAAGATCGCGTGTCGTCTGGATCGGCCGGTGCGCCGGGGACAACAATTCGAGGGTCAGCGGCACCGTACCGCCGGCAATCGCGGGATGGGCGGTCAGGCCGTAAAGCTCCTGTACCCGGACGGCGAGCACCGGTCCGCCGGGCTCGTAGCGGACCGGAACCCGACTGCCCGATGGCGCATCGAAATGGGTTGGCGCGAGACGGTCGAGCTGGCGGTGGAGATCGTGGGGCACCCGCGTCAGAAGCGCCTGGTGGAGATGGGGCCTGAGCGCCGGCAGCGAAACCGGCCCGGTGACGAAGGGAGCGAGCCAGCCTTCGAGGTCCGAAAGCAGCGCCGCGTCATCCATCGCGGGCCACGGTTCGCCCAGGCCGCGATGCAGCCAGTCAAGGCGGGCGCGCAGCGTCAGCGCCTCCTTGCTCCACGGCAGGATGTCCAGCCCGTTGTCGCGGATGGCGGCGAGCAGCGCCTCCACGGCCTGCCCTCCGGTGGGCGCTGCCAGCGGCTTTTGCGAAAGCGTGATGGCACCGAGGGCCTCGACCGTGCGTGCGCGCACCGTGCCCGTCGCCGCGTCGAATTCGGCACCGGTGCGGCTTTCGATCCGGCCGGCCAGCACCGAGCGGATTTCCGTCTCGCTCACCGGCGCGGCCGCCAGGATGCGGGCATTCTGCGCCGTGCCGGTGATGTCGGCGACCACAAGAAAGGGTTCGCCGGCCAGCGGGTCCGTTTCATCCAGGCGCGCGCCGCGTCCATTGGCAAGGACGAAGCGGCCGCGCGCGCCACGGGCCTTGGCCACCCTGTCCGGCCAGGCATGCAGGAGAAGCGCGCCGGCGCCCGGAGAGTGCGCGTCCACGCCATCGGCATGCGCGGCGCGCCGGGCCTGCCGCGCGATCGAGGCTGCCAGCCTGCGCGCCGCGACGGCGCGGGCCGAGCGGTCCCGCCCCAATCCTTCCAGCCGGCGGTCGAGGTCGGCTCCGTTGCCGCCAAGCCCACGTTCGGTCAGCAGCACGGCAAGCGTCGCCGCCTGCAAGGCCGCTCCTTCGGCTGCAGCCATGATCACCATGTGTGCAAGACGGGCCGGCAGGGCGAGCGAGCGCATGGCCTTGCCCGTGCGAGTCAGTTGACCCGCTGAATCCAGTGCCTCCAGGGACATCAAAAGGCTGCGTGCCTCGGCGAGTGCCGGGGCCGGCGGCTTGTCGAGGAAGGCGAGGCGCGACGGATCGGTGACGCCGAAGGCAGCGGAATCGAGCAGCAGCCCGGTGAGATCGGCGGCCAGGATCTCCGGCGGATCGAAGGCGGCGAGCGCGCCCGTCTGGCCCTCGTGCCACAGCCGGAAGGCAGTGCCCGGTCCGGTGCGCCCGGCGCGCCCGGCGCGCTGATCGGCGCTGGCGCGTGACACCTTCACCGTTTCAAGCCGCGTGATGCCGGTGGCCGGTTCGAAGACCGGCTGGCGGGAAAGGCCGGAATCGATGACGATGCGAACGCCATCGATGGTGATCGACGTCTCGGCGATTGAGGTGGCGAGCACCACCTTGCGGCGGCCCGGCGGCGCGGGGCGGATCGCCATGTCCTGGGCCTTTCCGTCCATGGCGCCGAAAAGCGGAACGATATCGACATTGGCAGGAACAGCGCCCTCCAGCCGCTCTGCGGTGCGCGTGATCTCCCGCTGTCCGGGCAGGAAGGCCAGCACGCTGCCGGTCTCGGTCGCGAGCGCCCGGCGGATGGCTGCCGCCATGGCATCCTCGACCGGCTGGCCGGGATCGCGCGCCTCATGCCGGATATCGACGGGAAAGGCACGGCCCAGGCTCTCGATCACCGGCGCACCATCCATCATGGCTGCGACACGCGCACCGTCCAGCGTGGCGGACATGACGAGGAGGCGCAGGTCGTCGCGCAGGCCTCCGGCGATGTCGAGCGCCAGCGCCAGGCCGAAATCGCCGTCGAGCGAACGTTCGTGGAACTCGTCGAACAGCACGGCGGCGGTCCCGGTCAGTTCCGGGTCGTCCAGCGCCGTGCGGGCGAAGACACCTTCCGTCACCACGAGGATTCGCGTTTTTGCCGACTGGCGGCTGTCCATGCGCATGGCATAGCCGACCGTGCCCCCCACCTCCTCGCCGAGAAGGGCGGCCATGCGGCGCGCCGCCGCGCGGGCGGCCAGTCGCCGCGGTTCCAGCAGGATGATGCGGCCACCTGCCGCCCAGCCGGCATCGAGCAGATGCAGGGGCACCAGGGTGGTCTTGCCGGCACCGGGCGGGGCGACGAGCACCGCGCTACGCCCGGTTCGAAGCGCCGCGTCGAGGGCGGGAAAAACCTCGCGGACGGGAAGCGCGGGCAGGTCAGGCATCGGTGCCCACCCGGATCACGGCGCCGCCGGCGGCCTCGGCATCGGCCGCATCGTGGATGACGAGGATGACCGGCAGGCCCGAGGCCCGCGCGGTGGCAAAGACGAGATCGCGCATCTGCCCGCGAAGGCTGGCGTCCAGCTTGGAAAAGGGTTCGTCGAGCAGCAGCATGCGCGGCGCAGACAACAGCACGCGGGCGAGGGCAACGCGGGCCTTCTGGCCACCCGACAGGGTGTCGGGATGCCGGGGGCCGAAGTCTTCCAGCCCTGTCCGGGCCAATGCGGCCCGGGCCATGTTCCGCCGCGCCGCACGTCCCCGGACGGAAGCCGGGATGGCGAAAAGCAGGTTCTGTTCCACGCTCATATGCGGGAACAGGAGCGGGTCCTGGAACAGGATGCCGGCATGGCGCTCTTCCGGCGCCAGCGCCGTGATGTCGATGTCGCCGGACAACACCCGCCCGGAAGCCGAGAAGGCGGGATCGAGGAAACCCGAGACATAGGCAAGCAGGGTGGACTTGCCGGAGCCGGACGGGCCCATGACGGTGAGCACCTCGCCAGGTTCCACCCGTGCAGAGACTGTCAGCAGGCATGTCCCGGCAAGCGCGATGCGCACGTCTTCCAGTGTCAGCGGTCGGGCGGTCGTGGTCATCGCGTTTCCCGTTGCGTCAGGCCGAACGCCTGCGCCATAGCAGCGCCGGAACGAGGCTGGCAATGGCGAAGCCCGCGGCCGGCAGCATCATCTGGAGAAAGGCGTAGACACCGATGACGCGGCGATTGCCTCCCGAGGCCAGTGCAACGGCTTCCGTCGTGATGGTGGTCAACCGCCCGGCGCCGATGAGCAAGGTGGGCAGATACTGGCCGACCGAAACAGCGAAACCGACAGCGGCGGCGGCCAGCACGGCACGCGCCATCATCGGCATGCGCACGCGCCAGAAGGACTTCAGGCGCGAGGCGCCGAGACCTGCGGCGATTGTCTCGTATCGCCGGTCGAAAGCGCGCCAGGGATCGGACAAGGAAAGGAAGACGTAGGGCATGACGAAGACCAAGTGCGCGAAGACCAGGGCCGGCAGGGACGGCTCGGCGTGGACGCCGATGAGCAGCATCTGCAAGCCGAACAGGAAGGCAGCCTGCGGCACGATCAGCGGCAGGTAGACCAGCCAGAGCAGCCGGCCGGGCGGGGCGCGGGTCTCGTCCTCGCGGCGCAGGCAAAGGATCGCCAGCACGGTCGCCAGGGCTGCGGCAAGGATGCCGGTCGCCAGCGTGGTCCAGAGCGGCCCGTCCAGCCGGGGCAAGGCGCGCTCCCAGCTTCGCAGGGAGAAGCTGCGTGGCAGCGCATCGGGGAACTGCCAGAGACCTGCCACGGACCACAGGGCCAGAAGCAGCAGACCCAGGAAGACGGCACCCGCGGACAGGCCGGGCAGGACGCCGCTGATGGCACGCAGGCCACGATCCTGCGCGAATCGACGGCCACGGTCACGCAGCCGGGTCAAGACCACATGGCCGAGCCGCTCCAGCGCGAGCCAGATAAGACAGGCAAGCGCCGTGATGCCCAGTTGCAGCAGGGCGCCGGCGGAGGCGAAGAAACGCATTTCAAGGTCCGGATCGTTCATCCAGCCGACGAGGCGCACGGCCAGCGGCGGCGGCGTGACCGGGCCGAGGATGACGGCGACATCCACCACGGAGGTGGAAAAGGCGAGCACGGCCAGCACGGCAAGGCGGATCTGGCGATAGACGGGCGGCCAGGCGAAGAACAGGAAGCCGGCGACACGGCCATGCCCCATCGACGCCGCGAGGCGGCGGGTCTCGGCCAGCCGGACCTGCGGCATCGCCGCCAGGGCGACCAGCAGCAGGAAGGGAATTTCCTTGACGACAAGGCCGGCCGTCATGGCAAGGCCGAAGGGATCATGCACGACCAGCGCGTCGGGCGGCGCGGTCCAGCCGGTCAGTTCGGGCGAGACGAGCCGGACAAGCCAGCCCGACGGCGCAACGAGAAAGGCAAGACCGAAGGCCGCGGCGGCATGGGGCACCGAGAGGAGCGGCGACAACAGGTGCTGCACCCGGCCAAAGAAACGGCTGCCGGCATGGGCCGCCATGAACAGCGCAACGCCCAGCAGCGCGACCAGCGTCGCCGCCAGTCCGGACAACAGGCTGACAAGCGAGGACCGGAACAGGCCCGGCTGCGCCAGCAATTCGCGAAACGGGTCAAGCGAGACGCGGTCGCCCCCCAGCGCGGGAAGCCAGCCAAAGGCCGGGAAAAGCGTTCCGGCAAGACCGGCAAGAACGGGACCGGCCAGCAGGCCGATGGCCAGCGGCGGACCGAGGCGGGCGAAGCTCATCCCGCGCATGGCCCTTCGCCCCGGCGACCGGCGCTGTCCCGGCTCAATTGGCGACGCCGTAGCGCCGCTTCCACTCTTCCTCCAGCCGCGTCATCCAGCTTGCATGGGGTTCGGCGAAGGCGGGGCCGAGCCTTTCGGGCGGCAGGGTCGCCACGCCGAGATCCAGCGCCTCGAAGCGGGCCCTGTCTTCAGCCGGGAGCTTCGCCATGGCCAGCACGGTGGGGTCTCCCCAGACCTCCGGGTCCTGCTTGCGCGCCTGTGCTTCCGGGGAGAGAAGAAAGTTGGCGGTCACGAGCGCGCCGGCCTTTGCATTCGCGTTGAACGGTATGGCCACGAAATGCGTGTTGGACAGCGTGCCCTTCGAGAAGACGAAGGAGCGTACGGTGTCGGGCAGTTCGCCGGCGGAAACAGCGGCGGAGGCCTCGGCCGGATTGAAGGCGAAGATGATTTCCGCCTCGCCGTCGGCCAGCATCTGCTTCATGGCCGGATAGTTCTTGGGAAAGGCACGCGCCTGGCGCCACATCAACGGGTGGAGCTCGTCGAGATAATCGAAGAGCGGGCGCGCGACCTTGTCGAAATCAGCTTCCACCACCGGCTTTTGCAGCACGGCGGCATCCTCGACCACTTCGCTCAGGACCTGCTTGAGGAAGCTGGAGCCGATGAAATCCGGCGGCTGGGGATAGGAAAAGCGGCCGGGATTGGCCCTGGCCCATTCCAGCAGTTCGTGCGCATTGTCCGGCATGGTACCGGGTGCGGTCCGGGCGCTGTCATGGAAAAAGACGAGCTTGGCCATGCCCCAGGGGCTTTCCAGGCCATCGGTCGGAATGGTGAAATCGACCGTGATGGTGGGCTTGGTCTCGTAATCGACAAGGGACCAGTTGGGCAGGCTTTCCGCCCATCCCGGCGCGAAAAGCAGTTCCTGGTTTTTCATCGAGGCGAAATTCTCGCCGTTGATCCAGATGAGGTCCACCGTCCCGCCTTCCGACTTTCCGGCCGCCTTTTCGGCGACGACAGTGGCGACCGCGGTGGCGGTGTCCTCCAGCTTCACATGGACGAGGTCGATGCCATGGCGGCTTCGCAGTTCTTCACCAGCCCACTCGACATAGGCGTTGATGTTCTCCGATCCACCCCATGCGTTCCAGTAGACCGTCTGGCCGCGCGCGGCTTCCAGCACGCTCTCCCAGTTCTTCGGATCGGGATCGGCGGCCATGGCCGGGGCAGCGCCCAGGAGGGCGGCCAGGAGCGGGAGGGCAAGGCGTTTCAAGGGACGGCTCCGTTTCTGTCGCGCCGGGGCGCGTTTCAATCTCCGGCTGTTGTCGCGCCGGGCGGCGCCAAGGTCAATCACACCCGGGTCACTTGCGCGTGACGCTGCGGGCGTAGAAGCGGCCAAGGAGCAGCGGCGTCAGATACATCGGGATCTGGTAGCAGCCGATGAAGAGCAGCAGCGGATCGGTCACCGCGGCGGGCAGGGCGACGAGAAAAAGCGCGATGTTGCGGTTGCCCGCGATGATGGCGAGCGGCACGCGTTCGGGCGCCAGGGCGGTGTGTCCCAGAAGGGCGTGTGCGGCGACCTGGAAGCCCAGATTGGCCGCGCAGGCGACTGTCAGCCAAAGGGCAAAACCGCCCGGATCGGTGCGCAATGCCGGACCGACGGCCGACATCAGGCCGACGACAACCACGGCCATGGCGATGGCGGAGAGCCCGTCTATGGCGGCGATGGTGCCCGGCGCGGGGTTCCGGATGACCCATGCGCGGATGGCGAAGGCGATGGCCGAAGCTATGGCGATGACGGCGAGCAGGCGCGCCGAGGCCGCGGAGACTTCAGCCGCGCCGCCCAGTTCCGGCAGGAGCGCGAAGACGGGAATGGCCGTCAGCGGCAGGATCGCGGTGCCGAGCACCAGCAGGCGCAGCGCAGGCGCGGGATCGTGCCCGGTCAGCACCGCCAGGTTGGGGCTGCCGGAAATCGACGAGGCCGACAGCATGAGCAGCAGCGACATCGCCAGGGCCGATGCCTGCAGGCCGAGGGCGGCAAACAGGACGAAGGCGGCGAGCGGCAGGGCAAGCTGATAGGCGAGCGCCAGCGCCAGCGTGCGCGGAAAGGCGGCGAGCGTCCCGAAAGCCTGACGCGGGCCGATGCGAAGGGCGGCGAAGAAAAGCAGGCCGGCAACCATTTCCTGAAGCCAGGGCCGCATGGCGAGCGCGAGGTCCGGCAAGGCGATGCCGGCGACAAGTCCGGCCACGAGGATCATGCGGCCATGGCGGGCGGCCATGGCGAGCAATGTCAGCACACTCACCCTCACGACAGGCCCCGGATGACGAGGATGACGGCGGCGATACCGGCAACG
This sequence comes from Phyllobacteriaceae bacterium, assembly GCA_002708825.1. Taxonomy (GTDB): domain Bacteria; phylum Pseudomonadota; class Alphaproteobacteria; order Rhizobiales; family Rhizobiaceae; genus Zhengella. The sequence goes on along the minus strand of PAPF01000043.1, from coordinate 88,378 downwards.
GCGAGCAATGCGGGCCGGTAGCGCCTGTCGAAACGGCCTGCCAGCAGGCGGGCGATGACCCAGCCGGCCAGCATTCCGGGCACCATGATGAGCGCCAGTGCGAGGTCGCGCAATCCGGCCCAGCCGGACAGGTAGAGAGCGGCGAGCGACAGCACGCAGCCGATGGCGAAGAAGGCAGCCAGTGTCGGCCGGGCCTGGGCGGCCGGCCTGTCCTGGTAGACGATGGCCAGCGGCGGTGCGCCGACGGAGGTGATGGTGCCCATGAGGCCCGAAACGGCCGCCATGGAGAGAAGGCTGGCCCGCCCGAAGCGCAAGCGCCAGCCGGCGACGGAGAGGATGACGGCGAGCCCGACCATCAGCCCGAAGACCAGCGAGAAGGCCTTTCGGTCGGAAATCCAGACCAGCACGGCCGTGGCCACGAGGACGCCCGCAAGGCGGCCGATCGCCGCCGTCCAGACTTCCGGCCAGACGATGGCCCGGCGCTCGTCGAAGGCAGTCCAGGCCGAAGCGGCGAAGCCGAGATAGAGCGTCGAGACCGGTACCAGTTCCGGATCGATGAGGGCGAGCAGCGGCGCCGCCGTCAGCCCGAAACCCATGCCGAGGCCGAACTGGACCACGGCCGCCACCGTGGCGATGAGAACCACCGCGGCGGCGACCCAGGGCGCGGCCGCGACATGGGCGAAGGCATCATGCATCGGCGTCTCAGGCCGGCCGCTGGCGGATGTTGTCGGGCAGCCATGTCGCCAGTTCCGGGAAGGCGATGAGGACGAAGACCATCAGCACCATGATGAGGAACATCGGCAGCGCGGCGCGTGCGATGAAGTTCATCTCGTGATGGGTCATGCCCTGGAGGACGAACAGGTTGAAGCCGATGGGCGGCGTGATCTGCGCCATTTCCACCACGACGACGATGAAGATGCCGAACCAGATGAAATCGATGCCGGCCTGGCGGATCATCGGCTCGACGACCGCCATGGTCAGCACCACCGAGGAGATGCCGTCCAGGAAGCAGCCGAGGATGATGTAGAAGACGAGCAGTGCCATCAGCAGTTCGAAGCGGGTCAGTTCGAGCGATGCGATGAAATCCGCCAGGCCGCGCGGCAGGCCGGTGAAGCCCATGGACAGCGACAGGAAGGCTGCTCCGGCAAGGATCAGCGCGATCATGGCGGAGGTGCGCACAGCACCCATCAGGCTTTCGGCGAAGGTCGACACGCTCAGCGAACCCTGGGCAGCCGCCAGCACGAGTGCGCCGATGACGCCGAAGGCGGCCGCTTCCGTCGCCGTGGCATAGCCGAGATACATCGAACCGATCACCACAAGGATGAGGCTGATCACGGGAATGAGGAAACGCGAATTCCGGATCTTCTCGCCGAGGCTCATGCGGTCTTCTGGGTCCGGCGCGAAATCCTTGGAGACACGCGACATGATGGCCACATAGGTCATGAACATGCCGGCCAGCACCAGGCCCGGAATGACGCCTGCCATGAAGAGCTTGGTGATGGATTCGTTGATCGTCACGCCATAGACGATGAGGGTGAGCGATGGCGGGATCATCAGGCCCAGCGTCGCGGCCCCGGCCAGCGTGCCGATGATCATGTGTTCGGGATAGTTGCGCTTGCGCAGTTCAGGGATCGACATCTTGCCGACCGTGGTCAGCGTGGCGGCCGAGGAGCCGGAAACGGCGGCGAAGACCGTGCAGCCGACGATGTTGGTGTGGACAAGGCCGCCGGGCAGCGGCGCCATCCAGGGCGAGAGGCCGCGGAACATGTCCTCCGAGAGGCGGGTCCGGTAGAGGATCTCGCCCATCCAGATGAACAGTGGCAGGGCGGTCAGCGTCCAGGAGGAGGACGCGGTCCAGATCGTGGTGATCATGGCATCGCCGGCCGGACGGCTGGTGAAGAGTTCCATGCCGACATAGGCCACACCGAGCAGCGACAGGCCGACCCAGACGCCCGAGCCCAGCAGCAGGAAAAGGACAAAGAGGAAGATGACGATGGGAGCGAGCTGTTCCATGGCGCGTCACTCCGCGTGGCTCTGGCTGACGGCATCGGTGGTGATGCCATGCGAGCCGGTGAAGACGAGGCGGACCAGATGGTCCCAGAAGGCAACGGCGAGAAGCACGGTTCCGGCCACCATGGAGATTTGCGGGATCCAGACCGGCGTGGCGTCGAGGCCCTGGCTGACGTCGTTGAGCTTCCAGGACCACCAGGCGCCGCGCACCGCATACCAGGCGAAGTAGGTGGATGCCGCGGTGCCGATGGCGAAACACCACAATTCGCCCCAGAACCGCTTTTCGCCAAGCGCGTGGAGAAACAGCGAGACGCGGATGTGCGAGCCGTGGTTGAGCGCATAGGCGAAGGCGAAGAAGGACGCGCCCGCCATGCAGTAACCGGCATAGTCGGTCGCGCCGGGAAAGACATTGCCGGTCCAGCGCGCCAGCATCTGGAGGACGATCAGCACGAGGATGGCCACGGTGAAGAAGGCGGCGATGATCCCCCCGGCCAGGTAGAGTGCATCGAGAATGCGGCGAAGCGCGCGGCCTGCGGCGAGCATGGCTGTCCCCCTTGCGCAGTCGGCTTGTCTGGAGCGTGAAACGGAAAGAAAGGGCCGGCGGGCTTGCCCGCCGGCCCTTGCCGGTTACTGGTTCTTGTAGGCCTCGACGATGGCCTTGCCGTCGTCACCGGCCTTTTCCAGCCATTCCTGCGTCATCGTCTCGCCAATGGCCTTGAGCCCGTTCATCAGGTCGTCGCTGGCGCGCTCCACGGTCATCCCGTTTTCCTTCAGGCCGTCGAGCGTGAACTGCGTGTAGTCCTTGGAGCGGGCAAGACCCTGCTCCGCCGCCTTGCCAGCACAATCGTTCATCGCCGTCTTGGTGGCGTCATCGAGGCCGTTCCAGGCGTCCATGTTGACGAACACGGCGTTGCGCGGCAGCCAGGCATCAACTTCGTAGAAATTGGAGAGCTGTTCCCAGACCTTGCGGTCATAGCCGGTGGCGCCAGACGAGATGAAGCTTTCGGCCACGCCGGTGGCCAGCGCCTGGCTCAGTTCCGCGGCCTCGACCTGCACCGGCAGCATGCCGGTCAGTTCGGCCATGCGCGCGGTCGCGGTGGAATAGGAGCGGAACTTGACGCCCTTGAGGTCTTCCACCGTGCTGACCGGCTTGTTGATGTAGAGGCCCTGAGGCGGCCACGGCACCGAATAGAGATAGTGCAGGTTGTCGCCGGCAAGCACCTTGCTCACATAGGGCTCGGCGATGGACCACAGCTTCTCGTGCTGGTCGAAGGACGAGACGAGGAAGGGAACGGAGTCCACCTCGTAGAGCGGGTTTTCGTTGCCATGGGCCGAAAGCAGGCGCTCGCCGATATTGGCCTGTCCGGTCTGGACCGCGCGCTTGATCTCGTTGCCCTTGAACAGCGAGCCGGAGGGATGGGTGACGATCTCGAGATTGCCGCCCGTGGCTTCCGTCACGCATTTGGCAAATTCGGCGCCGATCTCGGAGTGGAAATTGGTGGCCGCATAGGCCATCGGCATGTCCCACTTTTCCGCTTGTGCCGCCGTCGCGGCAAAGGTCGAAAGGGCCGTGGCGGCCATCAGTCTGGCAAGTATCTTCATGTCATTCTCCCATTCTGGTTGATGTTGATCGTTTTCTTGTTCTTGTTGTTTCCGTCCGCGCCTATTCAAACCGCGAAGGCGAGTAAGGCGCAAGGTCCATGTTGGGCGTTTTGCCGGCAACAAGTTGAGCCAGGACCCGTCCGGTCTTCGGTCCCCCGGTCAGGCCGACATGGTCATGCCCGAAGCCAAGGAAGGCACCCCTGATCGCGGGCGCCTCGCCGATGACGGGAATGGAGTCGGCGATGGCGGGGCGGTGGCCCATCCATTCGCGCGTTTCCTTCCATTGCAGGCCCGGAATCGCCGCCCGGACGTTGTTCTCAAGGAGCCTGTAGGGCGCACGCGATGCCGGCGCTTCCAGTCCGCCGAATTCCACGATGCCGGCAAGCCGGATGCGTCCCTCCATGGGCGTGACGACGAACTTGCCGGAGGCGACCGCGACGGGCGAGCGCGGCGTGATGTTCGGCTCCCACAATTCCAGATGATAACCGCGTTCGGTCTCGATGGGCACCTTGACGCCGAGTTTCGCGGCCAGGGGCCCGGACCAGACGCCGGTCGCAACGACGGCGGCGTCGCATGCGATGGTCTCGCCCCCGGCCCGGATACCGGTCACCTGGCCGTTTTCGCTGACGATGTCGGTGACGTCCGCCTTGAGGATGCGGGCGCCATTGCGTTCGGCATGGGCGGCCAGGTCCTTCACATAGTGCCCCGGATCGCGGATGACCCCGTGATCCTTCAGCCGGATGGCGCAATCGAGTTCCGGCCCGTAGGCGGGATCGTAATCGGTGAAGTCCTTGCCTTCCAGGACGTCCCAGGTGAAGCCGTGGTCCTTGCGGATCGACCAGCCGAAGGCGTCGCTCTCGAAATGGGCGCGGTCGTTGTAAAGGAACAGGTAATCGGAGGGCTGGATCCATTTCTCCGCCCCCGTTCCCTGTGCCAGGGCCTGATGGTCGGCCAGGCTGTCGCCGATGATCGGATGGAGCGCGGCAGCGCGCCGTTTCACGGCCTCGGCATTGGCATGGCCGAGATAGCGGATCAGCCAGGGCAGAAGTTTCGGCAGGTAGCCCCATTTGAGGAAAAGCGGCTGGCGCGGATCAAACAGCATGCGCGGCGCCTTGGCGATGAGGCCCGGCACCGTGACCGGCACGACCGAGCAGGAGGCGAGCACGCCGCCATTGCCGAAGCTCGTTCCCTCGCCCGGCCCAAGCCGGTCGACCAGGATGACATCATGGCCGTCACGCTGGAGCCAGATGGCCGTCGAGACGCCGACAATGCCGGCGCCGATCACCGCAACGGTCCTGCCTTTCCGGTCCCTGGCATCCATTCCTGTCCCGTCCCCTGCATCTGCCTCGACGTGATGGTGACACACGTCGAGAATTTGTCAATAAATTATCGACGTTCTGAAACCGTCACGCTGAACCGGCGAATCCTTTCCATGACCGGGTCGATCCCGAGCCCCGGCCCCGGCGGCAGGATGACATGCCCGTCCCGGACGGGAAACGGCGTTGCCAGCAGGTCTTCGGCCAGGAAATAGCGCGCCTGGTAGAATTCGCAGCCCAGCGTGATTTCCGGTGTGGCAGCGATCATGTGCGCACCGGCGAGATGGGCAAGCCCGGTTTCGAACATGTCGCCGCCATAGGCCAGGAGTCCGGCCCCGGCCGCCAGGCGCGCCACGGCCTGCGCGCGTTTCAGACCGCCGGTCTTCATGATCTTGACCGAGACGCCGTCGCATATGCCCTCGCGCACAGCGCGCGCCATGTCCTCCGGCCCGAAGACGCTTTCGTCGGCCAGCAGGTGGACGTCGAGCCTCATGCGCAGGTCGGCCATGGTGGCCCAATCCCCGGCGGCAACCGGCTGTTCGATGAAATCGGGGGCGAAACGGGCGACTTCCGGTACCTGCGCAAGCGCCTCGTCACGGGTCAGGCCCTGGTTGTAGTCGATGCGGATGCGCATTTCCGGATGGTGCGCGCGGATCCATTCCAGCCGCTTCAGGTCGAAGGCATGGCCGGCGAAACCGGTCTTCAGCTTGACGATGCCGACACCATCGGCGGCGAGGCGCTCCAGCAATGCCTTGTCGGCCTCGAAATCCGGGTCGGCTATGGAGCAGGACAACGGAATTGGCGCTGGATCGCCGCCGCCCAGCAAGGCACAGACGCTCCGGCCGGTCAGCTTTCCGGCCAGATCGTGCAGGGCCGTGTCCAGCGCCGCCTTGGCCTCGGTGCAATGAACGACGGCGCGGGCGGCATCGGTAAGGATGGTCTCCATTTGCGCGACCGGGCGGCCGACGACATGGGGGCGCATGTAGCGGTCGAGCGCGGCGAAGCTGGCCTCAGGCGATCCGGTGAACACCACCCAGGGCGAAGCCTCGCCGAAGCCCTCAGTCCCGTCTTCGGCGGTCAGGCGCAATATGACCACCTCGACCTTGCCTGCCACCGCGCCGATGCCATGGTCGCGCCTGCCGGTGACCGGCAATGCACAATGCCAGACGTCGAAACCGGTGATCGGCTGATCGAGGCCGCCGGCCATCAGGCGACCCATTCGGAGACGGGCGCGGCGGCATCCTGCAGCGGTTGCGCGATCACGTCGACCAGCGCCGGGCCGTCATGGGCGAGCGCGTGTTTCAGCACGGATTCCAGTTCGCCGGGATCCTCCACCCGCCAGGATTTCACGCCAAAGGCACTTGCGACGGCAGCATGGTCGGTGCGGGAGAAATCGACATTGTGATAGCGCCCGCCAAAGCCGGATTTCTGGCCGGCCTTGATCCAGCCGAAGACCGAATTGGAGAAGACGATGGAGGTGATCGGCATTCGATAGCGGCAGATGGTCTCGAACTCGCCGCAGCAGAAGCCGAAGGAGCCATCGCCCATGACCGCGACGGTCTTCGAGGCCGGGCGGCCGACATGGGCGCCCATGGCGGCAGCCAGCGCGTAACCCAGCGCGCCATGGGCGCGGTTGGTGATGAAGTGACGGCCAGCCTTCGGCCAGCGGTAATGGGCGGAGAAATAGGGGCAGGGCGTGCCAGGATCGGCGACGATGGTGGCGTCGTCATCCAGCAGGCGCTGCAGCGTGGCGACGACGCGTTCGGGCCGGATGGGCCGCTCACCGCTTTCGGCCAACGGCCGGAATTCCGAGAGCTTTGCCTGCCAGGCGCGCCCGGCGCGCGCCGCGCCATCCTGGCCATTGCGATCCGCCCTCGCCTCGACGGCCTCGACGAGGGCCTCAATCGCAAGCCTGGCATCGGCGGCAATCGCCACGTCCGGCCTGTAGTTCGCGCCGATGACCTCGGGGTCGCTGTCGATATGGATGATGGTGGTGCCGGTCCTTGGCGAACGCCAGCGCTCGGTCGTGACCGAACCGGCGCGGCACCCGATGAAGAGCACGAGGTCGGCCTCGTCGATCACGGCGCGAGTGGCCGGCACGCCGCCATTGGAACCGGTCACGCCGACGGCATGGCTGTCGGTCTCGGCGATGATGCCCTGGCCGGAAACGGAGGTCGCCACGGGCAGATCGAGCAGGCCGGCCAGGCGCTTCACCGCATCGAAGGCGCCGGCAATGACCGGGCCGCCGCCGCATATGGCGACAGCCCTGCGGGCGGCGCAAAGCCTGTCGGCGGCCTCCTCGACGGCGCCCGCATCCGGGGCGGCCGGCAAGGCGGGAAAGCGGTGGTGATTGGGGTCGGCCCAGATTTCGGCCGGATCGACGCCACCCTTCTGCGCATCGAAGGGCAGCGCAAGGTGGGCAGCGCCCGGACGCCCTGTGGTCATGGCGCGGAACGCCGCGCGCACCTGCGCCGGCAGGCGCGCGGCATCGTCCAGCGAGGCATTCCACTTCGTCAGCGGGCGGAACAGGGCGACCTGGTCCAGTTCAGTGAGGGGATAGCGCCCGCGCGAGGCTGTCGAGACATCCGTGGTGATGGCAAGGACCGGAACCGAACTTTCATTGGCTTCAACGACGCCCGGCAGGATGTAGGTCGCACCACCCCCGGACGGACCTTCACAGACGCCCGGCCTGCCGGTGACGCGCGCATAACCGTCGGCCATGTAGGCGGCATGGCGCTCGTCACGCGTGAGGATATGGGTCATGCCATGGTCGAGTGTCGCCATGGCGTCGTAGAAAGGCAGCGAGGTGTCACCGCACAGTCCGAAGACATGGCGCACGCCATGGACCTGCAACATGCGCACCATGGCCTCGGCGCCCGTCAGTTCGTTCGACCCGTGATTCTTCGGTGTCATGCTCGCGTCCCGTCTGCGCACATATCTGCATACAGTTCTGTATCTTGCGAAGGCGCACCCGCTGTGTCAAGAAGGTGGCACGCGTGGAGGACAGGCGCAGCATGAGCGAAGGCCGGGTCGAGGCGCTCTACCAGCGGCTCAAGGAAATGACGGTCAATTTCGGCATCCGGCCCGGAGAGCGGATCAACGAGGTGCAGCTTGCCCGCGACCTGGACGCCAGCCGGACGCCGCTGCGCGAGGCGCTGAACCGGCTGGTCGCGGAACAACTCATCGATTTCCAGCCGGGCAAGGGCTTCTTCTGCCGCGAACTCGATGCCCGGCATATCCATGAACTGTACGAGATGCGCGCGGTGCTGGAAACCGCCGCCGTGCGCATGGCCTGCGAACGCGCCAGCGATGCCGGGATCGCGGCCATCAAGGAAGCACTCTATGCGCGCGGTCTCGACCACGAGGGCAAGACCATCCGCGAGGTTGTCGAACACGACGAGGCCTTCCATACGGGGATCGCCCGGCTGACGGGGAATAGCGAGATCGTGCGCCAGCTTGTCTCCGTCAACGAGCGCATCCGCTTCATCCGCTGGATCGACATGAGCGCGCGCGTCCTGCACACCAAGGGCGAGCACAGGCAGATCATGCAGGCGCTGGAAGCGCGCGACGCCGGCACGGCGGAAGCGCTGATGCGCCAGCACATCGTCAAGCGGATGGACCAGATCGTCGCGGCGGTGAAGGAAGGGTTTTCGAGCATCTATGTAAGCGGCCCGGAAGAACTCTTCGAGCGCCGCATCAACACGGGAGAAGGAACATGACACGGGTCAGCGGCGGCAAGGCGATCTATGGCGCCTCGGTCGGCATCCTCATGCTCGATGCGCGCTTTCCACGCATTCCCGGCGACGTGGGCAATGCCATCACCTGGCCCTTCCCGGTGCACTACCGCATCGTGCGCGACGCGACGCCCGACCGCGTCGTGCGGCGCGGCGCGGCCGGAACGCTGGATGCCTTCATCGCCGCGGCACGCGATCTCGTCGCCGATGGCGTGGACGGCATCACAACCAATTGCGGCTTCCTGGCACTCTTCCAGGATGAACTGGCCGAGGCCACGGGCGTGCCCGTCGCCACGTCGTCGCTGATGCAGGTGGAGGCGGTCAACCGGTTGCTGCCCCCGGGAAAGCGTGCCGGGATCCTGACCATTTCGGCCTCCACGCTGACGCCGCTTCACCTGGAAAAGGCGCGTGTGCCGGAAGGCACGCCGATCGGCACGACGGAGGGCGGGCGCGAATTCACCCGCGCCATTCTCGACAACGAGATGACGCTGGACGTGGAGGCAGCGCGGACCGACAACGTGGAGGCGGCGCGGGCGCTCGCAGCGGCGCATTCGGAACTCGGCGCCATCGTGCTGGAATGCACCAACATGGTCCCCTATGCGCCCGACATCCGCGCGGCGACCGGACTGCCGGTCTTTTCCATCCACAACCTCATCACCTGGTTCCAGGCAGGGCTGACACCGGCGCGCTTTCCGCCGCCGCAAGGCTAGGCCTTACCGGCAGATCCCTTCAATCCGGCAATCCGGCGTACGGGCCGGCATCGCGCTCGAAAACGTGAGGCGATGCTGAAAAGGTGCATTGCAATATCGAATTCACTTCTATATATGAACATGTGTAGATATTAATCAAACCCGGAGTCTTCCCATGTCCCTCGACCGTACCGTCCTCGCCTTTGCCGGTTTCATGGTACTGCTGTCCGTCGTCCTGACGGTCTATGTATCGCCGCTGTTTGTCTGGTTCACCGTCTTCATCGGCGTCAACATGCTGCAGTCCGCCTTTACCGGCTTCTGCCCCGCTGCCATGATTTTCAGGAAGCTCGGCATCAAGCCGGGATGCGCCTTCTGAGCAAGGCCACCCCAAGCTGAAACGACAAGGAACGACCCCATGCGCGCACTTCTCCTGATCACCGGGTTCCTGGCCGCGACGTCGGCCGGCGCGGCCGAGTACAAGGCCGAACCGGTTCCGGTTCCCGAATGGAAAGCCGTCTATGGCCGGGTGGAAGCCCGCGACACCATTCCGGCACGGGCGCGCATCGGGGGCGTTGTCGTCGACCTCCTGGTCACCGAAGGCGACAACGTGACCGCCGGGCAGACCATCGCGACCGTGCGCGACGACAAGCTGGATTTCCAGATCGCCGCGCAGGACGCCCGGCTCAGGGCACTCGCCTCGCAGCTTGAAACCGCCGAATCCGAACTCAAGCGCGCGCAGACACTGGTCGAACGCGGCGTGATGACGCGCCAGCGGCTGGACCAGCTTCAGACCGCCGCGGACGTGGCGCGCAACGAGATCGCGGCCACGCAGGCGCAACGCCAGGTGCTGGAACAGCAGGGCGCGGAGGGTGACGTGCTGGCGCCCGCCGCCGGCCGCGTCCTGACCGTCCCCGTCACCAAGGGTGCGGTGATCATGCCGGGTGAACCGGTGGCGACCATCGGCGGTGGCGGCTTCTTCCTGCGCCTCGCCATCCCCGAACGCCATGCCCGTTCGCTCAGCGCCGGCGCGCAGATCCAGATCGCGGCGGGTGGCCAGGAAACGGCCGGAAAGCTCGCCAAGGTCTATCCGCAGATCGAGAACGGCCGCGTCATCGCCGATGTCGAGGTGGAGAAACTGCCAACCGAATTCGTCGATGCGCGCATTCTCGTGCAGGTCCCGGTGGGCACGCGCCAGGCGCTGCTCGTTCCGGCCACGGCATTGACCATCCGCTCCGGACTGGAATTCCTCTCCGTCATGGAAAACGGCGAAGCGGTGGAACGTGCCGTCGTCACCGGCGAGACCGTCCGGCATGACGGCGCGGCCCATGTTGAAATCCTGACCGGCCTGGAAGCCGGCGACACGGTGATCGTGCCATGAGCGTCCACAAGACCCCGCTGGGGATTGCCGGCGGGCTGACGAAGGCATTCATCGTCTCCCCGCTCACGCCCCTTTTCCTCATCGCCGCCTTCGCCTTCGGCCTGATCGCGCTGATCACGCTGCCGCGCGAGGAAGAGCCGCAGATCTCGGTGCCCATGGTCGACATCATGGTGCCGGCGCACGGGCTCAAGGCGGCCGATGCGGTCAAGCTGATTTCCGAACCGCTTGAAACCATCGTCAAGGGCATTGACGGCGTCGAACACGTCTATTCGCAGACGGCCGACGACCGCGTCATGGTTACCGCCCGCTTCCTGACCGGCACCTCGTCGGACACGGCGATCCTTCGCGTGCATGACAAGGTGAAGGCCAATTCGGACCGCATTCCCGTCGGCATCCCCGAGCCGATGATCGTCGGGCGCGGCATCGACGATGTCGCCATCGTCTCGCTGACGCTGTCGCCCGTGCCGGAAGCCGCCGACCGCATCACCGCCAACGACCTGACCCGCGTTGCACGCGAACTGCGCACGGAACTGGCCAAGATCCAGGATGTCGGCCTGACCTATCTTGTCGGCGAGACCGGCGAGATGATCCGCATCGCGCCGGATCCGGCCCGGCTCGCGCTCTACGGCGTCACGCTGCAGCAGCTTGCCGGCAAGGTACAGGGCGCCAATACCTCCTTTCCCATCGGCAACGTGCGCGACAATGGCGAACAGATCACCATCATCGCCGGCGAGACGCTGAACTCGCCCGCCGAGATCGGCAACCTGCTGCTGACCACGCGCGACGACCGCCCGGTCTATGTGCGCGATGTCGCCGACGTGTCCTTCGCCACCGACACGGCCGACCTGATGGTCGCCACCGTGTCGAAGGGCGAGGACGGCATCACCCGCGTTCCGTCCGTGACGCTGGCCATCGCCAAGCGCGCCGGTTCCAATGCCGTGACGGTGGCCGAGCAGATCCTGCACAAGGTGGAAACGCTGGAAGGCACGCTCATCCCGCACGCCATGGCGGTGGAGGTGACCCGCGACTATGGCGAGACGGCCAACGAGAAGGCCAACGAACTGCTCTATCACCTGGGTCTCGCGACGGTGTCGATCATCCTGCTCGTGTGGCTGTCCATCGGCCGGCGCGAGGCGATGGTCGTGGCCATCGTCATTCCGGTGACCATCCTGCTGACGCTCTTCGCCTCGCGATTGATGGGCTACACGCTGAACCGCGTGTCGCTGTTCGCGCTGATCTTCTCCATCGGCATCCTGGTGGACGACGCCATCGTCGTCATCGAGAACATCGCGCGGCACTGGGGCATGAAGGACGGGCGCGACCGCAAGCAGGCGGCCGTCGAGGCGGTGGCGGAAGTGGGCAATCCGACGATCATCGCCACGCTGACCGTCGTGGCGGCACTGCTGCCGATGCTGTTCGTCTCCGGCATGATGGGCCCCTACATGTCGCCCATTCCGGCCAATGCCTCGGCCGCGATGATCTTCTCCTTCTTCGTCGCGGTGATGGTGACGCCCTGGCTGATGCTGAAATTCGCCGGCAAAGCGCCAGTGCACAGCCATGGCGACCATCATGCCCATGGCGGCGTGCTGGGCTCGATGTACACGGCGGCGGCGAAACCGATCCTGTGGAGCAAGGCGACAAGCTGGCTGTTCCTGATCGTTGTCGGCATGCTGACGCTCGGCTCTCTGGCGCTGTTCTACACCAAGGACGTGACGGTCAAGCTGCTGCCTTTCGACAACAAGTCGGAACTGTCCGTGGTGATCGACCTGCCGGAAGGCTCATCGGTGGAAACGACCGACGCGGTGGCCCAGGCAGTCGCCCGCAGCGTGCTGGAACTGGACGAGGTGAAATCCGTCCAGACCCATGCCGGCACGGCTTCTCCGTTCAACTTCAACGGGCTGGTACGCCATTACTACCTGCGCTCGGAGCCGCAGATGGGCGACGTGGCGATCAACCTCAAGGGCAAGGACGAGCGGACACGCTCCAGCCACGAGATCGCGCTTGACATCCGCGCGCGCATCGCCGCCATCGACGTGCCAGAGGGCTCCAGCCTGAAAGTGGTGGAACCGCCGCCCGGACCGCCGGTCATGGCGACGCTTCTGGCCGAGATCTACGGACCGGACGCCGAAACGCGGCGCGCCGTGGCGGCCAAGGTCGAGGAAGCCTTCAAGTCGGTTCCCTACGTGGTCGACGTGGACAATTCCTACGGCCAGCAGGCGCGCCGCCTGCGCACCACGATCTCCACCGACGACCTCGATTTCTTCAAGGTCCAGGAAGGCGACGTGTTGCAGACGCTGTCGATCCTCAATTCGGGCACGACGGTTGGCTATTCCCACAAGGGTGAGGGCCGCCATCCCGTTCCGATCCGCGTTGAACGGCCGAAGGGCGAGCGTGTACTGGACGAGGCCTTCCTGACGACGCCAATTCCGGCCAATGTGCTGCCCGGCGCCCGCGGCGTCGTGGAACTCGGCGACGTCATCCAGGTCGAGGAAGAAAAGGCTTCCTACCCGATCTTCCGCCACAACGGCCGGTTCGCGGAAATGGTGACGGCGGAACTGGCCGGCGATTTCGAGGCGCCGCTCTACGGCATGCTTGCCGTGCAGGAGGCCATCGACGCGCAGGACTGGACCGGGCTGGAAAAGCCCGTCATCTCGCTGCACGGCCAGCCGGAGGACGAGACGAAGCCCGTGCTGCTGTGGGATGGCGAATGGGAGGTCACCTGGGTGACATTCCGCGACATGGGCGCGGCCTTCATCGTTGCCTTGCTGGGCATCTACATCCTCGTCGTCGGACAGTTCGGCTCGTTCAAGGTGCCGCTGGTCATCCTGACGCCGATCCCGCTGACCTTCATCGGCATCCTCGGCGGCCACTGGCTGTTCGGCGCGCCGTTCTCGGCAACCTCGATGATCGGCTTCATCGCGCTGGCGGGCATCATCGTGCGCAACTCGATCCTGCTTGTGGATTTCATCCGGCATGCGCCGCGCGAGGTGCCGGTCGGCGGTGAGGAGCATGTCGCGGAAACCGAAATGGCCATCGTGGCGGCAGACGAGGACCAGCCGGACGTCGCGCCTGGCACGCCGATGCGCAAGCGCGACCTGACCGAGATCCTGATCGAGGCCGGTGCCATCCGCTTCAAGCCGATCCTGCTGACGGCGCTGGCGGCCATGATCGGCGCGGCGGTGATCCTGACCGACCCGATCTTCCAGGGCCTGGCGATCTCGCTGCTGTTCGGCCTGGCGTCATCGACCCTGCTGACGGTCCTGGTCATTCCGGCGATCTACCGGGTGCTGCGCACCTGACGGCAGGATCCAGCGAAAACGAACAGGCCGCGGTGTCCTGACGGAGACCGCGGCCTTTCATTTTTGCGGTGCCGCAATCAATCGATGCGCAGGCCGGTCTTGCTGTCGAAGAGGTGTACGGCGCCCGGAGCGACCGAAAGGCGCAGGCGTGTCCCCGCCTCCAGACGGTGGACGCCGGGAAGGCTGGCCGTGAAGTCCTCATCCGTGCCGGTCAGCTTGCCATGCAGCAGGGTGGTCGCGCCAAGCGGCTCGGCAATGTCCACCGTCATGTCCAGCGGCCCGTCATCGCCCGCATGGAGGCTCTCGGGCCGGATGCCCACCGAAGCCGGGCCTTCATGGTGCGTGCCGCAGGCGATCTCCGCGCCGCCCGGCAGGACCGCCCTGCCCGCGCGCAGCGTGCCGGAAACGACATTCATGGCCGGGCTGCCGATGAACTGGGCGGCGAACAGCGTGGCGGGACGCTCATAGACCTCCAGCGGCGTACCAATCTGTTCGGCCCGGCCGGCATTCATCACGATCATGCGGTCGGCCATGGTCATGGCTTCCACCTGGTCATGGGTGACATAGAGCGACGTGACGCCGAGCTTGGCCTGCAACTGGCGGATTTCGAGCCGCATCTGCACCCGCAGCTTGGCATCGAGGTTGGACAGCGGCTCGTCGAACAGGAACACGGACGGTTCGCGCACGATGGCGCGGCCCATGGCCACGCGCTGGCGCTGCCCGCCAGACAGTTGCTTCGGCTTGCGGTCGAGATAGGGTTCAAGCTGCAGCAGGCGGGCGGCATCGGCGACCTTGCGCTCGATTTCGGCCTTGTCCATGCCGGCGATCTTCAGGCTGTAGGCCATGTTCTGGCGCACCGACATGTGCGGATAAAGCGCGTAGTTCTGGAACACCATGGCGATGTCCCGGTCCATGGGTTCCTTCTCGTTGACCCGCTCGCCGTCGATCTCCACGACGCCCTCCGAGACGGTTTCCAGGCCCGCGACCATGCGCAGCAGCGTGGACTTGCCGCAGCCGGACGGGCCGACGATGACGATGAATTAGCCGTCGGCGATATCGGCGCTGACGCCGTGGATCACCTCGGTCGGGCCGAAACGCTTCTTCACATTCTTCAGGCTGACGGTCGCCATCGTCACTTCTCGCTTTCGACAAGGCCGCGGATGAACAGTTTCTGCATCGACACCACGACGAAGACCGGCGGGATCATGGCCAAGATGGAGGTTGCCATGATGACCGGCCAGTCGGCGGTGTCATCGCCGGAGGGGAACATCTGCTTGATGCCCATGACGATGGTGTTCATGGACGGATCGGTGGTGATGAGCAGCGGCCAGAGATACTGGTTCCAGCCGTAGATGAAGAGGATGACGAAGAGCGCCGCGATGTTGGTGCGGCTCATGGGCACGACGATGTCGATGAAGAAGCGCATGGGCCGGGCGCCATCCACGCGCGCCGCCTCGGCCAGTTCGTCAGGGATGGTCAGGAAGAATTGCCGGAACAGGAAGGTCGCGGTCGCCGAGGCGATGAGCGGAAAGATCAGGCCGGAATAGGAATTGAGCATGCCGAAGCCCGCGATCACCTCGTAGGTCGGCACGATGCGCACCTCGACGGGAAGCATCAGCGTGAGGAAGATCATCCAGAAGAAGGCGTTGCGGAAAGGGAAGCGGAAATAGACGATGGCGAAGGCCGAAAGCAGCGAAATGACGATCTTGCCGACTGCGATGCCCACCGCCATCACCAGCGAATTGAGCATCATGGTGGCGACCGGCACGTTCACCCCGGCAAAAAGCGCGCGGCTGTAGTTTTCCCAGAAATGCGGCCCCGGCAGCACCGGCATGGGCGGGCTGACGATTTCCGGCTGGGTCACCGTGGAGGCCACGAAGGCCAGCCAGATGGGAAAGAAGACGACGAGGATGCCGAGGATCATCAGCGCGTGGCTGAGCCAGAGCGCGTGACCGCGCTTCTCCACCATGCCGCCGGTATCGTTTGCGGGTGTCCGTGCCATGTCAGTAATGCACCCTGCGCTCGATGAAACGGAACTGGATCACGGTCAGGGCGCCGACCACGACCAGCAGGATGACCGACTGGGCGGCGGACGAGCCGAGATCCTGGCCGACGAAGCCGTCGGCATAGACCTTGTAGACAAGGATAGTGGTCGCCTGCTGCGGGCCGCCCGAGGTGATGGTGTGAATGACACCGAAGGTCTCGAAGAAGGCGTAGACGATGTTGACGACCAGCAGGAAGAAGGTGGTCGGCGACAGCATGGGCAGCACGATGGTGAAGAAGCGGCGCCAGAAACGCGCGCCGTCGATTGCCGCCGCCTCGATCAGCGAGCGCGGAACGGCCTGCAGCGCGGCATAGAAGAACAGGAAATTGTAGCTGATCCGCCCCCAGGCAGAGGCGACGACGACGAGGCCCATCGCTTCATTGGGGTTGAGCACGTGGTTCCAGTCATAGCCCAATTGCCCCAGATACCAGGAGACCACGCCGACCCGGGTGTTGAACATGAACAGCCACAGCACGCCGGCCACGGCCGGGGCAACGGCATAGGGCCAGATCAGGAGCGTGCGATAGGTGCCCGACCCCTTTACCAGCCGGTCGGCAAGCACCGCGAGGAACAGCGCCGGAACCATGGAGACCAGCGTGACGAGCGTGGAAAAGATCGCGGTCGTGACGAAGGAGGACCGGTAATAGGGGTCTGACAACAGGAATTCGAAATTGCCCAGGCCGACGAATTGCGACGACAGGCCGAAGGGGTCGGGGATGAACATCGACTGCCAGATGGCCTGGCCGGCGGGATAGAAGAAGAAGACCGCCGAGATCAATGCCTGCGGAAAGACAAGGGCGAGCGGCAGCAACCAGCCCTTGAACGTCACCCGTTTTTCCATGCCATGCCCCTCGCCTGCCAATGACGGAACCGGCGGGGGATGACCCGCCGCCGGTGCCTTTCGGGAAGCCGCCTAGCGGTTTGCCTGCTCGAAGCGGCGCAGAAGCTGGTTGCCGCGCTCGACGGCGGTGTTCAGCGCCTCCTCGGCCGACTTGTTGCCGGACCACACCGCTTCCAGTTCCTCGTCGATGATGGTGCGGATCTGGTCGAAGGAGCCCAGGCGCAGGCCCTTGGAATTGGCGGTCGGCTCCTTTGCCGTCATCTGGATGACGGCGATGTCGGTGCCCGGATTGGCTTCGTAGAAGCCGTCCGCACGCGTCTTGTCGCCGGCGGCCTTGGTGATCGGCAGGTAGCCGGTGTCCTGGTGCCACCTGGCCTGGACGTCGGTGGAGGACAGGAAGTTCAGGAACTCTGCCACGCCCTTGTATTCCCCGGCTTCATGACCGGTCATGACCCAAAGCGACGCGCCGCCGATGATGGTGTTCTGCGGCGCGCCTTCCACGCCTTCCCAATAGGGCAGCGGACGCACGCCGAAATCGAACTTGGCCTCGGACTTGATGCCGGCGTAACCCGCAGAGCTTTCGGTGAACAGCGCACATTCGCCGGCGCGGAAATTCGCACCACCCTCATTGCGGCGGCCGGCATAGATGAACTTGCCGTCCTTTGCCCAGTCGCCCATCGTCTGGATGTGCTTGACCTGCAAGGGGC
Source organism: Phyllobacteriaceae bacterium (assembly GCA_002708825.1). GTDB lineage: Bacteria > Pseudomonadota > Alphaproteobacteria > Rhizobiales > Rhizobiaceae > Zhengella. The sequence continues at coordinate 70,758 of PAPF01000043.1, read as the reverse complement.
CGTTGAATGCCAGTTCGGTGTCAAAACCGGCAAAGCCGTTTTCCTTCGTGGCGAAGGGAACGTCATGATAGGCGGACAGGTTTTCCAGGTGAATCCAGCTCTGCCAGGCGGTGGTCATGGGGCAGGTGGAGCCCGATGCCTTGACCTTGTCGAGCACCTCGCCGACCTTCTCCCAGGTCGAGAGGTCCACGTCCGGATCCACACCGGCAGCCTTCAGCGCATCGCGGTTGACCCACAGGACCGGCGTCGAGGAATTGAAGGGCAGCGACAGCATCCGGCCGTCGGACGTGGTGTAGTAGCCCTTGACCGAACCGATATAGGCATCGGGATCGAAGGTGGCGCCGGCTTCCTCCATGACCTCGTAGACCGGCTTCACGGCGCCCTTGGCGCCCATCATCGTGGCGGTACCCACCTCGAACACCATCAGGATGTGCGGCTGTTCGCCGGCGCGGAAGGCCGCGATGCCGGCGTTCAGGGTTTCGGAGTAATTGCCCTTGTGGGAGGCGACCACCTTGTAGTCGTCCTGGCTGGTGTTGAACTGTTCGACCTGCGCGGCGACGAGATCGCCAAGGCGGCCGGTGAAGGCGTGCCAGAACTGGATTTCCGTTTCGGCCAGCGCGGCGGCCGGCGACAACAGGACGGTAGCGGCGGACAAGGCGCCGAGGACAGTTCGTTTCATGAAGCGTCTCCCTTTGGATTTGCATTCGCCACGCTTTGCGCGGTCGCTCTTCCCATGCGCGAGAAATGCTACAGGCATATGATAGCCATCGCTCAAAAACAGAGCCGGCGGCAATTTCTCGCCGGCTAAGCTACTCCGCGATGCATGGCAGGATCAATGCCTGCGCGCCAGATGTTGCAGGAAAGCGGCGATGGCGGGCGGGCGCAATTCCTGTTGCGGTGCGACGGCGCCGACGATCTGCGCGCCTTCCGGACTGGTGAGCGGTATGGCGCGGAGGCCACCGCCGTCGGTGAACATGGCGGCGATCCTCTCGGGCAGGATGCCCGACCAGGGGCCGGCGGCGACATGGGCGACCAGGGCGATGATCGAATCGGTCTCCAGCACGGCGCGGATCTCGGCACCAGCCATGTCGAGATGGCGGTTGACGATGCGCCGGTTCTGCATGTCCGGCGTCAGCAGGCAGAGCGGATGTCCGTCCAGTTCGGCCCAGGCAATGCGGTCGCGATCCGGGAAGGCGCCCGCATCGGCCGTGACGAAACAATAGCGCTCTTCATAGAGCGGGACCGACACCACATCGCCCAGTGGTTCGTTGTCCAGATAGGTAATGCCGATATCGGCCTCCAGATGGCTGACCATGTGCAGGATCTCGGCCGAGGTGCGCGACAGCACGATGAAGCTGACAGCCGGATGGGCGCGGCTGAACTCCGTGGTCAGGCCGGCCATGGTCGCCAGCGCGGTGGGGATGACGGCAAGCCGGATCTTGCCCGCGATGCCCGTGCGGGCAGCGCGCATTTCCTCGCTCATGGAACGGCAGTCGGCGACGATGCGGCGCGCCCATTCCAGCACCCGCTCACCTTCCGGCGTCAGGCTCTGGTAACGCGCGCCGCGCTTGACGAGCGGCACGCCAAGCTGGCTCTCCAGTTGCTTTATGGCCGAGGAGAGCGTCGGCTGGGAAATGTTCGCCGCCTCGGCGGCGCGGCCGAAATGCCGTTCACGGGCAAGGAGCATGAACAGTTCGAGCTTGTCGATCATGGGCGCCGCGCTCCCTCGTTCATTTCATCGGGAAGGCCTCAGCCTTCCCCGTCCGCCCAGGGGCCATGTCGCACACCCTCGCGGCCCTGGACATGGAAACCGTGACGACCGAAATAGTCCCGCTGACCCTGGATCAGGTTGGCTGTCGAACGTGCCTGGCGCAACTGGTCGAACCAGGCCAGACCGGCACCCAGGCTCGGAACCGGATGCCCGTTGGACACCGCCGCGCCAACGACCGCACGCAGGCTGTCCGCCGTGCCGGTCAGAAGGTCCGCGAAGCGCGGGGCAAAGACGAGGTTTTCCGGCCGTTCCTCCAGGGCGGTCGCCATGTCATCCAGCATGGCGGAGCGGATGATGCATCCGGCGCGCCAGACGCGGGCAATGTCGGCCATCGGCAGCGCCCAGCCGTAATCGGCCGCGGCGCGGTCGAGCATGGCGAAGCCCTGCGCATAGCACAGGATCTTGCCGGCGATCAGCGCCCTTTCCAGTTCCTCCGTGCGGGCCGCGCCCGGGAAGGAACGGGCGGCGCGCCCGAACCGGTCCTCGCCTGCCCGGCGAAGTCCGGCCGCGGCGGACATGTTGCGCGCGGCGACCGCGCCCTCGATCACCGGCACGGGCGTGCCCAGGTGCTGGGCCTCGATCACCGTCCAGCGGCCGGTGCCTTTCTGGCCGGCCTGGTCGACGATGACGTCAAGCAGCGGCGCGCCGGACTGCGGATCGGATGCGCGGGCGACATGGGCGGTGATTTCGACGAGATAGGATCGCAACGGGCCTTCATTCCAGCGGGCAAACAGATCGGCCACCTGCCCGGCATTCCAGCCGTGACCGTCGCGCAGCAATCCGTAGATCTCGGCGATCATCTGCATGTCGGCATATTCGATGCCGTTGTGGACCATCTTGACGAAATGGCCCGCACCGCCCTCGCCCATGAACGTTGCGCAGGGCGTGCCGTCGGTGTGCCTGGCGGCGATCGCCAGGAAGATGGGGCTGACCTCGTCCCATACGGCCCTGTCGCCGCCGGCCATTATCGAGGGGCCATGGCGCGCACCCTCCTCTCCGCCCGAGACGCCGACGCCGAGGAAGCGCCATGGCTTCGTTTCGGCCAAGGCGGCGCGGCGGTTGGAATCGGCGAAGTTGGCGTTGCCGCAATCGATGATGATGTCGCCCTCTTCAAGCAGCGGCTCGAGCATGGCGATCTGTTCGTCCACCGGCGCGCCGGCCGGGACCATGAGGATGAACTTGCGCGGGCGGGCGATGGACGCGACGAAGGCCTCCAGACCGGTCGAGGGCACGATCAGGGACGCCAATGCGCCGGCGCCAGCCATGAACTCGTCCGTGCGCGCGGCGGTGCGGTTGAACACGGCGATGCGATGTCCCTTTTCGGCGATGTTCAGCGCGAGTGCCGCGCCCATGGTTCCCAGGCCGATCAGGCCGACTTCCGCATTCTCGTTCATCGCGCGCTTCTCTTGTGTTCCGATTGGCAGGCAATTGCTCTGTCGCGGCGGTCATGCCGCCATCCTGGGTCTGATAGCATCATCGCTGCCCTGACGGTAGGCGCGTGCCATCACGGCATTCAAAGGCAAATCCGGTCGAATTGACGCGGTGACGCGGAGCCGGTAGATGCCCATGGCAGCGAGAGGGCGCGGCGCGCCCGACGGACGGATTGCGGGGCTTTAGCCCGGCTTCTCTCGACAAGGAAAGCCGATACCCATGGACAGGAAGATCGTCATCATGGGCGTGGCCGGCAGCGGCAAGACCACAGTGGGCGAAATGCTCGCCGCGGCAACCGGTTTTCCGTTCATCGACGGGGACAGCCTTCATCCCGCGGCCAATATCGACAAGATGTCGCGTGGCATCCCGCTTTGCGATGACGACCGCTGGCCCTGGCTGGATGCTGTCGGAGGAGCGCTTCGCGATACCGCGGGGCCGGTCATCATCGGCTGTTCGGCCCTGAAGAGGGCCTATCGCGACCGCATCCGGGCCGCTTCCGGAAAGGACACGCTGTTCGTTCACCTGGCGGGAAACCGTGCGCTGATCGGCGAGCGGATGCGCGCGCGACAGGGCCACTTCATGCCGGAATCGCTGCTCGACAGCCAGTTCGCGGCACTGGAACCGCCGCAGCCGGACGAGAACGCCATCACGGTCGACATTGCCGCGCCGCTCGACGCGACGATTGCCGGCCTTGCCCGTGACCTGGCCCGCTGAAACGCGCCGGGCTGTCCGCGTCAGACGACAAGTATGGCACGGAAGTCGTTGACATTCGTGCCGGTCGGGCCGGGAATGAAGAGGTCGTCCAGCGCATGGAATGCCGACCAGGCATCGTTTGCATCCAGCATGGCCTGGGGATCGAAGCCGAGATCGCGAAGCCGGGCGAAGCTGTCTCCGGAACAGAAGGCGCCCGCGTTGTCTTGCGAACCGTCGATGCCGTCGGTATCGGCAGCCAGGGCGAAGATGCCGTCCACGCCTTCGATCGCTTGTGCGAAGGACAGCAGGAATTCGCTGTTGCGGCCGCCCTTGCCCTTGCCGCGAAGGGTGACGGTGGTCTCCCCTCCGGACAGGATGAAAACAGGCTTCTCGAAGGGGCGGTTGCGCAGGGCCACCTCGCGGGCCAGCGCGGCATGGAACAGGCCCGCCTCGCGGGCCTCGCCCTCGATGGCATCGGACAAGATGACGGCTTCGAAGCCGTGTGCCCGCGCCCTTTCGGCGGCGGCTTCGAGGGAGACGCCGGCCGAAGCGATCACCCTGACCTCGTTGTCACGGAAATCCGGATCGCCGGGATCGGGGCAGGCCGACGCGTCGCTTGCAATGAAATCCGACATGCCGGCGGGTAGCGCAAGGCGGTAGCGTTCGATGATCCGCAAGGCTTCATCCCGCCCGCTGGTATCCGGGACAGTGGGCCCCGAGGCCACCTGGGCGGGATCGTCGCCCGGAATGTCGGAGACGACAAGCGAGACGCATCTGGCAGGCGCGGCTGCCTTCGCCAGCCGTCCCCCCTTGATGCGCGAGAAATGCTTGCGCACCGCATTCATGGCGGTGATCGGCGCACCGCATTCGAGCAGGGCGCGGTTCAGCGCGATCTCGTCGTCCAGCGAGAAACCCTCGGGCGGAGCGGGCAGGAGGGCGGAACCGCCGCCGCACACCAGCGCGATAACCAGATCGTCGGGCGTCAGCCCTTGCACTTCGCGCATCAGGCGGGCCGACGCTTCCAGTCCGGCTTCGTCGGGCACCGGGTGGGCGGCCTCGAGCACATCGATTCGCTCGCAGGGCACGGCATAGCCGTAGCGCGTCACGACCGCGCCTGACAGCGGACCGTCCCAGGCCTGTTCCAGCGCGGCGGCAAGCTGCGCGGCGCCCTTGCCGGCGCCCACGACCACGGTCCGGCCGCGCGGCGCGGCGGGCAGGTTGCCCGGCACGATGACGGACGGATCGGCCGCAGCGACGGCGGCGTCAAAGAGCGATGTCAGGAAGGCTTTCGGATTTTCCAAGGCGCCGGCACCGGTTTCGCATTGTTCGGAACCGGCAGGTTAAACCATTTCGCCGCCCCGGTGGAGCGGCGAAGCAAATTCCGTTCGCGCGTGTTCCTCTCAGTGCCTTGCGGGCTTGTCCTGCAGGCCGTAGCTGGAGAAGCCGGCCATGGTCTCGGCGATCTGCTCGTCGGTGAGGACCACCGGGCCGCCGATCTGCAATGCCTGCCAGTAGAGCCGTGCCAGCATTTCCAGTTCGACGGCCAGCCACATGGCCTTTTCCAGCGACGGGCCGACAGCGATCATGCCGTGATTGGCCAGCAGGCAGCCATTGCGCCCTTCCAGCGCCTTCACCGCCTCCTCCGACAATTCCTTGGTGCCATAGCGGGCATAGCCGGAGCAGCGGATCGTGGGCCCGCCGAAAGCGGCGATCATGTAATGGCCGGCCGGGATTTCCCTACGCGCCAGCGCCAGCGTCGTGCAATAGGGCGCATGGGTGTGGACGATGGCGTTGACGTCGGGGCGGGCACGCATGATGTCGAGGTGGAAGCGCCATTCGGTCGACGGCTTCAGCGGACCATCCCAGCTTCCGTAATCGCGCTCCAGCGGCATGGCCGCGATCATGTCGGGCGTCAGGTCCTCATAGGGCGTGGCGCTTGGCGTGATCAGCATGTGATCGTCGCGGCGCACGGAAATATTGCCGGCGGTGCCGTGGTTCAGGCCGCTGGCGTTCATGCCGAGGCAATGGTCGATGATCGATTGGCGGATGGCGGTGTCTTCGTCGGAATGCGTCATGTTTTCCTGTTTCCGTATTTCCTGCGTCCGGGCCGGTCCGGCCCGGACAAGGGGTGCAGACGAACCTTCGTCAGGTCCGGTGATAGGTCTCAAGCGCCACGTGCAACGGCTCGCCGCGCGTCACCGCGGCAACGATGGCATTGGCAAGCGGCACCTGCGCTGTGGCCAGGGCGCCGGAACGGGCGAGCGCGGCCAGCGGCGCCTTGAGGGAAGCGGCGACCAGCGTGCCCTCCACCGTCTCGCCCTTCAGCGGGCCGTCCATGGCCTGAGCATAGGTCAATCCCTCGCCGAGCAGCCGCCCGAGACGGCTGTTGCGGCCGGCCTGCGTCGTGACATGCAGGTCACCAAGGCCGGCAAGACCAAAGGCCGTCGACGGTTCGCCGCCCGATACGGCGACGATGCATGCCAGTTCCGTGACCGCCTGGTTGAAAAGGCTTGCCGTCTCGTTGTTCAGCCCGGCGCCATTGGCAGCCGGCTGCGACGCCAGACGGCCGGACGGGACGGAGACGCCGATGGCATAGAAATTCTTCAACGCCGCGCAGATTTCCAGCCCTGTCAGATCGCCGGTATGGGCGAGGTGGTAGTAGTCCGTCGCCATCGCGCCGGCCCACATGGCCGCGAGCGTCGCATCCGAGAAACCGACAATGGCAGACGTTTGCCGGCGAACGGCCAGTTCTCCGGCAATGCAAGGGCCGCCCACGGCACCGACCGGACCATGGGCAATCCCCTTGCGTTCCAGCTCGTGGCAGACCAGTTCGGGAAGGGTTTCCACCCGGTCCGCGTTCCCGGCGATGCCCTTGGTGAGCAACAGGACGGGTGGCGTGCCGGTCATGGATTCGGCCAGGCGGTCGATGGCCCAGCCGATACCGGGCGTGGACACGCCCACGACGACAAGATCGGCGGGCCGTGCCAGCGCGGCCGCCAGTTCGCTGTCCGGCAGGGGCGTGACGTTCGCGCCGATCTCCGCCTTGAGCCGGGGGTGGACGCGTGTTGCCTGCATGGCGGCGACGAGATCCCCGTCAAGATGGGTGCCGACGAGGTCGACCGTCATGCCATTGTCGGAGAGCGGCGTCGCGAAGGCCGTGCCCATCACGCCGGCGCCGAGGATGACGACCCGTGTCACGCGCCCGCTCCCAGGAAGCGGTCAAGGCCCGCATAGACCGGCTTGAGCCGCTCGTAGAGACCTTCGTAGATGCCATAGAGTTCGTCATAGCGCGCCCGGGCGGCGGGGTCCGGATCGGACACGGCCACGATCTTCCCGGTCATGGCGGCGGCGGCTTCGCGGAAACCCGGATACCATCCTGCCGCCACCGCCGCGCAGATGGCCGCGCCGAGCGACGAGGCTTCAACGGTTTCGGACCGCTGGACGCTCTTGCCGGTGACATCGGCGAAAATCTGCCTCCACAGGGTGGAAGCCGCGCCGCCGCCAATGGCGATGTAGCGCTCCACCGTCTGCCCGAGGGCATGTTCGGCGGCCGAGGCGGACAGGCGCAGTTCCAGCGCGAGGCCTTCCATCAGCGCGCGGAACATGTGGGCGCGGGTATGGGCACCGGACAGGCCGACATAGACGCCCCGCGCCGCGGAGTCCCAGTAGGGAGACATCACGCCCTGCCAGTAGGGCACCATCAGCAGGCCCTGGGAGCCGATCGGGATGTCCGCGCATTCGCGCTCCAGGCGCGCCAGGATTTCGCCCGGCGTCCCGGCTTCCCCGGCGCACAGCGTGTCGAGAAACCAGTTAACCGTGAAGGTGCCGGCGCGCACGCAGGCCTCGTAGTAATAGCCTTCGCCGGTCGGTCCGCCCATGGTGCGCCAGGCCGGCTGGTTGAGGAAAGCCTTGCCGTAAATGCCGGAGACCAGTGCCGTGCCGATGTTCAGATAGGCGGTGTCCGGCGTCAGCGCGGCGCATCCGAGCCCTGCAAGCTGGCCGTCGCCACCGCCGGCGACGACAGGCGTGCCTTCCGGCAGGCCGGTTTCGGCCGCGACCGCCTTGCCGATGGCGCCGAGCACCGTGCCGGGATGTTCCGGTTGCGGCAGGCGGCCCGCGTCGATGCCCGCGGCCGCCGTGATCTGCGGCGACCATTGCTTTGCCTCCAGGTCGAACAGGCCGAGCGGATCGGCGCTTGCCCAGCTTGTCGCCCAGCGGCCGGTCAGGCAGAAGGTGAGGTAACCGTGGACATCGGAAAAGACATCGGTTGCGGCATGCAGGTCCGGTTCGTTGCGCAGCATCCAGTAGATGCGGTTGACCGCCGGGATCACGTCCACGGGCTTGCCGGAGATGCGGTGGATGGTGGGCGTTCCGTCCGGATCGGTGCCGAGCGCAGACGCCAGTTCATCGACCAGCGGCCGGGCGCGGTCGTCCAGCCAGACCATGGCCGGGCGCACGGGCGATCCGTCGCGGCGGAAAATGCCAAGTGTCTCGCGCTGGTTGCTGACAGCAACGGCCTTGATGCGCGCAGGATCCACGGCGGCCGTGACCTGTGAAAGCGCGGTGCGGGTTGACGCCCACCAGTCGCCCGGATCCTGCTCGTAATGATTGGGCCGCGGACTGAAAAGCCTGATCTCCGCTCGGCCTTCCGCCGCCGCCTTGCCATCCGGCGTCCAGGCGATGGCCTTCGTGGCCGTTGTCGAGGAATCGATACCGACGACAAGATCGCTCATGACATTCGCCCTTCCCTACCCGCGTCCCTTGCGTGCCGCCAGCAACCGGTCCGCGATCTCGCGGAAGCCGGCGCCGCCCTTGCCGGAGGCCACCCATTTCGGCGGCGTGGTGATCTGTCCCCCGAAATCGCGCACATTGGCCACGCCACATGCATTGGCGAAAAAGCCGAACATGGGCTGGTCATTGGGACTGTCGCCGACAAAGACGATCTCGTCATTGCGCGCGGCAACATCGAGACCCAGGATATCGGCGGCGAAGGTGCGCGCCATGGTCAGCTTGTCATAGTCGCCGAACCACCCGTTCACATGGATGGAAGACACCTTCGCGACGGCGCCCTCTTCCTCGAAGATCGCCTTGATGCGGGCCACATCCCTTTCGGGCAGCGGGTCGACATCCTCGCGGAAATCGATGGCGAGATCCGCGAGACGGAAGGGCTGGTCGGCCGAGATCGCGGCGCCCGGCACCTCGCTTGCGACCCGCTCGCGGATGCGGTCGAACCGGGCCGGGTCGGCGAGATGTGCCTCGACGGCGGGATGGGCCTTGCGGATCATCTTCCGCGCGGCATGGTCATAGGCATAGTAGAAGGCGCCGTTCTCGCCGACGACGCCGGCCACCGGCCAGAAACGGGCGATCATGTCGCACCAGCCGGCGGGACGCCCGGTGATTGGAGCGACCGCGATGCCGGCCTCGTGCAGGTCTTCCAGCGCCTGGTATGCGCTGGCATGCAGGCGGCCTTCCGTGGTCACGGTGTCGTCGATGTCGGTGAAGACAGTCGTGATGCCAGCCGCGGTATCGTCCGGCATGTCGGCGATCGGCCGCATGGATCAGCCCTCCCTTGCGGCCATTGCGCCGAGGACACCGCTGTCGCAGGCTATGTCGGCGAAGGAGAAGCGGTCGCGCATCTCGTGGGCGTGGGTCACGGCCTCGCGATAGAAATCCACCGGCACGCCGAGCGACTGGGCGGAGGTCGGCCCGCCGGCATCCGCCAGATGCTGGCGCAGCACATCCGGTGCGACTGCCATGTCGAGGCATTCGGCGCGCAGTTCGGGCCAGATGCGTTCCATGCGGCGGTTGAACGCTTCCGCTCCGGCCTCGTCAAAGGCCTTTTTCCGGTAGAGGGCCTCGCACTGGGCGGCCACCTCGGCGCCCATGCGCCGCGCCATGTCTTCGGGATCGACACGGGTCGGGCCCACCTGCGGCGGCGTCTCGTCCTGCAGGAAATGGTGCTGGATGCGGGCCATGGTCAGCGTGGCGACACCGACCTGCTGGCCATGGACGGAACCGGGATGCCGTTCGCCGGCAAAGCAGTCGATGTAGTGGGAGATCTGGTGCTCGCCCATCGAACCGTGATTGGAAACGCCGGTGAAGCTCACGCCGAGCCCGCAGAGGGTGAGGACACGGAACAGGGTTCCCACCGCCTCGATGTCGCCTTTCGCGATGCCGGATGCCTGCTCCATCAGGACGATCTCGTCGGGGATCTCCAGCAGGTAGGGCACATGGTGATAGGCCGTGCCCAGCATGCGGTGCGACATCCACCAGTCGATCTGGGCCACGGAGCGGCACAGGCAATCGCCGAAACCGGCGGCGTTGAGCCAGGCCGGCGCTTCGGCGCAGGTCTCCAGATCGACAAAGAAACCTGCGGGCGCCTGGGCGGGCAGGGAAACCTTCAGCCCGCTGTCCAGCGTGATGGAGGCGGTGGTGGAGGTATAGCCGTTCATGGAGCCGGCGGTCGCGAAGACGCAATAGCGCGTCCCGTTCTGCAAGGTGGCGTATTTCGTCAGGTCGTTGATAGTGCCCGAGCCGACCGCCACGGCGGAGGCGAAAGGCTTCAGCCGCGCCGTCAGATCGCGCACCGTCGCCATGTCGGCATGGGGATGGTCGAGCACGATCTCGGTGACCTCGCCCAGCGGCCGGAGCGCGCGGGCGATCCGTTCGCCCATCGCCCGGTGGGTGTTGGTGTCCGAGACGACGGCGAAGGGCGCCTGGAATCCGAGCGCCGAAACGAGATCGGCCTCGCGGCCCTTCAGGCTCTCGGCGAAGACAATGCTGTCATAGGGTGGCGCCGGATAGCGCTTGCCGTTGAGCGGATTGATCCACTTCCCCTCGCAGATGTCGTCGATGAGGGCAGTCCAGTTTCTCGGGGTGCCGGCGGACAGGGTCATGGGATCGTTCACTCAGGCTGTGAGGCGGGCGCCGGTGGTGCGGTCAAAGACATGCAGCTTTCCGGGATCGATGGCGAAGGACATGCGTTCGCCGGCCTGGCGATAGGCCGAACGCGGCGCCACGGCGACGAACTCCGTGCCGTCCACATCAAGATGGAACTGCACGTCGGCGCCGGTCTTTTCCGCGATCTGCAAGGTGCCGACAATGGCGCCTTCCGGATCGAGCGTCACATCGTTCGGGCGGATGCCACAGGTGACCTGCCTTCCGGCATGGGCCGCGAAGCCCTGCGGAAGGTCGAAGGCGAGATGCTGTGTGCGCAGCCGGGCGCCGCCCTCGCCGGCCTCGATCACGCCATCGATGCAGTTGATCTGCGGCGAACCGATGAACTCGGCGACGAAGCGGCTGTTCGGCCTGTCGTAGAGGTCGTCCGGAGAGCCTTCCTGGACGATGTTGCCGTCCTTCATGAGCACGATCTTGTCGGCCATGGTCATGGCCTCGATCTGGTCATGGGTGACATAGATCGTGGTCGCCTTGAGCCGGTCATGCAGTTGGCGGATCTCGACGCGCATGTGGGCGCGCAGCTTGGCGTCGAGATTGGACAGCGGTTCGTCGAACAGGAAGACCTTGGCGTCGCGCACCATGGCGCGGCCCATGGCGACGCGCTGCCGCTGGCCGCCCGAAAGCTCCGACGGCTTGCGGTCAAGCAGTTCCGTGAGGTTGAGAACGCGCGCCGCCTCCTCGACCTTGCGCCGGATCTCGTCTGCCGGTTTCTTCGCCACTTCCAGGCTGAAGCCGATGTTCTCGCGCACCTTCATCGTCGGATAGAGGGCGTAGTTCTGGAAGACCATGGCGATATCACGGTCGCGCGGATGCATGTCGTTGACCACCCGCCCGTCGATGGCGATCTCGCCCGCCGTCACCGTTTCAAGGCCGGCCGTCATGCGCAACAGTGTGGTCTTGCCGCAGCCCGAGGCGCCGAGGAGCACCACGAAGGTGCCGTCCTCGATCTCCAGCGAGAGGTCCTTCAGCACCTGAACGGAACCGAAGGACTTTCCGACATTCCGGTATTGGACGTTGGCCATTCAACGCGCCTCAGAACTTCTGACGCGTGGGCGTCAGGCAGATTTCCTGGACAAGGGCTTCCTGGGGAAGCTGGTAGGCATTGAGGATCAGGTCCGCGACGATTTCCGGACCGATGCCACCGCCCATGCGGACCTTGTTCTCCTTGTATTCGCGCAGGGTCTTCTCGTCGAGAACACCGCTCAGCACCTCGGTCTCGATGACGCCGGGCGAGACCACGAGAACCCGGACATTGTAGTCCGACAGGTATTCGCGCAGCGACTCCGATACCGCATGCACGAAGAACTTGGTGCCGCAATAGACGGTGTGGTCCGGATAGACCTTGCGCCCGGCAATGGAACTCATCATCACCAGCGTACCGTGCCGGCGCTCCATCATGGAATTCATGACGGCGTGGACCGTGTTCATCACACCCTTGGTGTTGATGTCGATCATCTCGTCCCATTCTTCCGGCGGCTGGCGGCCGATATCGGCCAGGCGGGCAAGCCCCGCATTGGCGAACATCATGTCGACGGGGCCGTATTGCGCCTCCGCCTTCGCCACGGCCTCGGCGATCTGGGCACGGTCGCGCACATCCACCTGCGCGATGACGGCGTCCGGCAGGTTCATTGCCTCCATGCGGTCGACGCGGCGCGCCATCATCAGCACCGGATGGCCGGCCGCCGAAAACGCGCGCGCCGTTGCCTCGCCGATGCCGGAACTGGCGCCCGTGATTGCTATGAGCGGTTTGTCGGCCATGATCCCGTATTCCCTCGCTTGCGTTTCTTCCGGTCAGGGGAGCGGCGGCAAGGCGCCGCCGCTCCGGTTGGTTGATGTCCGTTTCTCAGCCCTGGACGATCTTGTCGACCGCCTGTGCGATGTCGTCCATGGCTTCCTTGGCGGAACCGTATTCGCCGGCGAAGTACTTGCCGAGACGCACCGGGATGGTGTCGTTCGACAGTTCCGCCCATTGCGGCAGATCCGGTTCGGAGCCCATGTCCTTGGCGATCGTCTCGCGCACCACGTCGAGGTGACGGGTCGTGCCCGCGCCGACACGGCGGTTGGCGATGATGCGCGGGTCGTCATAGACGCTTTCGCGCGTCGGGCCGGTGCCACCGCCCAGCGCCGTGATGAGGACCTGGGTGTCGTAGCAGGTGGCCCACTGCATGAAGATCCACGCCGCGTCGGGGTTCTTGGAGTTGCGCGAGACGGCGAGCGAGGAACCGCCCTGGTGGCCGACGCCGGGGATTTCGCCGAAGCCGGTCTCGTTGACCGTGCGCAGGGCATGCTTGGGCTTGGGGCAGCGCGCCGCTTCCATGAGGCCCGAGACCTTGGTGGCGCTCGGATCGTCGAAGTAGGGGAAGAACTCGCCCCAGCTCATCATCGAGGCCGCAACACCCTGTGCGACGGACTGGCCCTGGCCGTCCCATGTCCAGCCGGTCACGCCGGGCGGCATGGTCTTGTAGAGACGGGTCCAGTAGTCCATCGCCTCCAGGCCGCGCTCGTCATTGCCGGAGAACTTGCCGTCGGCGTTGAAGATGGAGCCGCCATGGCCCCAGAGCCAGGCCGTCCAGTCGCATTCCAGCGAATAATGGCCGGACTTCATCTGGCCGGTCGCGCCATACATGTCCGGGCCCATCTCGTCGGTGATGGCCTTGGCCTGCTCGTAGTATTCCTCCAGCGTCTCGGGCGCCTTGAAGCCCATCTTGTCGTAGATGTCCTTGCGGTACTGCATGATGAAGATCGGGATGTCGTAGGGCACGCCCACCCAGCGGTCCTCATACTTGGAAATGCCGTCGACGAGGGCCGGAAGGAAGTCGTCGATGTTGTAGTCGGGCATGGCCAGATCCGGCTTGTCGGCGATCTGCTCGCGCGGATCGAAGACGTCGCGGCTGACGGAAGCGGCCCAGGACTGGTCGATGTAATAAAGGTCATAGGTGCCGAGCTGCGAGGCGATGTCGAGGGTGAGCTTCTGGAGCACCTGCTCCAGCGGCAGGACCTCGATCTCCACCTTCATGCCGGAGGCTTCCTCGAAATACTGCTTCAACTGGCTGTTGATGGCGTTGGACGGCGGCGTCGATTCGGTCGCCAGGCGCAGCGTCGTCCCGGCGAAGGGCTTGGAGACCTCGCGCACCCAGTCGAGAACGTCCTTGGACGGCGTCAGGTCGCCGCCGGCCGCCATGACGCGGCTGGGCCGGACGAGGCCGGAGCCGAGGGCTGCCGCGCCGAGGCCGAACATGCCGGCATTGCGCAGAAATGCGCGCCGGCTGATTCGCCCTTTGACGAAGTCGTCCACGAGCTTGGCGCGATAGATTTTGCGATCACTGTCGTTCATGGTTTCCTCCCTTTGAACAGTCAGATGGATCATTGCTTCACCGACCCGAGCGTCAGCCCCCGGACGAGGTGCTTCTGCACGAGCAGGATGAACAGGAATGCCGGGATCATGGCCGCGGCTCCCAGCGCCGCCATGTTTCCCCAGGCGGTACCGGTCGAGGTGACGAAGGTGGACGAGACCACCGGAACCGTCTTCAGGCCGGTCTGGGTCAGCGTCAGGACGAACAGGAATTCGGTCCAGGAGAAGATGAAGCACAGCACGGCGGTGGCGGCGATGCCGCCCTTGACCATGGGCAGCACGATGCGCCGGAAGATGAGCCAGCGCGAAGCGCCATCGACCATGGCGCTTTCGTCGATCTCGCGCGGGATGTCGTCGAAGAAGCTCTTCATCAGCAGAACCGCCAGCGGCAGGTTCATCAGCGCATGGATGAGGATGACGCCGGTATAGGTGTCGAGCAGCGACAGGTCCTTGTAGATGAAGAAGACCGGAATCGCGACGGCGACCGGCGGCATCATGCGCGTCGACAGGACCCAGGAGACGAAATGGTGGCGTCCGCGGAAATGCATGCGGCTGAGCGCGTAGGAGGCCAGCGTCGCGATCGAGACGGCGAGCGCGGTTGAAAGCACGGCGATGACGATGGAATCCCAAAGGCGCGGACCCATGCGCCAGTTGCCGCCGCCGGGCAGGACCTCGCGCTGTTCGCCGAAGCCGAAGCCCAGCGAAATGCCGAAGACCTCCTCGAAATTCTTCACCGTCGGCGTAAAGGAGAAGATCTTGGGCGGCCAGTTGAAGATCTCGTTGCCGTCCTTGAAGGCGACCGTCAGCCAGTAATAGAGCGGGAAGGCGAAGAGCGCGACGACCGCCCAACCGGCCACGGTGCGCAGGACGCGCGAGGTTTTGGACCGGACAACCATTACCAGCGCACCCTAGCCGCCCAGATGAAGAGATTGGCGATCACGAGAATGACGACGAGGGCGAAGAGCGACAGCGTGGCGCCATAGCCCCACTTGATGAAGCTGAAGGTCTGCTGCCAGGAGTAAAGCGAGAGCGTGTAGGTGGACGTGCCGGGCCCGCCGCTGGTCATGACGAAGACGTAGTCGAACATGCGGAAGATATCGATGCCGCGGATCAGCACCGCCACGGCGATGACCTTGCTCATCAGCGGCAGGGTGATGCGGCGGAAGGTCATCCAGGCCGAGGCGCCATCCAGCATGGCCGCCTCGTAAGGCTCGGGCGGAAGCGAGCGCAGGCCGGCCAGGAAGATCAGCACCATGAAGGGCGTCCACTGCCAGATGTCGGCCAGCATCACGCCCCAGAGTGCCGTCGAAGCAGTGGCGAGGATCGGCGTCGACTTGTCCATGATGCCGAGCGATGACAGGACCCAGGTCAGGACACCGAACTCGGGATCCTCGATGAGCAGATACATCATGCCGACAATGGCCGGCGGAACCACGAGGGTGAGCGTCAGGATGGTGCGCAGCAGCCCGAAACCGAACTCCTCCTCATCAAGGAGAAGGGCGATGGCCATGCCGAGAACCACTTCGGCCGACAGCACCACGACGAAATAGAACATCGTGGTCCCGAATGATTCCCACATGCGCGGGTCGGCGAACAATTGCTGCCAGTTCTGCATGCCGACATAGACAAGCTGGCGCTTGAACGGCGCGTATTCATGGAAGCTGAGCCAGATGTTGTAGAACAGCGGCACGATCGTGAATGCCACCAGCATGAAAATCAGCGGCAGCATCCAGACCAACGGGCGATCGGCCGACAGAACGCCGAGCTTCACTGGCTCCTCCCTTGCTCCAGCCTCTGCGATTTTTCAATTTGTTGCACCGAACATACATTTGTGCAACATTTTTTTGTGGATTGTACAAATGTGCAATTTCGCCTATCGCTGAAACAGACGCGACGGAGACAGGACAGCCCGTTCATGGCAAAAGGAGGCCACCAGAAAGGGGTCGGGGACATGAACACGCCTTGGAACAGAGCCGCCATTCGAACGGCCGCCGCCAGCGAGACCATCGCGCGCGTGGCGCATCTCTATTACATCCTCGGGCTGACGCAGAACGAGATCGCCAAGCGCCTCAACATCACGCGCTTCAAGGTGCACAGGATGCTGGCGCAGGCGCGCGAACAAGGCATGGTGCGCATCGCCATCGACGTTCCCTTCGCCGAGCGGCTCGACCTGGAAAGCCGGCTCATCCGCCGATTCGGGCTGGAAGCGGCCTTCGTCTGCCCGTCCGACACCAGCGAGGACGTGTCGCTATCGGACGTGATCGGCCATTACGCGGGCAGCATGGTTTCCGACTTGCTGGAAAACGGGATGACCGTGGCGACCTCCTGGGGCTCCACGCTCAGGGCACTGGCCATGGCGATCGAACCCGGCGCCGCGGAACACCTGTCGGTGGTCTCGATGATCGGGACGCTGGCCACGCGCTCCACGCAGGACAAGTACGAGGCCGCGGCCGTGCTTGCCGAACGTCTCGGCGCGGAATGCTTCTTCATCCCCGCGCCGATCCTGTGCGACACGGAGGAGGCAACAAATGCAATCAACGCCCAACCGGCCGCGCAGGATGCCATGTCCAGGGCAAAGGAGGCGGACCTGGCGCTGCTGAGCATCGGCGGACTGGGCATGAGCAGCCTTCGCGAGGCCTCCATGCTCTCGGACGCGGACTATCTGAAGGCGCGCGAGGCCGGGGCCATCGGCAATTTCATCGGCCGCTTCATCGGGGCGGACGGAATGCCGCTCGACCATCCGCTGAATGCGCGCTGCGTCGGTATCGGCCCGGAAAACATTCTCGGCATCCCGCGCCGCGTGCTGGCGGCGGGGGGAAAGCAGAAGGTGGAGGCAATCCGCGCTGTCCTCGACCGCGGGTTCGCGACGGTCCTGGTGACCGACGAGCAGACGGCGCAAACGCTCATCGGAACGCCGGCAACAAGGACGAACTGACAACAGGATGGAACGGGCAGGCGCATGACGGGGCAACAGGACAGGCCATACGATCTCTTCATCGTTGGCGGGGGCATCAATGGCTGCGGCATTGCCCGGGACGCGCAGGGCCGGGGCTATTCGGTGGCTCTCGCCGAGCGCGGCGACCTTGCCTCGGCGACCTCCTCGGCCTCGACCAAGCTGTTTCACGGCGGCTTGCGCTACCTGGAGTATTTCGAGTTCCGGCTGGTGCGCGAAGCCCTGATCGAGCGGGAGGTGCTGCTGGCCAACATGCCGCACATCTCCTGGCCGATGCGCTTCGTGCTGCCGCTGCATTCCGCCATGCGGTTCGAAAGCTCCACGCCGACCTCGCGCCTGCTGACGGCCCTCATGCCATGGATGAAGGGGCGGCGGCCGGCCTGGCTGATCCGCCTTGGCCTGTTCCTCTACGACCACCTGGGCGGGCGCAAGATCCTGCCGGGAACGCGCCGGGTCGACCTGCGATCAGACGAAGCCGGCAAGCCGCTCGACGAACGGTTCGCGACCGCGTTCGAATATTCCGACTGCTGGGTGGAGGATGCGCGTCTGGTGGTGCTCAACGCCCGTGACGCGGCGGCCCGGGGGGCGGCGATCATGACGCGCAGCACCGTGGTTTCCGCAACGCCGGAGGGCGGCGTCTGGCACGTCATCGTGGATACGCCCGAGGGACGCCGCAACATCCGCGCACGCATGCTCGTGAATGCCGCCGGCCCATGGGTCGAGGATGTGGCGCGCGGGCGCATGCATCTCAACCTGACGGAGAAGGTCCGGCTGGTGCGCGGCAGCCATATCGTGACGCGCAAGCTCTACGACCATGACAGGGCCTATTTCTTCCAGGGAAGCGACGGACGCATCATCTTCGCCATTCCCTACGAGGAAGACTTCACACTGATCGGAACAACCGATGCCGAGCATGGTTCGCCATCGGTGAAGCCAGCCTGTTCGGATGCGGAAGCCGATTATCTGTGCGCCTTTGCATCCAGGTATTTCCGCAAGCCGGTGACCCGCGCCGACATCGTCTGGTCCTATGCCGGCGTGCGCCCGCTTTATGACGATGGCGCGAGTTCCGCCACGGCGGCCACGCGCGACTATGTGCTGAAGGCCGGCGCCATGGGGGGCGCGCCCTATCTCAACATCTTTGGTGGCAAGATCACGACCTATCGCAAGCTGGCCGAAAGCGCGCTTGAGAAGATCGACACTGCGATGGGCCGGACCACCGACGGCTGGACGCATGCCGCGCCGCTGGCGGGCGGCGATTTCCCGGTCGCAGCGCGCGATTCGCTGCTGGCGGAATTGCAGGCCATGCTGCCGTTCATGGACGCGGCCACGGTGCGCCGCCTGTTGCGCCAATACGGCACGGAGTGCCGGACCATCTTCGCCGGCGCTTCCTGCTGGGAGGATCTCGGCGGCGAGGTCGCGCCCGGCATCAGCGCGCGCGAACTGGACTGGGCGGCGGAAAACGAATGGGTGCGGACCGCCGACGATTTCGCATGGCGGCGGTCCAAGCTCGGCCTGCGCCTGTCCGCCAAGGACATGGCGGCCATCGACCGCCACCTGTCGGCCTGTGACATCGCGCTGAAGAGCGCCTGAGCCCGAACCGGAATGGCCCCGGCGCATGAAGGCCCTCATGCGACCGGCATGGGTGTGCTTGCGCGCCGCCGGGAGGCGGGCAGATCGTCTCGAGCGGCCATCAACGCGAGACCCGGACCGCGCGCCCCAGAGAATAGCCGGCGTCCACGGTCATGAACTGCCCGGTCATCCTGCGGGCGTCGAGGGCCAGGAAGACCGCCGCATCGGCGATATCCTCCGGCGAGCAGACCGTTCCCAGCGCCGAGGCCGCGGCAAAATTCTCGCGAATCGCCGCGTATTGCGCCGCGTCCATGCCGTTCAGGAACCAGCCGCTGTCGATGAGGCCCGGCAGCACGGCATTGACCCGGACGCGCGGCGCCAGCAGGCGTGCCAGCGCCAGCGTCAGGGCATTGAGCGCGCCCTTCGAGGCGACATAGGCGAGCGAACTTCCGTTTCCGTTGACGCCCGCAATGGAAGAGATCGTCACGACGGCGCCTTCACCGGACTTTTCCAGGTACGGCGCGGCGGCACGGGCAAGCTGATGCACGCCAAGCACATTGGTGGCATAGACCCGCTGGAAGTCCTCCGCGTTCTGGTTTTCGAGGTCCGTCAGGGACGTGAACTGCGTGGTTCCAGCGCTGCAGACGAGAATGTCGAGACGGCCCCACTTCTCCACGCATTGCGCGACCATCGACCGGCAATCGGCGTCAACCGCGACATCGCCCTGGATGGCCATTGCTTCGCTGCTTTCGGCACGGCAAGCCGCCACGACCGATTCGGCCGCATCGCCACTGCTGCGGAAATTGACTGCCACGCGGCATCCACGCCGGGCGAGCTTGAGCACGGTGGCGGCGCCGACCCCGGTTCCGCCGCCCGAGACGAGGGCGACAGCGCCGCCGGCCGTGTTTTCCTCCCCTGCCATGATCACAGCCCCATGTAGGCGGACTGGATCGCCGGGTCGCCGGACAATTCGGCCGATGGCGCAGAACGGACGATTGCGCCATGGTCGAGAACATAGGCACGGTCAGAGACGCCCAGGGCCTCCTGGACATTCTGTTCGACAAGCACGATGGTCAGCCCCTTCTTGCGGGCCAGTTCGCGGACCAGTTCGAAGACCTGGTGGACCAGTTTCGGCGAAAGGCCGACCGAAGGCTCATCCAGCATGATGAGTTGCGGCTGGCTCATGACCGCGCGCGCGATGGCGCACATCTGGCGCTCGCCGCCGGACAGCGACCCGGCCCACTGACCCTGGCGCTGCCGCAGGATCGGGAACAGTTCCATGACCTCGTCGAGCATCTGGCCGAAGCGCGGCGATCCGCGCTGGTTGAAACCGCCCATTTCGAGATTCTCGCGAACCGTCATGAAGGGGAACAGGCGGCCGCCTTCGGGCACGAGCGCCAGGCCCCTGGCGGGCAATTCGTGTGCGGCCATGCGGGTGATGTCGAGATCGCCGAGCATGATCGTGCCCTCACGCGCCGGATTGACGCCGGCGATCGTGTTGAGCAGCGTCGTCTTGCCCGCGCCATTGGCGCCGACAATGGCGACGACCTCGCCGGCCGCGGCATCGATGTCGATCCCCTCGATCACGGTCGCCTGACCGTATCCGGCATGCAGGTTGCGGACTGTCAGCGAAATGCTCATGCGTCCTGCCTCCCGAGATAGGCTTCCACCACGTGGGGGTCCGACAGAACGTCGTCGGGCGTTCCGTCAGCGATCAGCCGGCCGAAGTCGAGGACGATGACGCGGCTCTGGAACGCCCGGACCACCTTCAGGTTATGCTCGATCACCATGATCGTCAGGCCCTCGCCATTCAGCTTGCGGACGAGGTCGATGACGCTCTCCCCCTCCTTCTGGTTCAGTCCCGCCATGACCTCGTCAAGGAGGAGGACCGAACAATCCAGCGCCAGGGCACGGGCGATTTCCAGCCGCCGGCGCTCGCTCAGCGTCAGGGTGCCGGCCTTGATGCCGGCACGGGCGCCAAGTCCGACCATGTCGAGCACATGCATGGCATAGTCGGCCGCCTCGGACAGGTTCTGCCGCTTCAGGAAGGCGCCGACCATGGCGTTCTCGAGCGTCGTCAGCGTGGTCAGCGTCTTGGATATCTGGAACGTGCGGCCAAGACCCAGCTTGGCGCGGGCATGGGGCCTGAGCCCGGAAATGTCCGCCCCGTTGAAGATCACGCGCCCGGCGCTCGGCGGATACTGGCCGGTGACCAGGTTGAACATCGTCGTCTTGCCGGCCCCGTTCGGGCCGATGATGGAAAGCAGATCCCCCTTGCGCAATTGGAAGGACACGTCGTTGACGGCGACCAGGCCGCCGAAACGGCGGGTCAGGTTTTCGACCGAGAGCACGAATCCGCTCATTGGCGCGCCCCCCTGCGGCGTTCCCAGAGACCCTGCATAGCGCCGAAGATGCCGCGTCGCATGAAGAGCGCGAAGATGACGAGCAATCCGCCGAGGATGAGCAGGTTGATGCCGGGGATCGTGCCGCCAAGCGTTGCCCGCAGATAGGATTCCAGCGGGATGATCAGCAACGCGCCAAGCAGGGGGCCATACAGTGTGCCGACACCGCCGATCAGCGCGATCAGCAGGAATTTCACGCCGATATCCTGGATGCTGAGAACCGTCGGCGGATCGACGAAGCGCAGATACATGGCGAAGAGCGAGCCGCCGATGCCGGTCAGCGCAGCACTGACGGCCATGCCCGTGAGCTTGACCTTGAGCACGTCGATGCCGGCTGCGCGGGCCGCGTCCTCGTCCAGATGCACCGCCTGCAAATAGTAGCCCAGACGCCCCCGGAGCACCCAGGCCGCCGCAACAAGGCTGACGAGAAGAAAGCCGAACATGATGACCGCATAGGGGAGACGGCTGGTGAAGACCATGTTCTCCAGCCCTGCCTTGAACGGCAGCAGCATGCCGCGCGGCCCGCCGGTGATCCCGTCGAAATAGGTCGCAAGGACCAATGCCACCTCGTTGAGTGCCAGTGTCGCGATGGCGAAGAACGGGCCCTTGAGACGGAAGGTCGGCCAGGACACCGCGACGGCGACCATGGCTGCGAGTATCATGCCCGGAACCAGCGAGAGCCAGGGAGAAATCTGCCAGTGGAAATAGAGATTCGCCGTCGTGTAGGCGCCGATGGCGAAAAACACGCCGTGACCCAGTGAGAACTGGCCGCCGAAACCGCCGATGATGTTCCAGCTTGTCGACAGCGCGGCGAAGAGGAAGGTGTAGGCCATCATGTTCAGGATGAAGGGATCGCCCCGGAAGAGGACGATGAAGATCGCGAAGAACACGCCGATTGCCCCGATCCGCCCCAGTTCGGTGCCGAAGGTGGTGACCTTCGGGCGCATGGTTGCGCCGTTTCCGGCAAGCGCTGCCGGCATTGCCTGACCATCAGTCTTGTTCACGGAGACCGACCTCCTCTGCGCCTGCGATTCCGAACAGGCCCCCCGGCCGCACGATCAGCACCGCGATGAAGACCAGGAACCAGATGGCATGCTTGAGTTCGGGGTTGAGATAGTAGCCGGCGAAAGCCTCGATGAGCCCGATGATGAAGCCGCCGAAGAACGCGCCCCATACGCTGCCCAGGCCGCCGAGCACCACCACGGCGAAGGCCGCGAGGATGAAGTTTCCGCCGATCTGCGGCGACAGCGTGTAGATCGGCGCAAGCAGCACACCGGCAAGGCCGGCCAGGGCGGACCCCACGCCGAAGGTCAGCATGAAGGCCAGTTCCACGTTGATGCCCATCAGCCGCGCCGAGCGGCGGTCCTGCGTGACCGCGCGCACGGCCTTGCCGTACATCGTGCTGTGCAGGAACCAGTTTGCGCCGACGGCGACGAGGATCACCATGATCAGCACGATCAGCCGGGACAGGCTGATGTTGATGTCTTCGAAGGACAGGACGACCCGGGACACCTCGCTGTGCACCGAGTAACCGGTGCCGCGCGTGATCGCCAGCACGATGTTCTGGAACAGGATCAGCAGGCCGAACGTGGCGAAGATCTGCATGGAGGGTTCGTTCTGCAGCGGTTGCAGCACGAAGCGCTGGATGATGACGCCCAAGACAAAGAGGCACGGCACGACGACCAGCGCCGAGAGATAGGGATCGAGCCCGAGCAGGTACCAGCTCAGATAGGCGCCATACATGCCGAGCATGACAAGTTCGCCCTGGGCGAAATTGACGATCCGGACGACGCCGAAGATCAGGTTCAGTCCCATGCTGACGAGACCGTAGATGCCGCCCAGGAGCAGGCCCACGATAACGATGTTCAGGAATGTCTCCACGGCAGAGCCTCTTCTTGCTGGATGCCGCGGCGGCCCCCGGCCGGGGACCGCCGCGCAATCCGTCAGCCTTTTCAGTTGCCGATATTGACCATCTTGTTGTCCCCTGCCGCATCGTCAGGGAACACGGTGACCTGTTTTCCGCCCTGCCACTGGATGACGGTCGGATAGGCGCGCTGGTTCTGCTTGTTGTCGTCGAACTTGGCGCCGAAGCCGGTCTCGTAGGTGCGAAGCGGCTCATCGAAGCTGCCAAGGACGCCGGACACGGCTTCCGGCTCGGCGCTGCCGGCCTTGTTGATGGCCTGCGCCATGATCTTGAAGCCGACAAAGGCCGCCATGCTCTGCGGCGCGATCGGGTCCTCGCCATACTTGGCGCGGTAAGCCTCGAGATAGGCTTTCGATCCCGGACCGTAGTCTTCGGAAATGTCAGGCCGGGGGTAGGAAACGACCAGCAGGCCCTCGACACCGTCGGCACCCATGGCCTCGAGCGTTTCCTTGGTGTCGCCGGTGCCGACGAAGACAGTCGCCTTCGGCTTGAAGCCCTGGTCACGGGCGGTCCGCAGCAGCAGGTTGCCGTCCGGCACGTAGCCCGTCTGCACCCAGATGTCGGGGTTCGCATCGCGGGCGCGAAGCACCGAATCGGTCAGGTCGATCGACTTGTAGCTGTGGGCTCCGATGCCCAGCACCTTCACGCCGGCCGCCTCGAGCCGTTCCTTCTGATGTTCGGCAATCGACGTTCCGTAGACCGATTCCTCGTGCTCCAGCCAGACCGTCAGGTCACCCGGCTGCTTGCCAAGCCTGGCGGCCAGGGAATTGAGGATGAGGTCGATCGACACGTCGGCGAAGGAAACCGAATAGGGACCTGAGCGGATATAGTTCGGCAGGCCGCGTTCGGTCAGGTTGGTCGCCAGTGCATTGGTGTCCCAGTAGAGCTTGTTGTAGTTGAGCGCGGTCTCGCTGGCCGCGCCGGCCACGGCGCTCAGATAGGTGCCGATGAAGGCGTCGGCATTCTCGCGCGTCGCCAGGCGTTCCACCGCGGCAATGCCTTCCTGCGGATTGGTGGCGTCGCCTTTCAGGATCTCCACCTGCCTGCCGAGGATGCCCCCGGCCTCGTTGACCGCGTCGGCAGCCAGTTCATAGCCCCTGTTCACCTCGCCGCCATAAAGCGCAAGCGGACCGGAATAGGGGTTGATTGTCCCGACCTTGAAGGTCTCCTGTGCCATGGCGGTGCCACCGGCGGCGAGGCAAAGCGCCATTGCGGCGCCGGCCAGTGCTGCACGTCTTGTCAGTTTCATCATCGTATTTCCTCCCTTGGTACGCCCCTTCGGGGCAGGTGCCACGATTAGCCGCTGCCGGTCGCGTCCCCGGTCAGTCGAAATCTCGGCAGTTGCCGGTCCATGTCCTCCTGAAAGACCAGCGTGACGCGTCTGCCCACGACATCCGTGCCGTCCGGCAAGTCGACAATGTTGGTGATGAGCCGCGGCCCCTCGTCGAGATCCACAAGGGCCACGTTGTAGGGAACCCGGTCCCTGAACCGGGGATCGAAGGCCACGTGAAAGACCACCCAGCTGTGAACCGTGGCCTCGCCGGACGCGGCCCTCCATTCGTGGTCATCCGACCAGCAGCGCGGACATTCCGTGCGCGCCGGCAGCCAGTTGTTGCCGCATTGGCGGCAATGCTGGAATGTCAGCCGCCGTTCCTGGAGCGCTGCGCGATAGACCTCCTGGGGCGTTTCACCCGGCGCTTGCGCGACCGCACGGCTCATTGGCCCAGGATCAGCGTCGAATGCGTATGCATGATCCCTCCCTGGTTGCTGACAATGCACTTGGCGGCGCCCTTGACCTGGCTCGTGGACTGGCCGCGCATCTGGCGCACGCCTTCCAGGACGAGCTGCAGGCCCGGCATTCCGGTTTCCGAAAGCAGGCCGCCGGCGGTGTTCAGCGGCAACTTGCCATCGGCGCCGAAACCGCCGCCCAGCGCCATCTCCGTCAGGGCCTCCCGGCTGCCGAAACCATAGGATTCCAGCGTCATGGCCACGGTGACGGTGAAACAGTCGTAGATCTGCGCGCAGTCGATGTCGGCGGGCTTGAGCCCGGCCATGCGGAAGGCGGTCTGCGCCGAAACATCGGCGCGGGTCCGCGTCAGGTCGCCACGCAGCGTCACATCGGATGAGCTGTTGCCCTGCCCGAAGCCGAGAACCGGCACCGGCGCGGCGACCCCCAGTTCGCGGGCCTTGCGCTCCGACATCACGACCACGGCCGCGGCGCCGTCGGAAATCAGGCAGCAATCGTCGCGGCGCAGCGGCTCCACCACCCAGGGCGCGGCGGCATAGGTTCCGGCATCCAGCGGCATGCGCAACTGCGCGTTCGGGTTTGCAGCGCCATGGGCGCGGCAGGCAATCGCGATCTCCCGGAAGAGGTCTTCGGCGCCGGAAAATTCGTGGAAGTAGCGCCGCGCGATCATGGCATAGCCTGCAACCACGCTGGACCAGCCGAAATCCGCAGCATCGCCCCAGGGCTTCTCATAGGCCTGGCGGGTGCCGGTCTTGGGATTGTCGGCCAGCGAAACCAGCACGACCTCGCACTGGCCTGCCTCGATGGCCATGGCGGCAATGGCGATCATGGAGATGTTGGACGCGCCGCCCTGGTCGAACACGCCGCCGAAGCGCGGTTCCAGCCCCATGGCCTCGGCCAGCGTCTGGCCATACATCATTTCCACGCGGGACGTCGGGACCTTGACCAGCAATCCGTCGACGGCGTCCTTCCCGATCCCGGCATCGGCAACGGCCTTGCGGCACGCCTCCATGTTGAGCGATATGGTCGAGCGTCCCGGCAACTTGCCGAAGGCGGTCTGGCCAATCCCCGCAATGACAGCCCTTGCGCCCATCAGATCGCTCCCTCCCCTTCAAGGTCTGCCATCTCCTGCGCGCTCAGGCCAAGCCAGTCGCCATAGACCGCCCGGTTGTCCGCGCCCAGTTCCTTGCTGGGTTCAAGGGCCTCGATCGCCTGTCCGTCGTAACGCATGGGGCTAGCGGGCAGGACGAGCCGGCCCAGCGACGGATGATCCACCTCGCGCAACATGCCGCGCGCATGCAGATGCGGATCGTGAACCACTTCACCGAGATCGCGGACCTGCGCGCAGGGCACACGGAAGCGCTTGAGCCTTTCGTCGAGTTCCGCGCGGGTGAACTGGCGAGTCCATGCGCCGATGGTCTCGTCGACGAACTCGATGTTCTCGACGCGGGCCTTGAGGCTGCCCAGCCGCGGATCGTCATCGAGGTCCTCGTGGTCCATCGCCTTGAGCAGCGATTTCCAGTGCGTCTCGCTCACGCAAATCAGGGCAAGGTATCCGTCTGCAGCCGGGTAGACATTGTAGGGCGCCTCGGCCATGCCGCTGTGCCGGTTGCCGGTGCGCTGCGCCGCCGCGCCGCCGCTGCCGAAGTAGAGGCCGAGCGCCGAGGACAGAGAGGCATAGACCGAATCGAACATGGAGACCTCGACGAAGCGGCCCTTGCCGGTCCGTTCGCGGTCGAAGAGCGCCGTCGCCACCGCCCCGTAAAGGTGAACCCCGCCGAAGAAATCGGCGACCGCCGGGCCGGCCTTGACCGGAGGGCGGTCGGCAAAGCCCGTGATCGACATGATGCCGGACATCGCCTGGACCGTCAGGTCCATGGCCGGGAAATCCCTGTAGGGGCCGGACCAGCCGAAGCCGGACCCCGCCGCGTAGACGAGGC
The DNA here is from genome assembly GCA_002708825.1 of Phyllobacteriaceae bacterium. Lineage (GTDB taxonomy): Bacteria > Pseudomonadota > Alphaproteobacteria > Rhizobiales > Rhizobiaceae > Zhengella. The sequence continues at coordinate 44,019 of PAPF01000043.1, read as the reverse complement.
GCGGATTGAGCTTCATGAGATGGTCCGGGCCAAGGCCGAGCCGGTCCATGACACCCGGCGCGAAGTTCTCCAGCACGACGTCGGCGCGGGCGATCATCGTCTCGGCCAGGCGTCGCCCGGCCTCGCTCTTGAGGTTGAGCGTGACGAATTCCTTGTTGGAGTTGAGCATGGCGAAGGGGACCATCGCGCCGCCGACGGCCCCGCGCCGGCGCATGTTCTCGCCGTTCTTCGGCTCGATCTTGATGACACGCGCCCCGGCCATGGCCATGAGGAAGGTGGCGTAGGGGCCATTGTAGATCTGGCCGAAGTCGATGACGGTGACGCCGTCCAGGGGAAGATGCGGCCGGCTCATGTCAGCGCCCCCTGAATTGCGGCTGGCGCTTTTCGGCAAAGGCCTTCGGACCTTCGGCGGCATCCTCGGAGAACATCAGCAACCGGTTGACCACCTGCTCGAAACGCAAGCCGGTCGCCAGCGGCAGGTCGCGGGCGCGCACGGCAAGCTCCTTGGCCGCCTGGGTGGCGAGCGGGGCATTGGCGGCAATCGTGCGCGCGACCGCCATGGCTTCATCGATGAGACTTTCGGCCGGCACGACGCGGTTGATGAGGCCCCAGCGGGCTGCCGTCTCCGCATCCATGGAACTGCCGGTCAGCACCATCTCCATGCCGATGGCATAGGGCAATTGCGACAGGACGCGCTGCGTTCCGCCATTGCCGGCGATGACACCGCGCTTGACCTCGGCGAGCGGGAAGGTGGCATGCGGGGCGGCAATGCGGATATCCGTGCCCAACAGGAGCGTCATGCCGCCGCCGACGCAATAGCCGTTGACCGCCGCGATCACCGGCTTCCAGACCTCCAGCCCGCGATTGAGCAACTGGTCCTTCTGGGTCAGCCACATCTCTTCCAGGCCGGGCGGCGCGGCCACGAAGCTCTTGATGTCGGCACCGGTGGAAAACGACTTCTGCCCGGCGCCGGTGACGATGGCGACGCGGACATCACCGTCGTCGCGGACACGCTGCCAGGCCTGCGACAGGCCCTTGTAATGCTCGTCGTCCATCGCGTTCAGCCGTTCCGGACGGTTGATCGTGATCAGGGCGATACCGTCGTTGAGCTCGAAGTCGATGGACATGCCTCACGCCCCCGTCGAGCGTTTCGCGTTGCCGCTCAGGAGGTCGCGCGCAACCACCATGCGATGAACCTCCGACGGTCCCTCGCCGATGCGCTTGATCCGCATTTCGCGGTACCAGCGCTCCAGCGGCATCTCGCAGGCCACGCCGAGCCCGCCAAAGATCTGGATGCAGCGGTCGACGATGCGGCCGGCGGTCTCGGTGGCGAAGACCTTGCAGGCCGAGGCATCGATCTTGATGTCATAGCCAAGGTCGGCGCGCCAGGCGGCCTGGTAAACGAGCAGCTTGGCGGCGCGCAGTTCGATCTCGGAATCGGCGATCATCCACTGGATCGCCTGCTTGTCGGCCAGCGGGGTCTTGAAGGTGTAGCGTTCCTTCGCCCAGTCGATGGCAAGGCGCAGCGCAGCATCCGCGATGCCGAGCGTCGCCGCGGCGTAGGGCACGCGGCCATGCACAAGCCATGTCTCGGCAAGCTGGAAGCCCTGCCCCTCCTCACCGATCCTGTTTTCCGCCGGTACACGGACATTCTCGAAGGACAGTTCGTAGGGCGAATAGGACCGGATGACCGGAATGCGGGTCAGCGTGAGGCCGGGCGAATCCTTCTCGACGATGAAGGCGGTGATGTTGCCGCGCTGCTTTTCCGAACCGGTGCGGGCAAAGACCACACCCCAGTTCGCCTGGCTGGCGCCGGAAATCCAGACCTTCGTGCCGTTGAGCACATAGTCGTCCCCGTCCCGCACCGCCCGGGTCTGGATCGCCCTTGCCGGGTCCGATCCTCCCGAAGGCTCGGAAATCGCCACGAAGGTCTTGTCGCCATTGGCAACGACCGGATCGGCATACTTGGCGATCTGCTCCGGCGTTCCCTTGTAGATGATGTTGGGCGGATCGAAGCCGAAAGCCCCGCAGGCGGGAATGTAGGCGCCCATCCGGCACTGCGCGGCCTCTTCGGCGATGATGCACTGGGCGAGGAGGTTCAGCCCGGCGCCGCCATGTTCGGCCGGTGTCTGCACATACCACAGGCCGAGTTCGCGGGCCTCCTTCTGGAGGCGCTTTAGGACCGGCTCGGGCAGGGTATAGGCATCATGTTCGACCTTGTCCTCTTCCGGGATCACCTTTTCCTTCATGAAACGCCGCGCGGTGCTGCGCAGCATTTCAAGTTCCTCGGGCATCTCCCAGGCACCCAGGCTGCCAGATCCAATCGCCTCCAACATCCGTTTCCTTCCCACCTCGCGCTTGCACCACGTCACACGGGATGTGACGGTCCATTCATCCGACAGGGTTGCCGAACAGCGCACCACTGTCAAGATATTATCAGACCAAATGTATATTAAATCATCGGACCAAAATGATTGACCTGTCCGGGGATCCTGACTATGATCCGGGCCATGAGGCCATACTGCCCGGCGCCTGACGCCGGCATATCGGCCCGCAGATATCTCGGCGACCGGCGTGAGGCCGGTCTTTCCATGGGAGGAGCAGGCCTTGTCAGACGTTGTCGGGATCGATGTCGGGGGGACTTTCACCGACCTGTTCTATTCGCGTGACGGAATTCACGCCGACAGGATCTGCAAGGTGCCATCGACACCGCACGACCCTTCGATCGGCCTGCTCGACGCCCTGCGCACCGCAGACATCCCGCGCGATGACCTGTCGCTCATCCTGCATGGCACGACCATCGCCACCAATGCCCTGATCGAACGGGTCGGCGCGAAATGCGCCCTCGTGACCACCGGGGGCTTCCGCGACGTTCTGGAACTCGGACGGCGGGACCGTCCGGATTTCTACGGCCTGACAGGCAAGCAGAACCCGCTGATCCCCCGCAACCTGCGCTTCGAGATCGACGAGCGCATGGATTTCCGGGGCAACGTGATCCGTCCGGTCGACAGGGACGCGGTGGAGAAACTCGCCCTGCGCCTGAAGGAAGAAAACGTCGAGGCCATCGTCGTCTCCTTTCTGCATTCCTACGTGAATCCATCCCATGAACAGGAGGTCGCGGCGATCCTCTCGGGCATCAATCCCGACTGGGAAATCGTCACCTCGGCGGACATAAACCGTGAATATTACGAGTTCGAACGCACCAGCACGGCTGCGATCCAGGCCTTCCTGCAACCTTTGATCAAGACCTACTCCCGCAGGCTGCTGGAACGCCTTGGCGAATGGGGCTTCTCGCGCCAGACGCTTGTCATGCAGTCCAATGGCGGGCTTGTTCCCGCGGCCCATCTCGGCGACCACGCCGCGCATATCGTGCGCTCCGGACCGGCGGCCGGCGTGACGGCCGCGGCGCGCATCGCTTCGGAGGCCGGTTTCGACCGCGTCATCACGGGCGACATGGGCGGCACCAGCTTCGACGTCGCGGTGGTGATCGACGGTGAGCCCGAGATCGCGCCGAAGACAAATCTCGATTTCCGGCTGCCGCTGCGCGTCTCGATGATCAATGTCCACACCATCGGCGCGGGCGGCGGGTCCATCGCTCATGTCGACAGGGCAGGCATCCTCAAGGTCGGTCCGCGCAGCGCCCGCGCCCTGCCCGGTCCGGTCTGCTTCGGCCACGGCGGCACCGAACCCACGGTGACCGACGCCAATGTCGTGCTTGCCAGGATCAACGCCGACGACCCGATCGGGCTGACCAACCTGACCAGGCTCGACGTGGAAGGGGCGCGGGCCGCCATCGGCAGGCTCGGCGAACAGCTCGGCCTCGGCATCGAGGAGACGGCGGAAGCCATCCTGGCCATCGTCAACCAGAACATGGCCGGGCGAACCCGGCTCCTTTCGATCGAACGGGGCTACGATCCGCGCGACTTCGCGCTCGTCATCTTCGGCGGCGCCGGCCCGTTGCACGGCTCGGCCATCATCCGCGAGGTCGGCATCAAGACCATGATCGTGCCCCCGGCACCCGGCGTGCTGTGTGCCATGGGCTGCGTCGTCGCCGATGTGCGTTACGATGTCTCGCGGACGCTTGCGCGTGCCACGGCGAACCTGCAGGCGGGCGAACTCGATGCCGCCATGCGGGAACAGGAAGCCGAGGGCCGGGCGAAGCTGGAGACGAGCGGCGTGGCGGTGAAGTCGGTCCTCGTGCGTCACTTCGCCGAGATGGCCTATTCCGGGCAGATCCACACGCTGCGCGTCGGTGTCGAGGAAGGCTGGGACACCGCGCGCATCGACGCGGCCTTTGCCGAAGCCTATCGCGCCGAATATGGCAACACGCTGGGCGATATCGCGACCACCATCGTCAGCCTGAGGACGGTCGTCGAGGGGCAGCGCGAACATGAGCGGCGTGAACGGACGACGCCGGAACCGCAGCCCGCACCCGAGCCGGCGGCACGCCGCCAGGTTCATTTCTCGAAATGGTGGGATACGCCGGTCTACAAGCGCGAGACGCTGCGCCCCGGCGCTGTCATCCAAGGGCCCTGCATCGTCGAGCAGGCCGATACCACGATCATCATCGAGCCCGGCATGACCGGCCGCATCGACGCCTTTGAAAACATCCTGGTGGAGGTCGCCTGATGGATCCCGTCACCCTTGCCGTCGTGCGTGGCGCGCTCGAGCAGATCGCCGACGAGATGGACCTGCATCTCATCCATGCGGCGATGTCACCGATCATCTCCGAAACGAACGACTGTGCCCACGGCATCTTCCTGCCCGACACCGGCGAGACCGTCGCCCAGGGCCGGTTCGGACTGCCGGTCTTTCTCGCCAACATGCAGTTCACGGTGCAGAACCTCATCACGCACGTGGCCGGCGAGGGCGGGTTCAAACCCGGCGACGTCTGGGTCCTGAACGATCCCTATCTGAGCGGCACGCATCTCCAGGACGTCGTTCTCGTGGCGCCGCATTTCGTCGACGGGCAGCTGTTCGCGCTGCTGGCCAGCACCGGCCACTGGATGGATATCGGCGGCAGCGTTCCGGGGGGATGGGCGCCCGCGGCCCAGGACATCCATACCGAGGGGCTCGTCATTCCTCCGGTGAAACTCTACGACGGCGGCACGCTGAACCGCGCGCTGGTATCGATGTTCACGGGCAATGTGCGGCTGCCCACCGAAATCGAGGGCGACATGTTCGCCATGGCGAATGTCTTCCATGTCGGGCGGCGCGGACTGGACGCCCTGGTGCAGCGCTACGGGCGCGAGACACTTGCGGCCTGCATCACCGAGATGAACGACCGCTCCGAACAGCAGATGCGATCCTATATCGCGGAAATCCCGGACGGGACCTATTTCCACGAGGATTTCATGGACAATGACGGCATTGTCGATGAACCGGTGCGCATCGCGCTCTCCCTGACGGTCAAGGGCAGTTCGATGCATTTCGATTTCTCGCAGTCCGATCCCGCAGCGCGCGGACCGCTCAATCTCGCGCGCTCGACGACCCAGTCGACCTGCTTCATCGCGCTCAAGCACATCTTCTCGGAAGTGCCGGTCAATGGCGGCGCCTTCCGCCCGACCAGCTTCGACATTCGCGAGGGCTCCGTGGTCGCGGCCGCCTATCCCTCGCCGGTCAGCGGCTACCTGGAACCCATCGGGCGCGTCTTCGACGTGGTTCTCGGCGCGCTATCGCAGGCCATTCCGGACCGCACGCCGGCACCGGCCTTCGGAACTGTCGGTGTCGTCACGGCGGGCGGAAAACATCCCGACAGCGGCAACTACTTCGTTGCCGTCTTCCCCTATCCCGGCGGCTATGGCGGCCATTCGAAGGGCGACGGGCTCGTCAACGGAACGCCGCCGGTGTCCATGGCCAATTTCATGTCCATCGAGGCATCCGAGCACCGCTACCCGCTCCAGTTCGACGAATACGCGCTTCGCCCCGATTCCGGCGGCGCCGGCCGGTTCAGGGGCGGCTGCGGCACGCAGTACAAGTTCCGCGCGCTGTCGGAATTCGTCGTCTCGGTCCTTGGAGACCGGCAGGACCACCTGCCCTTCGGCATCGCCGGCGGCGAGGCGGCCGCGCCCAGCATCGTGCGCTTCGGGATTGACGGGAAGGACGTCCGGCCGCCCATGCGCTCCAAGGCAGAAAAACAGAAACTGCGTCCGGGCGACTGGCTGTTCGCGGCATCGCCCGGGGGCGGCGGGTTCGGCAATCCGGTGGAACGCAGCCTCGACCTGGTGCAGGAGGACCTGGACCTGGGCTATATCTCGCGCCAGACTGCCGAGGACGTCTATCGCGCGGTGGTCCGCAGCGAGACATCGCCCGGCGGCGCGGAGCGCTTCATCGTCGATGTCGCGGCCAGCCAGGAGCGACGGCGCGGCAAGGTGGCCTGACCCGGCCGCCGCACATCAGACACCCGGGTGCGGGCCGCTTCCCGCACCGCGATCGCACCGGTCCGCCAGGCGCGCAGGCCTTTCATCAGATGATCAACTGGGTCTGTGTCACGATGGCCGCGAGTTTGCCGTCTTCGCGCAGGATCCGGATCTGCCAGACCATTGTCTTGCGCCCCTTGTGAAGGGGCTCGCAGACCGCCCTGATCGTGCTGCCGACCTCGATTGCGCGAAAGAAGTTGGTCTTGCTCTCGACCGTCGTCGTGCCCTGGCCTTCGGAAAGATTGATGAAGGTTGCCGTACCGCCCATGTTGTCGGCCAGTCCGATGATCGCGCCGCCATGCATGACGCCATTGCGATTGCCGAGTTCCGGCGTGACGGTCAGTTCGGCTTCCACCCGGTCGGGCTCGGCCGAAATCACCCGGACACCGAGCAGGCGCCCGAAGGGCGGCTGTTCGCCGGCGATGCGAAACCGTCTTTCCTGTTCCGTTTCCTGGCGTGTCATTTCTTTCCTCCGTTCTGGCGGCCACTGGCTACGCGCGGCGAGAACGCGCCACGGTCTGCGGCCTGGGCAATGCGTTTGTCATCATAGCCGAGCAGGTTGCGAAGAACCGTGTCGCGATCGGCGTCGAGACGCGGGGCTGGGACCGGATCGGCGACCGGCGTCTGCGAAAGGCGCAAGGGCGAAGCGATGTTCGGGACCTCGCCGCCGTCTTCGCGGGCCACGCGCGTGACCACATTCGTCTCCAGCGCCAGCGGCGACTGCAACGCTTCGCCGACCGATCGCACGGCACCGACGGGCACCCGTCCTGCCCGCGCCTTGTCGATCCAGTGATCGCGCGGCCGGCTTCTGAAAATGGTGTCCATGACCGCGAACAGCCGGTCCCTGTTGGCATTGCGCTCGCGATTGGAGGCGTAGTCCGGGTCTGTCACGAGATCAGGCCTGTCCAGCACATGGACGGCAAGCGCTTCCCAGGATTTCTGCGAGCCGCAACTGACATAGACCGGCCCGCCCGCAGCGGTTTCGAACATGCCGATCGGCGTCGCGACCGGCGCCGTATTGCCCTGGCGCACAGGATCGGGGCCACCCGCCAGGTAGTTCATCGGGAAGTAGGCGAGCATGTTGAGGGCCGTCGAGAACATGGAGACCTCGACATACTGGCCGGTGCCGGTCTTCTCGCGCGCGAAAAGCGCGGCGAGCACCGCTATGGTTCCGTTCATGGCCGCGCCAATGTCGATGACAGGGCTGCCGGTCCGCATCGGCAGGCGGTCGGGATCGCCGGTCAGCGAAGCGAAGCCGCTTTCGGCCTGGAAAACGGAATCGAATCCGGGCTGGGCGGAATGGCTGTTGCCCGATCCGTAGGCCGTGATGGCACAATAGATCAGGCGCGGATTGATCTTCCGCAGGGCCTCGTAATCCAGGCCAAGACGGCCCATCACGCCGGGAGCGAAGTTCTCCACCACGATGTCGGCGCGACGGACGAGGTCACGGACGATTTCCTCGCCGCCCGGCGAGGCCAGGTTGAGGCAGAGGCTCTTCTTGCCACGATTGAGACCGATGAAGTACGGGCTTTCGCCGTCCACGTCCGGCGGCTGGTAGGTTCTCGTCTCGTCGCCGCTTCCGATCGCCTCGACCTTGATCACTTCGGCGCCAAGATCAGCCAGTGTCTGGGTCGACGCGGGACCGGCAAGATAGCGTGTAAAATCCACCACGCGTATGCCCTGAAGGGCCAATGGCGCGCCGGCCGGCCTTGGACTATACGGGGGGGATTTGCGAAATGGTTGTTTGCCCGGCATTTTCCTTCGAAGCGCTCCTGTTCGCACTGGACATGGAAATTTGGTCTTATAATATTATATTCAACAAACATAGACGTTTTACCGCAAGCCTGCAGGCCGAGGGTATCAGCCGTTCCGGACCGCTCACCTTCAGACTGCGGCCGGGGCAAGTCGGCCAGGCAAGCGGAAAACCGGTCGAACCCACGGCAAGGAGGCTCGTGTGACGGCAAACAGGAAAATCGGTTTCGGCGACAGGGGGAACGGGCAGATCGCGCCGATCTCCGTACCGAAAGCTTCTGACATCCTTGCCGACCAGTTGCGGCAGATCATCCTTTCAGGCGAGATCGAACCCGGCGAGTCGCTGCCGCCCGAGCGTGAACTGGTCAAGAGTTCGGGCCTGAGCCGCTCTTCGGTGCGCGATGCCTTGCGCGTCCTTGAGGTGGAGGGCCTGATCATCACCAAGCCGGGCCGCGCCGGCGGCTCCGTGGTCCAGCTTCCAGGACGCGACTCCATCGCCCGGTCGATGCAGCTCTTCGTGATGAGCAACGCGATCCAGCTCAATTCCCTGCTGGACTGCCGTATCGCCATCGAGCCCTTTCTCGCGGCCAAGGCTGCCGAGAACCATACGGAAAAGGATCTGGAGGAAATCCGCCGCATCAATGACGAGTTCGTCGCCACCACGGACAACATCGCCAAGTACAAGCGGCTGAACCTCGAATGGCACCTTGCCATCGCCCGGGCCAGCGGCAACGAAATCCTCACCGCCCTGATGGAAGCCATCTCGCAACCGATCCACGATACCGACAGCTACCAGCAGGTGACCACGGACAAGGCGCGGCAGGAAGCCAAGAAGGCCCACACCGCGATCATCAAGGCCATCGCCGCCCGGGATCCGGAACTGGCAAGCCGCCGCATGGCAGCCCATGTCGGTGCCTACGCCAAGGTCGTCAGCAAGATCGGCGCCGGCGGCTGAACGCACCTTCCGGCGAACCTCCCCTATTGGTGCTGGCCGATGGAATCGTCGATCGCACGGCCGGCCATCAGCCAGCCCCGGCGCAAGTCCTCGATATGGCGTTCCATCCACTCGACGGCCTTTTCCCCCTCCCCGCCGCGCAGGGCAGCAACGATGGTGCGGTGCGCTTGCAGATTGCGCAGCGGCGCCTGCTTTAACTGCCGGCCGATTTCGACATAGGGGCGGAACAGAAGCTGGCCGATGGGTTCGCGGGCCAGGACAAGGGCCCGGTTGTCGGCGAAACTGGCCAGCATGGCGTGGAATTCGGTGTCGAGGACGTCCGCCGGCTCATCCGCCGCCACGGCCCTGGCCATCGCGGCAATGTTCTCATCGAGTGCATCAAGCTGCCCGCCGGTGATCTTGCCGGCAAGGAGCGAGACGCTCAGCGGTTCCAGAACCCTGGCGACTTCCCACAAGTCGCTGAACCGGACATCGTTGAGCAACAGGGCGCGTTCGAGGCGCGGAGAGATATCCTGCTGGCTGGGAACCGTGATCAGCAGGCGCTTGCGCCCTTCACGGCGCAACAGCCCTTCCGATTCCAGCTGCCTGATGCCCTCGCGCACCGTCGACCGGTTCACGCCGAACTGCGATGCCAGTTCGGTCTCGCTCGGCAATTGCTCTCCCGGTTTCAACAGACCGCCGACGATCAGTTTCTGCAATTCCTCGGAAACGACCTGATAGGCCGGGGTGATCTTCAGTTTGGCTATTTCCACCAAGTCGTCTCCTCCTCTCCACGACCGCTACCGCTGGGGGCGCTTTCCGTAACGCGGGAATGGTCAGCGAGCGGCGCCTGTCTCCGGCAGCAGCGCGCGCAGGGCCTTCTTGTCGACCTTGCCATTTGCATTTCGCGGTAGCGGATCGGCCGATATGTCCAGCGTTTCCGGAACCTTGTAGTCCGACAGGCGCTCGCGGCACCAGTCCTGGAGTTCGCCTGACGAAACATCCGCGCGCACCACGACAGCGGCATGGACGCGCTCGCCCAGCACCGGGCAGGGCCGGGCAAGGGCGGCAGCCTCGACCACCGCCGGATGATCGGTCAGCACGTTCTCCAGTTCGGCCGAATAGATCTTGTGGCCACCGCGATTGATCATGTCCTTGGCGCGGTCGAGCACCCGGATGAAGCCATCCTGGTCGGCCATGCCGATGTCGCCTGACCGCCAGAAGCCGCCGACGAAGGATTGCGCCGTTGCCTCCGGATTGTTCCAGTAGCCACGCACCACGTTCGGACCCTTCAGCCAGATCTCGCCCTCGGTGCCCGGGGGCAGTTCGATACCGTTTTCATCCATGATGAGTGCCTCGGTCCCCGGAAGGGCGCATCCGACATAGTCACGCTTCTCATAGGCGAATTCCGGCGGCGTGATCAGCTGTGCAACGATGCTCTCCGTCGAGCCGTAGCAGTTGGCAAAGCCCAGGCCCGGAACAGTAGCTGCCAGGCGGCGGATGGTCGGTTCCGGCATGGGCGCGCCGCCATAGGCCGCCAGTCGCCAGCTTTTGAGGTTTCGCTGGCCGAAGTCGGGCTGCAGGAGGCAAAGATTGTACATGGCCGGAACCATCAGCGTGTAGGTCATGCGCTCGGCTTCGGCGAGGTCGAGGAACGCCCTTGCCTTGAAACCGTCCATGACGATCAGCGTGGCGCCGGCGCGCATGGGTGCGGCGATCAGGGCCGCGATTCCCGTCACGTGGTTCAACGGGACCGAGGCCACGACACGGTCGGCGGGGGTGAGGCGCATGGCCGATTCATAGTACATCGCCGCGTGAATCAGGGCCAGATGAGTCAGCATCGCGCCCTTGGGCTTGCCCGTCGTACCCGACGTGTGCAGCACCAGCGCGACGTCGTCCTCTCCGGGCAGATCGCCGGGTTCCGGCAAGGCGCCCTCGCCTGAAAGGGCATCGAAGGCAACGGCATCGCAACCGGGCCTGTCACCGGGATCCGGAACCAGGCCGGCAAGCGGCCCGTCATGCAGAAGCAGTTTCGCGGTGCAGTTGGCGATGGCGTAGGCCACTTCCGGACGGCTGGAGCGGACCGAGACCGGAACGGCGACGGCGCCGATGCGGAACAGGGCGAACAGCGCGACGACAAAATCCGCGCTGTTGCCCATGACCATGGTCACCCGGTCACCGGTCCGGATGCCGCGCGAGGACAGCGCCCGCGCCGCGGCATCCGCAGCTTCGGACAGTTCGCGCCAGGTCAGGCGCCGGCCACCGTCGACGATGGCCTCGTTATCCGGATGGCGCTCCAGCGAATCGGTCAGCAGCCGGTAAAGGTTGCCAGGCCGGCAGGAAAAACACTGCATCACGCGATTGCCATAATGCGCCTCGGCGCGCATGGCAGGGAACAAGCTCCTTTCCCAGGTCATCGTCCGGTACCTCCCTTCAGATCGCGTATCCGCCGACGGCGCCCAGTGAACCGCAAACCTCGAAACCCGTCATCATGCTTCGACGCGGCAGGCGTTACCTTCTAACCGGCTGCCGCATCCAACCGGCTTCGCGCCCGCTTCAGTTCATGGCGCGCGATGCCGCGCAGATGCACCTCGTCGGGGCCGTCGATGAAACGCAGCGCGCGGCCCCATGTCCAGAGGAACGCCAAGGGCGTATCCGGCGTGATGCCGCAGGCACCGTAGACCTGAATCGCACGGTCGAGAACACGGGTTTGCAGACGGGCGGCGGCCACCTTGATCTGCGAAACCAGGACATGGGCGGCCTTGTTGCCCTGGGTGTCCATCAGCCAGCTCGTGTAGAGATTGAGCAGTCTCGCCTGGTCGATCTCGATGCGCGATTCGGCAATCCAGTCCTGGATGTTGGCATATTCCGCCAGGTCCTTGCCGAATGTCCGCCTTGTCAGGGCACGCTCGCACATCATCTCCAGCGCCAGTTCGCACTGGCCGATGGTGCGCATGCAATGGTGGATGCGACCCGGCCCGAGGCGCGCCTGGGCGATCGCGAATCCCGCCCCTTCCTCGCCGAGCAGGTTGCTCACCGGCACCCGCACATCCTTGAACTCCACTTCGCAATGGCCTTCGGGTGCGTGGTGATGCATGATCGGCACATCGCGGACGACGCGGAACCCGGGCGTTCCGACGGGAACGATGACGAAGCTGTGGCGCCCATGGCGCGGTGCATCCGGCGCAGGGTTCGAAATGCCCATCACCAGCGTGAAGGAGAATTTCGGATGCATCGCGCCGGTTGTGAACCACTTGCGCCCGTTGATGACATAGTGATCGCCATCGCGCTCGATGCGCGTCTCAAGGTTCGTCGGGTCGGCGGAAGCGACGTCCGGCTCGGTGATCGAGACGCCGGAGCGGATCTTTCCTTCCAGAAGCGGCATCAGCCAGCGCTCCCGCTGTTCGGGCGTGGCAAAGAGATGAAGGATCTCCATGTTGCCGGTGTCGGGTGCGTTGCAGTTGAACACCTCCGACGCCCAGGGCAGACGGCCGATGATCTCGGCGAGCGGAGCGTATTCCAGGTTCGTCAGCGCGGTTCCGGGTTCATCGGGTTTCAGCGCGGGGAGGAAGAGGTTCCAGAGGCCTTGTGCCATGGCCTTCTCCTTCAGCCCGTCGATCAGTTCCTCCGGATAGGCATGGGTGGCAACGATGCGTTGATATTCAGCATCGGCCGGCCAGACGTTTTCGTCCATGAAGGCACGAACCTTCGCCTGCATTTCCTTCATGCGGGGGGTGTGGCCGAAGTCCATTGTGCAATCCTTCCTTGTCTTCCTTCAATCAGGCGCCGACGAGGGCCGCGCCCCTGGCGGCGAGCACCGGCGCCAGGCGGCCGACATCGGCCGCATCGCGGGAGGCCGCGTTTCCCTTGCGCGCCCGGCTTGCAATACCCTCGAAGATGACGGCGGTGCGGAACAGGGCGAGCGCCAGATAGAACCGCGTCAGGCGGTCGTTTCGGCCCGCAGCCGTGAAATAGAGTGTGGCAAACTCATCCATCTCCGGAAGCGCTTCGGCTTTCCTGTCGACATCGAGGAGCCCCTGTCCATAGTCCTTGCGGCCCATGAACCAGGTGTAGACACATGTGTGGGCGAGATCGACCAGCGGATGACCGAGCGTCGAAAGCTCCCAGTCAAGAACGGCGACGATGCGCGGTTCGTCGGGGTGAAACATCACGTTGCCGAGACGGAAGTCGCCATGGACCAGGGTGGTGTGGTCCTCGTCGGGCAGGTTTCGCGGCAACCAGCGGGCCAATGTCTCCACATCGGCATTGGCACCACTGCGCGAAAGCTCCCACTGGCGTGTCCAGCGGCTGATCTGGCGCGCGGCGAAACCGCCGGCCCTGCCGAAATCCGACAGGCCGGCCGCGGCGATGTCGACCTTGTGGATTTCCGCCAGCATGCGCGCCAGGGCATCGAAAAAGGCCCGGCGTTGCGGCTTCGGAATGTCCGGAAGGCCGTTGTCGTGCAGCACCCGTCCCTGCACATGTTCCATGACGTAGAACGGGGTGCCGACAATGGCCGGATCGTCACAGAAATGGACCATCTCCGGCACCGCGACGCCGGTGTCCCTCAGCGCCGACTGAACCCTGTACTCGCGGTCGACCATGTGGGCGGAGGGCAGCAGGTCGCCGTCAGGCCGCTTGCGCAGGACCAGCCGGCGGGAGCCGCTTTCCAGGAAATAGGTCGGATTTGACTGACCGCCTGCGATGCAGCGCAAGGACAGGTCCCTACCCACTCCGCCGACATGGCGGGAAAGGTATTCCTGCAGGGCCTGTACATCGAATCCAAAACGGTCCCGGGTCACGGCAGCGCTTTTTGTCTGTTTGTCGGACAAACGGACTTTTTCCTGCTTCACGTCCCTTGTCAAGCATCAGGCGCGCGAAACGCCCCGGATCGCGGCACCCCCCTGGTGGTCGGTCACCAGATCCTCAATCCTCGAACACCGGGTTCCTGCGTTCCAGAAAGGCGCCAACGCCCTCGGCGAAATCGGGATGGGCGGCGCAGGCCATGAAGGCGGCCTTCTCCGCGTCCAGTTGTTCGGCAAGCGGCGTCTCGAAGGCATTGCGCATGAGCGCCTTGGTCCGGCCCTGCGACTGTCGCGATCCGGCAGCGATCCGCCTGGCCATTGCCAGGGCCTCGGTGTCGAGGTCTGCGGCGGGCACCAGCCGGTTGACCAGCCCCATGCGCAGCGCTTCTTCCGCGCCTACCGGCTCGTTGAGAAGGGCCATGGCCAGCGCCTGCTTCAGTCCGACGGCGCGAGGCAGCGCCCAGCTTCCTCCGCAATCGGGAACGCCGGCGATGCGGCAATAGGCCAATGTGAAACTTGCATCGGAGGCGGCCAGCGCCAGGTCCGCCCATGCGACGAGCGAAACGCCGGCGCCAGCCACGCGGCCATGAGCCGCAACGATGGTGATGAGATCGGACGCGGCGAGGGCCTTGAGCGCGGCATGCAGCGGATCGATCGTCGCGGCTATGAAGGCCGGCTTGTCGGATTCGCCATGAAAGCCCTTGACGTCTCCGCCTGCCATCAGGCTGCGTCCTGCGCCTGACACTAGCAGGACGCGCGCGGAGGGGTCGCCAAGCACCGTCTCTGCCGCTGCCCGGAAGGCGTTGGCGGTCTCGATGTCGAGTACGTTCATGCGGTCCGGGCGATTGAAACGCAGATGCGCGACACCCTCGGAAATGACAAGATCGATGGGTCCGTTCTTCATGGTGCCTCCACCTTCATGAAACAGCGCCGCGGCCGGAGGGACATCGGCGTACCCTTCTTTTTCCGGCTTTGGCAGGCCGTCACCGGCAAACGGACCGGCCGCATCGCAATGGACACAGGCTAAGGGGGGCGATATAAATCTGTCAATCGGATTGTCGGACAGACAATCGCCGTTCAAGGCGAAAGGAACCCGCGATGCACTTCGATGACATTACCTATGCGGCAGACGACGGGGTGGCGACGATCACATTCAATAGGCTCGACGTGATGAACGCGGCGCGCATGCAGACCCAGGAGGAACTGGTCGCCGCGCTCGACGCTGCCGACGCCGACGACGGCGTACGCTGTGTCATCGTGACCGGAGAAGGCCGGGCGTTCTGTGCCGGCACGGACATATCGGACGGATTCCGGCTGCCGGCTGGTGGCGATCCCGCATCCGGAGAGGGGATTCCGGCCGACATTGGCGGCATTACCGTCCTCCGCCTCTTCGAGATGCGCAAGCCCGTCATCGGGGCGATCAATGGCGCGGCGGTGGGGTTTGGCGCCACGTTCACCCTGGCGATGGATATCCGGCTCGTTTCGGATGGCGCGAAATTCGCTTTCCCGTTCACCCGGCGCGGCATTTGCGCGGAATCCTGCTCAAGCTGGTTCCTGCCCCGCCTCGTCGGCCTGCAGACCGCCATGGACTGGATGCTGACCGGCCGCACTTTTCTGGCGGACGAAGCGCTGCAACGCGGACTGGCCCACGAATGCCTCCCCGCGGAAAACCTGATGGAACGGGCACGGGCCATGGCGCGGGACATCGCGGACAATTGCGCCCCGGTATCGCTGGCCATCAACAGGCAAATGCTGCTGCGGATGATGGGGGCCGAGCACCCGCGGATCGCCCATGAACTGGAAAGCCGCGCCCTGGCGGCGTGCCTCGCCGCGCCGGATGCGGCGGAAGGCGTTGCGAGCTTCCGCGAAAAGCGTCCGCCGTGCTTTACAGGTACGGTATCCGACGCGGGATACATGCGGAACTGGTGGTCCTGACGTGTGATCCGGGCTGGCGCGTTTCCGGGCATTGCCAGACCTCCGCCGGCATCCGCCGACCATTTCCATCGGCCCGGTCGAATGCGTTCGGAAGTCAGGAAAATGGCGCACCCGACAGGATTCGAACCTGTGACCTCTGCCTTCGGAGGGCAGCACTCTATCCAGCTGAGCTACGGGTGCCCGGCAGGCGAACCGCCTGCAGCGAAGGTTCTTCTAACCCAAGCATCCGCCGGCATCAATCATGAAAACACACAAGCGGCATTCTCGCGAAGGACCAGCGGTGCGGCAGGGCGGCCATGTCCGGGTGGCCGGCCGCGCCAGCGTCAGAGCCGGCGCAGTGCCACTTCCTGGATCAGGTGGTCGGCACCCTTGCGCAGGATGAGGTCGGCGCGCGGCCTTGTCGGCAGGATGTTCTCACGCAGGTTCCTGGCATTGATGTTGGCCCACAGCCCTTCGGCGATCGCACGGGCCGCATCGGCGGGCAATTGCGAATAGCGGTGAAAGAAGGACTGCGGATTGGTGAAGGCGGTCTGCCGCAGGCGCATGAAGCGGTCGACATACCAGGCGTGGATCAGGTCCTCGTCGGCATCGATATAGATCGAGAAGTCGAAGAAATCGGAAACAAAGGGCACGGCCTTGCCATCCTGGGGCAGGTCACGCACCTGCAACACGTTGATGCCCTCGAAGATGAGAATGTCCGGCCGGTGAACGATCTGCTCCTCGCCCTCCAGGACGTCATAGGTGAGGTGCGAATAAAGCGGCGCCTTGACGTTGGACCGGCCCGACTTGATGTCGGACAGGAAGCGCAACAGCGCGCCGACATCGTAGCTTTCGGGAAAGCCCTTGCGGTCCATCAGGTTCTGGCGGCGCAATTCCGCATTGGGCAGCAGGAAGCCGTCCGTCGTGACCAGATCGACCTTCGGGCTCGACGGCCAGCGGCGCAGCAACTCCTTCAGGATACGCGCGGTCGTCGACTTTCCGACCGCCACGGAACCGGCAATGCCGATGATGAAGGGCGTCTTGACCGCGTCATCGACATTCAGGAACTGCTTGCGCTGGCGGAAGAGAAGCTGGCTGGCCTCGACATGGGAAGAAAGCAGCCGCGACAGGGCAAGATAAATGCGGCGCACCTCGTTCAGATCCACCGGATCGTTCATCGAGCGCAGCCGCTCCACCTCGTCGGCCGTCAGCGTCAGCGGCGTGTCAGCACGGAATTCCGCCCAGCTTTCAGCGGTGAAAAAGCGGTAGGGCGAGTAGATCTCGGAAGCGTTGAGCTGGTCCATCGATCGGTTCCGTCCCTTCCCCTGCCAGACTGCGCCCGGCCGTTACTGTCCCTTGCGGGACGCCTTTTCGTCGATTCCCGACCGGCCTGTCCGGCTTTCCAGCTCGGCCATGACCTCGTCCAGGGAAACGCCGGCCAGCGCCAGCACGACAAGCCAATGATAGAGAAGATCGGCGCTTTCGGAAATCAGACCTTCGCGATCCCCGCTCACCGCGGCGATCACCGATTCGACGGCCTCTTCGCCCAGTTTCTGCGCCGCCTTCGGTATGCCCCTTGCAAACAGCTTCGCGGTCCATGAAGACGCATCCCCGGACTGCGCGCGCTCCGCGACGATGCGCTCCAGATCCGCAAGGGTGAACGTGCTCATCAGCGTTTCCTCGCGCTCAGTCATGGGGGTCGAGCCGCATCGGCAATCCGGCATTGGCCATGTAGGCCTTGGCCTCACCGATGGTGTAGGTTCCGAAATGAAAGATGGAGGCTGCCAGCACCGCCGTGGCGTGGCCGTCGCGGATGCCCTCGACCATGTGATCGAGATTGCCCACGCCACCCGAGGCGATGACAGGGACATGGACGGCATCGGCCACGGTGCGGGTCAGCGCAATGTCGTAGCCGGCCTTGGTGCCGTCGCGATCCATGGACGTGAGCAGGATCTCGCCCGCCCCCTTGTCGACGACAAGCCGGGCGAACTCGACCGCATCGATGCCGGTCGGTGTGCGCCCGCCATGGGTGAAGATTTCCCAGCGGTCCGTCTCACCCGCGCCTGACACCTTCTTGGCGTCGATGGCGACGACAATGCACTGGTCGCCGAACTTGTCCGCGGCTTCCGCCACGAAGTCCGGGTTGTTCACGGCAGCCGTATTGATCGAAACCTTGTCGGCGCCCGCCAGCAAGAGCTTGCGAATGTCGGCCACGGCGCGCACGCCGCCACCCACGGTAAGCGGCATGAAGCATTGTTCTGCCGTTCGCGCCACCACATCGAAGATCGTGTCACGGTTCTCGTGGCTGGCGGTAATGTCGAGAAAGGTCAATTCGTCGGCGCCGGCCGCGTCATAGGCCTTGGCCGCCTCCACCGGATCGCCTGCATCGATCAGGTCAACGAAGTTGACGCCCTTGACGACGCGGCCATCCTTCACGTCCAGGCAGGGTATGACTCGGGCCTTCAGCATGGGATGGCCGCCTTTCCGGTTCTGCGCGTCCTCGCGGCTTCACCGTTGCGGGCGCGCGGGCGATCCTTCACGTCCGGACAAGGAATGACACGGGCCTTCAGCATCGCATACCTGCTTCCTTGCGGACGAGGAACTCACCCCCCTCTGCCCTGCCGGGCATCTCCCCCACAAGGGGGGAGATCGCGTGGCGCGATCCGGATGGCGATAGCTGGCAAGGGGCTCCTCCGGCGCCATTTCCGGCAATTGCCGAATCCGCCTCTGCGACCCGGTCTTGCTCCTTGCGGGCGGAAAGCCCGGCAGGCCAGAGGGGGATCATGACCAGAACCGGTTTCACCGCCGTTCCTCCGGATCCTCGAAGGATGCCGCCTCGACCTTGACCGTTCCCCGGAGCACGCCGAGCGCTTCTGCCGGATCGATGCGCCCATCGTAGAGCGCGCGTCCCGAAATGGCCCCTTCAAGGCGCGCGGCATCGGGCATGGTCATGCGCACGATATCGGCGATGGAGGCAAGGCCACCCGACGCGATCACCGGAATGGAAACCGCATTGGCCAGATCGATGGTCGATTCCCAGTTGATGCCGGCCAGAACGCCGTCACGGTCGATGTCGGTATAGATGATGGCGGCAACGCCCGCGCCCTCGAACTTCCTGGCCAGTTCCACGACGCCGAGCGAGGACGCTTCCGCCCAGCCCTCGACCGCCACCTTGCCACCCTTGGCGTCAATGCCGACGGCAACCCTGCCCGGAAAGAGGCGGCAGGCTTCCCGCACCAGGTCCGGATCGCGCACTGCCACCGTGCCCAGGATGACGCGCGCCAGACCCTTTTTAAGCCAGGCCTCGATCTGGGCCAGTGTGCGTATGCCACCACCAAGCTGGACCGGGTTCTTCGTCGCGGCGAGAATCTTTTCCACCGCCGCGCCATTGACGCTCTGGCCGGCAAAGGCGCCGTTCAGGTCGACGACATGCAGCCATTCGAACCCGGCATCCTCGAAGGCCTTCGCCTGCGCGCCGGGATCGTCATTGTAGACCGTCGCCGTATCCATCTCGCCCAGCTTGAGGCGTACGCATTGGCCATCCTTGAGGTCGATGGCGGGGAAGAGAATCCTAGACACGGCCAATGCCCTTTCCGGTTTGCGCGTCCTCGCGGCGTGGCCGCTGCGGGCGGCGCGGGGTGCCATCCTTCGGGTCGATGGCAGTGGAGAGCGTATCTGGCATCGATTTCACCTGGCCCCTCAGGGCTTCCACTTGAGGAAATTGGCGATCAGCGCAAGACCCAGTTTCTGGCTCTTTTCAGGGTGGAACTGGGTCCCGGCCCGATTTTCACGGGCAACAGCGGCAGTCACGTCGCCGCCATAGTCGGTGACGGCGACCACATCGTCCGGGTTATTTGCGTCAAGGAAATAGGAATGGACGAAATAGGCGTGCAAGCCGTCCTCGCCCGTGTGAATGCCGTCGAAGAGCGGGTGGGAATGTTTCACGTGAATCGTGTTCCATCCGATCTGCGGGATCTTCAACGCCGGATCGGAAGGCGTCATGAGGCGCACATCGCCGCTGATCCAGTCGAAGCCGTCCGTGACCGTCTTTTCAAGCCCGCGCGTCGACATGAGCTGCATGCCCACACAGATGCCGAGGAAGGGCCGGCCGGCGCCGACCCCCTCGTCTATGGCCTCGTGCATGCCGGGCACGGCATCCAGTCCGGCCTTGCAATCGGCATAGGCACCCACGCCCGGCAGGACGATCCGGTCGGCCTTGCGCACCCGGTCCGCATCCGCCGTCAGGTCGATCTGCGCGGCGATACCGGCCTCGCGCGCGGCGCGTTCGAAGGCCTTGGTGGCCGAGCGCAGATTGCCCGAGCCGTAATCGATGATGGCGACGCGCATCAGCGTGCTCCCGGATAGTCGATCAGGCCAAGCCCCTCGGCGGACGCCGAAGGCCGGCCATGGGCCGCGCGCAACGGCAGGGGCGGCGGTGCAACGGGCCTTGTCCGTTCAGCCGCTCCGCCCCTGAACCAGCGCAATTCCGCATCGCCCCATCCGGCGGCCTCCACCACACCGGAAACGCGCCAGCCACGCCGTTCCAGGCTGGCGACATGCAGGGCCCTCGCCTCGAGGCCGGCGTACAGTGAGACTAGGAAGGACAGGATCACAGCCGCGGCGCCATAGCCGGCCACCTCGCCCAGCGCGCCCGCGCCCATGATAAGGGCAAGCGAGACCAGGGCCTCGACCCAGAGCCGGTGCCAGGCAAACCAGATCGGCGGCACGATGAAGGCGAGGAAGGAAAAGCCGTCGCGCACCAGGCGGGCCTTGTCCTCGCGCCCGGCTTCCGGGGGGATCATCACGACATAGGTGGCCATCGCTCAGCCCTTCAGCGATCCCTTGGTCGACGGAACGGCATCGCCCTGGCGCGGATCGATCTCCAACGCCGTTCGCAGAACCCGGGCGACCGCCTTGAAACAGGTCTCGGCGATATGGTGATTGTTGACGCCATGTTCGTTGCGCACATGCAGGGTGATCCCGGCATGCTGGGACAAGGCCTGGAAGAATTCGCGCACCAGTTCGGTGTCGAAGGTGCCGATCTTCGGCGCGGAGAAATCCACGTTCCACACCAGGAAGGGACGGCCCGAGACGTCCACGCCGGCCGTGGTCATGGTCTCGTCCATGACGAGGTTCAACGATGCGTAGCGCGTGATGCCACGCCGTTCGCCGAGTGCCTTTGCCAGCGCCTGTCCGAGCGCGATGCCGGTGTCTTCCACGGTGTGGTGATCGTCGATATGCAGGTCGCCATCGGCGCGCACGGTCATGTCGATCAGGGAATGGCGCGACAACTGCTCCAGCATGTGGTCGAAGAAGCCGACGCCGGTCCGGATGTCGTGCCGGCCGGTGCCGTCGATGGCGACGGAAACCTCGATCGCGGTCTCGTTGGTCTTGCGCGAAACGCTGGCGCTGCGGGCGGTCATGGCAGATGTTCCCGTTGAGTTCGTGCCCGCCTTCTAGCAGCAGGCGAACGGATTGGAAAGTTGCTTGCCGGGGCCGCTCGGCAGGCTTCCCGACCGGGCCGGTTTGCAATCACGCAGCCGTCGCATACATAGACGGTTCAGACAATCCGCGCCGGACTGGCGCGGGAGGCAAACGGAGTTCCGGCCCATGGGCGAGAAGAGCATGCACGCCACGACGATCGTCACCGTGCGCAAGGGCGGCAAGGTGGTCATTGCCGGCGACGGACAGGTGTCGCTCGGCCAGACAGTGATGAAGGGCAATGCGCGCAAGGTGCGCCGGATCGGCAAGGACCAGGACGTGATCTGCGGTTTCGCGGGGGCAACGGCCGATGCCTTCACCCTGCTGGAACGGCTCGAGGCAAAGCTGGAACAGTATCCCGGCCAGCTCATGCGGGCCTGCGTGGAACTGGCCAAGGACTGGCGCACCGACAAGTACCTGCGGCAACTGGAAGCGATGATGCTGGTCGCCAATCGCGACGTCAGCCTGGCCGTGACCGGCAATGGCGATGTGCTGGAACCGGAACTGGGCGTGATGGCCATCGGTTCGGGCGGCAACTACGCCCTGGCCGCGGCCCGCGCCCTCTATGACGTGGAAGAGGATGCCGAGGCGATCGCCCGCAAGGCGATGCAGATCGCCGCCGACATCTGCGTCTATACCAACCACAACGTGGTGGTGGAGACGCTGGGAACCGGCGAGACCCGGTAAGCGTCCTCGTGCCGGCCAGATCGCGGCCCGAAGGAAAAGGAAAACGGTCCTGATTTCCCTGGAAACCCTCGATCGCGCGGTGGAGCGCGGCATTCTCTCGCGCTCGCAACGCGATGCCGTCGTTGCACTTGAGACCATGCCGCCGCTTCCCGCCGAAACGACGGCCGACGAGAACCTACGCCTGATCGGCGGTGGCAACGACCTGTTCGTGACGGTCGGCATCGGCATGCTCTTCGCCGGCCTCATCTTTTCGCTGCAGGCCGTGCCCGGGCTCGACCGCCTTGCAGGGACGCTGATCCTTGCCGCCGCGATCTGGGGCGTGGCGGAGTTCGTGACACGGCAGAAGCGGATGCGGCTGGCCAGCACGGTGCTGGGTCTGGGCTTTGCAGCTTGCATTGCCGTGGTTCTCGGCGATTTCGCGGTATCCCGAACGGGCCTGGACCAGGCCAATGCCAGCCTTCTGACCCTGCTGGCGCTGCGCAGCGAGGCAGGATGGCTTGGCAGCCTTGCGGCCGGCGGCATCGCGGCGGTGGCGGCAGTCTATTTCTGGCGCTTCCGCGTTCCGATCATGGCAGCCGTCATCGCGCTTGCCATGACGGCCATGGCCTTCCTGTGGGCGGCCCTCTTCCTTTATGACGGGGTGACGAGCGGACAGGTTGCCCTGCCGGCGGCCGAACAGCTCCCCCTCGTCATGGAGCGGGCGCTGCTGATGCCGCTGGCCTGCGGCGTGATCGTGTTCCTCGTGGCTGTCGCGCTCGACCTGCACGACCGCGAACGGCGCACCGTCTGGTCCGATTGCGCCTTCTGGCTGCATGTCGTCTCGGCGCCCATGCTGGTGCATCCGCTGTTCATCCTCGCCACCGGGCAGGCAACGTCCGTCGGCGACATCGAGCCCGGCGCGGGCGCCGCCGTCTCGCTCGCCCTGCTCATCGCCGGCTTCGTCTATGTGGCGCTCGCCATCGACCGGCGTTCGCTGCTGGTGCCGACCTTCGCCTATTTCGGTTCTCTCGGCGTCTATTACCTGTTCGACCGGACCGCGAATGCGACCGGCATCCCGCCCTTCGCGCTGATCCTGCTGATGATCGGCGCCCTTGTGATCATGTTCGGCGCCGGATGGCAGCGCATCCGCGGCTTGACCGTGGGATCGACGCTTCCCACATCGGTGCTGGCGAAACTTCCTCCCATCAAAGTGTAGGCCATGACCAATTATTCCCCCCGCGAGATCGTCTCGGAACTCGACCGCTACATCATCGGCCAGAAGGAGGCCAAGCGGGCGGTTGCCATCGCGCTGCGCAACCGCTGGCGGCGCCAGCAGCTGGAAAGCCCGATGCGCGAGGAGGTCAGCCCGAAGAACATCCTGATGATCGGGCCGACCGGCGTCGGCAAGACCGAAATCTCCCGGCGGCTGGCAAAGCTGGCCGGCGCGCCGTTCATCAAGGTGGAGGCGACCAAGTTCACCGAAGTCGGCTATGTGGGCCGCGACGTGGAACAGATCGTGCGCGACCTGGTCGAAGCGGCCATCGCGCTGGTGCGCGACCGCAAGCGCGCGGAAGTGAAGGCCAAGGCCGAACTCAACGCCGAGGAACGCGTGCTCGATGCCCTTGTCGGAAAGACAGCGAGCCCGGCGACGCGCGATTCCTTCCGGCGAAAGCTGCGCAACAACGAACTCAACGACAAGGAGATCGAGATCGAGGTCGCCGACACGGGCATGCCCGGCGGCTTTGAAATCCCCGGAATGCCGGGAGGCAATATCGGCGTTCTCAACATCAACGACCTGCTCGGCAAGGCCATGGGGGGACGCACCAAGACGCGCCGCACCACGGTGGCCGAAAGCTACGGTTTCCTCGTCAACGACGAATCCGACAAGCTGCTCGACATGGACCAGGTGACACAGGAAGCGCTCGTCTCGGCGGAGAACGACGGCATCGTGTTCCTCGACGAGATCGACAAGATCGCGGCGCGCGAAGGCGGTCACGGCGCCGGCGTCTCCCGCGAGGGCGTTCAACGCGACCTGCTCCCCCTCATCGAGGGCACGACGGTGGCCACCAAATACGGGCCCGTGAAGACCGATCACATCCTGTTCATCGCGTCGGGCGCCTTCCACGTCTCCAAGCCGTCCGACCTGCTGCCCGAACTGCAGGGCCGCCTGCCGATCCGGGTGGAACTCAGGGCGCTCGAAAAGGAGGACTTCCGCCGCATCCTGACGGAGACCGAGGCCAGCCTCATCAAGCAGTACACGGCACTGATGGGCACGGAGGGCGTCAACCTGTCCTTCACCGAGGACGCCATCGATGCGCTGGCCGGCATTGCCGTCGACCTCAACGCCACGGTGGAGAATATCGGCGCGCGTCGCCTGCAGACCGTCATGGAACGCGTGCTGGACGAGATCTCCTATACCGCGCCGGACCGGGACGGTGACGACATGGTCATCGACGCGCCTTATGTTCATGCCAATGTCGGCGATCTGGCCAAGAATACGGACCTGTCGCGCTATATCCTGTAACCGGAGACACACAGCAGCGCCGGCCAGGCCCCAGACGCGCCTTATTGCGTATCGACTTGCCCGGCAGTAGCGACTATTTGAACCCCTGTTTTTCACCAGGATGCCGATACGCCGCCATGCACCGCCTGACCGTTCCCGCCATCAGCCTGATCTGCGCCTTTCTGGTGGCGGCTCCGGCCATGGCGGTGACGACAGTGCCGGAAGGGAACCGGCATTCGGAACAGCCCGCGATCCCTGGCGCATCCTCCAAGCGCACCCAGGCCTTGAAGACGACATTCGAGGGGAAATACCGCAAGGTCTATGACCTTCTGGCGTCGGACTCGTCGCTGCGCGCGAAGATCCGCAAGGAAGCGGAAGCCTACGCCATCGACCCGATGCATATCGTCGGCGCCATCGTCGGTGAGCACACGTACAACGTCGACGCCTATGACCGCCTCCAGAGCTACTACATCAAGGCGCTGGCCTATGTGAACACACGCTTCGGCTTCGAGCACAATGGCGAGAATGTCGGCGACTTCATCCAGCGTCCGGAGTTCCAGCGCTGCGCGGACCTGTCCGGCAGCTATGACCAGTGGACCTGCCGGGAAACCGTCTGGGACAGCATGTTCAGGGGCCGGACCGTTGGTGGCAAGACATGGCCGGACGACCGGTTTTCCGCAGTCTTCTTCCAGCCTTTCTATGCCGGCCAGACCTTCGGCCTGGGTCAATTGAACCCGCTGACCGCGCTGGAAATGAGCGACATGGTGCACGAGGTCTCGGGCTATCCGCGGCTGGACCACCGCAATCCGCAGGCCGTCTACCGCACCATCATGGATCCGGACATGACGCTTGCCTATGTGGCGGCCGTCATCGCCAAGTCGATCGACGCCTACCGGTCAATCGCCGGCTTCGACATTTCGGGCAATCCGGGCATCACGGCCACGCTCTACAATCTGGGAAACCCGGAAGAACGCGCCGAAATGCTCAAGGCCGAGAACGGCAGGCGCCTCGCGGAGGGCAAGACGCCGCGCATGCCGGAGGAGAACTATTACGGCTGGCTGGTCAACGACAAGCTCGGCGAACTGAAAGCCCTGTTCGAGTAAGGCGTTGCCCTGCAACTGGCAGCCCGAAACCGGAACCGGTTTCAGCCGGGATCACTTCGCGCGATCCTGCTCACCGCGCACAAGCGCATCGAGCATGCGGTCCAGGGCTTCAAGTCCATCGTCGTCGAGCCGGCCTATGTCGCGCGCCAGGCGGTTGGCAAAGGCGGTGGCGGCCGGTGTCAGGCCAGCCGTGTCGATCGTCACCCGGGGATCGGAGATGCCCGCCAGTTCGGCGAACTCGTCGGCTTCGTCCCAGATCACGTTGAAATAGCCGATAATCCGCTGCAGCAAGGACCAGGTGGGCTGGCCGCGCCGGCCATGTTCGAGAGCCGACAGATAGGCGGGCGACACGCCGATGGCCATGGCCATTTCCTTCTGCGTCACGCCGCGCTCGGCCCGCATGTCCCTCAGCTTCTTGCCGAACGGCGTCATCCCGCCCTCCCCGGCTTGCGCCGAATCCGGATGTAAAGCGCGCCTTCCCCGCCATGGCGGCGCGACGCCACATCATGGCCGCTGACAAGGGCCCGGAACGGGGGCGTTGCCAGCCATGCCGGCACGGACCGGGCAAGGACGCCCTCCGAACCGTAGGACGCGCCCTTTCCGGTAATCACGAGCACATGGCGGAGGCCGCGCGCGTGGGCATGGGCGAGAAAGGAAAGCAGCATGGTGTGGGCCTCGGCCTGGAAAAGGCCATGCAGGTCGATGCGCGCCTCGATCGGAATGCGCCCCTTTTCCAGCTTGCGGCGCTGCGGCCGGTCGAAAGCAGGCGGCTGCGGCGGATTGTGGGTGGCTGGCGGCGGATGCTGGCGGAAGGTTCCGGCCTGCCGCACGATCCGGGGCGTGCTGTCATCCTCCCGGGGCGCTTCCGGCAGCCAGTCGTCCTGCACCGCCTTGTCCTTCAGCGGCGTGGTCGAACGCGCGACCTTTCCCCAGAGGATGCGTTCCTCCGCATCAAGCTTGCGTTCCCGGCCGGTCATGACGGCATGGCTCCGGGTTCCAGTCCGCGCGGCAGGAGAAACCAGAAGGCTGCAGGTGCCTTGACCGCGCCGGCGGCCTCGCCTGCCTTCGCTCCCGTCCCGGCGAAGAGATCCGCACGGGCGGGGCCGACGATGGCGGAGCCTGTATCCTGCCCGACCATCAGCTTGGAGAAGGGGGCGCCGAAATCCGTCATCGATGGTGCGTGGATCCACACGGGGGTGCCGAAACAATGCAGCTTGCGGTCCAGCGCCACGGACCGGCCGGGCGTTAGTTGGACATGGCCTGCCGCCGTGGGGCCGAGGTCCGGATCGCCCAAGGGATTTTCGCGGAAGAAGATGAAGGAGCGGTTGGACCAGACAAGAGAATCGCGCCGGTCCGGGTTGCGCTTCAACCAGGCTCGGATCGCCTGCATCGAAACCGTTGCCGCATCCAGTTCCCCCTCCTCGACCAGTTTGCGGCCGATGGCGGAAAAGGGATGGCCGGACTTGGCGGCAAATCCGACGCGCATCATCATGCCATCGGTCATCGACAAGCGCGCGGAACCCTGGACGTGGATGAAGAACACATCGTCCGGATCGGCGAGCCAGGCGATCTCCAGGCCGCGCCCGGCAAGCGCTCCGGTCTCCACCGCCTGGCGGTCGGGATGCTCGACCAGGCCGGCCGGGGTCTGCCTCGCCCATTCAAAGGCCGGATCGAGGCCTGGCGGATGCGCACCGGGAGCAATTTTCACCAGATCGGCGGGCTGTCGATAAAGTGGATGGCGAAAACGGCCGATGCATTCGCGCGAAGCTTCCGCTTCCGGCTCGTAATAGGCGGTGACAAGGCCGCTGCCACCTTCCGCCGGACAAGCCCAGACATCGAAATGGGTTTCAAAAAATGCTTTCGCCGTTGCCTGGCCGGGATGGTCCATGGAGCGGGCGGCCTCGAATGCGGGCCGGAGGGATTCGAACGTCACCCCGAGCGCGCCGTCTTTCCATGAGCGCCGTGCCGCCTCGACGGCGGACCGGCGAAAGGCGGCGAATGCAGCGGCATGATCATCGCCTGCCCATCCCGGAATGGCCTGGAAACCGGCCGGCAGGAAAACAGGCGCGTCGGTCATGCCGTCATCCCCACAGGGCGAAAATCATTCCTCTTCGGTCGCGACGAGCTTCCAGTTGGGATCGCGCGAGCGCAGATCGCGGGCAAAGGTCCAGATATCCGTGCCCTCGGTAACGGATTCGGGATCGCCGTCGACAACCTCGCCATTGGCACCAATGGTCGCCGAAATCATCTCGGAGACGATGCGCAGTGTGATCAGCGCGTCATTGCCCCGGATCTCGGCATTGGTGATTTCGGCCTTCGAGATGCCCACAAAGGAAGAACGCATGCTCTCCCCCGCCTTCTCTCGCGCCTTGATCGCCTGGTCGAATCCCTCGAACACATCGCGTGACAGGAGGTTGCGCAAGGTCTTGCGGTCACCCTCGGCATAGGCCGTGACAATCATCTCATAGGCCATCTTGGCGCCTTCGACGAAGCCTTTCGGGTCGAAGCCGGGATCGGCATCGCGGATCTGGCGCAGCGTCCTGTTGAGCGGTGTGCCCTTCTCGGCAACCACATCGACCGGAGCGTAGAACTCTTCGGATGGCTCGCCGTCGCCCTTCTTCCTGCGGCGCGGCAGGGCAACGACGTTGTCGTCGGTCTGAGGCTGGTTTTCCAGCCGCCCTTCCGTGTAGGGGTCGAACGGCGGGCGTTCATTGCCCGTGCGCCGGCCAAGCACGGAACGGAGCTGGTAGATGATGACCACTGCCGTGACCAGGAAGAATATCGTACCGAAATCGAGATACTGCATCGTGCCTGCCATCATGGCCGGCCTTGCGGCCGGGGAACGGTTTCAAAAGCGACTAGGGCTCATATAGAACGCCGGTGCCACGCATTCAAATGCGTTGTCAGCCTTCCTATATTGCAGGAAAGATTACCAGAGTCCCCAGCCAATCCGATCTTGCCGGAGAGAAAGGCGCCGTTCGGCCCATGCCCTTCAGTCTCATCCCCTTCCTGCTTCTCGTCATCCCGCTTGCCGAGATCGCCGCCTTCGTGGTGATCGGCGGCCAGATCGGCGTCGTTGCCACGCTGGCGATGATCGTCGTCACGGCGGTGATCGGCTCCATCCTGCTGCGCGTCCAGGGCTTCTCCCTGATCGCCCGCATCCAGGCGGAAACCGACGCCGGCCGCGTTCCGGGGCGCGAACTCGTCCATGGTGTCATGATCCTGATTGCCGGTGTGCTGCTGCTCACGCCCGGTTTCATCACCGACACCATGGGGTTCCTGCTCTTCATCCCCGCATTGCGGGATCTCGGCTGGCGGCTGCTCAGGAATCGCATCACCGTCGTGTCGGCAGGCGGTTTCACCGCCCGTGAAGCATGGCGGCGCGACGATGGACGGACGATCGACCTTGGCGAAGATGAATATGAAAAGGCCGACGAAAACCGGCGGCGCCGCCCGGACTGACCTGGCCACTGCGGCGGTTTCACTTGTCATGCACGGACGGCCATGATAGCCAGCCTGCGATTTTTCCCTGCAGGACACCGGCCTGCCGCACCCCGGTGCAATCTTGAAAAGGAACCGTAGGATGAGCGACACAGAATCCGCAGCAGCGGGCAACGGACAGAACCAGCAACAGCCGGTCCTCAACGTCCTGGCCCAGTATATCAAGGACCTCTCCTTCGAGAACCCGAACGCGCCGCGTTCCCTGCAGAACCAGGGCAGCAAGAGCCCCGGCATCAACATCAATGTCAACGTCAATGCCAATCCGCTTTCCGAACAGGAATTCGACGTGGTGCTGACGCTCAACACCAAGGCCGAGCTGGAAGGCAAGACGCTTTTCAACGTGGAACTGGTCTATGGCGGCATCTTCCGCGTCGCAGGGTTCCCCCAGGAACACATGCTGCCGATCCTGTTCATCGAATGCCCGCGCCTGCTGTTCCCGTTTGCGCGGCAGATCATTTCGGATGCCACGCGCAATGGCGGCTTCCCGCCCCTGATGCTGGAGCCCATCGATTTCGCGGCCATGTTCCAGCAGCGCATGGCGGAGGAACGCAATCGTTCGGAAAGCGCCAATCCGAGCTGACAGCCGGACGTTTCACGTGAATCATTGAAGACCCGGTGTTCAGGCGCCGGGTTTTTTCATGGCCGTTTCACTGGCCGGTTGCGGATGGTCCGAAACCGAGCTTCGCCCAAAGCGCCTTTTCGCCAAGTCTTTCGACCAGGTGAAGATGCGCGGCAACTTCCGCTTCCGACAGGCGCTGGGGCAGCGGTTCCGGCCGCTGCGGCAAGACGACCGTGACGCCCTGCGCCCCGTCCTCGTCGCCAACGCCGGAATCCTCGCTCAGCCGCAGCGCCGCCTGCTTTCCGCCGGCCAGTTCGATATAGACCTCGGCCAGCAGTTCGGAATCCAGCAGGGCGCCATGCTTGGTGCGATGGGAATTGTCGATGCCGTAACGGCGGCAAAGCGCGTCCAGCGAGTTCGGGCCCATCGGGTGCTTGCGCCGGGCGATGGCCAGCGTGTCGATCACCAGGGCCGGATCGAAAGGCGGCAGGGACAGCCGCGCCAGTTCCGCGTTGATGAAACCCATGTCGAAACTGGCGTTGTGGGCAACCAGTTTCGCGCCGGAAAAGAAGGCGAGGAAGTCGTCGGCTATTTCGGAAAAGACAGGCTTGCCGGCCAGATCCTGGTTGGAGATGCCGTGCACGGCATAGGCTTCGGGATGAACCTCCCTGCCCTCCGGGTTGATGTAGACGTGAAAGGTCCGGCCTGTCGGAAACCGGTCCACCAGTTCAACGCCACCGATCTCGATGACGCGATCGGCCTGGTTGTCGAGCCCCGTGGTTTCAGTGTCGAAAATGATCTCGCGCATGGGTCCGGTTCCCGGCTGGTGATTCGCTACGGCGTCCATCTTCGGACCGCCCGGCCCGAACGCAAGGCTTGCATTGCCGCTTGAAGGGTCAATCCACCGCAGGCTCGCTGAGCGCCGCAATGACATCCGCGACCTGGGCGCGCGCGGCGTCCATCCCGTGACCGGTATCGATGATGAAATCGGCGCGGGCGCGTTTTTCGGCATCGGGTACCTGGCGGGCCAGGATCGCCTCGAACTTCGCCTCGCCCATGCCCGGGCGTTCCAGCACGCGCTTGCGCTGGATCGCGGCATCCGCCGACACGACGATGACGGCATCGACCCTGTCCTGTCCACCCGTTTCGAACAACAGGGGGATATCCAGAACGGCGAAGGGCGCACCGGCTTCCCGCGCCTTTTCCAGAAAGGCCAGTTCTTCCTCCCTGACGAGAGGATGAACAATCGCTTCCAGTTTCTTCATGGCTTCGCCATTGCCTATCACGGCCTTGCCCAGCCGGTCCCGGTCCACCACGCCGTCGACCACGGTCCCGGGAAAGGCGGCCTCGACAAGCGGCGCGGCGCGTCCGGCATAAAGCCGGTGCACGGTCGCATCGGCATCATGCACCGGAATGCCCGCCTCGGCGAACATGGCCGCCGTCGTGCTTTTCCCCATGCCGATCGAGCCGGTTAATCCGACGATTCTCATGCGTCCTCCGTCTCGCCCATTGTCTTCAGCACTGTCCGCCGCAATTCGTCCGTCACCTGCGGACGCTGGCCGAACCACAGCTCGAAACCGGGCACGGCCTGGTGCAGCAACATGCCAAGTCCATCCACGGTCACCAGTCCGCGTTCCCTTGCCGCGGCGAGGAAGGGTGTCACCAGGGGGGTGTAGACGATGTCCGTGGCGATGGCCTGATCCGGTACCATGGAGAAATCGAAGACATGTCCGGTGGTGCCCTCCATGCCGAGGGTGGTGGTATTGACAACGAGTGCCGCGCCTTCGAGTTCGCGGGCCATGTCACCGAAACCGGCCGCGGTGACCCTTGGCCCGAAATGCCCGGCCAGGTCCTCGGCGCGGCTGAGAGTTCGGTTGACAAGGGCGATCCGGTCGAAACCGCGCTCCAGCAACGCATCGACAATGGCCCGCGCCGCGCCGCCGGCACCAATCACCGTCGCCTTTCCGCCACGGTCCCAGCCTGGCGAACGCTGGTCCAGATTGGCGGCAAAGCCATAGCTGTCGGTGTTGTCTCCCCAGGTCTCACCCTTTTCAAGCCAGACCGTGTTGACAGCGCCAATCCTGCGCGCGGTCTCCGTCAGGTTTGCCACCGCGCGGAAGACATCCTCCTTGTGCGGCACCGTCACATTGCATCCGGCGAGACCGGACCCAGGCAGGCGGGCGATGAAGCTTGCCGCTTCCCCGGCGGGCACATGGATGGTGTCATAGCGGCCGTCGATTCCCAACTTTTCCAGCCAGTAGCCGTGGATGACGGGAGACCGGGAATGCTTGATCGGGTCGCCGATCACGCCGGCCCTGACAGCATGATCAGCCATCGATCGCCTCCATGGCGCGCAACTGGTGAAGCAAGGCGAGAAGGGGCAGACCCATGATGGTGAACGTGTCCCCTTCAATCGACTCGAACAACTGTATGCCCACGCCTTCTATCTGATAGGCGCCGACACTGGACAGGACCGAATTTCCAGCGGCGGAAAGGTGCCGGCCAACAAAGGCCGGCTCAAGGTCCCGCATGGTGAGGCTCGCCACGGATACATGCCGCCAGACTGTCTCGCCGCCCCTGGCCAGGACAACGGCCGAATTGAGATGATGCGTCTTGCCGGATAGTTGCAGCAGCCGCTTGCGCGCGTCCTCCATCGTCTTGACCTTGTGCAGCACTTCATCGCCAAGCGACAGTGTCTGGTCCGAACCGATGACGAGGCTGTCTGGATGACGGCCGGAGACGTCCATGGCCTTGGCCTCGGCAAGGACCAGGGCAACGTCCTCGGGCGAACCGCCGGCCGCAACCAGCGGCGCCTCCACCGCGCGCTCGTCGACCTCGGCGGGTATGGCCTTGAAGGAAATGCCGGCATTTTCCAGCAGTTGCCGGCGGAAGGGGCTTGCGGAAGCCAGGATCAGGTCGGATGACATGGTTTATGGAAATCCTTTACGCTATGCGGGTCAGCCCGGAAGGCGGGGCTTGTTGTACAATGCAAGGATGGCGGCGGCGGTTTCCTCGATGGACCGCCGCGTGACATCGATCATCGGCCAGCCATGGCGATTGAGAAGCTGCCGGGCATGGGTCAGTTCCGCGGCAATGGTCGCCCGGTCGGCATAGGATCCCTGATTGTAGGCCATGGAGGAGCCAAGCACACGGTTCTCGCGCACCTGCGATATGCGTTCTGCCGAGGCAACAAGACCGACGATGAGCGGCCGGTTCGCATGGAGCAGCGTTTCCGGCAGGGGCACGTTCTGGACGATCGGGATATTGGCGGTCTTGATTCCCCGGTTTGCCAGATAGATCGAGGTCGGTGTCTTCGAAGTGCGCGATATGCCCAGCAGCACCACATCGGCCTCGTCGAGATCGTGGGTCAACTGGCCGTCGTCATGCTCCATCGTGAAGTTCAGCGCGTCGATGCGGCGGAAATACTCGGCGTCGAGAACATGCTGGGCGCCGACGCGGCGGGCCGACGGTGCGCCGAGATAGGACTGGAAAACCGACAGCACCGGTTCCAGCACCGAGACGCAGGGCAGGCCCATCGCCGCGCATCCCCTGTCGATCTGGGCCGCAAGTTCCTGGTCGACAACCGTGTAGAGGACGATCCCCGGTTCGGCGTCGATTTCCTCCAGGACACGCTCGATCTGCCTCGGCGTTCGGATCAGCGGATAGATGTGCTCGATGGCGCGCGCGTTCTTGTATTGCGCGGACGCGGCCCTGCCCGCCGCCAGCAAGGTCTCGCCGGTCGCATCGGAAATCAGATGGAGGTGAAAGTAGCTTTGCGGTTTGTTCACCGGTTGTCCGCCTGCCTGTCAATTCGTGTGGACAAGTTTGACCGAGCGCCAGACTGCCTTGTCCCGCTGTTGAAAACCAGCGGGTTTTTCCACAGCGGCCATGGCTATGGACAGGGAATCTCCCGTCTGGAAAAACCTGTGACACTTCGCTGCATGTTCAACTTCGTCCACAGGGTGGGTTTACGGCATCCATCCATGATAATCTTGATTTCCCGCGTTAATTCGTGCTTCTCCATGAAATTGTCCCCAAGGGTTCCGTTCATCCACGGATTACGCTCCCTGGCCTTGATCTCGCTGCCTGTTGTGGACGAAGACCAATTCACGATTCTGACAGAGTCATAGAAACAAAAGACTCTCTGATAGAATCTCTTTTATGGAATTTCTCCATGCGGGGATCCGGCAAGGAATGGGACGAATGACGCGAAACGTGGTAGAAGTTCTCAAGGGAGCACGGCGTTTTCCGCCTCCGGTCTGGATGATGCGGCAGGCAGGCCGCTACCTGCCGGAATACCGGGAAACAAGGAAACAGGCAGGAAGTTTCCTGGACCTGTGCTACAATCCTGATCTTGCCGTCGAGGTGACGGTCCAGCCAATCAGGCGTTTCGGTTTCGACGCGTCGATCCTCTTTTCCGACATCCTTGTGGTTCCGCACGCGCTTGGCCGCGATCTGGATTTCGTGGAAGGCCGTGGCCCGGTGATGACACCGATCACCGCTGCGGAGGTGGCACGCCTGGATGGCAAGGGATTTCACGAGCATCTCGCGCCTGTTTATGAGACCGTGACGCGGCTTCGCAGGGAATTACCGGAAGAAACCACCCTGCTCGGCTTTTGTGGCGCACCCTGGACCGTCGCGACTTACATGATTGCGGGCCATGGGACACCTGACCAGGCGCCAGGGCGGCTTTTCGCGTTTCAGGAAGAAAAGGCCATGGCGGCGCTGCTCGCGATGTTGGCTGACCTGTCGGCCGACTACCTCATCCGGCAGATCGAGAGCGGTGCCGACGCCGTCCAGATTTTCGATTCCTGGTCAGGCGTGCTGGATGAAGCCGCGTTCAAGGCGCTGTGCGTCGAACCGGTCGCGCGGATGGTCTCAAGGGTCAAGGCGCGTTTTCCCGATGTGCCCGTGATCGGATTTCCGAAAGGTGCGGGGGTTCTCTATGAGAGCTACCGCGAACAGACCGGCGTCAATGCCCTGGGGCTGGACTGGACGGTTCCGTTGAGCCAGGCCAGGCGCCTGCAGGGTGGCGGCGCCGTCCAGGGCAATCTCGACCCGATGCGCCTTGTCGCCGGAGGACGCGCGCTGGACGAGGGTGTCGACCGGATCCTCGAGACACTGGGTGACGGGCCGCTGGTGTTCAACCTCGGTCACGGGATCACACCGCAGACGCCGATCGAGAACGTCGAACGCATGATTGCGCGCGTCCGCCAGGCCGGATGGTCCTGATGGCTGTGCAGACGCGGCAGGACATGGAATCCAGCGGCCGCAAGGCTGCCAAGAGGGCCTTCGTGGCCATCGCGGTTTTCCTGGCCCTGACCGCGCTGGTCTTCCTGATCGATCCGGAGGGTTTATACCTCTGGGCCAAGGCCATCCATGTCATGGCTATCATCGCGTGGATGGCGGGCATGTTTTACCTGCCGCGGTTGTTCATCTACCACTGCGAGGCTGAACCGGGATCCGAAAAGTCGGAAACCTTCAAGGTGATGGAGCGTCGGCTTTTGCGGGTCATCATGAACCCGGCCATGACCATCTCCTGGGTCTTCGGCCTTTGGCTGGCCTGGGAAGGCGGCTGGCTGACCGAGGGTTGGTTCCACGTCAAGTTCGCCGCTGTCCTTGCCTTGTCCGCGGCCCATGGCGACCTGTCGAAGGGCGTCCGGCTGTTCGCCGAGGATCGCAACGTCCGATCACAGCGGCAGTGGCGCATGATCAACGAGATCCCGACACTCCTGATGATCGTGATCGTGGCCATGGTGATCGTGAAGCCGGCGCTCTGGTAGGACGCCCAGGCTTGAGCGGCAGGCTTGCCAATCGGCGGGTTCCGGTTTATTGAGAGGCTCCTTCCTTTCGACCGGTCGGCGGCAGTTCCCTGCCTTTTCCCATGTCACGCATGATTGATCCCGGTCAACAATCACCCTCTTTCTGACGAGTCTCACCATGCAGGAAATGAAACTTCAGGAGCTGAAAAGCAAAAACCCGACCGATCTCATCGCTTTTGCCGAATCGCTCGAAGTCGAGAACGCGAGTGTCCTGCGCAAACAGGAACTGATGTTTGCCATCCTGAAGAAGCTTGCTTCCCAGGACGTCGAAATCATCGGTGAAGGTGTGGTTGAAGTACTTCAGGACGGTTTCGGATTTCTTCGTTCGGCAAATGCGAACTATCTGCCAGGGCCGGATGACATCTATATCTCGCCTTCCCAGATCCGGCGCTTCTCTTTGAAGACCGGCGACACCGTCGAAGGACCGATTCGCAGCCCCAAGGAAGGCGAGCGTTACTTTGCCCTCTTGAAGGTCAACACGATCAATTTCGAGGATCCGGAAAAAATCCGCCACAAGATCCACTTCGACAACCTGACCCCGCTTTATCCGAACGAGCGGTTGCGCATGGAAATCGACGTGCCGACGGGCAAGGACCTTTCGGCGCGGGTGATCGACCTGGTTTCTCCGCTAGGCAAGGGACAGCGCGGACTGATCGTAGCTCCGCCCCGTACGGGCAAGACGGTGCTGCTGCAGAACATCGCGCACTCGATCACGGCCAACCATCCGGAATGCTACCTGATCGTGCTCCTCATCGACGAACGTCCCGAGGAAGTCACCGACATGCAGCGTTCGGTGAAGGGCGAGGTGGTTTCATCGACATTCGACGAACCGGCCGTCCGCCACGTGCAAGTAGCGGAAATGGTGATCGAGAAGGCCAAACGCCTGGTCGAACACGGCCGCGATGTCGTGATCCTGCTCGATTCCATCACCCGGCTTGGCCGCGCCTACAACACGGTGGTGCCGTCTTCCGGCAAGGTCCTGACTGGCGGCGTTGATGCCAATGCCCTGCAACGGCCCAAGCGCTTCTTCGGAGCCGCCCGCAACATCGAGGAGGGCGGTTCGCTTACGATCATCGCCACGGCCCTCATCGATACCGGCAGCCGCATGGACGAGGTCATCTTCGAGGAATTCAAAGGCACGGGCAATTCCGAGATCGTTCTCGACCGCAAGGTCGCGGACAAGCGAATCTTCCCGGCGATGGATATTCTCAAGTCCGGCACACGCAAGGAGGATCTCCTCGTGCAACGTCAGGACTTGCAGAAAATCTTCGTGTTGCGCCGCATTCTCGCACCGATGGGGACAACGGATGCGATCGAATTCCTGATCGACAAGCTGAAACAGACCAAGAGCAATTCGGACTTTTTCGATTCGATGAATACGTGATCGATTCGGTTCCGGAACATCACCGATCGATTCGGAACCGATTTCATTCACGGTGACGCATGGCGACAGGTGATACAATCTTTGCCTTGAGCAGCGGGTCCTTGCCGGCGGGGATCGCCGTCGTGCGGATATCCGGACCGGATGCCTCGCGTGTCGGTGTGATTGTACCAAACGGATTACCGGAAGACCGTCGGCCGGCCCTGCGACTGCTATCGGACGAGCGTCACGGGATCATTGATCACGCCCTGATCCTGCGTATGTGGGCGCCACATTCATTTACCGGTGAAGATAGCGTTGAACTCCACCTT
Organism: Phyllobacteriaceae bacterium; assembly: GCA_002708825.1. GTDB lineage: Bacteria > Pseudomonadota > Alphaproteobacteria > Rhizobiales > Rhizobiaceae > Zhengella. Next base: position 6,868 of record PAPF01000043.1, on the reverse strand, counting down.
CACGGCGGAAAGGCGGTGGTTACGGCCTGCCTGCAAGCCCTGGCTTCGCTCAGCGGGTTCCGGATGGCGGAACCCGGCGAGTTCACGCATCGTGCGTTTCTGAACGGAAAGATGGATCTCCAACAGGCCGAGGCCCTGAGTGATCTGATCGCCGCCGAAACCGAGGCACAGAGGCGGTTGTCGATCGAGAACAGCAATGGCGCAAACACCGCCGTCTGGTCGCAGTGGATGGCCGAGTTGACAGATGCAAGGGCGCTTCTCGAAGCCGAGCTTGATTTTTCCGATGAAGAAGATGTGCCGGGATCGATGCTGGAGCAGGTTCTTGCCAGGCTTGAAGGTATTTCGAGCCGGATGGAGTCCGAACTGAAACTCGTCCATAGTGCGGAGATCATGCGGGACGGTTTTCGCGTGGTGCTGACCGGTGCGCCGAATGTCGGCAAGTCGAGCTTGCTGAACGCCCTCGCAAAACGCGATGCCGCCATCGTCTCGGAAGAAGCCGGAACGACCCGGGATCTTGTCGAGGTTGCGCTCGACCTGAATGGATACAAGGTCATCCTGACCGATACAGCCGGTTTGCGTGATGCTACCGGTGTCGTGGAACGGATCGGGATCGAAAGGGCGGTTTCGGCAATCGGGGCGGCTGATCTTGTATTGAATGTCATCAGTGCTGACCAGGAGAGTTCCCCGCCGGTCACATATGCCTCCACCGGGCAAACATGGCGGGTCGCGAACAAGCAGGATCTCTTCGATACGGCTTCACTACAGGCCGATTTCCATGTTTCCGCGACAACGGGCAAAGGTCTTGACAGCTTGTTGGCCGCGATCAGCGACGCTGTTGGCGAAGCGAACCTCGGCGGAAACAACATGCCACTCCTGTTCAAGGAGCGGCATGTCCTGCTATGCAAGGAAGCGAGGATCGCGATAGACAACGCTCTGCCATTGGTCGAATCCAATCCGGAACTGGCTGCGGAGGAACTGCGGCGAGCGATGTTCGCGATTGGCAGGGTGACAGGCACAGTCGATGTCGAGGATTTGCTGGGCGTCATATTTTCGCGATTCTGCATTGGCAAATGATTCACGTGAAACATATTTGAGCACCGTTTCACGTGAAACAGGAACGGATTGCGTTCGACTTCGAAAACGGAGTGCGCTATCGCGTGGATCATGAACAAGAGCGTAAAGTCTGGAATAACCGGGGAAGAGGCACCCAGGATGGACAATTATGACGTGATCGTGATTGGTGGCGGGCATGCCGGATGCGAAGCCGCTGCGGCAGCCGCACGCGCCGGCGCCCGGACCGCGCTCGTCACCATGAAGCTCGACCAGATCGGTGTCATGTCTTGCAACCCCGCAATTGGCGGCCTTGGCAAGGGGCATCTTGTTCGGGAGATCGATGCCCTGGATGGACTCATGGGGACCGCCGCCGACAAGGCCGGCATCCAGTTCCGGATTCTCAACAGGAAGAAGGGCGCAGCTGTCCGCGGGCCCCGCACGCAAGCGGACCGGATGTTGTACCGAGAGGCCATCCAGTCTGCCCTGGAATCCCAGAGGGGGCTGGACCTGATCGAAGGAGAAGTTTCCCGGCTCATCATGAAGGGGCGTCGGGTCGAGGGTATCATCCTTGCGGATTCGACCATGATCGGATGTTCATCGGTCGTGATTACGACCGGAACATTCCTCGGTGGCCTCATTCATATCGGAGAGCGTCAGATCCGTGCCGGACGCATGGGCGAGGACCCGTCCATGAATCTGGCTGCTGACCTCAAGGCGCTTGGCTTGCCGATGGGCCGACTGAAGACCGGAACACCTCCTCGCCTTGATGGCCGCACCATCAACTGGTCTGTGCTCGAAATGCAGGACGCTGACCCTGAGCCGGTTCCGTTCTCCCTGATGACCGAAAGGATTACCAATCCGCAGGTGAAGTGCGGGATTTCCAGAACCACCGACCGGACACATGCCGTGATCCGTGAAAACCTGACGCGCTCCGCGATGTATTCGGGCCGTATCGAGAGCAAGGGGCCGCGCTATTGTCCGTCAATCGAGGACAAGATCGTCCGCTTTGGTGATCGCGACGGACATCAGGTCTTTCTGGAACCGGAAGGTCTTGATGACAATACGGTCTATCCGAACGGGATATCCACTTCTCTCCCTGAAGATGTCCAGGAACGATTTGTCAGGACGCTGCCGGGACTGGAGGAAGCGGTTATTCTCCAACCTGGTTATGCAATCGAATATGACCACATTGATCCCCGGTGTTTGACGTCATCTCTTTCCGTGAAAGCAGCCGATGGGCTGTTCATGGCGGGGCAGATCAACGGAACAACCGGTTACGAGGAAGCGGCGGCGCAGGGGGTGCTCGCCGGGCTCAATGCGGCCCGGCATGCATCGGGTCAAGGCCTCGTCCGGTTCCATCGTAGCGACAGCTATATCGGTGTCATGATCGACGATCTCGTGAATCGGGGCATCACCGAACCATACCGGATGTTTACGTCGCGTGCTGAGTACCGCCTGTCGTTGCGTGCTGACAACGCGGATTTGCGGTTGACACCGATCGGTCTTCAGTACGGCCTCGTGGGAGAAGCGAGACGGCGTGCATTCGAGGAATTGAGCTACGCCTTTGATCACGGAGTTGCGTTGCTTCGGGGCATATCACTTACTCCGGACCAAGCCGATGGGTTCGGTTTCCGGTTGAACAGGGATGGCAAGCGGCGAAGCGGCATGGAGTTGCTGTCGATGAACGATACAGGCATCGATCAGCTCGAGGACATCGATGCGCGACTGGGTGAACTTCCCGCAAAGGTCAAGGGTTTGCTCGAGACCGAGGCAAAATACGCCGTCTATCTGGAGCGACAGAAGGCGGACATCGCTGTCGCCGAAAAGGAGGAACGGTTGGTCGTGCCTGAGGCATTGGACTATGACGGTATTTCCGGATTGTCAAACGAACTGAAGGCACGTCTATCGTCGACGAAACCCGCATCGATTGGTGAGGCAAGACGGATAGAAGGCATGACGCCTTCAGCCCTGGCATTGTTGATAGCGCATGTCCGCCAAGGCATGTCCGGCATCAGGGCGAAGGCTGGATGAGTGATTTTGAAGACCTCTGCCGCGTGGCGCCCGGCGTTTCACGTGAAACATATGATCGGCTGAAAGTCTATCAATCTGAGTTCGAAGCCTGGAACGCCCGTATCAACCTCTCTTCCTCCGGGACCATGAGGGATTTCTGGTCGCGGCATGTCCTCGATTCCGCGCAGATCTGGGCGCTTGCCTTGAAACAGTCCGGCATCGCTGGTTCGTGGGTCGATCTCGGCTCCGGAGGAGGGTTGCCGGGAATGGTGATCGCGATCCTGAACAAGGATAGCGGATTCCCGGTGACACTGATTGAAAGCAACCGGAAGAAGACGGGTTTTCTCCATTCCGTGAACGCCAAAACCGGTGCTGGCGCATTTATCCGGTCAGGCCGGATAGAAGACGAAGTGATTCACGTGAAACAACCGGATTTCATCACGGCACGCGCGTTGGCGCATCTCGAAACCTTGCTGGGCCTTGCGCTTCCCCTGTTTTCGGACCGGACGCGGGCCTATTTCCCAAAAGGCCGTGGATACCGGCAAGAGATCGAAGAAAGCAGGCGAAACTGGACATATGATCTGGTAGAACATGCCAGCGCTACAGATGTCGAAAGCACGATTCTCGAGGTCAGACGACCTGTACGGCGCTGAAGGTTGATTTTACAGCTGAATCCCTGGCGTCACGGATGCAAGACCATGAGCAAACGAACCCGGATCATTACCCTCGCCAACCAGAAGGGCGGGGTCGGAAAGACCACAACAGCGATCAATCTCGGTACAGCCCTGGCTGCTATCGGCGAAAGGGTCTTGATCATCGACCTTGATCCCCAGGGTAATGCGAGCACAGGTTTGGGAATCGAACGCGCTGAGCGCGTGGTTTCCGCGTATGATGTCCTGATCGGTGAGCGCTCGTTGACTGAATCAACGATAAGAAGTGCCGTTCCCGAACTTGATATCGTCCCATCGACCATGGATCTGCTCGGGGTCGAAATGGAGATCGCGAATTCACCGGATCGCGTGTTGCGTTTGCGCAATGCCATCCGTGGCGAACACCACGGCTACAGCTATATCCTGATCGACTGCCCGCCTTCCCTGAACCTTCTGACCCTCAATGCAATGGCTGCCGCCGATTCGGTCCTCGTGCCCCTGCAGTGTGAGTTTTTTGCGCTCGAAGGTCTCAGCCAATTGCTGCAAACGGTCGAACAGGTCCGGGCAAACATCAATCCCGGGCTCGAAATCCAGGGGATTGTCCTGACCATGTATGACGGGCGGAACAATCTCGCCAATCAGGTGGTCGATGATGTGCGGGCGCACATGGGAGACAAGGTCTACAACACCGTCATCCCGCGCAATGTCCGGATCTCGGAAGCACCCTCGCACGGTAAGCCGGCTATTCTTTACGATCTCAAGTGCACCGGAAGCCAAGCCTACTTGCAGCTTGCATCCGAGGTGATCCGGCGTGAGCGCCGGCTGCAGGCCGCATGAGAACACGCTGCCATTTGAAAGTTGAATCCCATGAATGAAGATCCTTCGAAAAGAAGACTGGGGCGTGGCCTGGCTGCGCTGATCGGCGAGATGGACAAGCCTGAAGCCGAGGCGGAGAAGCCACGGGCGAAAGCTGACGGCAAGGCGCCGATCGAGATGATCGGGCGGAACCCGCGCAATCCAAGGCGCCATTTCGCAGAGGAAGATCTGAAGGATCTCGCCCAATCGATCCGCGAGCACGGCGTTGTCCAGCCGGTGGTCGTGCGTCCGAGTGCAAGCCGTCCTGGCCACTACGAAATCATAGCCGGCGAGCGGCGCTGGCGGGCGGCACAGATGGCAGGGCTGGTGGAGGTGCCGGTCCTTGTGCGGGAGGTGGATGACCGGGTTGCACTGGAACTGGCCATTGTCGAGAACGTCCAGCGGTCCGATCTGAACCCGGTCGAAGAGGCAATGGGCTATCAGCAACTCATCGAGGAACACAATTATACCCAGGCCGATCTTGCCCAGGTCATCGGCAAGAGCCGCAGCCATGTCGCCAATACGCTACGGCTCCTGAAACTGCCGGAAGATGTGCGGACGATGCTGGTGAACGGGGACCTGTCCGCCGGTCATGCGCGCACGCTGATCACGGCCGACGATCCGACCGGACTTGCCCGGCGAATCGTTCGCGACGGCTTGTCTGTCCGTCAGGCCGAGGCCTTGCAACAGACCCCCGAAAAAAGTGGCTCCAAGGCGAAAGGTTCCAGGACCCAGAAGGATGCCGATACGCTGGCGCTGGAGCGTCTGGTCGGCGATGCCTTGGGCATGAAGGTCGTTATCGACCACGGATCGAATGGCGGTGTCGTGAAAATCGCCTATGCGAATCTCGAGCAACTGGACGAAGTCTGCCGGCGGCTCCAGCGATAAATCGCCGTTCCAAATCCAAGTTCGCATCGAAATGAGCCGGCAAATCATGTGCCGGTCCAGCTGTATATCAGCTGCTTTGCCGTGAACGGGCACTTTCTATCGCCATGGCGAGCAGGGTCTGACGCGTGATCTCGACTTCAAGAGCGGGATTGCGCCTCACCTCCAGAATGGTCGCTTGCAGGCGATCGAGTGCCCGGACAATCCGGTCCCCCGTCCAGGCGGAGAGCGCGGCCTCAAAAGCGGGGCGGCGCGCAAAAAAAACCGGTGGTCGCGCGCCGGCGACCGCGGCCTGGGCGGATTTACCGCCCGAATCCATCGACAAGCGAAGTTCCTGCAACTGGGCCAGCCGCCGCATGGCCGCCGACAGGATGAGGAATGGCGGATTTCCCGCGGCGGTCAGGCGCCGTATGGCAAGATCGAGTTGATCGACCCGGCCAGTCGTTGCGGCATCAACCGCATCGTCGGCAGACGTGGCTGCGACATCACCGATGGATTCGGCGACATCCTCGACCGCGATCTGGGACTTGCCCATCGCATAGAGTGCCAGCTTTGCGATTTCGCCGCGGCTGGCAAGCCTGTCGCCGCCCAGCCCCGCCTTCAGCAGTTCGCGTGCTTCCAGGGTGATCGTCTGGCCGGCAGCCGCCAGTTCCTCGTTGATGAGATGATCGAGCTTGCGGGCGTCGTCGGCATAGCAGGGCAAGGCCATGGCGGATCGGGCTGCCTCGACAATCCCGCGCAATCCGGTTGCGCCCTTCTTGAGGTCGCCGGCCTCGATCAGGATGACACAATCCGCCGGGGGGGATTCGCACAGGATGCGGACCGCTGAAACAAGGCCTTTCTGCGCCGCGCCGCCGCTGATCCAGATCAGGCGAAGCCCACCGAACATCGACACCATACGCGCCTCGTCGATCAGCTTGCCGGCATCATTGCCGATGTCGTCGGCATCCATCCTTATCGTCGAAAAGGGGTCATCGACCGGGATCCCCGTCGCTGCAGCGAACTTGCGCGCCCGCTCGCTGACCACGCCGCGGTCCGTCCCGTAGATCAGGACGATCCTTATGGAAGGATCAGGCCGGGAAAGCCACGCATCGGCTTCATGTGCCTTCTTCTGGGCCATCTGATTCCTTCGTTTCGCACGCCTTGTCTATCGTGGCCACCAAAGGTTGACCATGCAAGGCCGCCAGGTACACGGGCGAACGGAAAGTCTTTCGGGGGGTGGCGCGCGGCCAGCCCGCACCAGAGAGGATTCAAAAAACAAAAGGCCCGGCTTGCGCCAGGCCTTTTGTTTATTGGAGCGGGCGAAGGGATTCGAACCCTCGACCCCAACCTTGGCAACTCGTCCGAGCAGTTTCCGCTCCAGCAAGTATTAAGCCGCAAAACTACGAAAAATCCCTATACCTCAATAACTTACG
>PAPF01000042.1 GCA_002708825.1 Phyllobacteriaceae bacterium | reverse complement strand
TTTCAGCGAAAGTTGCAGACTTTCGCGCCCGCGAAATTGCGTGAAAGGGAGCAATTTCAGCGAAAGTTGCAGACTTTCGCGCCCGCGAAATTGCGTGAAGAAAAGCAGGCCGTTCAGAGCACCTCGAAGAAGGTGATGCGCACGTGGTCGGCCTGCCTCGACCCGGTTCCAACGCAGATCATCCGGTTGAGCCAGGCATAGCGTTCGTCGCCGGTCTCGAAGCGCGGATGCGTGCGCATGTAATAGTGTGACGGATCGACCGCCTCGCCCCGCCCGAGTGCCGCGATCACCTCGGCCGGACCGTGCCGGAAGCCGAAATTGCGGATGTCGATGATCGCGCCGTCATGGGTCTGCATGGAATAGCGCGTGTCCAGTTCCGCCGTTCCGTCGGCCAGGATGGTCTGCCAGTCCGCGCCCAGGTTGAGGATGGTCCCGTTCAGCCGTTCGCCGCTCACCGTGCCGCCGGTGATCGGAATGATCCGCCGGCGTCCGCGTGGTGCGTCGCCCAGTTCCATGATCGGGGCCAGTTCCACCTTCAGGTCGCAAAGGTGCCTCAGTTCCGGCGCGGCAACGTCCATCGGCTCTCTCCGTCTCGTGTCTCGGCCTGCTCAGGCGCTCATTTCATGGTCATCGGCAGGAACATCACCAGTGCCGGGAAGATGATAAGCAGGATCAGCCGCAGCACGTCCACCGCCACGAAGGGCAGCACGCCGCGAAAGATCGTCGGCAGCTTCACTTCGCGCGCGATGGTGTTGATGACGAAGACGTTCATGCCGACCGGCGGCGTGATGAGGCCCAGTTCCACCGTCATGACAATGATGACGCCGAACCAGATCGGGTCGAAGCCGAGTTGCGTGATCACCGGGAAGACGATCGGCACCAGCAGGATGATCATGGCCATGGCATCCAGGATGCAGCCCATCAGCAGGAAGAAGCCCAGGATGATCGCCAGCGTGCCGTAGGCGCCGAGATCCATCGCCACAAGGAAGGCGGTGATCTTCTGGGGCGTCTGCGTGATCGCCAGGAAATAGCCGAACAGGATGGCGCCGATCAGGATGGTGTAGATGGCGACCGAGGTGCGCAGCGCCTCCACCAGGCTTTCCAGGATCAGCCTCGGCCCGAGGCGTCCGCGCGCGATGCCGATCAGCGCGGTCAGCAGCGAGCCCACGGCGGCGGCTTCCGTGGCCGTCACCACGCCGAAATAGATCGACCCGATGATCGCCACGAACAACAGCAGCACGGCCCAGACACCGCTCAGCGAGCGGATGGCTTCGCCCAGGTCGAAGGGCTCGCCGGCCGGCAGTGACCGGGCATAGGCGACCCGCACCGTGACCATGTACATGAGGATGGCCAGCAAGCCCGGCACGACGCCGGCGATGAACAGTTTTCCCACGTCCTGCTCGGTGATGAAGGCATAGACGGCGAGCACGACGGAGGGAGGAATGAGGATGCCGAGCGTCCCGCCGGCTGCGATGACCCCGGCCGCGACATCGTCGCGATAGCCCACGCGCTGCATTTCCGGCAGGGCGATCTTGGTCATGGTGGCGGCGGTGGCGACCGATGAACCGCAAATGGCCGCGAAACCCGCACAGGCGCCCACGGTGGACAGGGCCATGCCGCCCTTGAACGAACCAAACCAGGCCTGTCCGGTGCGGAACAGTTCGCGCGACATGCCGGAATTTGTCGCCAGGACGCCCATCAGGATGAAGAAGGGAATGAGGCTGAGGTTGAAGTCGGTGATGGTGCGCACCGGCGACTGCGCCAGCAGGTTCAGCGCCGGTTTCCACCCGGTGATGGCGGCGAAGCCGCCCACGCCGACAAGGCCCATGGCGATGCCGATCGGAACGCGCAGCAGCATCAGCGCGAAGAGGACGACAAAACCGGCGACGGCAACGAGATCGGCGCTGCTCATGGCCGTTGCTCCGTCTCTTCTGGCTCGGCGATTTCCGTGTTCTCGAAATGCTCCAGGGTCGCCCGCCCGCTGGCCACGAGTACGAGACGCGCCACGATGGCGACGTTGGCGAAGGCAACGCCGAGCCAGATGATGCCGAGGAAAATCCAGGCCGGCATGCGCAGGTCGAACGTGGCCTCGCCGCTATGGTAGGCGCTGGTGACGCGGCCGAACATCTTCCAGGTCAGCAGCACCGAGAAGAGCAGCAGTACCGCCCAGGCGAAACTGTCGATCCAGCGCCGCGCGCCGGGCGGCAGCATCTCGGCGACGATGTCCACCTTGATATGCGATCCCCGGTAGCCGACGGAGGCGAAGCCCCACATGATCGCGGCGCCGATCAGGAAGCGCGACAGGTCGAAGGCGTCAGGCACCGGCCATGCCAGAAGGTAGCGTCCGATGGCCGAGACGACGATCAGGATCGTGATGAGGGCCAGCAGGATGCCGGCGACGTTCTCGACGGCAAGCGACATGCGCTCCAGCAGGCCGACGGGCGGCTTGGTCATCGCGGGCTCCGCAAGGCTGGTCGTGAAGAGCCGCCGGACTGTCCGGCGGCTCGCGGTTCAGGTCGAAAGGCTCAGAACTTGGCTTCGTGGCGGGCCAGTGCGTCCAGGTAATCCTGGTACATCTTGTCCGCGTCGGCGCCCTTGGCCTTGGCCTCTTCCTTCCAGGTGTCGATCAGCGGTGCCGCCGCGTCACGCCATTGCTGCACCTCGTCCGCCGTCGGCTCGTAGATGGTGTGCCCGCCTGCGTCGATCATCTTCTGCCGGCCGGACGCCTCGTTCTCGGCCCAGCCCTGGGAGAACTTGCCGGACCATTCCGGCGTGCAATGGTCGTCGATGACCTTCCTGTTCTCCTCGCTCAGCGCCGCATAGCTGTCCTTGTTCATCAGCATCAGCTGCGCGGAGATGTAGAACGGCATGTCGAGGTGATACTTGGTCTCCGAATCGATGCCGAAGATGTTGACCGAGTTCCAGGGGAAGGTGATGGCGTCGGCCGCGCCCTTGGCGATGGCCTCGCGCGCTTCGGGTGCGGGCACCTGCACCGGTGCGCCGCCCAGCGTCGAGATGAAGCGCGCCATGGTCGCATGGGCCGGGCGCACGTTCAGCCCTTTGATGTCGCCGGGAACCTTGATCGGACCCTTGGAATGGATCGTGCCCGGATCGTGCGGATTGGCGACGCAGAACATCACGTCCGCCATTTCCGTCTTGGCGATCGGCGCATACCATTCGTGCATGGCCACGGCGCCACGCTGGGCGTTGTTCATGTGAAAGGGGATTTCGACGAGGCTGTAGAGCGGGAAACGGCCGGCCTGGTAGCCCGGATTGGTGTAGGACAGGTCGACGATGCCGTCGCGCGCCATGTCGTAGTGGTCCGGCGCCGCGCCAAGCTGCTGGGCCGGGAAGATGGTGATCTTGATGCGCCCTTCGGATGCTTCCTCGATGGACTTGGCCCAGGGCTCGATGCCCAGCGTCTGGATCGGATGAGTGGCCGGCACCCAGTGCGAAAGCCGCAGTTCCACCTCGGCGGCCTGGGCCGAGGTCCATGCGGAAAGGGCGGTGGCGGCCGAAAGCACGGCCATGCGAATGGTCTTCATTGCGGTTCCTCCCGAATTGAGCCGGACCGGTCAGCCGGTCGTCAGCCCCGCCACTGTGGCGGAAACGGACGCTCTCCCTGCGTCCGTGTAATTGTTATGGTAGCAAACTATTTCCGATGGGCAAGAAAAAAGGCCGGGTCGCCCCGGCCTCCGTCGCACGATGGTCCGCTTTTGCCTCAGGGGACGATCAGCGTGCCCGCGCCATGCTCGGTGAAGAGTTCCAGCAGCACCGCATGGGCCGTCTTGCCGTTCAGGATGACCACACCCTGCACGCCGCGTTCGATGGCCTCGATGCAGGTCTCGACCTTGGGGATCATGCCGCCGGAAATCGTGCCGTCGGCGATCAGCGCGCGCGCATCCGCCACCGTCAGTTCGTCGATCAGCTTGCCGGACTTGTCGAGAACGCCCGGCACGTCGGTCAGGAACAGGAGGCGCGTGGCCTCCACCGCGCCGGCGATGGCGCCGGCGAACGTGTCGGCATTGATGTTGTAGGTATGCCCGTCGCGGCCCGGAGCGACAGGCGCGATGACGGGGATCATTTCCGAGCGCGCCAGCAGGTCGAGCAGGGTCCGGTCCACCTCGGCCGGCTCGCCCACGAAGCCCAGGTCGAGGATGCGCTCGATATTGCTGTCGGGATCGCGCACGGTCTTGCTGGCCTTCTCGGCGAAAACCATGTTGCCGTCCTTGCCGCACAGGCCGATGGCCCACTCGCCCTCGGCATTGATCATGCGCACGATGTCCTTGTTGATGGAGCCGGCCAGCACCATCTCCACGATCTCCACCGTCTTCTCGTCGGTGACGCGCAGGCCGCCCTCGAACTTGGACTCGATGCCCATCTTGGTCAGCATGGCGCCGATCTGCGGGCCGCCGCCATGCACCACGATCGGGTTGACGCCGGATTGCTTGAGAAGCGCGATGTCGCGGGCAAAGGCCTGGCCGAGCGCGGCATTGCCCATGGCATGGCCGCCATATTTCACCACCACCGTCTTGTTCTCGTAGCGCTGCATGAAGGGCAGGGCCTGGGAGAGGAGGCGGGCCTGGGTTTCTGCGGGAGTGAGGTCGGGTTCGTCGGCCATGGCGTTCGTGGTCCTTGCAGGCGGGAAACTTGGTGCGTGCCTGATAGCGCGATTGCCGGCGGCCCGCAATCGCGCCGCCATTGTCGGGCAGGGGGCTGCGCGCTATCCTCAAGGCATGGACGGTCTGGAAGATGGCATCTCCGAACTCATCGTCAGGACCGGCCTGAAGGACCGGAGCGCCTTCGACCGGCTCTATGCCGCGACAAGCCCGAAACTTTTCGGCATCTGCCTTCGTGTCTTGAACGACAGGGGCGAGGCGGAGGACGCGCTGCAGGAAATCTATGTCCGGATCTGGATGAAGGCGCACCTTTTCGCCGTTTCCGCTCACAGCCCCATCGCATGGCTCGCGGCGATCGCCCGCAATCACTGCATCGACAGGCTGCGCGCCCGCAAGGCGCCGTCCCGTCCCGTGGAGGAGGTTGTTGACCTTGCCGACGAAGCGCCCGGGCCGGAGCGCCTGGCAGTGGCAGCGAGCGAAGGACGGCGGATCGACGCCTGCATGGAGGAACTGGAGGAGGCGCGGGCCGAGGCCGTGCGTTCGGCCTATGTCATGGGCTATTCCTATGATGAACTGGCCGAACGCCATGGCGTGCCGCTCAACACGATGCGAACCTGGCTGCGCCGCAGCCTCATGAAACTGAAAGAGTGCCTGGAACGATGAACGGCGCAGACGAGCACAGGATGGATGACGGTGGCGATGCGCTGCTCGCCGCCGAATACGTGCTCGGCGTCCTGCCCGCCGAGGCGCGAAAGGATGTAGCCGCGCGGATTGAAGCCGATGCCGGGTTCCGGGCGCTGGTCGGGGAATGGGAGCGGACGCTTTCGCCGCTCAACGCGGACTACGCGCATGTGCCGCCGCCGGCCTCGGCCAAGGCTGCGATCGACCGCCGCCTGTTCGCCGCCGCAACCGCATCTTCACGAAAGCCCTCGCTATGGAACAGCCTCGCCTTCTGGCGCGGTCTGGCGGTCGCCGCGCTGGCCAGCCTGGCGGTGATCTTCATCCTGCCCTTCTTCGTCGAGCCAGAGCCCGGACCCGCCCGCTATGTTGCCGCCATGCAGGCCGATGCCTCGCCCGTGCGTTATGTGGCACTCTATCAGGCCGGAACCGGCAGCATCGACCTGACCCGCCTGGCCGGCGAACCCGCCGCCGGCCGCGATTTCGAACTCTGGCTGATCGAGGGTGGCAACGCACCGCGCTCGCTCGGTCTTCTGCCCGATAGCGGGCCAGCGCGCATCACCCTGCCGCCCTCGCTGGCGTCCCGCCTTTCCGGGGGCGCGACGCTCGCCATCTCCGACGAACCTGTCGGCGGCTCGCCCACCGGCGCACCCACCGGCGCCGTGCTGGCCCTGGGCGAATTGCGCGGCATCTGAACTTTTTTCGTTTTCGCTGAAACTTCTTTCCACGGGCGGTCGTGACTGCTGATGACCTCGCAAGGACGAGCGTCGCCAACGATCACCTTCAGTGGGAGAAGAGACATGAAGACCAAGTCCATCGCAATCGCCCTGGCCGGAACCGTTGCGCTTGCAACCGCAGCCTGGGCGGCAAACCCGATGGTCGGCGGTGCGCCGATGTACGAGAACAAGAACATCGTCGAGAACGCCGTCAATTCGAAGGATCACACCACGCTGGTGGCCGCGGTGAAGGCGGCCGGCCTCGTGGACACGCTGCAGGGCGAGGGCCCCTTCACCGTCTTCGCGCCGACCAATGCCGCATTTGACAAGTTGCCCGACGGCACGGTGGAAACCCTGCTCAAGCCGGAGAACAAGGACCGGCTGGCGAAGATCCTGACCTGCCACGTGGTCTCCGCCAATGCCATGTCCGATGCCATCGAAAAGATGGTGGCCGACGATGGCGGCATGCATCCGGTCAAGACCGTCGGCGGTTGCGAGTTCACCGCGATGGAAAAGGACGGCAAGATCATGATCGAGGACGGCCAGGGCAATGTCGCGACCGTGACCACCGCCGACGTGAAGCAGTCCAACGGCGTGATCCACGTCATCGACACCGTGCTCCTGCCGGCCTCGTAACGGGCGGCGGGCGTGACGGGCGGCGCGGCTTGCGTCCTTCCCGATGGTGCCGCCCGATCACGAACTGTTGCCCGCCCCGTGACCGTTGATCGCAGCCGATTGATTGGCCAGGCGCGGGCAACAGCCTTACATTGGCAGATACCCACCGACGTATCGGGAGAAGAGGACATGACGAACCGCCGCAAACTTCTGACCGGAGCGGCCGCCATTGCCGTATTGGGTGGCGCGTCCCTGTTCGGCCGCCGCGAAAGCATGGCGGCAAACGGGGAGTTCGAGATATCGCTCAGCGAGGCCGAGTGGCGCGAACGCCTGACCGAAGACGAATACGCCGTGCTTCGCGAGGAAGCCACCGAGCGCGCCTTTACCTCCGACCTGCTGGCCGAAAAGCGCAAGGGCACCTACACCTGTGCCGGCTGCGACCTGCCGCTGTTTTCCTCAGAAACGAAATACGACAGCCGCACCGGATGGCCGAGCTTCTGGGAACCGCTGGAAAACGCCATCGGCACGAAGACCGACTACAAGCTTTTCCTGCCGCGGACCGAGGTGCACTGCCGCCGTTGCGGTGGCCACCAGGGCCACGTCTTTGATGACGGTCCCCAGCCGACGGGCCTGCGTTACTGCATCAATGGAATCGCGCTCGATTTCGTGCCGGACGACAAGGCGGCCTGACCGTCGACACATTTCCCTGCGCCCCAAGTGAACCGGCCGCCACCCGCTGAAAGGCGGATGGCGGCCGGCTGCGGGCGCGCGTTGCAAGGGGGTTCAGTCCTCCGCGCGCTTGCGCCCCGTGATCATGGCGCGCACGAGGTTCTCGCCATGCTCCACCGAGGCCAGGATCACGCCGGCCACATGCAGGACGACCAGGCCGGTCGTGATCCAGACTGCTGCTTCGTGAACCTCCTCGACCCATTCGACGCCCCAGAAGGTATCGGTCGTCATCGCGTATCCGGATGCGCAGATGGCCGCGATCATCGCCAGGAGGAGGAAGACCATGGCGCCGCCCGCCGGATTGTGTCCGAGGTGGCGCGGCGCGCTGAGGCTCACGCTCTGGCGCAGGAAGGCGAGCACCTTGCGGGGACCGAAGGCGAAGCTTGAAAAGCGGGCATGCCGTGTACCGACAAAGCCCCAGACGATCCGTGCCGTGATCAGGCCGATAATGGCATAGCCGACCTGCTCGTGAAGCTTGCCGAATTCGTCTCCGGTAATCCAGGCGGCCGCGAAACCAGCCACGAGCATCCAGTGAAAGATGCGCACGAACGGGTCCCAGACCTTGACGGTTCTTGCGCGGGACGGCGGCTGGCTGTTCATCGTGTCGGTAGTCAGGGTGGAGGTCATGGTTTTCGTCCGTCAGGCCGCGGATCGGGGGTGGGCAGCGCGGAAACGCGGCGGAAAATCCGCGCTGCCCCTGCGGTCAGTCGTCCTGCTTGACGCGGACGACATCACCGCTGACCGGATGGAAATACACCTCGACGCGACGGCCCTGCTTGTCCATCGCATAGGCTTCGTAGCAGCCGTCATCGACCTTCACGGAGCGGACGTCATAGCCCATCCCGGCTGCCTTGGCCTTGACGGCGTCCTCGCTCATCCACTGGGCGACGGGCGCGTTGCCGCACCGGTTGTCGTCGTCGGAGGCAAGCGCCGGCTGGATGGCGGCGGCCGTGGCGGAAAGGGCGAGAGCGGTGAGGAGAATGCGCATGGGACAATTCCTTTCTTTCGTTTGACATGCACCGTTGTTGCGGTGATGCCTTTTTCGCAGGCTCCGCGTGACAGGGCGCTGATCGGGGCGTTCAGCGATTTGTAATTCGCCTGGTTGCAGGAAGGACACATGCGCGCGTTTCGAATTCTCATTGCCGGCCTGCTTTGCGCCCTCCTCGCGGCTGCGCCGGCGCTCGCCGACAGGAAGGGCGGCCGTTCCGACGATGACGACCGCTCCGCACGCCATGAGCGCGCGGCGGAGCGGCGGCAGGAAGGTGAACTCCTGCCGCTGGCCGACATACTCAAGATCCTTCACGCCCGCTTCCCCGGAAAGGTCCTCGAGATCGAATTCGAGGATGACAACCCGCCCGTCTATGAATTCTATGTGCTGGAGCCCTCCGGCCGTGTCATCGAGGTCGAATTCGATGCCCGGACCGGCCGGTTCCTGGGCCAGGAAACGGATGACGACTGAAATGCGGATCCTGCTGGTTGAGGATGACCCGAAGATCGCGGGCGCGGTGAAGGCGGTGCTTGACGCCCAGGGCTACCTGGTCGAGATCGAGCGGGATGGCGAGGAGGCCTGGTTCCTCGGCGATACCGAGGACTACGCGGCGGTCATTCTCGACCTCGGCCTGCCCACCATGGACGGCCTGTCGGTTCTCAAGCGCTGGCGTGCCGGTGGCCGGACCATGCCCGTTCTGGTCCTGACGGCGCGTGGAAGCTGGACAGACCGTGTCGAGGGTATCGATGCGGGGGCCGACGACTACCTGCCCAAACCCTTCGAGATGGAGGAACTGTCGGCGCGCCTGCGCGCGATCCTGCGCCGGTCCGCCGGGCAGGCTCATCCGGTCATCGCCGCGGGGGACGTCATCCTCGACACCCGCCAGATGCGCGTCACGAAGGCCGGCGTGCCCGTGGCGCTGACCCCGCAGGAATACAGGCTCGTCTCCTACCTGATGCATCATGCCGGCCGCGTGGTGGGCCAGCAGGAGCTTGCCGAGCATCTGCAGGCCGAGCACTACGAGCGGGAGTCCAATGCGGTCGAGGTGCTTGTCGGCCGTGTCCGCCGCAAGCTCGGGACCGGACTTATCGAAACGCGGCGCGGATTCGGATACATCGTGGACGGCGCATGAAGGCGGCGCGCTCGATCCGGCTGAGGCTGTTCGCGCTGGCCGTTGTGGGTATCCTTGCGGCGCTGGCGCTGGCCGGCCTGGGCCTCTCTGCCCTGTTCACCCGCCATGTCGAACGCGGCAATGCGCAGGAACTCGATGCGGTCATCGCCGACATCGCGGGAAACCTGACAAACGAGGCGGCAGGCCGCCTCGTATTGCGTCAGGAGCCGCAGGACCCGCGTTTCGCCGACATCTTCTCCGGCCTCTATTGGCAGGTCAGCAACGCCGATGGCGCAACGCTGTTGCGCTCGCCCTCCCTGTGGGACAGCAGCCTTGCCTTGCCGGACGACAGGCTCGTTCAGGGCGAAACGCACCAGCATTCCATCGTCGGCCCCGATGGCGCGGACCTGATGCTGCGCGAGGCGCTCTACCGCATCGAAAGCGGTGAAGGGGAGGCACGGCTCCTGCGCATCTCCGCGGCCATTGACCGCGCCGGTGCCATGGCGCTCACCGCCGGCTTCAACCGCGATCTCCTGCCTGCGCTGGGACTGCTCGCCCTGGTTCTGCTGGCCGGCGGCTGGGCCCAGGTGAGCGCCGGATTGAAGCCGCTTGGCGCCATGCGCATCGCCGTGCAGAACATCCGTCAGGGCCGGTCGAGGCGTCTGGAGGCCGAAGTGCCGCTGGAGGTCTCGCCGCTTGTCGAGGAACTGAACGGCCTTCTGGAACGCCAGGAGCAGGACATGCGCCGTGCCCGCGACCGCGCGGCCGATCTCGCCCATGGCCTCAAGACGCCGCTGACGGCGCTGGCCGCCGACATCGCGTCGCTGCGAGCGGCGGGGCAGATGGAAATCGCCGCCTCTGTCGAGGATGTCGCCCAACGCATGCAGCGCACCGTCGAGCGGGAACTCGCGCGCTCGCGGCTGCGCAACAGGCCGGGCATGGCGCGTCCGATCGCCGTCATTCCGGCTGCCGCTGCCATCATGCGCATCCTGGCGCGCACGCCCCATGGCGAGGCCGCGGACTTCCGGCTGGATGGCGATGAAGGATTGGCGGCGGCCATCGAGGCCGATGACCTGAACGACATTCTCGGAAACCTGCTGGAAAACGCAGCCCGCCATGCGCGCGCAAGGGTCGGCCTGTCGGTGGTCCGGGACGGCGGCCAGGTCGTGTTGACCATAACCGATGACGGGCCGGGCGTCCCCGCCGGAGAGCAGCGGCGTCTCGCCGCGCGCGGCATGCGTGACGACGAACGCGGCGGCTCCGCCGGTCTGGGCCTTGCCATTGTCAGCGATATCCTGTCGGCCTACGGGACCCGTCCCCGGTTCGCCAACCTGGAGCAGGGCGGTTTCGAGGTTACCGTCCGTCTTCCCGCCGCGCCGGGAGAGGCTGTCAGCCGGCCGTCGCGGTGACGATGGCCTGGCGCAACTCGTCCAGGCCCCGGTTCTTTTCCGAGGACGTGGCGAGCACCACCGGAAAGGCCGCCGGACGCTTCGATATCCGCGACAGCGTGTCGGCCATCAGGTGCGGCACGGCCTTCTCGCCGATCTTGTCGGTCTTGGTCAGCACGATCTGGTAGGAAACGGCGGCCTTGTCGAGCAGGTCCAGCACCTCGTCGTCGATCTTCTTGATGCCGTGGCGCGCGTCGATCAGCACATAGACGCGCTTCAGGGTCACCCGTCCGCGCAGATAGTCGAAAACCAGCTTGGTCCAGCGGTCCACCATGTCCTTGGGCGCCTGGGCGAAGCCGTAGCCCGGCATGTCGACCAGGGCCAGCGGCGGCAGGTCGTCCTTGGCGCCGGAAAAGCCGTCGGGCACGAAATAGTTGAGTTCCTGGGTGCGGCCGGGCGTGTTGGAGGTGCGGGCAAGCCCCTTTTGCCCGATCAGCGCATTGATGAGCGAGGACTTCCCGACATTCGAACGGCCCGCGAAGGCGATCTCCGGCGGGCCTTCGGGCGGCAGGAACTTCATCGCCGGCACACCCCGGATGAAAACCCAGGGCCGGGCGAAAAGGGTGCGGGTTTCGTCGGGGATCGCGTCGGTCATGGCTTTCGCATCGGCGTTTGGCGCGTGGAAGTCAAGCGCGAACCGGCCATTGCCTCTCAGCGAGGACGCAGCATTGCACCTTCAAGGACATAGACAATGCCGTCGCGCGCTTCCTCCACCAGCGAAAACGGCGTCACCTGCGCGCTTTCGTCATAGATGTGCACCCGTTCGTCCACGATCATCAGCGTGATGTTGTCCCGGCTGGCCGTGGCTAGGTTCTCCCGCTGGCGCCGGGTGCTGGTGATGTTGGCCACCATGTCGTCGAGCGTGAACTGGGCATCAAGCACATGGGCCAGGACCAGCTTGCGCAGGCGTGCCTCGTAGGCTTCGCCCTCCGCTCCGGCCATGAAGGCCTCGAAGGCCGGAGCGAGAACGGTATCGGTGGGCACGAAGACGGTCATGGGGCCGCCCTCGGTGAAGATGTCCGGGGGGCCGGCCATGTCGACCAGCGTGCGGAACAGCGAAAAGCGCGGATCGCCGGCGAGGATGTCGAGGACGGATTTCTCCGGTTCGGCATCATTGTCCTGACCGCCTTCGGGCGGGTTCCCGGTGCCCGGAACCGGCCCGGCTTCCTCGATGCTGCCGGCTTCGGGCCGTGCATCGCTCCCCAGTGTGACGATACTGCCCTCGCCATGCGCCACGCCCGGCGCGAGCCCCGTGTGCAGGGCTAGGACAAGCAGGGCGAGTGACAGGCGGTGCGCCACGGCGGTAGCTCCCTCGTGCGAACGGTTGCGGAACCCGATTATGGTGTCGCAAAGGTAAACAACTGACCAAGGACGGCGCGACCCGGCCGCTGGCTCACGAAGCACCGCCGGCGGGTGGCGCAGCTTTCCGCAACCGGTCGATGTCGGCGCCGCGAATGGCGTCCAGGTTCGCGGTGATCCGCGCCGCGTCCCAGTTCCACCATGCTATCGACAGGAGCGCGGCAACGGTGTCGTCATCGAAACGCTGGCGGACGGTCCGTGCCGGATTGCCGCCCGCGATCGTGTAGGGCGCCACGTCCGATGTCACCACGGAGCCGGTCGCGACGATTGCGCCGTCGCCGATGGTCACGCCCGGCATGATCAGGCTGTCCATGCCGATCCAGACATCATTGCCGACCACGGTGTCGCCCTTCGACTGCTCCAGCCATGTGGCCGTGTCGAAGCCTTCTTCCCAGCCGTTGCCGAAGATGTTGAACGGGAATGTGGAAAAGCCGCCCATGGCGTGGTTCGCCCCGTTCATGATGAAGCGGACGCCGCTGGCGATGGCCGTGAAGCGGCCGAAGACCAGGCGGTCGCCGAGAAAGTCGTAATGGTGCAGGACGTTGCGCTCCTCGAAGCGCTCCGCCCCGTCCGGGTCGTCGAAATAGGTGTAGTCGCCGACAACGATGTTGGGCCGGGTGATGACGTTCTTCAGGAAGACGGTGCGGGGGAAACCGGCGAGCGGATACAGGGTATCGGGGGAAGGGCCGTGCATGGCTGAACTCCTTGGCGGGCATGAGGTGCCTGTGCGGATGTGTCGGTCCGTCGGCGCATCCATGGCGCAGGCGGCCGGAGTTCAGTTGACCATCGTGGCGCACTCCTGGTTTCGGCGTTCTGCGTGTTCTAGCCGGGACGGGGCCGGAAAGCAAAACGGCCGGGGGTCACCCGGCCGTTCATCGTCTTGTACAGCTTCCGCTATTCCGCCGGCTTGTTCTTCGTGAACAGGCCCTTGAGATTGTCCCAAAGCTCGATCCGCGCGCCCTGGCGCTTCATGATCACCGCCTGCTGGATGATGGAAAGCAGGTTGTTCCAGGCCCAGTAGATGATGAGACCGGCCGGGAAGGCGGCCATCATGAAGGTGAAGACCACCGGCATCCAGGTGAAGATCATCGCCTGGGTCGGGTCCGGCGGCGTCGGGTTCATGCGCATCTGCAGGAACATGGTCACACCCATGATGAGCGGCCAGACGCCGATCATAAGGAAGGACGGCACGTCATAGGGCAGCAGGCCGAAAAGGTTGAAGATCGACGTCGGATCCGGTGCCGCCAGGTCGTTGATCCAACCGTAGAACGGGGCGTGCCGCATCTCGATGGTGACATAGAGCACCTTGTAGAGCGCGAAGAACACCGGGATCTGCAGCAGGATCGGCCAGCATCCGGCGATCGGGTTGATCTTCTCGCGCTTGTAGAGCTCCATCATCTCCTGCTGCTGGCGCATCTTGTCGTCCGCATACTTGTCGCGGATTTCCATCATTTTCGGCTGCACCGTCTTCATCTTGGCCATGGAGACGTAGGACTTGTTGGCCAGCGGGAAGAAGACTGCCTTGACGACAACGGTGGTGGCCAGGATGGCGAGGCCGAAATTGCCGAGCAGCTTGTAGAGATGGTCGATCAGCCAGAACATCGGCTTGGTGATGAAGTAGAACCAGCCCCAGTCGATCATCAGGTCGAACTCGCGGATCTGGTACTGCTCCATGTAGGCGTTGATCTCGTTGACCTCCTTGGCGCCGGCGAAGATCTGCGTCTTCAGGTTGGCGGAGGCGCCGTCGGCCACCTCCACGGGGTCGGTCAGATAGTCGGCCTGGTAGCGCGTCCGGCCGTCGTCGAAATAGGCGAAACGCGGCTGGAAGGTCATGCCCGACTGCGGGATCAGCGTCACCGCCCAGTACTTGTCGGTCATGCCGAGCCAGCCGTTCGTCGACTTGCCCGGAACCACGCGCTTGTCTTCCTCGATCTCCGAATAGTCGATTTCCTGAAGGCCTTCCTCGCCGGTCACGCCGATCAGGCCCTCGTGCAGCACGTAGACAGCCTGCGTCACCGGCTTGTTGAAGCGTGTCACGCGGCCATAGGACGGCAGCGAAACGGGTGCGCCGGTGGCATTGGTGATCGTGTCCTCGACGGTGAACATGTAGTGTTCGTCGACCGCGAAGCTGCGCCGGAAGGTCAGGCCCTTCTCGTTGGTGAAGGTAAGCGTCACCGGGTTGCCGGGCGAAAGGACAGGTTCGCCTTCCACGGACCAGACCGTGTCGGGTCCGGGCACCGCGCCGGTCGCCTCGTTACCCGCATAGCCGAGTTCCGCGAAATAGCCGAGTTCGGCGGAGGAGGGATGGAGAAGCTGGATCTTGTCGGAATCGGGCTCCACCGTCACGCGGTAGTCCTTCAGGACCAGTTGGTCGAGCCGTGCGCCGACCGTGTTGATCGAGCCCGAGAGCGAAGGCGTGTCGATCGGAACGCGCACCGCCTCGGGCGCCTGCGCCGGCGCGGTGGTGCCGGGCACGCTGCCCTGGGAGCCGGCTTGCGGCAGTCCCGCGCCATCGGTTCCGGCCTGCCCGGTGCCCGGTGTCTGGGCTGCCTGGCGGCTGGCCTGTTCTTCTGCCTGGATGCGCGCCGTCTCGCGCTGGGCCTCGATGCGCGGGTTCATGTAGAACACCTGCCACAAGGTCAGGATGACCACCGAAAGGGCGATCGTCAGGAAGAAGTTGCGATTATTTTCCATGGAAACGTTGTCCGCCTATTCGCCGCGCGAGTTCGTCGCTCAGGTCCGTGAAGGGGGCGCTCAGGCAATCCCTGCGCCCGACGATCACATAGTCATGTCCCGGCTGCATTGCCATGCGTCCCTTGAGCCGCAGGGCTTCCTTCAGTCGCCGCCGGATGCGGTTGCGTTCCACCGCATTGCCCTGCTTCGTCGTCACCGTGAAGCCGGCGCGCGGCAGCCCGCCGTCGCCACGGTCGGCCACCTCAAGCAGGAAAAACCGCCCGCGTCGCTTCTCGCCACGGCGGACGGCCAGGAATTCGGCCCGTTTGGTCAGTCGTCCGGGCCTCGGTTCGTCTTGCCGGTCAGTCACCGGCCCGGCCCCCGGCGCCCGGTCAGGCGCTGAGGCGCGCGCGGCCGCGGGCGCGGCGGGCGGCGATGACCTTGCGGCCACCCTTGGTGGCCATGCGTGCGCGGAAGCCATGACGGCGCTTGCGGACGAGCTTGGAGGGTTGATAGGTG
Organism: Phyllobacteriaceae bacterium; assembly: GCA_002708825.1. GTDB lineage: Bacteria > Pseudomonadota > Alphaproteobacteria > Rhizobiales > Rhizobiaceae > Zhengella. The sequence goes on along the minus strand of PAPF01000042.1, from coordinate 109,912 downwards.
CGCTTCATTTGTTTCAATACCGCGGAGTGCGGCCCTTCTTGGATCTGAACGGGTTCAGGAGCGATTGGACCGGGGATTTGCAGGGCACGGCGAACCGCACCCGGACATGTAGCCCGGACGTCGCGCGGCTTATAGGGACAAGCGGCGGCAAATGTCAATCGCGTGCGGCCGTTCCGGCGCCGGGAAAAGGCGTCACCGGCCGGTCACGCCGCGGTGAGAACGCCGGTCAAACGCGTCAATTGGCGGTGAGAACCGGCGTCATGCGGTTGCAACGTTGTGCCGGGGCGGTCATCTGTTGAAAAGAAGCGCCACCCGGTGGTGGCGGAAAACTTGTTAACGTTATTGGTGCAGCATGATGGAAACACACGCTTTGGAGGACGGTTCCGGCATGGGGAAAGCGGCATCCGGCAAGCCGAACGCCGTCAGGAGGTTCGGGCCGATCGCCGTGATCGCGGCCGGTCTGGCCTTCGGCTACATGATGGGCTGGCACCAGTATTTCTCTCTCGACTTCCTGGCCAGCCAGCGTGAGGCGCTGACCGCATATGTCTCCGCCAACTATGCCGCGGCGCTGGCGGGCTTCGTTGTCCTCTACGCGCTTGCCGTCGCCTTCTCCTTTCCGGCGGCCTCCGTGCTCACGATCTTCGGCGGCTTCCTGTTCGGCTGGTGGGTGGCGGGCATCGCCGTGGCCTTTGGCGCCACGGCCGGCGCCTCCATCCTGTTCCTGGCCGCCCGCAGCGCGTTCGGCGATTTCCTGCGCGAAAAGGTGGGCGGTCTGGCCGCCCGCCTGGCCGACGGCTTCCGCGAGGATGCCTTCAGCTATCTTCTCGTGCTGCGCCTGGCGCCGTTCTTCCCCTTTTTCGTGATCAACATCGCACCCGCTTTGTTCGGCGTGAAGCTGCGCACCTATGTCGCCGCCACGTTCATCGGCATCCTGCCCGGCTGCTTTGCCTATGCCTGGCTGGGGCAGGGGATCGGCTCCGTGCTCGATGCGGCCGAAAGGGAAGGCGGCGCGATCGCGCTGAAAGACCTCGTGACACCGGAAATCACCATCGCCTTCGTCGCGCTGGCGGTCGTTGCGATCATTCCGACCATAATCCGCAAGTGGCGTGGCGGCCGCGCGCGCATGCGCCGCGACTGAGCGGCATACGGAGGGACATGCAAATGGGTGAGGTGCTGACCCCGGATATCTGCGTCATCGGCGGCGGCTCCGGCGGACTGACCGTCGCGGCCGCCGCGGCGGCCTTTGGCGTCGAGGTGGTGCTGATCGAGAAAGGCAGGATGGGCGGCGACTGCCTCAATTACGGCTGCGTGCCGTCCAAGGCATTGCTTGCCGCTGCCAAGCAGGCCGAGGCCATGCGCCATGCATCCCGCTTCGGCATCGCCGATGTCGATCCGCAGGTCAATTTCGGCCAGGTCAACCGTCATGTGCACGGCGTCATCGACGCGATCGCGCCCAATGACAGCGTCGAGCGGTTCACCGCGCTGGGCGTCCGGGTCATCCAGGCCCATGGCCGCTTCACGGACAAGCGGACTGTGGTGGCCGGGGACGTGGAGGTCCGCGCCCGCCGCTTCGTCATTGCCACCGGGTCCTCGCCGCTCGTGCCGCCGATCCCCGGTCTCGATACGGTCGACTATCTCACCAACGAGACGCTTTTCGAGCAGACCCGCAAGCCCGGTCATCTTGTCATCATCGGCGGTGGGCCCATCGGCATGGAAATGGCGCAGGCCCACCGCCGGCTCGGCTCTGACGTGACCGTTCTCGAAGCGGCCCGGGCGCTCGGCAAGGACGATCCCGAACTGGCTGCCGTGGTGCTGCGCCGGTTGGCCGCCGAGGGCGTGGACATCCGCGAGAAGACGAAGGTGACGCGGGTGGAAGCCCGCGGCAAGGCCGGTGTCCGCGTCCATGTCGAGGCGCCGGACGGGCCGGCCGTGATCGACGGCACCCATCTGCTTGTCGCCGCCGGCAGGGCCGTCAACGTCGACGGGCTGGACCTCGACAAGGCCGGCATCGTCCATGACCGGCGCGGCATCAAGGTGACGGAGAAATTGCGAACCACCAATCGCCGCGTCTATGCCATTGGCGATGTCGCCGGCGGGCTGCAGTTCACTCATGTGGCGGGTTATCACGCCGGCCTGGTGTTGCGCCCGCTGCTGTTCCGCCTGCCTGCGCGTGCCAATGACGGCATCATCCCGTGGGTCACCTACACCGATCCCGAACTCGCCCATGTCGGCCTGACCGAGGATGCCGCGCGCGAGCGCCACGGCCGCATATCCGTCCTGCGCTGGCCCTATGCCGAGAACGACCGGGCCCAGGCCGAGCACAGGACCGAAGGGCTCATCAAGGTGGTGACCGGCCGCAAGGGACGCATTCTCGGCGCCACCATTGCCGGCGCCCATGCCGGCGAGATGATCAACCTCTGGGCGCTGGCCCTGTCGAAGGGCATGACCGTGCGCGACATCGCCGGCTACGTGCCGCCCTATCCGACCATGAGTGAAATTGGAAAACGGGCCGCGGTCTCCTATTATTCCGCTTCGACGCGCAATCCCTGGGTTCGCAGGCTGATCGGCTTTCTGCGGATGTTCGGGTGACGCGGGAACGCGGAGAGGCCATGAGCGCAAGGGACACTGACGGGGATCTGTCCGCCGGGATCGACGATCCCGTTGCCAGCGTGCCGCTCGGCCGCGGGCTGTCGGTCAAGCTGCTCGTGCTGACGGCCGTCTTCGTGCTGATTGCCGAAACGCTCATCTTTCCCCCCTCGGCCGCGAATTTCCGGCTGCGATGGGCCGAGGACAAGCTCAACACGGCCGCCGTGGCCGGCCTGTTCCTGATGGGAGAGCATTCCGAGGAGACCGCCGAGGCGCTGCGTGAGGACATCATCGCCGCCACCGGCGCCTTGCACATCGCGGTGCGCGAGGACGGCATGTCGCGCATGCTCGTCTCTGCCGGCCATGTTCCCATGGTCGACGAGCACATCGACGTTTCCGCTGCCATCGATCCGCTCGGCTCCATCATGGCCGCGCTGTCGACGCTGGTCTCCGGCGGCGACCGCATGCTGCGCATCCATGGCCGGGTCGGCGCCACGGCGCAGGACTTCGAGATCGTGCTGCCGGATGCAGGATTGCGCGACGAATTGCTGGTCTACACGCGCAACATCGTCCTCTTGTCCCTGTTCATCTCCGTTCTGACGGCGGTCCTCGTCTTCGCGGTGATCAACCGCGTCATGATCCGTCCGGTCCGCTCCATGACGCGCTCGATGCTGGCTTTCGCCGCCGAGCCGGACAATCCGGCCCGCATCATCCGCCCGGAGAACCGCCGCGACGAACTGGGCATCGCCACGCGCGAACTCGCCGCCATGCAGGCGGAACTGCAGAAGACGCTGGGAGAGCGCAAGCGCCTGGCCGATCTCGGCCTCGCCGTCTCCAAGATCAACCATGACATGCGCAATATCCTGGGCGCTGCCCAGCTCATGTCCGACCGGTTGACGACCGCCACCGATCCCAAGATCCAGGCCTTCGCGCCGCGCCTCGTGCGCACGCTCGACCGTGCCGTCACCTATTCGCAATCCGTGCTGGAATACGGCCGTGCGCAGGAAGCGCCTCCGGTCCGGCGCAAGGTCCTGCTGCGCCAGCTTGTCGAAGACGTTCAAGCCATCCTGCCCGTCGATGGCGGGGCAGCCATCCGTTTCGAGAACGGGGTCGACGAGGCGCTCGAGGTGGATTGCGACGCCGAGCAGATGTTCCGCGTCCTTGCCAATCTTTGCCGCAACGCGGTGCAGGCGCTCCATGGCGATGCCGACGCGGCCATCGTCAAGCGGCTCAGCGTCACGGCCTGTCGCGAAGGGGCGGTTGCCGTCATCCGCATCGTCGACACCGGACCGGGCCTGCCGAAGAAGGCGCGCGACAACCTGTTCGCCGCCTTCAAGGGCTCCGCGCGCAGCGGCGGCACCGGTCTCGGCCTCGCCATCGCCCTGGAACTGGTGCGCGCCCATGGAGGCACGCTGGAACTGGTCGAAAGCCGCGGCGGTCACACCGAGTTTGCCATTTCCATACCCGATCAGCCCGTCGACCTGGACAGCATGCGCGGCCGCCACCGCCGCCAGGCCGGCTGACGCCTGCGCGTTGGCGGTTTCGCAAATTTGTCATGCGGGGTGCTTGCAATTGTCCGCAACACTCGCTAGGTACCTGCCCACGGCGGTCGGCACTGACCGGTTCCGCCGGTTGCCGGTTTGGCAAATGCGCACCCGTAGCTCAGCTGGATAGAGCACCAGACTACGAATCTGGGGGTCAGAGGTTCGAATCCTTTCGGGTGCGCCATTTCTTTCAATCACTTGCAGCAGATCCCGGAATGCCCGAGAAGTCCTCGCACTGCGAATGAGTGACTGGATCGCTGGCGCTCACGGCGGTCTGCACCGACCTGTTCTTTCGGGCCGCTTCCGAACGGGCTTCGGGTTGTGAACGATCATGCCGCCTGTGCCTGCGACTGTGCCGCCCAGGTGAGCGAGAAAAGCAGCAGGGCTGCAGACAGTGCGCAGGCGGCGGCGCGGACCGTATTCCAGAAGGTCCAGCGGGGCAGATAGGTGCGGTTCCAGTAGTCCAGCGCTGCATCCGCGGAAGCCTCCATGCCGGCCAGGGCCTCGTTCATCGGCACGTTGAAGAAAACCGTGACCCCGAAGCATCCGACAAGATAGGTCAGGCCAGCCAGTATCATCATCGTTCCCGGCCCCTGCCCGACGACGATTGCACCATAGGCCGCGATCAGCAGCGATACCGGCGCCATTCCGAGGAAGAGAACCATGAAGACCCAGCGGTACACCTCGCGGTTGATGGCCTGCATCGCCTCCGCGCCACCCTGGCCGCTGGTCACTGACAGGGCGCGCATGATGAAATCCGAGAAGGCGAGAAAGACGCCACCCACCAGCGCATAGGCGAGGACGGCGAAGTGGGCGAGGTAGAAGAGAGTGGGGGACATGGGGAAGGTTCCTTGGTTTGGGGCGGCGGCGGGTCGTCAGGCGCCACGCCGCCGCTGCAAGATCAGCGGGCGGGCTGTGGTGGCGAGAGGCCGGCTGCCGGCTCCCAAAGGCGCCGCCGGAAGGCTGCCAGGCAGAGCGCGGCAATGATCAGTTCCGCGACGAGCGCGCCGATGACGCTGCCGGACGGCATCCCGTCCGCTGCAAGCCCGATCAGCCGCCCGGCCGGAAAGGCAATGAAGACCGTCAGGGCCACCGTCATGGCGATGGGCAGGACAGAGTGCCGCCGGATGCCGAGCAGCATCAGAAGGCCGAAGGCGGCGAGACCGGCGCCGGGTGCACGCAATTCGCTCAGCAGGCTGGCATCGTCGCCGAGCGCGATGCCGTAGCCCGCGTAGAAGGTGTGCGGTGCCAGCAGGATGAAAGCGCCGATGGTGAGCGCGGTGAGGCCGGAGACACCGAGTGCGGTCTTTTCGAACAGGGTGGGGCGCATGTCGTTTTTTCCTTTCATGGTGTGGCGTCAGGCGGCGCTTGTCCAGGCGCCGTTCCGGGCGGCGGCCCGGGCGAAGTCCGAGAAGTCGCGGGGGCTGCGGCCGAGAGCCCGCATCACACCGTCCGTGGTGTAGGCGTTGCGTCCGTCCAGCGTCTCGCGGGCAATGGCGGTGAAGACGTCGGCGACGAAGGCGCCGCCTGCCTCGGCGATGGTTGCGTGGAACGCCTCGAAGCTGATCGGCATATGGCGGATTTCGCGTCCGGTGGCCCGCGAGAGTTCCCCCGCCATGTCCGCGAAGGACATCAGCCGCGGGCCGGTCACCTCGTAGAGCTTGCCCTTGTGGCCGTCTTCGGTCAGCGCCGCGACGGCGACATCGGCAATGTCGTCAATGTCGATGATGGGCTCGGCGATATCGCCGCCTGGCATGGGAAGGACGCCGGCCAGGACCGCATCGCGCAGGTAGCCTTCGGAAAAGTTCTGCGCGAACCAGGCGGCCCGGACGATGGTGAAACCGATCCCGGAACTGCGTACCACCTCTTCGCCCAGTTTCGCGTGGTGCTCGCCGCGGCCGGAGAGCAGGACGAGGTGCTCGACGTCCACGTCGCGGGCCGTTTCGCAGAGTGACTCGAGCTTTTCCACGGCGCCGGGGAAGGCGAGATCGGGAAAGTAGGTGACATAGGCCGCACGGGCTCCGCGCAGGGCTGGCGCCCAGGTCTCAGGCGCCTCCCAGTCGAAGGGCGTGACGGAGCCGCGCGAGCCGCGGCGCACGGCAATGCCCTGTGCCTCGAGGCGGCTCGCAACACGCCGGCCGGTCTTGCCGGTTGCGCCGATGACGAGAATCGATTGGTCTTTCATGGATTGTCTCCCTGGCTTCGGTTTCGACAGCCAAGGGATAGGCGCGGGGATGCGTCGCGGTATTGACCGGCATTGCCAGCCTTTTGACCGTTGTCGCCAATGCGCCCGTCAGCGGCGGGAGATATCCTTGCGATAGGTCGCGGGCGTCGTGCCGACCCAGCGCTTGAACGCGCGGGTAAAGGCACTCTGCTCGGAGAAGCCGGTGAGAAACGCGATTTCGGCCAGTGAATGCCTCTCGTCGCGCAACAACCCCTCCGCAAGGTCGCGGCGGGTTTCCTCCGTCAGTGCCTGAAAGCTCATTCCGTGCTCGGAAAGGCGCCTGTGAAAGGACCGGGCACTGAGCCCGAGACCACGGGCGATCCCGGCCATCTTCGGCGCCCCCTCGCTGAGGGCCTGGGCGATTGCGGCTTTCGCCTCCGAGACAAGCGCGGGCTGCCGGGTGATCTCTGACAGTTCCGCATCGAGATGCGTGGTGAGGTATTGCGAAATACCCTCGTCTCCGAGGATGTTGGGCCGGGCCAGCATCTCGTCGGTATAGCGGATCGCGTCGAGTTCGGCGCCGAAGCGCACCGGGCAGCCGAACCAGTCCTCGTGCGCGGCTGTCGAGCGCGGGGCGGGATGCCGGACCAGCACTTCCACCGGTGCGAGCGGCACCGGGCAGACCTGCCTTGCGATGGAGACGGCGCTGGCAAGGGTCGCTTCGTTGGACAGCCGCATGCCGAGGCGCCGTTCGCCCGCCCGGTGCAGGATGAAGAGCGAGCCCCCCGCTACCGGCCGCAGCTCGTATTCGACGACGCTGGTCCACAGGCGCGCATAGCGCTCAACCCGCGCGTAGGACGCCCGGAGCGTCGTTGCAGCCTTGAAGGCCAGCCCGAGCGCGCCGTATTCGTCAAGCCGCATGGAGGCTCCCGTGCGCACCGGCAGGTCGGTCACGTCGATCCGGTCGGCGATCCTTTCAAGCATGTCATAGTAACGCTCGGCCGGAACCATCTGCCCGGCATCCCAGGGGGCATCGGCGGCGATGCCGACACTGGCCAGCATCGCCGCAGCATCGACCTCATCGCCCGCCGCGGCGACCACCCTGCGCGCGAAGAGCGACGTCACATAGCCCATGGCCGGCACTATACGGTGCGCGTCTTGCGCAGCCAAGCGCGCCAAGCCGAACCGGCAGCGAGGTTTGCTTTCCGCCCGGCCTGCATGTGCCCGGGGGAGGTGGCCAGGTTCCGAACATGAGGCCGCTCTCGGGCTGGCATCGGTCGTTGCTCGTGCAGGTCCAGGAGCAGTTGGGGTGCGCCCATGGATGCCCCTCGCTTCCGTGCCGCGAGCGCGCGCCCATGGCGGGCGGATCACAGTTCGGTGTGCATCCTGTAGCCCGGCGCGAAGGTCAACCGCACCGACGTGATGATCTGTCCGCCCGACCATGTGCTCCGGTCGATGATGAACAGGCCTTCGCCCTCGCCGCAATCCAGCACATGGGCGTCTTCCTGCCCGGAAGTCTTGGCCGAGAATGTGATGTCGCCGCCTTCGAAGGGGATATTGGCGACAAGCCATTCGTTCGGGCTGTTGGTCTCGAAATCGACGTCGAGGGCCTGGGGAACCGCCTTCGGGTTGATCCAGCGGTTCTCGAACACGTATGGCCGGCCGTTCGCCATGTGCAGCGCCTTGATGTGGAGAAGCCGGTCGCCCTGGCGCGTCTGCATCCGGCCCCTGACATCGATGGGCGGTTCGCGCATCGACCGGGAGATCAGCGAGTAGCGGTAGGCAAAGCCCTTGGCCTCGATGTCGCGGCGGATGACCGGAATGTCGAGCGTGGCCTTTCGCACCGGATGCAGGGCCACCCGCGTTCCGGCCTTCCGCTTGCGGTCCAGCAGGCCCATTTCTGCCAGGTTCCTGAGCGCCCGGTTGACCGTGGCGCGCGCACAGCCGAATTCCAGCGAAAGCTCCGCCTCGTTGGGGATCGTGTCGCCGGGCTTCCATTGCCGGGTATGGATCCGGCGCAGGACTTCGTCCTGGACCGACTGCCAGCCGCTGATCCCGCCAGTCGTCAAATCATGTCCCCCAGTTCCTGCACCGCCTTCCTGTAGGCGGCGGTGATCGCATCGCGCGCATGGTGCCGGCCTTCGGAAACGGCGTGCCGGCCCGCGGACCACACATCCGATATCATCCGGTCGTCGCCCGCGAAGACGAAGCTGTCGATCAGGCTATCGCCGCTGCGCCCCTGAAGGTCAATTGCACCGGCGTCGAGCGCAACCATGTCGGCAAGTTTTCCCACCGACAGGCTGCCGGCATTGCGGCCCGAGGCTTTCGCGCCGCCTTCGCACACGGCTTGGAAGAGGCGACGTCCCGTCGAGATGCCGGGCGCCGCCAATGCCGCGCGGGAGCGGTCGCGCAGGCGCTGGGAATAGTCGAGCGTGCGCAACTCTTCCGACAGCGCGATGCGGATGTTGGAATCCGACCCGATCGCGATGGCACCGCCTTCACCGAACCAGCGCACGCCGTCGAAGATGCCGTCACCAAGGTTCGATTCCGTAATCGGGCACAATCCGGCAATGGCGCCGCTATGCGCCAGGCCCGCTGACTCATGCGCTTGCATCTGGGTGCAATGGATGAAGCAGCAGTCCGGCCCGGCGTCGAAATGGTCGAGCATCCATTCGACAGGCCGCGCGCCGAGGACGGCGGCGACCTCGTCCACTTCGGCAACCTGTTCGGCCAGGTGCATGTGGAACGGGTTGCCGGCGGCCAGCGCGTGGTGGCGCGCCAGGTCGTCCGCCGCGACGGCCCGCAGGCTGTGGGGCGCAACACCGGTCCTGCAATCGGACGGCAGAACAGCGACGATACGGGCCGACATTTCATGCAGGCGGGCGAAACGGTCGAAGTCATTGCCGAAGCGCACCTGGCCGGCACCCAGTGGGCGCCTGTCGCAACCGCCATACTGGTAGTGCACCGGCAGCAGCGTAAGGCCGATGCCGGTTTGCGCCGTGGCGGCGGCGATCCGTTCGGCCATTTCCGCCAGGTTGGCATGGGGAACGCCGCCCGGCTGGTGGTGCAGGTAGTGGAACTCGACATTGGCGGCATAGCCTGCCTCCAGCATCTCCATCTGCACGAAGGCGGCAATGGCCTCGACATGGTCCGGCGTCAGCCGGTCCAGGAAGCGGAACATCAGTTGCCGCCAGGTCCAGAAGGAGTCGGAGGGATCGGGCCCCCGCTTCTCGGTCAGACCCGCCATGGCGCGCTGGAAGGCGTGGCTGTGCGCATTGGCCGGTGCCGGCAGGAGCACACCGGCCCGGTGGTCGCCCGCACCCGCTTGCATGCCGGTCTCGACAGCGGCGATGACGCCGTCATCCCCGACGCCGACCCGCACGTCCCTGGCCCATCCCGTTGGCAGCAATGCGTTTTCAGCCCAGATCCGGAACATTCAAATCACCTGTTGACAGCTCTTTATGTATATACATAATACCAATATAAGCGCACATTACAACGGTCTTTGCCATGCTTCTGACAAACGCCACGCTCGCCACGATGGACGCCGGTTACGGACTGGTGCAGGACGGGGCAATTGCCATCGAAGGCGAACGGATTGCCTGGGCGGGAAGGGTCGGCGATCTCCCGGACGGCTTGCGCGGCCAGCCGGAGACCGATCTGGAAGGCCGGCTCGTCACGCCGGGCCTCGTCGACTGCCATACGCACATAGTCCATGGCGGAAACCGCGCCCGTGAATTCGAGATGCGGCTGGAAGGCGCGACCTATGAGGAGATCGCGCGGGCCGGCGGCGGCATCGTTTCAACCGTGGCGGCCACGCGCGCGGCAGGCGAGGCGGAATTGCTGGCGGACGCCCTGCCCAGGGTCGACGCCCTTCTTGCAGAGGGCGTGTGCGCCATCGAGGTGAAATCCGGCTACGGCCTCGACATCGACACCGAGTTGAAGATGCTGCGCGCGGCGCGTGCCATCGAAAAGGCAAGGCCCGTGCGCGTGCGCACGTCGTTTCTTGGCGCCCATGCCGTTCCGCCGGAATACAAGGGCCGCCCGGACGCCTATCTGGACGAGGTCTGCTTGCCGGCCCTGGACACGGCGGCCGATGCCGGTCTTGCCGATGCCGTGGATGGTTTCTGCGAGGGCATCGCCTTCACGCCGGACCAGATCGCCCGCGTTTTCGGCAAGGCCCGCGAACGCGGACTGCCGGTCAAGCTGCATGCGGAGCAATTGTCGAACCTGGGCGGCGCACGCCTCGCCGCGCAACATGGTGCCCTTTCCGCCGACCACCTCGAATATGCGGATGACGGCGATGCGGCGGCCATGGCGGCTGCGGGAAGCGTCGCCGTGATACTGCCAGGCGCCTTCTACACCCTGCGCGAAACGCAGCTTCCCCCGGTGGAGGCGTTCAGGCAACACAATGTCCCGATGGCCGTCGCCACCGACTGCAATCCGGGGTCCTCGCCGCTGGCCTCCCTGCTCATGGCCATGAACATGGCCTGCACGCTTTTCCGCATGACGCCGGAGGAGGCCCTGGCCGGTGTGACACGGCATGCCGCCCGCGCCCTCGGCCTGGCCGATTGCGGAACGATCAACGCCGGCATGCGCGCCGACCTGGCGGTGTGGAACGTGGAGCATCCGGCAGAACTGTCCTACCGGATCGGCTTCAACCCGCTGCACATGCGCATCTTTGGAGGCGGGGCATGACCGTCGTTCTCGCACCGGGCGCCGTGGCGCTGGACCAACTGGAGGCGATCTGGCGCGAATCCCTGCCGGTTGTGCTGGAGCCCGGTGCGCGCGACCGGGCAGCGGCGGCGGCCGGCCTGGTCGAACGGGCTGCTGGCGGAGAGGAGGCGATCTACGGTGTCAACACCGGTTTCGGCAAGCTTGCCAGCATCCGCATCCGGCCCGAGGACACCGCGCGGCTTCAGCGCAACCTGATCCTCTCCCACTGCTGCGGCGTCGGCGAACCGCTCGACATCGCCACCACCCGCCTGATGATGGCCCTCAAGCTGGTCTCCGTCGGGCGCGGCGCCTCCGGCTTGCGCCCGCAGACCATCGACCTGCTGGAAGCCATGCTGGCGCACGGCGTGGTGCCGGTCGTGCCAGAACAGGGATCGGTCGGCGCGTCGGGCGATCTGGCGCCGCTGGCGCACATGACCGCTGCGATGATCGGGGAGGGGGAAGCCTTTCTGGACGGCGAGCGGATGCCGGCCGCCCGCGCGCTTGAAAGGGCCGGGCTTTCACCCGTCGAACTGGGCCCGAAGGAAGGTCTCGGCCTGATCAACGGGACACAGTTTTCCACCGCCTGCGCCCTGGCCGGCCTGTTCGATGCCATGCGCAATCTCGAAGCGGCCGTTGCGGCATCCTCCCTCTCCACCGACGCGATCATGGGTTCGACCGCCCCGCTTCACCCCGCCATTCACGCCCTGCGCGGCCATCGCGGCCAGATCGACGTGGCACGCGCCATGCGCGCCATGCTGGAAGGCTCGCAGATCCGCGAAAGCCATCGCGAGGACGATGCCAGGGTGCAGGATCCCTATTGCATCCGCTGCCAGCCCCAGGTGACCGGCGCGGCGCTCGACCTTCTGCGTTTTGCCGGCGCGACGCTGGAAACCGAGGCCAATGCCGTCTCCGATAATCCGCTCGTGCTGGTCGATGACGGCATCATCGTCTCGGGTGGCAATTTCCATGCCGAACCGGTCGCCTTTGCCGCAGACCAGATCGCCATCGCCATCGCCGAGATCGGAGCCATTGCACAGCGCCGTGTCGCGTTGATGGTCGATCCGGCCCTGTCGCACGACCTGCCCCCCTTCCTGACCCCGGAACCGGGCCTGAATTCCGGCCTGATGATCGCGGAAGTAACCACGGCGGCGCTGATGAGCGAAAACAAGCATCTCGCCCACCCCTGTTCGATCGATTCGACGCCCACCTCGGCGAACCAGGAAGACCATGTGTCCATGGCCGCCCACGGGGCCCGGCGGCTGGCGCGCATGAACCGCAATCTCAATGCGATCATCGGCATCGAGTTGATGTGCGCGGCGCAGGGCGTCGAGTTCCGCGCCCCGCTTGCAACGAGCCCTGTCATGGCGAAGCTCATGAGGACCATCCGGTCCGGGATCGAGCCTGTCGGCGAGGACCGGTACCTGGCCGGCGACATCGCCGCCGCTGCCCGCCTCGTCGCCGATGGCGGCATCGGCGCCTGTTGCGGTGTCCGCCACCTGCTGAATGGAGACGCCCGATGAACCCGGTCGAGATCACCCGCGGCGACAGCCCGGTCATTCTGGGCATGCCCCACACGGGAACCCATGTCCCGCCCGACATCTTCGCCCGCCTGACCCCGCTCGGCAGGACGCTGGGCGACACCGACTGGCACATCGACCGCCTCTATGACGGGCTCTTGCCCGGCGCGACGGTGGTCCGCGCGACATTCCATCGCTACGTCATCGACGCCAACCGCGATCCGTCCGGGGCAAGCCTCTATCCGGGGCAGAACACCACCGGCCTCGTTCCGCTGACCGATTTCGACGGCAGGCCGTTGTGGGAGCAAGAGCCTGACGACGCGGAAATCGAGGCGCGGCGCGTTGCCTGGCACCAGCCCTACCACGAGGCGCTGGCCGCCGAGGTGGACCGGGTCCGGCAAAAGCATGGTGTCGCCATCCTCTACGACTGCCATTCGATCCGTTCCGAAATTCCGTTCCTGTTCGAAGGCGTGCTGCCCGACTTCAACATCGGCACCAATGACGGAAAGACCTGCGCGCCCGAAATCGAGGCCGCGACCGCAGCCGTTTGCATGGCGGCCCCCGGCTATACGGCGGTCGTGAACGGCCGTTTCAAGGGTGGCTGGACGACCCGCCATTACGGCCACCCGGAAGAAGGCGTGCACGCCATCCAGATGGAACTGGCGCAGAAGACCCATCTTGCCAGCGAGACGCTACCCTTCGCCTATGACGAAGCCAGGGCCGCCCGCCTGCGCGCGCCGCTCGCCGAAATCCTGAAAAGACTTGAGAAACTCGCAGCCACCCTGGGAGGGCAGTCATGAGCAATCCGCGACACAATCAACGCGACGTCTATCCGCCGACCGGCCCCGAAATCACCGCGAAAAGCTGGCTGACAGAAGCGCCCATGCGCATGTTGATGAACAACCTGCATCCAGACGTGGCGGAGAACCCGCACGAACTCGTCGTCTATGGCGGCATCGGCCGGGCTGCGCGCACCTGGGACGATTTCGACCGGATCGTGGCCAGCCTGAAATCGCTCGACGCCGACGAGACGCTGGTCGTCCAGTCCGGCAAGCCCGTGGCGATCGTGAAGACCCATCCCGACGCGCCGCGTGTGCTGATCGCCAATTCCAACATCGTGCCCCATTGGGCCAATTGGGAGCACTTCAACGAACTGGATCGCAAGGGCCTGATGATGTACGGCCAGATGACGGCCGGTTCGTGGATCTATATCGGCACGCAGGGCATCGTGCAGGGCACCTACGAGACCTTTGCCGAGGCCGGGCGCCAGCACTATGGCGGCGACCTGAAGGGTAAGTGGATCCTGACCGCCGGCCTCGGCGGCATGGGCGGCGCGCAGCCTCTTGCCGCGGTTTTCGCCGGCGCCTGCTGCCTGGCGGTCGAATGCGACGAGACGCGCATCGATTTCCGCATCCGCACGAAATATCTCGACGAGAAGGCGCACACGCTGGACGAGGCGCTGGAGAAGATCGAGCGCTGGACCCGCGCCGGTGAAGCGAAGTCGGTCGGCCTGCTCGGCAATGCCGCCGACATTTTCCCCGAACTGGTCTCCAGGATGAAGGCGGGCGGTCCGCGCCCCGATATCGTCACCGACCAGACCTCCGCCCATGATCCGCTGCATGGCTATCTGCCGCAAGGGTGGACGGTCGCCGAGTGGCGCGCAAGACAGGAAAGCGATCCGCAAGCCGTGGAGAAGGCGGCCCGCGCCTCCATGAAGACGCATGTCGCGGCCATGGTGGACTTCTGGAATGCCGGCGTGCCGACGCTCGATTACGGCAACAACATCCGCCAGGTCGCCAGGGAAGAAGGCCTGGAAAACGCCTTTGCCTTTCCCGGCTTCGTGCCCGCCTATATCCGCCCGCTCTTCTGCAAGGGGATCGGTCCGTTCCGCTGGTGCGCCCTGTCGGGCGATCCGGAGGATATCTACAAGACCGACGAGGCGATGAAGAAGCTCTTCCCGGAAAACGAGCATCTTCACCGCTGGCTCGACATGGCGCGCGAGCGCATTGCCTTCCAGGGCCTGCCGGCGCGCATCTGCTGGATCGGCCTTGGCGAGCGCCACCGGGCGGGCCTGATGTTCAACGAGATGGTGGCGTCGGGCGAATTGAAGGCACCGGTCGTCATCGGCCGCGACCATCTCGATTCCGGGTCTGTCGCTTCGCCCAACCGCGAGACCGAGGCGATGAAGGACGGCTCCGATGCCGTCAGCGACTGGCCGCTGCTCAATGCGCTGGTCAACACCGCTTCGGGCGCGACCTGGGTCTCGCTGCATCACGGCGGCGGTGTCGGCATGGGCTTTTCGCAGCATTCCGGCGTGGTTATCGTCGCCGACGGCACCGAGGCCGCGGCCCGGCGGCTGGAACGCGTGCTCTGGAACGATCCGGCGTCGGGCGTCTGGCGCCATGCGGATGCCGGCTACGATATCGCGCTTGATTGCGCCCGCGAAAACGGGCTTCGTCTTCCCGGAATCCTGGGAAACTGAGGGACTGGACTTTCGAACACTTGGAGCAAGGAGGAATACCACGATGGAAAGACGTCAATTTCTGAAAGGAACCGCCGCCGGCGCACTGGCCGCAACGGCGCTCGCCACACCGGCCATCGCGCAGGACAAGCGCCAGTGGAAGATGGTCACAGCCTGGCCGAAGAACCTGCCGGGACCGGGTGTCGCCGCGCAGATGCTGGCCGACCGCATCACCACGCTGTCGGGCGGTCGTATCGAGGTCAAGCTCTACGCCGCCGGCGAGATCGTGCCGGGACCGGGCGTTTTCGATGCCGTCTCCGAGGGCACGGCCGAGCTCTATCACGCGGTTCCCGCCTATTGGGGATCGAAGTCCAAGGGCATCCTGCTGTTCGGTTCCCAGCCGTTCGGGCTGAGGGCGGACGAGCAGTTCGGCTGGATGCAGCATGGTGGCGGCCAGGCGCTATATGACGAGATGTATGCTCGGTTCGGCGTCAAGCCGTTCCTGTGCGGCAATTCCGGGCCGCAATGGGCCGGCTGGTTCCGCAACGAGATCAACTCCGTCGATGACCTGAAGGGGCTGAAGTTCCGCACCACCGGCCTGGCCTCCGAAATGGCGACCAAGCTCGGCATGGCGGCACAGGCCATGGGTGGACCGCCCATGTTCCAGGCCCTCCAGACCGGCGCGCTGGATGCCGGCGAGTTCATCGGCCCGTGGACCGATTCCGCG
This sequence comes from Phyllobacteriaceae bacterium, assembly GCA_002708825.1. Classification (GTDB taxonomy): domain Bacteria; phylum Pseudomonadota; class Alphaproteobacteria; order Rhizobiales; family Rhizobiaceae; genus Zhengella. Next base: position 94,197 of record PAPF01000042.1, on the reverse strand, counting down.
CTCGGCTTCTACCAGGTGGCCAAGAACTACTATTGGCCCGGCGTCGGCGAGCCCTCGTCGGCCGAGGAATGCGGCATCAACGCGAAGGTCTACGAGGAACTTCCCGATGACCTGAAGCAGGCCGTTTCGCTGGCCTGCGAAAGCCTCTACAACCCGGTCTGGACCGAGTACACGACCAAGCACGCCCAGTCGCTCAAGACGCTTGTGTCCGAGCATGGCGTCCAGGTGAGGAAACTCCCCGACGACGTGGTCGCGGCGATGGGCAAGGCTGGCGCCGAGGTCATCGACGAATTGCGCCAGAACGACGATGAACTGGTCAAGCGGATCACGGAGAGCTTCGTCGCCTATCGCGATCTGGTCGGCGGCTACATGACCTACGCCGACAACGGCCAGATGAACGCGCGCGCCTCGGTCATGGGATACTGAGTTGCGGCACCGACCGGCGGGCGAAGCGCCCGCCGGCCATTCGGGGGGATGCTTTCATGATCCAACTGGCAGATTTCCTCGACGGGATCGCAAGCCGGATTGCCCGCCTGATCAAGTGGCTGGCGCTGGCCATGGTCCTGGTCCAGTTCGCCATTGTCGTCGGCCGCTATGTCTTCGGCATCTATTCGATCGCGGTGCAGGAAAGCGTCCTCTACATGCACGCCACGCTGTTCATGCTCGGCGCGGCCTATACGCTCCAGGTGGACAAGCATGTCCGCGTGGACATCTTCTATGCCAGGGCCGATGCGGCAATGCGCCGCCGGATCGACATCCTTGGCCATGTCTTCTTTCTCATCCCGTCGATGCTGGCCATCCTGTGGTGGACCTGGCCGTCGGTCGCCAATTCCTGGAAGATCCTTGAGGGTCCGATCTCCGTGGGTGGCATCGAGGCGGTCTTCCTGCTCAAGTCGCTCATTCCCGCCTTCTGCATCCTCATCCTGCTCCAGTCCGCCGCCATCCTCATCCGCCTGTTCCGTGAGAGCACACCGGAATGACCCAGTATCTCGACCTGCTGATGTTCGCGGCGCTCGTGGCGGCCATCCTGACAGGCTTCCCCGTCTCCTTCAGCATTGCCGGTGTGGCGATCATCTTCGGCTATCTCGGCTGGGCGCTCGGCGTGATGTACATCACGCTGCTCGGCGCCACCGGCCAGCGCATCTTCGGCCTGTTGAGCAACCAGGTGCTGATCGCCATTCCGCTGTTCGTGCTGATGGGCGCAATCCTGGAGAAAAGCAGGATCGCAGAGGAACTGCTCGACACGATGGGCCGCCTGTTCGGTTCGCTCAAGGGCGGCCTCGGCATATCAGTCGTTCTCGTGGGCGCGTTGCTGGCCGCGTCCACCGGCATTGTCGGCGCGACCGTGGTCGCGATGGGCATGATCGCGCTGCCGACCATGCTGCGGACCGGCTACGATCCCCGCGTTGCCTCAGGCATTGTCTGCACGGCGGGCACGCTGGGCCAGATCATCCCGCCGTCCACGCTGCTGATAATTCTCGCCGACGTCATGTCGAACGCCTACCAGCAGGCGCAATATGCGCAGGGCAAGTTCGCCATCGAGGCGATCTCCGTCGGCCAGTTCTTCGCCGCGGCAATCGTGCCGGGCCTCGTTCTGGTGCTGCTCTACCTTGTCTACATCCTCCTGCGCGGCCTGATCCGGCCGCAGGACATGCCACCTGCATTGCAGACACAGCGGCCCACGCGAAGCGAAATTCTTTCCACCATCATCCCGCCCGTCCTGCTGATCGTGGCCGTGCTCGGTGCGATCCTGGGCGGGCTGACCGACCCGACCGAGGCGGCTTCCGTCGGCGCCGTCGGCGCCCTGCTGATGGCCGGCATGCGCGCGGGCGGAAACAGGCGCCTTGTGCTCGCCGGTGTCGCGGCGCTCATCGCGCTGGCGTTCCTGGCGGGTCTCTTTCCCGTCCGGCTCCAGCGCAGCGACATCGGTGCGGGAAGCTATGCCTTGGGAGCCGTTTACATACTGCTGGCGCTGCTGGGCGCCGCGGCCATCCTCGTCTCCCTGCGGACGGCCTTGCGCAACCAGACCGTCCAGGAAGCCGCCGCCTCGACGCTGACGATGACGGCGATGATTTTCGCCACCATCCTGGCCGCCGGCATCTTCTCGCTTGTCTTCATCGGCCTTGGCGGCGAGGAACGCGTCGCCGAAATCCTCAAGTCCATGCCGGGCGGCCCGGCCGGCGCGCTGCTCTTCTGCATGATCCTTGTCTTCGTGATGGGCTTCTTCCTCGATTTCGTCGAAATCTCGGTCATCGTCCTGCCGCTCATCACGCCGACGCTCATTCTCATGGGTCATGATCCGATATGGCTCGGCATCCTGCTCGCCATAAACCTGCAGACCAGCTTCCTGACACCGCCCTTCGGCTTCTCGCTGTTCTACCTGCGCGGCGCGGCGCCGAAGGAGATCACCACGGGCCACATCTACCGCGGCGTCATCCCCTTCATCGGCCTCCAGATCCTCGGCATGATGCTCGTCTGGCTCATGCCATCGGTCGCAACCTGGCTGCCGAAACTGCTGTTCTAGGCCGTCGCGGTCATTCGGCGGCCTCGTGCCCGCGCCAGATGTCCACTTCCTCGCTGCGCGACGGCGTCGAGAAATAGGCCAGCGTTGAGAAGTTGCGTTCCCGCGCTGCCTTGATCTGGCCGCGCGCGATGGAGCGCAGGTGAACCTCGTCCGGCCCGTCGGCGAGCCGCAGCGAGCGTCCCATGGTCCACAGGTCCGGCAGCGGCGTGTCCGGCGAAAGCCCCATCGCCCCGAAGGTCTGCATGGCGCGGTCGGTCACGTTGAGCTGCATCTGCGGGACGACGACCTTGATCATCGCGATCTCGTTGCGCGCGGCCTTGACGCCGACAGTGTCGATCATCCAGGCAGCCTTCAACACCAGCAACCGGGCCTGCTCGATCTCGCAGCGCGAGCGGGCAATCCATTCCTGCACCACGCCCTGCTCGTGCAGGTACTTGCCGAATGTCTTCCGCTCCAGCGAACGCTCGATCATCATGTCCAGCGCCAGTTCGGCCTGTCCGATGGAGCGCATGCAGTGGTGAATGCGGCCGGGTCCCAGACGCGCCTGCGCCATGGCGAAGCCGGACCCTTCCTCGCCGAGCAGGTTTGAGGCCGGCACACGGCAATTCTCGAACACGATCTCGCAATGGCTCTCGTGGCTGTGATGGTTCATCACGGCGATGTTGCGCACCACCTTCATACCCGGCGTGCCGAAGGGCACCAGGACCATGGATTGCTGGCGGTGGGTTTCCGCCTCCATGTCCGTCTTGCCCATGACGATGGCGATCCGCGTGGCCGGATTGAGCGCCCCGGTGATGAACCACTTGCGCCCGTTGATCACGTAGTCGCCGCCATCGCGGCGGATGACGGTCGTGATGTTCGTGGCATCCGACGACGCGACATCGGGCTCGGTCATGGCAAAGGATGACCGTATCGTGCCGTCGAGCAGCGGTTTCAGCCATTCCTCCTTCTGCTCCGGCGTGCCGAACATGTGCAGCAGTTCCATGTTGCCGGTGTCGGGCGCCGAGCAGTTGAAGACCTCCGGCGCCCAGAGCAGCCGGCCCATGATCTCCGCCAGGGGCGCATATTCCAGGTTGGACAGGCGCGTGCCCGGTTCATCGTCCCTGAGATGCGGCAGGAACAGGTTCCACAGGCCTTCTTCCTTTGCCAGCGCCTTGAGGTCGTCCATGAAGGAGACGGGATAGCGTCCCTCGGCGGCCTCGGCGAGCCAGAGGCGGTGACGCGGCACGACATGTTCGTCCATGAAGTCGCGAACGCGGGCGCGCAGTTCCTCGACCTTCGGGCTGTATGAGAAATCCATCGTTGAAGCTCCTGCAATGCCAGCCTGCGGCGGGCGGGGACGGTCCCGGGGGCGCGCGCATGGCCCCGCGCGAACGGGCCGACGGGCGATGCCGGATCGTGGCACCCAAGCCGCCACGGACACGCCTGTCCTTGATCCATGTCATGGAAATGCGTCGCGCAGGACGAAACCCGGACAACCGCAAGATGCCTGGCTGACGGTGGACAAGACCGGAAACAGGGCCGGATCGCACCCCTTTTTCAGGCGGCCGGACCACGTCTTCACGAACTATTACAATAGTTTAAGCATGACGTAAAAATATGAAGTGCTAAATCTTGTAATTGTCACGAAGAATCGCCGCAAGTTAGCCCTGATAACCAGAATCAATTAATGATTCGAGGGGATTAGGCACATGATCGTTGTCGTCGATGACCGCGCACTCGTTGTGGACAGTTACAAGTCCATGCTCGAACGCGAGGGGTTTCCGGTCGCTGGATTCGCGCCGGACCAGTTCATCGAGTGGATGGACACGGCCTGCGAGTCGGATTTTGACTCGATCATCGCCTTCCTCATCGGAGACGTTGCCGACGACATCATCCTGCCGCAACCGGCGCCGGCTCACGGCCGGATCGCCAGGATTGCCCTGGTTGATCGCCAGAACCTGAACCGCACGCTGGAACTCTTCGATGCCGGTTTCGACGATGTCGTGCGCAAGCCTGTCCATGTCCGCGAACTCCTCAAGCGGATCGCCGTTATCCGCAAGCGCAACAGCGCTGAGCCGGTCGCCGAATCCGGCGAGCGGCTGAAGGTCTTCTTCGACGGCCGCGATCCGGAGGTCGATGGCGAGGTGTTTCCGCTGCCCCGTCGCGAACGCCGTATCCTGGAATTCCTGGCTTCCGCGGAGGGCCGCCGCGTCAGCCGCGCCCAGATTTTCAATGCAACCTATGGCGTCTTCGATGACAGTATCGAGGAATGCGTGGTCGAAAGCCACATCTCCAAGCTACGCCGCAAGCTTCGCGATGCGCTTGGATACGATCCCATCGATTCAAGGCGCTATCTCGGCTACCGGCTCGTGCTCGAGTCCGCCCCCGATGAGGCGGTGGCCGGCGCCCCGTCGCGGGAACTGACCGCTGCCTGACGGGACCGGCCGGCGGGGTGGCGCGGTTGCGGTGCCGCTGCCTGCGAAATTGCAAGGCGAGCCTGGCGCAAGCCTGGCTTCCTATGATTGTCCGTATGAACACGGAGGTGCGAAATGAGCATTTACGGCATGATGCAGACCAGCATTTCCGGAATGCATGCCCAGTCCAACCGGCTGTCATCCGTGGCGGACAACATCGCCAATTCCGATACGCTGGGCTACAAGCGGTCCCAGATCCTGTTTTCAACCCTTGTCGCCGGGACCTCCCTGTCAGGCGGCTCAGGGTCGTCCGGTACCTACAGTTCCGGCAGCGTGCTCAGCCACACCGTGCGGGTGGCCAACCAGCAGGGCGCGCTTGAATACACGTCCTCGGTGACCGATCTCGCGATTTCCGGCGGCGGCTATTTCGTCGTCCAGGATGCCGGCGGCCAGACCTACCTGACGCGCGCCGGCTCCTTCCTGCCGGATGCCGACGGACGGCTGGTCAACCAGAGCGGCTTTTACCTGATGGGTTATCCCAGCGCCGACGGTGTCACCTCCGGCACCGCCAATGGCCTTTCTGAACTGGAAATCGTCACACTCGACGCCTTCGAGCTATCGGCGGTGCCTTCCAGTTCCGGATACATCACCGGCAACCTGTCGTCGGACGCCGATATCGAGACCGGCAACACGCCGTCGTCCAATGCCGCAGACGCCGCCTATACCAACAAGGTTTCCCTGGTCACCTACGACAATCTCGGCGCCGAGGTCACCCTCGACGTGTACTACACCAAGACGGCCGACAATACCTGGGAAGTGGCGGTCTACAACAAGGCCGACGCCGATGCCGCGACCGGCGGCTTCCCCTATTCCTCGGCCGCGCTGTCGACCCAGACCCTATCCTTCGATCCGGCCAACGGCCAGCTTGCCGCGGCCTCGGCCACGTCGATGTCGTTCACCATTCCCAATGGCGGGACCTTCGATCTCGATCTCGCCGGATTCACCCAGCTTGCAGCCGATTTCGGCGTGTCGGATGCCGACGTGAACGGGCGCCCGCCATCCACGATCGACAGCATCCACATTTCCCAGGACGGCTTCGTCTACGGCCAATATGACGACGGTTCCTATCGTGACCTCTATCGCATTCCGCTGGCCACGGTCGCCAATCCGTCGGCGCTCAACGCGGTCACCGGAACAGTCTTCTCGCAGACGCCGGAGACGGGCGACATCATGGTCGGCGTTCCCCAGCAGGGCGGATACGGCTCGATCATTTCCTCTGCGGTGGAGAATTCCAATGTCGATATCGCCCAGGAACTCACCAAGATGATCCAGGCACAGCGCGGCTTCACGGCCAATTCGAAGGTTTTCCAGACCGGCTCCGATCTCATGGACGTCGTGGTGAACCTCAAGAGGTAGGGAACGGGCGCGGCCGCGTCGAAACGGCGGCGGCCGCGATTGGAGGCAGTAGGGTATGTCACTTTCCACGGTGCTCTACACGGCCCAGAATTCGCTTTTCAACTTGTCCCAGAAGGCAAGCGTTGCCGCGCGCAACATCTCCGGCGCGTCGGACCCCAATTATGCGCGGCGCGTCGTCGTCCTCGAGACTGCCGAGAACGGGGCCGCCATCGTGTCGGTGGACCGCGCCGCGAACAACCGCCTGGCATCGGCATCGCGCGACGCGCTCTCCCTGTCCGTCGCCCAGGGGACCATCAGCGAGAACATGCGGCAACTGGCCCTTTCGCTGAACGGAAGCGATGGTTCGGCGTCGGCTTCCGCGCTGCTCTCGAAGCTGCACGAGGCGCTCCAGAATTACAGCGCGAGCCCCGGCAACGAACTCCTTGCACGGGGGGTCGTGAATGCCGCCGGCACGCTCGCCGGATCGCTCAACGCATCGGCCGCGGAAATCCATACCATGCGGGCGCGCCTCGACAGGGAAATCGCCGGCGATGTCGAGACGCTGAACGGTCTGCTGGCGGAATTCCAGGGCGTCAATACCGCGATCGTGAAGGCAAACCTGCAAAACGCCGATGCCAGCGACCTGCTCGACCGCCGCGACACGCTGCTTGGCCGGATCGCCGAAATCGTCCCCGTGACCGTCACCGCGCGCGCCCACGGCGACGTGATGCTGACGACCGCAGGCGGCGTGATGCTGTTCGAGACGACGGCGCGCGACGTGACCTTCACGCCGCGTCCTGCCTATGGCCCGGGCGATTCCGGCAACGTCCTGCGCATCGACGGCGTGCCGCTCGATCCCGGAACAGGAACCGATACATCCTCCTCCGGATCCATCGCCGCCAGGCTGCAATTGCGTGACGACGTGACTGTCCGGACCGAAACGCAACTCGACGAGATCGCGCGCGGGCTCGTGACCCTGTTTGCCGAAACCGACCAGACCGGTGGCGGGCTGCCCCCGCAGGCCGGCCTCTTCACCTGGTCCGGAGGGCCGGCCGTCCCCGCAGGCGGCGTGCTTGCCTCCGGCATGGCCGCGACGCTGACGGTCAATCCCTTGTTCGATCCGCAGGCAGGCGGCACACCCTCCCTGTTGCGCGACGGCGGTGCCAATGGTGCGGCCTACGTCGCCAATGCATCCGGCGGTGCCGCCTTCTCCGACCGTATCATCGCACTCGCCGACGCGATGGAAGCGCCCATGGCCTTCGACCCGTCCACAGGACTGGCGGCCACCGGGAGCATCATCGCCTTTTCCGGCAACGCGCTGACATGGCTCGAAGCATACAGGGCCGAATCCGGCGTTGCCGCCGAAACCAAGGAAGCCATGCATGCCGCGCTCAGCAGCAAGCTGCTTGCGCAGACCGGCGTGAACATCGACGACGAAATGGCCTCGCTTGTCGAGATCGAGCATTCCTACGAGGCGACGAGCCGGATCATCGCGACGGTGGACAACATGCTCGCAGCCCTGCTGGAAGCGGCGAGGTGACGCGATGAAGCTCCAGGCCGCCTCCACCCTTTCCATGGCCAACGCGCTGCGCATGTCCATCCGCGCGACGCAGGCCGCGATCGTGACCGCGCAGCAGGAAACTGTGACCGGCGAAAAGGCGGACCCGGCCCGCGAACTCGGCCTGCGCAACGGTTTCCGGATTTCGCTTCAGCGCGAAGCCGAAAGGCTCGATTCGATCCTGATGACAAACGACCTCGCCAGCGCGCGCATGACGGCGGCGCAGACGGCGATGTCGCGCTTTACCGATGTCACCGGCGACGTCATGCAGGTGTTCAATTCGGCCCTGAGCGGAAACGGATCGGCGGACCTCGTGCGCGCGAGCGCGTTGTCCGCCCTTGAGGACCTGACCAACGTCATGAACACCGCCGCCAATGGCGAGTATCTTTTTGCCGGCGTGAATGCCGATGCCAGGCCGCTCGCTGCCTTCGAGGGCAGCACATGGCAGGCCGATCTGGATGCGGCCTTCACGGGCCATTTCGGCTTTGCCAAGACCGATCCCGCCGCCGCCTCACTCACCGCGGCACAGATGGAAGACTTCATCGAGAACGTGGCCCGGCCGCTGTTCGACGCAACCGGATGGACAGACCTGTCTTCGGCGAGCGACGAGGGTATCCGCTCCCGCATAGCCCAGGACCAGACCGCGGTGACCTCTGTCTCGGCCAACGAGGACGGTTTCCGGGAAGCGTTCTTCGGCCTCACCATGGCGGCCGCCTTTCTGGATACGGGGCTGTCGGGCGACGCCACCCGCCAGCTTGTCCGAAGTGCCGGCGAGGGAATGGGCGCGGCTTCGGCGCAGGTGACGCTCGCCCAGGGCCGGCTCGGCCTTGTGGAGGCGCAGGTCGCAGACGCCACCGAACGCATGCGCCTTCAAAAGGACTACATGACCGATCTTTCCACCGAAATGGGCAGCGTGGACCCGTACGAGGCCGCCACCCGCATGACAAACCTGCTGAACCAGCTGGAGACGGCCTACATGCTCACCCAGCGTGTCCAGTCCCTGTCGCTTGCCAGGTATCTCTAGGAAAGGACCGGACATGACCGTGACCGCCATTCCATCCATCCCGGGCAGGCCCGCTTGCCGCAACATGCGCCCGCCGGCGGAGGCACACTTCGCCGGGCGCCGGCCCGCGTGGTCCTTGCAGGAGCAGTGACATGTATATCGCCAAGTATGAAGAGATCCAGACCGACGACCTGGAGGAGGCCCGCTCCCGCGAGCGCGAGGCGCTCGACCAGTCGATCGCCATGCTGGAATCGGCGCAGGCGACCGGGGCCCGCTCCATCGAGGCGATCCATGCCCTCCACTATACCGCGCGCATCTGGATGGCGCTGATGTCGGATCTGGCGGATCCGGAAAACCAGTTGCCCAAGGAGTTGCGCGCCAACCTCCTGAGCATCGGAATCTGGATCCTGCGTACCGTGGACGAGATCCGGCAGGAAAAATCCCAGAATTTCGAGGGCCTTATCGACATTTCAAAGATCATCCGGGATGGTATTCGATGAAAAGCACATTCAAGATTTCGCTCAAGGCAAACGAGAAGATCTACATCAACGGGGCCGTTCTGCGCGTGGACCGCAAGACGGCCATTGAAATCCTCAACGATGTGAACTTCCTGCTTGAGAACCACATTCTCCAGGCCTCCGACGCGACGACGCCGCTCAAGCAGCTCTACTTCATCGTCCAGGTCATGCTCATGGCGCCAAACGAGACCGAGCCGGCCATGCTGGTCTACAAGAACCAGATGCCTGGCCTGCTGGCCGCATTCGAGAACGAGCACATCCTGTCCGAACTCAAGGACATCGACCGGATGGTGCACCAGAAGATGTATTTCGAGGCGATGCGGTCCACCCGCGCGCTTTTCCCGCTCGAAGCGCAGATTCTCGCCAGCGCGCCGTCCACCGAGATGCCGCTGGCCGAGCCGGGCTTCATGGGTGCCGACAGGATGGTGATGCGATGACCGCCATATCCGCGATCGGCGCCAGCAGCGCCCAGGCTACGCCCGCTGCCGGGGCGCAAGCCACCAACATGCTCAACTACGACACCTTCCTGCAGATCCTGGTCACCCAGATGAAGAACCAGGATCCGACGGAGCCGATGGACGCCAGCCAGTATGTTTCGCAGCTGGCGAGTTTCTCCAATGTCGAGCAGAACATCCAGATCAACAACAAGCTTGAGATCCTGCTCGCCGCCTCGGTGGTCTCCCAGGTCGACAGCATCGTCGGGCGCACCATCACCAGTGCCGACGGCACGGTCAGCGGCACTGTGGAAGAGGTGCGGATCGGCAATACGGGGCTGGTCGCCATCCTCGACAACGGCAGGGAACTGCCGGTCACGGCCGGCACGGTCATCGGCCAATGAACGCCACCGACGCACTGGACCTGGTGCAGTTTTCCATGTGGACGGTCATGATCGTTTCCGCGCCGGCGGTCGTGCCCGCCATGGCCGCCGGTATCGCCATCGCCCTTTTCCAGGCACTGACACAGGTGCAGGAAGTCACGCTGACCTTTGTGCCGAAGATCATGATTGTCTTCTTTTCGAGCACGCTGGCCGCGGGCTTCGTCGGCAGCAAGCTCCTCGTCCTGACCAACGTCCTTTACGGACGGATCCAGACCGGGTTCTGAGCCCGCCACTGTCCCGCAAGAACCGCTCCTGTCGGCACCGGCCGGGTCCCTGACGCACCCCGGCACGACCAGGAAACCGCGGAATTCCGCATTTTACGCAATTTCTATGGTTAACCACCGGTAAAGGAACCGGCTGCGTTTTGCCGGGCACTGTCCTATAGCTCCGGGGTCGGGTGCATGAAGGCGCCTGCCAGGTGGCATGTCGCGAGCGCCACGCAATCCCGGTCGGAAACCATGCTGGACCTCCTCCTTGCGCAACTCGAACGGCACGAGGCATTGCTCGTGCAGGCGATCGACAATGACGATGACCCGGTCATCGTGGAAACGGATCGCAAGGTGCAACAGGTCTGGCGGGAAGTCCTGGCATACGAACCGGTGCATGCCGGCGAGGCGGGACGCCTATTCGCCTTTCTGCTCGACATGATCCTGCGCGAGACCGGCGCCCGCGACGGGCATCTCTTCGACGTACGGGACAAGCTCGTCTCGCTCTACCGGCTGCGCTGACGAGGCGCCATTCATCACATCGCGCGGGTGCGAAGCCCGATGCATTCCCGCCGTGCGGGCGCACCGCCGGTCTCGCGCTTCAGGCACACGGTCAGCCGCCGCTCGCCCGCGGCCGCGCCGGGCGCCACGATCAACAGGAAATCCGTCTTCCGGCCTGGAGCGAGGACCGGATTGAATCCGACAAGCCGGAAGCGGTGTTTCCTGTCTGGTGCTGCCAGTTCCAGGGTGAGCCGTTCTGCCCGGCCGCTGCGGTTGACAATGCGCAGCCTGAAACCGGCTTCGGGCCCCGAATGGATCGCCAATTCGCGGAGGGCATGGAAATGCGGGTTCTCGCGTGGCGGAACCTGGCCGGAAAAGAGGGTTCTCGCCGAACCGGCGGACGGTGACCGCATCGTCGCCGCAAGGGTACAAAGGGCCAGCAGGAGGATGACAGCGAGACGGGGCATGGATTTCGTTCGGGGGCGGCCGGGGCGTATAGAACCGTCCTGGCGAATGTGGATGAATGGAAACATGCCGCTTCAAGAGCGGTACTGTCGGGTTTCATGCCCTTGCCCGAAGGCAAGTGCGCGAGCCGATTGAACATCCCGGTGATTGATGAAGCGCTACCGCGTAGCCCCCGGATTCTCGCAGGGGGGCGCGAAAAAAGAGGCGGCAGCCGGGACATAAAGTGGCAGGGATATGGCCCGGCTGTCCGCCATGAAGGCTGATGAGATCAACCTGCTAGTCAATGCTGTCAAAGGTGAACCGCGAACGAATTGCGCCATCCCGGCAAGAGGCTGGCGGTGGATTCGTGAAGAAGGCGGTTCAGGACATCCGGCGCATACCGGGCCGCGAAGTTGCGTCATGCAGGTCCGGAACCGGACTGTTCGCTTGCAGCAAGCGGTAGCGCGCCACCCCTTAAATTAGCGTTAAATGAACCACTTGGAAGGCCGGATTCGCGCCCGTGAATTTCGCACAAGCTAGCGCCGCTAGGGTGGACCCTGATCGAATGCCGAAAGAGGGGTCTGACGTGGCCGCACCTGCCGTCTCCACATTGCCCGGACGTCCCACCGATATCGCGCTGGCCGGCGGTATCGTGTTCATCCTGTCCATCCTGTTCCTGCCGGTGCCGACATTCCTGATCGACCTGGGTCTGGCGGTCTCCCTTGCGCTGTCGGTCCTCATCCTCATGGTCTCGCTCTGGATCGCCCGGCCGCTGGATTTCTCAGCCTTCCCGACCGTTCTGCTGATCGCCACCATGCTGCGCCTGGCGCTCAACATATCCACCACGCGCCTCATCCTGTCGGAGGGACACGAAGGGGTGAATGCCGCGGGCTATGTCATTTCCGGCTTCTCCCAGTTCGTCATGAGTGGCGATTTCGTCATCGGCGTCGTCGTTTTCCTCATTCTCGTCATCGTCAATTTCGTCGTCATCACGAAGGGTTCGACGCGCATCGCGGAAGTCGGCGCGCGCTTCACCCTCGATGCGATTCCGGGCAAGCAGATGTCCATCGACGCGGACCTGTCGGCCGGCATCATCAACGAGAAGGAGGCACAGGCGCGGCGCAAGGAACTGGAGGAGGAAAGCGCCTTCTTCGGCTCCATGGACGGCGCCTCGAAATTCGTGCGCGGCGATGCCATCGCCGGTCTCATCATCACCGCCATCAATATCTTCGGCGGGATCATCATCGGCTATGCACGCCACGGCATGTCGCTGTCGGAAGCCGGCGACGTGTTCATCAAGCTGTCCGTCGGCGATGGCCTGGTCTCCCAGATCCCGGCGCTCATCGTCTCCCTGGCCGCCGGCCTGCTGGTCTCCAAGGGCGGTACGCGCGGTTCGGCCGACGTCGCGGTCTTCGCGCAGCTCGGCCACTATCCGCGCGCGCTTTACGTGGCTGCCGCCCTCATGCTGCTGCTCGCGGTCATGCCGGGCTTGCCGCTCGTGCCCTTCCTTGCCCTTGCCGCCGGTTTTGCCGCTGTCGGCTTCACGGTCAACCGCCAGCGTTTCCGCCAGAACCTGTCGGAGGAGCGCGCGCGGGAGAAGGAGGATCGCGCCAAGGCCGCCGTGGAGGAAAACTCCATGAAGGCCTCGCTGAAGACCGCCGAGATCGAGGTCGCCTTCGGCAAGCAGATTGCAACCGCCTTCCTCGGCTCGCAGGAGGAACTGGCCTTCCGCATGGCCCGCATGCGCAAGAAGTTCGCCACGCAATACGGCTTCGTGATTCCCGAGGTGAAGATTTCCGAGGACCTGGCCCTGCCGCAGAAGGCCTACCAGATCCGCATCCACGGCACCGCTTTCTCGTTGCACGAACTGCGTCTCGGCGAAGTGCTGGCCCTGACCGGCAACAAGCCGCTGCCCGACATACCGGGCGAACCGGTGAAGGAACCGGCCTTCGGCATGCCGGCGCTGTCGGTGCCGCAGAATTTCGCCGCCGACCTCAAGCGCATGGGCATTGCCACGGTGGACAACCTCTCGGTCCTGCTCACGCATCTGAGCGAGGTCATCCGCAACAACCTGCCCCAGCTTCTGTCCTACCGCGATACCAAGCGCCTCATCGAACAGCTCGATCCGGAATACCGCAAGCTGACCGACGAGTTGTGCTCCACGCATATTTCCTATCCGGGCCTGCAGGCCGTGCTGAAGATGCTGCTGGCCGACCGGGTCTCGATCCGCAACCTGCCGCTCATCATCGAGGCGATCGCCGAAGTCGCCCCGCATGTCCGCCGCACCGAGAAGCTTGTCGAACATGTGCGCATGCGCATGGCCCAGCAGATCTGCGGCGACCTTGCCGAGAACGGCGTGCTCAACGTGCTTCGCCTTGGCGGCCGTTGGGATCTCGTTTTCCAGGAAAGCCTCAAGCGCGATGCCAATGGCGATGTCCGCGAATTCGACATGGATCCGCGCCAGCTTGAAACCTTCGGACGCGAGGCGTCTACGGCGATCAACAAGCTGCTCGACCAGTCCAAGCAGTTCGCCGTGCTGACCTCCCCGGAAGCGCGCACCTATGTGCGCATGATCCTCGAACGGCTGTTCCCGTCGCTTCCCGTGCTGTCGCATGTCGAGATCGCCCGCGGCGTCGAAGTCAACGTCATCGGCTCGGTGGGATGAACGATTTCGCCGCCACGCTTCTCTTGCCGATGATCGTCATCTTCTGCCGGATCGGCGGATGCCTCATGGTGGTCCCCGGTTTTTCCTCCGTCCGCGTTTCCATGCGCATCCGCCTGATGACCGCCGTCGCGCTCAGCGTCGCGCTGGCCCCGCTTGTCTGGACCAGCCTGCCGGCGCTCTCGCCGTCCGATCCGTCCCGCTTCTATCTCCTGATCGTGACCGAAACCATTGTCGGCGCCTTTCTCGGCCTGCTCGTGCGCCTGCTCTTCGCGGCCCTCGAATTCATTGCCGCGGCCGCGGCCATGTCGATGGGTTTCGGCACCATGATGGGCACGCCGGTCACCGAGGCCGAGCCGCAAGCCGCATTCGGTGCTTTCCTCGCCATGGCGGCCCTGGTCCTGTTCTTTCTGCTCAATGCCCACCACGCGGTGATCATCGGCCTGATCCGCTCCTATTCGATCATCCCGCCCGACGGGCTGCTGGAGCCCTCGCGCCTGCTCGCCCGCATCGGCGAGCGCCTCAACGACGCATTCCTGATGGTGCTCAGGCTCGGCGGCCCGTTCCTCGCCTACGGCATCCTGATCAACCTGATCGTCGGCCTGCTGAACAAGCTCACGCCGCAGATACCGATCTATTTCATTTCGCTGCCCTTCGTCCTGTTCGGCGGGTTGCTGATTTCCTATTTCGCCGTGCCCTCCATGGTCAGCCAGTTCGCCGCGGCCGTGCCGGACATGGCGTTCTTCCGGTAGCCGGGGCAAGGGCAGGGGGAGGTCTCCGAATGCGGGACAAGCGCAAGGACATGCGAAGGCTGGTGCATCTGGCCGGGCAACTGGAAAACCTGAACATGGCGCGCAGCACCCATCTGTCCGGAAAGCTCCGTGCTGTCGAGGATGACCTGCGCTCGCTCGATGTCTTTGCGGAAGGGCCCTCGCTGGCCATGGATCTCTTTCCGGATCTGGTCGTGCGCAAGCAATCGGAACTGAAGGCCGAAAAGGCGCGCCTGACAAGTGAGCGGGACGCGGTGGAACGGGAGCGCAAGCGCCGTGAGCGCCAGAAGGAGCGGCTGGGCGAGCGCCTGACGGCCATCGAGGGCGAGGCCAGCGCCGCCTCGCAGGAAGAAAGCGGCAGTGACTGGGCCTCGCGCGCCAACCGGGCCGGGACCAGTTTCCGGCAAGTATGATCGCGTAGTTTTTCCGGCAAGCGGATGGCCGGACCGGATGGGACGGGCAACGGGAAGAAGAAGGAAAGGCCAGCCAATGGATGGACCGATTTCGGCGATTGCAGGGCCGGGCCTGCTCGACCTTCACATGAGGGCGCCGGAACGCCCGCTGACGGGCGGCGCGGACTGGCGGGCGGCGCTTGCGGGGCCGGCCGATGGTGCTGCGAAGGCGCCGGACGCCGGCATGACCGCGCTGAACCGCTTCGAAGCGCTCGTCCTGCAGAATTTCATCGAGGCGATGCTGCCTGACGATGCTTCGTCCGTCTATGGCGAGGGCCTGCCGGGAGAGATGTGGAAATCCATGATGAGCGAGAAGATTGCCGAGGAATTTGCGAGCCAGGGCGGACTTGGCATCGCCGAGAGGATCGGCGCGCAATTGGCAAGGCCGCGAACCTGAACCGGCGACGAACCTGAACGTCCCTGTGATGGCGGCTGTGCCGCCTGGCACGGTGGACAGGCTGCAAGAAGTGGAGTGATCCGGAATGGCCGTGCAAGCGACAAGACCCTTTCCCGGCAGGGAGGAAGAGGACCACCACTCGATCATCCAGGTCCTGGATGCCATCGGCGCCTGCCTGGACAGCGAAGGCGAGTTGCTCCGCAACCGGCGCCTGTCGGAACTCCAGGCCTGCAACACGCGCAAGAGCAGGCTGCTCTACGAATTGTCGCGCGCCGTCAATGGCAATCCGGGCTGGCGGGCAATTGCCGGCCTCAGGGAAAGGCTGCAGGAGCTTGATGAAAAGCTGAAGGCCAATGCGCGAAGCCTTCAGGCCCAGGCCCTTGCCGTGCGCTCCGTGGCCGATCTTGTCATCAGCGAGATTCGCGACAGCGAGGACGACGGCACCTATACGAGCGCATCGCTCGCTGCCCGCCCATGATCAAGGGTCTGGCTTTTGGCCTTGCCGCCATCGCCGCGGCCTTTGCCGGCGGTTTCCTGTCGACGCTGACGTTGAAAGCCCCGCAACAGGCCGGCATCCCGGTGCTCGCCGCCACGGACGGGCAACCGGCCTACTGGGATTCCGGCATCCTGGTCGCCCCGGTGATTCGTGATGGGACGGTGGCCGAGTACCGGACATTGAACGTGATCCTGAAACTGGGGCCTGGCGCGCAGCCCGGACTGGAGACGATTCTCCCTGACAGGCTGCAGGAAGTATATCAGGAGTTGCTTCTTGATCCGGATATCGCGCAGAAGATGATGCATCCCTCGGTAAATCCGTTTGCAATTACCAAAAATGTAAGACAGCGCTTGACTGTTGCCCTGCCGGACAGTGACCTGATGGACGTGATCGTGGTTCATGCGGATCGCTTCGCCCCCGACGAGTTGCGCAGGAACCTTATCGAGGATGGTCATGGTACGGATGTGGACGTCAGCAGCCAGAAGGGGGCCAAGACAGGGAATGTCACGCATTGAAAGTCGCCGGATTTGACTTTTCGCAATGAGCCAAGGCGTGAGTTTCCTAAAATAAGAAATCAGTGGAAGGTCAGGCAAGTGAAGAGAGAACTGGTCAGTCAGGGCAAGCCCGAAGAAGAGGTTTCGCAGCGTCGGTTCATAGTCGAGGGCCTGTCTTGGCTGATGGCTTCACCGCACGATGCTTTTTCCCAACTTCTCAAGCTGTGCAAGAGGCACGGTTTCGAGGATTTCCTGATCTATACGGGCAAGCCAAAACATCTGAAGGGGGGAACGCTGGCCGATTCCCTTCTGATGACCAGCATGTCTTCCTATTTCATCGAGATACTGGACAGCGCCGTTCAGCGTAGCGGCTGCGATATCATGGGTCCGCTGCGTGGCCACACGGCGCCGGTCCTCTGGAATCTCGTCGCTCTCGATCCCGCCTCGGCAGCGGCGTCTCCCCGTGCCGACGGCGAGGAGAAGAAGGGCGAGGTCCTGGAACGGGCCTTTGCCGACGGCGGCATAGCGGGCGGCATCCTGATTCCGATTCCCACCGATGAACTTGGGGTCGTGGTCCTTCATTTCCTGTCCGCCGAACCCGTTCGCCGCATCAGTCCCGAACTCGTGGTCGAGGCGCTCGCGACATTCGAGTCGGCTTCGCAATTCATTCGCAACGGCATGAAGGAAGGCGACGACGCGCTGACGGCGCGGGAGAAGGAATGCCTCTATTGGGCAGGCGAGGGCAAGACGAGCGCTGAAATGGCGTTTATCACCGGCCTGTCGGAACACACGGTCAACCACTATTTCACGACCGCCTGCCGCAAGCTCAATTGCGTCAGCCGCATCCAGGCGGTCGCCAAGGCCGTGCGTCAGGGGCTTATCTGATCCGGATTGCAATGCGCCGCGGGCATGCGTTGCCGGCCGTGCCGGCGGCGGGCGGCATTTGAATATTCCTGGCGGGCAGGTCCGTTCCGGGATTGCAACACTTGGGATGTTGCCATAGCATTTAAATTTGCGCACCTGTTGCTGCGAAAACAAGAAATTTACGTTATCCTCATCCAAACAGTGTTATGTTGCAAATCAGAGAAAATCTCTCCATCCCCATGCTCGTCCGCGCGTATGAAGACGCGATGTTTGCCCTGGAGGCCGCGATCGGCCTTGATGACCAGGCGGCCGTTGCAGCACTCGACAGGAAGGCTGCGGCAGCGTTCGAGGCGATCCTGGCCTGTTCTCCGCGCGACAGGGCGGAAGCGGGCGTACTGTTTGACTTTCTTCTGGAGAAGCTTTGCCAGTTCGAGGCCGGAGGCGAATTGTCGGATGCCATCCGCCGCCGCCTTGCCGCCCTTTTCAACGAACGCTGAGCACCGGCCTGCTGCCTTTTAAGCAATAGCTTCCGGACAATTGCCTCGCTCGTGAATTCCTGTGATAGTGCTGCCAGTAGACATCAGGTGCGACAGTGCCCCCGAGGGCTGTCCGGAATGGCGAGGATGGAGGGGTCAGCCCGCCTTCGGAAAATTTCTGCGCTGCTGGACGATAGCCGGTCCACGCAGGAGATCGTTTACGCCGTGCGGGATGAATACGGGCTGGCGCATACTGTCTTTCACCTCGGGCAGACCGCGGTCGGTCGGCTGGACCGGCCTTTTGTCCGCACCACCTATCCGGAATCCTGGGTCAGCCGCTATCTCCTGATGAGTTATGTCGATATCGATCCGGTGGCCGTGGAGGGCTTCCAGCGCCAGCTTCCCTTCGACTGGCGCGATCTGAAGGTCTCGGACAAGGCTGCGGCTCTGATGCGGGAGGCCGCCGAACATGCCATTGGCCTCAGCGGCTTTTCCGTTCCGGTAATCGACCGGCTGGCACGGCGCTCGCTGTTTTCCGTCACATCAATGATGGATGGCGATGCGTGGAGCGCCTTTCTCGCCGGGAATGCCGATGAACTGGTCGAAATCGCAAGCCGGCTTCACCATTGCGGCCTGCGGGAGGCGGTCGGCGACGAAGCCTCCTTGCCCCCGCTCCGCCCGCGCGAGATCGAATGCCTGATGTGGACGGCGCGCGGCAAGGATTACCAGGACATTGCCCAGATTCTCGGCCTTTCCGGCCATACGGTGCGCAGCTACCTGAAGAGCGCCCGCTACAAGCTCAACTGCAGTTCCCTGCCCCAGGCCGTCGCGAGGGCGTTCCAGGTCAAGCTGATCGCCGACGAATGAACCGCAATGCCGCCGTGGACGCGGTTTTTGAACGAAATCCCCCCGCCGTTAACCATAACGATACCCGCATTTGAGGGAATCCTTATGTGCGTATTGTGGGATAGAATCCCATCGAAATACGCTTTGTTCATTCGGATGAGCAGGAGGTTGCAATGTTCATTCTTGTACAAGCGGATGACTATACAGCATATCATGCATTACTGGGGCAAATGTACAGGCTTCGCAAGAAGGTTTTTCATGACGATCTGGGCTGGGATGTCGGGATCCGTGGCGATGCCGAGATCGATTCCTATGATGACCTGAAGCCGGCCTATCTGCTTTGGACGAATGACAGCGCCGATGTCCTGATCGGTTCCTTGCGGTTGATGCCGACCATGGGTCCGACGCTGCTCAATGATGTTTTCCGGGCGACCTATCCGGACGGGATGGACCTGTGCCATCCGCGCATCTGGGAAGGCACGCGCATGTGCGTCGACATGGATCGGCTGCCGGAAATCCATCCGGGCATGAGCGGACAGACGGCGATGTGCCTCATGCTCCTGGCACTTGGCGAATGCGCATTGGCAAACGGGATCGAGACGCTTGTCTCGAACTACGAGCCGCACATGCGCCGTATCTATCAGAAATCCGGCGCGGAACTGGACGAGATCGGCCGGAGCGATACTTTTGGTAAACGTCCGGTCTGCTGCGGCCTTTTCCGGGTTGACGAAGAGGTCCTTGGGCGCATGCGCAAGGCGCTTGCGCTTCAGGGTGTCGCGCTGACGCCGTTCAGGGATCCGGCTCCGCATGGGCGCCGCCGCTGGATGGCCAGGAATTCGGGCGGCGTCATGGCGCACGCCGCCTGAAAGGCCTGCTGGACGGGGCAGAACCGTGTCGGGGCATCCGCTGGCGGATGGGCAGAAAGGTGGGAAGACATGCCTGAATGGAGCAGGATCGAGCAGGACTATCTGCGTCTTCTGGCCGATGGCGCCGGCCGTGAGGAGGTGATCCGCCGCCTGGGCGTCAGCGAGCATACCACGAAGCTCATTCGCCGCCGGATCATGCAGAAACTCGGTGTGGAAACGACGGAAGCCCTGCTGGCGCGTTACGCGGCCAACAGGCAGGCATGCTGACGGATCATCTGCTGTCCGCCGCAGTCCCGCGGAAAGCCCCGCGCCGGGGCAGGCACCGGCCCGGCTGGTTCGCCGGAGCCGGGTGTTACTGGAACAGGCTCAGGATGCTCTGGGCCGAGGAATTGGCGATCGAGAGCGCCTGGATGCCGAGCTGCTGTTGCGTCTGAAGCGCCTGGAGCCTGGTCGATTCCTCCGTCATGTCGGCGTCGACAAGCGTGCCGATGCCCCGCTCGACGGCGTCGAGCAGCGTGTTGACGAAGTCCCTCTGCATGGAAATCCGGCTCTTGGTCGCGCCAAGGTCTGCCGCCGCGGACGTCAGCGAGACATGGGCCGCGTCCACGGCCGAGATCATGTCGTCCAGGTCCGTGTTGTCCATGCCGGCTGCGGTGATGTCGAGCGTGTGGACCGAGACGCTGAGCGCGCCGGCGCCCGTCGTGGTGAAGGTCGAGTCCATGAGGCCGCTCTGGTCGGCATCGTCGAAGAGCTCGATATTGGCCGTGTCGATCTGGATGGTGTTGACCGTCACGCCGGTGCCCGCGCGGGTGAACGATGAGACGACTTCCTTGACCTGGACATAGTTGGCGGCGCTGGAATCCACCGAGAGCCAGTTTTCGCCCGAAAAGGAAGCGGAATCCGCGATCGCCCGCAACTGGGCCTGCAGTTCCACAATCTCGCTCTGGATGCTTGCCTTGTCGACCCCGGGCTCGCGCGCGGCCACGAGCTTCGACTTGATGTTGTCGACCACCTCGATCGTCGAATTCAGGCTCATGTAGGTCACGTCGATCTTCGCCGTGCCAAGCCCGAGGGCATCCTGCACCGTGGACAGCGCCTTGCTGTCCGACCGCATGATGGTCGCGATCGACCAGTAGGCGGCATTGTCGGCGGCTTCTGAAACGCGGTAGCCGGTGGAAACGCGGTTCTGTGTTTGCTGGAGCGCTGTATTGGTCGCATTGAGCGTCCGCAGCGCAATCATTGCGGCGGGGTTCGTCTTGATGCTGGTCACGGTCCCGATCCTGTAGGGAACAAGGGGAACATCCTGGCGCCCAGGGCACGGTGATGCGGCATCATGCCTGGACCGTCACGGTCCACCACCGTCTTTCGCTCGCTACGCAATTAACAACGTATCACCAGATTATTCAGTATGGTTAACAAATCTTCAACGACGTTGCGGGCGAAAAAAATCATATCCGTTTCAGATACTTGATGCGTGTGACTTCAAGGTCCTCGATCAGCGGCGCCGCGTATCGGCTGTTTGCGGCCGCCTCCAGCCGGGACCGCAGCCACCCTGATTCGGGAGCTTCATCCTCGCCGGCGGGAAAATCCTGCGTGTCATGCAGCACCTGCAGCAGCGCATCGTTCAGGTACCAGACGGCGACATTGTCCTCCACGCCCGGCGCCAGGGCGCCGGAGACATTGGCCACGATATATCCCTTGACGGACCCGCCGGAGAAAACGGGCGCGATCAGGTCGGTTTCGTTCATCATCCTGGCCACCACCGGCGCCGGGCCGGCCATGTCGGGCTTTTCGGCCGGTTCCGGCGTCCTCGTCATCAGGAATGCGGCGGCGAGGACGGAAACCATGCCGGACCCGGCCACGATCGCATGTCTGATCATGAAAGAGCACCTGCTTCCTTTGGTCGTTCTGGATAGCCTGCCAAGCTTGCGCGAGGGATGCGTGTCAATGCTTTGGTAACCTTGGGGGGAAGTCCCTTTCCCGGAAGCCGGCCTTTGAGGCAACCCATTTAGGGATCGGAAACGAAATCCCCCTATACCGGCTCATGAAACGGCAGAGGCGTCATTGTTCGTGACGCGTGGCATGATGCCAGACTGCTGTACCGGACGGCCCGGTATGTCCCTTTTCTGTAAGTTTGGAGGGACAATTCATGTCCAGCATCATTACCAACTCTGCTGCTATGACCGCACTCAAGTCATTGCAGATGACCAACCAGGCCATGGAAACGACCCAGAACCGGATCTCGACCGGTTACCGCGTTGCCGAGGCCTCCGACAACGCCGCCTACTGGTCCATCGCCACGACGATGCGGTCCGACAACAAGGCGCTGTCGACGGTCCAGGACGCCCTTGGCCTGGGTTCCGCCAAGGTCGATACCGCCTACACCGGCATGAACTCGGCCATCGACGTGGTCGACGAGATCAAGTCGAAACTGGTCGCCTCGCGTGAACCCGGCGTTGATCGTTCCAAGATCCAGTCGGAAATCACCGAACTGCAGAACCAGCTGGTTTCCATTGCCGAATCCGCTTCGTTCTCCGGTGAGAACTGGCTGTCGGTCGACTCCAGCGCAGCCGGTTTCGTGGCGACCAAGGAAATCGTCGGTTCCTTTACCCGCGCCTCGGATGGCTCCGTATCTGTCGGTCTCATCAATGTCGACACCACGACGACCGAACTGTTCGATGCCAATGACCAGTCCGGTATCCTGGACTCCACCTTCACGACGACCGGTGCCGGCGCCGTGACGGTCTCGGTGTCCGACCTGGACATCACCGCTGCCGGCATTGACGACACCGACATCGACGACATGATCTCCAACGTCGATTCCGCCCTGTCCTCGATGACCACCGCGGCCGCCAACCTCGGTGCCGCCAAGAGCCGCATCAACATCCAGACGAACTTCGTCTCGAACCTGATGGACTCCATCGATCGTGGCGTCGGCCAGCTCGTCGATGCCGACATGACCGAGGAATCGACCCGGCTTCAGGCCCTGCAGACCCAGCAGCAGCTCGGCATCCAGGCCCTGTCGATGGCCAATGCTTCCTCCTCCTCGATCCTGTCGCTGTTCCGCTGATCGGATTGACGGATCCACACCTCTGGAAGGCCGCCTCCGGGCGGCCTTTTTCCTTTTGGCATCCCGGTTGATGCCGCCGCTCCAATTCCGCGCAAGTTTCGCCAGCTAGCTTGTCAGCCAATAAGGCGGAGCGGCGAGTGGCAGATCAACTCCAGACATTGATCGGCAATCTGAAGGGCTTGGGCACGGCAAGGCTGATGGCCCTGGCGGCGGCAATGGTTGCTGTCGTCGTCCTCGTTGCCGGCGGTTCCTGGTTCATGAGCCGGCCGACCTACGAGACGCTCTATATCGGCCTCGACCGGGATGACGTGAACCGCATGGGCATCGTCCTGTCGGAAGCGGGCATCGCCTATGACATCGACACCAAGGGCGGAACATTTCTCGTCGAGGCGGGCCAGACGAGCCGCGCGCGCATGATCCTCGCCGAAAAGGGGCTGCCGGGCAGCGCGGGCGCCGGCTACGAACTCTTCGACAATCTCGGCACGCTCGGCCTGACATCCTTCATGCAGGAAGTCACCCGCGTGCGCGCGCTCGAGGGCGAGATCGCCCGCACGATCCAGTCGGTTACCGGCATCAAGGCGGCGCGTGTTCACATCGTCATCCCCGACGAGGCGGGCTTTCGCGACCGCGACCGCCGTCCGACCGCATCCGTGCTGATTCGCACCAACGGCTCCGATATCAGTTCCAAGGCGATGGGCATCCGCCATCTCGTTGCCGCCGCCGTGCCGGGCCTTTCACGCACCGACGTGACCGTGCTCGACGCGTCCGGAAAGCTGCTTGCCGCCGGCGAGGATACGTTCGGCGACGCGATCAGCGTTTCGCTCGACCTGGAAAAGAATGTCGAGAACGAACTCGCACAGAAAATCTCCGACGCGCTCCGGCCGCATATCGGCAACCAGAACTTCCGCGTCTCGGTCAACGCCGATCTCGATACCGACCGCCGGCAGATCGAGGAAACGATCTACGATCCCGATTCGCGCGTCGAGCGTTCTGTCCAGGTCGTTCGCACGCAGGACAGCTCGTCGCAGGCCGAGGCGATGCAGAACACCACGGTCGAACAGAACATTCCGACCGATGAGGGCGGAACCGACAGCAACTCGTCCCAGAAGACGCAGGAGAACAGCGAGAGGCGCGAGGAGACGACCAATTACGAGATCAACACCAAGCGTGTTGCGGTCGTCAGCAACGGCTATTCCATCAAGCGTCTTTCGGTCGCCGTGGTCGTGAACCGGGAAATGCTGGCCAAGACCCTGCCGGAAGGCGTGACGGATCTCGACGAACGTATCCAGAAGATCCGCGACATGGTTTTCGTGGCTGCGGGCCTGCAGGAGGAGCGCGGCGACAGCATCAACATCACGGCCATCGAATTCCTCCCGGAAGACCTTGAGATGGCGCCGGTCGAGGCCGGTATGGGTGGCGAGATGCAGAGCTACATCAACACCGCCATCAAGGCGGCCGCCTTTGTCGGCGTGGCCCTGCTTGTCGTCTTCCTTGGCCTGCGCCCCCTTGCCCGGGCCGCCATTGCCGGACCGGAAGCGGAAGCCGCAATTCCGGGCGCAACGGAGGCCGACTTCGCCGCAGAACTGGGCAGCGGGCTGCCTGATCAAGGGCGCACCGCAGCCGGCGACCTGCAAACTGCCCTGTCCGGCTCGGGCGCTGCCGAGAGCGGCGACTATCTGCAGGTCCTGCGCAACCAGGGCATGTCCGCCAAGGAGCGCCTTGAGGTCATGATCGATTACGACGAGGAGCGCGCCGTGCAGGTGCTGCGGCGCTGGCTCAATGAGGCCGCCTGATGGGCCGCCCCGCACGCTCCCTTGCCGACGACGGCTTCGTCGCCTTCAGTCAAGACGAAACCCGCCCGGCATCCTTCGTGCCGCTGTCGGTCGAACAGGCGCCGCAGGCCTGGGAGCCGCTGGCGGGCGGCGCGGAGCAGGAGCCTGCCGTTCCGCCCTTGGCGCAAGCCCGCCTCGATGACGATACCGCACCGCCACCAGGCGGATTTCCGGACGTTGCCTCGACCGCGGACCTGCCCGGCCTCGAGCCCGCGCATCCGGGGACGGAGCAGATTGCGGCGGGGTCTGCCATGCCGGCGGACGCGGAGCCGGGCGCAGGCTTCGTCGAAGGCGTGCCGGAAGACCCGGGCGGAGCGGAGCCGGCTCCCGATGCGCCGGTTCGATCCGGGGCCGAGGGGTCTTCGGGCGATGGCGCCGGGGCGGCCGGACCCGCGTCTGCAGCGGATGGCGCGGATGTCCCGGCAGAGGGCAATGGCGAAGGCGCCGGCAGTGACGGCGAAGACTACGGTTTCGTGAGTGCCGCTGCCGGAGCGGGCGAGGGGGAAGCCAGGCGCCTGGCCGAGGCTCGCCAGCTTTCCGCCCAGCTTGCGGCGGGCCTTGAGCGCATCTCCGTGGAACTGGCGGAGCAATTGTCGGTGACAGTTGGCCGCATTCTCGAACCGGTCGTCTCGCGCACAGTGCGCGAGCGGATGACGGACCGCTTTCTCAAGGCGGCTTTGGAGGCCCTCGCCATGCGTCCCGAGACACCGTGCAGGCTCGAGGCGCCCCGCGACCTGGTTCCCCTGCTTCGCGACGACCTCGAGCGCAAGGGTTATGCCGTGACGGTTGCCGAAGGCCCGATGGACGGACTGACGCTTCGCCTCGACGCGGAAGTGCTGGCAGTGCGCTTTGCCGGGCTGGCTGGACTGGCCGGAGACCTCGACGATGAATGACGGGGCCAACGCGCAGGAAATCATCATCGTCAAGCGTGGCGGCGAGGGCGAGGACGGTCATCACGGCGGGGCCTGGAAGATCGCCTTTGCCGACTTCATGACCGCCATGATGGCGCTCTTCCTCGTGCTGTGGCTCATCAATGCCGCCAACGAGGAAACGAAGCGGTCGGTGGCCAGCTATTTCAACCCGATCAAGCTCGTCGAGCGCAATCGAAGCGAGAAGGGCCTTCAGGAAAACGAGGGTGGTCCGGCAACCGGCGAAAATTCCGGCCAGGAGGGCAAGGCCGACTTGCCGCACGTGGCCGGCAATTCGCAAACGGAAACCATGAGCGAGGACGCCTTCTTCGCCGATCCGGTCAGGAGCCTGGAGGCGATAGCGGGTCCGCCGGACATGACCGCCTTTCCGGCGGTCGCCGTGCCGGAACCTTTCGCGCGCGACGGCGGCGCGCCAACCGACGGTTTCGTCGATCCCCTAGCCGCCGAGTACTGGGCGCCCTCGGGCAATTGGGAGCAGGACGGCAACAGGGGAAGCGGGGAGCCGGGAGCCGCAGGAACCCGAATGGGCGCCAAGGGGGAAGAAGGCGAGAAGGCGGCGGGATTGTCCGTGAGCCCGGACGGCGAGGACAAGGCCGCCGGACCTGCCCCGCAAGAGGACAGCGGGCGTGAAGGTGATGCCGGCATCAACGAGGGCGAGACGGCGGGACAGGATGGGCCCAGTGCCGTGGCGGCCGTTTCCGATACGATTCGCGAAGCCCTGGAGAAGGCGCTCGGACCAGCCGCCGGACAGCTGTACCGGCTGGAGGTTGAGCCGCAGGATGGCGGCGTGATGATCTCGCTGACCGACCAGCTCGGATTCCCCATGTTCGAGATCGGCTCCGCCGTTCCGCGCGAACCGCTTGTCAGGGCAATGGACGCGGTCTCCCGCGTCCTGTCGGAGCAGCCGGGAAAGGTCCGCATCTTCGGCCATACGGACGGCCGGCCGATCCGTGCGGAAAACGATGACAACTGGCGTCTTTCCATGGATCGCGCCCGTGCCGCCTTCTTCATGCTCAAGCGCGCTGGCTTCACCGAGACCCGGATCTCCCAGATCACCGGTTTCGCGGACCGCAAGCTTCGCGTGCCGGAAGATCCCTATGACGACTCCAACCGCCGCATCGAATTGCTGCTGGAGATCGAACAGTGATCGTTCGCCACCTCTGCCTTGCGGCCTGCCTTGCGTTAGGCGTGACGGCTTCCGCCGCCGCCGAGGATCCCGGGGCGGGCGCAGGCCATGAACCGGCGCAGGACACCGGCGAAGCCGCGCCGCCCGCGCCGCCGCTTCCCCAACCCCGCGCGTCGGTGCTGCCGGGCGCGGCCGCGCTTCTGTCGGGCCTGTTTCAGGTCCAGGACAGCATCGTGAAAGGAGAGCGCAGCGCCCTCAAGCTTCAGTCCGATATCCTGAAGATGATGCGCGAGCAGCTTCTGGCCATGCGCGGCAGGCCGATCCTGCCGGAAACCGACATCGGCCCGGTCCTCCAGTTCGGCCTTGCCGGCGGCGATCCGGTCGCCGCGGTCCAGGTGCTCGTCTTCGTGCCGGAGGACCACCCGGACGTGGACCTTGCCCGCGCGGTGGTTTCCTACCTGCGGCGCGACACCCGTGCCGCGCAGGCCGGCTTCGAGGCCGTCGATCCGCTTGCCCTGCCTTTGCCGCTGGGCGCCTATGTCGCCATGGCAAAGGGCAATGCGGCCATGGCGGACAACCGCGAAACGGCGATCCGGAACTTCGACCTTGTCCGGCTGTTGGCGCCGGGAACCCTTCTGGAGGAAGTGGCCCTGCGCCGCCTTGTCGCGTTATACGCGGCCGCGGGCGACGCGCCGGCCTTTCACCGGGTGGCGGCTTCCTATGCCAGCCGCTTTGCCACCTCGCCCTATTTCGGGCAGTTCCTGAAATTCTATCTGCAAGGCGTGATCGGGTTGCCCACCGATGACGGAATCCGCATGGTGCTCGATCTCTTGCCGGAGGATGCGCGCGTCGCGCTCAAGATGCGCCTGTCGCGCGATGCCCTCATCGCCGGCCGCGAAGAACTCGCCGACATCGTTTCGGCAAGCCTCCTCTCCGACCTGGCCGACAGCGCCGATGAACGCGTCCAGCGAGCCCATCTCTATGCCGGCATGTCGCAGGTGGCCAAGGGCCGTCTCGTCAAGGCCTGGGGCATGCTCAGGCACGTGGACAGGGACAGCGTGCCGCCGGCGGACCGTGAATTGCTCGATGCAGCGCTCCATGCCGTGCGCGAGGCGACCGATGGCGACCCCGAATCGGCGGCAGTCATCACGTCGGCGCTTGGCGGGGAACCGCCGGACGGGCCGCCTGGCGAAGACCTGCCCGCCGCGCCTGTTATCCCGGTCCCTGCCGCAGGGCAGACGGCCGAAAGCCCGCCCCCTGGTGCATCTGACGGACAAGCGCCGCTGCTGCCGGCCGGAGAAGACGGCGTCGAGACCCGCGAAAGTGTGGAAGCCGGGGCGGCCGCCGATCTGAAACCGTTGCTCGACAAGGCGAGCGAGCAGATGAAAGCCGTCGACGAACTCTTGAGGAACTTGCCGAAATGATGTCTTCGATGAAGGCGCCCCCCTTCGCCCTGGGGCCACGTCCCGCCGCCATGGCAGGCAACAGGGAAAACCCCTTCGCGCTACAAACAGGCGAGGCGCCGTCCGGCAAGGAGGCGCAGGGCCAGTCCTTCTCGGCGCTGCTGGTCCGCGGGGACGGCGAGAGCGATGCGGCCACACCCGCCATGGCCGCCATTGCCGGACATTTCGCGCCCGTCCTTCGCGCCGGGGCCGAACCGGTCACGGGCAAGCCGACGACGGAGGGTGGCGACAGCGCCTCCAGGGAAGAAGGTCTCCCCGACGGCGATGCAACCGCTCCGCAAGGCGCCATGCATGGCCTGCCCGTTCCGGTGATGATGGCCGCGGCAACGGCGATGTCCGCCGGAGCGACAGGCGCGTTTCATTCACAGCAGCAACCCGTGCCGTTTTCGGGTACCGCGTTCACGACGTCGGCCGCATCCGCCTTCATCGCCGGAGCAGCGGCGCGTTCGGCGAAGGAACCGGTCCTGCCGCAGGGATCGGAACCGGGCGAGGGCAGCAATGGGCTCTTGCGGGCGGCGGCCGCGGCAATGCCGGGTCCGGACGCTGGCGGCAGGCAGGCTTCCCTTGCGCCGGCGCCGGACCTTCCCGCACCCGCGCCAATGCAGGAACAGGATCCAGGGTCGGCGGCCCGGGAGGGCGCCTCTGCGCGGGGCGACGAGCCTTTGCCCGGAAATGTGAAACAAGCCTCAGCGACCGCGCCGGCCTCACAGGTTTCTCCGGCCGGCATGATGCCTGCGTCGATACCGGGCGTCGACACGCGGTCGCTGGCCACCTCGATCGGTGATCTGGCATCCTCCCTTGGCCGGCCGGACGCCGCCGGGCAGGACCGGCTGCCGGAAGGAAGCGTGCTGTCCCAAGCGTCCCACAAGACGATGCGGATCCAGCTCAAGCCGGAGCATCTGGGCCATGTCGCCGTGACCTTGCGCCAGGGCAGCGAAGGCCTCGTTGTCGAGATGCGGGCCGAGACGCAGGAAGGCCGGCGCCTGCTCGAACTGGATGCCGACGGCGTTGCCGACTGGCTCCGCCATCAGGGCTGCACCGTCGCCGAACTGCGCGTGACGGGCGCGCACCAGGCCCAGCCGGCGCCCGGCGCGCTTCAGGGCGGGAGCCAGGAACGAGCGATGGCGCAGGATTTCGCTGCCGGCGGGCAGGGGGAAGCGCGAGAAGGCCGCGAAGGCGCGGCAGCGGGCCAGGACGGGCGCGGCACAGGCCGGGAACAGGGCCGGGACCGCGCGCGCGATGGTCAGGATCAGGCCGTCCGGCGCGGCCCCGGCGTCATTTACGTGTAGCCGTTCCAGACGATGGCTTCGGCAGGCATCGGCGTGAAGGCGCCCGGCGGCATTCGTCCCAGGGCCTCTTCGCGGGTAAGCGTCTTGAACTGGGGACCGTTCCTGTCGAAATGGGCAAGATGGATGGAGCCATCGCCCTTGCCCTTGGACCGGTAGAGTGCCCGGTCGGCCTCGTTCAGCATCGTCTTCAGGTCCGATTTGCCCGTGTCGCAATAGGCAAGGCCGACACTGCATCCCACGAAGACATGCCGCCCGTCGACTTCGAACTCCTCCTGGAACCGTTCCATGAGCGCATAGGCGGCGTTCTCGGCATCGCGGGCAGTGCCGATGCGCGGCTGCACGACCGCGAATTCGTCGCCGCCCAGCCGGATGATCGTGTCCTCCCGCCGCGCGCCCGCACGCAGGCGGCCGGCCACCTGCTTGAGGATGTGGTCGCCCTCGAAATGGCCATAGACGTCGTTGACCTGCTTGAATCCGTCGAGATCCAGCAGCGCCAGCGACGTGCCGCAACCCGGTTCGCAGCCGGCGAAAGCCTCCTTGCACACCTTTTCCATGACGCGCCGGTTGTACAGCCCGGTCAGTTCGTCGGTGCAGGCCACGTGCTCGATGGTCTTCTGCAGCTTGTGCTGCGCAGTGATGTCGTGATGGGTGCACAGCCAGCCGCCGTCTTCCATCGGCGCCGCATTCACCTCGATCACCCGTCCGTTGGTCAGTTCGCAGACCGTGCGCATAGGCTCGCGGCGTGAAAGCATCTCGCGGATATGGGTGAGGTACTGCCTGAATCGCTCCTCGCTGTAGATGCCGCGGTCGGCGCGCATGGTCAGCATGTCGAGCTTGTTCGTACCCACCAGCGAGGCTTCCTGCGGAACGTCGTAGAGCGACAGGTATTTTTCGTTGTGCAGGACGAGGTCGAGTTTCCTGTCATACAAGGCGATCCCCTGCGCCACGCATGCCATGACCACTTCCAGAACGGAATTCTGGCGGGCAAGCTCCGTGAGGAGTGTTCGCTTGAGGCCTTCCATAGGGTCCCCCGTCGGTCTTCTTCTTGTTCTTTCGGGCATCGCTGGCTTGCTCTTCGGGCTTCCCCCGTGCGGTGGGGGCGCAATGCCGCACGGGATTTCCGGGCATTCCCGTCCGTGCCGATACCGTCCCGGACGCATTCCGGTGGCCGTTGGGGAATCATTCCCGTCAATGATGCTGACACACGGCATTTAAATCCGCGTGAATCGCATGTCCGGCAATCGAACGATTGCGCAATGAAACTGGTAATCATTTGCCGGCGCCGGAGGCGCTCAGCGGCAGCGGCTCATCGCGGGAACCTTGCCGTGCCGCTGCATGGCCATGGCCAGGTGTTCGGTGTTTTGCTCCGGGATTTCGTGACCGGTCGTGAACTGGATGTAGTTCAGGCAGACCCTGGCATTGTTGCGTTCCAGCGCCACCTGGAGATAGGCCCGCATGTCCGGGCTCTCCAGTTCGATGTCGAGCACGACGCTGGGCGGCGTGGTCCAGCCTGCCGTCACGCTGCTGCCCTGTCCGAGCCGGATGAAGCCTGGCTCGAAGTAAAGCTCGGCGCAGGAATTGACCAGGTCTTCCAGCGAAGCGTGCATGCCCACCGTGATGAAGGCGATGTAATACTCCGGATTGATCATCTGCAACTCGGCGATGAAGTCGCGGATGCCACGGGCAATGAGGCGTTCACGGGTTGCTTTGAGATCATCCGGTTTCATGCCTGATCACTTTCTGCTGTAGACATAGCGCACCAGTTCCGCGACCGCCTTGTAGAAGGCTTGAGGGATGATCTGGTCGACCTTGACAACCTTGTAGAGACTGCGGGCCAGTTCCACCCGCTCGAAGACGGGCACGCCGCTGGCCTCGGCGAGCGCGCGGATTCGCAGCGCGATCTCGTCGGTGCCCTTGGCCACCACCACGGGCGCCGCGTCCCGCTCCGGGTCGTAGCGCAGTGCGATGGCGAAGTGCGTCGGGTTGGCGATGACCAGCGTGGCGGTCGGAACAGCGCTCATCATCCGGCTGCGCGCCCGCGCCCTGGCGATGGAGCGGATACGCGCCTTGACGATGGGGTCGCCCTCGGCCTGCTTGTGTTCTTCCTTCACTTCCTGGCGCGTCATGCGCAGCTCTTCGTACCAGAGGAAGCGGGAGGCGAAGATGTCGATGGCCGTGACCACCGCCATGAAGGCGCAGACCAGCATCAGCAGGAAGACGATGTTCTGCTCCAGAAGGTGCAGCATGGCCAGCGGATGAAGGTTCACATAACCGACCAGCGCCTCCATGCGGTCGCGCATGAAGAAGATGACGATCGCGAAGGCGAATCCGATCTTGACCAGCGACTTCAGGAATTCGATGAAGCCGCGCTTGCCGAAAATGCGTTTCCAGCCGCTTGCCGGCGACACGTTCGACCACTTGGGCAGGATGCGGTCGCGCACCATGCGCGGCGTGTTCTGGGCAGCGGAAGCCGTAACACCTGCCACTGCCAGCACGGCGAAGAGCGGCAGCAGCGTGGTCAGCATCGGCCCGAAGATCGCTGCCAGCGCGTTGGTGGCGTCCAGCCCGGTGTCGAGACGGATGTCGTGGGCATGGCTCATGAAATGTGCCAGCCGCTCGGTGATGACCATGGTCGAGGGCGTGGAGAACAGCGCCATGAAACCGGCCGTGGCCAGCAGCGATGCGAAAAGCGGGGCCTCCCTCGAGAAGGCGGTCTGGCCCTTTTCCAGCGCGTCACGGATCTTCTTCTCCGTTGGCGCCTCTGTCTTGCTGTCCTTGTCCGGTTGTTCCGACATCGCCGCTCAGCCCGTCAGGCCGCCATTTCGCCGGTTTCGCCGAGCGTGATGTCGCCCTTGTCGATCTTGTCGAGGACGGCGGCCACGATTGCCCGGCGTGCATCGGCCACGACCTGGGGATTGCCCTTCGCGCCGGATGCCAGGTCGGACTCGATCATGCGGCGGCTGCGCTGTCCGATGGCTGACAGGATGGCCTCGCGGATGTCGTCCGCGGCGCCGCGCAACGCGTCTGTCAGCACGGCGGCCTCCATGGCGTCCAGCACGCTGGCGCGCGCGTCCTGGTCGAGGCGGATGATGTCCTCGAAGCGGAACAGGCGCGATGTGACCGAGGCAAGCTGGCGCGGTTCGACGCGTTCCTGCAGGTCATCGAGCAGATCGTCGAGCAGGTCGCGTTCCATCTCGTTGAGGACGCTTGCCAGGCGGCCAGGCTCGTTGACCGGCCCGGCGCTCGCGGTCCCGCCAAAGACCTGGCGAACGCTTTCCTCGATCAGCAGGGCGGCTTCCGGACGCACGTCCTTGGCTGTCAGCATGCGCGCCACGAGGCTGGCCCTGCGCGCCTTGTCGAGTTTCTGCAGCACCTGCGCGGTCAGCGATTCCGGCAGGCGCGACAGGATGTGGGAAGCGGCCTGCTCGTTCTCGCCCGTCACATGGGCGACGATCCGGTCCACGTCGGCCCTGGCAAGGATGCTCCAGACATCTTCCTTGCGCTGTTCCGGCTGGCGCTTCTTGCCGTCGGTCAGTTCGGCGAATTCCTCCTCGCCCAGGCTCTTGATGAGCATCTGATTCATGATGTCGGCGGAATCGACGATGCCGGAGCCTTGAGCGAAATCGCTCTCGAACTCGCGGATGATGTCGTCGAGCACCTCGGGTTCGACATTGCGGAACCCGCGCGCGATCTCCAGCAGCGCCTTCATCTCGTGCCGCTTGAAATGCTTCAGCAGTTCCGGCGCTTTCGGGGCGCCGATGGCGACGAGGATGGCGACGGCCTTCTGGGATTTGGTCAGCATCATCTGGAAACGCTTCCGCCGTTGTGCCGTCAGTCGTTCAGGCTGTGGATCTTCAGTCCGAAGGTCGGGGTGTGGCCGGGAATGGCCACGAGGAAACCCGTGCCGATCCGTGTGCCGTTGACGATGATGTCGACGGGATCACCCACCAGCTTGTTCAGCGACACGGTCTGGCCGGGGCCGAGATTGGACAGTTCGCCGACCGTCATCTCCACCGCGCCGATGGCCACCTGCACCTTCAGCGGAATGTTCATCAGCGATCCGGACCCTTGCGGACCTGCCTCGTCGCGCCCGCGCGCGCTGCCCGCGGTGTCCTGCACCTCGCCCTTCAGTTCGCGGATCGCCTGGTCGAGGTCGTGTTCCGATTTCTCAAGCGGACTCATCGCATTGCTCCGGAATTGTTCGTCATGGCGCCGCCAGCGCCGTTGATCCGCACGCTGAGCTGGCCGCCGGCCTGGCCGCACTGGCCGGCAAGAACCTGCCTTCCACCGACGGTGATCTCGCAGTCGCGCAGGCTCTGCACGGGGATGGGAATGACCGAGCCGGGCACCAGCCGCCCGATGTCGCGCAGCGTCATGTCGTTCAGGTTGACCAGGAACTCGGCCCGAACGCCCAGCCGCTTGAGCATCTCCACGTTGCGGCGCTGGGTCTCGCTTGTGACCGCCAGGCCGTCGAGCGAGATCCCTGTCAGGGCGACGCAGACCGGCCGGACCGCTTCTCCGCACCTGCCGTTCAGACGGAACAGGTCGGCGTGAACGCCGGTCAGCGTGGTCATGTCCACCATTGGGCCGAGACCGATCTGCGGCATCGGGATTTCACGCCCCGAGACCGCCGAGAGCGCTGCCGCCAGGTTTTCCGCCAGCATGCGGAAGAACGACATTTCCACGCCTGTCAGGCTGGACCTTCCCGCCTCCGGCGGAAGCGGTTCCCCGCCCATGAACACCGTCGAGAGGCTGGAGACCAGCGCCATGTCCATCCACAGCACACAGGTCCGCTCGGGTGTGGCCTCGTCGGCATAGACGGCCACCGCCGATGCCTGTCCGAGCCGGGAATGTAGCGCGTTGATGGTGCCGTTTTCATGGGCGGCGTGTTCGAGCGTCAGGTGCCCGCCGATCTCGCTCTCCAGTTCGTCCGCCATGCGCGCGGCGAGATCCTTGCCGAGTTTCTTCAGGATGGCCGCGGCGTCGTTGACCTCGCCGGCGCTGGCATTCTCATGCAGGCATTTCAGCAGCAACTCGTCCGCGCCTGGCAGGCGTCCGCTCTGCGGTCCGCTCATCACGACACCGCCGGGCTGGTCGTCGTCGATTCCTCGACGGCGTCGATGGAGGGACGGTCATGGGCCGCGATCGCCTTGCGGCCGAATTCGAGCGCCACCTGGGGAACCGAGCCGTTCATGTGGGCGATGAGCGTCTGCTTGGCGACGAAGAACTTGCGCAGGCCCTTCTCGCGCACGATCTTGACCTTGGTGGCGATCGGGCCGACAACGGCATAGGACAGGAAGATGCCGACGAAGGTGCCGACCAGGGCCGCGCCGATCAGGCCGCCCAGCACTTCCGGCGAACTGTTGATCTTGCCCATCGCCTTCACCACGCCCAGCACGGCGGCGACGATGCCGAGCGCCGGCAGGCCGTCGGCCACGGCTTGCAGTGCATGGTAGGACTTCAGCCGGTCGTGGCGGATGGTGGCGATCTCTTCCTCCATCAGCGCCTCGATCTCGTGCGGGCGGGCATTGCCGACGGTCATCAGGCGGCAATAGTCGCAGGTGAAGGAGACGAAGTCCTCATCTTCCAGCGCCGAAGGATAGGCCTGGAAGATCGGCGATTCATCGGGCGCGTCGATGTGCTTCTCGATCTCGCTCTTCGGCTTGTCCTTCATGGTGCGCAGCAGGCTGTAGAGCAGGCCGAGGATTTCCAGGTATTTTTCCTCGTCGGGAACGGCGTTCTTCAGCGCCTCCATCATGCCCTTGCCGGAATCCTTGACTACGTAGAGCGGATTGGCCACCAGGAAGGTTCCGAGCGCCGCGCCACCGATGATGACGAATTCCCAGGGCTGGGCCAGAACGCCGATATGGCCGCCCATGGCCATGTAGCCGCCAAGCACGCATCCGAGCGTCACGATCAGTCCAACGATGATGCCCACGC
Source organism: Phyllobacteriaceae bacterium (assembly GCA_002708825.1). Classification (GTDB taxonomy): domain Bacteria; phylum Pseudomonadota; class Alphaproteobacteria; order Rhizobiales; family Rhizobiaceae; genus Zhengella. The sequence goes on along the minus strand of PAPF01000042.1, from coordinate 58,803 downwards.
CGAATCCCTTTGCATTACCGTGTCCGCAACGATTAGCCGGGCTTTCTTGCGTGAGCCTGATTTGCCCCCCGTGGCCGCGATAGCCTGGCGCAAGGCACAAGGCTTATGCCTGCCTCGATGCAGGAGGCGCGCCGATGCTCAGCACCTATGTGCAATACAATCTGATCGCCGCGAACATGGACCGCTCGGTCGAGGCCATCAATCGCGATCCCGTCGTCAGCCGCGAGACGGAATATTACCTGGCCAATATCGGCAATATCGATACCGTCGAGGACTTCATCGCCGACACCCGCCTGTTCAACTACGCGATGAAGGCGCATGGCCTGTCGGACATGTCCTATGCCAAGGCCTTCATGACCAAGGTGCTGGAGGAAGGCCATGACGACGACGAGGCCTTCGTCAACCGGCTTGCCGACAACCGCTATGTCGAGTTCGCCAAGACCTTCGATTTCAACCGCTACGGCGCCACGGCCACGACCTTCAGCCGGGCATCGACCGGGGTGGCGGAGAAATATGTCCGCCAGACGCTGGAGGAGAATGCCGGCGAGACCAACACGGCCGTCCGGCTGGCCCTCTATTTCGAGCGCAAGGCCCCCGAAATCACCAGCGTCACCCAGATCCTCGCAGACCAGGCGCTGTTCACGGTTGTGCGCACCAATCTCGGCCTGCCCGAAAGCTTCTCCATGCTCGACATCGACCGGCAGATCGAGATCTTCGAAGAGCGTGTCGACCTGGAGGCTTTCTCCGATCCCGAAGCCGTGGCGAAGCAGATCGAGCGCTTCTCCGCGCTCTGGGACGCCAACAATCCGGACCAGACGACGGCGAACACTATCGGCCTGCTGTTCTCCAATTCCGCGGCCGGCATATCGCCGGACCTGATGGTCGCCATCCAGACGCTGAAGAGGTAGGGCAATGCAGGTTGGAACCTATGTCGGCCTCTCCTCCCAGATGGCCATCGAACGGCGCCTCGAAACGCTGGCCGACAATGTCGCCAACTCCGGAACGGTCGGCTTCCGGGCGACCCGCATCCAGTTCCAGGAGGCCGTGCAGGGCTCCGGCCAGGACCAGACAGCTTTCGTGTCCGAGGGCCGGACCTATATCGACGAACGCTCCGGCGGACTGACGCAGACAGGCAATCCGCTCGATTTCGCCATCCGTGGCAATGGCTGGTTCGCGGTCGAGACCGATGCCGGCATGGTGCTGACCCGGGACGGGCGTTTCTCGATGGATGCGGCCGGCATGCTGGTCAATGTCGATGGCGATCCGGTTCTGGATGCAGGCGGCGCGGCGATCCAGCTCAATCCTGCAGCGGGCCAGGTCACCGCGGGCAAGGACGGCCTGCTCTACCAGAACAACCAGCTTGTCGGCTCGCTCGGCCTCTATACCTTCGAGCCGGGTGGCGAGGTGCGGCGTTACGGGGCCTCCGGCATCATTCCCTCCACCGCGGCCGAACCGGTCGTCGACCGCGCCGATATCGGCACTGTCCAGGGCTTCATCGAGGAATCGAATGTCGATCCCGTGCGCGAGATGACAAGGCTCATCATGCTCCAGCGCACCTTCGACAGCGTCGCCACCATGATCAAGGATGCCGACAGCTCGCTCAACAGCGCCGTCCAGCTGCTCGGCGGCAAGTGACGCCATGGCCGCCACGCTCGATCACCTGGAGGCGCTGACCCATTCGCTGGCGGGCAGCGTCCTGCATGGCGGATACGTGGATTCGGTGTCCGCCGGTTTCTATCGCGTCCGTGGCCTGGAACCCCATGTCGCCCTCAACGATGCTGTCTGGGCGGAAAGCGGCGGCCAGCGCCACTGGGGCAAGGTCATCCGCATTGACCCCGACGCGGTGATCGTTGCGCCCTATCGCAGCACGCGGGTACTCAGGCGCGGCGACGTGGTCCTTGCCGCCGGCCGCGTCCATGCGCCTCGCCCCAACATGGCCTGGCTCGGCCGTGTGCTCGACGCGCTCGGCGAGCCCATCGACGGGGGCGGGCCGATACCGGTTCTTCCGGAGCGCCGTGCCTCCGCACGTGCCGTCGCGCCGCTCGAAAGGGCGCGTGTCGATGCCCCGTTCCGCACCGGCGTCAAGGTCGCCGATGTCTTCACCCCGCTGTGCTACGGCCAGCGCATCGGCATCTTCGCCGGCTCCGGTGTCGGCAAGTCGACGCTTCTGTCCATGTTTGCCCGCGCGGACGCGTTCGACGTTGCCGTGATCGCCCTCGTTGGCGAGCGTTCCCGCGAGGTGCGCGAATTCCTGGAAGACACGATCGGACCGGATCAGCGTGCTCGCACCGTCACGGTGGTCGCCACCAGTGACGAAAGCGCCATGATGCGTTGTTCGGCGCCGGTCATGGCGCTGGAGGCGGCCGAATATTTCCGCGACCGCGGCATGCGTGTTCTGGTGATGATCGATTCGGTGACGCGTTATGCCCATGCCCTGCGCGAGGTCGGCATCGCGCTTGGCGAACCGCCGATCGCGCGCGGCTATCCGCCCTCGGTCTTTGCCGCGTTGCCGCAACTGATGGAAAGGGCAGGACCCGGACGGGAGGGGTCCGGCTCCGTGACTGCCATCGCCACCGTTCTCGTCGATGGCGACGACCACAACGACCCCGTCGCCGACACGATGCGCGGCATCCTCGACGGCCACCTTGTCCTCGATCGTCACATTGCCGACCAGGGCCGCTTTCCCGCCGTCGACATCCTCGCCTCGCTGTCGCGCCTGGCCCTGCGGGTGTGGACCGAGGAGCAGCGGCTGTTCGTCACCGAACTGCGCGGGCTTGTCGCCCGCTATGAGGAAACGCGCGAGATCCGCATGCTGGGCGGCTGGATACGCGGTGCCGACCCTGCGCTCGACCAGGCGGTGGAGCTCGTTCCCCTCATCTACGAGGCGATGAAACAGGGTCCGCGCGATCCCCAGTCGCTCGACCCCTTCATAGAACTGGCGCGCAGGCTGAAGGAACGCCAGCGCCAGATGGATGCCCCCGATGCCGCCAAGGCCAACGGCGCCCCGGCGGCAGGGCGTTCCCAGACACCGGAGACATGACATGAACCTTCTGTTCCAGGATTTCGGCTGGAAGGCTGCCGGCGCCGCGCTCTCCGTGGTCTGCGGCGCCTTGCCCTTCTACATCCACTACAACCAGGACCGGTTTTCCCCGCCCGAAATGGCGTTTACCGGCGTCGTCGCGCAAGTGGCGGAAGCCGAAACCCGCACGCCCAGGTTCGAGCGGCTCGGCGCATCCGGCCAGGTGACGGTGATCGACAGCGTCGCCACCGGCACCGCCGATCCGTCCGGCCGGGCTGCCGGGGCACCGCAACAGCCCTTCCCGGGCGATGCCGCGTCGCTGCGCCTGCTCTCCGTTTCGGACAATTCAGCGCTCGTCGTCGATGGCGCGGTCGTCCAGCTTGTCCGCGTCGGATCGAGGCTCTCAAGCGGTGCCCGGGTAGACTCCATCCGGGCAACCGCTGCCGGCGGACAGCTCGTCACCAGCACGGGCGAGGTACTCGAAGCGGTGCGCTGAACCGCCGGGTGCAAGCTACGCGCAAGTTGAATCGGATAGCCATCTTCCGAAGAAAGGTGGAACGATGCAGATCTTGCCCTTGCTCGACCTGGCCCATCAGCAGGCGTCCTGGCTCTCGGACCGTCAGTCGGCGGTGGCGACCAACATCGCCAATGCCAACACGCCGGACTACCGGGCCCGCGATGTGACGCCCTTCGAGGTCTATCTCAACAATTCCGCCGGCCAGCTTGCCGTCACGCAGCCCAGCCACCTGCTTGCCTCCGGTGAGAAGGCATCCTCGGGCCAGGCAGGACGTTCACCGGGCAACTCTGTCTATGAGACGTCGAGACCGGTCGTGCTGGAAACCGAACTGCTCAACCAGACGGAACTGCGCAACGAGTACGAACTGAACACGGCCATCGTGAAGGCCTTCCATCGCATGTTCCTGTCCGTGGCAAAGGGGTGATAAATGGATTCCCTGTCAGCCTCCCTCAACGTCGCCTCGTCCGGAATGCATGCCCAGTCGACGCGGCTGCGCGTAGTGTCCGAGAACATCGCCAACTCGGCCTCGACCTCGCTCCAGCCGGGCGGCGATCCCTATACGCGCAAGACGATCACGTTTGCCGAGGAAGTCGCGCGCGAGATGCCCGTTTCCAAGGTCCGCGTGGCGCGCATCGGTGTTGACGGGGCCGACTATCCCAAGGAACTCGACCCCGGCAACGCCGCCGCTGACGCCAACGGCTACGTGAAGCTCCCAAATGTCAACGTCCTTGTGGAAATGGCCGACATGCGTGAGGCCAACCGCTCCTACGAGGCCAATATCCAGGTGATGCGGCAGGTGCGCGAACTCGTTTCCATGACCATCGGCTTGCTGGGTCAGAACTGATGGCTGATCCGGTTTCCGCCCTTTCCGCCCTGTCCCTGCCGCTGCCGTCCGCGGCCGGCGACACGCTTTCCGCAGCGCAGGCGCAGAGCGCCGCATCGTCGTTCTCCGCGGCGCTCGAGCAGGCCGGCACGCACTTCGTCAACACCATGCAGGAGGGCGACCGGATGGCCCTGCGCGGCATTGCCGGCAATGCCGGTCCGCGTGAGGTGGTCGACGCGGTCCTGACCGCCGAGCAGACGCTGCAGGCCGCCGTCGCGGTGCGCGACAAGATCGTTTCGGCCTACCTGGAAATCAGCCGGATGAGCATTTGAGGAAGACGCCATGAGAGCATTGTCCATCGCCGCGACCGGCATGAGCGCCCAGCAGACCAATCTCGACGTCATCGCCAACAACATCGCCAACATCAACACCACCGCCTTCAAGCGCGCCCGGGCGGAGTTCACGGATCTTCTTTACGAGGCCGAGACGTTGAAGGGCGCGCCCTCACAGGCCAACCAGGGCATTGTGCCGGAAGGCGCCTATATCGGCCTGGGCGTTCGCACGGCCGCCATCCGCAACATCAATCTCCAGGGCGCGCTCGACGCCACCGGCAACGCGCTCGATGTGGCGATATCCGGCCAGGGCTGGTTCCAGGTCCAGGGGCCGAACGGCGAGACGCTCTACAGCCGCGCCGGGGCCTTCAACACCAATGCCAACGGCCAGCTCGTGACCACGGGCGGTTACGCGGTCGAACCGGCGATCAACATACCCGCCGAGGCCGTGCAGGTCGTCATCAACGATTCCGGCCAGGTTTTCGCGCGCTTCCAGGACCAGGTGGAACTCCAGGAACTCGGCCAGCTGACACTTGCCAACTTCGCCAACGAGGTGGGCCTGCTGCCGCTCGGCGAGAACCTGTTCGCCGAAAGCGCCGCATCCGGCGCCGCGGTGCTGGGCGTTCCGGGCGATCCCGGCTTCGGCACGCTGCGCCAGGGCTATCTTGAATCCTCCAACGTCGACCCGGTCCGCGAGATCACCTCGCTGATCGCGGCCCAGCGCGGCTACGAGATGAACTCCAAGGTGATCCAGGCTGCCGACGACATGGCCGCGACTGTTTCGAAGAACCTGAGGTGATGCCATGAGGCCCGGTGCCGCCCTCGCCGCCCTGCTGGCCCTCGGCCTGGCCGCGCCGGCTGCCGCCGAACCGGTCCTCGTCGCCCGCCATATCATCTATCCGGGCCAGGAGATCACGCCGGAAAGCGTCAACCGCATCCAGGTCAAGGGCAATGTCCTTTCCGACCGCGCCTTCCTGACCGAACCGGCGCAGGCGGCCGGAAAGGTCGCCGCCAGGACGATCCTGCCCAATCGCCTGATCTTTCCCGAGGATGTCCGGGAGGCCGATCTCGTGCGTGCCGGTGTTCCTGTCAGGGCCGTATTCCGATCCGGCGCACTGGAAATCTCGCTGGTCGGGCTGCCCTTGGCGAACGCGGCTGCCGGTGAAACGGTGCGCCTGCGCAACCGCGAGAGCGGCCGCCAGTTTTCCGGCACCGTCCAGCCGGATGGAAGCGTGCTGGTGAGCGCCCAATGAAAGCCATGCGCCGTCTCCTTGTCCTGGTCCTGGCATTGCTCGCTGGCCTCGCGCCCGCCGGGGCCGCCCGTGTGAAGGACATCGCCTCCCTGCACAGCGCCCGCGACAACCAGCTCATCGGCTACGGCCTTGTCGTGGGTTTGCAGGGCACGGGCGACAGCATGCGCAACGCGCCCTTCACCGAGCAGTCCATGCGCTCCATGCTGAGCAATCTCGGCATCGCCACGGAAAACGGCGCTTCGCGTTCCAAGAATGTCGCCGCCGTGATCGTCACGGCGAACCTGCCGCCTTTTGTGCGCTCCGGGTCGCGCATCGACGTGACGGTCTCGTCGCTTGGCGATGCCACCTCGCTGGCCGGCGGTTCGCTGGTGATGACGCCGCTGCGCGGTGCCGACGGCGAGATCTACGCCGCCGCCCAGGGCCCGCTCATCATCTCCGGCTTCAATGCGCAGGGTGCTGCCGAACAGGTGACACAGGGTGTGCCGACGTCGGGCCGCATTCCCAACGGCGCCATCGTGGAACGCGAGATCCCGGCCCGTTTCGAGGACGAGCACAGCCTGGAACTGATGCTCCGCAACCCGGATTTCTCCACCGCGGTCGCCATGACCGATGTCATCAACGCCTTCACGTCGAAGCGCTACGGCATGCGGGCTGCGCGCGAGATCGATTCCCGCACCATTGCCCTCACGCGGCCGAAGAAATCGTCCGCGGCGCGGTTCGTGGCCGAGATCGAGAACTTGCAGGTCGTTCCGGATGCGCCCGCCCGCGTCGTCATCGATGAGCGCACGGGCACCATCGTCATCGGCCAGGACGTGAGGATTTCCCAGGTCGCCGTCAGCCACGGCACGCTGACCGTGACCATCACCGAGACACCGGAGATCGTCCAGCCCAACCCCTTCTCCGAAGGCGTCACGGCGGTCCAGCCTTCCACCCTGGTGACAGCCACGCAACCCGATTCCGTGGTCGCCATCGTCAACGGCGCCAGCCTGCAGGCGATTGCCAGCGGCCTGAACCAGATGGGCGTCAAGCCCACCGACACGATCGCCATCCTGCAGGCGATCAAGTCGGCCGGTGCCCTCCAGGCGGAGCTCGTCCTGCAATGACGGAGGGAAAGCGCTCCTTCATCGGCTTGGCGGTCCTTCTGGCCGCGGGGCTTGCCGGGTTCTCCGGCGTCGCGCGGGCGCAGGAGATCCGCGATGTTTCGGTCGACGGCGCGCAAGCGGCCGGCGATGCCGCGCGCTATTGCACCAACATCACCCAGGAAATGCAGGAACTGCGCTACCGCATCAAGGAAGAGAAGTTGCGGCAGTTGCAGTCCGAGGTGGAAGCCAAGCTTGCCGAACTGGACAGCAAGCGCCGGGAACTGGAAGAGTGGGTCGGCCTGCGCGACGGTTTTGCAAACCGCGCCACCGAGGCCCTTGTCGAGATCTACCAGAAGATGCGCCCCGATGCCGCCGCGGCGCGCCTTGAGGAAATTTCCCCGCAGCTTGCTTCCTCGATCCTGCTGGCCCTGCCTGCGGCAAAGGCTGGCGTCATCCTCAACGAGATGGAGCCGAAGCGCGCGGCTGCCGTCACCATGATCCTGGCCGCCGCCGCGCGCAAGGATGACGGAACATGACCGGGCGCCTTCGTTTCCTCATTCCGGTTGCTGCAGCCGGACTGCTGGCTGTTTCCGGCTGCAGCCAGAGGGTTCGCGAAATCGGGCGGGCGCCCGACATGACGCCTGTCGGTGCCGGGGTTGAGGAAGGGATGCTGGCCTACAAGCCCTGGCCGGACAAGCCGGCCTCCAGCACCTCGCGCTATTCGCTGTGGGATGACCGCGCCCACAACCTCTACAAGTCCAGCCGTGCGCTCAGCGAGGGCGACGTGTTGACCGTGCTCATCTCGATCAACGACAATGCCAAGTTCCAGAACCGCTCGGAGCGGTCGCGTACCAATTCCCGCGATCTCGGACTGTCAGGCAGCTATGACGTCAGCGGCGCCGGGGGCTCCGCGTCGGCTTCGGGCAGCGTGACCGGCGGGTCCGATTTCGCCGGCGACGGCAGCACCATCCGGTCCGAGAACCTGAACCTGTCGGTCGCCGCCCTCGTCACCCGGGTCCTTGCCAACGGCAACCTGATCATCCAGGGCAGCCAGGAGGTCCGGGTCAATCACGAGCTTCGGATACTCACCATTGCCGGCATCGTCCGGCCCGACGACATCGGCCCGGACAACACGATCCGCTACGAGCGCATCGCCGAGGCGCGGGTGACCTATGGCGGCCGCGGCCGCCTTACCGAGGTGCAGCAACCCTCCTGGGGCCAGCAGGTCACCGACCTGATCCTGCCATTCTGAGGACGCGGACATGGAAGCCGAAACCGCGCAGGAAGCCAAGCCATCCCTCGTCATGGGGCTGATCGTCCCGCTGGTCGTCATCATCCTGTTCGGCGCCGGTGCCGGCTGGGGGCTCGGAACCTTTATCCTGGCGCCCAACATGCCGGACCCGGCCGTGGCCGAAGCCGCGGACCACGCCGCCGGTGACGCTGCCGCGCATGACGGGGAGAAAGCTGCGGGCGCAGCCGAAAAGGCCGGCGCGGGTCCACAGGTACTGGTGCTCGATCCCATCGTCACCAACATCGCCGTGCCGTCCGAAACCTGGATGCGCCTTGAGCTGACCCTGCTGCTCGCTGAGCCGCTGGAGCCGCATGTGCAGGACTACATCCACCAGGACCTGCTGGCCTTTGCCCGCACCCTGCGCCTCGATTACGTCGACACGCCCACCGGCTACCTGCAGTTCCGCAACGACCTGCTCGACCGGGCGCGCCTGCGTGCCGGGCCGGGAAAGGTCGAAGAGGTGCTGATCAAGACAATGCTGTTTGAATGAAGCGCGCGCTGATCCCCGCCATCGGCCTGTTTCTGGCGGTCCTGCTGGCACCGCCGGTCTTCGCCCAGGAAGGCGGTCTCGGCAATGCCCTGTCCAATCTCGCCCAGGCCAGCGAGATCGAGGGCCAGACGGCCGGCCAGATCATCCAGCTTTTCGGCCTGTTGACGGTCCTTGCGGTGGCGCCGGGCATCCTGATCACCGTCACCAGTTTCACCCGCTTCATCATCGTCTTCTCGATCCTGCGCTCCGGCCTCGGCCTGCAGACGACGCCGGCCAACCTCATCCTCATCAGCCTCGCGCTCTTCATGACCTTCTATGTCATGCAGCCGGCAGCCGACCGGGCCTGGAACGAGGGGCTTCAGCCCATGATGAACAATGAACTGTCGCAGCAGGAGGCGCTCGAGCGCATCAGCGCGCCGTTCTACGATTTCATGCTCGAGAATGTCCGCGACGAGGACATCGCCCTCTTCGTCGGTCTGGCGCGGGAACGCGATCCGGCCTATGAGCCGGGCGACCGGCCCGGCTGGCGCGTGCTCGTTCCTGCCTTCATGGTGTCCGAACTCAGGCGCGGCTTCGAGATCGGTTTCCTGGTCATCCTGCCCTTCCTCGTCATCGACCTTGTCGTCGCCACCATCACCATGGCGATGGGCATGATGATGCTGCCGCCCACGGTCGTGGCGCTGCCGTTCAAGATCCTGTTCTTCGTCCTCATCGACGGCTGGAACCTGCTCGTCGGATCCATGATCCGTTCGTTCAACTGACGCACCCCGCCACGTTTCTGTCACGAAATCGCCCCTATTCCTCGCCATTGGGTTGAGCAGCCGCGATTCTGTTCGCGGGCTTCACCGCGCGGAACAAGGCGGGTCCCGGCTTTTTCCGGCATTTTCGGGTGCGTTACTGAAAAGTTTATTTTCCGGGCCTATTCTTCGGGGACCAGCGTTGTAAGTGTGTAAGCCATGAGTTCCTCGACACCCCGAACAGCGACCCTTCTGGCGACGGCCCTGTCGCTTGCGCTGCCCGCGCCCGCCCAGGCGCTGGAATTGTTCGGCGTGACCATCTTCCAGTCGCGCGCCGACCGGGATGAGGAGGCCGTCATTGGCGATCCCCAATCCTACAGTGTCGATTTCGTCGTCGAGGGCGGCGACGGCGACGTCGAGGAAGCGCTGAAGAACGCCTCGGGGCTTTGGCGCGGACGCGACGATCCGGCCTCTGGCGCCGCGGGCCTGATTGCCAAGGCGCGTGGCGACTATCGCGCGCTGCTCGGCGCACTCTACCGGCAGGGCCGCTACGGCGGCGTCATCGCGATCACGATAGACGGGCGTGATGCCGCACGCCTTGAGCCCGATGCCGTGTTCCCCGATCCGGCCGCCGTGTCCGTGCGCGTCACGCCCGGTCCCGTCTTCACCTTTTCCGGCGCCGGCGTGATCAATGCCGCGCCCCCGCCGGTGGACGATGGGGACGAGGTGGAAGCGCCTGCGCAACAAGGCTATGCACCCGGCGAAGTGGCGCGTTCGACCGCGGTCAAGGATGCGGCCGCCCTTTCGCTGGAAGCCTGGCGCCAGCAGGGCCATGCCAAGGCACGGATCGCCGACACGGCCATCGTCGCCGATCACGATACCAACACGGTGGATGCGGCGCTGACCGTCGAGCCCGGGCCGAAGGCCTTCTACGGCATGCTCGCCGTGGAAGGAACGGGCCGCATGGACCCGGAATTCGTGGCCTGGATGGCCGGCCTCGAACCGGGCGCGGAGTACGACCCGGACGACCTTGCGCGCGCTTCCAAAAGGCTGGCCCGTCTCGATGTCTTCACCTCCCAGCGTTTCGTCGAGGCCGACACCATCGGCGATGACGGCATCCTGCCGGTGTCGCTCGTCGTCCAGGAGCGCAAGCCGCGCCGCATCGGCGTCGGCGCGACCTATTCGACGACCGACGGCCTGGGCGTGGAAGGCTACTGGCTCCACCGCAACCTGTTCGGCAGGGCGGAGCGTTTCCGGTTGGAAGGCAAGGTCGCCGGCATGGGCCGCACCTCCGATCCGCGGGATTTCGACTACCGGCTGGCCGCGACCTTCACCAAACCCGGCTTCATCACACGCGATACCGATCTCTCCGTCACCGCCGAGGCCGAGCGCGAGGTCCTGCCGGCCTACAAGCGGACAGCCGGTGGCGGCGAGGTGCGCCTGACCCATCTCTTTTCCGAAACGCTGAGCGGTTACGGCGCCGTCTTTGGCGAATATGCCCGATACAACGACGTCTTCGGCACCCGAGACTTCACCACCGCCGGCGCGCGCGCCGGGCTGGTCTGGGATACCCGCGACAACGAGACGGACGCGACGAAGGGCTTCTATCTTTCCGCTGAAGCCGAGCCCTTCCACGAGTTCACCTATGCCAACACGGCCGTGAAGGCGGTCGGCGAGGCCCGCGCCTATGTTGCGCCTGGCGACGGGCAGCGCGTCGTGCTCGCCGCGCGCATCAAGGCCGGAATGCTGGCAGGCATGCCCATTGCCGAAACGCCGCCCGACAAGCTGTTTTTTGCCGGTGGCGGCGGGTCCGTGCGCGGATACGGCTACAAGTCGATCGGCGTTCCCACGCCGCTCGGACTTGTCGGCGGCCGCTCGCTGTTCGAGACCTCGGCGGAAATCCGGTTCAAGGCCACCGACACCATTGGCATCGTCGCCTTTGCCGACGGCGGCGCCGTGGGACCGCGCGCAACGCCCGATTTTTCCGACATGCGCTTCGGCGCCGGCCTCGGCCTGCGCTACTACACCGCACTCGGCCCGATCCGCCTCGATGCCGCCGTCCCGCTGGACCGGCGTCCGGGCGACAGCAGTTTCGCCGTCTATGCGGGGATTGGACAGGCCTTCTGATGCGCGCGCTTTTCCTCGCCCTTCTCGCGGTTTTCGCGCTTGCCGCCGTCGCCCTCTCGCAGCAGTCGCCGGAGGAGGAGAAATCCTATTTCCTGCGCTATGTGGAGGACACGATCTCCAGCGACAACCGTCGCATCTCGATCACCGGCATCGATGGCGTGCTGTCATCCGATGCCACCATCGGCGCAATCACGGTCGCCGACCGCAAGGGCGTTTGGCTGACCATCACCGACGCGAAGATCACATGGACGCGCTCGGCCCTGCTCACCGGGCGCCTGGTCATCGACCGGCTGTCGGCAGCCAGCATCGCCATGACGCGCATGCCGGTACCCGACGAAAGCCTGCCGTCGCCCGAGGCTGGCGGATTCAGCCTTCCGGAACTGCCCGTCTCGGTGCGCATCGGCAATCTCGCGGTGGGCGAGGCGACGTTCGCCGAGGCCGTTTTCGGCGAAGCCGCGACCCTCTCGCTCAACGGCGCGCTTGCCCTGGCCGACGGTTCGCTGGATGCCGGCCTTGCCATTGAACGCCTCGACGGCCCCGGCGGGACGCTGGCCCTCGACGCGGCCTTTTCCAATGACAGCCGCGTGCTCGCCATCGACCTCCGGGCCAGCGAACCGGCGGACGGCGTGCTCGCCAACCTGTTGAACCTGGAAGGCCGGCCCGCCGTCGATCTTTCCGTCAAGGGCGAAGGCCCGCTATCGGACTTCGCGGCCGACATCGCCCTGGCCGCCAATGGCGAGGAAATCCTGCAGGGCCGCGTGGCGGTCAACGAAAGCGGCGACGCGACCGGCTTCACCGCCGACCTTGACGGCCGCGTCGCCGTTCTGGCGCCTGCCGAACTGCGCGCCTTCCTCGGTGATCGTACAAGCCTTTCCCTGTCCGGAACCGTGCCCGCCGAAGGCGGCGTCATCGTCGAGCGCTTGCGCACCCAGGGCGGCGCGCTGTCGCTGGATGCCAGCGCACGGGTCCTGCCGGACGGATTCCTGCGCCGCCTCGATCTCTCCGCCGTCATCGACCCGGTGGAGGGCGGCCGTGTCATCCTGCCCTCGGCCGGCAATGAGACCAGCATCGGCGGCGCGCGCCTTGCCCTGACCTATGGCGACACGGCAGAGGGCCAGTGGACCGGCGAATTGACCGCCCGCGCCATCCGCACCCCGGATTTCACCATTGGCGGATTCCGCCTCGACATGGGCGGAAACGTCACCGCGCTCGACGATCCGGCCCGCCGCGCCGTCACCTTTCAAGCCGACGGGCAGGCCGAGGCGGTGCGCTCCGGCGACCCGGCCATCGCCGAGGCTCTGGGCACGTTCCTTAAGCTGGCGCTTGCCGGCGCCTATCGTGCCGGCGAACCGGTGCGCATCGACCGTTTCGCGATCACGGGCAAGGCGCTTTCCGCGACTGCGCAGGGCGCGGTTGACGGCGCTGCCTTCGAAGGCAGCCTGGCGCTCGTCTCCGACACTCTCGCGCCCTTCTCCGCCCTGGCCGGACGTCCGCTCACCGGTTCGGCCGATGTCGCAGCGCGCGGCACGGTCAACGCGCTGACCGGCGCCTTCGACCTCGCCTTGTCAGGAACGGCAAGCGGCGTCACAACCGGCGATGCGCGCACCGACCGCCTGTTCCAGGGCGATACCACGCTGGCCGGGCGCCTGGCCCGCGACGAGACCGGTTTTCGCGCCGAGAATTTCCGCCTCGGCAACGAACAGGCGCGCCTGACAGCCGATGGCAACTTCTCCTCTCAAAGCGCCGATTTCGATCTCGACGCACGCATCGCCGACCTTGCAACGCTGAGCGACCAGCTTGCCGGGCCCTTGACCGTCACGGGCAGGGCCGAGGGGGAAGAAGGCATCATCGGAACGACGCTGGCCCTGGTGATGCCCGAGGGTGAACTGGCCGGACGCCCCGTGTCCGATGCCGCCCTGCAACTCGAAGGCGCCTTTCGTGAGACCGGCTTTCGCGGGGTCGTCACCGGTGACCTCTTGCTGGACGGCGCGCCGACGGCGCTACGCAGCGAAATCGCCTACGGGGAGGGCAGCCTCAGTCTCGACGGGCTTTCGCTGACAACGCGCGGCGCCGAGTTGACCGGCGACATTGCCCGCAACGAGAATGGCTTGCTCAACGGCGCGCTCAAGCTCGATGCATCGGATATTTCCCGTCTTGCGGCCCTGGCGCTGCGCGAGGCTTCGGGCGCGGCCACAGCCTCGGTCACGCTTGAACACGACGGCGAAACCCAGTCCGCCCGCCTGCAGGCCGACCTTACCCGTCTTGATCTCGCCGAACCGGACCTCTCGGCGGCAAGTCTGTCCCTTGATGCGGACTTGGCCGACCTGTTCGGCGTGCCGGTGGTGCGCGCCGGTCTCGATGCCCGCGCGCTGACGCTGGCCGGCGTCGAAATGCAGACACTGACTGCAACCGCCAAGGGTTCGGGCGACGCCACGGACTTCACCCTCGATGCCCGGCTTGACGACGGCGCGACGGCGCGCCTTGCCGGTTCCCTGGAGCCGCTGGGTGAGGGCTTCCGGGTCGCGCTTCAGCAGGCATCGCTGGTCAAGGGCGGACGCGGGCTGGACCTGAAGGCCCCGGCAACGGTAACGGTTCAGGGCGAGCGGATCGCGCTGGACGGATTGCGATTTGCTGCCGGCGACGGCGAGATCGCCGCCACCGGCACGGCAGCGGATGTGCTGGCGCTGCAATTGACGCTCAACCGCGTGCCCCTTTCGCTCGCCAATCTGGTCCGTCCCGATCTCGGTGCGGACGGTACGATCGGCGGCGTGATCGACGTGAGGGGGCAGCGCGAGCGTCCGGAAGCCGATTTCCTGCTCCGCGGCCAGGGCATCACGGTTGCGCAACTCGCCCGCGCCGGTGTCGCGCCCGTCGCGCTCGACCTTGAGGGCAGCACGCAAGGCCAGCGCGTGGCCCTCGATGCGTCCGTCACCAATGCGCAGGGCATGGATGTACGGGCGTCCGGGACCGTGCCGCAGACAGCGGCGGGCCGCCTTGATCTCGACGTTGCGCTGCGTGCATTTCCGCTTGCCATCCTCAATGCCGCCGCGCCGGACGCCGGCTTGTCGGGCCGTTTGTCGGGCACCGCCAAGGTGGCCGGAAATGCCGGGCAGCCCGATGTGACCTTCGCCATCAATGGCGAAAACGTCAGCGCGCGCCAGCTTGCGGCCAACGGCATCGCGCCGCTGTCCGTGGCACTCAATGGCCGCTTCGCGAACCAGACGGTAAGACTTGAGCGGGCCAGCGCCAGCGGCGCCGGAGGCCTGTCGGTCACCGCGGCGGGCTCCATTCCATTGTCCGGGACCGGACTGGCCGTGGATTTCAACGCAGCGCTTCCCCTCTCGCTGGCCAACCGTTTCCTCGTTGACCGGGGCGCCCGCGCCGAGGGTTTGCTGCGTGTCCAGGGCCGCGCCGGCGGCTCGCTGTCGGCCCCGGTCCTGTCGGCCCGCCTCTCCACGGAAGGCGCCGGCTTCGTCGACCCGCAGGCGCGGCTGCGGCTCAACGACATCCGGCTTTCCGCCGCCATCGCCCACAACACGCTGCGCGTCGAGACCCTGAGCGCGGCGCTCGCCACGGGCGGCAGTGTATCGGCGTCGGGAACCGTCGGCCTCACGGGCGACCTGCCGGCCGACCTGTCGATCAACCTGAATGATGCCCGCTATGCCGACGGCGAACTCGTGACCGCAAACCTCGCCGGCAACCTGACCGTTAACGGTCCGCTGCTGCGCGATCCCCTCATCGCCGGGACCGTTACCGTCAACCGGGCCGAGCTTACCGTCCCGGAAAACCTGGCAGCCGCCAATGACGTGGCCGACGTCACCCATCGCAATGCGCCGGGCGACGTGCGCCGCACCATCGAAAAGGCCCTGCCGGAACGTGGTGCCCCGGTGCCGACGGCGCGCCCCTCCGTGCCGCGCCTCGACGTGCGCATCAACGCCCCGGCGCGCATCTTCGTGCGTGGCCGCGGCCTCGATACCGAACTGGGCGGCACGGTGCGGCTCACCGGGCCGGTCACCAGCGTCTCGCCATCGGGCGGGTTCGAGATCATCCGCGGCCGCCTTTCCATCCTCGGCCAGCGCATCACCTTCGACAGCGGCCGCGTGACGCTGATCGGTGATCTAGACCCCTATGTGGACTTCACCGCCACCACGCCGGGAACGGATATCACCGTGACCATCCGCGTGACCGGACGTGTCTCCGACCTGTCGATCCGCTTTACCTCGCAGCCCGAACTGCCGCAGGACGAGGTGCTGGCACGCCTGATCTTCGGCAAGGGCATCACCTCCCTGTCGCCGCTGCAGGTGGCAAGGCTGGCGGCCGCGGCATCGGAACTGGCCGGAGGCGGCCCCTCCATCATGGACAGCGTGCGCGAGGCGACCGGCCTGGACGATCTCGACATCGTCACCGACGAGGAAGGCAATACCGCCGCGCGGGCCGGCCGCTACATCTCCGACAATGCCTATCTCGGCGTGGAGGCCGGGTCCGGCGGTTCGGGCAAGGTGACCATCGACCTCGACATCACCGGCGACCTGAAGGCGCGCGGCGCCCTCGGCACCGATGAAAGCACGCTCGGCATCTTCTACGAGAAGGACTACTGAGCCGCCGGACGGTTCGGCGGCATCCCGGCAGCGCGTCTTGCAAGGCCTGATTCGGCTGTCGCGAAGCCGGTGCGCTTGCTGCCTGAATTCTTAAAACGATTGAATTCACAATTGTTTACCGAAAACCGTTTTAGATCGGTTCAAGCCGGCCGGCGGGTATGGAAACGGCGAAACTCCGTGGCTATAAGGCCAGCGAAACTGCTTCCCGGAGAGAGGGCCCAACGATGAATGTTTCGCCGCGCGTCAAGGAAATCCTGTCCTGGTACGAAGGGGAAAACCCCGGCGTGAAGACCAACCTTGCCCGCCTGCTGATGCATGGCAAGCTGGGCGGCACCGGAAAGCTGGTCATCCTGCCGGTCGACCAGGGCTACGAGCACGGACCCGCGCGCTCCTTCCAGCCCAATCCGGCCGCTTATGATCCGCACTACCTCTACCAGCTTGCCATCGATGCGGGCCTGTCGGCCTATGCCGCCCCGCTCGGTTCGCTGGAGCAGGGCGCCGACACCTTTGCCGGCGAAGTGCCGCTGATCCTGAAGGTCAACTCCGCCAATTCGCTTGCCACCGGCGTTCCGGACCAGGCCGTCACCGCCTCGGTCGACGACGCGCTCCGTCTGGGCTGCGTGGGCATCGGCTTCACCATGTATCCCGGCTCCGACCAGTGCTTCGCCATGCAGGAAGAACTGCGCGAGATGACGCGCGAGGTCAAGGCCAAGGGCCTGATGACCGTGGTCTGGTCCTATCCGCGCGGCGGCGCCGTGACAAAGTCGGGCGAGACCGCGCTCGACATCGTCGCCTATGCCGCGCACATGGCCGCGCTGATGGGTGCCACCATCATCAAGGTCAAGCCGCCCAAGGCCGGTGTCGATCTCAAGGCGGCGGAAAAGGCTTATGAAACGGTCAGGCAGGACACACTTGCCGAGCGCATCGCCCACGTCATGCAGTGCGCCTATGCCGGCAAGCGCATCGTCGTCTTCTCGGGCGGCGATGCCAAGGATGCCGACAGCCTGCTCAAGGAAATCGGCGAGATCAACGCCGGCGGCGGCTTCGGCTCGATCGTCGGGCGCAATTCCTTCCAGCGCTCGCATGACGACGCGGTGGACCTGCTCGGCAAGATCATCGGTATCTACAAGGGCTGACAAACCGCCCGAGGGGAAGGAAATGGCCGGGGTGCGCGCGCATCCCGGCTTTTTTCGTGGCCGTCAGTCCGCCTCCGAGGGCGGGCGGGCGGCGCGCGCAAGACGGCCCTCCCGCGCCGCGATGCGCTCGCGGTTGATGACATAAAGGCCGGTGGCGATGATGACGGCCGCGCCCGCAAGCGTCCAGAAGTCCGGCAACTGGCCGAACACCGCCCAGCCGTAGAACGTGCCCCAGACGATCATGGTGTATTGAACGGGCGCCACCGCGACAGCCTGCGCCATCTCCAGCGCCTTGATCACCAGCAGTTCGGCGACGCCCGCCATGACCGCGATGCTGACGAAGATCATCCATTGGTGCGGTTCCGTCGGCCAGATCCATACGAAGGGCAACGGCAGGGTCAGCAGGAAACTGCCGGTCAGCGCGGTATAGGCCACCGTCGTGGCAGTCCGGTCGTCGGCGGCAAGCACCCGCGATATGACCTGGCGCAAGGCAAACATGACCGCTGCGGCAATGACGAGCAGAATCGCCGGATGCAGGACACCGGCGCCCGGGCGGATGATGATCAGGGTCGCGGCAAAGCCGATGGCCACGGCCAGCCAGCGCCGGATGCCGACCGGCTCGCGCAGGATGAGCGCGCCGAACACCGTCACGATGAAAGGTGCCACGAAACTGACCGCCACGGCATCGGCCAGCGGCACGAACCGCAGCCCGAAGATGAAGGTGGTGGCCGAAACCACGGCCAGCGCGCCGCGCGTGATCTGCATGCCGGGTCTTGCCGTCCTGAGAACGGAAAAACCGTGCCAGCCGAGCAGGGCGAACATGCCCGCCAGCAGGCCGAGCTGGCGCACCCAGACCACCTGGATCGGGTGAAAATCCTGCGCCAGCAGCTTCGCCTGCATGTCGACGGCGGAGAAGATGAAGAAACCAAGCGCGATCAGCAGGATGCCGCGGCCGTTCCGGACCGGCTTGCCCGCGCTGCTGACCATCACCGGTGTGGCAGGATTGATCGGAATGACGGGTCTCCCTGGTTCGCGCACATTCCGGTTCGCGCGCCAGGCTCCGGATTGAATCGCCACGCTATCTATGGCGCGCCCTGCCGGTCCGAATCAATTGCAGGCAGCGGAAATTTGGTTGCCTGTCGCTGAAACCGGGTTGAAGTGAAGGCGCCCGGCCGCGGCTATGCCGCGACGGTCGCTTCGGCCTCCATGGCAAGTCCGCCCTGGTGATTGGTCGCCCACAGGCGGATGCGCCCCTCGGCGTCCGGCGGATTGCCGTGGACCGTCATCGTGTTGCCGTCGAAGAGCGGCGAGCGCGCCCGGAAGGAGAAGGCCGACAGCCGTGCGCCCGGCATCTGGCGGCCGACCAGGTCGACGAGCAGCGTCGCGGTCAGCGGGCCATGGACGACGAGCCCCGGATAGCCTTCCTCGCGGGTGACGTAGTCCCGGTCATAGTGGATGCGATGCCCGTTGAAGGTCAGCGCGGAATAGCGGAACAGCAGCACCGGATCGGGCACGAGGCTGCGCGACCATGCGCCGGCCGGCGGCGCTTCCGGGGCCGGCGTCGCGGCGGGTCCGGTCATGGCGCGGTAGACGATGTCGTGGTCGTCCGTCACGAGGACCGGGCCGCCCGGCTCGGCGAAGGTGTGACGGACGGTCACGAAGACGAGGTCGCCCGCGCTGCCGGATTTCTCCTTCACGCTCGTGATCGTGGAAACGCGCTCCACGGTCATGCCGGCCTTCAACTGCCCGGGAAATGTCAGCCGGCTGCCTGCCCACATGCGCCGTGGCAGGTGATGCACCGGCGGCAGGAACCCGCCGCGCATCGGATGCCCGTCCGGCCCCAGCCCGCTCTGGCGCGCGTCGGGCAGGAAATGCAGCCAGTGGGCGAGCGGCGGCGCGTCATCGCCGTCCTTCACCCGTGGCCGGTCATGGTCCAGCGTCGCCGCCAGCCGGGTCAGGACATCCGCCGAGATCACATCGGTGCGTGCTTCGCTGCGTCCGATCCATGTTTCCAGCCCGTCAGCCATGCCGTTCTGCCTCCTGCGCTTGATCCGTGCCGTGTTTTCCATGACCGCAGCGGCATTGTCCAGTGCCGGGGGCCGACAGGACCGGAACCGCCCGGTGGAGGGAGGACGATGAAAGGGTGCCAAATCCTTGACTTTGATATATAAGCGGGATCAATGAAGTGAGGGATCCATCGGTGAAGGGCGCGGCATCGCGCCATCTCGCCCGGCAGGCGGCGCAGGCTGCTGTCGTCGCGGGTTCCTCACGACAATCGACCGGGCAGGGGCAATCGATGGGCGACCGCCAGTTCATGCGGCAGATGGCGACAGTTCTTTCCATCGACGCTGTCGGCTATTCGCGGCTGATGGCGGAGGATGACGAGGCCGCGCTCGATGCGTTTCATGAACGCTCGGCGCTCATTACCGCTGTTTGCGAGCAGCATCGCGGACGCATGTTCGGCAAGGCCGGCGACAGCCTGATGGCAGAATTCGGCAATCCCGTCGACGCCGTTCGCGCCGCCGTCGATTTCCAGGCAAGGCTAGAGGAACTCAATGACGCCGCGCCGGACAATCGCCGCATGGCATTCCGCGTCGGCATCAATACCGGTGACGTTATCGTCGATGGCGACCTGCTGTTCGGGCATGACGTCAACATCGCCGCGCGTTTGCAGGAACGGGCGCCTGCCAACGGCGTCGTCATCTCGCAGACGACCTTCATCCAGGTCGCCGGCAAGACCGGCTTCGAGATGGCGTCGCTTGGCAGTCAGCAACTGAAGAACATCCGCGAGGCGGTGGCGGCCTTCGCCGTGGCCCGGCCGGGCCAGGCGATCGCCGGGGCGGCGGTCACGCCGGGCGCGCGCGCGGCAATGCGCACCGAAGGGCCTCCTGCGGTAACCGTCCTGCCGTTCCGCAACCAGAGCGGGGACGCCGATCTGGACTATCTGGGCGACGCCCTGGCCGAGGACCTGATCTTCGGCCTTTCCAACCTTCGCTGGCTTCCTGTGATTTCCCACGCGTCGAGCCAGCAGTTCGATGCCGACGATGTCAGTCCGCGCGATGCCGCCCGGTCGCTCGGCGCGCGCTATGTCGTCTACGGCAAGCTGACCCGGTCCGGTGAAAACCTGCGGCTGATGGTTCTGCTGGAGGATACCGAGACCCAGCGCGTCCTGCTGTCGCGGCGTTTCGACCGCACCACGGGACAGGTGCGCGAACTGCAGGATGCCGCCGGGTCCGAACTCGTCGCCATCCTGTCCGGTGAACTGGACCGGGCCGAGCAGCGGCGAACCTTCCAGCTTCCCTGGGAGGACCTGGAGACCTGGCAACTGGTCGCGCGCGGCCGCTTCCACATGGCGCGGCGAACCAGCGCCGACACGAAGCTGGCGCATGATTATTTCCTGCGTGCCTACGAGCACGAGCCCGCATCCTCCAACGTGCTCAGCGAACTGGCCTGGTGGCATTTCTGGCAGGGCTTCGTGACCATGCGCGAGGAGCATTTCCGGGAGGTCATCGACCTTTGCCAGAAGGCGCTCTTCATGGACAGCCAGGATGCCCGTCCGCATGCCTTTCTCGGCCTCACCGACATCATGTTGCGCAGGCCGGAACAGGCGCGCAACCATCTTGCCACCGCGATTCGCATCAATCCCAGCTTCGCCTTCGCCTCTTCGGGCTACGGCAGCGCGCTGTCGCTGCTCGGCAATCACCGCGAGGGCCTCGAATGGTTGCGCAAGGCCGAGCGGCTGAGCCCGTTCGATCTCTACCAGTTCCACAATCTCGGCGAGATCGCGGCGGCGCATTTTGCCCTTGGCGAAGACCGGGGAACCGTCGAGGAGGCGCTCAGGTCGCTAAGCCTGTCGCCGGGCTACTGGTACGCCCGAATGCTTCTCGTCGGCGCACTCGGGCGCCTCGGCCGGCTGGACGAGGCCCGCGAACACAGGGCGATCCTGTTCGACCGCTATCCCGGTTTCACGCCGGGCCGGATCGAGTGGATTCCCTTCGTCGACCGGTCTGTCAACCGGGCGATGGCGGAGGCCTGGGAGTTGTCCGCCTGAACGGGGACGGCAACGGGGCGGACCGGTCTGTGAGCTTCTTCACAGACACCGGCCTTGCCCCGCCCTTAGCTGAATGCCGGGGTGGCAAACCCTTGGGGGCTGCGGACAGATGAAGTATTTCGAGGCGATCCGCGAGGCGCAACGCAACGGGAAACCGGCTGCCGAACTGCCTCCCTTCGACATGAGCCGGCTGGAAACCCGGAGCGTGACCGGCCGGCTGGTCTCGCGTTTCCTCGAAAATCCGCGCTGGGCGCTGCGGCTGCTGCGCAGGTTCTGGCCCGTTGCCCGCATCGGACCGGTCACCGTGGTCACGCGCCATGCCGACGTGATCGACGTGCTGGAGCGCCAGGACGAGTTCCAGACGCCCTTCGGCCCGGAAATGGCGGAAATGGCGCGCGGCTGCAATTTCATCCTCGGTATGCAGGACGGACCGGAATACCGCCAGATGAAGGCGGCCTGCCTCAAGGCCTTTCCGCCCGAAGAGGTGGAGCAGGTGGTCCGCCCCATATGCGCCCGGCTTGCCGGCGATGTGATGCAGCGCGCCGGACCCGGGTTCAACGCCGTTCATGACCTGTTGAAGATCGTTCCCGTCCGGATCTGCCGCGACTATTTCGGGCTCGTCATCGACGATGAGGAGCGTTTCGCCGACTGGTCGATCGCGCTTTCCTCCCTGTTCTTTGCCGACTATTTCGGCAACCGGGCAGTGCGCGAACTGGCGGTCGTCGCCGCCGATGGCATGAACCGGACGATTGCCGCCTCGATTGCCGAGGTCAGGCAGGGCAGGGGCCGGCCGGACACGCCGCTCGCCCGTCTCGTCGCCCTTCATGAGACCAATCCCGCGCGCCTGCCGGAAGAGGCCATCCATTCCATCATGATGGGCATGGTGTCGGGCTTCGTTCCGACCGACCTGCTGGCCGGCGGCAATTGCCTCGACGTGATCCTCTCGCGCCGCGAGGCGCAGTCGGCGCTGGAAGAGGCTGTAGCCGCGCGCGACGACAAGCTCGTCGATGCGGTGATCCTGGAAGCCATGCGCTTCAAGCCGATCAATATCGGGCCGCTTCGCCACTGCCCGCGCGATGCGGTGATCGCGCCGGGCACGCCGCGCGAAAGGGTGGTCAAGGCCGGGTCCATGGTCATGCCGGCGACATTCTCCGCCATGTTCGACGCCGCTGCCGTGGATGACCCGGAGGATTTCCGGCCCGGCCGCGACGCCGGTTCTTATCTCGTCTTCGGCCACGGCATCCACTGGTGCATCGGTTCGCGGATCGCCCGCGTCCAGGTCGCCGAATGCCTCAAGGTCCTGTTTGCGCGCGACAATGTCCGGCGCATGCCGGGTCGGGCCGGGCGGCTTGTCCGCCGCGGTGCATTTCCCCATGCCCTGCATGTCGGTTTCGACCGCCCGGCGGCCGACCGCCTCGCCACACAGACCATGGCCACTGTCGTCGTGCCGGTCGCGCCCGCAACGCCCCTTGGCCCCCTGCGCGCCATGGCGGATGGCCTCCGCAATCCCGCCCGCGAGGACGTGGCGGCCGCCCTTGATGACACCGGGATCGTTCATTTCATGAGCCTTGCCGTCATCTGCAAGGCCGACGAGGCCGGGGAAACGCCGCAGGACAAGGCGCATCTCGTGCTGGAACTGTCCGCTGACGGCCCGCTGGACCGGATCCTGGAAAAACTCGCAATCGCGACCGGGCCCTTCCTCCGCCCGGTCTTCGAGGCCGCCGGTGCACTTGGGCAAGACGAGGATTTCCAGGCGTTCCTGCGGCGCCACCACGTCCCGGTCGGCCCGTTTCCCGGAACGGCGCCCGGCCTTGTCTTTTCCGGCACGCCGGGCCATTCCGTGCGCCGCATCCGCGACGAGGCGCGCCTGTACGACACGGTCGAGGGCATGGTCCGTTCGATCACGGGACGCGGCGCGGGTGATGCCTTGCAGATCATCGGCGAGGTCCGCCGGCAACTGTCGCAGAGCGAAGGCTTCTCATGGGCCCTGCGGCCCGCCGATTCGCTTCTGGAGCAGAAGGCGCCCGGCACCTGGTCCAAGGCGCTGCTGGGTGCCTCGGAGCCACGCCGCGCCATTGCCGTTTTCCTGTTTCTCGCCGCCATCGGCACGGCTCTGAACTACGCGCTGGTGTTCGGCGCGCCGGGTTCCTTCGCTTCGCTGGGCTCCCTGCTCATGCTGGTCTCCTCCCTCGTGGCCGCGGCGGTGGTCGCCGTGCTCGGCCTCGCCATCATCCTGGTCCTTGCCGGCCTTGCCCTCTCTGTCGCGCTCAACCGCGCCGAGGCGCGCGACAAGCCATCGGACGAACTGCCGCCCTTCGCCCGCTACGAGGCCGTAGTCGAACGCGAGAACCGGCTGGGAACGCAGAACCACCTGACCGGGCTGTCGGTCATGAAGGCCGGATGGCTGCGCCGCCTGGCGCTGCGCGTGTCCTTCTTCGTCATCCGCTTCGCCGCCGTCTACGTCTTCCGGCCCGGCTATCTCGGCGGCATCAACACCATCCATTTCGCCCGCTGGGTGCTCCTGCCGGGAACGGACCGTCTGGTCTTCTTCTCCAACTATGGCGGATCGTGGGAAAGCTATCTGGAGGATTTCATCACCAAGGCCCATTACGGGCTGACCGGCGTATGGAGCAACACGCTGGGCTTCCCGCGCAGCCGCTACCTGTTCCGCGACGGCGCAAGCGACGGCGACCGCTTCAAGCGCTGGGCCCGCAACCAGCAGATCCCCACGCTGTTCTGGTACTGCGCCTATCCGGGTCTCGACACCCGGCGCATCCGCGTCAACTCCGCCATTCGCCAGGGGCTGGTCCATGCCGATACCGGGCAGGAGGCACGCGACTGGCTGGCCAATTTCGGCTCGATCCCGCGTCCCGATGGCGTTCTGGAAACGCATGAGATCCAGTCGCTGATGTTCGGCCCGATGGGCCGGCTTGCCCATGGCCGCGCGCTTGCCTTCATGATCCCCGATGATGCATCGCGCGCCGGGCGGAAAGCGTTCGCCGAGATGCTGCTGGCCGGAACCCGCTTCGGTGACCGCCTGCCCGAGGGTGAGGCCGTGATCTGCGCCTTCGGCCCCGCCGGGCTTGAACGCCTCGGCCTGGATCCGGGGACCGGCGGGGAGCCGTTGGCCGCCTTTCCGCCCGCCTTCCGGCAGAACATGGACCATCCGTCACGCGCCCGCATCCTCGACGATGCCGGTCCAAACGCGCCGGGCGAATGGGAATGGGGCGCCGCACGGGCGCGTGCCGATGTGCTCCTCCTGCTCTATGCGGAAGACGAGGCCCGGCTTTCCGCGCTTTTGGAACGCCATGACGATGCCGCCCGCGATGCCGGGCTGGTGAAGACATGCGACGTGCCACTGGCCATCGACAGGCGCGATGGCCAGGCCGTGGAGCCCTTCGGCTTTGCCGATGGCATCTCGCAGCCGGTGATCGAAGGCACGCCGCGCGCCCGCGCCATGAACAGCGATCCGATGCACCGCGTCGCGGCTGGCGAATTCATCCTCGGCTACCGCGACCAGCGCGGCCATGTGCCGCCAGCGATTGTGATCCCGCCATCGCGCGATCCCGGCTGCATCCTGCCGGTGGCGATGGAGCCTGCCGGCGCGCGCGATCCGGGCCCCGGCCTGCCGCGCGACTTCGGGCGCAATGGCAGTTTTCTCGTCGTCCGCCACCTCGCGCAGGATGTCGAGGGGTTCGGCGGCTATTGCCGTGAGGCCGCCGCTGCCTTGCGCGAGACAGGGGCCATGGCGGAAGCCACGCCGCAATGGGTGGGCGCGAAGATGATGGGCCGCTGGCCCAACGGCTCGTCGCTGGTGCGCAACCCGCACGCCCCGGGTGAAGATGGCGCCGAACCGGACAACGGCTTCCGCTTCGGCCCGGAAGACCCGCAAGGCCTGCATTGCCCGCTGGGCAGCCACATCCGGCGGTCCAATCCGCGCGATTCGCTGGGCCTCGACCGCGAGACGATGATCGACATCGGCAAACGGCACCGCATCCTGCGGGTGGGACGCAATTACCGCCGCGCGCTCAAGGACGGCGGCGAGGAACGCGGCCTGTTCTTCATGTGCCTGAATGCCGATATCGAGCGCCAGTTCGAGTTCGTCCAGCAGACCTGGATCTCGGCGCCGCTGTTCCATGGCCTGATGCGCGAGAAGGACCCTGTGATCGGCACGCAGGAAGCGGGCGCGCGCTTCACCATTCCGACCCTGTCGGGCGGGATCGCCCTGCCGCCGCTGCCCTCCTTCGTGACCCTGCGCGGGGGCGGCTATTTCTTCATGCCCTCGCGCAGCGCGCTGGCCTGGATGGTATCGCGCCTGTGATGCGTCTTGGGATCAGGTGCCCGCGCAATCGCCCGCCAGCCTCTCCAGCCGTGCCGCGTCGGCGATCTGCACCGCGCCGCGCCTGAGGTTGACGAGACCGCCGCGAGTCCATGCCTTCAGCGTCTTGTTGACGGATTCACGCGTGGCGCCGAGGCGTTCGGCCAGGTCCGATTGCGAGAACGGAATCCAGCCCTCGGCGTCAGCCAGTTGCGTGCTGAGGGAAAGCAGGCGCTTGGCGAGGCGTGCATCGATGTTGAGCAGCGCCTGGTCGCCCAGATCGCCGCTCACGCGGCGCAAACGGTCGCAGAGCAGGCGGATCATGGCGGCCGCGATGGCAGGGTGCTGCTGCATGCGCTCGAAAAGGCGGGTGCGTGAAATCGACAGCACCTCGCAATCGGTGAGGCAGGTCGCCGCCGCCGTGCGCCGGCCGCCGTCCAGCGTCGCGATCTCGCCGATCAGCCCGGACTTCTGGACATTGACAACAAGCTTGCGGCCCGACAGCGAATAGATGCTGATCTCGACACTGCCGGAAACAAGCCCGTAGAGCCGGTGGGCCTGATCGTCCTGCTGGAAGATGTTCTGGCCGGCAGCCAGGGATTCGCGCTGCGCGCCTTCGAACAGGATCGCAAAGAGCCCCGGATCGAGCCGTTCCTCGCTGTTTTGCATGATTCCCGCCGCTCCCGCTTGCCCTCCGGCGCGCCGCACCGGATGATTGACCGCATCCGCAATCCTACGAAAAGGCGGTGCGCCAAGGCAACGGCCTGCAGACGGCGCGGCAATGCGACCAGCAAGGGAGCATGGACCGGAATGCCCGCAATGATAGGCAAACCTTCAGGGAATGAACACCATGTTGCGCGCCATGGCCTATGCAGCGGGATTCACCATGCTACAAATAACATGTGTGCATTTTTGATTCGCTGTGAAACCGGGGGCGTTTCCGTGGCGGTTAACGATATTTGCCAGCGCCTTGCGCGCCGGCATCGTGTGTTGCGATTGATCACGGCAATGCTGGTCTGCCTGATGGCAGGCCTGGTGACAGTCGCGCATGCCCAGCCGGTCGACACCGATGGTGACGGTGTTCCCGATGTGGTCGACATCGATCCCGACAATGACGGTCTGATCGAATATGTGCCCGATTATGTGGAGCAGGCCTCTACGGTCGACAGCGTCCTTGAGGCCCTGCCGACCGGTACGCTGCCAACAACGGGCACGGTTCGCCAGATCGTCTTTGATTCCGATATTGGTCCGAGAAGTAGTTTCGGAATTGCGCTGCCCGCTTTCGAGGGCTCGAGATATGTCGGATTTCACTCCAATACCGACGGTACCCCGCGTGAGCGCTGGGGCATTCAGCTCGATCAGGCCTTGCCCGCCGGACAACCGGCGCAAATCCGCTACCGGCTGGCCGTGGCCGATGCAGGTACTCGTAACTGGGATAATCCCGGCCGGGCATGGGTTTATGGGGGCGCCACTTGGGGCGCAACAGACCAGCTCGTCGGTATCAGTCAGGTCGTCACCGGCAGTGCGGCAGGCTGGGTAGAGGTCGTGCTCAATGTCACGCCTGTAGCCGACATCAGTCATCTATACATTTACGCAGAGGGAACAGCGGGAACCGAGACCTATCTGGGCTTTGATGATTTCCGGGTGTTCCTCTCCGATCTGCCTCTGGACAGCGACGGCGATGGTATTGCCGACTATCTCGACCTCGATTCAGACAATGATGGCATCCCGGACAACGTGGAGGCGCAATCGACGGCGGGCTATGTGGTGCCTTCGGGCATTGACCTGGACGGCGAGGGACTGGACGATGCCTATGACGCTGACACGGGCTCGGCGGATCCGGTATCGTCTGCCGGGCTTTCCGCGGTGGATACCGACAGCGACGGCACGCCGGACTACCTCGATACCGACAGTGACAATGACGGCACATCCGACGCAGCGGAAAGCGGGTTCACGCTGTCCGGTGTCTACGGGGCAAACGGCCTGGATTCTGGCGCGGAAGCCGCTGATTCCTACGCCGATGTGAATGGCCAGGCGCATGACGGGACGGCGTTTGCCCTTTCGGATGCGGACGGCGATATGGCAGCCGATGGCTCCAATGCCGCACCTTTGGCAACCGATTTCGACTATCGTGACAATGTGACGGGCATCAATCTCGTCACCGTCAAGACGCTGCAATCGGCGGATTCGACCCCGGCTGTGGGCGACACGGTCACCTTCCGCATCACGGTGACCAATGCCACGGCGGGAACCACGGCAACGAATGTGACGCTGACCGACTCTTTGCCCGCCGGGCTGACTTATGTCTCGTCAACCGCCAGCGCTGGTACCTATGACGAGACGACCGGTGTCTGGACCATCGGCGATGTGGCCAATGGCACACCGGTGACGCTGGACATTTCCGCCACGGTCGATGCCGGGCAGGCGGGCCAGACAATCACCAACACCACGACAGCGGCTGCCGGCGACCAGACCGATCCGGGCACCACGGGCGACGATCTGGAAGAAGCGGTGACGGTCGATCTGCCGCCCGTCCCGTCCTCGCCCTTCTGCAGCGGCACGAATCTCGCGGTAAACGGATCGTTCGAAGAGCCAGTTATCGGAGGCGGCTATGTGAATGTGACCAACGCGAATATGCCGGGCTGGACCAGCAGCGAAGGTAACTTTGAGGTATGGAAAGGCGGCTTCCTGGGAAAGCCGTCGCATTCCGGTACGCAATTGATCGAAATGAACGGCATCGGCGCTGCCACGCTCGTACAGGCGACCCAGCCCGTCCAGCCGCGGGGCGAATTGAAAGTCTATTGGGCCCATGTCGGCCGCAACGGACCCGAGACTGCAAGTCTGGTGATCGCAGACAATGGCGGGGGCTCGACCAACTACGGAAACTTCACCAGCCCTGCGGGACCATGGACTGTCAGGAACACCACGCATGTCGTCTCCCCGGGAGCATCGGGTGCCACGCTGACCTTTACCAGCATCTTCCCGACCACGGGCACGGGCAATCTGCTCGACAGTGTCGAGGTCTGCCAGACCTATGTGACGCTGGCCAAGGCCGAAGGGACCCGCACGGATGTCGACGACTCCGGTGGCGACAGCCTGGGTGATACCATCAGCTACACCTTCACCATCGCCAACCCGGTGGGCAATGAGTCGCCGCTCTCGGCCGTGCAGATCGTGGACGACAAGATCGGAACCGTGCCCGTTGCCTCTCCGGACAGCGGTGACACGAATGGCAATGGGCAGCTCGATCCCGGCGAGACATGGATCGTGTCGGCGGACTATACGCTGGTCCAGGCCGACATGGATGCAGGCAGAGTGACCAACACCGCTTACGCCGAGGGCAATACCGGCCTGAACACGATCCGCTCGGACGATGCCCAGGTCACCGCTACGCTCGACGTCCTGTCCGCCAACGACGATGACTTCTCCGCCACGCCGATCGACAGCGAGACCGGCGGCACGACCGCGACCGTATTTGCCAACGACTTGTATCGCGGAGAGGTCTTCGATCCGGCCGATGTCACGGCCACCATCACCAATCTCGATGGCATGGCCGGCGCTGTGATCAACGCCGATGGCACGATCACCGTGCCGCCCCTTCGCACGGCACGCACCTACAATATCCGGTACCAGATCTGTCTCGTCTCCGATCCCGCCATCTGCGATACCGCAATTGCCACCGTGACCTTGTCCATGCCGGCGGTCACCGGCGTGGCGGCCTGTACGGGCACCAACCTTGCCACCAATGGCGGCATGGAAGACCCGGCCTATACCGGCGAACCGCCCAATTTTCACCTGACACCCACCTTGCCCGGCTGGACGCAGTCCGGCGGCGGTTTCGAGGTCTGGCAAACGGGTTTCAACGGCGTTCCGGCCCATACCGGCACGCAACTGGCCGAAATGGGCAACAACATGGTGCAGGGCCCGCATGCCATCCAGCCCGGGGCGGAGGTTCGCGTCCACTGGGCCCATCGTGGCCGCTCGGGCGACGATACGGCCAGTCTTCTCATCACTGACGACAGCGGTGGCCAGACGGATTTCGGCAACTTCACGACCGGCCGGCTGGCTTGGCAGACCTACACGGCAACGCATGTGGCCGGCCCTTCGGCCGGAACGATCTCGGCCAGTTTTTCCGGGGTTGCCACGACCGGCGGAAATCTCGGCAATGGCAACCTGTTCGACAGCGTCGAGATCTGCCAGACCTATGTGACGCTTGCCAAAGCCGAAGGCGCACGCACTGATGCCGACAATTCCGGCCATGACAGCGCGGGCGACACCATCAGCTACACCTTCACCATTGCCAATCCGGCCGGCAATGCCGCCGCGCTGACATCGGTGCAGATTGTCGATGACAAGATCGGAACCGTGCCCGTGGCATCCCCGGACAGCGGTGATACGAATGGCAATGGCGAGCTTGATCCCGGCGAGACCTGGATCGTGACGGCGGATTACACGCTGGTGCAAGCGGACATCGAGGCCGGTCAGGTGACCAACACGGCTTATGCCGAGGGCAATACCGGCCTGAACACGATCCGGTCCGCCGACGCGCAGGTCACGGCGGCATTGACGCAGGAACCCGGCCTCACACTCGTGAAAAGCCATGTCTTCGTGACCGATGCCAATAGCGACGGGCAAGCCGGTCTTGGTGACGTGATCCGCTATTCCTACGCAGTGACCAATACCGGCAACACGGTCGTCAACAATGTCCAGGTGACTGACACCACGAACGGGACCGATCCGGACTTCCTCGGTGGCAACAATCCGGGCAGCCCGGTCACTGTCTCACTGACCAGTGATGCCGGCGCGGCGACGGGCGATTCGACCGATGCCGATGGTGCCGGACCAACATGGGACGTTCTGGCACCGGGAGACACCATCACGTTCACGGCGGACTACACGGTCCGGGTGCAGGATATCGAAACGCTTCAGAACTAGGAGGAGCGGCAATGATCAAGACCTTTTTGGGTGCGGCACCGGACCAGTCCGGTATTGATGAGGGAAAACTGACCATGAATTCTGACAGAATCTGCATGACTCGAGGAAAGGGCCGGTTTGCCATGGCATTCCTGCTCGCCACGGCTTCGGCTTCGCCTGCATGGGCGACGCTCGACAACACCGCGACCGTCAACGGTACGCTGCCGAACGGGAATCCCGTCTACAGCACCGGGTCCGAACCCGACTCACAAGTTCAGGTCAACGTCGAGGCCTCGAGCCCGGAATTCACCGTCACCAAAACGGTGGTGGGAAACATTACGGTTCTTCAGGGCGATGACACCGACAGCATCGACGGCGGCGATGTCATCACATACCGGGTTGTCGTCGCCAACACCGGCAACGTCTCGCTCACCAATGTGGCGCTGACGGACCCGGGTCCGGCATTCGACGGCAAAGCCCTGACCGGAACGGCGCCTGTGGTTCCAACCACGCCGACCAGCGCGACCGAACCGGCGGCAGCCAACCTGACGCCCGGGAATTCCTGGACATATGAGTTCACCTATACGCTCACCCAGGAAGACGTGGACAATGCGGCCGGGATCACGGACGCCGTCTCCAACACCCTGACCTCGGTCTCCGCCGAAGACACCAAAGGCAATGCCGCGACGCAGAACGCTGCATCGGTCCTGACCGTGGCAACGACGATACCGCTTGAACCCGGACTGCAACTCACCAAGATCGCGACGCGCGGCGACGGGGATTCGGATGACGGCGGCACCACGCCCTATGCGGTCGGCGATGTGATCACCTACGAATTCGAGGTCAGGAACACCGGCAACGTCACCGTCACCAACATCGACGTGACGGAAACGGCGTTCGAGGGCGGCACACCGGTGACGATCACCTGTCCGGGCGCGACGGTCCCGTCGAACAGGATTGCCACAATGGCGCCTGGCGGGACGGTGACATGCTCCGGCACCTACACCGTGACGGAATCCGACGTCCTGAACGACGACTGAACCTGAAACCTGCCGGAGCGGCTCCGCGCCGCTCCGGTGTTCTCCGGCTCTGCAAGCCCATTTTCCATGGCAGACCACGTGGCCAGATCGATGCGAAATAAATACCGGGCCTTCCGGCGTCTTGCGTCCAGGACTCTTCTGGCATGCCTCCTGGCATTTGGCCCGGCATCGACGAATCCGGTCATGGCAGCCATGTCCAACACGGCCCAGGCCTCCGGCCAGTTGCCCGGCGGTTCGCCGGTGGCAAGCGAGACGTCGACGGTCGATGTCCAGCTTGTTGCGCCACGTCCGGGGCTGGCGCTGAAGAAGATGGCAACAGTGGATGATGGCGGCGACGGCCGGCTCGATGCCGGCGATGTCGTCACCTACGCCTTTGTCCTGCGGAATACCGGCAACGTGACGCTCATCGATATCGCGATCGATGACCCGCTGGACGGGATCGAGGTAACAGGCAGTCCTGTTGCCAGTCTTGCACCGGGTGCATCCGATACGTCAGTGGTCGCGCGATACACTCTCACCCAGGCGGACATAGACAGGGGATCGCTCTCGAACAGGGCCAAGGCGGTAGCCTACCTGCCGGACCGAAGTGACAGTTTCTCCGCTGGGTCGGATGACGATGATGGCGCGAGCGATGGCAATGGCGATGGCGATCCTGCGAACGACCCGACGGTGATCGCGATCGCGGGTGAGCCCGCCATGGTCGTGGAAAAGACCGGAAAGACGGCCGAGTACACGGCGGTCGGCGATACGGTCGAATTCGCGATCAGGATCACCAATACAGGGAACCAGACACTGGAATCGGTGACACCGGTCGATTCGGCCGCGCAGTCGCTTGTCTGTGCTTCCGGAATACCGGTTCCTGCCATGGTGCCGGGGGCTGAAGAGACCTGTACGGCGACGCATGTCGTCACGCAGGAAAACATGGACAGCGGAAGCGTGACCGATACGGTGGAGGTCACCGCCCGCACGCCCTCCGGCGCGGTCCTCGGTCCGGTCTCCGACAGCGCCGAAATCGGCGTGAGCAGGGCCACTGTCACCGGTTATGTCTATCGGGATGTGGATGGCGATGGCCGCTTCGATCCGCAAAAGGACACTGCGCTTTCAGGCTATACGGTTGATCTTGTGGATGCGTCCGGCAAGGTGATCATGTCGGTGAAGACGGAGCAGGACGGTTCGTACCAAATGACGGGTGTCCTTCCGGCCGACGGCTATTCGCTCGTGTTCCGTGACCCTGGCGGCAAGATCGTGGGCGGCATGGATGAATTGAACGTGGCGCCCGGCAGCAATATCATTGACCAGAACATGCCGATTGATCCCTCCGGCGTGGTGTATGATTCCGTCAGCGGCGCGCCGGTTGCCGGCGCCCTTGTCACCATGACGAATGCCGCGGGAACGCCATTGCCATTGGCATGTTTCGTCGATCCGGCACAACAGGACACCACGACGGGGCCGGATGGCGCCTACCGGTTCGACATCTTTCCGGGCCGCGATGCGCTCTGTCCGGCCACCGAGGCGGAATACCGCATCACCGTCCGTGCACCGGCCGGCTACGCATCTGCTCCGTCAGCCACGCATCCGCCCCTTCCCGGTCCGCTGGATGTGACCGCATGCGTTTTCGACGCGACACCGGGCGGCACCTGCGAGCCGGCGGCGCAGGCCGTGCCACCGGCCGGCGCGGCGACACTGCCCTACATCCTGGCTTTCCTGCTGGAGCCCGGCGATCGTAACGTCATCCACAACCACATACCGCTTGATCCCTTCGCGGTGACAGGCAACATTTCGATCACCAAGGTCGCAGGTCAGCCGACGCTCCGCCGGGGAGAGCGGGTAACCTACACGATCCGTGTGGCAAACCGGTCTTCGGACGATGCCGGCCAGGTCCGCATCGTGGACAGGACGCCGCCGGGCTTCGCCTATGTCGCCAATTCGGCAACGGTGAACGGATCGCCCGCATCGCCGGCCGTGACTGCCGCGCGGATCGATTTCGGATTGCTCCCGCTCGGTCCGGACGCAACCATCGAGGTGACGCTGACCCTGCAGTCCCTGGCTTCGGCCGGTCCCGGCACTTATGTGAATCGCGCCGACGTCAGCGATCCCGGCGGAGTGCCGTTGGCGCCAACGGCGACGGCCGCCGTGGAACTCACTGCCGAGCCGGTCTTCGATTGTTCCGACGTCATAGGCAAGGTCTTTGCCGATACAAACGGCAACGGCTACCAGGATGCCGGGGAGAAGGGCCTCGCGGGCGTGCGGCTGGCCACTGTGCGTGGCGGCCTTATCACCACGGACCGGCACGGACGTTTCCATGTACCATGCGCGGACATGCCGGATCAGGACATCGGGTCGAACTTCATCCTCAAGCTCGACGAGCGGACACTGCCGGCCGGATACCGGCTGACGACGGAGAATCCGCGTGTCGTCCGGCTGACGCCCGGCAAGATGGTGGAGATGAATTTCGGCGCAGCGGCCGGCCGTCCGATCGGGCTCGATCTGAATGATGAGGCTTTCCTTGCCGGCAGCGAACGCCTTGCGCCGCGCTGGCAGGCCGGCCTTGAAAGACTGATCGCTATCCTCAAGGGCGAGTATTCCTACCTGACGATCGTCTACCGGACGTCGGAAGAAAGGGCGCTGGCAAGCGCCCGGATGAAAGCGCTCCAGTCGGATATCCAGGAACGCTGGCGGAAGGCGGGCGCGCCTTATGAATTGGACATCGACATTCGCCGGGAAGGGAACTGAACCGGCAAAACGACCGGAAATGAACTCCTTAACGGTGATTTAACCCTGCCGGTTTAGGATCGTGAACAAATGACCAGTGTGCGGGTCGCAAGATGGATGTGTATGCTCGGGAGCGGGGGCTCTCCCGAAGGTCGCTGTCGTTACTGGCAGCGGTAAGCCTCATGATATCGTCGGCGGCGCTGCCCGTGCTGGCGGAGGATGATCCCTTCGTCATCACGGTCGGCGGCAGCGGCACCATGGCGAAGTCGGGGCGGACGGCATCGGCCGATGCCGCGCGCGCCGTGGATGTGAAGGTCACCTTCGACGGGCTTTCGGTCGAACCGCGCCTCAATGTCTCCACGCAGCCGGTCCGCAGTTCTTTTCAGGCCGGCGAGACGGTCCGCTTCCTCGCCACCGCCAATTATCCCGCCTTCATCGGGCGTGGCGAAATCATCATCACGGGGATCGATGACGCAGGACGCCGCGAGCGCGCGGCGACCATTCCCGTGGCGCCCAATGATACCGCCGGTTGGGTCATGCCCGATGCCGGGCCGGGTCGCTACGAATACGTGCTCCGCGTCCATGACAGGGCGGGGCGTTTTGATGAAACGGAGCCGCTTGTCCTGAGCCGGACCAGCCGTGACACGAGCGCGGAAGCGAAGGAGGCGTCTGCGCCCGGGATGGGCGAAGATCGTACCGCGCGGCGCAATATCCGGGTCCATGGTGGCGCGATCACCGTGAGTGGAGAGAATGCGCCGTCAAAAAGCGCCGTGGCGGTGATGGGCGAGCGTGTGCCGGTGGACGCTGACGGCCGTTTTGTCGTGCAGCGGATCGTTCCTGCGGGCGAGCAGACGGTCTCGGTGGAAGTGCCACGCGCCGATGGCAAGTCGGTCTTCATCGAACGCGATGTGTCCATTCCTTCAAGTGACTGGTTCTACGTCGGCCTTGCGGACCTGACCGTGGGACGCCGCTTTGGCGATGCCGGGATCGAGTCGGTCAGGGATGGCGAATTCGACAAGATCTATACGCGCGGACGCCTGGCATTCTACCTGAAGGGCAAGATCAGGGGCGACTATCTGCTGACCGCGGCCGCCGACACCGGGGAAGGGAAGCTCTCCACCCTGTTCAAGGGGCTGGACGAGAAGGATGCGCGCTCCGTCCTCCGAAGGCTCGATCCGGACGACTACTATCCCGTCTATGGCGATGGTTCCACCTATACGGAAGACGCGCCAACCCAGGGCAAGTTCTATGTCCGGCTCGAACGCGGCGACAGCCATGTCATGTGGGGCAACTACCGCACCTCGATCGGGCACACGACATTTCTGGCCAACAGCCGCGCCCTTTATGGCGCCCAGGCGCATTACCGCTCCGAAGACACCACGGCATTCGGCGAGCGCAAGACCGACATCATGGTCTACGCCGCCCAACCCGGTACCCTGCCGCAGCGCGAGGAATTGCGCGGCACCGGCGGTTCGTCCTTTTTCCTGAAGCGCCAGGACATCACCACCGGCTCGGAGTCGGTGACCGCGGAGGTCCGCGATCCGGTGACGGGCGTGGTGCGGGAACGCAAGCGCCTAGTCGAGGGCAAGGACTACGACATCGACTACATCCAGGGCGTGCTGATCCTGCGCCGGCCGCTGCCCTCGATCACCGGCACCGCCGATCCGGTACGCGCATCGGCCAATGGCGGGGACAATGTCTGGCTGGTCGTGACCTATGAATACACGCCGGCATCGGCAGACCTTGACGGCTATGCCTATGGCGGCCGTGCGGAGCGGTGGCTGGGCGAGCATGTCCGCATCGGTGCGACCGGAATGAGCGAGACCACAGGACTTGCCGACCAGCAGGCCGCGGGCGCGGACATCCTGCTGCGCAAGTCCGACCGGACCTGGCTGGAAGCCGAAATCGCGACCTCCCGCGGTCCGGGCTTCGGTTCCACCGTGTCCACCGATGGCGGCCTGACCTCGTCTGACGAAACGGCGGCAGGCAATCGCAATGTCACTGCGCTGGCATGGCGGGTGAAGGGCCAGGCCGCGCTTGAGGAACTCACGGATGGCAGGCTTCGCGGAACGCTCGGCGGCTATTACGAGGCACGTCAGGGCGGTTTCCAGACGCTGAGCTACAATACCAGTGTAGACGAGCGGATATGGGGCGCCCATGCGGACGTGACGCTGACCGACAGGCTTTCCGTCGGCGCCCGCTATGATGAACGCGCGGATGCCAATGGAAGGCGGGAGCGCGAGGGCCAGGCCACGGTGACAATCCGGCCGGACGAAGGCTGGAAGGTGGCGTTGGGCCTCGCCTACACCGAAATGGCCAATCCGGGCGTGACCGCCAGGGGATACAACGGCGAACGCCTGGTGGCAGGGCTTCGCGTCGAACGGGCCTTCAGCGACGATCTGACCGTTTACGGCTTCGGACAGGCCACGCTGCTGCGCCAGGGTTCCATCCGTGCCAATGACCGTGCCGGCCTGGGCGCATCCTGGCGGTTGTCCGACCGGATTACGCTGACGGGCGAGGCATCCTATGGCACGACGGGATGGGGTGCGCTCGGCACCATCGGTTACGATCCCGATGCCGATACGCGCTATTATGTCGGATACCGCCTGGACCCGGACCGGTCCTGGAGCGAGAGCGGCTCGATCCTGCAAGGCACGGACCAGGGCACCATTGTCGCGGGCATGCGCCGCAAGCTGTCCGATGAACTCTCGGTCTTCACCGAATCGAACCTCGACCTTTTCGGCAGCAACAGGTCGCTGGCCCAGACCTACGGGGTGACATACCAGCCGACGACAGCCTGGACCCTGACCGGCGGCTTCGAAAGCGGCCAGATCCGTGACGACCGCATCGTCAACGGCGCCAAGGCAGCCGACTTCGACCGTTTCGCCGTGTCCGCTGCCGCGACCTATCGCAATGACGAGGACGGACTCACCGCACGCATGCGCGGCGAGTACCGCCGCGAACGCTCCACCGACGGTACACGCGACGCTGATACCTGGGGCGGGGGTGTCAAGGTCGCCTGGAAGCCGGACGAGGCCTTGACCCTGCAGGCCGGTGCGGATGTCCTGTTCTCCAACGCGCCGGGATCGAGCATCCGCGACGGCGAATATGCCGAAGCCTCCATTGCCGCCGCCTACCGGCCGGTCGACAATGACCGCTTCAACATGCTGTTCAAGTACACCTTCCTTCACGACCTGCCCGGCCCGTCACAGGTGAACGCCGCTGGCGACCTGGCGGGTCCCGCCCAGCAGAGCCACATCCTGTCCGCCGATGGCAATTACGACATCAATCGATGGCTCACCGTGGGGGCGAAATACGGCATGCGTCTCGGCCGCAGCCAGGATCGCGTGACGAAGATCTGGTCGAACGCGGATGCCCATCTCGGCATCCTGCGCGCCGACATCCATGTCGTGAAGAAGTGGGACATCCTGTTCGAGGGACGCGCCTTGCACCTGCCCGGATCTGGAACCACGGATTACGGCTTCCTCGCCGCCGCCTACCGGCATGTGGGTGACAATTTCAAGCTGGGCGTCGGCTACAACTTCGGGCGCTTCTCCGACGACCTGCGCGACCTCACGCTCGACGATCAGGGTGCCTTCGTCAACATGATCGGCAAGTTCTGACTTGACCTTGCCCGGTTCGTGTGACGAGATCGGCGCAATACGCGCCGGTCCCGTAACGGTTTGTCCGGTTCCGTGACAACAGCACGATCCCGAGGGAGGAATTCATGGCGGAGCAATGTGTGCTCAGCGAGCGGAAGGATGGCTACACGGTCATCACGCTGAACCGGCCGGACAAGCTGAACGCGTTCAATGTCGCACAGCACGAGCAGCTCAAATCGGCGCTCTCCGAGTGCCAGGCCGATGCCGCATGCCGGGCGGTCCTGCTCACGGGCGCCGGGCGCGGGTTCTGCGCCGGCCAGGATCTCTCCGACCGCGATTCCGACGTGTTGGGCGACGATCCGGACCTCGGAGCCGCAATCGAGGCGTACTACAATCCGCTGGTCCGCCAGATCAGGGCGCTGGACATGCCGGTCGTCTGCGCGGTCAACGGCGTGGCCGCCGGTGCCGGCGCGAACATCGCGCTGGCCTGCGATATCGTGCTGGCCGCGAAATCGGCCCGCTTCATCCAGGCTTTCGCGAAGATCGCCCTTGTGCCCGATTCCGGCGGCACGTTCTGGCTCACCCATTTTCTCGGCGAGCCGCGCGCAAAGGCGCTGTCGCTGACAGCCGAGCCATTGCCGGCGGAGAAGGCGGCCGAGTGGGGCCTGATCTGGAAGGCCGTCGACGATGCCGCGCTGATGGACGAGGCTAACGCATTGTGCGCGAGCCTGGCCGCCGGACCGACCCGAGCGCTTGCTCTCACGAAGCAGGCGATCCAGGCGGCCGCGACCAATTCGCTCGACGAGCAACTTGACCTGGAACGCGAATATCAGCGCGAGGCAGGCCGCGCCGGCGATTACCGCGAAGGCGTGGAGGCTTTCCTCCAGAAGCGCCCGGCGAATTTTTCCGGGCGCTGAAGGGCGTCAAGGCGGGCAGCGGCGGGCGTTATCCCGCCGTGATCCTCTCGTTGAGGTTGGAGAAGAACTGGCCTGCCAGCTTCTTGGTGGTCGAGACGATCAGCCGGCTTCCCATCTGGGCGATCTTGCCGCCCACATCGGCCTTGGCCACATAGGAAAGCAGCGTGCCGCCTTCGCCATCCTCTTCCAGCTTGACGTCGGCGCCGCCCTTGGCGAAGCCGGCGATGCCGCCCTTGCCCTCGCCCTGGATGGTGTAGGAGTGGGGCGGCTGGAGGTTGACGAGTTCGACCTCGCCGTTGAACCGCGCCTTGATCGGCCCGATCTTGAGCGCGACAACCGCTTCCATCTCCGTTTCGGATTTCTTGTCGAGCGACTCGCATCCCGGAATGCACTCACGCAGGATGTCGGGATCGTTGAGCGCTTCCCACACGGTCTGCACCGGCGCGGCAATGCGCTCCTGC
Organism: Phyllobacteriaceae bacterium; assembly: GCA_002708825.1. Lineage (GTDB taxonomy): Bacteria > Pseudomonadota > Alphaproteobacteria > Rhizobiales > Rhizobiaceae > Zhengella. The sequence goes on along the minus strand of PAPF01000042.1, from coordinate 19,383 downwards.
CCTTCCAGTTCGACGGCCATGGCCAATTTCCTCCCGTTCGAGATAAGCTGCATTCGAGCTAAGCCATGCCGGCGCGCTTGTCCATGGCACCAAAGTCCGCCCCTGCCTTTGGTTCAAGGAACGACTTCAATCGGTTTAAGAAAATGGTATGGTGCCGGCCGTGACCTTGGGCCCGGACCGGCGGCTGATCAGGAGACATGAACCGTGGACGAAACCCGCTTTGCCGCAGCCAGCGCGGCGCTGGCCAGCCATGCCGAACGGCTATCGGCCATGAACCTGCGCGACGCCTTCGCCGCCGATCCGGACCGGTTCGCCCGTTTCAGCCTCACATTCGATGATCTGCTTCTGGACTGGTCAAAAAGCCGGATCGACGGACCGGCCATGCAGACCCTGTTCGATGCCGCACGGGCTGCCGGCCTGGAAGCCCTGCGCGATGCCATGTTCGCCGGACAGCCGATCAACAATACCGAAGGCCGTGCCGTCCTCCATGTTGCCCTGCGCGGGGCGCCGGATGACGGCTACACCGCCGGTGGCCATGATGTGATGGCCGATGTTCATGGCGTCCTCGATGCCATGGCCGGTTTTGCCGATGTGCTCCGCACCGGCAGGCTCACCGGCGCCACGGGCAGGCCGTTCACCGATGTCGTCAACATCGGCATTGGCGGTTCCGATCTCGGCCCGGTCATGGTCACCCGTGCGCTTGCGCCATACCACGACGGACCGCGCCTGCACTATGTGTCCAATGTCGACGGCGCCCACATGGCCGACACGCTGAAGGGTCTTGACGCCGAAACGACCCTGTTCATCATTGCCTCCAAGACCTTCACCACCGTCGAGACCATGACCAATGCCGCCACGGCCCGCCAATGGGTCGCCACGGCCCTCGGCGAGGAGGCTGTGGGCGCGCATTTCGCCGCTGTCTCGACCGCGCTCGACAAGGTTGCCGCCTTCGGTATTGAACCAGCCCGCGTCTTCGGTTTCTGGGACTGGGTCGGCGGGCGTTATTCGGTCTGGTCCGCCATCGGCCTTCCGGTCATGATCGCCATCGGCGCGGACAACTTCCGCGCCTTCCTGGCCGGCGCGCGCACCATGGATATCCATTTCCGCTCGGCGCCGCTGGAGGCCAACATGCCGGTCATCCTCGGCCTTGTCGGCTACTGGAACCGCCGCGCCTGCCGCTGGCCCACCCGTGCCGTCATCCCCTATGACCAGCGCCTTGAGCGCCTGCCGGCCTATCTCCAGCAACTCGACATGGAATCCAACGGCAAGGGCGTGACCCGCGAGGGCGATCTGGTGGACGGTGTCACCGGACCTGTCGTGTGGGGAGAGCCGGGCACGAACGGCCAGCATGCCTTCTTCCAGCTTATCCACCAGGGCACGGATGTCATTCCCGTCGAGTTCATCCTCGCCGCCGTTCCCCATGAGGGTGACAGCGGCGAACACCATCCCCTGCTGGCCGCCAATTGCCTGGCGCAGGCCGAGGCCCTCATGCGCGGGCGCACCTTTGCCGAAGCCCTTGAGCAGGCGAAGGCGAAGGGGCTGGACGGTGAAGAGGCGGAATTCCTGGCCCGCCATCGCACTTTCCCCGGCAACCGGCCCTCGGTCACCATACTGCACCGACAGTTGACGCCCTTTGCGCTCGGCCGGCTGATCGCGCTCTACGAGCATCGTGTCTTTGTCGAGGCGGCGCTGTTCGGCATCAATGCCTTTGACCAGTGGGGCGTGGAATTGGGAAAGGAACTGGCCACCGCGCTGCTCCCGGTGGTCAAGGGCGATGCTCCGGCGGCGGGCCGGGACTCCTCCACCGCCGGCCTGGTCGAAGCGCTGGCCCGGTTGCGCGGGGACTGATCCATGGAGATTCGCGCGGTCCTTTTCGACAAGGACGGAACGCTGATCGACTTCCATGCCACCTGGGCCGGCTTTGCCCGCCGCGCCGCGCTGGAGGCAGCAGGCCGTGACGGAGCGCGCGCGGCGCATCTTCTTGAAGCGCTTGGCCTCGACAGGAAAACCGCCCGCTTCCGCCCCGGCTCCGTCCTGGCGGCGGGAACGGGCGCGGACGTTGCGGCGGTTCTCTGGCCGGGGGAGCAGGGCGGGGCCTTGCAGCGGCGCATCGCGGCGCTGGACGACCTTGCCGCCGCCCACGCCCGCGACCATGCCATCGCTCTTGAGGGCATTCCGGAAGCCTTGCGGGGGCTTCGCGCATCCGGCCGCATGCTTGGCATCGCCACCAATGATTCCGAACGCGGCGCCCGTGAGACCATGGCGAGGCTGGGACTGGACGGCCTGTTCGCCGAAATCCTGGGCTACGATTCCGTGCCGCGCGCCAAGCCATGGCCCGACATGATCCATGCCTTTGCCGACCGCACGGGAACGGCGCCCGGCGCCGTGGCGATGGTCGGCGACAACCGCCATGACCTGGAGGCCGCGCGCAGCGCCGGCGCGGGCCTTGCTGTCGGCGTGCTCAGCGGAACCTCCACCCGCGCGGACCTTGCCCCGCTTGCCGATCTGGTCCTCGAAAGCGTGGCCGACCTGCCCGCCGGTCTCGCCGCCCTGTCGCGGACATGAGAAAGGCGGCTTGCGCCGCCTTTTCGTTGTTCCCGTCCTTCAGCCTGGCTCAATCGCGCAGTTCGCGCCGCAGGATCTTGCCGACATTGGATTTGGGCAGGTCGTCGCGGAATTCCACATGCTTCGGCCGCTTGTAGCCCGTCAAGTTTTCCCTGGCATAGGCCATCAGGTCTTCCTTGGTCACCGCGGGATCCTTGCGAACCACGAAGATCTTCGGCACCTCGCCGGAATGCTCGTCGGGCACCCCGATGGCCGCCACTTCCAGCACGCCCGGATGCTTGGCCATCACGTCCTCGATCTCCGTCGGATAGACGTTGAAGCCCGACACGAGGATCATGTCCTTCTTGCGGTCGACGATCTTCACATAGCCCTTCTCGTCCATGAAACCCATGTCGCCGGACTTGAAGAAGCCGTCTTCGGTGAAGACACGTTCGGTCTCGTCGGGACGGTTCCAGTAGCCGCTCATCACCTGCGGGCCGCGAATGCAGATCTCGCCAACATCGCCAAGCGCGGCGTCCTTGCCGTCCTCGTCGCGGATGGCGATCTCCGTGCCGGGGATCGGCAGGCCGATGGTGCCGGAGAACTCGCTCGCGTCGAAACGGTTGGCGGTCGCCACCGGCGAGGTCTCCGACAGGCCGTAGCCTTCCGAGATCACGTTGCCCGTCACATCCTTCCAGCGCTCCGCCACCGCCCGCTGCACGGCCATGCCGCCGCCCAGCGTCAGGATCAGGTTGGAGAAGTCGAGCTTGCGGAAGTCGTCATTGTTCAAAAGCGCATTGAACAGCGTGTTGAGGCCCGGAAAGACATGGAACCTGTGCTTGCCGAGTTCCTTCACGAAGGCCGGAATGTCGCGCGGATTGGGGATCAGCACGTTGAGCGCGCCCTGCTGCATGCCCATCAGCGCGTTCACGGTCAGCGCGAAGATATGGTAGAGCGGCAGCGCGCAGATATAGATCATGTTGTCCGGCTTGGCCCGGCCGGCATAGGCGGACTTCAGCCACAGGGCGTTCTGCGCCACATTGGCCAGCACATTGCGGTGCAGAAGCTGCGCGCCCTTCGATACGCCCGTCGTGCCGCCGGTATATTGCAGGAAGGCCGTGTCGTCCGGCCCCGTTTCGGTCGGCTTGAACTGGCCCTGTCCGCCTGCCGCGAGCGCCGCCTTGAAGGTGACATGGCCGGGCAGCGACCAGGCGGGCACCATCTTCTTGACGCGACGCACCACGAAATTGACGATCATGCCCTTCAGCCCGCCCAGCATGTCGCCCATGCTGGCCACGACCACGGTCTTGACCGGCGTCCGCTTGATGACCGCTTCCAGCGTGGCCGCGAAATTCTCCAGGATGATGATGGCTTCCGCGCCGGAATCGTTGTGCTGGTGCTCCAGTTCGCGCGGCGTGTAGAGCGGGTTGACGTTCACGACCACGTAGCCTGCGCGCAGCACTGCCATCATTGCGACGGGGTATTGCAGCACGTTCGGCATCATCAGCGCGACGCGCGCGCCCGGCTTCAGCCCCTGTTTCTGGAGATAGGCCCCGATGGCCGAGGATGCCTCCAGCAACGCGCCATAGCTGATCGTTTTGCCCATGCAGGCAAAGGCGGGCCGGTCCGCGTAGGTCTTGCAGGCCTTTTCAAGCAGGTGGCCCAGCGAACGGTCTTCAAGCTGGCCGATATCGCCCGGAATGCCCTCCGGGTAACTGGCGAGCCAGGGTTTGTCTGCGGCCTTCGCGGCTGTCATGGTTTCTCCTCCCCGGAGTTGAGCCTGGATCTGGTCGTTCGCGGCAGGACCGCGCCGCTACGGACAGGTTGCAATTGCTTGGTTCTACGTCAAACTTACATTGACGTAAAGGTCAAAATTCGGCCTGGGTCACTGGCCATACCGTTCCGCCTTTTCCAGGTAGGCGGCCTCCTCAGCAGTGTTCTGGCGTCCAAGCGCCTCGTTGCGGTGCGGAAAGCGGCCGAAGCGGGCGATGACATCGCGATGCTCGCGCGCAAACCTGAGATTTTCCTCCCGGCCCAGCGCCTCGAAGAGGCTGACGCAGCGCTCCTGGTCGTCGAGGCGTTCCGAATGCATCAGCGGCATGTAGAGAAACTGCTTGCGGTCGTCGTCGAGCGCGGCGTGAAGCCCCTTGTCCACGGCATTCCTGGTGATCTGGACAGCGAGCGTGTCGGTGGCGAAGGCCCGCGGCTGGCGCCGGAACATGTTGCGCGGGAACTGGTCGAGGGCAATGACGGCGGCCAGCGCCGCATCCGCGTCGGTCCAGACCGCGCCGGGCACCCCGGCTGCGAGCCGTTCGTGCAGCGTTGCGAACCGGTTGGTGATGGTGAGGTCCAGGGTATCGGTGCTGTTGAACCAGTCCTTTGGCGTCAGTTCGCCGAACCAGAAATCGAGAACCGCGTTCTGCCAGCCTGCGGGCAGGGCCTGTGCGTCCATTGTCGCTCCTTTCATTTCGATCGTCTTTGGCAGGATATAGGTTTTTCCGCCGACGGTTCGAGCGGTGCATGGCAAATCAGTTGCTGCCTGGACACGCCGTTTTCGCGCGGAAAGAAACCGGACGGCAGGCTGGCAGGCCCCATCTGCTTGATCTGCGTCAATGCCGTCCATGGCAATAATCCATACATATGAAATGATGAAAATGTATAAGCGCGCGGTCCGGTACGGCCCGGCGGGGAGGTGACAATGAAAACGAGCAGAAGACAGTTCCTGGGCCTTGCGGCTGCGGGCGCGGCAGGTGCGGCATTTCCGCTGGCAGCACCCGGCAGTGCCGGGGCGGCGATGGTCAGGACATCGGCAAGCATCGTCATCATCGGTGCGGGAGCAGCCGGAACGGCCTTTGCCAACCGCCTCGTGCGGCGACTGGAAGGCGCGTCCATCACGCTCATCGACCCGCGCAAGGAGCACCTGTACCAGCCGGGTCTGTCACTCGTGGCGGCCGGTTTGAAGCCTGCAGGCTACGTTGTTTCCCAAACCACCGACTGGCTGCCATCCGGTGTGAAGCTGATTGCCGAGGCGGCGGCAGCGATCGACCCCGTTGCGAAGACGGTGTCGACCTCCGGCGGCCAGACGGTCCGCTACGACTTCCTGGTCCTGGCGCCGGGCCTCGTGCTCGATCACGACGCCATCGAGGGCTTCTCCCTCGACATGGTCGGCAAGGACGGCATTGGCGCACTCTACGCGGGGCCGGAATATGCGGCGAAGACCTGGCAGGCGGCCTCCAGGTTCACCGATGAAGGCGGCGTCGGCCTGTTCACCCGGCCTGCGACCGAGATGAAATGCGCGGGCGCACCGCTCAAGCACACCTTCCTGATCGACGATATCGCGCGCCGCAAGGGCAACCGCTCGAAGATGGAAATCACCTATGCCAACAATTCCGGCGCCCTGTTCGGCGTGCCGATCGTGGCTGAAAAGGTGAGGATGCTGTTTGGCGACCGTGGCATCGCCCCGGCCATGTCCCATGTGCTCAAGCGCATCGACGCGGGGCGGAAGGTGGCCACCTTCGACACGCCGGACGGCGAGAAGGAGACGGGTTACGACTACATCCACGTCATCCCGCCCCAGCGCGCGCCGGCCGTGATCCGCGAGGCAGGCCTGTCCTGGGCCGACAAGTGGACGGACCAGGGCTGGGCCGAGGTGGACATGAAGACGCTGCGCCATCTGCGCTACCCGGAGATTTTCGCGCTCGGCGACGTGGCCGGTGTGCCGAAGGGCAAGACGGCGGCCAGCGTGAAATGGCAGGTGCCGGTGGTCGAGGATCATCTTGTCGCGGCCATTGGCGGCGGCGAAGGCACCGAAACCTACTCGGGCTACACGTCATGTCCCATGATCACCCGTGTCGGCCGCGCCATGCTCATCGAATTCGACTACAACAACAATCTCGTTCCCTCCTTCCCGGGCATCATCGCGCCGCTGGAGGAATTGTGGATCAGCTGGCTGATGAAGGAACTGGCCCTCAAGCCGACCTACAACGCCATGCTGCGCGGCGAAGCCTGAGGAGAACCGGCCATGAAGGAACTTACACTTGAAACATTGCTGGCCGTCTTCGAGGAGATGTTTGGCGGCCTGTTCTTCTGGTTTCTGGTCATCGCCGCCGTGATCGTCACCGCAGCCTATCTCTTCGTGCTCGTGCGGGACCGCTCGGTGTCCATGAAGAAGTTTCTGTGGGCGCAGGTCTCCATGCCGTTCGGCGCGGTCGCGGCCGTTGCGCTCGTCCTTGGCGTCACCAATTCCAGCCTTTCGGATCTGGGCGGCCCGATCGACGTTATCGTCTTCCTCGGCATCGCGGTGCTCGGCGCCGTGGGCATTTCCATCCTCGTCTATACGGTGCAGTCGCTGCTCATGCCGCCAAGGGCACAATGAGGCATGTCTTGCACTGACTGAGAGGCGCCCGCTCCGGCGGGCGTTTTCATGTGCGCATCCGCCCCGTTCGGCCGCGCTGCGCCTTGCCGCTGAAAACCCAGGCACCCGGTCTTGCCGCGCGGCGTGGGCACAGATTGCTTGAACGGGGGAAGTGGTGCCGCTTGCGTGACTCGAACACGCGACCTACGCATTACGAATGCGTTGCTCTACCAACTGAGCTAAAGCGGCCCGCGGCGATGCGCCGGAACTGAGCGGGTGATACCGTCAAAGCGCGGCGATTTCAAGCAGCAGTTTTGCTTATCGTGAACAAGAAGCGCGCCGGCCTCCGGACTTGTTCTTTCGGTCGCGCCGGACTTGGTTTTCTGGACAATGGCGCCGGTCCGCGCCATGCTCCCCCGAGGGACCTTTTGCCGCGATGGAAGGGCGGAAGGCCGAGCGGGAGGAAAACGAATGTACGATACCACCTATCATCGCGCGTCCTCTGTGGAAGAGGCGGCCCGTCTGGCCAAGGGCGCGGCGGAAGCGAAATACGTGTCCGGTGGCCAGACGCTGATCCCGGCCATGAAGACGCGGCTTTCCGCACCGTCCGACCTCATCGACCTGCGCCACATCGCCAGCCTCAAGGGAATCACGGTTTCCGGCCGCACCGTCACCATCGGCGCGGCGACGCCCCATGCCGATGTCGCCGCCTCCGGCGAACTGGCCTCCGTTTGTCCGGCCCTGCCTTCGCTGGCGAGCCACATCGGAGACCCGCATGTGCGCCACATGGGCACCATCGGGGGGTCGATCGCAAACAATGACCCGGCCGCCGACTATCCAGCCGCCATGCTGGGTCTCGGTGCCACCATCGTCACCGACCGGCGCGAGATCGCCGCCGATGATTTCTTCACCGGCCTGTTCGAGACCGCGCTTGAGGATGGCGAGATCGTCACGGCGGTGACGTTCGAGGCGCCCGATGCAGCCGGCTATGCCAAGTTTCCCAACCCGGCCTCGCGCTACGCCATGACCGGCGTCTTCGTTGCCCGCCGTGGCGGCGACGTGCGCGTGGCTGTCACCGGGGCGGGCAATGACGGCGTGTTCCGCGCCGGCGAACTGGAAGCGGCGCTTGCCGGCGATTTTTCACCCGCCGCGCTGGAGGGCAAGAGCGTGCCGGCGAGCAGCATGATGAGCGACATGCATGCCAATGCCGAATACCGGGCCAATCTCGTGACGGTCATGGCCAAGCGCGCGGTGATCGCGGCCGGCAGCGGTCCGGTTGCCACCGTGCGCCCGGATGGCGACCTGACGAAGGCGGCCGAGGCCGTGGCGGACGAAGCGCAGAAGGCCGGCCAGGCAGCGCGCGCAGCCGTTGAGGAAACTGTCAAGGACGCCCGCGACACGGCCGGGCGGGCGGCGGAGCAGGTGAGGGAACCCGTCCGCTCCGCTCCGCCGGTCAAGAAGCGCGGCTGGCTTGCCCGCCTGTTCGGCTTCGGCAACTAGAGCAATTCCAGCGAAAGTGGACACCGGTTTCGCGTCCGGAATTGCGTAAAAAACATGTCGCATTGGAGCGGTTCAACGAAAAGCGGAACTGCCCTGGGTCATCAGCGATGCCTGGAACTGAAACGGGCGCCCGGCGGGCGCCCGTCGTCATGGCGAAGCCCGGAACCGGCTCAGCCGCAGATGCGCGCCTTGGCCTCGGCATATTCCTTCGCCAGCCGGTCGACCAGCGCTGCTGCCGGAACGATCTCCTTGACCGCGCCGATGCCCTGGCCGCAGCCCCAGATGTCCTTCCAGGCCTTCGACTTGTCGCCGCCGAAATTCATCTTCGAGGGATCGCTCTCCGGCAGGTTGTCCGGGTCCATGCCCGCATTGCGGATGGAGCCCTTGAGATAATTGCCGTGCACGCCGGTGAACAGGTTGGAATAGACGATGTCGGCGGCATTCGAGCCGACGATCATCTCCTTGTAGGCGTCGATCGCGCGCGCTTCCTGCGTGGCGATGAACGGCGAGCCGATATAGGCCATGTCCGCGCCCATGGCCTGCGCGGCCAGCACCGCGCCGCCATTGGCGATCGAGCCTGACAGCAGCAGCGGCCCGTCGAACCATTCGCGGATCTCCTGGACCAGGGCGAAGGGCGACAGCGTGCCGGCATGGCCGCCCGCGCCGGTGGCGACGGCGATCAGCCCGTCCGCGCCCTTCTCGATGGCCTTGCGGGCATGGCGGTCGTGGATGATGTCGTGCAGCACGATGCCGCCATAGGAATGGATGGCCTCGTTCACCTCCGGCACCGCGCCGAGCGAGGTGATGACCACCGGCACCTTGTACTTCACGCACATCTCCAGGTCGTGCTGGAGGCGTGTGTTGGTCTTGTGCACGATCTGGTTGACGGCGAAGGGCGCGGCCGGCCGCGCCGGGTGGGCCCTGTCATGGGCGGCCAGTTCCTCGGTGATCTGCGCCAGCCATTCGTCAAGCTGTGCCTCGGGCCGCGCATTGAGCGCGGGAAACGAACCCACGATGCCCGCCTTGCACTGTTCCAGCACCAGCGGCGGATGCGAGATGATGAACAGCGGCGAACCGACGACGGGAATGCGCAGGTTCGTCTTGAGAATGTCAGGCAGAGCCATCCGGGAATTCCCTCCAACTTACGTTATCGTAAACTGCTGCCCTTTTCCCGCCTGCGGAGGGCGCCGTCAAGGCTTGGTTTGTCCTCCCGGTTCCCCGCATCTGATTCGCCCGTCCGCGCCCGGCGGATGCCCGTGCCGGTTTCGCATTTGGCGAAAGGCACCGCCCCTTCGGGCGCCGGAATGCGAAAAACCCCCGCCCGTGGTTGCAATTTCGGGAAAACAACCGGAAATTTGTATAAAATCAGAAATACAACCGTTTACTTTTTGTCAATCAATCGCGTAGATAGTGCAACGGATCAAAATGCAACCATAGAGGGCTATCATGGCAACCAGGCGCGTTCGGGGGATCGGCAGGAAACAGCGCGGTGAAGGCCAGGCGGTGCAAAAGGCCAGGCCGGGCATCGCCTTGCCGGAGGCGCTGGAGCCACGCGTGCTGCTCGATGCGGCCATGGTTGAGACGGCCGCCGATCTCGCACGGGATGCCGCGCACGACAGCGCGCCCGTCCATGATGCGGGAGATATCGCAGAACTGGCTGCCGCGCTGGCCGCGCCGGCACAAGAGACGCGAACGCAGGTCTATTTCATCGACGCCGGAGTTGACGGTGCGGACGCCCTCCTGGCCGCACTGCCGGAAAACGCCGAGGTGCACACGCTCGCCGCTTCCTCCGACGGCGTCGCGCAGATCGCATCGGTGCTGGAGGGACGCTCCGGCATCGATGCGATCCACATCCTCTCGCACGGGCGGCCGGGCGAATTGACGCTCGGCAATGCCGTGCTCGACGCGCAATCCATTGAAGGCAGCCATGCCGGTGAACTGGCCGCCATCGGCGCGGCCCTGTCGGCCGAGGCCGACATCCTCATCTACGGTTGCGATTTTGCGGCGGACCTGACGGGGGCGTCAGCCGTCGAGGCGCTGGCCAGGGCGACGGGGGCGGATATCGCCGCTTCCGACGACCTGACCGGCGCCTCATCCCTTGGTGGCGACTGGGTGCTGGAGCGCCACGCTGGAACAGTGGAGGCCGACAGTCTGGTCGCTTCGGCCTTTCAGGGCACGCTGATCGACACGGACGGAGACGGCGTCGATGACGAATTCGACATCGACGACGATGGCGACGGCATCATCGACGATACCGAACTGTCAATTTCGAAGGTACTTTCGCCTGCGCCGCTGACCCCGCAATTGAACGGCGCGACGTTAAACTTCACGTCCGCCGGCGCCGCGGGCAATGTGGGTGATACTGCGACTTACGTGAATGTTGGCAACTATGGCGGCGTGGATGTCGACTTGAGATTGACTGTCGTCGCGAATTCCGATCCCGCGAACATGATCATCAATCTCGATGGAACTACCGAGAGTCAAGGAGAGCGCGTAGCGTTTCTTCTTGAGGGCGCAGCCACGTCCGGCCAGGCGGAAATAAAAGTAGAATTCCTCATCAGTGGTACGAACACGCCCTTCGCGCTGGAGGGCCAATTCACGTTCGTTGATATTGACAGTTCGCCGATTAGCGGTGATGAATTAATTACAATAGATCAAAGTTTCGTTGGAAGATACACGGTTTCGGATCCGACAGATATTACAGTGGAAACGGTAGGGTCTGATCTCGTTTTCAAGTCGACAACTATCGTGAGTGACATTACCACGCCTGAAAATGCGGTGACGATCAACACGGATATATTGTCTTCCTTCAATATCCGGCTCGACAAGCGCACGACCGGCACAGGGTATTTGTTCAGCGATCCTGTATTGCCCAACGCGACGACGACGACTGTCAATGTTGTCAACTACGACCTTGATGGCGACGGTGTGCCCGAGCATCGCGATCTCGATACCGACAATGACGGCATAACCAACAATGTGGAAGCCCAGTCGACCGCGGGCTATATCGCGCCTTCCGGTGTGGATATCGATGGAGACGGTCTCGACGACGCCTATGACGCCGACACGACCTCGGCCGATCCGGCCCTCTCCATGGGCCTGACGCCCGTCGACACGGATGGCGACGGCATCGTGGACATGTATGACACGGATTCCGACGGCGACGGTGTCCTCGACATTGCCGAACGCGGTGACGGTCAGGCCACCACGGTTACGTCCACGACCGATACGGACCAGGATGGCCTCCTTGACATTTTCGAGGGCGCGGATGCCGCCGATGGGCACCGATCCTTTGATGACAACATCGACGGTTCGGGCAATTTCAACCTGGCCGGGGTCGCGACGCTCGATCCCGACGGTTCCAACGCCATACCGCTGACCCGCGACCTGCTGTTCCGCGACACCAATGACGCGCCGGTTCTGGCCGCCGGAACGGGCGACGTTCCGGTCACCGAGGACGTGGTCGCAACGGGCAACGTGCTTGACGGCGCAACCGATGCCGAAGGCGATCCCATCACGGTTTCCGGCTTCACCGTTGACGGGGACGCGACGAACTACGCGCCAGGCCAAACGGCCGTGATCGCTGGTGTCGGCGCTGTCCGCATCAACGCCGATGGCAGCTATGCCTTCGCGCCGGCCCCCGGTTACACGGGCGCCGTGCCGGCGATCAACTACACGGCGACGGACGGAAACGGCGGAAATACGCCCGGCACGCTGCAATTCGCCAATGTGACGCCTGCCAACGACGCGCCGGTCATCGACCTCGACGTGGCCGACAGCACCACGAATCCGCCCGGCATCTTCCCGACGACCCAGCTCACGACCGAGACCGACACCGGGGCGTCAGGACGCATCGGCGACGGCGCGACATGGGTAGCGGGATGGACGCTGACCCGCACGTCTGCGACCGGGTATTCCCCGGTGATGGATACCTTTACCTATGATGGCGGTATCGTGGCCCGTGCCCAGGACGATGCCGCAACGGGTGACTCCTTTGCGGTCGAATTCACCGCGACCGCTGAACCGACAAGCATCGTCGATGCCGTCGTCGTCGGCGGAAAGGACGCCATTTCCTCCGAACCCGGCACCTATACCATTACATGGACAGGCGGCGGCACGGCGGCCGTTCTCTCCGATCCGGATGGCCAGATCGACAATTTCAACGATGGCGACATCATCATGTCCGGCGACGTGCTGCATCTCGCCGCGGCGACCGATACCGCGAGCTGGTCTGTTCGTGTGCCCAGCGACAATGTCGCGGTCGAATATGTCTCCGACAGTGGTGCCGAAACCACCAACGAGGATGTCATCTTCCGTGTCATCGGGCACGGCACAGGTACGTCCGCCACCTTCACCGAGGGCGGTCCCCTCGTTGCGGGTGCCCAGCTCGATGCCACGGTTTCCTCCCTTGGCGAAAACGATATCACCAGCCTTTCCGTTGTGGTCGCAGGCAGGCAGGATGGCGCGAACGAGCTTTTGACCATTGGCGGCCACACCTTCGACCTGTCGGTGAATGGCTCCGTGAGCGCGCTGGATATCGGCGGCAGCCAGGTGGACATCGCCTACAACGCCACCAGCGCGACCTTGACCGTGACCAGCACGGCCGGCGCCACCACGCCCATTGCCGATGCCGACCTGAGCGCCCTTGTTCGCACCATCGCCTACGAGAACACCAGCGAGAACCCGCAAGGCACGGTTCGCAACATCTTCATCACGGCAACCGATGCCGATGGCCTGGTGTCGAACACGGCGCGCGCGCGCATCGCCATGGCCGCCGTCAACGACGCGCCTGTCATCGATCTTGACGGTGACAACAGCACCGCCAATCCCGGCACCTTCCCCGGCATCGCGACGACGGGCAATGACGGGACGACCGTCGCCGGGACGTTCGGGGACGGCAGCACATGGGGGGCGGATTTCTCGCTCGAACGGACCGGTTCGACCGGTTACCTGCCGGGCATAACGCCGATTCTTGAAGACGGGGGTCTCGTCGCGCGGCTGCTCGGAACCACCGGGGGCAACGACAGCTACCAGTTCAGCTTCGATGCGTCGCCGCGCGAAAATTCGATCATCGACTCCATCGAAGTCGCGCCGGCAGGGCGGGCTACCCTTGGGATCGATGCAGGGACATTCACGCTTACCTGGGTGGGTGGCGGGTCGGCCACGCTCTCCGATCCCGATGGCCAGATCTCCAATTTCGCGGATGGCGCAACGATCCACTCCGGGGATATTCTCAATTTCCCCGTCGGAACCGGGGATACGACCTGGTCGGTGACCGTGAATTCCGACAATGTCTCGGTGGATTACGCCGCGATAGGCGAAACCTCGAATGAACAGCTGATCTTCCGCGTCAACGGCCGCGCGGCCGGCGCGTCCTCCACCTTCACCGAGGATGGCGGCGCGGTGGCCATTGCCGATGCCGATGCCACGCTTGCCGACCTTGGCGAAGCCGATATCACGTCGCTGAGCGTCGTCGCCACGGGCATGGCCGATGGCGCAGCCGAGCAGGTCGTCATCGCCGGCCAGACCGTGGACCTGTCCCAGGATGCCAGCCTGAGTGGCATCACCGTGGGCGGCACGCAGGTCGACATCGGATATGTCGCGGCCACGGGCACCTTCACGGTCACCAATACGGCGGGTGCAACCACGCCCATGGCCGTGGCTGATCTCGACACGCTGATCGCCGGCATGACCTACGAGAACACCAGCCAGGATCCGACCGGCGGCGTGCGCAGCTTCGCCTTCACCGCTACTGATTCCGCCGGGCTTTCCTCCAACACCGCGTCTGCCAGCGTCGATGTCGTGCCCGTCAACGATGCGCCCACGGGCACCGCCGATCCCATTGCGGTGACGGAGGACACGACAGCCGGCCCGGTCAACGTGCTCGCCAACCTGACCGACCTGGAAGGCGATACGATCACCATCGCTTCCGCCACCATCGACACGAACGGCGACGGAACGCCGGATGCGCTGACGCTGGGCACCGCGACGCCCATCACCGATGCGGGCGGCAATCCCATTGGCACGATCACGGTCGCGGCGGACGGCAATGTCACCTTTGAGCCGGCGCCGGATTATGATGGCGCGGTCCCTGACCTCACCTTTACGCCGACCGACGGAACGGATGAAGGCGCGCCCGTCACCGTGTCCTTCGGCACCGTGACCGGCGTCAACGACGCTCCGGTGGCCGCCACCGATGGCCCTGTGACGGCGGTGCCCGGCACGGTGGTCAATGTCGACGCGCTGGCCAACGACACCGATGCCGATGGCGACACGCTTGCCCTGACGCACATCATCGACCTGGCCGATCCGGGCACGCAGATCGCGCTGACGGTCGGCACGCCGGTCACGCTCGCCTCCGGCACCACCGTGACGCTGAAGGCCGACGGCACGCTCGATCTCGTCATGGCACAGGGCGTGAACGATATCGAGTCGCTCAGATATGTCGCTTCCGATGGCAATGGCGGTACCGGCACGGGCACGATCACGCTTGCCCGCGACAGCGATGGCGACGGTGTTGCCAACACCGACGACCTCGACGACGACAATGACGGCATTCTCGATACGGTCGAATATGGCACGCCGGCCGCCTCTCCGTTCTACTATGCCGGCGTTGGGGAGTTGGCGGTCCGCACGACACCATCGAGCGTCACGGTCCATTCGACCTCCGGCGTTGGCGCCTCGGTGACCTATGCGGATGCCTTGAGCTTCCAGGGGCGCTCGATCGACATCGTCTATACCGTTGTCAGTCAACCGGTGGACCAGGAGTATACGTTCGGTGTGAACGGGCCCGGCGCGGCATTGCCGGAATTCAATGGAACGGGACAGGACTATGTCTTCCGCCTCGATTTCTTCGAGGCCGGAACCTCCACGCCCGCGGCCATCAACTTCGGAACCACCTTCGGCGATCTCGACCAGCCCGGCGGCATAGCCGTGGACAGGGACCAGATCGCGGCCTATCACACGCGCCCGACCGAGCCGATCACGGTTCAGGACAATGGCGACGAGGTCCGTTTCCTGAGCACGGTCGATGGCGATGGCCAGGCCGTGCTGCTGATCGGGCAGGCCGGCCGGACCAGCTTCACCTATACCTTCATCAAGGAATTCGGCGGCTCGTCCCATTCGGTGGCCGCACCAACGGCTACCGGATTTTCGGTCCCTCTTGCTGCCGATACGGACGGTGACGGCATCGCCGACTACCTAGACCTTGATTCCGACAATGACGGGATCACCGACAATGTCGAGGCGCAGGCGACGGCAGGCTACACCGCGCCGTCAGGCACGGATGCCGATGGCAACGGCCTCGATGATGCCTATGAAAGCGCGCCCGGCGCAGGCGAGGGGCTGACACCCGTCGATACCGACGGCGACGGCCGGGCGGATGTCATCGATTCCGACAGCGATGGCGACGGCATGGCCGACATTGCAGAGCGCGGCGATGGCGGGCCGGTCTCGGTCACCGATAGCACCGACACCGACGGGGACGGCCTGCTCGACATTTTCGAGGGAGCCGATGTCAATGACGGCTTCGACGTGAATGACGGGAACGTCGACGGCTCCGGAAACTTCGCGCTGGAAGGTGTGCCCGCGCTGAATGCGGACGGCTCGAATGCCGTTCCGCTGACAACGGACCTCCTTTTCCGCGATACCAACGATAGCCCGGTGACCGTGACCGACACCATTCCGGTGACCGAGGACACGACGGCCGGCCCGGTGAACGTGCTGGCCAATGACACGGACGCGGATGGCGACACGCTGACCATTGCATCGGCCTCCATGGATCTGGACGGCGACGGCACGCCGGATGCCCTGACACTCGGCGCGGCCACGCCGGTCACGGATGCCGGCGGCAACCCGATCGGCACGATCACCGTCACGGCCGATGGCAACGTGACCTTCGAGCCGGCGCCCGATTATGACGGCGCGGTTCCGGACCTGACCTATATTGCCACCGACGGCACTGTGGACAGCGCCCCGGGAACGGTTTCCTTCGGCACGGTGACAGGCGTCAACGATGCGCCGGTGATGAATCTAGACCCCGACAACGATTCCGGCACACCGGGCGACACCTCCGATGATGGTGCCGACGATGGCGGCTATCAGGTGACCTTCACCGAACAGGAATCGAGCTTCCCGATCGTCGACAGCGACTTCGTCCTCACCGATGCCGAGGACAACATCGCGGAAGTCGTCATCACCCTGACCAATGGCCTGGTCGGCGACATGTTCTCGATGTCGGGGGCCATGCCGGGCGGCATCACGGGAACCGTCGTGCCGTCAACACCCCTGGCAGCGGACGGCACCGTCACTATTACGCTGACGGGAGCCCCCACGACCACCAGCGCCGACTGGACGGTTGTCATCAGGGATATCATCAGGTTCCTGCCCAGCGCGACCAACCCCGAAAATCCGGATCCTGCTGACAGGACGATCACCATAACGGCGACCGATTCGGCATTCGCCTCAAGCGCCACGCTGACGACGACAATCCATGTCGTGCCGGTCAATGATGCGCCTGTGCTGGATCTCGACGACGACAACGGCTCCGGTGTGGCCGGCGGCCACTACAATGGCGCCTACACGGAGAACGGCGCGCCGGCCGCCATTTCCGGCGGTGTCCTGATCACCGACTTCGACGATACCATGCTCGAAGGCGCGACCATCGAGCTGACCAACGGCTTTGCCGGCGATCAGCTTACGGTCGGAACCCTGCCGGCCGGCATATCGCTTGTCGGCGCCGCGCCCGGCAGCCTCGCGGGTTCGGGGACGATCACCCTTGAACTGACCGGCACGGCCACGCTGGCCGACTACCAGGCCGCCATTGCAGCGATCACCTATTCCAGTGTTTCGGAAAATCCCGATGAAACGACGCGTGAAATCACCGTCAGCGTCAATGACGGTGAACTGGACTCCGCGGTGCGGACGGCTTCCATCACCGTAACGGCGGTCAATGACGCGCCGACCGGCTCCATCGCACCCGTGACCGTGACCGAGGACACGCCGGTCAATGGCAACGTCCTGACCAGTGTCACCGATGCGGAAGGCGATCCGGTCACGGTGGCCTCCGCCTCCATCGACCTCGATGGCGACGGCACGCCGGATGCCCTGACGCTCGGCACGCCCAGCGACATCGTGGATGCCATGGGCAATCCGGTCGGCACCATCCAGGTGAATGCCGACGGCTCCTACACCTTCACTCCGGCGCAGGATTACAACGGTCCTGTCCCCGACCTGACCATCGTGCCGACCGACGGCACCGATGACGGCGCGCCGCTGACCCTGTCCTTCGGCACCGTGGTCGCGGTCGACGACAATCCGTTCATCGATCTCGACGGCGATGACAGTTCCGGCGCTGCCGGCACCGGTTATGAGGCCACCTTCACCGAAGGCCTGCAGGGCGGTGTTTCGCTGCATGATGCCGCGGATCTGGTCATTTCCGATGTCGATGGCGTCGGCATCGCCTCGCTGACCGTCGCTTTCGACGGCACGTTCCCGGACAGCGGGCACGAGAAGCTCTATCCGATGAACATCGTCAGTACCGGCGCCTTCTTTGTCGAGGGCGGCGGCGCGCGCAGCGCCACTGTCCTCTTGGACGGCGTGTCCTACCGGTTCGCGTTTGATGGCGACCAGACCATCACCGTGACCAATGCGGATGCCGGGCAATCCCTGACTGAAGAACAGGCCCGCGCGGCTTTGAGTTTCCTGCGCTATGGCAATACCTCCGAAGCGCCGACGGAAGGGCAGCGCACGTTTGCGATCACGGTAACCGATACGCGCGGCTTCACAGCCACGGCGAATGCATCGATCACGGTTGAAGGGATCAACGATGCCGCGTCCCTCACGCTGGACGCGGACGCATCGACCGGCGCGGCCAATACGAACACCGTGACCAGGAGCGCAACGCTTTCCGGCAGTGCTGGCGACCTGGCCGGCACGCTGCCCGATGGCACCGGGTTCACTGTCACCGGCGGCGGCGGTGTCGTGCGGACCGGATGGACCACGATCGAGAATCCGAATGCCATCGAGACCTATGGCAATCGTCTCGCGGAGATGCGGCTTGGCGCGGTCAACCAGCCGGCCATCGTCGCTTTCCCCGGCGGTACCGTTCCCGATGGAACTTACCTCATCGTGAAGGATATCGACGGTACGGAGCGCGTGCGGATCGTCGATGCCAATGGCATGACGCCAACGCTTGTCGAGCAGACGGACCTCTATCTCGGTGCGGACTCGATGGACACGCCCTACGACCCCGTTACCGGGGAGGCCAGCGGTCCCCTGGATAACTCCGGCTTGTCCGATCAGTTGCTCGTCTTCGACATTTCCGGCATGCAGGACTTCCAGATCGAGTCCCTTGCAGGATCCTTCTTCCAGTTCTCGATCCTTGGCCAGCAAGCGGTGGCCGAGAATGCAAACGCCATCTTCACCGAGGATGGCGGCGCGGTTGCCATTGCCGACAGCGACGCTGCGCTCTCCGATTCCGGCGAGAACGACATCACGTCACTGACCGTCGTGGCCTCCGGCATGGCCGATGGCGCGTCCGAACAGGTCGTCATTGCCGGCGAGACCGTCGACCTGTCGCAGGATGCCAGCCTGAGCGGCATCACCGTGGGCGGCACGCAGGTCGACATCGCCTATGTCGCGGCCACGGGCACCTTCACGGTCACCAATACGGCCGGTGCAACCACACCCATGGCCGCGGCGGACCTTTCGGCCATCATCGCCGGAATGACCTACGAAAACACCAGCCATGACCCGACCGAAGGCACCCGCACCTTCGCCGTCACCGCGACGGATGCCGATGGCGTGGATACCAACACGGCTTCGGCGAGCGTGGAAGTGGGTGCGGTCAATGACGCGCCCTCGGGATCGATTGATCCGGTCACGGTCGCCTCGGCCTCCATCGACCTCGATGGCGACGGCACGCCGGATGCCCTGACGCTCGGCACGCCCAGCGACATCGTGGATGCCATGGGCAATCCGGTCGG
>PAPF01000041.1 GCA_002708825.1 Phyllobacteriaceae bacterium | reverse complement strand
TCGTTTGTCAGATCGCCGCGCGCCAAGAATGCCTCCCGAAAAGCATTCTTGAATCAGAACCACGCTGAATTGGGAATCCCTTTTGTCAACGGGGCCTAGTCCTGTAGCTACGACCCGAACAATCGAAGTCTTTGAAAGTATTTTCGAGTCCGGGCGAAATCGAAAAGCATTGACCAGTTTTCCTAATTTTAAAGATACGATATTCTCCGAAACACGTACTTTTTGTTGGTGCTTTGTTCCGTCCACATGATGAATTTCAATTTCAAAATCATCGAAAGAACTATAACCTTCAGATTCGATTTTGATATTAGTGATATATACAGGCTCAATGAATTCGTATTCATACCAGCGATGGCGTCCATCAATAGAAAAATCACGGTTCTCATTGTTGATCAATTTAGTAGTTTTATTAGAAAATTTCTGAAAAAAATCTATATCTATAATATGATTATTAATGATTGTTTTTGAATCTTCGTTTGTCATTAAAAAAGTCTCCAAACGTCGAAGGGATTAGAAAAAATACCTGTTATATAGCCCAAAGAAAAGGTCGTTAAAAATATCTATGAATGTTTCCCAGCAGTTTTCACCTGCATAAGGGCTACCCCCCTCACACCTCCCACCCGTACAGCCAGTCGAAATCGGCCATCAGCCGTTCCGGCTTGCGAAGCTTGAGCACCGCGTCGCGCGCCAGCGCCACCGGGCCGCGTGCGTGCCAGGTGAAATGGTTGAACGCGCCGCGCTTGACGACCCGCGCCACGCGGGTTTTCCGTGCCGCTTCCCAGCGGGGCAGGGCCGCCGCCGGGTCGCCATCGGCCTCGCGCAGCGCCCTGGCCAGGACGCCGGCATCCTCGATGGCCATGGCTGCGCCCTGCGCCGCGAAGGGCGTCGTTGCGTGGGCCGCGTCGCCGGTCAGCGCCACCGCCTTGCCGTCCTGCCATGCGCCGGGCCCCACCGCGTGCAGCGCCCAGACCACCCAGGGGCCGGCCTCGCGCGCCATGCGCCCGAGCGCCGGCGATGCCTTGTCCATCACCGCGATGAACGGCGACGGATCGGCGCTCGCAGCCCATTTCTGCCCGTAATCCTCGCCGCGCATCAGCCCGACAAGGTTGATCCGCCGGCCCGCGCTGATCGGATAGGCGACCAAATGCACGTCCGGCGCCATGAAGGCGGTCACATGGGCCGGGTCCAGCAGGTCGCCGAGCGACTGCGCCAGGGCGCCATCGGCAGGAATGGTTGCCCGCCAGGCCACGTGGCCGGTGAATGCACTGGTTCCTGCGCCGGGCACATGCGCGCGCAGGCGCGACCAGACGCCATCGGCGGCGACCAGCAGCCCGCCCACGATCTCGTCCACCCGGCCCGCCCGGTCCACCGAGAGCGTGACGCCGCGCGGATGGGTGCAATAGTCGGCCACCGTGGCCCCGGTTGCGATCTCGATGAGCGGTTGCTGGCGCGCCGCTGTCGTCAGAGCGGCATGCAGGTCGGCCCGGTGGATCACCAGGTAAGGCGCGCCCCAGCGCTGCAATGCCTTTTCGCCCAGCGGCACCTCGGTCAGCTTGCCCATGGCCTGCCCGCGGCGCAGCACCACGCTTTCCGGCGCCGTGGCTGCCGCCAGCAGCCGGCCGGACACGCCGACAGAGGCCAGCACGCGCGTCGCATTGGGCGAAAGCTGGAGGCCCGCGCCCACTTCCGTGAGGTCCGGCGCGCGCTCGAACACGCGCACGGCATGGCCGTCACGCGCCAGCGCCAGCGCAGCGGTCAGCCCGGCAATGCCGGCCCCGGCGACCAGGATCGGTCTGTTGCGGATCATTGCGCCCCCCGCCCGGCAGAGGGGATCAGGCCGCCTTCGGCGTGAAGGTGCAGCCTTCCGGCTTCGTCTCGGATGCCTTCAGGGCGCTGTTGTAGCGGTAGAGCGTCGAGCAATAGGGGCAGACCTTTTCCGCGTCGTCGCCCATGTCGAGATAGACATGCGGGTGGTCATAGGGCGGATGGGCGCCCACGCACATGAATTCCTTCACCCCGATCTCGATGGACTTGTGGCCCGCATCGTTCTGGAAATGCGGTATGGAATGTCCGGCCATCTTGCTCTCCGTTGGTGGCGGCGGGCAGGCTCCCGCCTGTCGGCTAGGCTCACGGCGACGTTTGGAACATATGGCCCGCCTTTGCAAGATGGCAGGCGCCTTTCGCCCCATTGTGCGCTGCCCGGAAGCATGGAATGAAGGAAGGGCGCAAGTGGCAGGCCGAGGGCTTGGAACGCAGATGAACGAACTGACACCGGCAAGGACCGATTTCACCGAGAACGCGGCGCAGGCCATGCTGACGCCGGGCGATCCCGAGCGCTTCGTCAACCGCGAGTTCTCCTGGCTCCAGTTCAACCGCCGTGTGCTGGAGGAATCGCAGAACGCCTCCCATCCGCTGCTGGAGCGGCTGCGCTTCCTGTCCATTTCGGCCACCAATCTCGACGAGTTCTTCATGGTCCGCGTTGCGGGCCTTGCCGGCCAGGTGCGCGAGAACATCACCGAGCGCTCCGCCGACGGGCGCACGCCGGCCGAACAGCTCGACCAGATCCTGCTGGAGGTCACCAAGCTGCAGGCCGACCAGCACAAGAGCCTCGCGGGGCTGATGGACCTGCTGCGCGCCGAGAACATCGGGCTGATCCGCGCCGACGGCCTGGTGAACGACGAGACAGGCTGGCTGGAAGACCATTTCATGGATGCCGTCTTCCCCGTCCTCACCCCGCTCTCCATCGATCCGGCCCATCCGTTTCCCTTCATCCCCAATCTCGGCTTCTCCATGGTGCTGGCGCTGAAGAACAGGCGTGACGGCGAGGAAATGACGGGCCTGTTGCGCCTGCCCGTGGCGCTCAGCCGCTTCATCCAGTTGCCCGAGCGCGGCGGCGTCACGCGCTTCATCGCGCTGGAAGATGTCGTCGGCCTTTTCATCAGCCGCCTGTTCCCCGGTTACGAGGTGCTCGGTTCCGGTACCTTCCGCATCATCCGCGATTCCGACATCGAGGTGGAGGAAGAGGCCGAGGACCTGGTGCGCCTGTTCGAGACGGCGCTGAAACGGCGCCGCCGCGGCCAGGTGATCCGCATCGAGTTCGACCCCGACATGCCGGAGGGCCTGCGCGATTTCGTCGCCCACGAACTGGGCGTCCAGGGCAACCGCATATCCGTGCAGGCAGGGCCGCTGGCGCTCAACCACCTGTCGGAGATCGTCTCCCTGCCGCGCGACGAGTTGAAGTTCCAGCCCTACAATCCGCGTTTTCCCGAGCGCATCCGCGAACATGCCGGCGACTGCCTGGCGACCATCCGCGAGAAGGACTTCCTCGTCCACCACCCCTATGAGAGCTTCGACGTGGTGGTGCAGTTCCTGCGCCAGGCGGCGGCGGATCCGGATGTCGTGGCCATCAAGCAGACGCTCTACCGCACCTCCAATGACAGCCCCATCGTGCGCGCCCTCGTGGATGCCGCCGAGGCCGGCAAGTCGGTCACGGCCCTGGTGGAACTGAAGGCCCGCTTCGACGAGGAGGCCAATATCCGCTGGGCCCGCGACCTGGAGCGCGCCGGCGTGCAGGTGGTCTTCGGTTTCATCGAACTGAAGACCCATGCGAAACTTTCGCTGGTGGTGCGCCGGGAAGAGGGCCGTTTGCGCAACTACTGCCATCTGGGCACCGGCAACTATCATCCGATCACCGCGAAGATCTACACCGACCTGTCCTATTTCACCGACGATCCGCAGGTCGCCCGCGACGTGGCCCAGGTGTTCAACTTCATCACCGGCTATGCCGAACCGGCCGACCAGATGAAGCTCGCCTATTCGCCCTACACGTTGCGACCGCGCATTCTCGGCCATATCCGCGACGAGATCGCCCACGTGAAGGCGGGGCGGCCGGGCCAGATCTGGATGAAGATGAACTCGCTGGTCGATCCGGAGATCATCGACGCGCTCTACGAGGCGAGTGCCGCCGGCGTCGAGATCGATCTCGTCATTCGCGGCATCTGCTGCCTGCGCCCGCAGGTGCCGGGCCTGTCGGACAACATCCGGGTGAAGTCCATCGTCGGCCGCTTCCTGGAACACAGCCGCATCTGGTGTTTCGGCAACGGCCACGGCCTGCCTTCCGACGAGGCCGTCGTCTATTTCGGCTCCGCCGATCTCATGCCGCGCAACCTCGACCGGCGCGTGGAGGTCATCGTGCCGGTGGAGGCCTCCACCGTGCACGAGCAGATCCTCGACCAGATCATGCTGGCAAACATCATGGACAACCAGCAGAGCTTTGAGGTACTGCCCGACGGGACGTCGAGACGGCTCCAGCCCGAGGAGGGCGAGGAACCTTTCAACGCCCAGGAGTATTTCATGACCAATCCCAGCCTTTCGGGCCGGGGGGAATCGTTGAAGTCGCATGCGCCGAAGCGGATCGCCCACTTCAGACGCCGCAAGAAAGACAAGTCTGCCCAGCCGTGATGGACCGCCTGTCCCAGGGTCGCCTCTACGACCGCAAGCCCGTCGCCATCGTCGATATCGGATCGAACTCGGTCCGTCTCGTCATCTATGAAGGCGTGGCCCGTTCGCCCACTGTCCTGTTCAACGAGAAGATGCTGGCAGGCCTCGGCCGCCAGATCGTGTCCACCGGCCTGCTGGACCCGGCCGGCGTGGAGCGTGCGCTCGGAGAATTCCGCCGCTTCCGCGCGCTGTGCGACCAGGCCGGCGTCGAGGAGGTGCATGTCCTGGCCACGGCCGCCGCGCGCGAGGCGGAAAACGGCCCGGCCTTCATCGAGCGCGCCGGCGAGGTGCTGGGCACGGAAATCCGGGTGCTGTCGGGCCGCGAGGAGGCGCTCTATTCCGCCTATGGCATCATGTCTGGTTTCCACCGGCCCGACGGCATCGTCGGCGACCTCGGCGGCGGCTCACTGGAACTGATCGACATCAGCGGCCACGGGACCGGCGACGGCATCACCCTGCCGCTTGGCGGCCTTCGGTTGCAGGAGGTCACCGCTGGCAAGCCGGAGGAGGCCGGCGCCGTCATCGCGGCGCAGATGAAACGCGCGGGCCTCTTGCGGCAAGGCGAGGGCCGCGAATTCTATGCCGTCGGCGGGACGTGGCGAAACCTGGCGCGCCTGCACATGATGGAACGCGACTATCCCCTGCATGTCATGCACCACTACGTGATGGAAACGGAGGAATGCGTTCCCTTCCTCATGCAGGTGGCGCGCAACGACACCGCAAACATGAAGGGGATCAAGCGCGTCTCCAAGAACCGGCGCGGCCTGCTGCCCTATGGCGCCGCGGTCATGCTGGAGGTCATCCGCGCCATGAAGCCGGCCCGCATCGTGATTTCCGCGACGGGCGTGCGCGAGGGCTATCTCTTCGAGCAATTGCCGGACGAATGGCGCAAGGCTGACCCCCTGCTGACCGCCGCCGACGAACTGGCCATCCTACGCTCGCGCTCCGAACGCCATGCCCGCGAACTGGCCGACTGGACCGGCACGGCCTTCGCCGCGCTGGGGCTCGACGAGACACCGGAGGAACACCGCCTGCGCCGCGCCGCCTGCCTCGTGGCCGATATCGGCTGGCGCGCCCATCCGGAATATCGCGGCACCCAGTCGCTCAACATCATCTCCAACGCCTCCTTCGTCGGCATCGACCATCCCGGCCGCGCCTACCTGGCACTGGCCAATCTCTACCGTCACGAAGGCCTGATCGACGATGCCGTGGCGCCCGAACTGCTGAAGCTGGCGCCGCCGCGCTATGTCGAACGGGCCAAGGCGCTGGGCGCGCTGATGCGCGTCGTCTACCTGCTGTCGGCCTCCATGCCGGGCGTCATACCGCGCCTGTCTTGGCGCATCGCCGCGGATGGCGGCCTGCAGCTTGTCATCCCGAAGAGCCACGCGGCGCTGCATGGCGAACGGCCAATGGCGCGCATGGCCCATCTCGCCCGCTTCACCGGCCGCCAGATCGATCTCGTCGTCGCGGAGTGACGCGGGGCAGGGACATCGCTCCGTGACGCGGGGCAGGGACATCGCAGTGTGACGCGGGGCGGGTTTGCGCTGAGTGACGCGGGACCATAGCTCAGTGACGCGGGACCGCCCGTCTTCCTGAAAGCCCAGCCCAATTGGCCAACCCGCACCCGTCTGCTGTCACCGGTCCGGCTTGTCAAGCCTTGCGTGAAATACATCGCCGCCACAACCTCAGCCTTCACAGCCGGCGCTGGTTGTGATCGATTGGCCGCCGGTGCCCGCTTCGGGGGAGGCGGCACGGTTGGCGTCATGGCGGACGGGGGCACGGGCGGATGGCAGGCAGGGCGCTGAAGCGCAAGACAGGCATGGAAACGCGGAAGACCGGTCTCGCGCTCCGGCTCTGCGAGGGCACGGCCCTGAAGGACTGGCAGGCGGTGCGGGCGAGAACCGGTGGCCCGGTCACCACCACCGGCCATGTGCCGGGTGGTGCGGGGGCTTGCCATGGCGGGTGAGCGGGCAGGGACGCGGCGGACAGGGATTGCCGGGCCGGTGACCGGCCGCCGTGGCAATGGCGGCTGCCTGCGCGCCTTCCTGGTCATCGCGGTGGGCCTGCCGCTGGGGGTGTGGGGGCTGTGGCGTTACCACAACCCGTCCTACACATGGCACCAGAAGCTGACGGTCGCCGTGGACGCGCCGGATGGCCGCAAGAGCGGTGCATCGGTGCAGGCGGTTACCTGGGCCGCCAATCCTGTCCATCCGTTTTTCCGGGATAGCGCGTCACACACGGGTGAGGTGCGCGGCGAGGCCGTTGTGGTCGATCTTGGCGGTGGGAAATACCTGTTCAAGCTGCTCGGCAACAGCCGCACCATTGCGCTGGCCACCTATGCGGACCCGTCTGCGGGGGACGTTGTCTCCCGCGCGATGGTGCATGCCAGGGCGGTGCTGGCCGGGGATGGCGGTCCCCGGCCCGTTCCGGCGCAGTACCGCCCCCTGCTTGTCACGTTTGGCGACATCTCGGACCCTTCCAGCGTGAAGCGTGTGGACCCGGACGATCTTGACGGGGCGTTCGGGCCTTGCCCGGACGGGCGTGGCCTGAAGGCGGCGCAGGCGCCGTGGCGGGCGGCGGGCCTGCCCTGGGCGCAGTGGCAGCGGTTTCGCGCCACCGGCCTTTCGCTGGAAGAGTTCAACGCCCGCAAGACGCGCAGCGACAGCGGCGGCCTCGGCCAATGGAAGCAGGCCTTCGCAGCCCTGCCCGCAACCCGCGACACATCCCCCGATTGCCACCGCCTCGCTTCAATCACACTCCGGATAACCGATGAACCCGTCACAAACGGAAACGTGGAGAACGTGTTGGGGTGGTGGCCGGCCTACCGTGGAGGGCCCTACAACAGCATGCGATCATTACAATTGCCAAATGAAAGTCCGCGCGGATGGCAACACCTATCTCCATTGTCGTTTTGGTCATTAGACCGACTCGAAAAATTCGATGAGGATCGAAAATAATGATTTCCAAGGACCTTTTCCTCGCGATCCTCTCCATGGATGCCTACAACCGGGGCTACGGTGCCGGGCTGTCCGATGGCGTAAATGTCGTAAATGGCGTGGACATTGATGGGTTTGGCGAGGCGTCAGATGGGACTATTACAATCGGCAACGCCAAAGTAATAGCCAATTTGGAAGATGCGGAAATTGTTCAAGAAGCCCAAGCCGCCGGCTTCTACGCCGTTGCCTATGAGATCACGGACGGTTCGGTTGACGGGCTGGACAAGGGCAGCGTGGTGATTTCATACCGGGGCACGGATGCCCATGGGGACCTGGGCATTGAATATCCCGGCAACCTGGGCGAACTGCTTCTGACGGACTTTCCCCTTGCCGGGCGCGACGATTATGACGAGCCGTCCGTTCACCTGGCATCGGCCTTATGACCGTCAGCCGATATCGAACACCTGCACCTTGCGGTTGGCGAAGCGGATGCCGAGTTCGCCGCGGATCAGCTTGAGCGCCTTGTCGCCGAACGCCTCGCGCCGCCAGCCGTGCAGGGCGGCCACATCCGCCTTTTCGCCTTCCGCGGCCAGCTTCTCGATGTCGTCGGCCGTGGCCAGCACCTTGGCCGCCACGCCTTCCTGCTCGGCCACCTGTTTCAGCAGCACCTTCAGCAGTTCCGTCGCCGCCCCGGTGCCTTCCGGCTGCTGGTTGGGGCGGGGCACGCGCGGCAGGTCGTCACGCGGAATGGCAAGCGCTTCCTTCACGGCTTCGAGAATGCCCTGCGCCGCCGAGGAACGCTCCCAGCCCTTCGGGATGGAGCGCAGCCGGCCCAGCGCCTCGACGGTTTCCGGGCGCTGCTGGGCGATCTCGTAGATGCCGTCGTCCTTGATGATGCGCCCGCGCGGGACGTTGCGGTTGCGCGCCTCGCGCTCGCGCCAGGCGGCGACCTTCTGCATCACGGCCAGTTCCAGCGGCTTGCGCACGCGCATCTTCAGCCGCTTCCAGGCATCGTCGGGATGCAGTTCGTAGGTCTCGCGGGAGGTCAGGACGTCCATTTCCTCCTTCAGCCAGTGGGCGCGGTTCTCGCGCTCCAGTTCGGCGGCCAGATGGGCATAGACGTCGCGCAGGTGCGTGACGTCGGCCAGCGCGTAGGAAAGCTGCTTGTCGGTCAGCGGCCGGCGGCGCCAGTCGGTGAAGCGCGACGACTTGTCGATCTGCTCGCGCGTGATCTTCTGGACAAGCTGGTCGTAGGACACCGAATCGCCGAAGCCGCACACCATGGCGGCCACCTGCGTGTCGAACACCGGATGCGGCACCAGGTCGCCCATCTTGACGATGATCTCGATGTCCTGGCGCGCCGCGTGGAACACCTTGAGCACGCTTTCGTCCGCCATCAGGCGGAAGAACGGGGCGAGATCCATGCCGTCGGCCAGCGGGTCGACCAGCGCGGTCTCCTCGACCGTCGCCATCTGGATCAGGCAGAGTTCCGGCCAGAAGGTCGTCTCGCGGATGAATTCGGTATCCACTGTCACGAAATCGCACTTCGCCATCGAGGTGCAGACGGCTTCCAGTTCGGCAGTTGAGGTGATCACATGCATGAAGACAGGACGTCCGGATGGGATATCGATAGCCGTCTATTCTCGCTGCAGGACCGCAAGTCAAGCCGGGCAGGGCGGTTTGCGGCCGCAAACCTTGACAAACAGCCTCGCCCGTGCGCTTTTCGCGCGGATTTTGACCGGGCGCCGGTTTCAAGCCGACGGCCGCGCCCCCCTTCCCGTACGAGCCATAACCGGACCTGATTTCCATGCACCGCTACCGCAGCCACACCTGTGCCGCTCTCCGCAATGCCGATGCCGGCGCCACCGTCCGCCTTTCCGGCTGGGTCCACCGCGTCCGCGACCACGGCGGCGTGCTCTTCATCGATCTGCGCGACCATTTCGGCATCACCCAGGTGGTCGCCGATCCGGATTCGCCGGCTTTCAAGGTGGCCGAGACCGTGCGCGGCGAATGGGTGATCCGCGTCGACGGCGTGGTCAAGGAGCGCGCGCCCGAAGCGGTCAACCCGAACCTTCCGACCGGCGGCATCGAGGTCTTCGCGCGCGAGATCGAGGTCCTGTCCAAGGCGGCCGAACTGCCGCTGCCGGTCTTCGGCGAGCCGGACTATCCCGAGGACATCCGCCTGCGCTACCGCTTCCTGGATCTGCGCCGCGAGACCCTGCATGCCAACATCATGCTGCGCACGCGCATCATCCGAGAAATGCGCCGCCTGATGGAGGACGCCGGCTTCAACGAGTTCTCCACGCCCATCCTCACGGCTTCCTCGCCGGAGGGCGCGCGCGACTTCCTGGTGCCGAGCCGCATCCATGCCGGCAAGTTCTACGCCTTGCCGCAGGCACCCCAGCAGTACAAGCAGCTTCTCATGATGTCGGGCTTCGACCGCTATTTCCAGATCGCGCCCTGCTTCCGCGACGAGGACCCGCGCGCCGACCGCCTGCCGGGCGAATTCTACCAGCTTGACCTGGAGATGAGCTTCGTCGAGCAGGACGACATACTCGGCACCATGGAGCCGGTGCTGCGCAAGGTCTTCGAGGCCTTCGCCGACGGCAAGCCGGTGACGGCCGAATTCCCGCGCATTCCCTATGACGAGGCGATCGCGAAATACGGTTCCGACAAGCCGGACCTGCGCAACCCGATCATCATGGAAGACGTCTCGGAGCATTTCCGCGGCTCCGGTTTCAAGGTCTTCGCCAACATCCTGGCCAATTCGCCCACCGGCGCCGTCTGGGCAATTCCCGCGCCGACGGGCGGCAGCCGCGCTTTCTGCGACCGCATGAATTCCTGGGCGCAGGGCCAGGGCCAGCCCGGCCTCGGCTACATCTTCTGGCGCGAGGAAGGCGGCAAGCTGGAAGGCGCCGGCCCCATCGCCAAGAACATCGGCGAGGAGCGCACCGAGGCCATCCGCCTGCAGCTTGGGCTGAAGGCGGGCGATGCCTGCTTCTTCGCCGCCGGCGATCCGAGGAAGTTCGCCTCCTTCGCCGGTGACGCGCGCACCCGCGTGGGCGAGGACCTTGATCTCGTCGACCGCGACCGCTTCGCGCTGGCCTGGATCGTGGATTTCCCCTTCTTCGAATGGGACGAGGACAACAAGAAGGTCGAGTTCGGCCACAACCCCTTCACCATGCCGCGCGGCGGCCTCGGCGCGCTGGAAAACGAGGATCCGCTGGCCATCAAGGCCTGGCAGTATGACCTCGTCTGCAACGGCTACGAGATCGCATCCGGCGGCATCCGCAACCACCTGCCGGAAGTCATGGTCAAGGCCTTCGGCATTGTCGGGCTGGATGCCTCCGTCGTGGAGGAACGCTTCGGCGGTCTCTACCGCGCCTTCCACTACGGCGCGCCGCCCCATGGCGGCATGGCCGCCGGCGTGGACCGCATCGTCATGCTGCTGGCCGGCGCCAAGAACCTGCGCGAGGTCACGCTCTTCCCGATGAACCAGCAGGCCCAGGACCTGCTGATGGGCGCGCCGTCGGAGGCTGCGCCGGCCCAGTTGCGCGAACTGCACCTGCGCACCGTCATGCCCGCCAAGGAGTAGGCGGACAGACTTCACCTTCCCTGTTGACAGGTAACCCGGCGGATCGCTCCGCCGGGTTTTTTCATTCGCATGCTCACCTTTACGGCCCTGTCAGCAGGTGATCGTGCCGCATTCATTGGCGGTGACCGTGACGGCCAGGATGTCGGGAATGGTCTGCGGCGCGCCCATGGCCGCGCCCATGATCTGCGGCGCCGGCACCGGGGCATCCGGTTCTGCCTTGACAATCAGGGTTTGCGGGTCGTCAAGGTATTCGCCGACCGCCTTCGCCACCGTGCTGGCAAAGGAGGGGTTCTGGAGTTGCGAAAGCAGGATCGGCATCATGCCCTTGGCCATGTTGACGACATCCTGGCGCTTCGCGCCCTGCTGCGCGGCCACGAAATCGAGGATGCGGTTGGTCAGCGAGGCATCGTCGAGCGCGATCGTCGCACCGTTGACCGAAAACTGCTGCATCAGCCCCATCATGGCGAAGCCCACGGCCTGCTCGTTCATCTCGCCGCTCTCCGCCTTGGCGGTGATCTCCTGGGCCTGGCGGATCAAGTCCGTGGTGATGCCGCCAAGGTCCATGGTGATGTTGAGCGCGGCTGCATCGCTCACGTCCAGCATCCACTCGGTGATCTCCATGCGCCCGTCGGTCGGGTTCCAGCTTCCCTTCATGGTCATGCCGCCCGAAAGCGTCGGATAGCCGAGCGCCTGCATCACCGCGCGGGCCTTCTCGTCAGGAAGTTCCGTCATGTCCGCTTCCAGTCCGTTGATCGCCATTTCCGTCAGCAGCGGCTGGCCCGGTTCGTAGGCGCTGGCGGTGTAGACGATCCCGTCCATCTTGAAGAGGGTGGTGTCGCCCATGGAAACGCGAACCGGGCCCACCGTGATCCCTTCCACCAGGACGGAAAGCTTGCGAACCGGGTCCGTCTCGTTTTCCTTGGGCACTTCCATCCCGGTGATGGCTGCGCCACCGAAATCCACCGTCGTGCCGTCCTTTGTCATGGAGAGCACGGGCGCCTCGATCGTCCCGATCCGGAAACCGGTCTCGCTCTCGGTGACATCCTGCAGCCTGATTTCGCCGATCTCGGCCGTATTGGCCTCGCCCGGTGTGATCGAGACATCGAAAAGGACGACGTCGTCCCCGTCGGCTCTGGCGGAACCGATCGCCAACGTGGTGCCGCTTGGTTTGAACTGGCGTTCGAGCGCATCCATCAGGGCCGGCACATCCACTTCAGCCCATGCCGGTGCGGAAAGCATGCAAAGAACGGCGAGCGCGGTGGCGGATTTCAGGATGGGTCTGGTCATGGCGGTGTCCTTCGATGGTCGGCCGGGTGCACCGGCTGGAAAACGGAAAAGGAGGCTCACCGGACAGTGTCCGGCTCCCTCGCTGACGTCCAGTTGTCTTTCCAAGTTTAGTTTATTTTTTGGCCTTTGGCTTGTGATGCCCGCCACAGGCCCTGAAACGCGTGGCGCACTTGCCCCGAATCACCGGTTTCTGTAACCGGGTTGCATGGGAAAAAGCCTCATTCCGCCCGGCGGGGGCGATGGCAAGGACATTGAATCGGTCGACCTGAAGCGCGCCCTCGAGGAGCGCTACCTGGCCTATGCGCTTTCGACCATCATGCACCGCGCGCTGCCCGACGTGCGTGACGGCCTGAAGCCGGTGCACCGGCGCATCATGCATGCCATGCGCCTCCTGCGCCTCGATCCCGACCGCGGCTTCGCCAAGTGTGCGCGCATCGTCGGCGACGTGATGGGCAAGTTCCACCCGCACGGCGACCAGGCCATTTACGATGCCCTTGTCCGGCTGGCGCAGGATTTCGCCGTCCGCTATCCGCTGGTCGACGGCCAGGGCAACTTCGGCAATATCGACGGCGACAATGCCGCCGCCATGCGCTACACGGAAGCGCGCATGACCGATGTCGCCGCGCTGCTGCTGGAGGGCATCACCGAGGATTCGGTCGATTTCCGCCTGACCTACAACGAGGAAGACGAGGAACCGGTCGTCCTGCCCGGTGCCTTCCCCAATCTTCTGGCAAATGGCGCCTCGGGCATCGCGGTCGGCATGGCGACGAACATTCCGCCGCACAACGCCGCCGAAATCTGCGACGCCGCCCTTCACCTGATCGAGCACCCGGACGCGGCGAATGCCGACCTAATGCAGTTCGTTCCGGGACCGGATTTTCCCACCGGCGGCATCATCGTCGATTCCAAGGCGTCCATCGCCGAGGCCTACGAGACCGGGCGCGGCGGTTTTCGCGTGCGCTCGCGCTGGCATCAGGAGGATGCCGGGCGCGGCACCTGGGTCATCGTCGTCACCGAGATCCCCTACCAGGTGCAGAAGGCGCGGCTCATCGAGAAGATCGCCGACCTGCTGATCGGCAAGAAACTGCCGCTGCTCGACGATGTCCGCGACGAGAGCGCCGAGGACATCCGCATCGTCCTTGTGCCCAAGAGCCGCACCGTCGATCCCGGACTGCTGATGGAATCCCTGTTCAAGCTGACGGAACTGGAAAGCCGGTTCCCGCTCAACATGAACGTGCTCAGCCACGGCAAGGTGCCCAACGTGCTGTCGCTGCGCGATGTGCTGAAGCAATGGCTGGAGCACCGCAAGGACGTGCTCATCCGCCGCTCCCGCCATCGCCTCGGCGTGATCGAGCGGCGGCTGGAAATCCTCGGCGGTTATCTGATCGCCTATCTCAACATCGACGAGGTGATCCGCATCATCCGCGAGGAGGATGAGCCCAAGAAGCAGTTGATGCTGACCTTCGAACTGACCGACAACCAGGCCGAGGCCATCCTGAACATGCGCCTGCGCAACCTGCGCAAGCTGGAGGAATTCGAGATCCGCAAGGAATTAGATGCCCTGACGGAGGAGAAGGCGCAGATCGAGAAGCTGCTGGCCTCCGAGGCGCTGCAATGGAAGACCGTGGCCTGGGAAGTGGCCGACGTGCGCAAGACCTTCGGCCCCGAGACCGAACTCGGCCGCCGCCGCACCACCTTCGCCGAGGCGCCGGAGCGCGACCTGGAGGCCATACAGCAGGCGATGATCGAAAAGGAGCCGGTCTCCGTTATCGTCTCGGAAAAGGGCTGGCTGCGCGCCATGAAGGGGCACCTGTCCGACTGGTCGGGCCTGTCCTTCAAGGATGGCGACAAGCTGAAGCTCGCCTTCCATGCCCAGACCACCGACAAGATCCTCGTGCTGACCACCGGCGGCAAGGTCTACACGATTGGCGCCGACCGCCTGCCCGGCGGGCGCGGCCATGGCGAGCCGATCCGCATCATGGTCGACATGGACAACGACCAGGACATTGTCACCGCCTTCGTCCACGATCCGCAGGTGCGCCGCCTGCTTGTCTCCCATGAGGGCAACGGCTTCGTCGTGCCGGAGGCCGATGTTGTCGCCAATACCCGCAAGGGCCGGCAGGTGATGAACGTGAAGACGCCCGACGAAGCGCGTTTCTTCGTGCCCGTGACCGGCGACCATGTCGCCATTGTCGGCGAGAACCGGAAGTTGCTCGTCTTCCCGCTCGACCAGGTGCCGGAAATGACGCGCGGCAAGGGCGTGCGCCTCCAGCGCTACAAGGATGGCGGCGTGTCCGACATCAGGACCTTCGCCATGGCCGACGGCCTGACCTGGACCGACAGCGCCGGGCGCACCTTCACCCGCAGCCAGGCGGAACTCGCCGAGTGGACCGGCGCGCGCGCCGCCGCCGGACGCATGGTGCCGAAGGGCTTTCCGCGCACCGGCAAGTTCGGCTGAAGGGTCTTGTTGACCAGGGAGCGTCATTTTCCGACTGAATGGGAGATATGAAATGGATGACGGAAAAAGAAGCCTTAGTTCCGAATTCATTGAAATGATGAGGCTAATCAACCAAAACAATATTCCAATTAAAACCAAAACAACAATTTTTGGAACATATAAAATAGGAAGAATATATTGTCACATAATTAATATATTGGGTGTTATAATATTGTTTTTTTCATTATTTTCATACATTGATATTGAAAAAAATATATATTCAAAATTTGATATAGTTGTAATGTTGTTATCGGGTGTCGTATTATTGGCAGTGTCCCAGATTACGCGGGCAACATTGGACACTGCGGACTATGCTAGGCAACACATGATTATGATGCAATTGGTTTTGGCTCGCGGTGATTGTAAAAATTTTTTGGTAATGGATTCAATATTTAGAGAAAATAAGAATATTAGAAAAATACGTAATGAATTCATAGAGATCGGATAGTATAAATACATTTGACTGACATAGAGCGGTTAGGCAGCGTGTTGAATTTGCCTACGCACGTTTTTTTACGTCGGGGCAACCGAACCGAAACCAATTTCATGCCGTAATGTTGACATTGAGAATGATCATTCGCATATAGCGCGAACGAACGTTCGCACTCTATTTCTGACGATATCGACATGACCAGCGATCTAGCCACCTCCCAGCGGCCGCATGATCCGGCCGAGGATGAAGACACCGGGGGACCCGTGACCCGCGCCGAGCGGCGCGAGGCGCAGAGCGCCCGCATCCTCGATGCCGCGAAGAAATGCTTCGTGCGTTCCGGTTTCCAGGGCGCCTCCATGCATGACATCTGCCGCGAGGCGGAAATGAGCCCGGGAGCGCTCTACCGCTACTTTCCCTCCAAGGAAGCCATCATCGAGGCCATCGCCGAGGCGGACCGGACGAAGGATGCCGCGCTTCTGTCCGAGGCGCTCGCCAATCCCGACATCGTCGAGGGTATCGTCCAGGCCATGATGACGCATCTGCGCGTCAGCCACGAAAACAACATGGCGCCGCTGTTCACCGAGATCCGCGCCGAGGCGCTGCGCAATCCGTCCGTTCTGGCGACCTGCGAATGCTCCATGCGGCAGGTCCATGAACTCATCTTCAGGCGCATCCAGGCCGCCATTGCCGCCGGCCAGATACGGCCGGCTGTCTCTGTGGAGACGCTGATGGCCGTCATGGTTTCCATCGGGGAGGGGATCGTGCTCAACGACCTGCCCTCGAAGGGCATCGATCTCGACGAGGTGGAGCACATGGTGCGCACCTCCGTCACAGCCAACCTGCGCCCTGTCGCGCAATGATCCGGACACGACCCATGCCGCTGACCCATGTCCTGAAGCCGGTTTCCGCCGCCCTGGCGACGACCCTTTTCCTGGCCGCCTTCCCGGCGGCCCAGGCCTTTGCCCAACCGGCCGAAGCCCCCGCGGTGTCCACCGCGCCCGCCCCGGCCATTCGCGTGGTGGAGGTTCACACCCGGCATCTTGTCGAGAGCCTGCCCGTCAACGGCACCGTTGCGCCGCGCGAGGAAGCCGCGGTCGGCGTTGACCTGAACGGCCTGGCCGTTCTCGACCTCAGGGCCGATGCGGGCGATCTCGTCGAAAAGGGCCAGGTGCTGGCGGTGCTCGACAAGTCCGGCCTTGAACTGGCCCTGCTGCAGGCCCGCGCCCAAAGCGCGCAGATAGAGGCGCAGACGGCCCAGGCCAGCGCCCAGATCGCCGATGCCGAGGTGGGTGTCCGCCAG
Source organism: Phyllobacteriaceae bacterium (assembly GCA_002708825.1). GTDB lineage: Bacteria > Pseudomonadota > Alphaproteobacteria > Rhizobiales > Rhizobiaceae > Zhengella. The sequence goes on along the minus strand of PAPF01000041.1, from coordinate 139,766 downwards.
GCCAGCGAAACGCTGGAGCGCGTCAAGCAGTTGCGCGAGAAGGGTGTGGCGTCGCAGGCCCAGTACGACAACGCCGTCAATGGTCTCGACAGCGCCCGCGCCAAGCTGGAAACCGCGCGCAAGGCCGTGGTCGCCGCCCAGGCGCAGTCCGGTGTCAACGCCGCGCAGATCAGCGAACTCGAACGCCAGATCGCGCGCACCGAGGTCAAGGCCCCGGCCGATGGTCTCGTGCTCGCCCGCAACGCCATGCTTGGCGCCGTGGTCGGCGCGTCCGCCGGGCCGCTGTTCCGCATCGCCATCGACAATGAACTGGAATTGCAGGCCGCGGTTTCCGAAACCCACCTGCCGCGCCTGCGGCCGGGCCAGCAGGTCAGGATCCATGCGCCGGGGGTGAGCGAAACGCTTGAGGGCACCGTGCGCCTGGTCGCCCCCGAGGTGAACCGGACCACGCGGCTCGGCACGGTCTACATCTCCCTGCCGGAGGATGGTCCGGTCCGCGCCGGCAATTTCGCCAGCGCCAGCATCGAACTGGCTAGCCGCGACGGCCTTGCCGTTCCGGCGAGCGCCGTCCTCTTCCGCAACGGAGCGGCCCATGTCCAGAAGGTCGTGGACGGCAAGGTCGCCTCCACACCGGTCATGCTGGGCTTGCGCGTCAATGGCGCCGTCGAGATCACGGAGGGTCTTGCCGAGGGCGACCAGGTCGTCTCGCGCGCCGGCGTCTTCGTCAGTGACGGCGAGGCCATCACCCCCGTCCTCGACGAGACCACCGGAGCGCTCACCCGATGAACTGGAACATTTCCGCCTGGGCGATCCGCAACCCGCTGCCCTCGGTCCTGCTTTTCATCGTGCTCACCGTGCTGGGCACGATGAGCTTCATGCAGCTTCCGGTCACGCGTTTCCCGAATATCGACATTCCCATCGTCTCGGTCGTCGTCACCGATCCCGGCGTGGCGCCGAGCGAACTGGAAACCCAGGTCACCAAGCGCGTCGAGGATGCCGTCGCCAACGTGACCGGCGTCAAGAACGTGATGTCGACGATCACCGAGGGCCGCTCTTCCACGGTCATCGAATTCCGCCTCGAGGTGGATACGGCAACCGCCGTGACCGACGTCAAGGACGCGGTCGAACGCATCCGTTCCGACCTGCCGGCCACCGCCGACGAACCGATCGTCAACCGCATCGACGTGGAAGGCCAGGCGATCCTCACCTATGCGGTTCGCGCGCCATCCATGACGCTGGAGGAACTGTCCTGGTTCGTCGAGGACGAGGCGATCCGTGCACTCCAGGGGCTGAAGGGTGTTGCCCGCGTCGACCGCTACGGTGGCGTCGACCGCGAGATCCGCGTCGAACTCGATGCCGACCGCATGAACGCGCTCGGCGTCACGGCCTCGGCTGTCAACAACGCGCTGCGCGCCGCCAATGTCGACCTGACGGGCGGGCGCACGGAGATCGGCGGGCGCGAACAGACCATCCGCACGCTGGGCGGCGTCGACAGCGTCAATTCCCTGCGCGCACTGGAAATCCCGCTTGCGGGCGGGCGGCGCGTCATCCTGTCCGATATTGCCACCGTCACCGACAGCTGGGCCGATCCGCGCTCGTTTGCCCGCGTCAACGGCGAGCCCGTTGTCTCCATGGGTGTCTTCCGCGGCAAGGGCGAAAGCGATGTCGACGTCTCGCGCCGCGTCACCGAAGCGGTGGAAAAGCTCAGGGCAGATCATCCCGGCGTGACCATCGACCGGGTCGACAACTCCGTCGACTATACCGTCGGCAATTATGAATCGGCCATGCAGACGCTGCTCGAGGGCGCCGCGCTGGCCGTTATCGTCGTCTTCCTGTTCCTGCGCGACATCCGCGCCACGCTGGTGTCCGCGGTCGCGCTGCCATTGTCGATCATCCCGACTTTCCTCGTCCTCGATCACCTCGGCTTCTCGCTCAATCTCGTCAGCCTGCTGGGCGTGACGCTGGTGACGGGCATCCTCGTCGACGACGCGATCGTCGAGATCGAGAACATCGTCCGCCACATCAAGATGGGCAAGACGCCCTACCGCGCGGCGCTGGAAGCGGCCGACGAGATCGGCCTGGCGGTCATCGCCATTTCGGCCACCATCATGGCGGTCTTCGCGCCGGTCTCCTTCATGTCCGGCGTGGCAGGCCAGTATTTCAAGCAGTTCGGCCTCACCGTGGCCGTGGCCGTCTTTTTCTCGCTCCTCGTGGCGCGTCTGATCACACCGCTGATGGCCGCCTATTTTCTGCGGGCCCATGGCGAGCATGAATACCGGCCGGGCTTCGTGATGCGCGGCTATCTTGCCCTTCTCGGCACCAGCCTCCGTTTCCGCTGGATCACCTTCGTTGCAGGCGTCGCCTTCTTCGTTGGCGCCATCATGGCCACCACCATGCTGCCTGCCGGCTTCGTGCCGCGCCAGGATGCCTCGCGCGTGGTTTTCTCGCTCGAACTTCCGCCCGGCGCGCGGCTGGAGGATACCGGCCGCGCCACCGACCGTGCCGCCGAGGCCGTGCTGGCCATCCCGCAGGTGGAGAACGTCTACGTGATCGGCGGCGCCAATCCGACAGGCACGCTGGAACTGCGCCGCGCCACCATGGTCGTGGACCTCCAGCACAAGAGCGAGCGCGAGATTTCCCAGCACGACCTGGAAAACCACATTCTCGACATCCTCCAGACGATCCCGGACCTGCGCGCGTCCTATGTGAACGACCGCGGCCAGCGTGCGCTCGAAATCGGCGTGATGAGCACCGACGGGCAACTGCTTGACGACGAGGCGCGCAAGATCCAGAGCGCCATGGCCGAAACCGGCCTGTTCCGCGCCATCACGTCCAATGCCGCCCTCGACAGGCCCGAGATCATCGTCGAGCCGGATCGCGACCTGATGGCCCAGCTTGGCGTTTCAACGGCTGCGCTTTCGGACGTCCTGCGCGTGGCGACCATCGGCGATGTCGATGCGAATCTGGCGAAGTTCACCGACGGGGTGCGCCAGATCCCGATCCGCGTCCAGTTGAACGAGACCGCCCGCGACGACCTGTCGGTCCTCTCGCAATTGCCGGTGCCGCTGGCATCCGGCGCGACCGTGCCGCTTTCCGCCATTGCCGACATCCATTACGCCCAGGGACCGTCCTCGATCCAGCGCTTCAACCGCGAGCGCCGCGTCGTGATCGGCGTCGACATGGCCGGCAAGGCCGAGATCGGCGTCGGACTGGCCGCCATCAAGGCGCTTCCGGAAGTGCAGAACCTGCCGGCAGGCGTGCGCATCCAGGAAACCGGCGATGCGGAAGTCATGGGTGACGTGTTCACCTCCTTCCGCAATGCCATGATCACCGGCCTGATGCTGGTGATGGTGGTGCTGATCCTGCTGTTCGGCTCCGTTTTCCACACGATCACCATTCTCCTGTCGCTGCCCCTGTCCATCGGCGGCGTGGTCGGCGCCCTCTGGCTCACCAACCAGGCGGTTTCCATGCCGGTCGTGATCGGCATCCTGATGCTGATGGGCATCGTGACCAAGAATGCGATCATGCTCGTGGATTTCGCCATCGAGGCCATCGCCCATGGCGTCTCGCGCGGCGAGGCCATCGTCGACGCCTGCCGCAAGCGCGCCCAGCCGATCATCATGACGACCATCGCCATGTCGGCGGGCATGGTGCCGGCAGCGCTTGCCCATGGCGACGGCGGCGAGTTCCGCGCGCCCATGGCCATTGCCGTGATCGGCGGCCTGCTGGTCGGCACCGTCCTCAGCCTGCTTTTCGTGCCCTCGCTCTTCTCCATTATGGATGATGTGCGCAGGGGCGTCGGCTGGCTCGCGGTCAGGCTCCTGCGGCCCAACGAACGCGACGAACCCGGCGATGAAGACGCACAGTCAGGCCTGGCGGAGGGACCGCTCGAACTGGCTCCGGCCCGCCTGCCGGAAGCAGCGGAATAGGCCGGGCGGCAAACCCGCCTCCCGTTTTGGTTCCACGTTCAGAGAGGGCGTGCCGCCAGCCGCCGCTTGCGGTCCCGTGCGATCTGGACGGCGGTGTGAATGACGAGCGCGCCGAGCACGATCGCGCCGCCGGCGAAGGTATGGCTTCCGGGGATTTCCCGGAAGATCAGCCAGACCCAGACCGGCGCCAGCACGGTCTCAAGCATGTAGAACATCGCCACTTCCGGCCCGGTCAGCCAGCGCGTGCCGGTCGCCAGGCAGAACATGCTGATCGGCATGAGCACGGCGCCGTTGAGGACGATCCAAACCGGATCCTCGATACGGAAGCCGTTGAAGTATACGACGACGCCGGAAATGCCGATCAGGAAGAGCGCGGACATGACCGCTGAGAAGCCCATGTCCTTGCCGCTCGCCCGCGACACGGTGAGCGCGGCGGCAAGCGATGTGGCCGCGCCCAGCGAAAGCAGGTTGCCCGCCAGGCTGCCGGCGGAAATGCCGCCGGAGACGATGATGAACACGCCGCCGGCCATGGCAACCATGGCAATCAGCGTTTCCCGCCTGATCCTCTCGCCAAGGAATATGCGTGCCAGAACGGCGGCGATCATCGGGTTGAGCGCGAGGATGAAGACAAGGTTGGCGGTCGGCGTGAGAAAGACGGCGAGTAGGAAACACAGGCCGGTCAGCCCGTAGAGGGCGGCAACGATCCAGCCGGTCCGCCCCTGGATCAGCGGCGGGGGATTGCGCCCGAAGCGTTTGAGGGCCAGCCAGACGGTAAGCATGACGGCGATCGTGCAGACGGAGCGCAGGAAGATGACAGACCAGGACTCGCCATCGCCCAGCCGCAGCATCGGGATATCGAAGGTGAGCAGCATGCCGCCCAGCCCGGCGACCGCGAGGCCCTTCACGTGATCGGTCTGCATTGTCAAATCCTGTCAGTCCTCGTATCGGCCCCAGCCCGAGGGGCCGAGATGTTCCTGCGGCCTGAACCGGATCTTGTAGTCCATCTTGCGCGAACCGCGCACCCAGTAGCCCAGATAGACGTGGGGCAGCCCCATCGACCGCGCACGTTCTATGTGGTCGAGGATCATGTAGGTCCCCAGCGAGCGTTCGGGCATGTCCGGGTTGAAGAAGGAATAGACCATCGACAGCCCGTCGCCCATGACGTCGGTCAGCGCGATGGCGACCAGTTCGCCTTCGCCCTTGCCGGTGATGAAGCTGTCGGGACCGCGCTTGCGGTATTCGATGATCCGCGTGTCCACATGCGTGTCCTCCACCATCATCGCGTAGTCGAGAACGGTCATGTCCGACATGCCGCCGCGCCGGTGCCGCGCATCGAGATAGGCGCGGAAAAGGCTGTATTGTTCGGTGGAGGGCTCCGCGTCGTAGATGGCCGCGACGAGGTCGTCATTGGCTGCCAGCACCTTGCGCATGTTGCGCGACGGCTTGAACTCCTGGGCCAGGATGCGCACCGAGACGCAGGCGCGGCAGGTTTCGCAGGCCGGCCTGTAGGCGATGTTCTGGGAGCGGCGGAAACCGCCCTGTGTCAGCAGGTCGTTCAGTTCGCTGGCCTTGTCGCCGACGAGGTGCGTGAACACCTTGCGCTCGAATTGACCTTCCAGGTAGGGGCAGGCCGACGGCGCGGTCAGGTAGAATTGCGGATTGTGAACCGGTTGCTGAGTCATGAGGGCTCAAGATAGTGGGCGCCGGGCCGTTCGCCAATGGCATTTTTTGGCAGGCCGTTTGCTGTCAGAGGCCGTAATACCAGGGCGCGAAGACAGTAAAGGTCAGCCACATGAGCAGGACCAGCGGCAGGCCGGCCTTCACGAAATCGGAGAACCGGTATCCGCCAGGCCCCATCACGAGCAGGTTCGTCTGGTAGCCGACGGGCGTGGCGAAGGAGGCGTTGGAGGCAAAGATCACGGCGGCGATGAACGGGGCGGCCGGCATGCCGGTGCTGGCGGCCATGTCGAGGGCGATCGGCGTGAACAGGACCGCGGTCGCGTTGTTGGACAGCACGTTGGTCAGCAGCGCGATCACCAGGAACAGTCCGGACAGCAGCACGACGGGTCCGTGGCCGGCCATCGCCATCACGGCCGTGTCTGCGATCAGTCTTGCGCCGCCGGTCTGTTCCAGTGCCGTCGCCGCGGCGATGGAAGAGCCGACGAGAAGGAAGATCTGCCGGTCGAAGGCGCGCGCCGCCTGTTGCAGTGTCAGGCATCCGGTGGCGATCATCATCGCCGCGCCGATGACCGAACTTGCCACGATCGGCACGAGCGACGTGGCCGCCGTGGTCACGATCAGTGCGAAGATCACGAAGGCGATCCAGGCCTTCTGGCGTTGCGGCACCGCCTGTGCGGACCATTCCAGCAGCAGCAGGTCATGGCTGTCGCGCATTGACAAAAGGTGCTGCTCGTCGGCGCCCACCAGCACCGTGTCGCCGGGTTCGAGGCGGATATCGGCGAGCGGCACCCGCCCCATGCGGCTCTTGCGCTGGATGCCGAGCACGTCCACGCCATGGGTGGACTGGATGCCGGCATTGCGCACCGTGCGTCCGGCATGGCGCGAACCGGGCGTCACCACGGTCTCGGCCACATGATAGGCCGCTCCCGGCTTGACGCGGGGATTGTCGTCGCGGTCGTCATGTGCCGACGGGGTCGCGGACCCGCGCGCCAGTGCATTCATGAAGGCACGCCGTGTGCCCGAAACCACCACGCGGTCGCCTTCAGAGATCACCATGTTCTCGAAGGGCGGCAGAAAGTCCATGCCCCGCCGGATGATCAGCCGCGGCATCAGGTCCTTCAGGCCGGGGAACAGCCCGGCGCGCGACTCCATGCCGAGAAAGGGATGTCCGGCCCCGACGGTGATCTCGCCGATGAACTGGGCGCCCGCCGCCCGCCGCCTTTCCTCGCTGCCGCGGGTGGCCCGGCCGAGGATGCGCGGCATGACGAAGAAGATGTAGAGCGCGCCGGCCACAGCCAGCGTAAGCCCTGGCGCAGTGATGTCGAAGAAGCCGACCTGGTGGCCGTTGCGCTGCGCCACGCCGGCAACCAGCAGGTTGGTCGATGAACCGATGATCGTGGTCATGCCGCCCAGGATCGAGAGGAAGGAAAGCGGCATGAGGGCGCGCGAGGCGGCGAAATTGCGCTGCGCTGCCAGCACGGTCAGGACCGGGATGAAGATGACGACGACCGGTGTATTGTTCAGAAAGGCCGAAAGAAATGCCGCTGAAAGCAGGGTGACGGCGAGCGCCCGGAAAGGCGACGCACCGCCAGCCCTTGATGCCATGCGCGCCGGCCCGTCCATGGCGTCCGTGGCGAACAGGCCCTGGCCGACGATCAGCAGTGCGATGACCGTGACGAGGGCCGGATTGGCGAAGCCGGCAACCAGTTGTTCCGGCCCGATGGCCTCTCCGGCCGCGTTCGAATAGGGAAACAGGGCAAAAAGGGCAAGGAAGGCAGCCAGAGAACCGATGGCGACCGATTCCAGGGCGAACCGGTCGCTCACATAGGCGATCACCATCACGGCAATGATGGCGAAGGTGGCGTAGGTGTGGAAATCGGCCATGCAGCGTCCGCGGGCGAGGATTCGTCCGATACCACTCTAGAATCCCGCGCCGGCAATGGCGAGTGCGGATTTTCAGCCGCGCGGCATGCCGCGGCGGGGAGGGCGCGTCACATCGCGGTTTCGCGGACGACGACGGTTCCAAGTAGCAGGTCGTGCACCGTGCGCTTGCGGTCCAGCACCAGGGTGGCGAGCAGGATCAGGCCTGATGTGAAAACATTGCCCGCCCAGAAAAGGACCGTATGGACGATGGCAAGGAGCGGGTCGACGCGCAGTCCGTCGAGGCGGGCCAGCCGGACGCCAGCCATCTGCATGCCGACTGTCGCTTGCCGCCGGCCGCCGAGCGTCATGGCAACGTAGGTCAGCGCCACGAAGGGGCCAAAAACGGCAAACAGCATCCAGCCCAGGCCAAGCGTCACGATCCCGAGCAGGAACACCAGGATGGCGAACGGGATCATCAGCAGCAGGATGATGACGTAGTCGATGAAGAACGCCATGACGCGCCGTGTCCGCACGCCTTCATAGAGGCGCCAGTCCTCTTCTGCCGGAAACCTGCCGTTGTTTTCCTGATGTTCAATGGTGTTGTTCATCGCGCGTGCCAAGGGTCCTTCCACCTTCCTTCCCCTGCGGGAAATGCATCCGTTGCTTGGCTTCACATGGGAAGGCGTCCGGCCCGGTTCAAGCGGATGCCGGCCGGGCATCCCTCCATGAAAGGAATTCCATGCAGGACGCTTGAAAACAAAAAAGAGTTATCAGAAACTGATCTTTGGCGATTCGGACAATATGACCCTTGATCTTTGCCGCAAATCCAATGGCTGGTTTCATTCCGGTTGCGGCTCTGCCGTTCGGTCGAGAAAAGGCTTTGCAGGTCCGGGTGCCATGCCGGAAGCGGGTGCCGGCGGGGGCGAACGAAAGTCAACCGCAACAGGGAGGGACCCGGCCATGCGCGGAACAGCTTTTCTTTTTGTCGCCACCGCAGCGCTTTTCGTGACCATCGGAATGGCCTGGGGCATCCAGATGTCGGCCAGCGGCAACCACATGCTGGCCGGGGCCCATGCCCATCTCAACCTTGTCGGCTGGGTGACGATGGGTCTCTTCGGTTTCTACTATCACCTCGTTCCCACTGCCGGTGAACGGATGCTGGCCAAGGTCCACTATGCGGTCGCCACGCTGGGTGTCGTGACCATCGTGCCGGGCATCGTCATGGCGATCACGCAGCAGGGCGAAACGCTGGCCAAGATCGGCTCCGTGCTCACCATCCTGTCAATGCTGATCTTCCTGTACACGGTCGTGACCACGCGGGCGCGGCCAGCCTGACAGGTCCGTGCCGGGAAACGAGGGGGATGAACGCCCAGGCGTTCAGCCCTTCAGCATTTCGGCAACCTGCGGCGCGAAATAGGTGAGGATTCCGTCGCATCCGGCCCGCTTGAAGGCTGCCAGGCTTTCCAGCATGGCCCGGTCGTGATCCAGCCAGCCATTGGCGGCGGCCGCCTTGATCATAGCGTATTCCCCCGACACCTGGTAGGCGAATGTGGGAAGGCCGAAGGTGTCCTTCAGGCGCCGGCAGATGTCCAGGTAGGGCATGCCGGGCTTGACCATGACCATGTCGGCGCCCTCGGCGATGTCGGCTTCGGTCTCGCGGATGGCCTCCTCGCTGTTGGACGGATCGATGTAATAGGTCTTCTTGTCGCCCTTGAGCAGGCCGCCGGTGCCGACCGCCTCGCGATAGGGCCCGTAGAAGCCCGACGCGAACTTGGTGGCATAGGACATGATCGCCACGTCCTGGAAACCGGCGGCGTCCAGCGCGTCGCGGATGGCGCCGATGCGCCCGTCCATCATGTCGGAGGGCGCGATGATGTCGGCGCCGGCCTCTGCCTGGCCCACCGCCGCGCGCGCCAGCAGTTCCACCGTCTCATCATTGACGATGATGCCGTCGCGCAGGATGCCGTCATGACCGTGACTGGTGAACGGGTCGAGCGCCACATCGGTGATGATGCCGATTTCGGGAACCGCGGCCTTGATGGCGCGGCTGGCCTTGTTGATCACGTTGTCGGCGTCGAGGATGTGCGAGCCGGTCTGGTCACGCCGGTCCATGGCGATGTTGGGGAAGGTCGCCAGCGCCGGAATGCCGAGCTTCGCCGCCTTTTCCGCCTCGCGTACGGCAAGATCCACCGTCATTCGCCGGACGCCCGGCATGGCGGCGATGTCCTCGCTGCGGTTCTCGCCCTCGATGACGAAGATCGGCCAGATCAGGTCGTCCACCGTCAGCCTTGTCTCCTGCACAAGCCGGCGCGACCAGTCGGCCTTGCGCATGCGCCTGAGGCGGCGCGAGCCGGTGATCTCGTCGACGGAACGCGGCATCGAAAACTTGTCCATGCGATTCATGATCCTGTCCTTCATCCTTTCCGCCAGGGCGGGACTGTGGTTGAACCACAGGAAGATGGCGCCCGGCAACCTGCGCCATTGACAAAAAACCGCACCGGCCCGTAAGCCCGGCAGGCCGGGTTACAAAGGCGAGGGAGGCAGGCACGGCATGGAGATCGATTTCGGCGGCGGCGGGGAAATCCGTTTCGAGCACATCGGCAGGGCAGGCGTCATCACCATGACGCGCCCGAAGGCGCTCAACGCATTGACCCATTCCATGGTCCAGGCCATGGCGCGCGCCATGGATGCCTGGGAAGGCGACGACGGCGTCGCGGTCGTCGTCCTGCGCGGCGAGGGCCGGGCCTTCTGCGCCGGCGGCGACATCATGGACATCTACCGCGCCGGGCGCGAAGGCCGCGTGCTCACCGCATTCTTCCACGACGAATACCGGCTCAATGCCCGTATCCACCGGTTTCCCAAGCCGTGGGTGTCGCTGATCGACGGGATCGTCATGGGCGGCGGCTGCGGCGTGTCGATGAACGGCGCCGTTCGGGTCTTCGGCGACAAGGGCGTGATCGCCATGCCCGAAGTGGGCATCGGCTTCTTCCCCGATGTCGGCGGCAGCCATTTCCTGCCGCGCCTGCGCGGCAGGTCGGGGTTCTGGATGGGCCTGACCGGCGAACGGGTGAAGCAGGGCGATGCCCTGGCCGTTGGCGCCGCAACCCATGCGGTCGCCTCCGCCCATTTCGAGGCGCTTCTCGACGCCCTGTGCGAAACCGGCGATGCCGCGGCATCGCTGATGCGCCATTCCGCGCGGCCCGAACCGGAAACCGGCGCGCAAACCTTCGCCGCCATCGACCGGCTCTTCGCCGGATCGAGCCTCGAAGCGGTTCTGTCGGCGCTGGAGAATGCGGCCAATGAAGGCGATGAATTCGCCGCGAGGACGCTTGGAACGATGAACACCCGGTCGCCGACCTCGCTGCATGTCGCCTTCCGGCAATTGGCGCTGGGCGCGGACAGGTCCATGGACGACTGCATGCGCATGGAGTTCAGGATCGTCAACCGGATGCTCACGGGCCATGATTTCTACGAGGGCATCCGCGCCGTGCTCGTGGACCGCGACAATGCGCCCGCATGGAAGCCGGCCGGGGTCGATGCGGTCGATCCGGCGGACATAGACGCCTATTTTGCGCCGCTGCCCGGCGGGGAGTTGCCGTTGCCATGATCCAAGCCGCACAGGCCGGCCTGTTCAAGCCGACGCGCGCGGAACAGGCGTTCGTCGTCTTCATGCGCATCCTGGCGGTGCTGTCGCTCTGGTATGGCCTCACCTACTGGCTGCGCCTTGTCGGACTGGAGGCAGGCAGCCTGTGGCGCTTCGATCTCATGCCCGTTCACTGGCAGGTCGCCAGCGTCTGCCTCGCCGTTCTCTACCCCTTCGCCGCGGTCGGCCTGTGGCTTCCTGCCTCCTGGGGGCCGGTGATCTGGTTCCTCTGCGCAACCGCGGAAATCGTCATGCATGCGTTCTATCCGGGTCTGTTCGGCCAACGCCAGTTGCTCGTCTTCGCGCATGCGGGCGTGCTGACGGGCTTGCTCGCGCTTCGCCTCTACATCTGGCTGGAGGCATACCGAAGCCGGGATGCGGCCTGACAGGCGTTAACCTTTCATTGTCCACGCGGACTCGACAGGCCCGGGGAAGGTTTTGTTAACGCAAGCCTTTAAGTCGACTTTTAAATGCCTTCGCTAATGTGGGCGCCAAGGTGACGAAGAAAAACAAGTCGCCAGGCGTCAAACAGAAGGCAATGTACAATGATCAACGCACGTCGCGCTGTCACGCAGCAGCCAGAGTCCATTGACAAGAAGGAAGACCCGATCCACTCGCTCTACATGGAATCGGTGCATCTCCTTGAACGGCTGCACCGCCGCCTGCTGGATGTGGTCAAGGACGAGTTCGAGCGCAATGGCCGGTCCGACATCAATGCCGTCCAGGCCCTGCTGCTCTTCAACATCGGCGACAGCGAACTGACCGCCGGCGAACTGCGCACGCGCGGATATTACCTGGGTTCGAATGTCTCCTATAATCTCAAGAAGATGGTGGACATGGGCTTCCTGCACCACCAGCGCTCGCGCGTCGACCGGCGTTCGGTCAGGGTCAGCCTGACGCCCAAGGGCAAGGATGTGGCGGCGATCGTTTCCGGCCTCTATCACCGCCACATCGGCTCCATCGAGCAGGTCGGCGGCATAGGCCCGGAGGAATTCCGCCAGATGAACCGGGCGCTGCAGCGTCTCGACCGTTTCTGGAACGACACCATCGCCTATCGCATGTGATCACCCGCCATTTCCGGGTGCCTGGCAGGACCCCGCGGCATGCCGCGGGGTTTGGCTTGCCCGCCGATGACATCCTCGTGAACGGGTGCCCACAATCAGGCCATATTCGCGTGGCATCGCCATTTCCAACGGGATCGGGGTGGCGGATGTTTCCGGCGCGCGACAACTGGCGGCAATGGTCTTGGCGCTTTGTTAACGTTGACGTGCAAAATCTCCCTTCCCATAATCCGGTGACGCATTGCCCGTTCCGGTGATCAAGGTTCGATGAGGGAAGTAGACCATGGCAACCAGCCGCCGCCTGTTTCTTGCCGGTGCCGGTGCGACGGCGCTGTCCGCGATGAGCGCAGCCGCCCGCGCGGACGATATCATCCGGAACATCATTGAATCGCCCAGACGCGGCAACTGGGATACCGAATTCGATGCGCGCGCCACACAGGCCGGACGCGTGGCATCGAACCTTCCCATCTTCAACCCGGAAACGGTGGCTCATGTCGAGCGCGCCATCGTGCAATACCAGGACATCGTTGCGCGCGGCGGCTGGCCGGTCGTGCCGGCGAGCCAGAAGCTTTCGCTCGGCATGGTCGACCCGGCGGTCGAGACGCTGCGCAAGCGGTTGATGATTTCGGGCGACCTTTCGACGCGCGCCGGCATGTCGCCGGCCTTCGACACCTATGTCGATGCTGCCGTGAAGCGTTTCCAGGAACGTCACGGCCTGCCCTCCGACGGCGTGATGGGACGCTACACCTTTGCCGCCATGAACGTCTCCGCGCCGGTCCGCCTTGGCCAGTTGCAGACCAACCTGGTGCGCCTGCGCTCCATGTCCGGTTACCTCGGCGACCGTTATGTGATGGTCAACATCCCCGCCGCCCAGATCGAGGCGGTGGAAAACGGCCGCGTTGTCTCCCGCCATACCGCCATCGTCGGCAAGGTAGACCGCCAGACGCCGATTCTCAATTCCAAGATCAACGAAGTCATCATCAATCCTTACTGGACAGCGCCGGAATCGATCATCCGCAAGGACATCATCCCGCTGATGCGCAAGGACCCGACCTACCTGTCGCGCAACAATATCCGCATCTTCGGCCCCGATGGCAGCGAGATCCCGCCGGAAATGGTCGACTGGACGACGGACGAGGCGGCGAAGTACCGCCTGCGCCAGGATCCGGGCAAGATCAACGCCATGGCGTCGGTCAAGATCAACTTCCCCAATCCGCACGCCACCTACATGCACGACACCCCGCAGCAGAGCCTCTTCGGCCAGCTTGCGCGGTTCGAAAGTTCGGGTTGCGTGCGCGTCCAGAACGTGCGCGACCTCGTCAGCTGGCTGCTGCGCGGCACCGATGGCTGGAACCGGCAGCGCTTCGAATCGACCATCAAGTCCGGCGACAGCACGCCCGTGCAACTGGCCGAGCCGGTGCCGGTCTATTTCACCTATGTCTCGGCATGGTCGACCGGTGACGGCGTGGCGCATTTCCGCGACGACATCTACGGCCGCGACGGGGTCGACGAATTGCAGCTGTCCTCCACGCTCTGAAGCGCTGGCGGCTTCATGTCGCAACGAAACGTCTGGACGCCGCTCCGCCATGCGGGGCGGCGTTTTCCATGGCGCTACGCTCTGTCGCGGGCGACGGGGAAAACCGGGCCCACTTTGCCCGCCTGCCAAGTGGCAGGCGCCGAAAAACTGTGTTAAGGCGCGCTCTCGTTTCCGCAGAGACCGCTGACAGGAAGGGACCACACAGCATGTCCGATACGCGCGCTTTCTTTTCCGCCCCGCTGGAAGAGATCGATCCGGAAATCTTTGGCGCCATCCGCGACGAGCTTGGCAGACAGCGCCACGAGATCGAGCTGATCGCCTCCGAGAACATCGTCAGCCGGGCGGTGCTGGAGGCCCAGGGCTCGATCATGACGAACAAGTATGCCGAAGGCTATCCGGGCAAGCGCTACTATGGCGGATGCCAGTTCGTCGACGTGGCCGAAACGCTCGCCATCGAGCGCGCCAAGACGCTGTTCGGCGCCGGCTTCGCCAATGTCCAGCCCAATTCCGGCTCGCAGATGAACCAGGCGGTGTTCCTGGCCCCGCTGCAGCCGGGCGACACCTTCATGGGTCTCGACCTGAATTCCGGCGGCCACCTGACCCACGGCTCCCCGGTCAACATGTCCGGCAAGTGGTTCAACGTCGTCTCCTACGGCGTGCGCCAGGAGGATCACCGCCTCGACATGGACGATATTGCCGCCAAGGCCGAGGAATACAGGCCCAAGCTCATCATCGCGGGCGGCACCGCCTATTCGCGCATCTGGGACTGGAAGCGCTTCCGCGAGATCGCCGATTCCGTGGGTGCCTACCTGATGGTGGACATGGCCCACATCGCCGGCCTGGTGGCGGGCGGCGTCCATCCCTCGCCGGTTCCCCATGCCCATGTGGTCACCTCCACGACGCACAAGTCGTTGCGCGGACCGCGCGGCGGCCTGATCCTCACCAATGACGAGGCGATCGCCAAGAAGATCAACTCGGCTGTCTTTCCAGGCCTCCAGGGCGGGCCGCTGATGCATGTCATCGCCGCCAAGGCCGTGGCCTTCAAGGAAGCGCTGGAACCCGGCTTCAAGGACTATGCGGCGAACGTCGTCGCCAATTCCAGGGCGCTGGCCGCATCCCTCAAGGACAACGGCCTCGACATCGTCTCCGGCGGCACCGACAACCACTCCATGCTGGTCGACCTGCGCCCCAAGAACGCAACCGGCAAGCGCGCCGAGGCCGCGCTCGGCCGCGCCAACATCACCTGCAACAAGAACGGCATTCCCTTCGACCCGGAAAAGCCCTTCGTCACCTCCGGCATCCGGCTGGGTTCGCCGGCAGGCACGACGCGCGGTTTCGGCGAGGCCGAGTTCACAGAGATCGGCAACCTGATCTCGGAAGTTCTCGACGGCCTGAAGGCGGCCAATTCCGACGAGGGCAATGCAGCCATCGAGGCCGCGGTGCGCGACAAGGTCGTCGCGCTGACCGGCCGTTTCCCCATGTATCCCTACATGGGCTGACATGACGTGAACGCGGAGGGGCGGCTTGACGGCCGCCGCCCTCCGGACTTCCCCGTTCGCTACTCGCTACTCGCTACTCGCTACTCGCTACTCGCTACTCGCCCGGTGAACCATGCGCTGCCCCTATTGCCAGTCCGAAGACACACAGGTGAAGGATTCGCGCCCCGCCGAGGATGGCGTGGCCATCCGCCGCCGCCGTGTCTGTCCGGATTGCGGCGGCCGCTTCACCACTTTCGAGCGGGTCCAATTGCGCGACCTGACCGTGATGAAGCGCTCCGGCCGCAAGGTGCCCTTCGATCGTGACAAGCTGATGCGCTCCTTCGACATCGCGCTTCGCAAGCGCAATGTCGATCCCGAGCGCGTGGAGCGCGCGGTCTCCGGCATCGTGCGCCAGCTTGAAAGCTCCGGCGAGAGCGAGGTCAAGGCTGACGAGATCGGCCTGCTG
The DNA here is from genome assembly GCA_002708825.1 of Phyllobacteriaceae bacterium. Lineage (GTDB taxonomy): Bacteria > Pseudomonadota > Alphaproteobacteria > Rhizobiales > Rhizobiaceae > Zhengella. The sequence continues at coordinate 124,109 of PAPF01000041.1, read as the reverse complement.
GTCATGGAGGCGCTCAAGGCGCTCGATGATGTGGCCTATGTCCGCTACGCCTCCGTCTACCGCAATTTCCGCGAGGCCCGCGACTTCCAGGAACTGCTCGGCGAACTGGGCGGGGAGGATGCCGCAGGCGAGCGGGACACCGGGGGATAGCGCCGATGGCGGGCACGTTCGCACCGGGCGAGGCCGGTGACCGGCGCTTCATGGCCGGCGCCATCCGCCTGTCGCGAAGCCATCTCGGCCTGACCGGCACCAATCCCTCCGTCGGCACGCTGATCGTGCGCGACGACGGCGCGGGACCCGTCATCGTCGGGTCGGGTGTCACCGCGGTCGGCGGCCGGCCCCATGCCGAGCCGCAGGCCCTGGAGGAGGCTGCAGGCCGCGCGCGCGGCGCCACCGCCTATGTCACGCTGGAACCCTGCGCCCATCACGGGCGCACGCCTCCCTGCGCCAACGCCCTTGTCGATGCCGGCATCGCCCGCGTGGTGATCGCCGCCAGCGACCCCGATCCGCGCGTTTCCGGCAAGGGCGCGGCCATCCTGCGTGCCGCCGGCCTGGAAGTGACGGAAGGCGTGCTGGCGCGCGAGGCCGCGGACCTGATGGCCGGCTACCTGATGCGCTCCTCCTCCATGCGGCCGGAAGTCACGCTGAAGATGGCGGTTTCGGCCGACGGCATGATCGGCCTGGAGGGCAGGGGACAGGTCGCGATCACCGGAGAGGTTTCCCGTGCCCAGGTCCATGTCATGCGCGCCGAGGCCGACGCCATCCTCGTCGGCGCCGGCACCGTGGCCGCCGACGACCCGGAACTGACCTGCCGCCTGCCGGGCATGGAGGACCGCTCGCCCATCCGCATCGTGCTCGACAAGGGACTGCGCACCCCGGTTTCGTCGCGCATCGCCCGGTCGGCGCGCACCGTTCCGGTCTGGATCGCCGCCGCCGCCGATGCCGGTCCGGACCGCCGTCAGGCGCTTGCCGATTGCGGCGTGGACTTCCTCGCCGTCGATCTGCTGGACGGCCGCATCTGCCTGCCCGAACTGCTGGAGGACCTGGCCGCGCGCGGCATCTCGACGCTGTTCGTCGAGGGCGGTGCCATGACCGCGCGCCGCTTCCTCGACGAAAACCTCGTCGACCGGGTCTGCCTCTTCGAAAGCCGGATGCGGATCGGCAAGTCCGGCGTGCCGGCGCCGCTCGTGTCGTCGGCGGTGCCGCCGGAATTCGCCTTGCAACGCCAGGCCACGTTCGGCCATGACACCTTTCGGGAATGGACAAGGACACGCTGATGTTTACCGGGATTGTCACCGATGTCGCAACGGTGGAGCGGATGGAGCCGCGCGCCGGGGGCGTGCGGATCCGCATGGCGACCGCCTACGACCCCGCCTCCATCGCCATCGGCGCGTCCATTGCCCATGCCGGCGTCTGCCTGACCGTCGTGGCTCTGCCGCAGGCAGGCGACGACAAGCGCTGGTACGAGGTCGAGGCCTGGGAGGAGGCCCTGCGCCTGACCACGATCGGCAACTGGAAGCCGGGCACCCGGGTCAATCTGGAACGTGCCCTCAAGGTGGGTGACGAACTGGGCGGGCACATCGTTTCCGGCCATGTCGACGGCAAGGCCATGATCCTCGCGCGCCAGCCGGAAGGCGATGCGGTGCGCTTCACGCTGGAAGCGCCGCGCGAATTTGCCCGCTTCATCGCGCCCAAGGGGTCGGTTGCGCTGGATGGCACCTCGCTGACGGTGAACGGCGTCGATGGCAATCGCTTCGACGTGCTGCTGATCGACCACACGCTGGGCGTGACCACATGGGGCGGGCGCCACACCGGTGACGAGGTCAATCTCGAGGTCGACACCATGGCCCGCTACGCGGCGCGGCTTGCGGACGCGGACAAAGCGTCCTATTGACGCCTCGCGCCCGCGCGCCTGAAATTCTCGCATCCTTCGGAGCACCCGTCCCATGGCGAAAGCCCCCCATCTCCTCGTTGTTGAGGCCCGTTTCTATGACGATCTGTCCGATGCCTTGCTGGAAGGCGCCACCGCCGCCCTGCAAGAGGCCGGCGCCACCTGGGATGTCGTCACGGTCATGGGCGCGCTGGAAGTGCCCGGCGCCATCGCGCTGGCGGCCAAGGGCAAGAAGACCTATGACGGCTATGTGGCGCTTGGCGTCGTCATTCGCGGCGAGACCTATCATTTCGACATTGTCGCCAACGAGTCCTGCCGCGCCATCATGGACCTGACCGTGGACAAGCGCCTGGCGATCGGCAACGGCATCCTGACCACCGAGAATGGCGACCAGGCCTGGGTGCGCGCCCGCAAGTCCGAATTGGACAAGGGCGGATTCGCCGCGCGCGCCGCGCTCGCCATGATCGACCTGAAAAAGACGTTTGGAGCCTGATCCCGTGACTGACGAGAACGGCAAGCCGGTGCGCGAGACCAAGCCAGCCAACAAGCGCGGCGCAGCCCGGCTCGCCGCCGTGCAGGCGCTCTACCAGATGGACGTGACCGGGGCCGGCCTGCTGGAGATCGCCTCCGAATACGAGACCTTCCGCCTCGGCAAGGAAGTCGACGGCGACCTCTACCGCGATGCCGATCCGCAATGGTTCCGCATGGTCATCGCGGGCGTTGTCGACAACCAGCGCCAGATCGACCCCGTCATTCACCAGGGCCTGCCGGAAAGCTGGCCGCTCTCGCGGGTGGATTCCACGCTGCGCGCCATCCTTCGCGCCGGTGTCTTCGAACTGATGAAGAAGCAGGACATTCCGGTCGCGGTCATCGTCACCGAATATGTCGATATCGCCAGGGCCTTCTACGACGCGGAGGAGCCCGGCCTCGTCAACGCGGTGCTCGACCGTGTCGCCGGGCGGGTGAGACCTGACACGAAAGGACGCGCCAGATGACAACGGCAATCGAGCGGGAAGCCCGGCGCACCGCGCTGATCCTGGCAGCGGCCCAGTCGGTGGTCGGCGCGGCCGCGCCGGTGGCCATCTCCATGGGCGCGCTGACCGGCGTCTACCTGCTCGGTCCCGACAAGTCGCTCGCCACCGCGCCGGTCACGGGCTACAACCTGGGCGTTGCACTAGGCGCCCTGCCTGCGGCCGCCCTCATGCGCGCGGTCGGACGGCGCTACGGCTTCATGTCGGGCGCCGGCATCACGGCGCTGGGCGGCGCGCTGGCCGCGCTCGCCATTTTCCAGGGGTCCTTCTGGGCCTTCGCCGTCTGCCTCCTTCTGGTCGGCCTCGGCGGGGCCTTCGTCCAGCAATACCGGTTTGCCGCCGCCGACAACGCCCCCCACGCCTTCAAGCCGCGAGCCATTTCCTGGGTGCTCGGAGGGGGCGTCTTCGCTGCCATCATCGGCCCGCAGATGGTGATCTTTTCCCGCGACGCCTTCGCGCCCGTCAGCTTCGCCGGTGCCTATGCAGGCATCATTGCGCTCGGCCTTGTCGGCGTCCTCATCCTCTCCTTCCTGCGCCTGCCGCGCGACCAGGTGACGGACCCGGCTGTCCTGGAAGATGCGCCCGCCCGCCCGCTGTCCGTCATCATGCGCCAGCCGCGTTTCGCCGTGGCGCTGATCTGCGCCATCGGCTCCTATGCGCTGATGAGCTTCGTCATGACCGGTGCGCCGCTCGCCATGGTCGGCTGCGGCTTCACGCCGGACGAGGCGACGCTGGGCATTTCCTGGCATGTCATGGCCATGTTCGCTCCCTCCTTCTTCACCGGCAGGCTGATCGCCCGTTTCGGCAAGGAGACGATCGTCGCCGCCGGCCTGGCGCTGCTGATCGGCTGCGCCATCGTCGCCCTGTCCGGCATCGCCCTCTGGCAGTTCTGGCTGGCCCTGATCCTTCTCGGCGTGGGCTGGAATTTCGGTTTCATCGGCGCCACCGCCATGGTCGCCGAAACCTACACGGCGGCGGAGAAGAACAAGGTCCAGGGCGCGCATGATTTCGCGCTGTTCGGCACTGTCGCCTTTGCCTCGCTGATGTCGGGCCAGGTCTACAATGCGGGCGGCTGGGACATGCTCAACTGGATCATCTTCCCCGTCGCGCTGCTGTGCATCGGCGCGCTTGCGGCCCTGCTGATCCTGCGCGAGCGCGGCGATGAAGCGGTCTCCTGACGCCGGTTCCCCGTCGCCCATGCGAAAAAAGCGCGCGCTGCCCGTTTTTCATGCGGAAAGCGGGGCATAGAGCCGCCCTGCGTTCTTGACGCGCCGGGGGGCGATAAGCATGATCCGCCCCGGTCCCGCAGGGGCAGGTTCCTCCTGTCCCGGGAATTTGTCACGGGCCGGCCGTGGGGGTCTCGCAGGCCGGCCATGAGGAGGAAGTTTCTTCAATGACCATGCTATACCTTGTCATCGCATGCGGACTCCTGTCCGTCGTCTATGCGATCTGGGCAACCCAGTCGGTGATGGCCGCCGACCAGGGCAATGCCCGCATGCAGGAAATCGCAGGCTATGTGCGTGAGGGTGCGCAAGCCTACCTGAACCGGCAGTACACCACGATCGCCATCGTCGGCGCGGTGGTGTTCGTTCTTGCCTGGCTTCTGTTGTCCGGCACCGCTGCCATCGGCTTCCTGATCGGCGCCGTCCTGTCGGGCGCTGCGGGCTACATCGGCATGCACGTTTCCGTGCGCGCCAATGTGCGCACCGCCCAGGCATCGGCCAATTCGCTGGCCGGCGGCCTCGACATCGCCTTCAAGTCGGGCGCCATCACGGGCATGCTGGTGGCCGGTCTCGCGCTGCTCGGCGTCGCCGTCTATTACTGGGTCCTGGTCGGTCCGATGGGCTATGCCCCCGGCGACCGCACGGTCATTGACGCGCTCGTGGCGCTCGGCTTCGGCGCTTCGCTGATCTCCATCTTCGCCCGTCTCGGCGGCGGCATCTTCACCAAGGGCGCCGACGTCGGCGGAGACCTGGTGGGCAAGGTGGAAGCCGGCATTCCGGAAGACGATCCGCGCAACCCGGCCACCATCGCCGACAACGTGGGCGACAATGTCGGCGACTGCGCCGGCATGGCCGCCGACCTGTTCGAGACCTATGCGGTGACGGTCGTCGCCACCATGGTCCTCGGCGCCATCTTCTTCGCCGGCAGCGAGGTTCTTTCCTCGGTGATGATCTATCCGCTGCTGATCTGCGCCATGTCGATCATCACGTCCATTGTCGGCACCTTCTTCGTGAAGCTGGGCGCCAACGGCTCCATCATGGGCGCGCTCTACAAGGGTCTGATCGTCACCGGCCTGCTGTCCATCGTCGGTCTTGGCATCGCCAACCAGCTTTCCATCGGCTGGGGCGACCTGACGACCACGAACGGAACCGTGCTGAACGGCACCAACCTGTTCATCTGCGGCATCGTCGGCCTGATCGTCACCGCGCTCATCGTGGTGATCACGGAATACTACACCGGCACCAACAAGCGCCCGGTCAATTCCATCTCGCAGGCTTCGGTCACCGGTCACGGCACCAACGTGATCCAGGGACTTGCCGTGTCGCTGGAATCGACCGCCATGCCGGCCATCGTCATCGTCGGCGGCATCATCGCCACCTTCCAGCTTGGCGGCCTGTTCGGCACCGGCATCGCGGTCACCGCCATGCTCGGCATTGCCGGCATGATCGTCGCGCTGGACGCCTTCGGCCCGGTCACCGACAATGCCGGCGGCATTGCCGAAATGTCCGACCTGCCGCCGGAGGTCCGCCAGACCACCGACGCGCTGGACGCCGTGGGCAACACCACCAAGGCGGTCACCAAGGGCTATGCCATCGGTTCCGCAGGTCTCGGCGCACTGGTGCTGTTCGCGGCCTATTCCTACGATCTGCAGTTCTTCACGCAGAATGCGGAGCAGTATCCCTACTTCGCGGATATCGGCCAGGTCTCGTTCGAACTGTCCAACCCCTATGTCGTCGCCGGCCTGATCTTCGGCGGTCTCATCCCCTACCTGTTCGGCGGCATCGCCATGACGGCCGTGGGCCGCGCCGGTGGCGCGGTGGTCGAGGAAGTGCGCAGGCAGTTCCGCGAGAAGCCCGGCATCATGGAAGGCAAGGAAAAGCCGGACTACGGCCGTGCCGTCGACATGCTCACCAAGGCCGCGATCAAGGAGATGATCATCCCCTCGATGCTGCCGGTGCTGGCTCCGCTGGTCGTCTATTTCGGCGTTCTGCTGATCTCCGGTTCCAAGGCCTCGGCCTTCGCCGCGCTCGGCGCCTCGCTGCTCGGCGTGATCGTCAACGGCCTGTTCGTGGCGATCTCGATGACCTCGGGCGGCGGTGCCTGGGACAACGCCAAGAAGTCCTTCGAGGACGGCTTTGTCGACAAGGACGGTGTCAAGCACGTCAAGGGTTCGGAAGCCCACAAGGCCTCCGTCACCGGCGACACGGTGGGCGATCCCTACAAGGATACCGCCGGCCCGGCCGTCAACCCGGCCATCAAGATCACCAACATCATGGCCCTGCTTCTGCTCGCCGTGCTGGCGCACTGATCGGGCCCATCCGGGAAAAGAAGAAACCCCGCGGAGCGATCCGCGGGGTTTTTCTTTTCACAATCCCGGTGCCGGGCGGCCGGTTTCCCGCCATGCCGCTGACGGCGGTCCGCCCGGTCAGGTTCCGGGGAAGCGGCCCGGCCGCTTGCCAAGGCCGGTAAGCATCTGGCCGATGAAGGAGGTTTCGCGGCTGGCAACCGGCGTTGTCCGCGACATGAAGTCGAACACCTTGCCGTCCTGCAGGCCGTAATTGGCGATATTGGTCACGCGGCCATCCTCGCCGAAAAAGATGGTGAGGATCCGCTGGTCCACCAGGCGCGCGTTCATGAAGGCGACGGGGCGCTGGCGTTTCTGGGAAATGTAGTAGAAGACCTCGTTCTCGAAGGTCGATGTGGTGGATGGCGTGCCGAGCGCGAGCAGCACCTGCTCGCGCGAAGAGCCGACCGGCACCAGTTCGAGCGCCTGCTCATCCATCACGTAACCCTGTGTCAGGGTTTCCGACGGCGACAGCGTGGCCGAGGCGTTGCAGCCGGCCAGCACGGCCAGCGTCGCCAAACCGGCCGCCATCGCGGCAGTGCGGGTGAAGGGGCGGGTCTTGAATTCGGAGGAACGCAACGCAATCTCCTTCGTTGGGGCCGCGGGATCGAATCCGCGGCGCAGGGCGTCTCTCTTGCTTGCGCCCGTGCCGAAACTCGGTAAACCAGCTTGGGCGCCGATGCAACCGGGCCCATCGGACCGCTCCGTGTAAACCAGGAGAGCAACCCATGTTTGCAAGGCTGTTCAGCCGCAAGGCCAAGGCCAATCACGAACTGACCGATGGCCTTTACGGGCAAATCGTGGCAGCCGCGCGGCAGCCGCGCTTCTATGCGCAATGGGACGTGCCCGATACCCCGCTCGGCCGGTTCGAGATGATCGGCCTGCACATGTTCCTGTTTCTGCGCCGCGCACGCGGTGAACGGCTGGAAGCGCTGGCGCAGGATGTGACCGATGTCTTTTTCAGGGAGGTCGACCATTCCCTGCGCGAACTTGGCATTGGCGACACCTCTGTCCCGAAGCGCATGAAGAAGCTGGCCCGCATGTATTTCGGGCGTCTCGATGCCTATGAGAAGGCGCTCGGCGAGGGCGATGCCGACGGTCTGGCGGTGGCGCTCAAACGCAACATCCGTCCCGATGCCGATGCCTGGCCGCAGGCGGGCAGCCTTGCGTCCTATGTGCTGGCGGCCGATGCCGCGCTTGCCGGCCAGGGCGACGAAGCCATCCTTGGCGGGCGTATCGCCTTCCCCGACGTGGAAAAGAAGGAGGCAAGCTGATGAACCAGGGTGCAGGAAGCCCCGTTTCATGGCCCGTCCATGTGGCCCGGCTGCCGGAAAAGGGCTTGCCGGTTTCCTTTTCGGCCGACCGGGAGAGCCGTGACGCGCTGGCCGCGCAGCATGGCCTTGAGGACGTCCTCGAATTTTCCGCCGATCTGCTGGTCACCCGCTGGAAGAAGGATGGCGTGAAGGTCTCCGGCAAGGTCGTCGCCCGGATCGTGCAGCAATGCGTCGTCACGCTGGAGCCGCTGGAAAGCCGGATCGAGGAGGAGATCGAGGCGCTGTTCGTGCCCGAAGGATCCCGCCTTGCCCGTCCTCATGATCCGTCCGGCGAGATCCTCGTCGATGCCGAGGGCGAGGATGCGCCCGAGCCGTTTTCCGGCGACACGGTGGATGTCGGCGCCGTCGCCGAGGAATATTTCGAACTGGCCATCGATCCCTATCCGCGAAAGCCCGGCGCGAAAATTCCGGCCGGTCTGGAACCGCAACCGGAAGACAAGCCCAATCCCTTCGCGAAACTGGCGGCGCTGAAGGGCGGCAACGGGGAATGAACGCGCCGGCGGCGCAAAAACACGGCTTGCCCATTGTGCGGGCGAGCAAAACCGCTATTTTCGCCGCACTTGCAAGACCGGTCCGCGAGGCCGGATCATGACGGGGAAGACGAACGCGTGATTCGCATTTCAATTGATGCCATGGGCGGCGATTTCGGTCCGTCCGTCGTCCTGCCCGGGCTCGAGCACGTGCTGGAACGGCGCAACGATGTGACCTTTCTGCTCTACGGGCGGGAGGAGGCGATCCGCCCGGTTCTCGACGGCTTGCCGCGCCTGAAGGCAAATGCCGAGGTGTTTCATTGCGAAGTGTCCGTGGCGATGGACGACAAGCCGAGCCAGGCCCTGCGCAACGGCCGCTGGAAGTCCTCCATGTGGCGTGCCATCGAGGCGGTCAAGAAGGGCGAGGCCGATGTCTGCGTCTCCGCAGGCAACACCGGCGCGCTGATGGCCATGTCCAAGTTCTGCCTGCGCACCATGGCCAATATCGAGCGGCCGGCCATCGCCGCCATCTGGCCGACCGTCCGCTCCGAAAGCGTGGTCCTCGATGTGGGTGCCACCATCGGCGCCGACGCCCAGCAACTCACCGATTTTGCCATTCTCGGCGCCGCCATGGCGCGCGCCCTGTTCGGCGTCGAGCGCCCGAGCGTCGGCCTGCTCAATGTCGGCGTCGAGGAGATCAAGGGCCAGGAGGAAGTCCGCGAAGCGGGCCGGATGCTGCGCGACGCCGCCCTGCCGTCGATGACCTATCACGGCTTCGTGGAAGGCGACGACATCGGCAAGGGCACCACCGACGTCGTGGTGACCGAGGGCTTCTCCGGCAATATCGCGCTGAAGACGGCCGAGGGCACGGCAAAGCAGATCGCGGGCTACCTTCGCGCCGCCATGCAGCGCACCTTCATGGCCCGGCTCGGCTATGTCCTTGCCCGCGGCGCCTTCGCCTACCTGCGCGAGAAGATGGATGTGCGCAAGGCCAATGGCGGCGTGTTCCTGGGGCTCAACGGCATTGTCGTGAAAAGCCATGGGGGAACCGATGCGGAGGGCTTTGCCGCCGCTGTCGAACTTGGCTATGACATGGTCCGCAACCGGCTGCTCGAACAGATCGGACGCGACCTTGAGCATTTTCACGCCGGCCGGCCGGCCGCCGCGTCGGGGGAGAATACATGATTCGTTCGGTCATCCTTGGGGCAGGCTCGGCCTTGCCGCGCCGTGTCATGGCCAATACCGATTTCGAGAACATCGTCGAGACGACCGATGAATGGATCGTGCAGCGCACCGGCATCCGCCAGCGCCATATCGCGTCCGAGGACGAGACCACGGCCTCGCTGGGCGAGGCGGCGGCCCGCGCCGCGCTGAAGGCGGCAGGCCTGCAGCCCGATGACATCGACCTCATCGTGCTGGCCTCCTCGACGCCGAACCACACCTTTCCGGCCACCGCTGTCGAGATCCAGGACCGGCTCGGCATCCGCCATGGCTATGCCTTCGACATGCAGGCGGTCTGCTCGGGCTTCGTCTACGCCATCAACACGGCCGACCTGCACCTGCGCGGCGGCATGGGCAAGCGCGCGCTCGTCATCGGCTCCGAGACCTTCTCGCGCATCCTTGACTGGAACGACCGCACCACCTGCGTGCTGTTCGGTGACGGCGCCGGCGCGGTGGTTCTTGAGGCGCAGGAAGGCGAGGGCACCATCGCCGACAGGGGCATCCTGGCCGCTTCGCTGCGCTCCGACGGGTGCCACAAGGACAAGCTCTATGTCGACGGTGGTGTATCGACCACCGGCACGGTGGGCCATCTGCGCATGCAGGGCCGCGAGGTCTTCAAGCACGCGGTCGGCATGATCACCGATGTCATCGAGGATGTCTTCAACCAGGCCGGCATCACCGCAGCCGACATCGACTGGTTCGTGCCGCATCAGGCCAACAAGCGCATCATCGACGGATCCGCGAGAAAGCTCGGCATTCCGGAGGAAAAGACGGTCGTCACCGTCGACCATCACGGCAACACGTCGGCGGCTTCCGTGCCCTTGGCGCTGACCGAGGCCATCCAGGACGGCCGCATCCGCAAGGGCGATCTCGTCCTGCTGGAAGCCATGGGCGGCGGCTTCACCTGGGGCGCCGTGCTGGTGCGCATGTAGCGAATTTGCTTTTTCCTGCCAGCATTTGCAGGCGAATCTGTTGGCTTTGCACCTTGACCTTGGCTCCAAGACGCGGGTAGGTTTCAGGCTGTCAGGGAGAGGACGGGCTGGAAGCGGCGCATGAGCGGGAAAACGATAACTCGCGCTGATCTGGCGGAGGCGGTCTACCGGAAGGTGGGATTGTCCCGCACTGAATCGGCCCAACTTGTTGAAATGGTTCTTGATGAGATCTGCGACGCCATCGTGCGTGGCGAGACCGTCAAGCTGTCGTCCTTCGCCACCTTTCAGGTCCGTTCGAAGAACGAGCGTATCGGGCGCAACCCGAAGACCGGGGAGGAAGTCCCCATCCTTCCGCGCAAGGTCATGACCTTCAAGGCCTCCAATGTGCTGAAGACCAAGATCATCCAGGCTCACAAGCTGTCGCGCGGCAAGGGCTGATTTTCCTCCGGGTCGTTTCGCACGCTTGCATGCGGCCGCCCGTGGCGGTCTGATGGAGATGCGTGATTCGTTGGCGGCGTCTGCCGCCGGCAAGGGAGAGCGAGGCCCATGGAAAAGAGCCCGGACGCCTTCAGGACCATTTCGGAAGTGGCGGAGGACCTCGATCTCCCGCAACACGTCCTGCGCTTCTGGGAGACGCGCTTTTCCCAGATAAAGCCCATGAAGCGCGGCGGCGGGCGCCGCTACTACCGGCCCCAGGACGTCGAACTCATCAAGGGCATCCGCCACCTGCTCTATGACCAGGGCTACACCATCAAGGGCGTGCAGCGTCTCATCAAGGAGAACGGCATCCCCTTCGTGGTGGCGCTGGGAACCGGTGATGTTTCCGCCATCGAGGCGATCGCACAGAAGAAACAGTCCGAACTGGAGGCGCAGAAACCCCATCCGGCGCCCGAAGGGCCGGCCGACGAGGACAAGCTTGTCGGCGAGGCAAGGCCGAAGCAGCCGCGCCGCTTCTTCGGGCTTGGCCGGCCGGACGATGACGGCCCGGTGGATGCCGGCCAGGGCAGCCTTTCGAGGGACAACCGGGCGCTTCTGCAGGAAGCGTTGTTCGATCTTCTGGAATGCAAGCGCCTGCTCGACCAGGTGCGCTGAGCCTTTCCCGATTCGCCTGACAGGGAGGAGTGACCCATGGCCGCCTTCATCATCGCCGACGTGGATATCCGTGACGCCGAGGCCTACAAGGACTACATGCCCAAGGCCAGGGCGCTGGCCGAGAAACATGGTGGCCGCTACCGCGCGCGCGGCGGCGAACTGGATGTCGTGGACAGCGAGTTGTGGACGCCGACCCGCCTTGTCATCATCGAGTTCCCGGACATGAAAAGCGCGCAGGCCTTCGCGCGCTCGGAGGACTACGCCCCGGTCGCCGCGATCCGCCACGCCAATTCGAAGAGCACGGTCGTCATCGTCGACGGAATGGATTGATCCACGCGGCAAGCCCGCGGAATCATCCGGCCTGTCTGTTGCTTCCGGTGAAATGGTCGGAGCGGCGGGATTCGAACCCACGACCCCTTGACCCCCAGTCAAGTGCGCTACCGGGCTGCGCTACGCTCCGACGGTTGGCCTTCTAGCTGGCATCGGGGCCTCTGGCAACCGGAATAATTGCGCACGGCGGCAATTGGGATCAGGTTCCGGCCAGCGCCGGGTGCGCCCGCCCGGCCGCGCGCGCTGCCTGGACACGGGCTTCCAGCGCGATGCCGCCCCACACCATGCCGAGCAGGATGTAGAAGTGGCGCCAGTGGTCGATGTCGATCACCGTGCCGAGCAGGATGTGGCCGAGAAAGGCGACATAGGCCGTCATGAAGAAAGGCTGCCACGGGCGCGGCCGGAACAGGATGCGCAGGCCGGCGCCCAGCGTCCAGACCGTCAGCAGCGCAAAGGATATGAAGCCGAGCCAGCCATAATCCATCAGCGCCTTGAGCCAGATGTTGTGCGTGTCCTCGCCGAAGATCAGCCCGAAATTCAGCGGGCCGATGCCGAGCGGCTTCTCCGTGGCCATGATGAAGCCGATGATGTGGCGGGCGAAGCGCCCGAGCCGTGCGCCGTCGTATTCCTGCACGAGACGCGCGCGGGTCTCGAAGAGTTCGGCGACGGAAGGGATCTGCAGCGCTACGAGAATGGCGAGGATCAGCAGGACGATGGCAACGAGCGCCATGACCGCGACGCGCAGGCGGAACAGCGTCGACCTGCTCTGGATGAACATGAAGCCCACCAGCACGGTGATGCCGAGACCATAGAGACCCCAGGCGCCGCGCGAGAACGACATGAATACCCCCAGCGTGATGAGGATGAGGGGAACGGCGACGCGGAGCATGTCGTGAAAACGACCGGCCACCAGGCGGTAGACAAGGTAGAAGCCGGGCGCGGCAAGGTAGGGGCCGAAGGCGTTCGGATCCTGGAAGGCGCCGGCGGCGCGCCCGTAGAGCGTGAACATCTCGGCGCCCGGAAAGGCATGGAAATAACCAAGAATGCCGAGCAGCGACGTGCCGGAGGCGCCGATCATCCAGGCATGGAACATCGATTTGAAATAGTGCGGCCGCGTTTCCAGGACCGCGGCGAAGAAGATCGCGGTGAAGCCGAGGAAGAGCGAGACCGCCAGGTAGAGCGGCGTGCCCCGGAGTTCCGCCATGGTCAGCATCGACAGGAAACCGCCGATGTTGAAGACGACGATCAGGACGATGAGCGGCGTGATGGCGCGCGAGAAGGTGATCGCGCCCGCCAGCGCCCAGACCGCCATGAGCCCGACCATGTAGAGTTCATAGGGCGCGGGTTCGCGGATGACGAAGCCGGCCAGCAGCGGTCCGATGGCCACCGAGAAGGTGGCGGCCATGGTGGCGAGCCTGGCATGGACGGCGGCCCGCGGAATGTCCTGCGCGATGGCGCTCAATAGGCGTTTTCCGTTTTCAGCAGGCGGATCGGCGTGAGGAAGAGGATCTTCAGGTCGAACAGCAGCGACCAGTTCTCGATGTAGTAGAGATCGAATTCCGTGCGCCGCTGGATCTTCTCGTCATTGTCCACTTCGCCGCGCCAGCCGTTGATCTGCGCCCAGCCGGTCACGCCGGGTTTCACGCGGTGACGCGCGAAATAGCCGTCGACCACCTCGTTGAACAAGAGGTTGTGGGCCTGGGCGGCCACCGCATGCGGGCGCGGGCCGACCAGCGAGAGGGAACCGAACAGGGCGTTGAAGAACTGCGGCAACTCGTCGATGGAGGTCTTGCGGATGAACCGGCCGACCTTCGTGACGCGCGGATCGTTCTTGGTGACGGCCTGCTTTGCCGTCGGATCGCACATCTCGGTATACATGGACCGGAACTTGAAGACTTCCACGGTCTCGTTGTTGAAGCCGTGCCGCTTCTGCTTGAAGATCACCGGCCCCTTGCTCTCCAGCTTGATGGCGATGGCTGTCGCCAGCATGATGGGCGAGAAGGCGACGATGGCGAACAGCGAGAAGACGATGTCGAAGATCCGCTTGGCCACCGAATCCCAGTCGGTGATCGGCTTGTCGAAGATGTCCAGCATCGGCACCGTGCCGACATAGGAATAGGAACGGGGACGGAACTGCAGCACGTTGGCATGCGCCGAGAGACGGATGTCGACCGGCAGCACCCACAGCTTCTTCAGCATCGTCAGGACGCGCCGTTCCGCCGTCAGCGGCAGCGCCACGATCATCATGTCGATGCGGGCGATGCGCGCGAAGTCGATCAGGTCGTCGATATTGCCGAGCTTCGGATAGCCGGCCACGATCGGCGGCGAACGGCTGTCGTCGCGGTCGTCGAAGATGCCGCAGATGCGCACGTCGTTGTAGGGCGAGCGTTCGATGGAGCGGATGAGCTTTTCCGCCTCCTTGCCGCCGCCCACGATCACGGCGCGCCGCTCCATGCGTCCGTTGCGCGACCAGCGCACGATCAGGCGCGAAATGACGATGCGCAGCACGATGATGCCGGCAAATCCGGCAACCGCCCAGCCCGCGAACCAGACGCGCGAATAGTCGGCGGAGTTCTTCAGGAAGACCGAGGCGAGCGCCATGAGCGCGAAGGCGCCGGCATAGGCAAGGATGGAGCGCCCGAACCGCAGGAAGGGACGGCGCAGGCGGCTGACGCGATAGCCCTCCGCGAATTCGAACGCCACGACGGTGAGAACGGAGCCGAACAGGATCGTCATCGCATAGGCCGGCGCTGTTGCCGGCGCCAGCCCGACATAATGGAAGAAGACGGCAAAGCCCGCGATGCTCATGACGCAGAATTCAAGCAGCCGCACGATGCCGCTGATCATCGCCGGCGAAAGGGAATCGTCGCGGTATTGCGCCGCGACCGTCTTTGCCATGGCATTGAGCGCGCGCTTTTTCTCGCTCCGGTCGTTGTCTTCCGGCTGGAAGGCGCGAACGGAATCGGGCGAATAGGCGAGGGTCGGATCGGTCTTGCTCATCGTGGTCCCGCGAAACCGGCAGAGCCGGGATGTCTGACGCGAGGGAGCATATCAGCGGGGTGCTAAGAAACCCTTGACCCGGGTGAGAGGATGTCCCGGTAGATCGCGGTCACCTGGCTGGCCATCGCCGCCGCCGAGAAGCGGGCCCTGAGGCCGTCAATGTCCGGCATGGCCGCCTTGAATCCCGCCTCGTCGTCGAGTGCCGCCTGCATGACAGGCGCCAGGCTGTCCGGGTCCGGCGTGCAGAGTGCAGGCGAATCCTGGCCGAGGATTTCCGGAATGCCGCCGACCCGGCTTGCGATCATGATCTTGCCGGCGGCCAGCGTCTCCAGCACGGTATAGGGCAGGGCCTCGGCGCGCGACGAGAGAACCATGATGCGCCCGAGGCGGAAGGCCTCGCGCGCGGGCATGGGCATGTGAAAGCGGATGCGTTCCTCGGCACCCATGCCGGCCACCCGGTGCATGAGCGCTTCACGGTCCTCGCCGTCGCCCACGATCACGGCCGTCGCCGGGGATCCGTCCGGCCGCTTTACCCGAAGAACGGCATCCAGGAAGATGTCCGGCCCCTTCAGGAGCCGCAACATCCCCATGAACAGGAAGTCGGCCGCGTCCGCATCCGGGATCACGGGATCGAATTCCTCCGGGGTCAGGCCGTTGTAGACCAGCGCCGAACGGCAATGCGGCTGTCCGACCTTGGTCAGGAACGTCTGCCTTTCATGGTCGGACACGAACAGGATGCAGTCGCTCGCCCTTGAAAGCTGCTTCTCCAGGGCGAAGAAGAACCTGCCCGTCGCGGTGCCCGGGTCATAATGCAGGCTTCCGCCATGCGGTGAATAGAGGCGGGCTACGCGAGACCTTGAAACCCGCAGAAGTGAGCCGAAGACACGGGCATAGACGCCACCCTTGGCGCCGTGCCCGTGCAACACGTCCGGCTTCAATTCCTTGACAAGCTTGTATGTTCTGGCCGCGGCGGCAATGTCGCCAAGGCCGATGTGACGCTGCATCGCGGTCCGCTGGACACCCAGTGACAGTTCCGGCTCCAGTTCGTCGAGCATGCGGTTCTCGAAGGCCCCGCCGGTCGTCGAATCGCAGATGATGCCGACGCGGTGCCCTTCCGCTTCCTGCGCGCGTGCCAGGTCCCGGACATGGCGGAAAATGCCGCCGACAGGGGAGCGGAAACAATGCACGATGTTGAGCGGCGGCATCGGCGTCATCCGGGATCAGAAGAACCGTTCGCGCACGTAGACGGTATCGCCGGGCAGGAGCGGATCGGACAGGATGACGCGGCCGGTCATGACCTTGCCGTTGATGGTACGCGTGACGTCGACGCTGCCCTGGCTGGCGCGCGGCGAGAAGCCGCCGGCCAGCGCCACCGCCTTCTGCACGGTCAGGCCCGGCACATAGGCATATTGCCCGGCCGCGCCCACTTCGCCCATGACGAAGATCGGCCGGTAGCGGTCGACCTCCACCGAGACGTCCGGGTCACGGATGTATCCCTGGCGCAGCGCCTGTGCCAGCGACAGTTCCAGATCGGCGACGGTGTGGCCGCGTGCCGCGACCTGGCCGATGAGCGGGAAGGCGATATGGCCGGACTGGTCCACCGAATAGGTATTGGTCAGCCCTTCCTGCTCGAACACGGTGACACGGACCCGGTCTCCCGCGTCCAGCCGGTAGGGCTGGTAGAGCGCCTCGTGGAAAGCCGGCGGGGTCGGCTTGTAGGACGAGCAGCCTGCAACGCCGGCAACGGCAAGGGCAATGGTGGAAAGGGCGAATGCGCGGCGGTTCATCAACGCTGACCTTCTTGGATCGGCGGGCCGCCCGGTCGCGGCACCGCCTTCGTCAACATTGTTTATCTGTCGTTAGGGTTAATGGCTGGTAAAGCCGCCGCCCTGCCGTCGCGCCTGCCCCCGTGATCGGGCAAAACGGCATCCCGGCCGGATGCTCCGGAATTAACTGCAGCTAAACCAAACCCGTTTACCATGATCGCCGTGCAGTATTCGGAGTAGACGCATGTCCGGCGTGAATGGAACGGCTCAAGATGTTGATATCGATTTCCCGGCGCTGGTGGCGGGACTGTGGCGCAGGAAGTTCCTGGTCCTGGCCGTCACGCTCCTGGTCACGGCCGCTGCCTTTGCCGTTTCGCTCGTCGTCAGTCCGAAATACATGGCCGAAACCCGCATCCTGATCGAGACGCGCGAATCCGTCTACACACGCCCCAACATTGAAAATGGCCGCGCCGAGGCGCTGGACCAGGAAAGCGTCCAGTCGCAGGTCGAACTGATCGCATCCACGGCGCTGCTGTCGCAGGTCGCGCGCGAACTGGAACTTGCCGGGCGCGAGGAGTTCACCAAGAGCGCCGGCCTGTCGATTCCCTTCGTTTCCGAACCTTCGCGCGGCACGCTCGAAGAGCGCGTCCTGCGCAACATGCGCGAACGCCTGAAGGTCTATCGCACCGAAGGTACCCGCGTCATCGTCATCCAGTTCTCTTCCAGCGATCCGAAGCTGGCCGCCGACGTTCCCAACGCCATTGCCGACGCCTACATGGACCTGCAGCGCAAGGCGCGCCTGGAAACCGACACCACGGCCACCGAATGGCTGGCCCCGGAAATCGCCGAACTGCGTGACCGGGTGAAGCAGGCCGAGAGCCGCGTGGCGGAATATCGCGCGGCCAATGACATCCCGGTCGGCCAGAACAACGCGGCGCTGGCCACGCAGCAACTCTCCGAGATTTCCACCGAACTGTCGCGTGTACGCGCAAGCCGGGCCGCGTCCGAAGCCCGCGCCCAGTCGATCGAGCGCGCGCTGGCCTCCGGCGGCGCCATCGACGCGATTCCCGAGGTTCAGACATCCGGCCTGATCCAGCGCCTGATCGAGAAGAAGGTCGACCTGCGCGCCGAGATCGCCGACCTGTCCACGACGCTTCTCGACAACCATCCGCGCCTGCGCTCCCTGCGGGCGCAACAGGACCAGCTTGACAGCCAGATCCGCGCCGAGGCCGGGAAGGTGCTGGCCGGCCTGAAGACCGAAGCCGAGACGGCGCGCCTGCGCGAGAGCGAACTGACCGCCGCCGTGAACCGCCTCAAGGCCGAATCGGCCCGCGTCTCCGAAGGCGAAGTGGAGTTGCGTGCGCTCGAGCGCGAGGCAGCCGCCCAGCGCGATCTGCTTGAGTCCTACCTTGTACGATTCCGCGAGGCCAAGTCGCGCAAGGAAGCTGCCTACAGCCCGGTCAATGCGCGCATTTTCTCGCGTGCCATCGTCCCGTCGGACCCCTATTTCCCGAAGAAGGTGCCGATCATTGGCGCTGCCTTCGCCGCCACGCTCCTGCTGATGACCATCTTCACGCTGCTGGCCGAACTGTTTTCCGGCCGCGCCATGCGCGCGGTGTCCGCAACGCCCGCGCCGGCGACGGAAATCGCCATGCCGGCAGTCGCCGCACAAGCGGGAAAAGACGTGCCACCCTCGCCAGCCCATGACGACGGTGGCACGGCGAACGGTGCCGAAACCCGCGAAAGCCCGAAGTCCGGGGCCACGGCTGCGGCGGCGCGCGCAGCGGAACAGGCGATGTCGGCAGCCAACATGCGCGCCACCGCCGCCGCAGCGCGGGAAGCGCGCAAGTCGGCAACCGCGGCGCAGCATCCGGGCCTGTCCGGCGAGGATCTCGCGGTGCGGCTTGTCGAAGCCGGTGCCGCCCGTGCCGTCTTCGTCTCGCCGGAGGGACGGGAAGCGGCCGCCTCGGCGATCGTCACTGCCCGTGCGCTCGCCGATTCAGGCCTGCGCATCATCCTGCTCGACCTGACAGCGGACAACGCTGCCTCCCGCCCCATGCTGGAACGCGACGCCCGTCCGGGCATCACCGACCTGCTTGCCGGCAATGCGTCCTTCTCCGAGATCATCCACGGAGACCATTTCTCCGATTGCCACGTGATCCCGACAGGCACGGGTGACCCGGAACGTGTCGCCCGGTCCATCGAGCGCCTGCCCATCATCCTGGACGCGCTGGGCCAGGTCTATGACATGATCGTCATGGAATGCGGTCCTGCCGATGCCGAGGGCATCGCCCGCGTGTGCAGCGCCACGGCGGAGGTCGTCCTTGCCGTCATGGATCCCGAGGCGCCGGAAGTCCTGGAAGCGGCCGATGAGCTTGTGTCTGCGGGGCACGGCAACCTGCTGATCGGGCGGGCCGACATGGCCGGCCGGCCTTTGCCCCCCAAAGCCGGCCGTAGCGCCGCCTGACCGTGCAATGACGGGTGCGGCCCGTCCGCGTGGGTGCTGACCGGCGGCCGCCTGAGGGCCTTGTCGCTTCAGGCTTCGGCCCGTGATGCGCGGAGTTTGCGAAGCGACTTGTACGCAGCCCAGAGCGGCGGCGTGTTCTTGATCTGGCGCTTCAGCGAGGATGTCCCGGTGCGCATCGCCGCCATCAGGCGCCCGCGCGCGTTCAGCGGGATCAGCGTGTCGCGCTGGACGGTCTCGATATCGCACCAGAGCCGCTTGTAGGGCTCGTCGCCGACGGAGAAATCATAGATCCTGAAACCCTTGTCGCAGGCTTCGCGGATGGCCTCGAAGAAGAGGTAATCGCCGGGGCTCGTGTTTTCCTTCTCGTCGGGCCGTATGGCGGAAAACTCGCAGATCATGCGGTTGCCCGACAGGCTCGAACCCGTGACGGCGCGAATCTCGCCGCCCACCTCCAGCGCGTGCAAGATGAATTGCGGCTCCGCACGGGCCGCCGCTTCGCCGAAAAGACCGTGGAAGAAGGCGCGGATCGCCGGATCGGCGAAGACGTCTTCAATGCCCATGCTGGCAAAGCGCCCGGCCTTGAGGTCGAAGAAGGCGTCCAGCATGCGCTGTGCCGTCTCTCCGTCGCCGGCGGTGCGAACGCGGATTTCGCCCTGTTCAAGGAACTTCCGCTCGTTGGTGCGGTGTTTCTTGCGTTTGCGCTTGCCCGAATGGCGCTGCAGCGTTTCGTCGAAACCGCCGGTCAGGTCCACCGCCAGCGCGATGTTCGCACTGGCCGGCGACGAGGGCAGGACCAGTGGATTGGCAATGCCGCCGATTTCGGGCTGGAGACGGGACAGGGCGATGAGCGCGATGTCCGGCCGGACAGCGCGAAGCGCCTTGGCCATCATGGCGCTGAGGTCGGCGGGCGGGGGAAGGGCCGCATCCGGCGTCATGGCCGGAAAGCAGCCATTGGCATGGCGCCCGCCCACGGGGATCGCGACGCGGCCGAGTCCCTCGTCCACCACTTCGAGCGGCAGGCAAAGATGCCGGCGGTCGCCCTCGGCCACGGTGATGAAGACAATGTCCGGATTGACGTGGCGCGCCCATTGCGCAACCCAGTCGGCATGTTGCGCCGGACCGCAGAGCGCGCGTGCGCAGAAGGCCGCGTGGCGTTCATGCGCCTCGGGACCCGTCTCCACCTGCACCGCCGGTCTCGCCGCGAGGGCGGACAGATCAGCGGCATCGCCCGATGCATCAACCATCCTTCAATCCTTCGGTGCTATCCAGACCGGACATCCCGCCCGAACCATGCCCGTCTGGGTATCCGAAAAAGGTGAAGGAATGATCGACAGGGGCGAGGTGATCCGCAAGGTGATCCTCAATGGCGTCAAGTGGACAGGTCTTTCGCGCATCTACCGCGCCATGACGCCTTGTGCCGGCGCCATCCTGATGCTGCATCGCGTGACGGAAGCGCAGACCTCGCCGCTCGGCTTCAACAGTCATCTGGCGATCACGCCGGCATTCCTCGACAGCCTGATCCGGGAACTCAAGCGCGATGGCTACCGCTTCGTCTCGATGGACGAGATGGCGGATCATCTTGGAAACGGTGAGCCCGGTGGCTGCCTGCTGGCCTTGACGGCCGATGACGCCTATCGCGACAACCTGACCGAGGCGCTGCCCGTTCTGGAGCGTCACGAGGCGCCGATCACCGTCTATGCCGCGCCCGCGCAGATCAGCCGCCGCATCGCGCTTTGGTGGATGGTGCTGGAGGACATCATTGCCCGCCGGGAAGGTCTCTATGCCCCGGTGCGCGGCGAAGCCGTGCATTTCGACTGTTCGACCCAGGCAGCCAAGCGGACGGCCTTCATCGAACTGGAAAGCTGGCTCACGACAGGCATCGGCGAAGCGGATCAGGATGCCTTGATCCGCGATCTCGCCGCGGTTTCCGGCATGGATGCGCTGAAAGCCGGCGACGAGGCCCTTATGACCTGGCGGGAGTTGAGGTCGTTCGCCACCCATCCGCTCGTCACGGTCGGCGCCCATACCATGCATCACTACAATCTTCGCCGGCTCGATACCGAGACAGCATTTTCCGAAATCCTCGATGCGGCCGATGTGCTGGAAAACGAACTGGGCACGCGCCCGTGCCACATGGCCTTTCCCTATGGCTACGAGGCGGCAGTGGGGCCGCGGGAAACCGGCCTTGCGCAAAAGGCCGGTTTCAGGACGGCGGTGACCACCCGCCATGGCCTGCTCGACGCTGGCCACAGGCATCACATGCACGCATTGCCGCGGATCTCGGTCAATGGACGCTACCAGTCCGTGGCCTATCTGCGCACCATGCTCACAGGCATCACCACGCCGATCGCCAATCGTGGCAAGCGTCTTGTGACGGTTTGACCGCTCACCCCTTGCGCGGCGGACGGTTCATCCAGCTTATGATGAACATGGCCGGCACCACCCAGAGGATGCCGGTGAACAGGAAATAGGCCAGATGCACCAGCGGGCCGGATTCGGCGAGCCGCGCCACGGCCACGGTCGTGGCCACCAGGGCATAGACGACGACGAGCAGGACGAGCAGCACGGTACCGACAAGTTTCTTGAGGCGGACGGGCATGGCGGTGTTCCGGTATCTTTCTTGCCGGTTGTCTATTGGAAACCGGCGCGGAAGGGAACAGTCTTGCGGGCGCGACAGCCTGTCACGCGAAGCTGGCACTTGAAAGCCGCGCGCCATTGCGTCAGTTAGGAGCGGATTTCAGCAAGCCGGACCTGGATACGCCGATGACCGATGCCGCCGTGGCCGTTTCGCCTTCGCCGCGCCCCTACGAGATACTGGACCGCCAGGCGCGCAATCGCGCCGCGGTGCGCCGCTGGCTCTATGTCGTCCTGCTGTGGCTGCTGGCCCTGGTTATCGTTGGTGGCGCGACACGCCTGACCGATTCCGGCCTCTCGATCACCGAGTGGAAGCCGATCCACGGCATCGTTCCGCCGCTGTCGGAAGCGGAATGGCAGGAGGAACTCGCCAAGTACCGCCAGATCCCGGAATACCAGCAGATCAACAAGGGCATGAGCCTGGAGGAGTTCAAGTTCATCTTCTGGTGGGAGTGGGGCCATCGCTTCCTTGCCCGCATGGTCGGTTTCCTGTTCGCCGTGCCGCTCGCCTACTTCTGGCTGACCGGACGGCTGGAAACCCGTCTCAAGCCCCGCCTTCTGGGCCTGCTGGCGCTGGGCGGCCTGCAGGGCTTTGTCGGCTGGTGGATGGTGGCCTCCGGCCTGTCGGAACGCACCGATGTCTCGCAATACCGCCTTGCCGTCCACCTGACCCTGGCCTCGGTGATCTTCGCCGCCATCATGTATGTCGCGCGCGGCCTTGCCGTGCACAGCGGCGGCCTGGCCTCCGCCGCGACGCGCAAGGGCGCCGGCTGGATGGTGCTGCTGGTCCTCGTCCAGATATACCTCGGCGCCCTGGTGGCCGGACTCGACGCCGGACTTGCCTACAACACCTGGCCGCTGATGGACGGCGCGCTCGTGCCCGGCGGGCTCTGGCTGCAGGACCCCTGGTGGATCAACGCCTTCGAGAACCCGAAGACCGTGCAGTTCATCCACCGCTTCGGCGCCTATGCCGTGCTGGCGGCAGCGATCGTCCACATGCTGCGCACGATGAAGCGCGATGCCGGATCGACCCATGCCCGGCGTTCCGCTTTGCTGGCAGGGCTGGTCGTCGTGCAGGCGGTCTTCGGCATCGTCACGCTGCTCATGCAGGTGCCGCTCTTCTGGGGTCTCGTGCACCAGGGTACCGCACTTGTCGTGCTGGGCTTTGCCGTCGCCCATTGGCGCGGCACCATAGGCAGCTATCGCCCTGAGACGGACGTCGTCGTGCGGCATTGACCCGCCCGCTTGCCGGGCGGGCGCTGCCTCACGCGCCGGTCATCAGGTTCAGGTTCTGCACCGCCGCGCCGGAGGCGCCCTTGCCGAGATTGTCCAGCGAGGCGATCACGTTGACCTGGCCCATGCCCTCCGTGCCAAGCACGTAGATCTTCAGCCGGTCGGTCCCGCGCATTTCCTCCGCGTCGATGCGTGGCATCGCGATGCCTTCGTCCGGCGCCACCACCTCGACCACGTCCTGCCCGGCGTAATGATCGGCAAGCGCCGCATGGATCGCCGCCATGGACGGGTTGCCGGTCATCAGGTCGCAGAACAACGGGATATTGACCAGCATGCCCTGCGCAAACCGGCCGACCGCAGGGGTGAACACCGGACGGCGGGTGATGCCGCTGCGCGCCATGATCTCTGGCACATGCTTGTGGCCGAGTGTCAGGGCATAGGCGAAATGGTTGGCCGTGATGGCGTCGTCGCGCGAGGGATCCTCCATCTGCGCGATCATCTGCTTTCCGCCGCCGCTATAGCCGGAGACGGCGTTGATGGTCACCGGATAGTCTGCAGGCAGAAGGCCGGCACGGACGAGCGGCGCGAGAATGGCAATCGCGCCGGTGGAATAGCAGCCGGGATTGGACACGAACTGCGCCCCGGCGATCCGTTCCGCCTGGCCCGGCTGCATTTCGGCAAAGCCGAAAACCCAGTCCGGATGGGTGCGGTGCGCGGTCGAAGCATCGATGAACCGCGTACCGGCACCGGCGGCCAGCGCCACCGCCTGCCGCGCGGCGTCGTCGGGAAGGCACAGGATGGCGATGTCCGCGTCCTTGAGCATGTTCTCGCGCATCGCCTCGTTGCGCCGCTCTTCCATCGGGATCGACATCAGCGTGATGTCCGTGCGCCCGGCCAGGCGCTCGCGGATCTGCAGGCCGGTGGTGCCGTGTTCGCCGTCGATGAAGATTTTCGCACTCATGGATATTGCCTTGGCTTGGAAAGGGGGGGCTTGCGGGGCTGTTTACTTTGCGCCTCGCCGCTCGGCAAGCAGGCCGAGATAATGCATGGCGATGGTGGCGCCCGCGATTGCCGTGATGTCGCCATGGTCGTAGGCCGGGGCCACTTCGACGATGTCGGCGCCGACGATGTCGATGTCCTTCATGTTGCGCAGCACCGAGAGCATCTTCGCCGACGATGGCCCGCCCGCCACCGGCGTGCCCGTGCCCGGCGCGAAGGCGGGATCGAGGCAGTCGATGTCGAAGGTGACATAGACAGGCCCGCCGCCGGTGCGCTGCGCGATGCGCCCGGCAATGGCGGCCGCGCTCATCTCCTCCACATCGTAGCCATGGATGATCTCGATGCCGCAATCCTCCGGCGCATGGGTGCGGATGCCAACCTGGATCGACCGGGCGGGATCGATCACGCCGTCGCGCACCGCGCGGCCGACAAAGGAACCGTGGTCGATGCGCTTGCCATCGTCGTCCCAGGTATCCTGGTGGGCGTCGAACTGCACCAGGGCCAGCGGGCCATGTTTCGCCGCATGGGCCTTGAGCAACGGCCACGTGACGAAATGGTCGCCGCCCAGCGACAGCAGGAAGGCACCGGATTTCAGGATCCTGGCCGCCTCCCGCTCGATGATGCCCGGCGTTTTCTGGTGGTTGCCGTAGTCCAGCAGGCAATCCCCGTAATCGATTACCGCCATCGCCTCGAACAGGTCGCGGTGAAAGGGATATTGCGGATCATTGTCGAAGATCGCGGACGCGCGGCGGATCGCTTGCGGCCCGAAGCGCGCGCCCGGACGGTTGGAGACCGCCGCGTCGAAGGGAATGCCCCAGACCACCGCGTCGGCCCCCTTCACGGATTTCGTGTAGGGCCGGCGCATGAAGGAGAGCGCGCCGGCATAGGTCGGGTCGCTGGCGGCACCGGTGTGCTTGCGGGCGGTGAAGGCGTGGTCGATGGACTTGGACGGCATGAAGGGCTCCCGGATTTTTCGCAGGCGACAATGCCTCATCACGGACCGGACCGGAAGGGGCCAAGGCAGATCGCCTTCCCGTCAAAAGGAATAGAAATTGCTAATCAAGTGATTGAAGGAGCAACGAGACCTCTCTGTCCGGAATCGGGACGGAGGGCCGCCGGGCAGGATCGGGAATGGCACAGGACAGGACGGCCGCAGCCATTGTGGGACAGGCAGGGCATCCGGGCCGTTCTCCGGGAGCCGGCGCGTCCGCGCATTCCGGTCCCATGCTCGGTTCCATCCAGTATCTGCGCGCCATCGCCGCCTGGCTTGTCGTTGTGTATCACGTCACTGCTTCCGTGGCGGCGGAAACCGGAACGCCGGTCACATGGGCGCTCGGGGCGGTCGGCGTCGACATATTCTTCGTGCTCTCCGGCTTCCTGATGGCGATGATCGTGGACCGCGGCGAACCGGTCGATGGCCGTTTCCTGGTCCGGCGCTTCATCCGCATCGCCCCGCTTTATTATGCCATGACGATCGTGCTCTTCGTCACGGCGCTTGCCTGGCCCTGGCTGCTGAACACCGTCAAGGCGGACTGGCGCCATCTGCTCACCTCCCTCCTGTTCCTTCCAAGCGGCGGGATCGGCGGCGGCAACCAGCCCATCCTCATGCTGGGATGGACGCTGAACTACGAGATGACCTTTTACCTGCTCGTCTTCGCCTTTGTCCGGTGGGGAGGTGACAGGCAGTTGAACGGACTGGCCGTCTTTCTTGCCGCCACCGTCATGGCCGGCCGCTGGGTCGATGATCCGGGGATGGTGCTGCGCTTCTACACCGATCCCGTCATCCTGGAATTTGCGCTCGGCATCATCGTCTACAACGCCACCTTTCGCGGCCGCGATGGCGCGCAAAAGGGGTGGCTCTACTGGCTTGCCCTGGCCGCCGGGGTGGTCCTGCTCTGGGGGAGGGGCGGGGGAGAGCCCCAGGAATGGCGTTTCGTGGTCTGGGGCATGCCTGCCGCGCTCATCGTGGCGGGCGGTGTCCACGTCTTCACCGCGCATGTCGGCTGGCTGCGCCGGCTCGGCGACTGGTCCTATTCGACCTACCTGCTTCATGTCTACGTCATCCAGGCGCTCGTGAAGCTCGTCCTTCCGGCGGCCGGCCTGCCGGTTTCCTCGCCCTTGTGCGTCTTTCTCGCCGTCGCGCCACTGGTCGCCGCCGGAAGCCTCTTCATGTACCGCTGGCTTGAAATGCCCGTCATGGCCGGGCTTGGCCGGCGCATCGCAAGGCGGCCGGAACGGTAATCCCCCGGAAAAGAAGAAAGCCCGGCGCGATGGCCGGGCTCTCGGGAATGAAGGCAGTATCGCCTGCGCGTCAGCGCTTGGAGAACTGGAAGGACCGGCGGGCCTTTGCCTTGCCGTACTTCTTGCGCTCGACCACGCGGCTGTCGCGCGTCAGGAAGCCGCCCTTCTTCAAGACGCCGCGCAGTTCCGGCTCGTAATGGGTCAGGGCCTTGGAAATGCCGTGACGCACCGCGCCGGCCTGGCCGGACAGGCCGCCGCCCTTGACCGTGGCGACGATGTCGTACTGGCCGTCGCGGGAAGCCGCGACGATCGGCTGGCGCAGCACCATCTGCAGGACCGGACGGGCGAAGTATTCCTCGTAGGTCTTGTCGTTGACGATGATCTTGCCGGAGCCGGGCTTCACCCAGACGCGGGCAATGGCGTCCTTGCGCTTGCCGGTGGCATAGGCGCGGCCGTGGGCGTCGAGCTTCTGCACGTGAACCGGGGCGGATGCCTCCTCGGTCACCATGCCGGTGGCTTCACCCAGAGCTTCAAGCGAATTCAGATCGGCCATGGAAATCAGCCCTTCGTGTTCTTGGAGGACATGGCGGCCACGTCGAGCGTGACGGGCTGCTGTGCCTCGTGGGGGTGGGTGGTGCCGGCATAGACGCGCAGGTTCTTCATCTGGCGCCGTCCGAGCGGACCGCGCGGGATCATGCGCTCGACGGCCTTCTCGATGACGCGCTCCGGAAAGCGGCCCTCGATGATCTGGCGCGCGGTGCGCTCCTTGATGCCGCCGGGATGGCCGGTGTGCCAGTAGTACATCTTGTCGGTGTACTTCTTGCCGGTCAGCTTCACCTTCTCGGCATTGACGATGATGACGTTGTCGCCGTCATCGACATGCGGGGTGAAGGTGGCCTTGTGCTTGCCGCGCAGGCGGTTTGCGACGATGGTGGCAAGGCGGCCGAGAACGAGCCCTTCGGCGTCGATCAGGATCCACTTCTTTTCCACTTCCGCCGGCTTCTGCGAAAAGGTTTTCATCGTGGTTTCTCTCAACTGGTCCGCCTTCGGGGCCAGGGCCCCTGCCGGCGGCGATTCTTGTTGCTTGCGTTCCGGCGCCATGCGCCAAAACAAACGGCGGCCCGGACACCGGACCGCAGTTGCCGCGCTTATAAGCGAGCCACCATGAGCCGTCAAGCGCCCCTAAATCCATCGGTGACGGAATATTGCAGCAAAAACAGAGGCTTGGAAATGTGGTAATATTTTACCACATGTATCTAGCGCTTCGGGGGGATGGAATAGGTGCCCGTGGCGTGGGCCACGACATGGCCCGCCGACACCATCTCGATGTCGAAGACCATCAGGCTGCGGCCCAGTTTCAGGATGCGGCACAGCCCGTCCACCGGCCCCGCCTCGGCCTTGCGCATGAAATTGATGTTGAGATTGGTGGTCACTGCCAGCGCCTCGCGTCCGACATGGGACAGGACGCAGGCATAGCCGCCGATATCCGCCAGCGTGAAGAGCGCCGGCCCGGACACCGTGTCGCCGGGCCGCAGGTGGCGATGGTCGGCGTTCAGGCGAACCCGCGCCGTACCGGGGCCGATCTCGGTGACGACATAGGCGGCGAAGTCCTCGTTGAGCTGCGGGTAGACCTCCTTGAGGAAGGCATTGAGTTCGTCGGCGTCCATCACGGGCGCAAGGGAGTGCTTGGTCATGATCCTGCGGTCTTGTGGTTGGCTGGAAGGATGGGGAAGGGGGCGCGCAGGCCGGCTCAGCCGCCGCCGCGCGGATTGACCGGGCGGTTTTCGGTCCAGTCGAACGTGCCGAGATCGCGCTCGCGCACCGCCTGTTTCCAGCCCTGGGATTCCGCCCGGGCCTTGAAGTTCAGGCCTTCCGGCGAATGGCGCGTGATCCCGTCGAAAACGGTGGCGAACATCTGCGTCTGTTTCAGGCCCATCGCCTCGATGGCCTGGTTGACGACGAGTTTCTGCATCATCAGCTGGTTGACCGGCACCGTGGCCATGCGTTCGGCCAGCCGCTCCACCTCCGCGTCAAGATCGGCGGCCGGCACGGCCTTGAGGACGAGACCGAGGCGTTCGGCCTCCTTGCCCTTGATCCGGTCGCCGGTGAACAGCATCCGCTTGGCCCTTTCCGGCCCGAGGCGGTAGACCCACATGGCCGTCGTCGGGCAGCCCCACACGCGCACCGGCATGTAGCCGATCTCCGCGTCCTCGGCCATCACGATCATGTCGGAACACAGCGCGATGTCGGAGCCGCCGGCCACCGCGAAACCATGCACCTTGCAGACGACCGGCCGGTAGGACCGCCACAGGCTCATGAACAGTTCGGTGTTGCGCATCATGAAGGCATAGTCCTTCATGGGGTCCCAGGGCATTTCCTGGGTCACCGCATTGCCGTCCCCGGCGGCCGCTTCCGCGTAATAGGTCAGGTCGTAGCCCGCGCAAAAGGCCCGGCCGGCGCCCGAAAGCACGATCACATGCACGCCGGGGTCCGCATTGGCCTCCTCGACGCAGGCCGCCAGTTCCCGCGGCAGTTCGTCGTCGATGGCGTTCAGGACGTCCGGACGGTTGAGTGTGATCCGCCCGATCCGCCCGTCCTTTTCGTACAAGACCTTGGCCATGGTTCCTCCCTCCGGGCAACGGCGATATTGCCGCGCATTGACGTATTCGTAACACGAAAATCACGCTTTCCAAGCCGGATGACAGCCGATAGATCTTGGCGCGGGCAGGAAGGCGCGGCCGGTTTGCGGGCCGCCGGAGGGGAGAGGGAAAATGCGTTCAAGCATGATCGGGCTGGCGGCGGCATCGGCGCTGGGCTTGGCTGTTCTGTCATCGGGTTCGGTCGCCACGGCCGAGGGAACCGGCGTGACAGCGCCGGCGGCGAGCGAAACGATGGCCCAGGTGCCATTGACGCCAGGAACGGTGCTCCGTTTCCTGGAAAGCTGGGAAAACGTGGAGGCGGTGTTCACCGAACTCGACGACCAGTACGAGCCGGGCGACCCGGATGCGGTGATGGATGAACTGGCCTATCTGGTCGAAAGCGCCGATGCCGTGGCGCGGCTGGAAAGCCAGGTAAAGGCTGCAGGCTGGTCGGGCTTCGAGGACTGGTTCATGACGGCGCAGTCGATCATGCTGGCCCGCCAATGGATCATCGATCCGCCAAATTCCGATGACCTGGATGCCGCGGAGGCCGAGATTCGCGCCATGCAGGGCATTTCCGAGGATGTGCGCGCCGAATTGCTGGCCAATCTGGCGGACGCGCGCAGCCAGATCGACGGCCTGCGTCCCTCGCAGGCCAATCTCGACGCGGTCCGTCCCCATGTCGAACGGCTGGATTCGGTGCTCGGCAACCGGTAGGGTCGGACGGAAGGAAAGGGAGGAGCAAGAATGACAGCGCAGCCGAAACAGGCGGACATCCGGGCGCCCGAGCTTGTCCGCACAAGCCGGTCGGGCAAGGTGTTGACCATCGAACTGGACAATCCGCCCGCCCACTCCCTGTCCTCGGCGGCCATCGCGAAACTGCACGCGACGCTTGACGAAGCCCGTCTTGACCGCAGCGTGAATGTCATCGTGCTGGCCTCCTCCGGCAAGATCTTCTGTGCCGGCCATGACCTCAAGGAAATGAAGGCCCATCGCGCCAATGATGGCGACGGCGGGCGCCTGTTCCTGGAACGCCTGTTCCATGCCTGCTCGGCCATGATGAAGGCGATCGTGCGCCATCCCAAGCCGGTCATCGCCAAGGTGGATGGCATAGCAACCGCCGCCGGTTGCCAGCTTGTCGCCTCCTGCGACCTGGCGATCGCCTCCGACCGGTCGACCTTCTGCACGCCGGGCGTCAATCTCGGCGGTTTCTGCTCGACTCCCATGGTGGCGCTGTCGCGCAATGTCGGGCGCAAGCACGCCATGGAGATGCTGCTGACCGGTGAGATGATTGATGCGCAGACGGCGCGCGATTTCGGCCTCGTCAACCGGGTGGTGCCCGCCGATTATCTGGATCAGGTCGTGGAGAAATACGCCGCCGCCATCGCGTCCAAGTCGCCGGTTGCCATCGCCCGCGGCAAGCAGGCCTTTTACGAACAGGCCGACATGCGGCTCTCCGAAGCCTATGACCATACCAACCGGGTCATGGTCGACGGTTTCATGACGCATGATTCCGATGAGGGACTCGCCGCCTTCTTCGAAAAGCGCGAAGCGGAGTGGAAGGGGGAGTGACCCCCTGAGTCAACGCCGCTCATAATGGTATCGGCACATGGCAATTTGCAGGATCTGTGTGTCGCCTGTACCGGTGACACGGTAAACCAGACGATGCTCGCGCGTGATTCGTCGTGACCAGAAACCTTGCCATTCGCCTTTGAGAGGCTCCGGCTTGCCAATCCCGGAAAACGGGTTGCGGCGCGTGTCGCGGATGATTTCGCGCAGGCGTGCCAGCGTTCTCGGGTCGGTCTCGATCCAGTGGCAAAAATCGTCCCAGCCGAGTGGGTCGAACTGGATCCGCATGCTTTACAGGCCGAGGTCGCTGTCGCTCTTGTCAATGGCCTCGCCTGTTCGCAACCGGTCCACGGCTTCGGAAAGGCGCACGGCATTGGCCTTGCTGCCCATCAGGTGCAGCGTTTCCTTCCAGCTTTCCAGTTCCTCAAGCGGCATGACCACAAGCGGGCTTTTCCCTTGCCTGGTCACGATCAGTTCCTTGTTGTCGCGCTCGACCTGATCGAGATACTTTGCCAGATTGGCCCTGAATTCGGATTGACTGACAATGCCCATCGACCTGATCCTTGTACGATAAACCGTACAAAAAATAGCACAGAAAGGACGTGGTGCCAATGGATGGACGATTTGCTCCCCGCCTGACCATGGTCACGCTGGGCGTGGCCGATGTCGCCGCGTCCACGGCCTTCTACGAGCGCCTTGGCTTCGTGAAATCCTCGGCCTCCAATGACAGCGTCACCTTCTTTCGGCTTGAGGGAACGGTCCTCGGCCTGTTCGGCCGTGCCGATCTGGCGGCAGATGCGGGCGTGGAGAACAGCGCTCCGGGCTTCTCCGGCGTTTCAATCGCCCAGAATTTCAACAGCGAAGCGGACGTCGATGCGGCCTTCGCCCATGCGATTGCCTGCGGCGCTACGGCGACAAAGCCGCCGGAAAAGGTCTTCTGGGGCGGCTACTCCGGCTATTTCGCCGATCCCGACGGGCATTTGTGGGAACTGGCCTTCAATCCCTTCGCGCCCAATGACGAAAACGGTTTCATGCCATTGCCGGCATGAAACCGGCGCTTGACCGCCCGCGTTCCCCTGTGCAGGTGTTGCACGACGCCAGCGGAAGGACCGAGATGAATCACGACCATTATGACGACGCCTACATCGCGGGCATCCTGAACGACGTGAAGACCGTGGCCATCGTCGGCGCGTCCGCCAACGAGGTCCGGCCGTCCTTCTTCGTGCTCAAATACCTGATCGACAAGGGCTACACAGTCCAGGCCATCAATCCGGGCCATGCCGGCAAGACGATCGACCGGGCAATGACTTATGCCTCGTTGGCCGACCTGCCGGAACCGGTCGACATGATCGACATTTTCCGCGCATCGGCCGCCGTGCCCGGCATCACCGACGAGATCCTGGCACTGCCGTGGCGTCCGAAAGTGGTCTGGATGCAGTTGACCGTGCGCGATGAGGAAAGCGCCGCGCGGCTGGAAGCGGAAGGCATTCGCGTCGTCATGAACCGTTGTCCGAAGATCGAATATGCCCGGCTTGCGCGCGAGATCGGCTGGAACGGCGTCAATTCCGGCCAGATTTCCTCGCCCCGCCCGGTCCTGCGCGAAGGGTTCCAGAGCTTCGGCATCCGCAAGGGCTGACCCGGCCCATGGGTGCATTTGTCCTGGCCGTCTTTTTTCTGCTGATAACGCCTGGCCCCGGCGTGCTGTCCGCCGCCGGTGTCGGCGCCGGTTACGGCTTCCGGCCCGGCCTTGCCTATGTCGCCGGCCTGTTCAGCGGCAACATGGTCGTCGCGCTGGCGGTGATTTCCGGCATGGCTGCGGTGCTGGAACTCTACCCGGCGCTGCGCTTTGCCCTGTTTGCCGTTTCAACCGCCTATCTGCTCTACCTGGCTGCAAAGATCGCCTTTGCCGGTTCGCGCATCGCGTTCATCCATTCCGAGCGCCCGCCGGGCTTTCTCGGTGGCTTCCTGCTCCAGTTCGTCAATCCCAAGGCCTATGTGGTCAACACGGCGCTGTTCACCGGCTTTCCCTTCATGCCGGAAAGCCTGATGGCCGAGACGGCGATCAAGCTTTTCCTGCTCAATGCCTTCTGGATTCCGGTGCATCTTGTCTGGCTGTCGGCCGGTGTCTGGCTGCACCGTCTCGACCTGAAGCCCCGCACGCACCGCATCATCAACATGGGCATGGCCGCTGCCATGCTGCTGGTCGTCGCCATCGCGGCATTTGCGCGGCCATCCCTGGGCTGACATGCAGGCAAACAAAAAGCGGGGCTGTTTCAAACCCCGCTTCCGCTGCCCGGATTTTCGGTCCGGGCGCCGATCTGCGCTGACTGCCAGTACATCCGTGGTTTGCCGCAGCAGATCGTCAGACCAGTGTCGGTCCGAATGATTAACAAGATATTAACGGCCGGGCATCTTTTCAAGGGCCGGGCGCAAGAAGCAAAAAAGCGGGGCTGAACCCCGCTTCCCCGCGGCCCGTATCCGTCGGGCCGGATGCCGGGCGGCTGCCAGTTCATCCGTGGCTGGCCGCTTCCGGCGTGGCTACTGTTAAGGCCCGGACATGACAGCCGTGTGAAACCGGCGGCTTTTTCGCAACCTGCCTTTTCGGGGCATGATTTTGCCGCGCGTGCCTGTTTTGAGGAATGGCATTGCGCCAGCGCGCCACCACCGCCTGACAATCGCCTTTGACCTTGTCCGTTCTCTGTCGGATAAGGTGGCGACGCCTTTTTCACGACGCACCTTTCGGGAGGGATCATGTCTCAGCGTACACCAGGTTTCGAAACCCTTGCCGTCCATGCCGGCGCAGCCCCGGACCCGGCCACGGGCGCGCGCGCCACGCCGATCTACCAGACCACGTCCTATGTCTTCAATGACGCGGACCATGCGGCCTCGCTCTTCGGCCTCAAGGCCTTCGGCAATATCTACACCCGCATCATGAACCCCACACAGGCGGTGCTGGAAGAGCGTGTCGCCGCGCTGGAAGGCGGCACGGCGGCGCTTGCCACGGCGTCCGGCCATGCCGCGCAGCTTCTGGTCTTCCACACCATCATGCAGCCCGGCGACAACTTCGTCGCCGCGCGCCGCCTCTATGGCGGATCGATCAACCAGTTCGGCCATTCCTTCAAGAACTTCGGCTGGGAGGTCCGCTGGGCCGATGCCATGAACCCCGCCGAGGTCGAAAAGCAGATCGATGACAAGACCAAGGCCGTCTTCATCGAGAGCCTTGCCAATCCGGGCGGCACCTTCACCGATATCGCGGCCATCGCCGAAGTGGCCCACAAGCACGGCCTGCCGCTCATCGTCGACAACACCATGGCGACGCCTTATCTCGTGCGCCCGCTGGAGCACGGCGCCGACATCGTTGTCCATTCGCTGACCAAGTTCATGGGCGGCCATGGCAATTCCATGGGCGGCATCATCGTCGATGGCGGCACGTTCGACTGGTCGGCCTCCGGCAACTATCCGATGCTCTCTGGCCCGCGGCCCGAATATGGCGGCATGGTGCTGCACGAGACCTTCGGCAATTTCGCCTTCGCCATCGCTTGCCGCGTGCTCGGCCTGCGCGATTTCGGCCCCACCATCTCGCCTTTCAACGCGTTCCAGATCCTGACCGGCATCGAGACGCTGCCATTGCGCATGGATCGCCACTGCGAGAATGCGCTGAAGGTCGCC
Organism: Phyllobacteriaceae bacterium; assembly: GCA_002708825.1. Classification (GTDB taxonomy): domain Bacteria; phylum Pseudomonadota; class Alphaproteobacteria; order Rhizobiales; family Rhizobiaceae; genus Zhengella. The sequence continues at coordinate 90,023 of PAPF01000041.1, read as the reverse complement.
ACCTGGCTGACGAAGCAGGACAAGGTGGCCTGGGTCTCCTATCCCGGCCTTGCCGACGACCCGAACCACGCGCTGCAGAAGAAGTATTCGCCCAAGGGCGCCGGCGCGGTCTTCACCTTCGGCCTGAAGGACGGATACGAGGCGGGGATCCGCTTTGTCGAGGGCCTCGACATGCTCTCGCACCTGGCCAATATCGGCGATACCCGCTCGCTGGTCATCCATCCGGCCTCCACCACGCACCGCCAGCTTTCCGAGGAGCAGCGGGCTGCCGCCGGCGCCGGCAACGACGTCATCCGCCTGTCCATCGGCATCGAGAATGCTGACGACATCATCGCCGACATCGAGCAGGCGCTCGCCAAGGCTTGATCTTCTGGCGTTTCGCGCCAGGTCGCTCGCATGGAAAGCTATCCTGCGGGCGGCATGGCCGCCGTCATCGGATCGTCGGGCGCCATGGGTGGCGCGCTTGCAGACCGCCTGGAGGCTTCCGGGCGGTTTTCGCGTGTGATGCGCCTGTCCCGCCGGTCGGATCCGGCCCTCGACATCACCGATGAGGCAACCATCGAAGCCGCCGCCGCGCACCTCAAGTCAACCGGCCTCCCGCTGCGCCTTGTCATCGATGCGACTGGCTTCCTCCATGGCGCCGGCTTCATGCCGGAAAAGTCGATCCGCCAGATCGATCCTGTGCATATGGCCCGCGCCTTCGCGATCAATGCCATCGGACCGGCGCTGCTGATGAAACATTTCCTGCCGCTGCTGGCGCGCGAGGGAAAATCCGCCTTCGCCACGCTCTCTGCCCGCGTCGGTTCCATTTCGGACAACCGCCTGGGCGGCTGGCATGCCTATCGTGCGTCGAAGGCGGCGCTGAACCAGCTCGTGCGCACCGCATCCATCGAACTGGCGCGAAAGAACCCCGGCGCCGTCTGCGTGGCGCTGCATCCGGGCACCGTGGAAAGCCCGCTCTCCGCGCCCTTCGCCAAGGCCGGACTTGACGTGCGGCCGCCGGAAGTGGCTGCTGCCGACCTGCTGGGAGTCATCGACGCCTTGACGCCGGAGCATTCCGGCGGCCTCTATGATCATCGCGGCCTGTCCATCGGCTGGTGATGGCACGGCCAGGGCCGCGCGGAGGCATTTCATGACCGAACCCTTCTTTCTGCGCGTCGCGGCGTCCGTGGACGCGGAGGTCTCGCGCCCGGACCCCGCCAGGGTGATCGCCGGCGACCCCGTTCACACGACCTGGAACCTGGAGGAGCGCGACGGTCTCTATTGCGGAATCTGGCAATCGACGCCCGGCAAATGGCGCATCGCCTATGACGAGTGGGAGTATTGCCGCATCCTGGAAGGCGTCTCGGTGATTGCCGAGGATGGCGGCGGCGCGATCCGCGTCAAGGCCGGCGACAGTTTCATCCTGCGTCCTGGCTTCAGGGGCACCTGGGAAGTGCTTGAAACGACACGCAAGGATTACGTCATAAGGTTGTAGCTGAAGCGCCGGGTTCATCGGATGCATCAAAAGGTTGAATCGACACATCATGTATATCAACCATAAGATGTAGCTCCCGGCACAACTGCCGGAAATTGCAGTGATTGGTTCGGCAGCCGTTCACACATGACCGGCCGGCCGGCAGGCCTGGGCCGCCATTGGCCGCCTCAGCGTTCAACGTCTGCATCAAGAGGTTGAATCATTTTGTGCTGATAAAAAACCTTAAGTTGAATATTGCGCCGCAATGCATTGCCAGGGTTGCGCAAGCCGGCCTTCGGTCAGCCCATCACCAGCCGGTCCAGTCCGTGGAAATGATAGGCGTCGCGGTAGCGCGCCGGTTCGGCGAGGCGCAGGTCCGGATGACGGTGGAACAGCACGGCCAGCGCTTCCTGCAATTCCAGCCGCGCAAGCGGGGCGCCGATGCAGAAATGAATGCCCGCGCCGAACGTGACGTTCTTCTGATCGTTCCGGCCGGGCCGCAACGCATCCGGCGCTTCGAATGCGGCCGGATCCCTGTTGGCGGCGCCCAGCAGCAGGCCCACTTGCTGGCCGGGCTGAAGCGTCACCGGACCGATGTCCACGGGCTCATAGGCATGGCGCGTGAACATGTGCAGCGGCGCATCGAAGCGCAGGCATTCCTCCACGGTTTCGGCCGCCTGCGCGCCTGTTGCGAAGAACCGCCGCGGATCGCCGCCCTGTGCAAGGATCGTGCGGATTGCATTGCCCATCTGGTGAACCGTTGCCTCATGGCCGGCATTGAGCAGCAGGATCACCGAGGTGACGAGTTCGTCCTCCGACAGCTTGTTGCCATGGTCGCGGGCCGCCATGAGAACGGAAATCAGGTCATCGCCTTCCCCTGCACGCCGCCCGGCAATGAGACCGCGCAAGTAGGCAGAGAATTCCACAGCCGCCGCATTGGCGCTGTCCTCGTCCGCGCGCGTGCGGCCATGCATGTACATCGCCACCATGCGGTGCGACCAGGAAACCAGTTGCGGCCCCATCGCGCGCGGCACGCCCAGCATGTCGGCAATGACGGCCACCGGAACCGGCGTTGCGAAATGCTCGATGATGTCGTCACCCGGTTGCAGCCCGTCGGCGAGTTCCGCGGCCAGCGCACGGATGGCGGGGCGAAGCCGCTCGACCTGCCGGGACACGAACGCCTTGTTGACCAGCGCGCGCAGACGCGTATGCACCGGCGGTTCGCGCTCGAGCAGTGAATGACGCTCGACCGCGTCGAAGGCGGCCAGATGCGCCCGTTCCGGGCCGCAGGCCATGGGCGGGCCCCAGCGGTTTTCCCGTCCGAGCCGCCGGTCGCGCAGCAGGGCGTTGACCTGCGCATGGCCGGCCACGCACCACAGCCCGTAGTCTTCCCAGAAGAAGACGGGCGCATGGCGATGCAGGTGGCGATAGGCCGCATAAGGGTCCTGTACGAAGACATCGTCGTGCGGATCGAGATGCAAGCAATGGCCATCAAGCCGGAAGGAGGGGGGCAGGGCTGGGGTCATGGCGCCTTTTATACGCCCCTCGTGGCGCGCGAAAAGAGGTGGGCATGTCCGGACGGCGGGCCCTTAAGGCCATTCACGGTAAATTAGCTTTCCCGGAGTTTCCCTGTGGCAAACGGCTTGGCAGGCGCGCTTGCGGCCTTTAATCGCCGTCCGGCCTTGCAGCCGCCCTTGCGCGGCGGCGGGCCAAGCCCTTATTTAGGGCGAGAAACGAAGCACATTGATTCATGGCCCCGGGCGTCCGCCCGTCCGGCCCAGCCCGACAAAGGAAGATGATCGCGATGAGGGACCCCGTCGAAACCGCCATGAACCTCGTGCCCATGGTCGTGGAGCAGACCAACCGCGGCGAGCGCGCCTACGACATCTTTTCGCGCCTCCTGAAGGAGCGGATCATCTTCATCACCGGCCCGATCGAGGATGGCATGGCAACGCTCGTCTGCGCCCAGCTGCTTTTCCTGGAAGCGGAAAACCCGAAGAAGGAAATCTCGCTCTACATCAATTCGCCCGGCGGCGTCGTGACCTCCGGCATGGCCATCTACGACACGATGCAGTTCATCAAGCCTGCGGTCTCCACGCTGTGCATCGGGCAGGCCGCTTCGATGGGCTCGCTGCTGCTCTGCGCGGGCCACAAGGACATGCGCTTTGCCACGCCGAACGCGCGCATCATGGTGCACCAGCCCTCCGGCGGCTTCTCCGGCCAGGCCTCCGACATCGAGCGCCATGCCCAGGACATCATCAAGCTGAAGCGCCGCCTGAACGAGGTCTACGTCACGCATACCGGCAATGACTACGAGACCGTCGAGAAGACGCTCGACCGCGACCACTTCATGACCGCCGATGAGGCGAAGGGATGGGGGCTCATCGACCGTGTCATCACCAACCGCGAGGCGGTGGAAGGCGCCGGCGCGTAGGCGCCGTGTCCTTTGCACGCCCGGGCCGGTAGCCCGGCGCTGGCAAATACGGGGCCGGATGCTGGCAATTGCCACCAAACCGCCTACGTTAAGTATATGTTGAAACCGTGGGTATTAGGTTTCATGGTTGATTTGCGGGTCATTGCCGGGTTCCGGATTTTGTGTTTGGCTCGCTGGAATGGTGATTCCGGATCGTGGTCTTGCCGTTCCCGTTTGTTGGCGGAATGGGCGGACATCCTGAAGGAACGCTCGGAAGGACAGGTGACATGAGCAAAGTCAGCGGCAACGGCGGCGATTCCAAGAACACGCTTTACTGCTCGTTCTGCGGCAAGAGCCAGCACGAGGTGCGCAAGCTGATCGCCGGGCCGACGGTGTTCATCTGCGATGAATGCGTCGAACTGTGCATGGACATCATCCGCGAGGAGAACAAATCCTCGATGGTGAAGTCGTCCGAGGGCGTGCCGACGCCGCAGGAAATCCTCGACGTGCTTGACGATTACGTGATCGGCCAGAAGCATGCCAAGCGCGTTCTCTCGGTGGCCGTCCACAATCACTACAAGCGTCTGGCCCACGCCCAGAAGAACCAGGACGTTGAACTGGCCAAGTCCAACATCCTGCTGATCGGTCCGACGGGTTGCGGCAAGACGCTGCTGGCCCAGACGCTGGCGCGCATCATCGACGTGCCCTTCACCATGGCCGACGCCACCACGCTGACCGAGGCGGGCTATGTGGGCGAGGATGTCGAGAACATCATACTGAAGCTGCTCCAGTCGGCCGACTACAATGTCGAGCGCGCCCAGCGCGGCATCGTCTACATAGACGAGATCGACAAGATCTCGCGCAAGTCGGACAACCCTTCGATCACGCGCGACGTGTCAGGCGAAGGCGTGCAGCAGGCCCTGCTCAAGATCATGGAAGGCACCGTCGCCTCCGTGCCGCCCCAGGGCGGGCGCAAGCATCCCCAGCAGGAATTCCTGCAGGTCGACACCTCCAACATCCTGTTCATCTGTGGCGGTGCGTTCGCGGGCCTCGACAAGATCATTTCCGATCGCGGCCGCAAGACCTCCATCGGTTTCGGCGCCAGCGTCGAGAACCCTGAGGACCGCCGCACGGGCGAACTGTTCCGCCTCGTCGAGCCGGAAGACCTGTTGAAGTTCGGCCTCATCCCCGAATTCGTCGGCCGCCTGCCGGTGCTTGCCACGCTGGAGGATCTCGACGAGGACGCGCTCATCCAGATCCTGTCGGAGCCGAAGAACGCCCTGGTGAAGCAGTATCAGCGCCTGTTCGAGATGGAGAACGTGGAACTGACCTTCCACGAGGACGCGCTGCGCGCCATCGCGCGCAAGGCCATCGACCGCAAGACCGGCGCCCGCGGCCTTCGCTCCATCATGGAGGCCATCCTGCTCGACACCATGTTCGAACTGCCCTCGCTGGAAGGCGTGCAGGAAGTGGTGATCTCAGACGAGGTCGTGGCCGGCAATGCCCGTCCGCTCTACATCTATGCGGAGCGCGAGGAAGCCAAGGGCAAGACGTCGGCCTGATAGCCGTTGCACTGGCTGGATTGCGAAGGGCGGGCCGGCCGGTCCGCCTTTTCCTGTGGTTTCGACCGGGAAAACGGCAGTTGAAGACCGTGCAGGAATTGGCGCGTGAACCGCGCCGGGTTAGTGTCGGGAACCGAGTGTATGTGCGTTGCCTTGAAAAGAGGATGCGCGTTCTCCACCTTAGCCTCAGGGACCGGATATTGCCGGTCGCGATGGACGCAGGAAGCCCGCTGCCACGAAGGGGCGGCTTGGAGCGTTGCAGCAAGGCCCGCAAGGAGCCAGGAAGGAAAAGACATGTCGGAATTGACGCACACCGGGGGTATCGAGGCCGCGAATGGCCGTTATGCCGTCCTGCCGCTGCGCGATATCGTGGTTTTCCCCCACATGATCGTGCCGCTTTTCGTGGGACGCGAAAAGTCGATCCGTGCGCTTGAGTATGTGATGGGCGGCGACAAGCAGATCCTGCTTGCCACCCAGAAGGACGCCTCCGTTGACGATCCGGGTCCCGACGGGATCTACGATATCGGCACGCTGGCCACCGTTCTCCAGCTTCTGAAACTGCCCGATGGCACCGTGAAGGTGCTTGTGGAAGGCAGTGCCCGCGCGCAGGTGAAGGCCTTCACCGGGCGCGAGGATTTCCACGAGGCCGATATCGAACTCCTCGATGAACCGGCCGAGGAAGAGATCGAGCTTGAAGCACTCGCCCGCTCGGTCGTGGCCGATTTCGAGAACTATGTGAAGCTCAACAAGAAGATCTCGCCCGAGGTCGTGGGCGCCGCCTCGCAGATCGAGGACTTCTCCAAGCTTGCCGACACGGTGGCCTCGCACCTGGCCATCAAGATCAACGAGAAGCAGGAGATGCTCGCAACGCTCTCCGTCAAGACGCGCCTGGAAAAGGCGATGGGCTACATGGAGGCGGAAATCTCCGTGCTCCAGGTCGAGAAGCGTATCCGCAGCCGCGTCAAGCGCCAGATGGAGAAGACGCAGCGCGAATACTATCTCAACGAGCAGATGAAGGCGATCCAGAAGGAACTCGGCGAGGGCGAGGACGGCCGCGACGAGGCGTCCGAACTGGAAGAGCGCATCAACAAGACCAAGCTGTCGAAGGAGGCGCGCGAGAAGGCCCAGGCCGAACTCAAGAAGCTGCGCTCCATGTCGCCCATGTCGGCCGAGGCGACGGTCGTGCGCAACTATCTCGACACGCTGCTTTCGCTGCCCTGGGGCAAGAAGTCCAAGGTCAAGAAGGACCTGAACTACGCCCAGAAGGTCCTGGACGAGGATCATTTCGGCCTCGACAAGGTCAAGGACCGCATCGTCGAGTATCTCGCCGTCCAGTCGCGCCAGAACAAGCTGAAGGGTCCGATCCTGTGCCTCGTCGGCCCGCCCGGCGTCGGCAAGACCTCGCTTGCCAAGTCGATTGCCCGCGCGACGGGTCGCGAATACATCCGCATGGCCCTTGGCGGCGTGCGGGACGAGGCCGAGATCCGCGGCCACCGGCGCACCTATATCGGCTCAATGCCCGGCAAGGTCATGCAGTCGATGAAGAAGGCCGGCAAGGCCAATCCGCTCTTCCTGCTCGACGAGATCGACAAGATGGGCATGGATTTCCGTGGCGACCCGTCGTCGGCCCTGCTGGAAGTGCTGGATCCGGAACAGAATTCCCACTTCATGGACCACTACCTGGAAGTGGAATACGACCTGTCGCCGGTCATGTTCATCACCACGGCCAACACGCTCAACATTCCCGGCCCGTTGATGGACCGCATGGAGATCATCCGGATCGCCGGCTACACCGAGGACGAGAAGGTGGAGATCGCCAAGCGGCACCTTCTGCCCAAGGCGGTGCGTGACCACGCGCTCCAGCCGAAGGAGTTCTCCGTCACCGACGAGGCGATCCGCTCGATCATCCGCACCTATACCCGGGAAGCCGGCGTGCGTAACCTCGAGCGCGAACTGATGACGCTGGCCCGCAAGGCCGTGACCACCATCCTCAAGGACAAGATCAAGTCCGTGGAGGTGACCGACGCCAATATCCACGACTATCTCGGCGTGCCGCGCTACCGCTACGGCCAGGCCGAGGGCGAGGATCAGCTGGGTGTCGTCACGGGGCTGGCATGGACCGAGGTCGGCGGCGAACTGCTGACGATCGAGGGTGTCATGATGCCCGGCAAGGGCAAGATGACGGTCACCGGCAACCTGCGCGACGTGATGAAGGAATCGATTTCGGCGGCGGCATCCTATGTCCGCTCGCGGGCCATCGATTTCGGCATCGAGCCGCCGCTCTTCGACAAGCGTGACATCCACGTCCACGTTCCGGAAGGCGCGACGCCGAAGGACGGCCCGTCCGCCGGCATCGCCATGATGACGGCCATCGTCTCGGTTCTCACCGGCATTCCGGTGCGAAAGGACGTGGCCATGACAGGCGAGATCACGCTGCGCGGCCGCGTCCTCCCCATCGGCGGTCTCAAGGAAAAGCTCCTGGCGGCTCATCGCGGCGGCATCAAGAAGGTGCTGATCCCCGAGGACAATGCCAAGGACCTCCCCGAGATCCCCGACAACGTCAAGGAAGGCCTGGAGATCGTGCCGGTCAGCCGTGCCGGCGAGGTCCTTGAACATGCGCTGGTGCGCATGCCCGAGGCCATTGAATGGGTCGAGCCGGTGGATGCTCCGCCCTCCAAGCCCGAGGAACCGGGCGAGGCGGTCGGCGTGGCCCATTGACAGCCAGATTGCGGAAAATGATGAAAAGCCGGGTCCCTGACCCGGCTTTTTGTTTGAAAACCCCAGAAAACCGGGGATTTGCGGCAGTGCTTATACGTTTTCTGCTTGTTTGACGGCCACATCTGCCTAAGGTCCTGCGCAGCCGGTTGAGTCGTATTCCCGGTAGAGGACCACTAACGACAAAGGGACTTTCAATGAACAAGAACGAACTTGTTGCCGCGGTTGCGGAAAAGGCGGGTCTTTCCAAGGCCGATGCGCAGTCGGCGACCGATGCGGTTTTTGATGCCATCACTGCGGAACTGAAGAACGGCGGCGACGTGCGCCTCGTCGGTTTCGGAAATTTCTCCGTTTCGCGCCGCGAAGCGACGACCGGCCGCAACCCCCAGACCGGCAAGGCTGTCGAGATTCCGGCACGCAACGTGCCGAAGTTCTCCGCCGGCAAGGGCCTGAAGGACGCGGTCAACTGACATTCGTCCACCACGTTTGACTTGTGAAAACCCGGCACTGCTTGCGCCGGGTTTTTTCTTTGCCGGACGGCGGAGCCGCCATTGCAAGCCTTGCCGCTTTTCGGTCCAATGGCGACGGAGCGGACAGGAAAGGCGGTGCTTGGAATGACGGAAGGTGAACTGGCGAGACGCATCAGGCAAGGGCAGGGCGCTGTCCGGGCCGATCTGGTTTTGAAGGGTGGCCGGCTGTTCGATCTCGTCTCGGGCGCGCTGCTGGAGGGCGACATCGCCATATGCGGTGACACGATCGTAGGCACCTGCGCGTCCTACGAGGGCGAGCGCGAGATCGACATCACCGGGCGGATCGTCGTGCCGGGCTTCATCGATACCCATCTCCATGTCGAGAGCTCGCTCGTCACGCCGTTCGAATTCGACCGCTGCGTCCTGCCGCGCGGCGTGACGACGGCCATCTGCGATCCCCACGAGATCGCCAATGTCGCCGGCGCCGAAGGCATCCGCTACTTCCTGGAATGCGCCGGACGCGTGGCCATGGACCTGCGCGTGCAACTGTCAAGCTGCGTGCCCTCCACGGAGATGGAGACGGCCGGCGCACGGCTGGAGGCCGCCGATCTCGTGCCGTTCATGGATCATCCCAAGGTCATAGGTCTGGCGGAATTCATGAATTATCCGGGCCTGCTGGCCTGCGATCCCGCCTGCATGGCCAAGCTGGAGGCTTTCGCCGGCCGCCACATGGACGGCCATGCTCCATTGGTGCGCGGCCTGCCGCTCAATGGCTACCTGGCCGCCGGCATCCGCACCGACCATGAGACGACCACCGCAGCCGAAGCGCTGGAAAAGCTGTCCAAGGGCATGCACATCCTCATTCGTGAAGGGTCCGTGTCCAAGGATCTCGATGCGCTTATGCCGGTCATCACGGAGCGGAACTCGCCCTTCATCGCCCTGTGCACCGATGACCGCAATCCGCTCGATATCGCCGAGCACGGCCATCTCGACTACATGATCCGCCACGCGATTGCCTGCGGCGCTCCGCCGCTGGCCGTCTATCGTGCCGCCTCCGTCTCGGCCGCGCGCGCCTTCCGCATGCATGACCGGGGGCTGGTCGCGCCTGGCTGGCGGGCCGACCTGGTGGTGATCGACAGCCTGGAGGGCTGCAACGCCGAAATCGTGCTTTGCGGGGGCCGTGTTGTCGACGACGCACTTTTCGCCGCGCGTGAACCGGTGGAGCCCGTCGCCCGGGCGTCGGTCAAGGCGCGGCGCATCGGCGCCGATGATCTGGTGCATCGCGCCAATACGGCCGAAACCCATGTCATCGGCATCGAACCGGGCAAGATCATCACGCGGCACCTGCATGAGGACATCGTGCCCGATGGCGGCGTGAAGAGGGCCGATCCCGGGCGCGACCTTGCCAAGATCGCGGTGATCGAGCGCCATGGAAAGAATGGCAACCGGGCGACGGGTTTCGTCCGTGGTTTCGGCCTGGAGCAGGGCGCCATCGGCTCCACTGTCTGCCATGATCACCACAATATCGCGGTCGTCGGAACCGATGATGGTGACATGGCGCTGGCCGCCAACAGGCTTGGCGAGATCGAGGGCGGCTTCGTCGTGGTGCGTGACGGCGAGGTGCTGGCGGAAGTGGCGCTGCCCGTGGCCGGCCTGATGAGCCTGAAGCCCTTCGAGGCGGTGCGCGACGAACTCGTCGTGCTGCGCGCCGCCGCCCGCGACCTTGGCGTGACGTTGGAGGAGCCTTTCCTGCAACTGGCCTTTCTCGCGCTGCCGGTGATCCCGCATCTCAAGATCACCGATCGCGGCATGGTGGATGTCGACCGCTTCGAACTGATCGCCTCGCCGGGCCAATAGCGGCCCGGCCCGGCATGGTTCCGGCAGCCCTCCCGCAGCATGCCGCCTCGTTCTCTCGAAGGCATCAGTGGCCGCATGGCACGCTTTTTCCCGGTCGCCCCGGTGCGCGGTCGCATCTTGCTTTATCTATTTTATCGAGTATTCTTGATATATGGATATGAACCAGGCCCTCTTTGCCTTTTCCGCCCTGAGCCAGCAGACCCGGCTGGAGGTCTTCCGGCTGCTGATCCGCGCCGGGGCGGGTGGCATAGCTGCCGGCGAGATCGGCGAGGCGCTGGGCGTGCGCCAGAACACCATGTCGACCAACCTGAACATCCTCCTTCGCGCCGGGCTGGTGCGCACCGCCCGCGAAGGCCGGTCCGTCCGCTACTTCGCCGATTTCGAGGGGATCCGGGGCCTGCTTGCCTTCCTCATGGAGGACTGCTGCGGCGGCGCGCCGGAACTCTGCAAACCTGTTCTGGAAGCCATTGCCTGCGATTGCTGAGGAGAGACCCATGTCCGGCAAGATCTTCAACGTGCTTTTCCTGTGCACCGGAAATTCGGCTAGGTCGATCCTGGCCGAAGCCATTCTCAACCGGGAAGGGACAGGCCGGTTCCGGGCCTTCTCCGCCGGCTCGCGGCCCAGGGGCGACGTCCATCCCCAGGCCATCAGGCTGCTTGCCCAGATGAACCACGACACGTCCTTCGCCCGCTCCAAGGACTGGGCCGAGTTTGCCGCCCCCGGCGCGCCGGTCATGGATTTCGTCTTCACCGTCTGCGACAACGCTGCGAACGAAGCCTGCCCGGTCTGGCCCGGCCAGCCCATGTCGGCGCATTGGGGCGTGCCTGATCCCGCCGCCGTGGAGGGCACCGAAACCGAAATCGCGCTGGCCTTCGCCGACACCTACCGCATGCTGACGCAGCGCATCTCGATCTTCTGCTCGCTGCCGCTTTCCAGTATCGACAGGCTGTCGCTGCAGACCCGGCTCGACCAGATCGGCAGGACTTCAGCGACGGAAGAAACCGCATGACGGTCGTCATCCACCACAACCCCGACTGCGGGACGTCACGCAACACGCTGGAGATGATCCGCGCCTCGGGCGAGGAGCCGGTCGTCATCGAGTATCTGAAGACCGGCTGGACGCGGCCGCAACTGCTGGCGCTGTTCGCCGGCGCCGGACTCACGCCGCGCACGGCCCTGCGGGTAAGCAAGTCGCCTGCCGAGGCGCTCGGCCTGACCGGCCCGGAGGTGAGCGACGAGTCCATCCTCGACGCCATGCTGGAGCATCCGGTTCTGGTCAACCGGCCCATCGTGGTCACACGCAAGGGCATCCGGCTGTGCCGTCCGTCCGAGACCGTGCTGGAACTTCTCGACAATCCGGTCATCGGCGACTTCACCAAGGAGGACGGCGAAATCATCAGGACGAAAGGCGCGTGAGCCGTGACAGAAAACATGATTGAGCACGACCTGCCCAATGTCGATTTCTCGCAGATGCAGCCGGTGGACCCGGACTACCTGAAGAGCGCGGACGATCCCGGCCACGCGCCGCGCATCCTGCTGCTCTACGGTTCGCTGCGAAAGCGGTCGTTCTCCCGCCTCGTGGCGCTGGAAGCCGAACGGTTGCTCCGGTGGCATGGATGCGAGACCCGCATCTTCGATCCGCGCGGCCTGCCGCTGCCGGACGCCGAGGAGCCCGACCACCCGAAGGTGAAGGAACTGCGTGACCTCGCCACCTGGGCGGAGGGCATGGTGTGGGTGTCGCCCGAGCGCCATGGCGCCATGACCGGCATCATGAAGGCGCAGATCGACTGGATCCCGCTGGCGCTGGGCGCGGTGCGCCCGACGCAAGGCAAGACGCTGGCCGTGATGCAGGTCTGCGGCGGCTCGCAGAGCTTCAACGCTGTCAACCAGATGCGGGTGCTCGGGCGCTGGATGCGCATGGTCACCATTCCCAACCAGTCCTCGGTGGCCAAGGCCTTCATGGAGTTCGACGCCAACGACCGCATGAAACCCTCGGCCTACTACAACCGCATCGTCGACGTGATCGAGGAACTGGTGAAGTTCACCTGGATGGTGCGCGGCCGCTCGGCCTGTCTCGTCGACCGCTATTCCGAGCGGGTGGAAAGCGCGGCGGAGCTTTCAAGACGGGTCAACCAGCGCTCGATCTGACCGGCACGCGGCTTCAAGCCGCATCGGCCTCCTGCCATGGCTCGCCCTCGGGGCGGTCGAACAGTCGCATGGCCTCGCCCTGTGCCGCCTCACCGCAGTGGGGTGAAAGGGTCTGTCGGCGGACCCTCATGGGAGCAGAAAAGGATAGCAATCGGAGCCGTGTAGCGCCGGAACGCAACTTCACTCTCCGCAGTGTCGGCACCGACCCCGGCCGGCGTGCCATTCCCTCGTCCGTCCGCTCTCCGGGGACCTGTGCGAGAGCGGCAACGCATTTCAGCCGGCGAGCAATTCCTCCGGATCGATCCCGCGCTTTTCGGCGCTCTCGCGCACCGCGTGCTGAAGGGCCGTGCTGCGGGCCAGCAGCCGACGGAAGCGCGCCTCGTCGAGGGCGAGCAGCGTCGACGGGGCGATGGCACGAACCTCCGCCCGCCGGGCCTTCTTCATCAACACGGCCATCTGGCCGAACATCTCGCCGCGGCCAAGCCGCCAGGTCTGGCCGGCGCTCTCCAGTTCGACGGCCCCCGAGGCAATGAAGAAGACGCTTCTTGCGGGGCTGTCCTTGCGGATGATGACATCGCCGGCATTCACGTAACGTGTCCTCAGGGTCCGTGCGAGACGCTTGAGTGACGTTTCGTCGAGCCCGGCGAAGAGCGGGAACTGCCGCACGAGTTCGGCACGCTGAAGCGCGATGTCGAGGCGCGGGCGCTCCTCTGCGGCGGCCCGGCGGGCATCGAGTTCCTGCATCAGCGCGGTATGGACCTCCGCGCCGATCAGTCCGTCCTCGCGCATGGCGACGTATTCCCGTTCTTCAAGCCGCAGCGCCGTGCGCCGGATGAAGCGGCGTTCCAGTTCCTCCGCGTAGCCAGGATATTGCAGGCGCAAGCCTTCCAGCGCCGTTTCCACGGCCTCGATGCGCCGGGCGAGCAGTTCCTGCAGCAACTCGGCCACCCGCCGGCCATGAATGCGCCGGATGCGCCCTTCGATGAAGGCGCCGAGATCGCGCAGGATGAGCCGCTGCGAGAGCAGGAGTTCAAAACGGTCGGCAGTCATTCTCGCCAGCGGTCCCGACAGGCCGAGGCGGCCGTTCAGCAGCACGGCGAGGCGGAAGGCACGGCCATAGGCGACGCTGCGGCGGGCAGCGCGCTGGTAGCCGCTCCGGCCCTGGGACCGCGTCCCCTCGATCAGCCGGTCGGCGTTCGAAACGACCTGCTCGGCCATGCGCGCCGAGATCCTCCGTTCGCGCACGCGGGCCAGGATGGTGTCGCGCTCATGGCCCGCCAGCGCGATGAGCCCGAGCGTGATCCGGTCGCGGTCGAGGATGTCGCCGCTCTCTTCGGCCGACTTCACGGCGGCATCGAGCCGCTCGGCGAACCGCTTGGCTTCCGAACGAACGGTATCGTGGTTCAGGTCATAGTTGCCGGTCGTGCGGGCCACGTCCTCGCGCACCGTCTGGAGCGCGACAGCGACAACCTGGCGCGACAGGGCCTCGTCGATGGGCGAGAGCCGGTCAAGCCCGAGCCGGCCGATCACGAGCCGCAGCGTGGTGCCCTGGACGATCAGGGTGAAGAGCGTGAAGCCGGTCGCCAGGATGCCGACGACGCGTTGAATGTCATCGGGAACACGGAAGCTCTCTGTCACCGCGAGCGCCAGCGCCAGTGTCACCGCGCCGCGCAGGCCGCCCCAGAGGATGGCGACCCGGTAAGGTGGCTCCACCGCCGGCGAGAGCCTCAGGACGGTCAGAAGCGGCAGGAGTCCGAACAGGATCACAGCACGGGCCGCGATTGCGGCCAGCACCACCACGCCGACCAGGACGAAATCACCGAGCCGCACCTCCTCCAGCAGCCGCGGGATCAGAAGCGCGGCGAGGATGAAGATCAGCGCCCCGGCCCAATGGGCCAGCACGTTCCAGAGTTCGCGCAGGTTCGTCCATGCCTGCGGCGGGACACGTCCCGGTCCGGTGAGGTTCATCGTCAGGCCGGCTGCAACCACGGCGATCACGCCGGAGGCTCCAATGCTCTGCTCGGCCCCGATATAGGCCAGATAGGGAAGCGCGACCGAGATCGATATCTGCGCCAGTTCGAACCTGTTGAACAGGGCCATGACCCGGACGGCGATCATCGCCGCCAGCCAGCCGGTGACGGCGCCGCCTGCGATCAGCACGGGAAAACGCGCGAGTGCCTCGCCGAGATCCGGGTCCGGCACGCCCATCATGACGAAGCCCATGAACAGCCCGAACAGCGCGATGGCCGCGGCATCGTTCAGGAGGCTTTCCCCCTCGATGATGCGTGCAAGCCGGCGTGGGGCCGAGATCGAGCGGAAGATGGTGACGACGGCGGACGGATCGGTCGTGGAGACAATCGCCCCGATCAGCAGGCAGGCTGCCAGCGGCAGCGCGCTTGCCCAGGACAGCGCGTATCCCACGCCGAGCGTTGCGACGACCACCGCGACCACCGCCAGAACCAGGATCGGCACCCAGTCGTCCAGCATCCGGCGCAGGTTCATGCCGAGCGTCGCCTGGAAAAGGAGCGTCGGCAGGAAGACATAGAGGAAGACGTTGGACCGGATCGGCAGCCCGAGGATTGCCTCCGCCACGGGATTGAGCGCGTCGGTCAGTTCCGTCTGCAGGAAGAAGATCGCCGCTGCCCCGATCAGCACACCGAGCGCCGCGAGTATCACGCTGTAGGGCACGCGCAGGCGGGCGGCGAGGGGTTCGGCCGTGCCGATGACCAGGAAGAGCGACGCTATGACCGTGGTGACGAGAACGATATCCATTCAACTGAAATAGCTTGAATCCCGGCGCGGTGGAATCGGCAAGGCCGAACGCCACGAAGGTAACGCGGCACCGGTTGGTGGCGGATTGCGTTCTGCCATGGGGAACATGCGTGCGGTCCGGTCCGCTGGCCGCTGCCGAAATCCCGCCATGTGAAACCATCTGCTCATGGCCTTGACCCGCACGCCGTCATCGTGACCGGCCAAGGTCCAGCAGGCGTTCCACCATCGGATCGACCAGCGAACGGTCGTCCCGCAGGACCACTGAAGACGGAAGATCGAAAGCAGGGGCGTGAGCCTGTGCCCCGCGCCGATTGTTCAGGGGGCCAGGCGCGCCGAGATCGCCCGTCCAAGCCGGAAAAGCAGCCCGGGCTTCCACAATTCCACACTCGCCTGCTCATCTGCCGGACCGGCAATCCAGGGACGTTCAGGATCAAACCTGTCGTCGCCTGCAACCCAATGGCGGTTCACCGGTCCGATCCGGCGAAGAAGGCGCATGGGACCGGCGGACAGCCGGAACATTCGCGCCGCAAGGCCGGCATGGTTGGTTCGCCGGACATGCGGCATGTCGGCGCCGGGTGGCGTGCAACCGAGGAGGGCGCAAAGCTCCTTCCATCCTTGTCCTGACTCCCAATCCACGACAAGCAGGTCGGAAGGCCTGTCGCGAAACCACTCGATGACCGAGGCGTTGTGCCGGCGGTACCAGGCAAGATGCTACTCTTCAAAGCCGGCGGGCGCGGCCAGTCCCATCAGGAACCGGCGTGCGGGGTCCGGCCAGAAGCCGTTGTAGGAGACCATGGACCGGATCCACTTGTCCTCGTCGCGAACGGTCAGGATGAACTTCGAGCCGGGGCACGCCTGATCGACCACCCTGTAGAGAACCGTCCAGGGAAGATCCTCGAAGGCGTCATGCGCGTCGATCTCGGCCATCAGGGCTTTGAGGTCGCGCTTCTGGAGGCAATGGAAGAGGCGGTAGACCGGCCAACTGGATGTCCGGTATCCCAGCAGATTGAGCATGGTCGCTGCCGTCGTGGTGCCGGTCTTCGGCGCACCGACAACAAATACCTTGGTTTTTCTCATCGCCGGTTTCCATTCAGGGGGGGAAGACCGAAGCAGGGCGGACCGCCGCATTCCCGGCTGGCCAAGCGCGTGAACGGGCGATGCCCGGCGCCACCAGCATGGCGACGCGCGCTGGCGCATGTCAATGACCAGGGGTGATGGCCGGTCCGGGTGCCGGGGCGCACTTGAAGTCGTTCCGGCTTTTCGGTTTATTGGCCCGGTCATCAGCGGGAGGCTTGGCGTCATTGGGCAAGACAGGTCAGTCCGGCGGCTCGCGCGGCAGGCTGGCTCGCGGGCTGGCCTTTGGCGCCGTCTGCCTCGTCATGGCCGCGTTCCTGGCTGCGCCGGCGGCGCTGTACTGGTGGAAGTTTCCCGATCTCACCAACCTGTTGTCACTGGTTGTTTCCGTCAGTTTCTTTCTTGGCCTGATCATACTGGTCCGGCCGCTGGTCCTGATCCTCGCGCTCGCCATTCCCGTGCTGGTCATGAACCTGATCGACATCGTTCATCTGCTGGCCTTCGGCGGACTGGTGTCGCTCGGCGCGCTGGAGTCGGTGTTCTTCGTCAATCCTGCCGAGGCGGTGGAATTCGTCGCAAGCCATGCACTGCCCGTTGGCGGGGGCGTGCTTCTGGTCGTCGTCTTCCTCGGCCTTGCCATCGCCAGGACCCGTCTCGACCAGTACCGGTTCCGGGAGAAACTGCTCGTTGCGATCGTGGCGGTGACAATCCCCTCGACCGTCCTGGCGGCAAGCCTCGCGCTTGCCGGCAGCAAGCGCGATGTCTTTCTGCCGACCCGCCTGGTCGAGCATCTGGCGGCAAGCCTCGGCGTCAATCCGCTGACGCACACCCTGTCGGGATTGGCGACCGTGCTTGGCGAAAGAAGGGAACTCTCCGAACTGGCTGCCATCCGCAACCGCCATGTCTTCGGCGCCAGGCTCGCGCCGGGGCGCCCGCAGGGCGAGACACATATCATCGTGATCGGCGAATCGTCACGGTCGGCGAACTGGAGCCTCTACGGATATCCGCGGCCCACCAATCCGCGGCTGTCCGGTCTCGACGGCCTGTTCGTGTTCCGCGACGCCACCAGCCCGGCATCGACCACAAGCCGGAGCCTGCCGCTCTCGTTTTCCTTCGCCACGCCGGCGGATCCCGACCGGTTCTTCCAGACCCGTTCGCTTGTCAGCGCCTTCCGGGAGGCCGGATACCGTACATGGTGGATCTCCAACCAGGGAACGCATCGAAATGCGGTGGGAAACCAGCTTGCCCTGATCATGGGGGAGGCAGAAACCGTGGTCACGACCAATTACGGTTTCTGGAACACGGTGCTAGACGGCGAAATGCTGCCCGAACTGGACCGTGCGCTGCGCGATGCCGCCCCGCGCAAGCTGATCATCCTGCACACGTTGGGCAGCCACACCAATTACCCGCAACGGTATCCGGCGGACTGGACACTCGGGGAGCCCGACGTGCCGGTGCGTGAAGCCCATGCCTACAAGGGAATCGGGGATGCGCAAGCCGAGGTTATCGACCAATACGACCGGACGATCTCCTACACGGACTGGATGCTGTCGGAGGTGATCCGCCGGCATGCGGAGACAGGCATGCACGGTTCGGTGCTTTATTTCTCGGATCACGGGCAGCGCCTGTATGACGACAAGCAGATGAGGAAAGGGCACGGCTTTCGCGGTTTCCGCAAGCCGGACGGGCAGATCCCGCTCTTGGCATGGCTGCCGGCCGTCACGCGGGCGGCATCGCCGCAAAGGGTCCGGGCAATCGGCGCCAACGCGCTCAGGCCGGTCACGACCGGGGACCTGGCCACAAGCATGCTCGACCTGGCCGGGATCGACGTGCCGGGCCTCGACCGGGAGCGCAGCTTCTTCAGCCCGGCCTTCGAGCCGCATGACCGGCCTTTCCTGACCACTGACGGAAAGATCGAACACTATTGACCGGAACCGGTCCGTGGCGGCATGCATGAGAGATTGGCGTGTCCAACATGGCACGGGAGCCGCTGGAAGATGGAGCCTGCCGGAGATTCAGGGGTGGTTGAGCGGGTGCACCGGCCGGCCGGTCCCGGCGCTCCCTTGCCTGCCCTGGCCGCGACCGGGTTGCTCCTGGTCATGTCATCGCTGCCGCTCTCGTTCAGGGTGCTCTACATGCTCGAAGCGGGTGCGCGTTTCCGCCTCGAGGATCTCGCCGGCGCCGGGCGCGATATTGCCGTAGGCATCATCGCGGCTGGCGTGCTGGTCGCCCTCTACCGCATTCACAGGGCCTTTTTTGTCCTGGCGGCCATTGCCTGGCTCGCGCTGAATGTCGGTTACTACGAGTTCCTCTATGAATTCGCGTCACCGTATTTCCTGATCCATGCAGCCCAACTCCTCGATGCCGACTTCTTCCAGGGGTCGGGAGCCTCACTGCGCCATCCGGTTCTCGTGATGGCCTGGCTTGGCGCCATCGTTGCGGGCGCGCACCTGGTTGCACGACGCGCATCCGCGCGCCTTCCGTTCAGAATGGGGGTCGCCGGTGCACTGCTGCTCGCCGGAATGCAGTTTTTTCCCGGCATCTCCCAGATTGCCCCCTGGCGCCAGCGGGATTTCGTGAGTTGCAACCTTGCCGATCTCGCGACACGTGCTTTCGCGACTCCGTTCACGGATGGGGAACCGGCGGAGTTGCCGGCCGATGCGGCGATGGTCTTCGCCCCCGACTTGTCGGGTACTTCCCGCCTGCCGGCTGGGTCACGACAGAAGCGCAACGTCCTCCTGATCATGGTGGAGGGGGCCAATGGCGGCCACCTGCCGGTCAACGCAGCGCGTTACGGGCTGGACAACCGGATCGTCATGCCGAGGCTCGATGCGATCGCGCGCAGGGGAATTTCCTGGTCGGCCTTCATCACCCATCAACGCCAATCGAACAGAGGGACCTACGCCTTGCTTTGCGGAGACCTCCCCCGCCTTGCCAATGCCACGCCGAAGATGAGCGAGATCGCCAATGGCGCAACAAGGTTGTGTCTGCCGCAGGTGCTCCGCTCCCATGGCTACACGACCCTGTTCATGTCGGGCGCGGACCTGGAATTCCAGATGATGGACACATTTGCCAGGAAGGCAGGGTTCGATCGCGTCATCGGATCCGCGGATTTCGACGATTCAGTGCCGCGCGGAAAATGGGGTGTACCGGACGGGGATCTCTACAATCGCGCGCTCGATGAATTGACCGCGCAGGAGAACACCGGGCGCCCTTGGTTCGCCACGCTCTTCACCCTGAGCACGCATCATCCCTTCGACTTGCCGGCTTCCTTTGCCGGAAACCCGGGCGCAACGCCGCGTGACCGGGCGTGGGACTATGCCGATCAGGTGCTCGCCCGCCTGATCGGCGACCTTGCCGCCCGTGACCTGCTGTCAGACACACTGGTCCTCATCACCAGCGACGAGGCTTCGGTCGCGCCGGAAAAGCGGCGCACCCGGATCGAGGAGCTTGAGCATCTTGTCGAAAACTGGGGATTGCTGGTGGCCATCACGCCGGAGGCGCTGGCGATGCGCATCGACGAGCCTTTCCAGCAGTCCGACATGGCGCTGTCGGTGCTGGACTATCTCGGAATCGAGAATCCGGGCGGCGTGTTTGCCGGGCGCAGCCTGTTCCGGACCTACCGGTCGCCGCGACCGATGTATTTCGCCAATCTCTACAAGAACCGGATTTTCGAACTGGATACAGGAGGCATCCTGACGGTCTGCGACGAATCCTTCCTATCCTGCTCCCGGTACGGGGCCGAAGGCGGCCTGTTTTCCCCCGGTCATCGTGTCCTGGGCCGGGCCGAACCACCGGAAAGCCTGCGGGCGGTGAAGCGGCACACGCTGAAGCGGCACACGCTGAAGCCACTGCCCTTGGGGCTCTGATGCCATTCCGGATCGCGTCGGCGATATGGCATCCAGCCGGCAAGGCGATTAAGAAACGATCACGGAAAACGGGAATTCGTGCCAATGGCGAAAGTTCTGTCCTCGCTCGACGTCGCCGCGACGGGGCTGCGCACGCGGGTTCTGGTGATCGGCGCCGGCCCGCTTGGCATCACCACGTCAATCGGGTTATCACGCCGCGGAATTCCCCATCTCCTCGTTGACAGCGGCGGCAGCGTGCCCGGCGATGCGCAGGAACTTTGCGACGGGGAGGTGACCGGCGGGCGCTATCCCGATCTCGTGGAAACGCGGGTGCGCGCCCTTGGCGGGACTACGCATGTCTGGGGCGGCCATTCCCATCCCTTGCGTCCGATCGATTTCCAGCCCCGGCCATGGCTGGGACTGAAGGGTTGGCCAATATCCCATGACGAATTCAGGCCGTGGTTCGGAGAGGTCGCGCCGCTCTTCCTCATCAAGGACGAATGGAGCGCGGATTCGGTCCGCAACGCCCCCGCACGGATCACGGATATCAACGTCCCCTTCTTCTCCATGGAGGCCTACCGGCTGACCCCGCGCTCCGGCGCGAACATCCCGCCGCCGGGTGATTTCTGGTCGGTCAACGGTCATGCGGTGAAGGGCGACGTGATCACCGGCCTTACGGCGCGGGCGCTCGACCTTGACGGCGACGGGCGCGTCACCGGCGTGCGTTTCTCGCTGCCGGACGGACGCAGCCTTGCGATATCGGCCGATCACGTGGTGCTCGCCATGGGCGGCATCGAAACGGCGCGTTTTCTCCTCATCAACCAGGCCAGGGGGCCGTCCGGCCCGCTTTCGGCACTGCCCCTCATTGGCAAGGGCTTCATGGAGCATCCGCATCCGCACATGGCCGATGTCTTCCTCTTCCGTCCGCTTCCCGGACCATTCCGGCGCAAGAACGAGGATGACGGGTCGTCGTCCCGGCTGGTCTTCTTCGCAACGCCGGAAATCCAGGAGCAGCGCAAGCTGACCTCCTTCTATTTCAGGCTGGATCCCTACCGGGGGTCTGCCGGCTGGTTCGGCGACGACCTGCGCAAGGTCCAGATGGTCGGCCTGTTCGAACAGTTGCCCGACGACCGGCGCCATGTCACGCTGTCTCGGACGAAGACCGACGCACTGGGCGATCCGTTGACCGTACTCAACTATTTCGCGACGCATGAGGATCATGAGGCTGTCAATGACGCGGTCGACCTCGCCGCGCGTGCCCTTGCCATAGCGGGATACGGGCGGACGCGTCTGCGCATGCGCCGCACGTCGGCGCAGGAACCGGTCGCCGAACTGCCGTGGATCGGCGTCGGCCACCATCACATGGGGACCGTCCGGATGGGACGGTCGCCCGCCGACGGCGTGGTTGACGCGAACTTGCGGGTGTTCGGGACACCGAACCTCTACCTCGCGACGACCGGCGTCTTCCCCACCTCCTCCTGTGTCAATCCGACGATGAACGGCGCGGCATTCGCCATGCGCCTTGCCGAGCACCTTGCGAGGCTTGAATCATGATCACCCGGCGAAGACTCGTCACCGGCGCCGCGTATCTTTCGACCGCCGCTGGCGGCGCCGCGCTTGGCTATGCCGGTCGCGGGCAGATTGGCGCGGCCGTCGACCTGCTGGCATCGGACGATGGCATTCCGCCGCCAGGCAGCGCCCTGGTGGGCGCGGAGTTCATGCGCGGGGAAACCGAGCGCGTGGCGGACATGCTGCTGTCGCGTTCGGAGGCGCGCTGGATCCGGGCACACCATGGCGATGTCACCGACCCGTTCGAAATCCTGGCCTTGCTCGCGCGCGACTGAAACTGGGTTCACATCAGCAGCCGCAAGGCCTTGGGCAGGATGCGGAATTCCGCGCGCAGCATGCCAGGGTTCTCGCCATCGAGATCCAGCAGGCCCGATTGGCAGGCGTCGGGAGACACGGTTTGCGCAATCACATGGCTGCCGCGCATGCAGGTGATTTCCGGCTCTGCCAGATGCGTTCCGCGATAGACCCTGGCGATCTTGCGCGCCAGGCGCATGCGCGGGATCGCATCGAGGATGACGATGTCGAACAGCCCGTCATCGAGCTTGGCCTCAGGCGCGATCCGCATCCCGCCGCCGAAGAAACAGGCATTGGCGACGGCGGCAAGATAGAGGTCCCGCTCGATCATTGTTCCGTCGATCCAAAGGCGCATGCGCGGCGGCTGGTAGCGTGCAAGTGCGCCGAGCGTGCCGGTCAGATACCGGACCGGACCGGGAAGAAGCGCTGCGCGGGTCCGGTCATTGATCCTGGCGGAGATCGTGCCGGACAGGCCGAAGGTGGCAATGTTGATGAAATGACGCCGCAACCGATTGCCGCCGGTGTCGTGAAACTCTGCCAGACCGACATCGATCCGCCGGCCGGTGCTTCCGGCGATCCTGGCGATCGCCGCGGCCGGACCCGATCTCACGTCCAGCGACCGGCAGAAATCGGAGCCCGTGCCGCAGGGGATGACAGCAAGGCCGGGGACCGGTCCGCGCCCCGCCGGCGCGAGCATCAAGCCGTTGGCCACCTCATTGGCCGTGCCGTCGCCGCCAACCGCGACAATGCGTTCCATGCCGCGTGAAACCGCCTCGCGGGCAAGCTCCGTCGCGTGTCCGGGCCTTTCGGTGAAGGCATGGGCAAACGGTCCGAACGCATCGCCCGCCATGGCCGATATGGCCGGCCAGCGTGCCGCTGCCCGTCCGTTTCCGGCCATCGGGTTGACGATCACGAATGTACGTATGGCGTTTCTCCGTGCGCGGGCTCGAGGAGCAGTCTGGCAACAGCCCGGGCGGTCCCGTTCCATGTTGCGCGCCGGTACTGCGCGGCGATCCCGGCTTCGCGCGCCTTCCGGTAGTCGGCATCGAAGATCGCCCGCTCGATCAGGCGGAATGCATGATCCTCGTCAAGCGGGTCGAAATAGTCCGCAAAGGGCCCGCCCGCCTCGGGAATGGACGTGGCATTGGAGGCCACGCAGAACTTGCCATGCGACAGGCTTTCGGAGACCGGCAGGCCCCATCCCTCGCAGAGGCTGGGAAATGCGGTGAAGAGACAGCCGTCATAGGCCGCCCGGATTTCGGCATCCGAAAGGTATTCGAGGACCTTCACCTTGCCGCCCAGGTTGCCCGTCGCGGCCAGTTCGGCGCGCAGCGGTTCGATCTCCCAGCCGAGCTTGCCGGCAAAGACCAGCGTTGGCGTTCTTGCGGCTCCGTGTCTGGCGATCAGCCGTTTCCATATGCGGACCAGCAACAGGTGGTTCTTGCGCACCTCGATGGTGGATACGAAAAGCACGTAGGGGCCGGTGACGGGCAGGGGCCTCGCCGGCCTGGTGTCCAGCGACCGGAAGCCTGCGCCAAAGGGGATGGGAGAAATGCGCGGAACCGGCAGGTTTTCGCTGTGCAGGTAGCTGGCGAGCGCGTCGGCGGAGGCTTTCGACGGCGTCAGGACCATGTCCCACAAGCCGGACATCTCGGCCAGCCAGCGCTTGAAGTTCGGAATGTGCGACCGGGACACGAATTGCGGATGCGTCACGGGCAGGATGTCATGCACCAGCAGGGCGAAGCGAAGGCCATGGCGTTTCTTGAGGGCGCGGATTTCCCGGCCATAGCCCGGATGCTCCCAGGAAGCGCCGAAATTCACGATGATGTCGCCCGGCCTGACCTCGCTGGCGAATTCCCGTCCGGCGGCGTTGCCGGCCAGGGTGCCGATCCATGATCCCGTGCGGCCAAGCGCGTAGCGCCAGGCCTGCACGAGACGAACCAGTGCCCGCCGGTTGCGGCCATTGGCCAGGACGAAACCGGCACCCTTGACGAGGCGGGCGACAACTTCGGGATCCACGGCAATGGCCGGCCTGTCTCCATGCGAAACCCTGAACAGGCGGACCCGGTCGGGAAACGTGCGAAGCAGTTCGGGTATCAGTTCCAGCTGGACACGGCCGATACCCGTCGGCGTGATCGTCCAGTCGAACATGCGGATGAAATCATCCGTATCGATCCAGATCCGGTTCTGTTCGTGCCCGCCCGCCATGTCCTGTCCGCCTGCCCGTTTGGGGAAGCCTTACGGAATGTGCTTCACATTCACAAGACGGGACTGATAAGACCTCACGGGATCGGGACTGCGCGGGGAACGGAGTGATGGCAGGAGACAGGGACAGCGTGCCGGACGCCGCCGGCGGGAGCCGCGAGCCGCAATACGGCATTCCGCTTCCCGAATGCCTGAGGCTGCCCGTCGCGCACCGGTCCCTCGTCTGGCAATTGCTCAAGCGTGACCTGCACGCCAATGTGCGTGCGAGCATCCTGGGGCTTGGGTGGATCATCATCACCCCGCTGGTGCTGGTCGCCATCTACACGTTCGTCTTCGGTGTCGTGCTGGAATCCGCCTGGTTCTCCCGCGCCGGGAACCCGCTGGAGGTGCCGCTCATCTATTTCACCGGCCTGATCGCCTTCTCCTTCTTCATGGAGGTCATCACCAGGGCGCCGGACTTCATTCGCGCCAACAAGACCTACGTCACAAAGATCGTCTTTCCCGTGGAGGTGCTGGACTGGATCCTTGTCGGAACCGCGCTGCTCAAGCTTGCCGCAAGCCTCGTCCTCCTGACCGTTTTCCTGGCCATCGTGAAGGGCGGGCTGCCGGCCGGCCTGCTCGCCGTCCCGCTCGTCCTGCTCCCCTTCGTCCTGCTGACCACGGGTCTGGCCTGGTTCCTGTCGGCCGTCGGCACCTATGTGCGCGATCTCAACCAGTTGCTGCTGGCGATCGGCCCGGTGCTGATGTTCATCAGCCCCATCTTCTATTCGATCGACCAGGTGCCCGAAGCGTTCCGGCCGTTCTTCTGGGCAAACCCGCTGACCTTCGTGCTGGAAACCCTGCGCAGCCTGCTGTTCTTCGACGGCGGCATCGCTTGGCAGGCCTATGGTCTCTACTGGATCGGCGCGCTCGCCGTGTTCACGGGCGGCTTCGCATTCTTTCGCAGGGCCCGCCCCGGATTTGCCGATGTCATCTGATGTCAGAATCAGCGCGCGCGGGATCGGCAAGGTCTATGACCTTCACGATCACCCGCTTGCGGCCCTGGCCGGGGTTCTGCGCGGCACGCATGCCGAGCACCAGACCTGGGCGCTCAGGGATGTCGACCTGGAGGCCCGGCCGGGCGACTTCATCGGCATCCTCGGGCGAAACGGCGCGGGAAAGTCCACCCTGCTGGAGATCATCGCCGGCACCCGCACGCCATCGACCGGGACGCTGGAGACGCGAGGACGGATCGCGGCCCTGCTTGAACTCGGAGCCGGATTCAATCCGGACTTCACCGGCAGGGAAAATGCGCGGCTGTGCGCGGCGGCCTACGGGCTCGACAGCCGCCGGATTGCCGAGCGCATGCCCGCGATCATCGAATTCGCGGGAATCGGCGACTTCATGGACCGGCCCACGCGCGAATATTCCAGCGGCATGTTCGCCCGGCTTGCCTTTTCCGTCTGCGCCCATTGCGATGCCGACATCCTGATCGTGGACGAGATCCTCGGTGTCGGCGATGTCCGGTTCCGCCAGAAGTCCATGCGCTTCCTGCGGGAATTCGCGCGGGACCGTATCGTTCTGTTCGTCTCGCACAACGAGGGTGCGGTGCTGGCGCTGTGCAACCGTGCGGTCTGGATCGACCAGGGCCGGATTGCTGCCAGCGGCACGCCCAGGGAAGTCGTGCATGCCTATCACCAGGCGAGTGCGCGCGACAGCGCCGGCGGAGCGGGTTTCAAGCATGCCGGCAGCCTGGCGCCGGCCGATCTGCCAGACGTTGGCGGACACGAGGAAACCGGAGATTCGCCGTGGCATGATTTCGACAGCGCGACGCGCCCGCAGGAACCGGGCATGATCGAAAGCGTGACGCTGACCTGC
Organism: Phyllobacteriaceae bacterium; assembly: GCA_002708825.1. Lineage (GTDB taxonomy): Bacteria > Pseudomonadota > Alphaproteobacteria > Rhizobiales > Rhizobiaceae > Zhengella. The sequence continues at coordinate 63,782 of PAPF01000041.1, read as the reverse complement.
GCCGGCCGGAAGGCCAGCCTTCTTTCCGGCGGAGAACTCGTCACGCTGGAAATCGCGGTGGCCGGTATCGGGCCGGATGGCTATGCGGCCTTCGCGCTGCGCGATCCGCTGGGGCAAATCATCGCCTATCGTGACAGCCTGGAAGGCGCCAGGCACGATCCTGGCGCGCGCGGGCCGCACCTCGTCCGGTTCGATTTCGTGCTGCCATTCCTTCCATCCGGCGCCTATGCGCTCGATGTGGCCGTATGCGCCGGGGATCACAAGCCCGACGCGTGCCTGGACCGTCAGGATGTGGCGGCGACGTTCGAAGTGGTATCCCGCCACATATCGGCAGGACTGGCGAACGTTCCGCTTTCCGATACCCGCATCGAGATCATGGACGGGGCGTCATGATGCAGGGTGCCGCCGTCATCGAGGCGCGGGGGGTCTCGAAGGGTTTCGACCGGCAGCGGGGCCAGCTTCACAGGCTCTGGCGCGTCCTCGCCGGCAGCGCCCCGGACAACGCCTTCTGGGCGTTGCGCGATGTGGACCTGACGGTAGGACAGGGAGAGGCGGTCGGCATCGTCGGGCGCAATGGCTCGGGCAAGTCGACGCTTCTCCAGATCCTTTGCGGCACCCTGGAACCAACAGCCGGCAGGGTGGCCCGTTCGGGCCGCATCAGCGCCATGCTGGAACTGGGCGCCGGCTTCAATCCCGACTTCACAGGCAGGGAAAATGCCGGGCTATCGGCGACCGCCCAGGGTCTGACTGCCCGGCAGGTCGATGATCGCATGGACGGCATAGCCGCTTTCGCCGACATCGGACCCTATTTCGACCGGCCGCTGAGGGAATATTCCAGCGGCATGCAGGCGCGCCTCGCCTTCGCCGTGGCGATCCACGTGGATGCGACCGTGCTGGTCGTGGACGAGATCCTGAGTGTCGGCGACAGCGCGTTCCAGAGGAAATGCCGCGGCCACATGCAGGCCTTTCTCGATTCGGGTGGAACGGTGATCTTCGTCTCGCACGATCCCGGCGCGGTCACCGAGTTGTGCAAGCGCGCCGTGTGGCTGGAAGCCGGCCGCAAGATGATGGACGGCAATGCCGTCGCCGTGATGAAGGCCTATGTCGATTCGCTTTACGGCATTGGCGCCGATGGCGACGGTTCCGCTGCCGGGCGGCAGGAAGCCCCGGCCGACGATGCCTACTGGACCGGGCGCGCCCGCATGGAGGTTTCCGCCTTCCTGCCCGATTCGCCGGCCCACGGCTTCGGCGGCTGCCGTATCGAGGACTGCTTCCTCTCGCGGGACGGTTCGACACCGGCCTTTTCCATCCTTGCAGGCGAAACCGTGACGCTGCATGTGCGCGCCCGCGCCGGGCGGCAGATCGACAGCCCGATCGTCGGCTTCATGTTCCGCGACAGCGCCGGCCAGAACCTCTTTGGCGACAACACCTACCTGGCATACAGGGACAGACCGGTGAGCGTTCCCCCCGGCCGGCTGTTCGAGGCGCGCCTTTCCTTCGTGATGCCGTATCTCCCGGCGGGGCGCTATTCCTTTGCGCCATCGGTCATCGAGGGGACGCAGCAGAACCACGTTCATCTTGACTGGCGCGAGGAGGCGGTCTTCGTGGATGTCACCGCGTCGCCGGTCAGGGCTGGCAAGGTCGGTCTGGTTATGAAATCCATCGTGACGGAACCGGCGGATTTCAGCCAGAACACGCAAACATCGGGGCAGGTCGCCGGTCAGGCGCCGGATGGCGCATCCCCGGCACGCAGGAAAAATGGGTGAAGACTTGATCAGGACCGCAATCATCGGCGTTGGCAATTGTGCCAGTTCCCTCGTCCAGGGCATCAGCTATTGCCGCCAGCTTGGCGATGATGCACAGGGCGTGCTCTTCCCGGATCTCGGCGGATACAGGCCGCAGGACATCGAGATCGTCATGGCGCTCGACATCGACCGGCGAAAGGTCGGAAAACCTCTGTCCGAGGCCATCTTCCAGCCGCCGAACAACACGATGGTCTTTCACGACACCCCGCTCTTCGCGGGCGTGACGGTTGCCACGGGGGCCGTTCTCGACGGGGTGGCGCCGGCCATGCTGGAATGTGACCGGGACCTCGGCTTCGATCCTGTCCGGGAAGGCGAGGCGACACGGGAGGAGGTCATTGCCATGCTGCGCGAAAGCGGCGCGCAGGTGGCGATCAATTTCCTGCCGGTCGGTTCGCAGATGGCCACGGAATTCTATGCCGGTTGCGCCCTGGAGGCCGGGGTGGCCTTCGTCAATGCCATTCCGGTGCTCATCGCCAGCAACCCGGACTGGGCGGCCCGTTTCGCCGCTGCCGGCCTGCCTGTTCTGGGTGACGACTTCAAGGCCCAGGTCGGGGCAACGATCATGCATCGCACGCTTGTCAGCCTGTTCCGGAACCGGGGCGCGGAAATCGACCGTTCCTACCAGCTCAATACGGGTGGCAACACGGATTTCCTCAACATGCTGGACAGCGGCAGGCTGACCACCAAACGGATATCGAAGACCGAATCGGTGCAGAGCGTGACGCGAAACCGCTTCCGGGACACGGATCTGCGCGTGGGCCCGTCCGATTACGTGCCCTGGCTGAAGGACCGGAAGGTCGCCTTCATCCGCATGGAAGGCCGCCTGTTCGGCGGCGCGCCGGTCAATGTCGAAATGCGTCTCGACGTGGAGGATTCCCCCAACGCCGCGGTGATGGCCATCGCGGCCATCCGCTGCGCGCGTATCGCGCTCGACCAAGGACATGCCGGCGCGATCCCCGATGTCTGCGCCTTCCTGTTCAAGCACCCGCCCGTGCAGATGGACGATTCCGTCGCGCTTCAGCGGATCGAGGCCTATGCGGCCGGCAAGGGATAGCGCCCGGACGGGCCCGGCCGAATTTGGCGGGCGCGCGCTTCGCAAGGCCTATGCGAGGCGCGATGTCGTCAACGGTGTCAGCCTGCGCGTCCGCCGTGGCGCGATATGCGGCCTGCTTGGGCCGTCCGGCTCCGGCAAGTCGACAATCTTCCGCATCCTGTCCGGCATCGAGAGGCCCGACGAGGGAATGGTATTCCACGGCGACACGAACATTACCGGTCTCGGCATCGATGCGCGCGCGCGTCTCGGCGTCGGTTACGTCCAGCAATCGCCGGACCTTTTCCTGTCGCTGACAACGCGCGAGAACCTCGTGATCGCGCTGGAGGCACGAGGCGCGGCTGGCAGGGACATCGATCACATGCTCTCGGTGATCGCGCGCACCTTCCTGCTGGAAGAATTCCTGTCGGCGCCGGTCGGCACCCTTTCCGGCGGCCAGCGCAAGCTTGTCGAGATCGGCTTCTCCATGTGCGCCCGGCCGCGCTTCCTGTTGCTCGACGAGCCGTTCGCAAAGCTCGATCCGATCAATGTGGAGACGATTTGCGGGCGCCTGCGGCTGCTGGCGCGCGCCGGTGTGGGCATCCTTCTGACCGACCACAAGGCGCGCACCGCGCTTGCCCTTGCCGATCACGTGAATATCATCGACGACGGTATCATCGTAACCAGCGGGCCGTGTTCGCAGGTTGCCGCAAGCGACATCTTGCGGACCGTCTTTCTCGGGGAAAGCAGCACGGCTTGACCTGGCACTTCGGGCGCGCCCCGCGGGGCGGGAAACGCCGCAATGGGACAGGTCATTCGAGACGCATCAGGCCATGAAATATCTCAATCGCTCCATTGGCCAGGTTCTCTCGCTCTATGCGCTGACCTATGGCGTGCTCGTCATCGTCTTCGCCATCGAGCAGTTCGATGCGATCCTGCGCAAGGCGCTTGAGTACAATGCCTCGCTTCCGGGCTTCCTCAAGCTGTTCGCCTTCACCTTGCCGGAGGTCGCGGATTTCATCGTCCCGGTATCGGTCCTCGTCTCGGTTTACCTCGTGCTGCTCTACAAGCGCGAAAACCGGGAATTTCTCATCCTTGCGGCCGGCGGCAGCGACCTGCGCCCGGTCGTGCTTCTCGTGCTGGCGGTGTCGATCCTGTTCTTCACGGTTTCGGTTGCCATTTCCGGCTATCTGAAGCCGGCGGCGGCCCATGCCTATCGCGCCGAACGGCTCAATGCGGTCGCCGGCTTCGTATCCGAGGGTCCGCGCAATGGCCGTTTCACCCGTGACCGGGACAGGGTGTTCCATGTCACCGACCGGAACAGTGCGGGGCTGCGCGCGGTGCGCATTTTCGATTTCGACCAGGAGCGCCTCTCGCGCATGATGGTATCGGATTGCTCGAACCTGGCGGTCGCGCGGGGCAGCCTGGCCATCAACCTCTGCGCGGCCCGAATCTACGACTTCGCGACACCGCCCCCCGGTTCCCCTTCGCAGGCCGACGATGCCGGCGGGCCGTGCCGGTTTTGCGCCAACGCAGCGGGCAATCTCGATCTCACGGTCATCGACATCGGCAGGTCCACGGTCCTGTTCCCGCTCGATACCGTCACGGACGAACCGCTCGGATTGCGCCGCAACGAACGCAATCTCCATCAGTTGCTGGCTGTGGACGGGGAGTGGAAGATCACCTCGAAGCGCGGTTTCCGGGATGCCGCCGTCATGATCCTGCTTGCGCTGACAAGTATCCTGGCTGCGGCCGTTGCCGTGGCCGCCGTCGCGGTGACCAACTACCGGAACCGGTTTGTCGTTCTTCCGGGCGCCATCGCGGTCGTCATGGTGACCAGCGTGGCCGCAGGCTCCGGTTTCGCCGTGCCTGACCTGCGGCCCGGAATCGCCGGATTCGCACTGGTTTGCACATTGATGCTGTCGGCCTGCCTGGCGACCATACCGCTCGCCTTCTCGGCGATGCGCAGCCGCATCCTGATGCCGGGGCTTGGCCGTTCATGACACATCCCGTCCTCGCACGGCCTGCCCCCTGGAAAGCGATGCTGCGTCCCGGCGTCTATGACCGTTTCATGATCAGCCACTATCTGTGGTTCGTCCTCGTTGCCTGGTTGGCCGTCACCGCGGCCATCACCGCGATCAATGTTTCTCCGGAAATCGCGCAGGTCTGGGCCGAGCAGTCCGAACGCGGTGTCCTTGCCGGCCTGGCGCGCTCGGCAGCCTATGTGGGCCTGCGTATCCTCGACAACGGAACGCAGGCCTTCCCGATCACCTTCGTGCTCGGCATCATCTGGGCGGAAGCGGCGCATGCGCTGTCGGGCCGGCTGACCATGGTGCGCACCGCCGGCATGCCGTTCGCCCGGCGCATCCGGGGGCTGGTCTTCATCGCCCTGGCCTCGATGCCGGTGCTTTTCGTTCTCGACAATGCCGTGCGCCCTTTCGCCTTCATGACACTGAGCGTGGAAGGCCTGGGTGACTATGGCTGGAGTTATGCCAGGAAGCGGCAGCCGACGGCGGAATGGCTGGCATTCGACGGCGTGACGCTGCAGGGCGTGCTGGAACCGGGGCCTCAGCCCCGTTTCACCGATGCGACGCTTTATCATTTCGGACCCGGCGGCGCGATCGAGCGCATCATCCATGCCGCGGTCATCGAGCCGTCAGGGGCCGACGGGAATTCCTGGATTTTGCGCGACGCGGACATCTGGACCTTTCCGGCGCAGGCCGGGCAGTCGTCTGGCGTGCCCGCAGACAATGTCCATGAAAGCGTGGATACCGCTCCTGCCGATATCGGGATCAGCCAGCTTTGGCTCAAGTACCGGGGCATACAGCCGAAATATGTGCCGCTGTCCGATCTCGTCGCCTTGTCGTCCGACACGGCGCTGCCCGACGACCATCCCAGGTACAGCGAATGGCTCGTGATCCGCACACTGCAATGCCTTTCGCCCGGGCTGATCGCCATTTGCCTCGGTGCGCTGTTTGCACTGTTCCTCGACCTGGGCGGCCTGGCGGTTGCGACGGTAACGGCCCTTTTTGCCGGATACCTCGCCTATTTCATGGTTCGCCTGTCCGCCGTGCTGGCCGAGAACCATGTCGTTGCGCCGCTGCTGGCAAGCCTGGCCATGCCGTTCCTGCTGTCGTGTTCGATTTTCCTGCTGGTGCGGGTCATCGCTGACCGCGACCGCTAGGCGCGCAATTGCCGGGCCGGGCCGAAGGGCTGGGCCGCCTCGCGCGGGGTTCCCGGTTTCGGGTTCTTGAGGTCAAGTTCGCGCGCAAGCTTTGCCATGAAGGTCTCACGCTCCATGCCGGCAGGCAGGGCGGGACGGATCGTGATGACGATGTGGCCGGGATATTTGAGCCAGGAACCGGCGGGCCAGACAGTGCCGGTATTGAGGCGGATGGGCACGCATGGCACACCGAGCCGGGAATAAAGCAGGCCGATGCCGGACTTGATCGTGTCGTGACCGGGCCCGGAACGTGTTCCTCCCGGATAGATCAGGACGTTGCGGCCGCTCCTGGAGATCGCGATTGCCTTTTCGAAGGCCTCGCGGGCGGCGTTCAGGTCGCCGGACCGGTCGGCCATGATATGGCCATTGCGCCTGACGAGCGTTCCCGCGAAGGGGTAGCCGAAAATCTCCTTCTTCGCGAAAAAGGCCGGATTTCCCAGAAGGTAGGGAAAGAACATGTTTTCCCAGAACGACTGGTGCTGGGATGCCAGGAGGCAGGCGGTGTCGGGGATGTTTTCGCGCCCCCGCACCTCCCAGGTGATGCCGCAGATGAGCCTCAGCAGAAGAAGCACCAGGTGCAGATAGACAACGATGGCGCGGTCGCTCACCGCATCGCTGACAAGACGGAAACGGTACAGCGGAAAGAGGAGTGCAAAGGGCAGGGAGGTCAGGCCGAGCAGCGCGAAATAGACGAAAGTTCGCACTGCAACCACGAATTTGGTCAAGGACAGGTCCCCTTTGGCAGAAGTTCTGTTGAATCCTCATAAAGCCTGTGCGAACAGGTCACAAGGCGGATGCTGCAAATGGCCAGGGGCATGGTGCAAATGGAAATCGAAGAAGAACTGCTGGATATTGTCGCCAAGGAAGCGCTGGTTGACCGCGCGTTGCTTCACCCGGACGCCACGCTGGAATCCCTTTCCATCCAGTCGGCCGACTACGTGATGGTCCTCATGGCGATCGAGGAAAAGTGGGGTGTCTATATCGCCGTTGACGAGGAATTGGCGGATGCCAAGACCGTTGGCGATCTCGTTGCCATGGTCAAGTCCCGCATCGAGGCGAAGGCCGCAGGGACAGCGGGCGAGTCTTGAGGCGCGTCGTCATTACCGGTGCCGGTGCCGTTTCGGCTTGCGGCATGGGCCGTGACGCCCTTTGGACATCTGCGCGCGATGGCCGCAGCGGGGTCGTGAAGGTCGATTTCGCGCGCAATCCGCGGCAGAGCGTTCATCATGCGGCGCCTGTCCCCGATGCGATATGGCAGCAGTTGAAGGGGCAAGGGCGCCCGCGCTTCCAGGACCGCATATCGATGCTTGCGCTCGCGGCCGCCCGCGAAGCCGCCGCCCATGCCGGTCTGGAAGCTGCCGATTTCGGGCCGCGCTGCGCCGTTGTGATCGGCTCCGGTTTCGGCGGTGCCGAGACACTCGACACCAGCTTCTACAATTTTTCGCTCGATCCGATGTCGCGGGTCGATCCGTTTGCCATCCCGAAGATCATGACCAATGCTCCCGCCTCCTGGGTCTCCATGGACATGAAGGCAACGGGGCCGATCTATTGCGTGTCCACGGCCTGCTCCTCGGGCGCCCAGTCGATCGGTCTGGGCGCGCAGCTTGTGGCTGCCGGACTTGCCGACCGGTGTCTCGCCGGAGGCGCGGAAGCCTTGCTTGTCGATGCCGTCTTTGCCGCATGGGAAGCCCTGCACGTGATGACCGGCACCTGCTGCCGGCCCTTTTCCAGGGATCGCGACGGCATGGTGCTGGGTGACGGCGCCGGGGTCGTCGTCCTGGAAACCGAGGATTCGGCCCGCGCCAGGGGCGCGCCCATCCTCGCCGTGCTCGCCGGCTACGGAACGACGAGCGACGCCATGGATCTCCTGCGCCCGGATCCGGCAGGTCCGCAGGCCTGCATGCAGCAAGCGATCGAGGCATCCGGGCTTGACGCTTCGTCCATCGGTTATCTCAATGCCCACGGAACCGGCACCATTGCCAACGACATCGCCGAGACCGAAGCGATGCGCAGGGTTTTCGGGCAGGGCTTCGACGATGTGCTCGTTTCGTCCACCAAGCCCGTGCACGGCCATGCGCTGGGCGCGGGCGGTGCGCTGGAGTTCATCATCACGCTGGAAGCATTGCGCTCCCGGCTTGCCCCTCCGACCCTCAATTTCACCAGTGTCGATCCGAAGATCGGGTTCGAGCCGGTCCATGGCGAGGCAAGGGCATTCAACGCGCCGGCGGCCCTGTCGAACTCGTTTGCCTTTGGCGGCATCAACGCCTCTCTCCTGCTCGCCCTGCCGGATGCATTCCATTGAATGAGGGGCAGCGTTCCCTTTCCCTCCCGTCCGGCCTGGACGTTCCGGCATGCGACGGGCTGGCCCGGCTTCTCGACGCGGCCGCCGGCGGCGGAGGGCCGCGGACCGGTATTCCCTTCATCGCGCCACTGATGCTGCTGACGGCTTTTCCCGGTGCCGCGGCCCTTTCTGCCGCTCCTGCCCGGAAAGGCCACGTCCTCATTCAGGAGAGCCTTTCGATCGACTGCCGCTCGCCCATCCGCCCCGGCCAGGCGCTGGCGGCAGAAGGGCGGATCGAAAGCGAGAGCCCGCAAGGCGCCGGCATGGTCCTGTCGCTTGACGTGCGCGCCGCTGCGGGCGGCGGGATCGTCCGGCTGCTGGCGCGTTTGCGTGAGGTGCCGGCCAGCGGGCTCGTGGCGCTGAAACCGCTCGCGCTCACGCGCGCCACCCGTGGCGCGCAATTGGCGTCGTGGGAAACGCCGGCCCTGAACCAGGATACCGTCACACGCTATGTCCGCGTTGCAGGCGATGCCAATCCGTTGCACACGGACGCAGCCTTCGCGCGGTCCGTGGGCCTGGAAGGGACCGTCGTGCCGGGAGCGCTTCTTGCCGGATTGCTGGAACCGGTCCTGCCCCTGCTGGGTGAGATGCGCAGCCTGGGCGGCCTGCGCATGCGCTTTGCCGCGCCGCATCCGGTGGGTGAAAGCGCGGGCTTCGCCGTGGTGCGCAATGAGGCCGGCACGCGCGCAGATGAAGCGCGGGTCTTCATCCATCGCCCCGATGGCGGGGTAACGGCTATTGCCGATCTTGCTTTCCGTTGACGGTCGTTTCCCCAGCCTTGCCCGCGCCGGTCCTGCCCAGAACGGCGAGCAAGGCGATCAACGTGCCGCCAAGAAGCCATACGGCGGCCATCGGCCAGACCAGCGCAAACAGGCCGTGGTTCTGCGACTGGTGCCAGAGCGCATAGGCCATGAGCACCGGCAGCGTCACGGCAATCGCCGGAACCGCCCCGAAGAGCTTGAGAAAATGAAACCGGACGCCGTTGCGCCCGAGAAAATTGACGAAGGTGCCCGTCGGCAAGGCAAAGAAATTCATGACGGCGAGAATGACGACGGAGGCCAGGACGAACAAGGCGGACATCAGCCAGACGAACGCATGGGTGCGCCGGTCCATCGAGCCGGGCGCAGGTTTTCCGAAACTCGCATAGGCCAGTTCAATCATCGTCACCACCGCTTCCCGTTGCCGCGGCAGGGCTGCCCCAGTCGCCGGCAAAGACCTTTATGGCTGCGTCGTCATTGGCGCCCGACCGGTTGATGCCGCTTGTCAGCGCCGCGCGCAGGACCGTCGGTGACTCCACCGGAAAGAGGCTGCTTGTCAATATCTTGCGTGGAACGCCCCGGCGCGCCAGATGGCCGGAAATCCAGATGTCATCGACCCAGCGGACCGCGTCGTCCTGTCCGGAATAGTCATGGACCGCGCGATCGAGCATGCCCGCCGTCACCGCATAGCCCCAGGTGCCGAAGAGCACGTCGGCCGGTGCCGGGGCGGCAAGTCCGCTGGCCAGCAGATGCGGAAGATGCGCAAAAGGGGTCTTTCCATCAAGGCGCACGCCACGGTAGCCCCAGGCAGTTCCCGGTTCGCGCCGGTGCGCCGCCTTGAGCGTGGCGACAAAATCACGCGGATAGATCACGTCGTCGTCGGCAACGATGATGAGCGCGTCCGGTTCGAGCGAAAGCGCCGGCAGCAGCTTTGTGGACGGACCGCTGTCGCTGCATCGCACCACGTCGATCCCGTCCGGAAGATTCAGCGATGCGGGATCGGGATAGGGACCGGCGCCGCGCAACGACGTCTCCGGATAGGCCAGCATGATCCGGTCGGCGGGCGTCGTCTGGTCGAGCAGGCTGAGCAGCGCCGGCCTGACATGGCGCGCGCGGGCCGGAATCGTCGTCAGCGAGATCACGGTGCGCGCGCCATCGCTCAGGACGCGGGAATGCGGGATGCGTGGAGGCCGGGCCGCCAGTTGAAGGCGCAGCGCCCGCCAGTAGAGGCCGGCGATCTCCGGCAGGGACGGATTGGAGAAGCGTGTCACCGCCCGCCGGAAATTGCGCCGCGCACCGTCCAGCATCAGGCGTGCTCCGGGGCGCCGAGCGCACGCAGATAGCCAGGCCGGTCGGCAAGAATGGCGGGCGGAAACGGATTGGGTTGCAGGTTTCGCTCGATCCAGGTGCGCGAAAGAGCCTTCCTGCCGAGTTTTTCCTTCCACGTCCCGAAGGTTCGATGCCGCGCATACATGTTCCGGTTGACGGGCCAGATGTAGGGATAATGCAGGGGCGCCATCAGCACCACGTTCGGTGTCACCGAAACATCGGGCCATGCCTGCTCGAAGAACAGGCGCGTGAGCATGCGCGGTCCGGTGATGTCCTCGATTGCGCTCCGGTCGGCATGGGGCGCTGCTTGGGCAAGCGTGAATGCGCGCTGCAAGGCGGCCAGGAAGAAAGGGTGACCGGGTCTGGCGCCGAAAATGCAATTGGCGATCTGCACCGGTGCGGGATAGCCCAGTTCCGCCATGCGGCGGCGCGTCAGCCTGGCCTCTTCGGCCAGCAGGCAGCCCGTGGCAAAGAGGCTGTCTGGAAGTGGTCTCAAGCACTCCATGTCGATGTCGGCATAAAGTCCCCCGTCGCGATGGATCACCGCGTAGCGGTAGATATCCGCCCGCATGACGGGGAAGGGCAGGGCATCGTAGACGGCCAGGAATTCCGGGGCGACATCCGCGACTACGGCACGGCTTGCGCTGTCGTCGTGAAGCCGGTAGTTCAGTTGCGGATTGAGGCGCAACCAGCTGTCCCGGCAGCGCGCGGCCTCACCGGTGAGACGGTCCGATTTCCAGGTCTGTGACAGCAATCTCGGAATCATGGCCGGGCACGCATGGCAAGAGGTCGGGCAGGCTTGCATCCCGAAAGCCTGCCATCGCCTGACTGAACGGGTGCCGGCCGCCCCTGGGCGGCCATGACAGGGTGTATCGGAATGCTCGAATCCGTTCAACAATTCCTGCAGATGGACGATCCGACCTTTGCTTTCGCCGGATGGTATTACGCGATCGGGTTCTCACTCGCTGCCTTGAGCCTCGCCTTCCATTTCCTGCGGCGAAAACCTAGCGATCCCGCACCGGTTCAGGATCGCCAGCGCCGGGACCGTCCGGCACTCGTCACCTGGGCCATCGGGGTCGGCCGGCGCTTCGTGGCGCTCGTCGCCGGCAGCGGCATCACGCCAAACCAGATCACGGTCATCGGTCTTGTCCTTGTCCTGTTCAATTGCGGCCTGTTCCTCTGGTCGCAGAACACCCTCTGGTTCGGTTCGGGACTGATCGCGGCACTGCTGTTCGATACGCTGGACGGTCTGGTGGCACGCCACCAGGGAACGTCGTCCCTGTTCGGCGGCTATCTCGACGCCATCATCGACCGATACGAGGAAGTCGCCATCTATCTTGCGATTGCCATCGTCCTGGATGCCTGGCTCGTTTCCTTCCTGATATTGTCCGGTTCCATGCTGACCAGCTATGCCAAGGCAAGGACCGCAATCGAAATGCCGATCGCGAACAAGGGATGGGGCGATTTCCTTGAGAAGCCCACACGGCTCTTCATCCTGTGCACCGGCCTGATCGGCGCTCCGGTCTTGACCTGGTTCCTGCCGGTTGCGCTGTGGATGCTCGCCGTCATGACCCATTTCACCGCCTTGCAGCGCTTTGCCCGCGCGCGCTTCATGCTGCGCGAGACGGACACGGCGCCTGACACGGTCCTGCCATGAGCGCCGTCACCCCATCCGGGGCGGGGCCGGAATTGCGTCCGAGCCTTTCGGGCATGTTGCGTTCGCCGCATCAGTTGCTGGCGCTGTCCTTTGGCCTTGGCCTGTCCCGCATCGCGCCGGGCACCATGGGGTCGATCGGCGGCATAGCCCTGTTCGCGGCACTCGCGCAGGTTCCGCTTCCCGTCCGGGCCGCGCTCTATGTCATCCTCATCGCCGCGGCATCATGGGCGGCAACGCGAACCGGCAACGACCTGAACCGGCACGACCACAATTCCATCGTCATCGACGAGACGATCGGCATGAGCCTGACACTGGAAGCCGCGCCGCTGTCGGCGGAAGCCATCGTACTGGCCTTCCTGCTGTTCCGGCTGTTCGACGTCTGGAAGCCCTGGCCGGTTTACCTCCCGGACCGTCACGGCAAATCCGGCCTTGCGGTCATCGGCGACGACATTCTTGCCGCGGGTTGGGCGGCGGCCGTGCTGGCGGGCCTCACTTGGGCGGGGCTCTTGTAACCGGATGACGGACCTTGAGAAAAACGCCGGCGCGGGAGGCGGGCCCGATGTCTACCTGACGGTGGACGTCGAACCCGACTGCCCGCCCTATCTGTGGACCTGGCGCGGCATCGTGGAAGGCATGCCGGCACTGATGGAGGTCCTTGACCGGGAGCAGGTGCCGGTCACCTTCTTCACGACCGGCGCGACGGCGCAGGCTCATCCTGACTGTATCCGGTCCATCGTTGACAGGGGCCATGAGCTTGCCTGTCACGGCTATTCGCACAATTCCTTTCGGGAAATGGACGAGGCGCAGGCACGTGCCGAAATCACGCAGACCAATGCCATCCTGCGCGCCTTCGCGCCGGTCACGTCCTTCCGCGCGCCCTATCTTTCCTTCCAGGAGCGTTTCCTGCCGATCCTGGTCGAGGACGGCATCACCGTCGATGCATCGCGCGCGCTCTACAAGCGGCAGGAGCCGGTGGCGCGCACGAGCGGCGGACCGGCGCGGCTTCCCGCATCGGTGACGTCGAGCGTTCTCCGCCTTCCAGAGATGATCCGGAACCCGTGGCTCGGCATGCTGAAGTCGCCGGTCACGCTGTTCGTTCATCCCTGGGAATTCGTGGACCTGACATCGGAACGGCTGCGCTATGACTGCCGCTTCCGGACCGGGGCACCCGCCCTCGGCGCGTTGCGCAGTACCATCGGTTTTTTCAGGGACAAGGGCGCGAATTTCCGCCTCGTGCGCGATTATGCGCCGGCCTCCGGCCAGGGCGCGCCTGCAAGTCCCTCATAGATCTCCAGGTGGCGGGCGGCCACCGCGTCCCAGCCGAATCGGGCCAGTGCGGGGCGGGGGCCGGACATGCGCTCCAACAGGTCTGGCTGGAGGGCAAGCCGGGCCAGTCCCTGCGCCAGTTCCGTGTCCGAACCGGCCAGAAATCCGTCCTGTCCGTCATCAAGGTAATCGGACATGCCTGTTCCGGCGCGGGCCACCACCGGGAGGCCGCTGGCGCGCGCTTCGAGCCCGGCGATGCCGAAGGCTTCCTTCGTCGAGGCCGACAGGAAGGCATGCGAGCGCTGGTAAAGGCCGCGCAGGCTGTCCCGGTTGAGCCAGCCGACCAGATCGACATGGCCGGCAAGCCCCATTCCGGCCACGGCCCGGCGCAGCCGGCCCACATGGCTGCCCTCTCCGGCAATCGTCAGGTGAAGGTCCGGGCCGCCGGCATTGCCGGCGATCTGCCGTGCCTGCGCAAAGGCGCTGACGAGGGCAAGCGGGCGCTTCGTGGCCTCAAGGCGCATGGCGGCGGCGATCCGGAACGGTTCGCCGGGCGAGGGGGGCTGCCTGTCCCGCTCCGACATCCAGAAGCCGTCATCGAAGCCGTTCGGCAGGACCAGTGGCACCATGTGCGGATCGATGCATGCGATCTGCCGGGCTATGGCGTGGCTGACCCCTGACAGCACAACCTTTCCGGAGGTCCAGCCGAACATCCGTTCGGCAAGGTGCAAGGTGCGGGGCAAGGTTACCATGGAGGAATGAAAAGTGACCAGGAGCGGCAGCGACAGGGCACGGGCAGCGCGGGCGCCGGCCAGGCAGAACGGCGCGACGACACTTGGATGGACATGAACGACGTCATGGTTCCCGGCCGACAATACCGCACGCAAGCGGCGCTCCAGGCCAAACGGCATGGCGACCTTTGCGCCCGGCACAAGCGGCCAGTCGAGCCGCGTGACAGCGACCCCCTCGACGTTGGCCGGACCGGGCAAGCAGGTGATCACCTCCGTGACTGCCCCGGCACGACCGAGCGCTTGCGCCAATCCCAGCAACTGGGATTCGATTCCGCCCCGGCGTGGCGCGAACCAGTCGGTCACGAGTGCGATCCGCAGTTGCTGTCCTGTTTTTCTCAAAGCTCCAGCCCGTTCGCGCCGCTGCCTCTGCTGACCGTTCAGCCGCCACGTCCTTGCCGCAGCGCGCGTTCCCGATCAAGGACTTCCAGCGTGCGCGGCTGCTTGCTGGATGCGTCCAGGGGCCGGGCATTCTGATGCTCATGTGTGCCACCACTGAGTACAAAGGAGGTGGCAATTGTTTCGTGATTTTTCACTATCCTGGCGAAATCAATCGCTTGGAATGGTGGGCGGTGAGAGACTCGAACTCGCTCGTAGTCTTTCCAAGTTATTGAAATAAAACACTAATAAGTGAACGCTGATCCTCGACTTTGTAGCATTGGAATGGGCAGAAAAATGGGTTGAGGATCGGCTCCGGTAACCTTGGCTGCTGTCGGACGGGTGGCTGTCGCTTGGGGCTTAGAGCAAAATTCAATCCGGATCATATCCGGCTGCCTCGAAATAGTCCCGGCATTCGTCGGGGTGGCGCGGGGTATTTTTTTGAATGTTGCGCTCTGCCTTGAGCTTCGTGACTTCCTTGCGCAGCCGGGCAAGTCCAATGCCCCGTATCAGGTGGCGGTCACCTATTCAGCGCTGTTGCCTAATCCCTCTGACGCGGCATTCCCGAATGCGTCCAGTCGACGGCCTTGAGGTCCCGTTCCGCGCTCAAGGCGGCTTCGGTCAGGAACTTTGTCGATGACCAGCCACCGTCGACGGCCAGGACCTGGCCGTTGATCCAGCCGGATTCGGGCGAGGACAGGAACCAGACGGCCTGCGCCGCGTCTTCAGGGGTACCCCAGCGTGCGGCCGGCGTCATGTCGTAGTTCATGCGGCGGAAGGCCTCGACCTCCAGTCGGTGATAGGTCATTGGCGTCGGGATTACGCCTGGGGCGACAATGTTGGAACGGATTCCCGCGGAGCCATATTGGCAGGCCATGTGCGATGTCAGCCCGTGCAGGCCGGCCTTGGCCGCCGAATAGGCGCCGCCGCGCAAGCCGCCGACAAGTGCGTAGGTGGACGAGATGTTCACGATCGTGGCCTCGTCTCCAAAGACGGTCAGGGCCTCGCGCGCGAAGCGAAACGGGGCACGCAGCATCAGGTTCAGAAAACGGTCCAGCATCGCATCATCGGTGGAATGGACGGGTTCCGGGCTGCCTTCTCCGGCATTGTTGACCAGATGATCGAGCCTTCCGAAGACTTCGATGGCATGGGTCACGGCGCGCTTCGGCGCGTCATCATCCATGATGTCGAGCGCGATGGCGGAAAACGGCGCGCCGGCGTCCTTGCAGGTATCTGCCGCCGCAGCCAACTTTTCCGGGTCGCGGCCTACCCCGACGACGGCAACGCCTTTGGAGAGGAAAAGCCGCGCGGTCGCGAGGCCGATGCCGCTCGATGCTCCGGTGATCAGGGCTACACGCATCATCATTCCTTTCCGGTTGGCGCCAGAGGTGCAGGCAAGGACAGCAGGTCGCTTGCCGGAACAAGCGCAGCCAGCACATGGGCGTGCTTGAGATAGAGATGGGCGTCCGCCTCCGCCGAAAAGCCGATGCCGCCGTGGATCTGGATGCAGAGCCGGGCATTGAGCACAGCGATGCGTGGGGCAAGACGGGCGAGCGCCGCGATCTGGAAGGCTGCATCGGGGCGCCTGTCACGCAGGGCGATTGCCGCCATGTCGCG
Organism: Phyllobacteriaceae bacterium; assembly: GCA_002708825.1. Classification (GTDB taxonomy): domain Bacteria; phylum Pseudomonadota; class Alphaproteobacteria; order Rhizobiales; family Rhizobiaceae; genus Zhengella. Next base: position 47,590 of record PAPF01000041.1, on the reverse strand, counting down.
CTGCGCCGAGAGCATCTCGATCCCGGTCGCCATGTTGGCACAATGGTGCTTGATTGCCTGGAAGCTGCCAATGCGACGGCCGAACTGTTCACGGACTCCCGCATAGGATACGGCAAGTTCCAGCGCTCCCCTGGCGACACCCAGAAGCTGCGCCGAAACCAGCAGGGAGGCCAGGGGGACAAGGACGGGGAAGCGTTCGTCCGTCCCGCCGGGCGAAGGCAAACGGGCGCGGCCCAGCGGCTGGCCGTGCCCCATCGGCGTTTCCGTGACAAGCTCGATGCCGTCCAGGGCAGTCATGCGGATGCCTTCGTCCGATACGATCACGGCATGGGCCGCGCCCTTGGGTTCGAGCAGAAGCGCTCCGTGCGCGGTATCGACGCCGGCGCAAACCGCCGTCCGGCCCGCTGCGATTGAAGCAGCAAGGCCGGTTTCGCCCGCCATCAACGCCATCCGGACGGCCAGCGGCGATGCAAGCGAAAACGGGCCGGCCAGGTGACGCCCGATGGCCTCATGGAGCAAGGCTTCCTCAACAATGGTAAAGCCGGCGCCGCCGTCTTCCTCAGGCAATGCGAGTGTGAACGCGCCGAATTCCGCCAGTGCGGTTCCCGGCGCCGCAGCCCGTCCGTCGCGGAACCGCTCGACGGGATAATTTGTTTCAAGCATGGCATGTGCCGCGTCCAGGATTTGGCGTTGATCCTCGCTCAAGGTCAGGTCGAAGGTCATCCCGTTGCCTCCCTCGGCAGGCCGAGGATGCGTTCGGCGATGATGTTGCGCTGGATCTCGGCCGTTCCGCCGGCGATGGTCTCGCTGTAGCTTTCCAGGTAGTCGTGGGTCCAGGGACCGTTGACCAGGGCATCCGGGCCAAGAATGTCGATGGCTGCCTGGTGAATGCGTTGCGCCAGTTCCGCGAATACCAGACGCATGAGCGATCCGTCGAAGGGCGTTGCAGGGGGGCGCAAAAGGGTGCGATAGGTCATTGCCCGCAGCGCCGCGGCTTCGGCTCTCAGGTCCGCCAGCCGTTCCGCCGTGGCGCTTCCCTTGACCGCGCCTGCCAGCGCGATCACATCCTCGATCTTCACGGACAGTTCCAGTTGCAGCGCGATGGCGGCGGTGCGCCGTTCGAAGGCCAGCGTCGTCATCGCCACGCTCCAGCCGTCGTTGACCGCTCCGACAACGCAGGAAAGCGGGATGCGCACATTGTCGTAGAAGACCTCGGCGAAATGACTGACGCCGGCCATGTTGCGGATCGGTCTGACCGTGATCCCCGGCAGGTTCATGTCACAGATCACCCAACTGAGGCCCTTGTGCCGGCGCGAGCCCGGCTCGGTGCGGATCAGAAGTTCCTGATAGTCGGCGATGTCGGCATAGCTCGACCAGATTTTCTGGCCGTTGACGACGAGATGGTCTCCCTCGATGCGGCCGAAGGTCCTCAGCGAAGCGAGGTCGGAGCCGGCGCCCGGCTCGGAAAACCCCTGGCACCAGATGGACCGGCCTTCCAGGATGCGCGGCAGATGAAACGATTTCTGCGCTTCGGTTCCGCAGGCAATCAGTGTCGGACCTGCATGGTTCAAGGCAACGAACGTGCAATCAAGCGCTGACGGCGCGCGGGCACGAACATATTCCTCATACCAGATCAGCAGCCTTTCCGGCGACAGTCCCTGGCCGCCATGCGCTTCCGGCCAGGCCAAACCCGACCATCCGGCCTTGTGACAGCGGGCGAGCCACGCCGTGGCGTGGTCGCGCGATGGCCGTCCTTCGTGCGGCGGCCGTTCCCGCGGGACATTCTCCGCGAGCCATTCGCGCGCCCGGAGCCGGAACGCCACGTCGCCGGTGTCCGGCTCAAGCCGCATGACACACCCCGTCCCATATGACTCCAGTATGCGCGAAATCATCCCAATTTATGGAATATCTGTCATTCATGTTCCAGTCTCCTCCCTGCTGGAATTGCGAATGTCTCATTCAGAATAGACCCGTGATCCGCGCTTACGTCAACAAGATCGTGGTTGACAGCTTGGAAATCCCAATTCATCCTCATTTCACGGATTCAGAAAATGTCCCATAATTTGGGAGGATGATGGGCATGGACTTCACCTGGACGGCAGAGGATGCCGCCTACCGGCAGCGTGTGAGAGCGTTCCTGGAACGTGAATTGCCGTCCAACTGGCCCGATATCGCCCGTCACGGTCCAGGCTCGGCCGAGCAGACTGCGTTCAGCCTCGAGTTCTGCCCCAGGCTTGCCGAGGCGGGGCTGCTGGTGCCGCATTGGCCCAGGGATTGGGGTGGCGCGGAACGGCCGGCCTGGGAGCATTTGATCCTCGGGGAGGAGATGTGGCGGGCTGGCGAGCCGCGCGGGGCGCAGTACATGAACGTCAACTGGATCGGCCCGGTCCTGATGCGCTTCGGAACGGAAGCGCAGAAGCAGCAATACATTCCCGAAATGGCCCAGGGCAAGGCGATCTGGTGCCAGGGGTTTTCCGAACCGGACGCCGGATCGGACCTTGCGGCGCTGCGCACCCGGGCGGTGCGCGACGGCGACCACTATGTCATCAATGGCCAGAAGATCTGGACATCCTATGCCGCCCATGCGCGGCATTGCTTCCTGCTGGCCCAGACCGGCGGCGCGGAAGGCGGACGGTCCGGTATCGCGATCTTCCTTGTGCCGATGGAGACCCCCGGCATCGAGGTGCGGGCCATCCCGAGCCTGATCGGGCATGGCGACATCCACGAGGTTTTCTTCACCGACGTTCGGGTGCCCGCTTCGACGCGGCTTGGTGCCGAGGGTGAGGGCTGGTCCATCATAACCTATGCGCTGGCCAACGAGCGGGTGGGCATTCCGCGCTACGAGATGGGTGCGGCCGAGGTCGATCGCATGGTCGGCCTGCTGAAGGAAAGGGGGCGATTCTGCGATTCCGTGGTGCGGATGCGTGCCGCCGAAGCCGCCGCGGCCTGCGAAGCTGCCCGCCTCCTTGTCTACAAGGTCGTTGACCAGCGCGCCCGCGGCGCGGCGCCGGGCAATGAGGCGAACCTGGCGCGCTACGCCGTGGTGACGGCGGAACATCTCGTTACCGATTTCGGCATGGATTTCCTGCCCGACACGTTTTCCGGCGGCGAGCATGCGTCGTTCCTGTCGCATCACGAACGCGCAATCGTTACCGGCATCGCCGCCGGGGCGGCCGAAATCCAGCTCAACCTGGTCGCCCGGCGTGAATTGAATCTTCCGAAGGAGCCATGATCCGTGCGCCTCGAATTCAACGAAGATCAGACGACCTTTCTGACCTTCCTCGGCCTGATGCTCGATTCTCCCGATGCCGGCTTCCGCACCGTCGCCGATTGGGGCCGTTTCGACTACGGGGCCGCGCTGGATGCCCGGCTGGCAGAGAACGGATTTTTCGAAGCCGCGGCGGAGAAGGAGCTAGGCGCCGTCGCCGCCGCAACCATGATCCACGAGATCGCGCAATCGCCCGTCACGCTGGAATGTGCGGCATCCGCCTTGCTGCGCCCCTTTCTCGGCAATGACTTGCCGCGGCCTGTCGCCGTCGTGGTCGATGACGCTCCCGGTGCGGTGCGTTTTCTTCCTGTCGCCCGCACACTGGTCTCGATCAACCAGGCCGGTGTTCGGATCGCGCAGCCTGAGGCGGACGCCGTTGAGGCGGTCGAAAGTCTCTATGCCTATCCGATGGGCCGGATCGACATGAAGGCCCAGGACTGGGTCCTGGCCACCCTCGATCCGGTACGGGCAAGGGTGCTGTGGCAGGGGGCCGTCGCTGCCGAGCTTGCCGGAACGCTGAAGGGGGGCCTGAAATCCGTTCTCGCCCATGTGCGCGACAGGCACCAGTTCGGGCGGCCAATCGGCAGCTTCCAGGCCGTTCAGCATCGGCTCGCGATCAACGGGATCGAGATCGAGGCGGCGCGCATGCAGATGCTGAAGGCCGCGCAGACCCAGTTGCCGCATGATTCCTGCCTGGCGCTTGGCTATGCCCAGGGACTGGCCCGGCGCGCCATCTACGATTTTCACCAGTTCATGGGCGCCATGGGCCTAACCCTGGAGCATCCTCTGCATCGCTGGACCTACAGGGCGCGGCTTCTGCGGGCCGAAATGGGTGGGCCGTCCGAGGCCTATGGACGCTATGCGACGCAACGATGGGGTGCCGCATGAGCACCTTGCCCCGCTTCGAAACCCTTCTCCTGGAACGCTCCGGCCGCCGGCTGACCATCACCATGAACCGGCCGGAGATGCTGAACGCGTTCGGCGCCGTCATGCATCGCGAAATCGTTGCCGCGCTGGCTTTCGCGCAGACGGACGAGGCGTCGGACATTGTCATCGTCACCGGGGCGGGGCGCGCCTTCTCTGCGGGCGGCGATATCGTGCGTATGCAGGAATTCACCACCGATCCAGGCCTGTTCGATGCCGAGGCCGCCGATGCCAAACGGCTCGTCTTCACCCTGCTGGACATCGACAAGCCGGTGATCGCGCGGGTCAACGGACCGGCAGTCGGGCTTGGCGCGACCATCGCGCTGCTCTGCGACGTCGCCATCGCGGCGGATACGGCGCGGATCGGCGATCCGCACGTCTCCATCGGGCTGGTGGCCGGTGACGGCGGTGCGGTCATCTGGCCCGCCCTCGTCGGGTTCCATCGGGCCAAGGAATATCTGATGACAGGCGAAATCCTGAGCGCGGCGAAGGCCGGCGAAATCGGCCTTTACAACCATGTGGTCGCACCGGCCGCACTGGACGGCGCCATCGATGACTTCTGCGGCCGGCTGGAGGCGGGGGCCATGCAGGCAATCCGCCTGACAAAGGTGACGATCAACATCGAACTGAAGCGTATCGCGCACGCGCTCATGGATCCTGGCATCGCCTACGAGGCGCTGACGGTGCGCAGCGACGAGCACCGCAAGCGGGTCGAAGCCTTCGCCCGCCGCGCGAGCGGGAGGAGGCCGTCATGAACGCGCCTGCCGATCTCCTGGGGCCACGGCTCGCCGACCTGGCATCGGCAGGGCGTCACCGCGCGGACCCTCGGCCCGGTCTCGGCGAGATTGCACTGGCACTGACGGAGGACGATCCGGACCGGGTGGTGGTCAGCGACAGCACGCGCAGCCTGACACGGGCCGAAATGGTCGCCATAGCCCGGCGGCTCGGCGGGGCGCTCGCGGCGCGGGGGATCATGCCCGGCGCGGCCATTGCCTTCCAGCTTCCGAACTGGTGGGAGGCGACGGTCGTCAACATGGCCGCCGCGCTTTTCGGCTACCGCATCGTGCCCCTGCTGCCGATCTACCGGTCGGCCGAACTGGGCGCGATCCTGCCGGCTTGCGGTGTCGCGGCGATCTTCATCCCCGGCGCGGATGCCCGGGTGGACTATCCCGCGATGGTGGCAGGACTTGAGACCCCGCCGAACCTCATCGTGACCGTGCGCGGCGATCCCGGCGCAGCGGCTGCGTTCGAACGCCTGCTCGATCACCCGCCGGGCGAACCGGTGCTGCCCGCGCCGACTGATGCCAAGATGATCATCTTCACCTCGGGCAGCACGGGCACGCCGAAGGGCGTCATCCACACGCACGCGTCCATGGATGCGGTCGTCCGGCGCACTGCCGAGTTCTGGACCCTTGGCGAAACGGACGTGATGTACGTGCCGTCACCCATCGGGCATATCGGCGGTTCGATCTATGCCTTCGAGTTTCCCTGGATCACCGGCTGCAGGACGGTTCTCGACGATATCTGGAATCCGGACCGGGCGGTCTCGCGCATCCTCGCGGAGGGCGCCACCTTCATGGCGGGCGCGACACCGTTCCTGCGCGGCCTGCTCGACGCGGCGGCGGCGCGGGGCACGTCCCTGCCGGGATTGCGCCGGTTTATCTGCGGCGGGGCCAGCGTTCCGCCGGAACTGATCCACAGGGCGCTCGACGCGTTGCCCGGCACGATCGTCTCGCGGGCCTACGGTTCGACGGAAGTTCCGCTGGCCTGTCCCGGCGTCCGCAATCGCGAGGAGGCCAAGGCCCACGCCGATACCGACGGCCGGATGGCGCTCGACCTGCAGATCCTGGACGCGGCCGGCCGGCGGGCGGCCGAAGGCGAGGATGGGGAGATCGCGGTGCGCGGCCCGCAGATGTTCATCGGCTATCTCGACCCCGGCCACGAGGCTGGCTGCTTTACCGACGACGGTCATTTCCTGATGGGCGATCGCGGCCGGATCGTCGATGGCGACTATATCGTCGTGACGGGCCGGACCAAGGACATCATCATCCGCAAGGGCGAGAACATCAGCCCGCTGGAGATCGAGAACGCGCTTCTGCGCCATCCCGATATCGCCCATATCGCGATTGTCGGCGCGCCGGACACCGAGCGCGGCGAAATCGCGGTTGCATTCGTTGTGCCGGAGCCGGGCGCCACCGTCACGCTAGCCTCGATGAGCGCGTTTCTCGAAGCGGCCGGTTTCGCGCGCCAGAAATTCCCCGAACGGCTCGAAATCTTCCACAGTCTGCCGACCAATACCGTCGGCAAGGTGCAGAAACCGGAACTGCGCCGCATCGCCGCCGGACTTGCGGCGGGCGATGCCGTCCGGAACGGAGGCCCGCATTGACCGGTTTCGACACCCTCTTCGGCGGAACGCGCCTGCCCCTGATCTGTGCCCCGATGTTCCTGGTGACCTATCCGGACCTTGTGCTCGCGGCCTGCAAGGCCAATGTGGCAGCGGCCTGCGCATCGGCGTCGGCGCGCACGGCGGAAGAGTATGCCGACTGGCTGGACCTGCTGGAGGCGGAGCTTGCGCAATTCCGCAAGGAAACCGGCAAGCCGACCGGACCCTGGGCCGCCAATATCAGCCTTCGCTCGGGCAAGTCCGGGGCCGGCCAGCGGTTCGAAAAGGAGGTTGCGATCTGCCGCGACCGGAAGGTGCCGCTTCTCATCACCATCAACGGCGCGCCCGACGAGATCGTCCAGGAGGTGCATGGCTGGGGCGGCATGATCTTCCATGACGTGACTTCGATCCGTCATGCGGAGAAGGCAGCGAAGGCAGGTGTCGACGGCATGATCCTGATCTGTTCGGGCGGTGGCGGCCATTCCGGGCGGATGAACCCGTTCGTGTTCGTGGAGGCCGTGCGCGGGTTCTTCGACGGCGTGATCGTGCTGGCCGGCGGGATCGGAACCGGAACGCAGATGCGCGCGGCGCGGCACCTGGGCGCCGATCTCGTCTACATGGGCACGCGCTTCATCGCCACGCGGGAAGCCGGCGCATCGGACGCCTACAAGGACATCATCGTGCAGTCGCGGGCCGATGAACTGGTCTTCACGCCGTTCTTCACGCACGGCATCCCGGCCAACATGCTGGCCCGGTCCATCGCGCGGGCCGGATACGATCCGCGCGCCCTTCCGGCCCACGGGGCCGAACCAGTGCGCCCGGACGTGAAACCCTGGCGGGACGTATGGGCCGCGGGGCAGGGGATCGAACTGATCCGGGACATCCCGACGGTCGCCGGGCTGATCGACAGGCTGGAGGAAGAATACCGGGCGGAGCCACGGCTGACGACGCGCGGACGTGGCGCCGGAACGGGCGCGCGGGCGGCGTTGCCGTGATTGCGGACGAGGGAGGCATGCGATGAGCCGGATGATCATGCGGGAAGACCACGGTGCGGTTACGGTGCTCACGCTGAACCGTCCGGACAAGCTGAACGCGCTGTCGCCGGCGCTCTTTGCCGACCTGCGCGGGGAACTCGAACGGATCGAGGCGGATGCGGCGGTTCGCTGCGTCATCCTCAAGGGCGCGGGTCGCTCCTTCTGCGCAGGCGCCGACATCGACCTGCTGAATGCCGGTTTCGTAACGGAAGACCCGGACTTCCGGTCAAAGACGGTCGAGTACCTTGGCAATATCCGGCCCATCCTGATCGCGGCCGTGCACAATCACTGCTACACGGGCGGGCTTGAACTGGCGCTTGCCGCCGACGTGATCGTCGCGGCGAGCAATGCGCGGTTCCGCGACACGCATGCGCAACTGGGCATCGTGCCGCGATGGGGACTTTCGGCGCGCCTTCCTCGGCGCGTGGGCATTGCCGCCGCGCGGCGCATATCCATGACCTGCGAGATCGTGACGGCCGATGAGGCGCTGCGGATCGGCCTGTGCGATTATGTCGTGGAAGCCGGCGACCTCGAGAGCTTCGCCCTGGACCTGGCACAGCGCGCGGCGGCGAGCGACCCGGCGGCGGTGGCCGGGCTGCGGCGGCTTTACGAGGCGGGGTCCGCGATGGCGCTGGCCGACGCGCTGGTCTTCGAACGCGGTTTCAGTTCCACGCCGCCAGCGAGGGCGTCGTGATCGGGCCGGATGAAAACATGGGCCAGGACGGCGGCGGCACCGGCATGCTGATGCGGATCGCCGACATGGCAAGCTGGGTGCTCATGACGATTGGCGGCATGGCGATAATCGTGCTGATGCTGCACATCACCGCCGACGTGGCAGGCAAGTACTTCTTCAACCAGCCGATCATCGGGACGCTGGAAATCGTCTCGCGCTACTACATGGTGGCCTGCGTCTTCCTGCCGCTCGCCTTCGTGCAGATACGTCGCCAGCACCTGACGGTGGAGATGTTCACCATGGGGCTTTCGAAGCGCCGGCTGGCGGGACTGGACGGTGCGGTGTCCATCGCCGGACTGGCCTATGTCGGACTGCTCACATGGCTGGTCCTCGACCAGGCCGCGGCCGCGACGCGCGACCGGGAAATCCTCAGCCTGTCCTTCTTCGACCTGCCAGCCTGGCCGTCGCGCTGGATCCTGCCGCTGTCGTTCGGGCTGTTCGCCTTCGTGCTGGCCATCCAGGCGTGGATCGACCTGCGTTACGCACTGACGGGCCGGGGGCATCCGACCATCGAGCGCAAGACAGCGGCGGGAGGCATCGAATGACGCCCGCCGCCCCCGGAAATGGAGACACGCCGTGTCGGGATTGACGATCTCCCTGATTTCGATCGCGGTGCTGTTCGGTCTGCTGGCCCTGCGGGTGCCGATCGCGATCGCGCTCGGCGGCATCTCGCTGGTCGGGCTCAGCCTGATCCGTGGGCCGCAGGCCGCACTCGGCGTCTTCGGAAGCCTGCCGATGGAGTTCGGCGCGAGCTGGTCGCTGACAACGATCCCGATGTTCCTGCTGATGGGATCGGTTGCCTATCACAGCGGCATGACGGCAAGCCTGTTTTCCGCTGCGCGCCTCTGGCTCGGCAATCTCCCAGGCGGACTGGCGGTCGCCACCAACTTCGCTTCCGCCGGTTTCGCCGCGGCCTCCGGGTCCAGCCTCGCCACCTCGGCGGCCATGGGGCGGCTGGCCATTCCGGAAATGCTGAAGGCGAAATACGAGCCGGGTCTGGCGACGGGTTGCGTGGCGGCCGCCGGTACGCTCGGCGCCCTGATCCCGCCATCGATCATGTTCGTGATCTACGGGTGGTACACCCAGACCTCCATCGGCGAACTGCTGATCGCCGGCATCGTTCCCGGCCTTCTGACAGCCGCCATCTATTCCGGAATGATCATCATCCGCTGCCACTTCAACCCTGCGCTGGCGCCGAAGCTGAATATCGAGACGGACTGGCCGGCGCGCTTCCGGGTGCTGCTCAGCGTCTGGCCGATCCCGCTGCTCGTCTTCTTCGTCGCCGGATCGATCTTTGGCGGGTTCGCCACCGCGACCGAGGCCGGGGCCATCGGCGCGTTCTTCGCCTTCGCCATCGCTTTCGCGCGCGGCAACATGACCCGCGAGGTCTTCCGCAACAGCGTCGTGGAGGCGCTTTCCAGCACGGCCAGCATCTTCTTTGTCGCCATCAGCGCGCTCTTGTTCACGCGGTTCCTTGCCTTCGCGGGCCTGCCGATCTTCCTGGCCAAACAGGTCTCGCTGCTAGGTCTCGACCCGCTGGTGCTGATCCTCGGGATCTCGGTCATCTACCTGGTGTTGGGCATGTTTCTCGATCCGCTGGGCGTGCTGCTTCTGACGCTTCCCGTCGTCTATCCGATCATGAAGAGCGTCGGGATGGACCCGCTGTGGATGGGCGTGATCCTGGTGAAATACCTGGAGATCGGCATGATCACGCCGCCGGTGGGGCTCAACGTCTATGTCGTGAACAGCGTGGTGGGAAAACTCGTCCCGCTGACGACGATCTTCCGGGGCGTCACGTGGTTCCTGGCGGCGGAGGTCGTCATCATGGCCCTGCTGATCGCCTTCCCCGCCATCTCGACATTCCTGCCGTACATGATGTGAGGACGTCATGATCCGACGCGCCGCATCGCCAGACACGACTACCGGACCCGCCCGGGCCGGGGCCTTGCTATTCAACACAACCAGGGAGGACTACCTATGCTGTTGAAGACACTGACTGCCACCGCCATTGCCACGATGGCGCTCGCCATGCCCTTGTCGGCCAAGGAACTGATCTACACCTCGCACACGCCCGACACCTATCCCGACAACGCCTATACGGCGGCGCGCTTCTTCGAACGCGTGAAGGAGATGACGGGCGGCGAGCACGAGGGACGCATCGTTGGCGGCGGAGCGCTGGCGGGCGGCGCGGCGGCGCTGCAGGCGATCAAGACGGGCGCGGTGGACAGCGGCATCCTCGTCTACAACTACACGCCGTCGGACCTGCCCGTGCTCGGCCTGCTCGGCGACCTGTACTCCACCAATGCGAAGGTGGCCGGACCGGCGACCTCGGAAACCATGCTGCTCGACTGCCCTGAGTGCAAGGAAGAGATGGACCGGCAGAACATCGTCGTCCTCTTCAACACATCCTCTCCGCCCTACAATATCCTGTGCGCGGACGACCGGGTGGAGACTCTCGAGGACGTCAAGGGGCTCAAGATCAGGGCGGTCGGTTCCTACGGACCGCTGGCGGCGCACCTCGGGGCAACGCCTGTCAACATCACCTATGGCGAGATTTTCGAGGCCATGCAGCGCGGCCAGATCGACTGCGCGATGAACGACAGTTCGCAGGTCAAGGCGCTGCAGATGGACTTCGTGAAGTATGTGACGAACGTGCCGCTGGGCACGTTCCAGTCCATCGGCTTCGTTGTGGTGAACAAGGATGTCTGGGAAGGCTTCACCGACGAGCAGAAGTCTGCCTGGCTGAAAAGCTCGGCACAGGCCGTGGCCGATTTCGAGTATGAGTTCACCAACCGGGTGCGAGACATGACGAAACAGGCGGTGGACGAGTATGGCACGGAGATCGTCGAACCGGCGGAAGACCTGAGCAAGGCCGTCGCCGAATATCGTGCGTCCGAAATCCCGAGCATGATCGAGACTGCAAAGAGCCGTGGCGTCAAGGATCCCGAGGCGCTGATCAGCGCCTTCCAGAAGAACACCGCGAAGTGGGAAAAGATCGTCGCCGAGATCGGCGAGGGCGACTGGAGCCAGGAACAGTGGGACCAATACGCCGCCCGCATCCAGGAGGAAATCTTCTCCAAGGTGAAGTTCTGAGAAACGCCACATGCGGGATGGCCGTCTTGGCCATCCCGCGATCGCGCCGGCAGCGTGCCGGCGCGCGAGAGGAGCGATCATGGGATGCCTTCACGGCAAGTCCATCGTCATCACCGGCGCGGGCCGCGGTCTGGGCGCGGCTTATGCACGGCTGGCGGCCTCCGAAGGCGCCCGCGTCGTCGTCAACGACATCGATGGTGCCGCGGCGGAGGCGGTTGCAGCGGCCATCCGGGACAGCGGCGGCGCGGCCGTCGCCTCGGATGCCGACATTTCCGATTGGGATGCAAGCGCCGGGCTTATCGCGCTGTGCGAACGGACCTTCGGGCCGGTCGACGGACTGGTCAACAATGCCGGCGTGTTCTACATGGCCGCGCCGGAGGACGAGGAGCGTGCCAGCGTTGAGCGCATCATCCGGGTCAATGTCAACGGGACTGTCAATTGCGGGCTGCAAGCGCTGGCGGTGATGAAACGGCGCGGGCGCGGCGCCGTCCTCAACGTCACGTCCGGCGCCCATGCCGGCTATGCCCGCATGGCGGTCTACGGCGCGACGAAGGGCGCGGCGGCCTCGCTCACTTATGGCTGGGCGTGCGATGTGGCCGGGACGGGTGTACGCGTCAATGCCATCGCGCCGATCGCGCGGACTCGGATGTACGACCAGATGCTGCAAACCGGTGACACGCGGCGGGAACAGACAGGCATGAAGGTCAGCCCGGATCAAAACGCGGCCATCGCCGTCTACTTGCTGTCTGACATGGCGCGCGACGTCAACGGCCAGATCGTGCGAGTCGACATTCCCAGGCTTTCGCTGATGACCCACCCATCGGAACTGGTGCCGAGCGTGGAACGGCAGGACTGGACCGTAGAGGCCGTGCACGAGGCGTTCGGCTCGGTTTTCCGTGACCGTCTTCAGCCGCTCGGGATTCACAAGAGTGCCGGCGTGGATGATGGTAACTGAGGGGGGCGGACAGCAGCGAAGGTTTGGCGCTATGTCGGGTGCGGGCAGGCCGCGAATTGGATAATGTCCCGCGTGGCAAGGCAAGGCAGAGGGGGACGGAAATCAGGTGACCCAGGATGGAACGCAGGCGATACGGCGCGCGGCCGCGATTCTCCAGCAGATCGCGCGGGTTTCAGGTGACCTGCCGCCGAATCTTCGGAATATCTCGGAGGCGATGAACCTGTCGCGCTCCACCACCCACCGCATTCTCAAATGCCTGACCGACACCGGGCTTGCTGCCTACGACAAGAAGACACGCAGATATGAGATCGGCATGCTGGCCTACGAACTCGGTCTTGCCGTTACCGACCGGGTTCTCCAACTGACGCCGTGGATGGCAACCGTGGACCGGATTGCGAGCCGGGCGAATGTCACGACCTATCTGATGCGGCGGTCCGGTATGGAGGCGGTATGCGTCCACAAGGCCGAAGGACGGACGGTTATCAGGGTCATACCTGTCGAAGTCGGCCAGCGCCGCTTCCTTGGTGTTGGCGCGGGCGCCACTGCCTTGCTCGCCGTTCTGCCGGACGAGATGATCGAGCAGATCATTCGCTACATCGAACCCGAACTGCGGAATTTCGAGGCGCTCACTCCGGATTCGATAAGGGAGGCCGTTGAAAACGCCAAGTCCACCGGTTTTGCGGAAAGCCAAGCCCGAGCCTATCGCTCCATATATGGGCTGGGAACCGCAATTCGTCTGCATTCGGCCGAACCCGACATTGCGATCTCGATCGCTGCCCATGCGCCGGAGGTCGACGAGAAGACCATTACACGTTGGCGATCCATCATAAGTGAAGAGATCGCCGCCACCTCTGCAACCAGCATTGGTTCAAATCCCCCGGTCCGACATGTATAGACGTCGAGATCGGCGCATCCCTCAGCGGGATCTTAATTGCAAAATTCCAGCTCAGAACGGTCCGGAAATCGGGAAGCACGTCAAGCCGTCTCCGGCAATTCGGACGGACTGAAGACCAACATTTCTCGGAATGGAGTCGGCAGCGGGAGGCATCTGCCTTCCGCCGCCGGTTTCAGCAATTTCTATTTCAGCTCGGTGACGGTCAGTTTGCCGTTTACCCGATCAGCAACAAATTCAATCGCGTCGCCTTCCTTCATCTTCTCCAGCATTGCCGGATCTGCGGTGCGGAACACCATCGTCATCGCAGGCATGTCAAGTTTGGTCAGTTCTTCGTGGATTATCGTAACCTTCCCGGCCTTCATATCGACCTTCTTGACCACACCCTTGGTGTATTCGGTTGCAAACGCAGCCGTTGAGCCGGTCGCCGCGACGATTGCCGCGATCAGGAGTACTCCAAATTTGCGCATTGTCTTACCTCTTGTTGTGTTATGCCGGATCGACCTGATCAATGACCCGCGACGTTGAGCATGCCCTTCATGCCTGAATCGTAATGTCCGGGAATCAGGCAGGCGAATTCGAACGGTCCGGCGTTCGCGAACTTCCAGATGACCTCGCCGTCCATGCCCGGATCCAGACGCACGGAATTGGGATCGTCATGTTCCATCTCCGGCATCTTCTCCATCAGCGCCTTGTGCTCCATGACACCTTCATGGCTGTCGAGCACGAATTCATGCTCGAGTTCGCCCTTGTTGATCACCATGAAGCGGATGGTCTCATTCTTCTTCACGTTGATTTCCCTGGGTTCGAAGGCCATCCCGCCGTCGTCGGTTTCCTTCATGATGACTTCAATTGTCCGGGTGACCTCCGATGCCTTGCCAGGGACTCCTACAGCCATCATCATCTCGCCATGACCACCGGCGTGAGTTCCCGCGGCAGTCGCCAGTGCGGTCATTCCCAGTAAAGCCATGGATGCAATTGAGAGTGTTTTCATGCGTGTTGCTCCTTTCCTCAGAACCTGAGATCGACAGATTCAGCCATTGGTGCCGGACTTCACCGGCGCAGGGTTGATGGTGGTCGTTGCACCGGCGGCCCTGGTGAACTCGGGCAACTCGCCGGTCCACTCGTAGGCCTGGGTTCCGGGCGGGTTTTCGTACCAGCCCGGATCGCTGTAATCACCGGCGGAAATGCCTTCGCGAACCTTGACGACGGAGAACATGCCGCCCATTTCGATCGGCCCGTGAGGACCCCATCCGGTCATCATCGGCACCGTGTTGTCGGGCAATTCCATCGACATTTCGCCCATGTCGGCCATGCCGGCGGTTCCCATCGGCATGTATTCCGGCTGAAGGAGGCGGACCTTCCTTGTCAGGTTCGATTTGTCGACGCCGATGAAGGTCGGCACGTCATGGCCCATGGCATTCATGGTGTGGTGGGACTTGTGGCAGTGGATCGCCCAGTCGCCCTCGTAAACGGCATCGAACTCGTAGGCACGCATGGCGCCGACAGGAATGTCGATCGAGACTTCGGGCCATCGCGCTTCCGGTCGGACCCAGCCGCCGTCCGTGCAGGTTACCTCGAAGTCATAGCCATGCATGTGGATCGGATGATTTGTCATCGTCAGGTTGCCCACCCGCACCCGCACGCGGTCATTCTTCGAGACCACGAGCGGATCGATGTCCGGGAATATGCGGCTGTTCCATGTCCAAAGGTTGAAGTCCGTCATCGTCATGATTTTTGGCACATACGAACCTGGGTCGATGTCGAAGGCATTAAGCATGATCAGGAAATCGCGATCCACCGGCATGAAGGCCGGGTCCTTCGGGTGAACGATGAAGAAGCCCATCATGCCCATGGCCATCTGCACCATCTCGTCGGCGTGCGGGTGGTACATGAAGGTCCCCGACTTCACCAGGTCGAACTCGTAGATGAAGGTCTTGCCGGCGGGGATATGGGGTTGCGACAGACCTCCCACGCCATCCATGCCTGACGGGAGGATCATCCCGTGCCAATGCACGGTCGTGTGCTCGGGCAGCTTGTTGGTGACGTAGATTCTGACTCGGTCGCCCTCAACGGCTTCGATGGTCGGGCCGATGGATTGGCCGTTGTAGCCCCAGAGATAGGCGGTCATGCCGTCCGCCAATTCCCGTTCCACCGGCTCGGCCACCAGATGGAACTCCTTGACTCCGTTGTTCATCCGGAAGGGCAGGGTCCAGCCGTTGAGCGTGACCACCGGATTGTAGTCCGGTCCTGTCGACGGCATGAGGGGTGCCTGGGTAAGCGGGCTCTCCATCACGGCTGCATCCGGCAACCCCATGTTCGTGGTCTTCGACCACGCGGTCGAGGAAACAAGGGCTGCTCCGGCAGCGCTTGCGCCTAAAAGCTGACGTCTGTTCATCATGGTCTTGTCCTTTCCGGAGAATTAATGGCCGGCGCCGCCGGCATCGCCTACCGACGGAGCGAATGCACCACCGCCCGCCGCCGCACCGCCGCCGTAGATCGCGGCCGACAGGTTGACATCGGCCAGCCAGAACGCGCGCTTGGCATTAACCGCCAGCAACAAGGTTCCCACCTTGGCCCTCGTATCGGCGAGAAGTTCAAAAGTGTTGGTGATCATGCCGTTGTAGGTGAGGAGGGATTCCTGCTCGATGATGCTTCGCAAGGGCACAACTGCATTGCGGTAGTGCCGTGCGATCTCGTGGGTGGACCTGTAGGCGGTATAGGCTGAGCGGGCTTCGGAACGGATGTTGACCGCCTTTTCGGCAAGCAGGTTGGCCGCCTGCATGTAGGCCAGTTCCGCCTTTCGCAGCTTCGGCTTGCCGCTGTCGAAGATAGGGATCACGAACTCCAGCTCGAGTTGCGGTGTGACCACCGTTTTCCTGGTCTTCGTTTCTTCCAGGTTGGCGCCGACAATCTCGTATTCGGTTTCGATCTCGCGTTCCGCTTCAACCCCGGAAATGATCTCCAGATCGGTGACGAAACGTGTCGCCTTGGTCAGGCCATAGCTCTTGGCAACCGCTTCCAGTTCGAGTTTGGCGACGCGAAGGTCGACGCGGTTTTCGAGCGCTTCCTGCTCGATCCGGTTCTTGCGGATGATGCTGCGGGGCAGCGACGGAAGCTTGTCGGGGACATAGTAGTCGACCTCGCTTCCCCATAGCCCCATGATCCGGGTTAGCTCTTCCTTGGCCAGTCGTGCCGCCAACCGCGCTTCAGCCATTTGCCCGGTGAGCTCGGCATAGAAGGCATGTTCACGCGCCTGACCGGACTTGGGCAGCGCGCCGGTCTCTCCGAGTTTCTGGGCGAGTTCCGAGGCCGCGTCGGCAGCTACCTTGGCCTGATTGAGGTAGGCAACGGTTTCGAAGGCCGATACGGCATTGACCCATGCCCGCCGCGCGTCGTTGGCAACCTTCAGGGTCACGTCGACGGCCCTCATCTGGGCCTGCCGGAACCGTGTGTCGGCAATGTCCATACGGGCCCGGCGCGTGGCCAGCGACAGGATGTTGGCGGCGATCATGCCTTCGATGGCACGATAGGCGGCCAGTTCAGGGGCGCCTATTCCCAGCAGGCCTATCGAGACTTTCGGATTCTCGGGCAAGCCTTGCTGCCAGACCTCCGCCGCGGTCATGCCTATGTCTGCATAGGCCGACTGAAGCCCCTTGTTGTTGAGAAGCGCAACCTGGACAGCGGTGTCGGCATTGATGGTCTTCTTGTGCACCAAGGCGTGAACGCGCGCGGATACTGCCCTTGCCTGGTCAGTGTTCTGGATCCAGACCGTATCCTTTCCTCCGGTGCCCCTCGAAACGGATGCGGCAACGACGCTGAAGCCGGCCTCTTTGGCGGAGTAGCCGGCAAGCTCCTGATCGCTGACACAGCCTGCGAGAAAAAGGCCTGCGGCACAGACGAAGATTGTCTGTCTGATTTTGCGTGCCATGATCATGAGCCGGTTCCCGCGCCTGGCGCCTGGCTGTCATTCTGCTGACGCCAAGGCTTGGGTTCCACGGCAACCCGGTGGGTATACCCATCGAGAACCGATCGATAGTGGAGATTGCGAATGCCCTGTGTCGGGTCCGCAGGCGAGCTGTCCGACAGGAACTGGTCAGGCCTGCCCGCAGCCGAGCAAGCGGCAAGCGCCAGCGGCAAGGCAGCCACCAAGAGGGTACGAAACATGATTGTCCTACCACGATAGAAGTGCGATCAGCCGATGAGGACCGGCCACGGTGCCCGGTTACGGGTGCAGATGAACTGTCAGTCGCGTGGAGGGCGTTCAGGCATGGCCATGGAAATGGCGACGAAGTTCAACGCCGGCCCGAACTCGAAAGTGCCGCGGATGAAAACCGCCTCCATTGGAGAATCAAGCAAGCAGAGGGCTGGGAAGCACGAGATCGGGCAACAGCGGTCTGTCATGTCGCCGTGATGTGCGGGTCTGTGGTCGTGGGAAGCGGAAGAGTGATCATCCTTTGCATGATGATGCTTCTTCAACGACTGATCGACGGATCCGCCGACGTGGTGCTCCCCGCTGCTGACGATCGCCATTGACGACATCGCGGCGGCGTGCGCAGCCCCCGGCACGACACTCGCGAATACGAGCATCAACACCAGAAACACGTGGGCGCGACCGGGCAGATGGCGAATCAACCTGAACATCACTTCATCTTCTGCCCATACGTCAAACCTTTGACAAGAAAGGATGCTATCAATTTTCCGTTAGGCCTTGTTTCGCGCTCGTGTGGCCAGTCACAGTGTTTAATGTATTTGATCCCAAGTTTTGATATTTGGCTCTGTCCGGAATTGGTGGGGAGGCCATAATTCTGTAATGGCCACTTTGGCCTCGAATGACGCTGGCGATATACACACAGGCGCGGAATGTCGTCAGCGCGTATTTCTAAGGTCGTCGATGTCTCGGCCGATTCGGTGGCGGCGCATTGACGGACTGGTCCATGGTCAGCCGATCGCTCGTTACCCAGCCGAATATGCGCCGCGGATCAAGTCCAATCGCCAGATTGAGCCAGCCCTCTTCCGTCCAGATGTAGCTGATGTCTGCGCCCCACTTCTAATCAAGACCGTTTCAGCTGAAATCATGGTCGGGAGTATTGCCGGCAATCAGGCCGCCATGATTGCTGTCCGTAGCCTCCTTGTGGTGACGTTTTTTCTGATACAAGGGTAACATCGGTCTCAGCCGCAACATGATCCGCCCGTCTGGATCGGCGGGCACGGGACCGTGCCATACGAGCAGAAAACACAGCAGTTGCCGGGCTTCGGCTTCAAGACAGTGCCGCATGACTTGCACTCGTAGAGCCATTGGCACGCATCTTTCGGCATCGTTTCCATCTCGACATGATCGCAAGACGGACAGCAGATCTTACTGGTGAGAATTGTCTCTTTTCCAGTCATTGAGCATCCAAGGCTGGCTTCATATTGGTGACGTATAGCAGATCAGCCCGCGGCAAGCAGCCGCAGGACCAACCTGAGATATGCCAGCACGCCGAACAGGTCGACCGGCGACTGGAACACGATAACGACGATCACAACCCGCCATTCCGATATTACCGCTATTGATCCGGTCCAGAGACCGATCCCCAACTCGATGAAGAAGTAGACCCCGGTCGAACGTCAGGCTGCGTTGTAGCTGGTGAACACTTCGGTGCTGCCGTCGTGTCGGATGAGGAATACGTCGTAGGCCTCGCGTTCGCTCTCCGGCCCCATCCCGGGCGAGCCGTAGGGCATGCCCGGCACGGCAAGACCGATTGCATCAGGGCGTTCCATCAGAAGCCGCCGGATATCGGCGACCGGCACGTGACCCTCGACCATATAGCCATCAATGCGTCCTGTGTGGCAGGAGACCATGCTCTGCGGGATTCCGTTCTCCGACTTGTAGCGCGCGAGCACTGCCCCCTCGCTCGCCTCGAGCGTGACGGAGAAGCCATCGCGCTCGAGAATTTCGATCCAGGCCGAGCAGCAGCCACAGTTCGGGTCCTTCAGCACATGCATCGACGGTCCTCCAGACTGGGCCAGCGACAGCCGGGGCAGTCCCGCAAACAACACCGTCGCGCTGCCGATCAGCATTCCGCGGCGAGAGATAGTATCCTGAAACATGTAGTTCTCCTTTGGTGATCGAAGTTGGGTGCGCTCAGAGGTCGATCCGCCTGAGCCGAAGCGCATTCGTGATGACCGAGACCGAAGACAGGCTCATTGCCGCCGCCGCGATCATGGGCGAGAGCAGGAGGCCGGTCAGTGGATAGAGCACGCCCGCGGCGACGGGCACGCCCGCGGCGTTGTAGACAAAGGCGAAGAACAGGTTCTGCTTGATGTTCCTGAGCGTGGCGACGGCCAGTTTCCGCGCACGGACAAGCCCCACGAGATCGCCGCGCATGAGCGTGATCCCGGCACTTTCCACGGCCACGTCGGCGCCGGTGCTCATGGCAATGCCGACATCGGCGGCCGCCAGCGCAGGCGCGTCGTTCACCCCGTCGCCCGCCATCGCGACCGACTTGCCTTTCGCGCGCAACTCCTCGACCAGCTTCTGTTTGTCTTCCGGCAGAACGCCCGCGCGCACCTCGTCGATGCCGAGCTTCGAGGCCACAGCTTCGGCGGTGCGGCGGTTGTCGCCCGTGGCCATTATGATGGTGAGACCCAGCGCGTGCAGGTCGCGGATCGCCGCCTCGGTCGTCTCCTTGATCGGGTCCGCCACGGCGACGATCCCCGCGAGCGTTCCATCCACGGCGACGAACATCGCCGTCTTGCCGTCGGCGCGGAGCGTGTCGGCCTCCGGCTCGGCCTCGTCTGTCACAAGACCGAGTTCCGACATCATCGCCGCATTGCCGAGGGCCACCCTGCGGCCGCCGACAGTGCCGTGAACCCCTTTGCCGGTAACCGCTTCGAAGTCCCGTACGGCATCAAGCGTCAAGCTCCGGTCCTTCGCGCCGGCCACGATCGCTTCGGCGAGTGGATGCTCTGACCCGCGCTCGAGGGCAGCGGCAAGGCCCAGCACCTCCGCCTCGTCGCCATGAAGCGCCACAACATCGGTCAGTCGCGGCTTGCCTTCGGTCAGCGTGCCGGTCTTGTCGACGATCACGGTGTCGACCCGCGCCATGCGCTCCAGTGCCTCGGCGTCCTTGATGAGCACGCCCGCTTGCGCACCCCGGCCAGCTGCGGTGGTGATCGAGATCGGCGTCGCGAGCCCCAGCGCGCAGGGGCAGGCGATGATCAGGACCGACACGGCCGAGGCGATGGCGAAGGCCAGCGCCGGCTCGGGCCCGGCCCAGAGCCAGACGCTAAAGGCAACGATAGCCACCAGAACCACCGTGGGCACGAAGATCGACGAGACCTTGTCTGCGAGCCCCTGGATTGGCGCCCGCGAGCGACGCGCGCCTGCGACCATCTCCACGATCTGCGACAGCACCGTGTCCGCACCGACCTTCGTCGCGCGCACCGCCAGCGTGCCGTTCTTGTTGATCGTGCCGCCGGTGACGCGGTCGCCCTCAACCTTCTCCACCGGCACCGGCTCGCCCGTGATCATGCTTTCGTCGACCGATGACCGTCCCTCGACCACCTCGCCATCGACCGGGACGCTGTCGCCGGGCCGCACCCGCAGCAGGTCGCCTTCCACGATGTTCTCCAGCGGCGCGTCGTATTCCGACCCGTCGGGCAGGATGCGCCGAGCGGTCTTGGGCGCGAGGTCCAAGAGCGCCCGGATCGCGTCGCCCGTGCGCTCTCTCGCGCGCAGCTCCAGCACCTGGCCGACGAAGATCAGCGCGACGATGACGACGGCAGCCTCGTAGTACGTACCGACGCCATGGCCCATCCTATACTCTTCCGGAAACACGCCCGGTGCGAAGGTCGCGACCAGCGAGTAGAGATAGGCGGCACCGACCCCGAGCGAGATCAGCGTCCACATGTTCGGCGAGACATTGCGGATCGAGTCGATCCCGCGTCGGAAGAATGGCAGCGCCGCCCAGAGGATCACCGGAGTTGCCAGTACGAATTCCGCGTAGACCGACAGGCGGTGGCCCATCCATCCGCGCACGTCGAGCCCGATGAGTTCGCCCATGGTGATGATGACGAGCGGCACGGCCGCCGCCGCCGAGATCCACATGCGTCGCGTGAAGTCGACGAGCTCGCGGCTCGGCTCGTCCGACGGTACCATTGGCTCCAGCGCCATGCCGCAGATCGGGCAGCTGCCCGGCTCGTCGCGGACGATCTCCGGATGCATCGGACAGGTATATTGCGTGCCGGGCTGGGCACGCTGTCCGGCCTTCTTCGCTTTGCCTGAGGCGTAAAAGTAGGGATCGGCGTCAAATTTCTCTTGGCAGCCGGGCGAGCAGAAATGGAACGTTTCGCCGCCGTAGTCGCGCGTCCGCGCGCCCTCTTTGATCTCGACCTGCATCCCGCAGACCGGATCGGTCGCGGTTTCGGCGCCCGGTTTGATGTCGGAGGCAGCGTGATGGTGATGGTGGGTTGCCATGGAGTGATATCCTTTCCAACCTGATGTGCGGCCTCCAGTCGTTGGAAGGTCAAGAGGTGGGTTCGTGTCTTTCTTCTTGTGCAGAATGGTGGCTGCCATGCGCCGCTTCGCGCGGTGGCGGGTTGAGCGCGAGGAAGACGCGCTCGAACAGGAAAACGGCGGTCATGCCGGTGAGTGCGATGACGACGATCAGCGGGTCGCTCTGCCATTTGAGCGCGGCGAAAGCTGCGAGGACCACCGCGTCCAGTCCTATCGCCGTCAGCAGGATCCACCCCCGCGCGCCGATCTCCTCCCGCAGGGTCCGCCAGACACCCCAGTGGATCAGGATGTCCATGACGAGGTAGAAGAAGGCCCCAAGCGAGGCGATCCGGCTGAGGTCGAAGAACACCGTCAGCGCGCCGGCGATCACCACCGTATAGACCAGCGTATGGTCGCGGATCGTGCCCGGCATGCCGAAATGGCTGTGCGGGATCAGCTTCATGTCGGTCAGCATGGCCAGCATCCGCGACACCGCGAAAATGCTGGCGATCACGCCCGAAGCGGTCGCGACCAGTGCGAGTGCGACGGTCAGGTAGAAGCCGATCCGTCCGAGCGCGGGCTCCGCCGCTTCGGCGAGCGCGTAGTCCTTTGCCGCCACGATCCGATCGAGGGGCAGGCTGGAGCCGACGGCGAAGGCGACGAGTAGGTAGACGACGACACAGATCGCGATGGAGATGACAATCGCGCGCCCGACGTTGCGGTGCGGGTCGCTGACCTCGGCGCCGCTGTTGGTGATCGTCGTGAAGCCCTTGAAGGCCAGGATCGCGAGCGCCACCGAGGCAAGGAAGCCCGCCGCCGCGCCACCATCCGCGCCTTCCGCCGCCTTGAACGAGAAACCGCCGGCCCAAAGCCCGGCGATGCCAAAGGCCGCGATGCCGCCCACCTTGAGCACCGCCATGAGCTGCGACAGAAGACCCACGGAGCGGTTGCCTGCCGCATTCACGAGGTAGGCGAAGATGATGAGGCCCACGCCGATGGCGGGGACCAGCCAGCCCTCGGGCTCCAGATCGAGCCCCCGCAGCAGATATGTGGAAAAGGTCCGTGCAACGAGGCTTTCGTTGATAACCATCGACAGCGCCATCAGCAGCGCGGCACCGGCCGCGACCGTCGTCGGCCCGTAGGCCTTGGTCAGGATCATCCCGATCCCGCCCGCAGACGGCCAGGCGTTGGACATCTTGACGTAGGTGTAGGCGCTGAATCCCGTCACCACGGCGCCAGCGACAAAGGCCAGCGGGAACCACGGGCCGGCGAGTTCGGCGATCTGCCCGGTCAGTGCGAGAATGCCCGCACCGATCATTACGCCGGTTCCCATTGCCACTGTATCGAAGAGCGACAGGCTGTTTTTCTCATAGACAGAGTTCATGATCGCGTTGCCCCTCTGCCGGTCTTCGGTTGGCTTTCCTCGTTCGAAGCAGGGCTACGCCGAAGCGCGAGAATTAGAAAGGGAAGCCCCGTGACCAGTCCCAGTCCGAGCGTAACCAATTCGGCGCCTCCGAATGTGCCCTCCATCGCGGCGCTTCCGACATGCGCGAGCACGAAGCTCGCGGGGATGATGCCCGCCAGCGTTGCCAGCGCGAACCGCCAGAAGTGGAGACGGCTGAGCCCGGCCGCATAGCTCATCGCGTCGAAAGAGACGAAAGGTAGGAGACGACTAATGAAAACCGTGAGCGTCAGTGCGTTCTGGGAGCCGAGTAAGCCGTAATTTGCCCTTTCACCCAGAATACGCTCGACAGGCTCACGCCCCAGTCCTCGGGCAATGAAGAACGCCGTAAGTGCGCCGATCTCGGATCCGAGGGCGACATAGAGGGTGCCGGCGTAATGACCGTAGGCCGCGCCCGACGCCAGCGCGATCGGTGCGCTAGGAATTGGACTGGCAACGACCGCGATCGTCATGAGGGAAACGACCGCGAGCGGTCCCAAAGGTCCGGCACGCTCGACCCATGCCACAACCTTCGTCCGGTCGATGTCGAGCGACCACCATCCTGCCGCCGAGCCTAGAATGCCAAGCATCAGGATGATGCCGACTAAAATGACGGCGCAATTTCCGAGGGTGAGGGCGGACGTCTTCTCTTCGTCGCTTTCCTGGGGCATGTCAGGCAAAATTCCTCCCATATGAAGACAAGGCCTCGGCCAACGAAACGACAGGCACCCCCCGAGTGTGCGGGCCGGGCAAGAGCAGTGGTAACTCGGACTCAGTTGTTACCCGTCCGACCCTGACCCGGTGTCCCCATCATTCCGCCATTGCCCATCATGCCGTCGTTCGGTCCAGGCATCACGGCATCGCGCATGGTCTCCATGCGCTCCATCATTTCAGCGGGCTTCACGATCTCTATCACTGATACTGCGCCGTCACCATCGTCGTCGAGGAACTGGAAGCGGTCGACCATGGCTTTACGCAAAAGCGCGCTGTGCAGGGTTTCGAATTCACTCAGCGACAAGGAGCCGTCGCCATCGGCATCGTATTCCGTAAGCAGGGCCTGCAGTCCTTGATTGGCCTCCTGGAAAGTCACCGCGCTATCGCCATTGGCGTCAAACAGCTCCATGGGCATGCCCATGCCAACGATTGATACGCCACCGCCCATACCGCCATCGCCACCCATCATCGGCGCGTGCATTCGCATCATCATCTGCATCATGTCGTGATTACCGGTACCCGCACCCTGCATTGTGGGGCCACCTTGGGCACTATGGCCATGCCCTCCTGCGGCCAGCGCGGCGCCGCCTAAGGACATCATAACGGCAGTAGCCGCCACAAGTTTCGCTCCAGTTTTCATTTCTGCATCCTTTCTCTGATGAAACGTCCAACTGACGTGGAAAAATAGTAGAGAACGCCAAGGCTACGTCATTTCCAGTTTTGTATCCGCTCGTCGCAACGCAGGTGCCTGAGACAAAGCGTTACAAATCCAATGCTGACCTTGTGTCGCTTGGCTGCCAAATGAGAAGGATGATTAGTTTGCCGCATATACTCGTCGTCGACGATCACCGCCAGATCCGGGACTCGGTTACCCGATTCCTGGAACGAAATGGAATGCGGGCGACAGCCGCGAAGGATGCCCGGGAAATGGACGAGAAGCTCGCAAAAGGTCACTACGACCTGATGGTGCTCGACGTCATGTTGCCGGGCGAGGACGGGTTTTCTATCTGCAAACGCCTGTCGGCAGAGACACGGCTTCCGATCATCATGCTCACGGCGCTGGGACAGGATCACGACCGCATCGTGGGTCTGGAGATCGGCGCAGATGACTACCTCCCGAAACCGTTCAATCCGCGCGAGCTTCTTGCACGAATCAAGGCGGTACTCCGCCGCGCCGGGGAAGAAAGGCGAGAGGCCGGGGCGCTTTCGGGGCGTATCCTTCGCTTCGATGGTCTGACGCTGGACACAGACACCCATGTCATTACCGACCGGGCAGGCACTCACGCGCAACTGACGACGGCGGATTTCCGGCTCTTGACAGTTCTTCTTACGCGCCCGCGCACTGTTCTGAGCCGTGAGCAGCTTCTCGACCTCACTGCCGGGCGGTCGTCAGGGCCGCTCGATCGCACGATCGACAACCAGATCAGCCGGTTACGGCGCAAGGTCGAGACGGATCCGCTGCATCCGAGGCTCATCATAACCGTTCGGAACCACGGCTACAGTCTGAATGCGGATGTCGAGGTGGTCGCATGACCCGGCCATGGATAGGCAGCCTGCGGGCGCAGCTGGTGCTTCTCATTCTCGGAGCATTGGCTATTGCCCAAACGGTAAGCCTATGGCTTTTCGCCGACGAACGCAGCCTGGCCGTTCGCGCAGCCCTGGGTTTCGAAGCAGCGGGGCGCGCGGCCAACGTCGTACGCCTTTTGGAAGAAGCGCCCCCGGATCTTTCCGCCTCGATCGTGCGGGCAGCGAATTCGCCACTCGTTCGGTTCGACCTTTCGCCCCTGCCAAGCGTTACAGCACCCGACCACCATCACGCAGCCTATATCGAAACGCGTGTCCGGGCCTTGTTGGACGACAGCTTCAGTCGGGATGTCAGGGTCAACCTCAGGGAATCCAAAGTTCCTTTACATCCGATCCCCAACCTTTCCAAGGAAATGGTCCAGATGCATCAAGAGATGATGCGTGGCCGGACGCAGGCGGTCGAGTTGACCTTGTCGATTGCATTGACCAACGGCCAGTGGCTAAATATCGATACACGGTTCGAACGCCCGCCGCTGCAATGGCCTCTTTCCTCTTTTCTGGCTTTCGGATTGACGGCCGCGCTCATCCTCATGGCGGCGTTCTGGTTCGTCATGACCCGATTGATCGGGCCTCTCCGGGGACTTTCGCGGGCTGCCGACAAACTGGGGCGCGGCGATTCCGTTGATCCGCTGCCGGTTGCAGGCCCCGACGAATTGCGGCACCTCACCCGCGCGTTCAACCGCATGCAGGACCGGCTGACGCGATTTCTTGCAGATCGCACCCGGATCCTAGCCGCTGTCAGCCATGATCTGCGCTCACCTCTTACCGCGATGCGGTTTGATGCCGAACTGGTCGATGACGAGCAGGTCCGCGAGAGCTTGGTTGCCTCGATCGACGAAATGCAGGCCATAGCGGAAGCCACGCTCAACTTCGCTGAAGGGCTCATGGGACGCGAAGCTTCGGAGCTTGTCAATTTGCCCGACTGGCTCAAGGCACTTGCAGGCGACAACGCTACTCCGTTCGAACTGACCGGGGGCCCGTCGATGACGGTGCGCATACGTCCCCTCGCGCTCCGCAGGGCCGTGCGAAACCTGGTCGAGAACGCCACCCGTTACGGGGGCGGCGCCACGATAAGATGGCACAACGCGGGCGACCAACTTGTGATCGAGGTAATTGATCAGGGCCCCGGGATTCCTGAGGAAGAACTTGAAGAGGTGTTCGCACCGTTTCATCGACTTGAAGCGTCCCGCTCTCTCGAAACAGGGGGGTACGGGATGGGTCTCGCTATCGCACGGGCGATCATACGGGGACACGGCGGCGACATCAGGCTAGAAAACCGTGCCGAAGGCGGGTTGAAGGCTTCGATCTTCATCCCCTTAACTGAGGGCGTACCCATCAACAAAGAGAAAGAGTAGAAGGAGTCATGAAATGAGACAAATGGCAATCTTGGCTATCATTGGTCTAACGACGCCAACACTGGCCGTCGCGGACCCTGGCGAAAACTGGCAAGGAGGATATGGTCACATGATGTGGGGTGGTGGATACGGCATGTTTGGCGGACTGATGATGATCTTGTTCTGGGGCATCGTCATCGCCCTGATCGTCTTTGCGGTGAAATGGTTCACCGACAACCAGAGCGGTGGAAATCGTGGAAAGCGCGACGCGATCGAGATACTGCGCGAACGCTTTGCTTCGGGTGAGATCGACGAAGAAGAGTTCGACCGCCGGCGCAAGGCGCTGGAAAAGTGAGACGGGTACACTTGGGGCGCGCGCGCCGCTGAATAGGGCCCGCCGCGCCACGGAACGAGCGCGAGAGCGCGTGGTCAAGGTGGCTTGGCTATGTGCTTCTCTCTCTCCTCTGCATCGTCGAGCGTGGCTATGAACGGGTCAATCGTCAGCAGTTGCGGCAAATCGATGCCGTCCCGTGCGCAAGGCTCATAATTTGCTTTGAACGAAACACGGTAGCGCCGGAATTTTTCCAGTTAGCGCGAAATCGCGGGATCGGCTCGAGTCCAGTCGAGTTGCATGGGTGTGACGTCCGGCAACAGATCAACCGCGCGTAGCGCGAGATCTATGCGTTTATTGCCGTTGTTGACGCCGGTTTCGATCGGACCGGAATGCGTGAAGTCGTGATTTCGTTCGAAGGCACAAATGACGGCACTACGCTCTTTGAGACACATGAATCGCGAAGAACGGGCTCGAGCACATATCTGGAAAAATACACCCTTGCCGACGGTGTTGAAGGCGGTGGCTTTGGTGACGTCCCGATAGGTGGTGTAGCTGGCGGCATTGGTCGCCGCACTCTCCGGCATTGCCGGGTTGACCAGAGCGCCACGACTGGCAGGCTGACGAGGGTATTGTCGCTGGCCATGTAACGGGCGCGCTGAACGGCCCACCCATAATTCTGTGTTGGCATCCGGGTTCAGACTACCGGTCGAGGAAATCCGGAGCCTGATGCGCGACGGGCGCATCACCTCGAAGACCGAAGCCGGCGCAGGTGAAGACCAGGGCCGCTGGCGAATTACATTCTACCATGGGGAACGCGCGTTACGTCTGGTCCTGAACCCTGCCCACACGATCCGGTCCCCGGGAACATTTCCGGTTCCGGGGCGTGGTCCTTGAAGTTTACATCGAGGCGAAAAACCGCGGATCGGCGATTTCGCGTCAACCTGGCGTTAACCTTGGTCAACCCCAGGCTTGAGCGCTGTTCGTTCCAAGATCCACGCCGCCATAGCGGTGGATCCGACCCGGGATGCTCGCGGCGCCAGAACGCATCCCCATGGTGCGTGCGGGCTCACCTAGGACTTCGACATGCCAACGCAGCGGGATCCGGCGCTGAACAGGAGTGCCTTGGTTCCTCGGCGGCGTTGCCTACACAGCCATTCCTTGCCCCGGACCGCTGTTCTGGGAGCCCTGTCGCCCTCGATCATGCATGCGGGGTCAATGGCAGGTCCCAAAGTCTCCAGCGCCGTTGGCGAGGTATCACAACGGAGCAGGAGAATGTGCGACCGTTCCTGGCGCATCTGACAGCCATGCTCTGACGAAGCGTTGCCCTTTGTCGGGACGTAGCGTGAGGGGCCATGTCGACGTGACATCCCGACTGACGCCATCGGGTTCCAGGTGCGCCCCGCCAGGGCGCGCGATGGTGGCGTGTGTGAAAGTCGGCGGGCTCCCGTTGGTCGCGCAGGCTGTTCGTAGCAGCCCCCGAAAGAGGTCGACCATTCAGGCCATGTGTCTGACCGATTGTCAGTCATCTGTCTCGTGACGTTATACGTGACCATACGACCTGATCGGAGACAAACCCTATCAACTGACCCGCTTGCGATCACGGGTGGTGCGATTGTGCCGCATGACATGGGATGGAAATGCTCGCCGCAAGCAGATCCGCAGAAGGCGCGGACGTGACGCCATGACATCCGCGCGCAGCGTCATGAGCGCGCCGAGGTCGGAAGGGCGATGGCTTCATGGTTGAGCGACCCGTGGATGAGTGACCTTGCAGCGCCATGCCGGACTGGTGACATCGTCCGCAGGTCAAAGTCCGGCACCCGTGTGGGGACGTGAACAGTCGCTTGGCTGGCTGTCTTCGGGTAAGCGCGCCGGCCTGTTCATGAGCCTGGCCGGTGCAAGATGAGACCATTCTGGTGACCCCGGCGTTTGTGTCCCGGCCAGTCTTGGTGCGCGATCGTCAACCGGGTCATTCGATCGCTTCCAGCAGCTTCTCGGTCAAGCAATCCGATCATGGTGTGTGAACAGGCGTTTCAGACGAACGCGATCCGGCGTGACTGCAAGGCCGGCTCTGCCTGTCATGGGGGAGGGGGCTTCGCTGGCTACGCCTTAAACAGAGGACCGCGAGGCCGGCAGAACTTTTTGCCGGTGTTTCGTTAGAATCTGATTGACATTTTGTTAGGTTCTGATAATAACGAAAAAAAGATGGAGATCGGCCCATGGCACTGACGAATGCAGAACGGCAACGGCGACACTACGAGCGGCGAAAGAAGGAAATGCGTCAGCCTGGCGACGACACGAGCCCGATACAGAAGACGCCGTTCTTTGAGTTCTTCGACAGCGACCCGAACGCGAGCGAATTTGTCATCCCGTTGAGGGTGGCGAACATCGATCCGCCGGGGTTCGAGGACGACAAGGGTGCGATCTTCCCCGATGACCTTGCCGGTCTGGATTTGCCGTCGGCCAGCAACTCGGTCGAGCGCGCCGAACTGATAGTGGACTGCCTGCTTGATGCTGCCGCCGGTCTTGCTGGCGTTGTCAACCGATACAAGAAACAGGAGATCGACCGGGCGCTGGCGAACCAGGAGCCAGACGACGCGCCTCATCTGATGAAGCTGCGCGAGCATCTTGAAAAGAATGCTCGGTGGACCCTGCCACAATGGAAAGTGAAAGGAGGGTAAGGCAGACATAACATGCCTGAATGAAGTGGGCGTGACCGAGTAGCCGCTCGGTCACGCCGAAATCCAATACCGACCTCAAAAAGATCCGATATGTGAAGGGAAAATATCATGTCCAATGTTGATTGCAAGAGCAATACCAGCCTTTATGCGATGGAACTGGCTTGCAAGCGCGAAATGAATCGCAAGTTCATCAATGCGGTAGAAATGCTGGAATTCAGGGGTGCTGGAAGTGTTCTTGTTTATTACGACATCCAGATCAATGCGCTTCCCAGCAGGAGTGAAATCATTTCGAGCAATGATCCCATATATACCATTCTGGATAGCTGTGAGATAATCGAAAACGCCTTGCATGTCTTGCATATGATTCTCGATGCTTATGGCGTGGATGCTCACTAAAAGGTTATCGGATCTTTAGGTGATCAACGTATTTGCGATTGAGCATGGCAGGACATGCGACCTGATGAGGTCGATATAGGCTGCTGGCTATTGGGGTTGTTTCGGGTGGAGCGAGGCAGCCCCAGTAGACACCCGGTCTGTATCTTTCTGATCCGCCAAGTCCGGCATCTCGACCGCAAGTGCCCCCTTGACCAGTGGCGCTCCGTAACACGTGTGCGGAGCGCCAAACCATCCGCCTCGCCTCACGCCCGCTAACCCAACCCTGAAGACTGCTCGCAATGGAAGCGCGGGAGCGCGACCGGTTGCGTCAACGCGCCAAACCCACTGAGAAGGAGGTCGTCGTGAATCTTGATCATCGTGACAGCCAGGAACTGCGTCTCGCCAGGATCCTTGAAACGGCAGAGCGTTACGAAATGTCCTGCCTCCGGAAGGAGCGCGAGCTCATGAACGTTAAGTGGTTCGAATACCGGTTCATGTCCCCCGCGAAGGCAACGAGCCTTTTTGCTCAGGAATACAGGGAAGCGTTCAGGCGCTCTTTTGCGGCGAATATTGACTGCCGGCAGGCTGAGAATGTCTCGGGCATCAACTCCAGGACCATGTTGGAGAACCTTCGCGTCCGCACACAGGTATGGCGTGCGCGGCAGCGCGCGGACGAAACGGGAATGCCCTACAACCATTACCTGTCTGCGGCTTTCAAGTTTGCGGAGCGCCGTCAGCGGAAGTGGCTGCCGCAGCCGAGCCAGCTGCATTTTCCTGACAGCGCACATGAGGCGTGGACGGAATTCCGTGACCGCTATTGGGAGGAGTGCCTGAGCAGCCAGTCGATCGATGTGGAGAATGACCCGGCGTTCCTCATCGAGAACTATTGCGGTCTGCCAGCCCAGGACGCCTATCGCATGTTCATTGTCGGTGAGGGCAGGAGGCACCACCGGAACGTCGGAGGTCTCCTTCAGACATACACCTTCCAGAAGCGCCAGGTGCCGGCGGAAATGTTTCGCGAGCTGGTGCCGGAGGACATCTACCAGAGCGCGGTCGAAGATGCCGAAGCGAGCTGGGAGAAGTGGTCGGCATTGTGTGAGCCGACGCCGGAGCTTGAGTGTCGCAAGCACGACCTGTGGCCCAGCTGTCTCGGTCTGCCGAATGTGCAGGACCTGTCGGTGGCGCCGTGCATTTCCTGTCCGTTGGCTGACTTGTGCAGCCGGGTGGCAGCCGGGATATCGCTGAAGCTGGTGGAGCGCCACGGTTCTGACGACCCAGCAGCGGACAGGAAGCGCGAGCAGGCCCGACGGCGCAAGCAGCGCCAGCGGGAGAGGCAGAGGGAGAAGGCAAAGGCCGCCATAGCAGGCATGCCGGGGCCGGAGGTGCTGCTTGTCGACGCAAGCAGGTCGCGCTGGAGCGTGTGACACATCTGGATGTCACGCCTGCCTAGAACGGAACGTCACGCCTGCCTAGACAGGGACGGCATGCCTGCCTGGAAGGCCGGAACGTGTCACGCCTGCCAAGGTATTAGTATATTCTATAGATAGTATACAAGAAATCTTGGGTGGCGTGACATCGGTCCGGTAATGCTGTCTCCGGGCAAGGGATGACGTTCGCGCGAAGGAGGCAAACGCTGCCTCCGGGCTCGCGGTGTTCATCGCCGTGTTTAGGCGCGCATGACATCGACGCCTCCGCCTCGCTACATCGACGCCTCCGCCTCCCACCTGCATGGCCGGTATCCGTATTTTCCGAGCCTTTGGAGGCGGAGGCCGAGCCGGACGACGCTGCCCGCGCCGTTCCTGCTGAACGCGGTGCCGGCACCAAGATTCCGCGGCTAAAGGCGCTGATTCTAATAATGACGTTAAAAAATGTCATTGACATTAAATGCTGTATATTATAAGCTGTGTGCAAATGAAAGGACTGCCATGAAACTCGCCCAATACGTCAATTGGAACGGAACAGCCGATGAGCTAGTCGCGGTCGCCACAAGGCTTACGGCGAGTGACCCCATCTTCCAGGGGCAGCCGGCTCCCACCGTTCGTCTCGTGCGTGATTACGTTCAGCGAAAGATCGTCGACGTGCCCGAGCGTCGCGGCCGTGAAGCCATCTATTCCTACCGCCATCTGCTCCAGTTTCTGGCGGCGAAGGCGCTCGTTGCCGACAACTGGCCGCTACGCAAGATTGCCGAAGCCTTGCCGCATATGGGCGAGGACCGGCTTGCGGCGCTGATCGGGGATGAAGTTGCGATCGCGCGCGCAAAAACCACGTCCGATGCCGAGGAGCCGGCGGCCGGTGGGCTCGTGGCAGGCATGATAACCCAGGCGCCCTTCAGGTTCGAGGAAGAGAGCAACGGGGCATCTTCGGACCTCGATACCCTTCACCAGCGCTTCAAGGACCATGCCGAGGACATCATGCAGAAGCGATCCGACCTCAGGGCATTCAGTCAAACGTTCATGATCGGGGCAGATCCGCCGGCCCCGGGAGAGTGGACCAGCTTTCAAGTCACGGAATGGATGACGCTTCTTGTCGATACCGATGAGTTGAAGGCCCTCTCGTTCCGGGATGCCAATTGGATCGGAAGAGCGGTTACCGCGATGCTCTATCGATACATGACGGATGAACGCGGGTAGCCAGAATATGTAAATACTCAACACAAAGACGTCAGCAAAAAAATGAAGGAATAAAAATGGAAAATAATCCTAAAAAATCATCAATCAGTCATGAAGAGCAATTCGGAACTGTAATGGATGTATTTGATGCTGTGTCTGATTTGGATGCCCTGCCGGAGGAAAATGACGGTTATTGTCAGTCTGTGACCTCTGGAGCGGATGTGGAAGAGGACTACCCTACCTTGGTCGAAATTGTATTCCCCAAGAAGTGCTGGGAACTTCATGGGTGGTCGAGAATCGTTGTTCCGGTCGGTGAAGTCTTGCGGTGGACTGCGAGTGAAGATCCACTATATGGACCTGATTTCGAAGCGATACGTTCGGATTTCTATCCTGAGAACAGCGATGCTTATGATTGTTGGGATCTCGAACCCGACATCAACTGGAGGCCCGACGACAAGCGGATAGCTGAGATCCGTGCTGAGCTTGAAGCCAAGGCTGAACTGCGTCGGCGTCAGGACATGTAGCCGGGCCTGCCGCGTGCACCTTGGCTGGGCTGCCTGATCGAGCGGTCTTGAAGTGTAGAAGCCGATTGGCAGCCCGCACCCTCTTGTTCGGGCGCAGAGGGGTCCCAAGACACTCTTGCGGCTATTGGGCCTATCTCCACAAACTGCCGGCCCTTGGCTCCGCTCTGCGGGCTGGGCCGGCAGACCATTGAGGCGAACCAGTGGCCGATGGGTGAGAACAATTCCTATGGCAGGTCAGCGGGGCTTCATCAGGCGGCGCGACTGATTGGCGTTTCGGCTTCAGCTTTGAGAGCGGTTCTTGAAGCGCCAGCTTTCGTTGCCGGTCTCGCCGATATCGCAATGATGCGTCAACCGGTCGAGCCGCGTGAGCTCTTACCGTTTTGAGTGTGTCGATGCATACGAACGCTTAGACCCTCTCCAAGCATATACTTGATGATTTGCTCCTATATTGCCGTTTGCCAAACATTAGGCGGTATTGGCGAGCGCCCTGTCGATCACTCCGCGCAGATCCGGTCCTACCCGGGCGAAGCCGAGTAGCCGTGCGGTCGCCACGATCAATTCCTCACGAGGCATATCCCCACTTTCGGCGACCACCCGGGCAGCCGCCGCAACTATCTCGACGGGCGGCAGGTGCCCCGCCGTTCCTGGTGCGTTGGGCGCGGACCGGTCACGCACAGGCGGATCATCCTGCTGTGCCTTGGACATCGCGAACTCACTGTCCGCGGCGATCGCGCCCGAACGCATGGCGCTCGCGAGCGCTCGGTCCGACGCTTCGCGAATGCGCCTGCCGGTCCGGCCCTTGCCGAAGGCTTCGGCCACCCTGCGCGCGATCAAGTCGCGGTGGATCGGGCCCTCCGCCTGAACGATCTTGGTCACCAGGTCCGAGAGCAGATGCAGCGGCGCCTCATGCGGCTCGAAGCTCGCTTTCACGGTGAATCTGGAGACTTCGTAGGCGGGTGCGGACAACTCGGGTGGCGGGGGCAGCACGGTTTCCAAGTCCGGAGCAATCTCGGCCGTTTCCTCAACGGGCTGCAATCCATCCCGGTTTGCTCCCGTGTAGTGGGGCCCATCGGCCTGCGCGGCCTCCTCGAGCGCGACTCGAAGGCGGTCGATCTCTGCGTGGCGTCGATGGAACCAGTCCGTGCTCCAGACCCGGTGGAACCTCCAACCGAGCCCCTCGAGCACGTCCTGGCGAAGCCGGTCGCGCTCCCGCGCCCAAAGCGCCGAATGGTAGGCGGACCCGTCGCACTCGACCGCGAGGATGTAGCGGCCGGGCTGATCAGGGTGCCGGACCCCAAGGTCGATCCGGAACCCTGCCGCGCCAACCTGGTGATCGCAGGGGTAGCCCATGTTTCGGATCACGCTGGCGACGTCTTCTTCGAAGGGGCTGTCAGCCGGCGCACCGCTCGCTTCCGGTTGCGCAAGTTGGCCAGACCGGGCGAACTCGAGGAACCGCTTGAGCACCCGCGGCCCGTCACGGCTGGTCCTGGATGTGTCGATGTCGTTCGGGTCGAACGAGCAAAAGACGATGCAACGGGTCCGTGCGCGGGAGAAGAGCACGTTGAGCCTCCGCTCGCCCCCCTCGCCGTTCACTGGCCCGAAGGACATGGAGGCGAGCCGTCCGTTCGGCTCAGTGGGCCCGTAGCCTATTGAGATCAGGATCACGTCTCGCTCGTCGCCCTGCACGTTCTCGATATTCTTCACGAAGACGTCCTCCGAGCGCCCCTCGCGCAGGAAGGTGTCGAGGACTTCATCCTCGCGTCGGGCTATCTCGAGGACCTCTGTCAGCATGTCGGATTGCGCCTTGGAGAAGGCGACGACGCCCAGGGACAAGTCTGGACGGCTCCGGGCGTGCTCGGCCACGGCGCGGGCCACCGCCTCTGCCTCGATTCGGTTCGTGCCGGGTCGCCCGCCGCCGCGAGAGCGGCTGGAATAGACCCCGGGCACCCGGCGGAAGGCGAGCCCGTAATCAGGGTCGTTCTGGACTGGTGACGGGGGAAGGATCAGCCGGTGCTCGTAGAACTCGGCATTATTCACGGTGATCAGCGATGGGTCGCGGGACCGATAATGCCATTCCAGCATGGCCGGATTCAGCCCCCGCGCCTCGCATAGCGTCAGCACGCTCTCCATTTCGGTGGCAGAGGCGGTTTTGATCTCCTCCTCGTCTTCCCCGTAGTCCTCCTCGTCAGAGCCCGCGACCCGGTCGAAGAAGCTGGTAGGTGGGAGCTGTTTCTGGTCCCCCACCACGACGATCTGGCGGCAGCGTGCAATCGCGCCGAGTGCGTCTTCAGGCCGGACCTGGCTGGCCTCATCGATCAGCAGCAGGTCGAACTCTGTTGAGCCCGGCGGCAAGTATTGTGCGATGGAGATCGGGCTCATGAGGAGGACCGGCTTGATCCGCTGCACCATCTGGCCCGCAGCGCGCATGATCTGACGGATCGGCTTGTGACGGCGTTGCTTGGCCATCTCGCCGCGCAGGAACCCCATTTGCCCTGACGCCCCCGTGGGCAACTGGGCGAGGTGCTTGGCACGCACGAGCCGCCGCGTCTCCTCCATCCGGGCCTCCTCGAGGCCGCGGAAGGTATCCACGAGCGCCTGCCGGTCGAGATGAGCCAACCCGTCGAGATCCGGCAGGGCAGCGCGCGCAGTTTCCCAGCGGGCCTCGGCGCTGGCATAGAGGAACTCGTCCACCGCCTTTTCCGGTCCGATCCCCCCCTCATCGAGAAGGGCCAGCAGCGGGGCGAGACCGTCCGCATCGAGCCGGGCCGACAGGGCGGAGAGGCGCGACCATTCCCCGTAGCGGCCTATCCCGTCGCGCATGCCGATGATCCGTGCTTCGATCCCTGTGAGGGTCTGCTCATCCCAGACTAGGGCAAGCCGGTCCTCGAGCGCCGCAAGCGCCGCCCGTGCTGCATCCAGCGCGGTGGCCAGCTCCGCCGCGGCGTCGGCCGCTGCGCAGATCCGGTCCAGCGCTTCGGATGTATCTATCCGAGCGATGCCGGTGAGGCGGGTGAGCCAGGCGGCCTGCGCCCGTAACGCGGCGAAAGGAGTGCGCTCCCCGCGCCAGTCCGGCCCAAGCAGAGAGGACAGGAAACCATCCTCCTCAGCGAGAGCTTTTCGGAGGCCTCGGACGTTGATCAGCGTGTCGACGAGCCTGAGCCGGTCGGCGGGCGATTTCGGCAAGGCTTCGGACAGCAGGGTCGCAAGCTCCCGGCTCGCCCCGCGATAGGGTCCGAAAAGGCGGGACCAGAAAGAGCCGACCCCGGGTGCGAGTCGTGCCCTGAGCGGTGCCGGATCCATTCCGAAGGCGGCCTCGGTGAAGGTCGCGCCGGCGTCGTTGCGCGCCGCGGCCCAAGCAGACCCGGCCGAAAGGGCCTCGCCGAGCCGCGGGTCTCCGGCATGGGCCAGAAGCGCCCCGGTTGCCGTGCGGGCCTCATCGGGTCGGTCTCCTGCCGCGATCAGAAGCGCATGGAGGGTCGAACATTCCTCGAGGTTTCCCGGTGCGGGTCGTCCGGCTGACTCCGCCACGCGGGCCGCCGTCTCGCGCAGGGTCATGACCGCATCGGCCGCCCGCGCCAGATCGGGTTCAAGCCGCTGGAGGTCCGTGGGCTGCAGCGCGGTCGCCCCGACCCCGAAGAACGGGTGCTCGGCGCGCGGGCCAGTCCGGGCCAGCAGCTCCGCATAGGCCGC
This sequence comes from Phyllobacteriaceae bacterium, assembly GCA_002708825.1. Lineage (GTDB taxonomy): Bacteria > Pseudomonadota > Alphaproteobacteria > Rhizobiales > Rhizobiaceae > Zhengella. The sequence goes on along the minus strand of PAPF01000041.1, from coordinate 10,546 downwards.
GATCCGGTTCGCCAGGTCCCGGCGCGTCGCCTCGTCCATTCCTGCCAGTCCGTCGCGCGGGAGCCGTGGCGGGGGCGCGTCCTTGCCAACGAAACGGGCGATCTCGGCCATCGCGCGGAACGGGGTGAACGCGTAGCCCGGGACCGGCTGATGCAACAGGTCCGCCACCCCGTTCAGGCGGTCACGCGCTTCGCGCAGCGCGTCTGGCGGTCCGGGCATCTCGGGGATAGCCGCGCCGGCCGCCAGCGTGCGCGCCAGCGCGTCCAGAAATGCCCGCTTGTTGGCGGCGCGCGAGTGGATCTCGAGGCAGAGATCACCAAGCCCCACCTTGCGCAGGCGGTCATGCACGACCGAGAGCGCGGCCATCTTCTCTGCCACGAAGAGGACCCGTTTTCCGTCATGGGCTGCCGCGGCGATGATGTTCGCGATCGTCTGGGACTTGCCTGTCCCGGGCGGTCCCTGCACGACGAGATTGCGACCGGCTCGCACCTCTTCGATCACGCGGGTCTGCGAGGCATCCGCGGGAACCACGTGCAGAAGGTGGCCGGGATCCAGCCGCGGGTCGAGCCGTTCCTGTGGGCCGAAGAGGGGCGAGGACCGCTCGAACCCGCCGTCGAGCAGACCGGCCAGGACCGGGTGCGACTCGAAGGCGTCCTCGGGCCAATGCGCCGGTTCCAGGTCCCGCATCATCAGCAGCTTCGAGAAAGAGAAGAAGCCCAGCTGCATCCCGTCCCGGTCGATCGACCATCGCGCGCGCCCTTCGATACGGTCGGAGAGCTCTTCGAAATAGGACTCGGGGCTGAAGTTCTCGTCATCGAGGATTTCCGGCAGCTCGAACCCGAAATCCGCGCGCAGCCGTTCCTGCAGGGGCAGGTTGGTAACGATCTCGATATCGCGGGCGCGCAGGTTGAAGGTGGCGCGCCTGTCATCCCGGACGAGTTCGACGGGCACCAGGATCAGGGGAGACTCGCGCATCACATCCGAGCTTTCGCTCTCGTACCAGTGTAGGAACCCCATCGCGAGGTAGAGGATGTTGACGCCCTGTTCCTCCTCCGCGGTTCGTGCGTCTGTGAAAAGGCGCAGGAGGCGGCGCTGCAGAGCCTCGGCGCCGAGCTGGGTCTCCAGCAGCAGGTCCCGATACCGGGCTTCGCGATCTTCCGGGTCTTCCGCATCATCGGCCAACGCCAGGAGAAGCGGTTCATCCTCCGGCTGATCCTCGTCTTCGTCATCGCGGGGCTGGAAACGCATCTTTTTTCCTTGCGTCTTCAGCAGGTCGAAAACGTCCGCGCTCCTCTCCTCTACGATGTCGAGCACGTTGGCGCGCTTCGCTGAGCGGTTGACATGAATGAGGCGGTTTCTGGTTCCCGTTTCCACGAGCCGGCGCCGGGCGTCCTCGAGCAGACCGGAGAGGTTGGTGGAGCGGGGTTGGTCTTGCATTTGACTGTCTTTCAAAAATCGATCACTCACTCATTCAGGCTGAGCGCTTCGCCCCGTTTCAGGATCTCGTAGATCACCCCCTCGAGGATCGGCAGGGCTTGCCTGTCTTTGCTCAGCAGCAGTGTCGCAAGTGAACTGTGCGAGGACATTGCACGAACTACGGCTGCCTGCACGGCGCCGGGCAGGTTGCCCTTCATCGCCTGATCTTTACTGTTCTTGTTGATCTGGGCCATCACGACCGGGTTCTCGCGGGTGATCGCCGCGACCTGGTTAACGAAGGCCACCTGGTCCTCAAGCGGGGTCGCCTCGCCGAATAGGCTGTTCAGCCGCTCAATTAGTTCCTGCATATAGACCGGCAGAGCGCCGGGTCGTGAGCCGCCACCACCGCCCTTCACCGGGTTGAGGGTGGGCGGCTCCTCGTCTTCGCTTGCACTTGTCGGTTCCCGCTCTCCAATTTCGTAGCCGGTCAGCGCGATGCCGTGCAGGTCGATCTCGGCCGCAGGCACTCCGTCGAGCCGGTTTGCCAACAGCTTCGAGAAAGCGGTAAAAGTCTCCAGGTCTGGGTCCCCTAGGTCTACCAGCTGGGCGATGTAGGCATAGAGCCGTCCGAACCGGGACAAGCCTGACTTGAAGTCGGTAAGGGAAGCGATCGCTGTTTCGACCTGCTCGCGTTCGTGGTCGGCACGCTTCATCCCGTCGTCGTTCCCGGCGCTCTTCGCGCGCTGCCAAGCATCCTCCGCCGCGGCCGCACGCTCCCGTAGCTCGGACAAGTGCCGGTTGTAAGCATCCGTCGGCTCCTGCGTCGCGGCGTACATTGCCTTGTGCGCCGCCTCGTCGTCGTTCCCGGTCGCAGCAGACGCGGCAGTCCGGAAACGGGCGTTCTGGAAGTCGAGAATGTGGGTGCCGTCGTAGATACCCTGATCGTCGAGAAACTCCTTCAGGTCGTAGATGACGTTGAGATCCTGAACCTCCTCGATCCGCGCGCCCCGGTCGTACCGGGCGAAGGCGGCCCGGACCACGTCGGGATCATTCACGAAATCGATGATGAAGGTCTGATCCTTGCCCGGGAAGGTCCGGTTCAGGCGCGAGAAGGTCTGGACGATCTCCACCGCATTCGCGATCTTCTTGTCCACGTACATTGCGACCAGCTTGGGCTGGTCGAACCCGGTCTGGAATTTGTTTGCTACCAGCATGACCCGGTATTCTGGCCGGTCGAAGACGTGGCGCAGATCCTTGCCGCCTGCCTCCGGGTTCATGTTCGCCTCAGTGAACTCGGCGTCCTCCTCGACGACGAAAGCGTCCCCGTAGAGCAGATCGTCGTTAGGGTGCATCACCTCGCGCCCGGTCAGCTTGCCGGAGAAGGCTACAAGGGTTCGGATGTATCCGTATTCCGGGTTCGCGGCGATGAAGGAATCAAAAGCCCGCTTGTAACGGACCGCAGAGGCCCGGGAGCTGGTGACCACCATCGCCTTGGCCTTCCCGTCCAAAAGGTGGGCCACGTTCTTCGAGAAGTGCTCGATGATGAACCGAACCTTCTGGGAGACGTTTGTCGGGTGAAGCGCCATCCACTTTGCCAGCGCCCGTTTGGCGGCCTTCCCGTCGACCCGCTTCTCGTCGACGATCTCTTGCCCGAGGTTGAACGCGGTCTTGTAGGGGACGTAGCCGCGCAGAACGTCCAGGATGAACCCTTCCTCGATTGCCTGGCGCATCTCGTACTTGTGGAATGAGGCTGGCAGGTTGTCGTCCGAGGCGGGCTTGGTGGGATCGGCCGGGCGCCCGAAGAGCATCATGGTCGAGTGTTTCGGGGTCGCCGTGAAGGCGAAATGGGACACGTTCGACGGGCGCTTACGGGCCCGTTGGATCTCGAGCAGAATGTCCTCGACCGTCATCTCCTCCGCGTCCTTGCGCGCCGACAGGGCCAGCGTCGCCTGCAGCTTGGAGGCGGTGTTCCCGGTCTGGGAATTGTGCGCCTCGTCAATGATCACTGCGAAGTTCCGGTCCCGCAGGGACGTCTCCGTCAGGATCGCCTCCATGGCGAAAGGGAAGGTCTGGATGGTCACCACGATGATCGGGGTGCCCTTCAGCATCGCCTCGCTCAGCTGGTCGCTCTTCGACTTCGACGAGGTCTCCCGGTCGATCGCGGCGATCAGCCCTTTCTGGTGGTCGATCTGCTGGACCGCGTCCTGCAACTGACCGTCCAGGACGTTCCGGTCCGTCACGATGATCACCGTGTCGAAGATCGGCGTCCCGTCATCCCGGCGCAGCTTCACCAGGTCATGCGCCGTCCAGGCAATCGTGGAAGTCTTGCCCGAGCCTGCGCTGTGCTCGCACAGGTAGGGGTGCCCGGGCCCCTTTTCCTTCGCGTCGGCGATCATCTTGTTGACCGCGTCGAACTGGTGGAACCTGGGGAAGATCAGGGTCTCCTTGACCGACCAGTTCCCCTTCAGGTCGACCACGTTCTTCTTCTCGACATAGACGAAGCCGTGGAAGATCCGCAGGAACGCGTCGGGCTGGCAGATCTCCTCCCAGAAATAGGCGACCGGATATTCACCGTCGGTCCTGGCCGGGTTTCCAGCGCGGCCATTGTCGCCCTTGTTGAAGGGCAGGAAGAAGGTGTCCTCGCCCGCGAGCTTCGTGGTCATCCAGATCTCGCTGTCGGACATCGCGAAATGGACCACCGCGCCGCGATGTTGCGTCAGGAGTGGGTGCTTGCGTTTCGTGACCGGGTCCACGGGCAAGCGGTCGCGCCGGTACTGGGCTTTCGCGTGCTCCACCGACTGGGTAAAATCCGTCTTCAGCTCGACCGTGGCGAGCGGCAAGCCGTTCAGGAACAGGCAGAGGTCGATGGCGAGCTCGCGGCCCGGGTGATACTTCAGCTGCGGCACGACCCGCAGCCGGTTCGACGCATAGCGGTGCAGGACCTGTTCGTTGCGCTGGTCCTCGGGGGCGGCTTCGGACAGGTCCAGGTGCCCCGCGCCGGCGATCGAGAAGCCCCGGCGCAGGGTCTGAACGGTCCCCTGCTTCTCAAGGGCGTCCTCCAGTCGATCCATGATCTTCCGGAGCGTGTCCTCCTTGTTCGTGGCGTAGAGCCGGTCCCACTTCTGGGGCTGGGTAGCGCGTAGCCAGGCTTCCAGGTCCTCGGGATATATGGCACGGTCGGCGTCAAAGGCGTCGGAGGCGCCGACCAGCCAGCCCGCCTCGGCCAGTTTGGCGACGATATGGGCCTCCAGGTGCTTTTCGTGGTGCAGATCGCTCATGCGGCGTCCCTCACGTCGATCTTGCCGGTGACGGCGGCGGTAATCAGGGCGGCGCGCTTCTCGCGGAGAAGGTCGATGCTGCGCTCGGTGAGGGTAATAAGATCATCAATCCGCTTTCCTTCACTATCGAGGCGCTCAGCAATTTCGCGCTGCTCTGTAACACTCGGAACCACCACTGGGACAATTCGCAGATGCGGCCATTTGATCTGCCGCTGAATGTCTCCCACACTCATCGAGGCAAGCATGAATTTCTCAACATATGGACGCGCTCGGAACATGTAGTTTGCGAAAGTTGGGTCGATCTTTTCCCGATCCAGTTCCAAGACGAGATAGGCGGGGCTGACAATGCCCCGATGAAGGGATACCCCCAGAGAACCGCGCCACGCTTGCTGGTTGTTCATCACCAGATCGCCTGGCTCGACCAACTGGTATTTTTCGAGGCTCTCGGCAGGTTTATGAACCAAGCCGCCGCCCTCCGAATACGGGATGACGCCCCTATCAAGATAGACTGAAAGAAGACCTTCATCCGGACGGCCGGAAATCGACTTCGATTTGGCCACCGACCAGAACGGGAAGCGGTTCCATCCCTCCTTGGGGGATATCGCCTCGATGATATCGGCCGCCCGCTTTTCCTTCAGCACCGCGATGAACCGGGTTTTCTTCTCGATCAGGCCGTCAATGCGACTGGTTTCGCGGTCGAGGAACGCAGCAATCTCTTCTTGAAGCTCGAAAGAAGGCAGCCAAAAATCAGTGCTCAAAAACTCCGCAGGGTTGAGCCGCATGAACCCTGTTCCAATGCCATTGGACCGGGACTGAAAATCGGCTGCGTATAGCTGTGTCCTCACCATGTATTCGATGAGCCATGAAGAACATTCCTGAATGAATTCGTAGATCGCGTAGTCTGGACTGGTCAGGCCTTCGTAAGGAGAAATGCCGAAAACACCATTCCACGCCTGCATTTTATTGCAGATCAAATCCCCCGAACGAACAAGCTTATAGCCAATGTGACTCTCAGCCTGCGCTGATCGTTGCGCGATATCGGACTTGCGCAAGACTCCTTTGGTTCCAGAAAGTCCCAAGAGCTCTTCTTCGCCAGCTTTTGAGCGGTTATCGACCTCCTTCATGAGGGCTTTCCCGCGGTGACGCTTCCAACCGAGAGCATATGGCCCGAGTTGATCACGCAGGCTGAAACTCATTCCGTCACCTCTGCCAGCATCGCCGCGATGTCCGCCTCGACCGCCTTCAGCTCGGCGTCGATCTCCTCCAGATCGCGGGGCGGCTGGTATTCATAGAAATAGCGGTTGAAGTTGATCTCGTACCCCACGACGCCCACCTGGCCATCGTATTCGTCGCAGAACGTCTCATCCACCCAGGCATCGGGCGCATGGGGCAGCACCTCCTGCGCCATGTAATCCCGGATGTCGGTGCCAAGGGGGATGTTCTCAAAATCCGTCAGGTCGTCATCGGGGATGATCTGGCCATTCTTGTCGCGCACCGGGTCAAGGTCCGGGTCACGCACCCCGAAGGCCTTCTGGAACGCCTTGATCAGGGCGGCATTCACCTTCCCCAGCCCAGCATTGCGCTTGGCCGCGTTCTTGACCCAGGCATCGAACCGCTGCCAGCCGTGTGCCTGCCCCACGTCGGCCTGAAACAGCGCGGTCCAGGCGGCCTGCACGTCGGGCGCGAGCTTGCCCCATGCCGTTTCATCCACCAGCGCGGCCAGCCCCTCGGCCGAGATCACGATCTTTTTGCGCAGCGGGCGCAGGACCTTGACCCGGCGATAGCCGAAGTCGCGGCTGTCGAAGATCCGGCTCTCCTTCGTTTCGGTGAAGTCGGCATACATCGGGACGATCTGCCGGATCTGGTCGTCCCCGACCTTCCGGCGCTTATTGCCCTCGCTCTTGCGCATCGGCTCGAACAGGGCGGTCGCGTCGATCAGCTGGACCTTGCCCTTGCGGTCCACCGGCTTCTTGTTGGACAGAAGCCAGATGTAGGTGCCGATCCCGGTGCGGAAAAAGATCTCGGTCGGAAGCGCGATGATGGCCTCGACCACGTCTTCCTCCAGCAGATAGCGCCGGATCTCGGATTCCCCTTGCCCCGCGTTCCCGTTGAAAAGAGGCGAGCCGGACAAGACGATCGCCGCGCGCCCGCCGCCGCGCTCCGGCGCCTCCAGCTTGCTGAGGAGGTGGAGGAGGAACAGCATCGACCCGTCGCTGACGCGCGGCAGCTTGGGGCCGAAGCGGCCCTCGAACCCTTTCTCCTGATGCTCTCGGACCACATCGGCCTGGTCCAACTGCCATGGTTTGCCGAAAGGTGGGTTCGCCACGCAATAGTGGAATTTGTCATTGGGGAACTTGTCGTCAGACAAGGTGCTACCAAGCTTGATGTTCTTCGACAGGTCCCGGCCTGGATCGGACTCGACGGTCTTTAGCAGCATCGAGGCGAGGCAGACCGCGTGGGTTTCCGGTTCCAGCTCCTGCCCGTAAGGCACGATGACCGGGGCGATGGAGTAGCGGTCGCGCAGGGCGTTCACATGTTCCATCCCGTCGGACAGAAAACCACCGGTCCCGCAGGTCGGATCATACAGCGTCCGGATGAGCCCTGGATTATCGATGAACATCTGGTCATCCGGGTCGAGCAAAAGCTCGATGGCCAGATGGACCACGTCGCGCGGGGTCATGAAGTCTTCGGCCGCCTCGTTCACCTCAGCACCGAAGCGCCGGATCAGATGTTCGTAGACGTTGGACATCACCCGTTCCGGAACCGCGTCCGGGTGGAGGTCGATGGCGGCGAAGTTCTGGCATATCTTGTAGAGGACCCCGGCCTTGTCCATCCGGGCCAGCGTGTTCGCGAAGTCGAACTGTTCAAAGATCACGCGCGCGTTGTCAGAGAAGGAGGCGATGTAGTCCTCGAGGTTCTGACGGGTCCGGGTCGCGCCGAGGTTGCGCAGGTCGTAGTTCGAGGTGTTGTAGAACGGGTAGCTGGTCTGGGTGCGCAGAATGACGTCCAGGTCAATCCCGCTGTCTTTCATGTTCTTGACGGTTTCGCGTACCTGATCACGGGTCGGCTCCAGAACGCACTCCAGGCGGCGCAGGAGGGTGAAGGGCAGAATGACCTTGCCGAAATCGACGTGCTTGAAATTCCCCCAGAGGTCGTCCGCGTTTTTCCAGATGAAATCGGCGAGGGCGGTGTTCGTGCTCATTAGCCTTCCTTATTATTGTTGGGATCGGTTTCGGGCTCACGCAGCGCCTCGAGGAGCCGCCCGTCCGGCAGCAGCGCCCATTTGTAGATCTGGATCGCTGTCCACCCGGTCGCTTTGCAGCCCCACTCGTTGAAGCTCATGAGCTCGCCGCGAAACTCCACACGCTTCCCGTCCACCACGGTAGCGGCGCTGTCCGGCCGGTCCTTTATGGTGAGGATGGTGCCGACCGGAAGAAGCCCCTCATCGACCATCTCGCGCGTCTTCATCAGCCGCGCTCGGCCAGACCTGGCTGGCGCGGGTGTCACTTCCACAGGCGATGTTTCGGCGAGCTTGATGCTATCAGTCGTGGTCGAAGTCTCGGAAAGCCCGTCGAGCTTGGCCATGAAAGCCTCTACCCGCGGATAGAAGCTCCGCAGCCCCGATCGCCGCAGCGAGGCGCGGACTTCGCCCGCAGTAAGGCCAGCGGCCCGTTTGGCGACCAGACGGACAAACGCGTCGTCTTCCGTGATTGCGTCGAGGACGGCTTCGATCTGACGGTCCACTCGCCACTCCGTCCAGAGCGCGTCGATCGCGCGCGCCTGCATTCGGTCGCGGGACAGGAGCGAGAGTGTAGCGGCGATGTCTTCGATCGTGGTAGACGGGTCGTCGAGCAGCACCGCTAGGAACAGTTTCTCTTCCGCTTCGACCGGTGCGTGGACCTTTTAGATCCTCCAGGCCGCGCCGTTGGTGAGCACGCACCAGTCCACGCCAGCGGCATTGGCATAGTTCAGGGTCTGCAGGAGCGGCTTGCGGTCATCTAGGCTGACCCCGAGCGCCTTGGCCTCAACGAAGAGCGCCGGCGTGCTGTGGAGGAAAAGGGCATAGTCGACAGGATTGTCAGCCGCCGTGTGGCGGTATTCGCTTCTGACCTCTTCGACGTCCTGAAGATCCCATCCGAGTGCTTCGAGGACGGGAAGGATCAACACGCGTATCGTATCGGACTCGGTCAGGTGAACACGACGATCCCGATAGCTCAGGATTCGTGTCCGAACCGTTGGGAGACAAGCCGCCAATGCGTTGAGCGAGTCTGCTATCGTCATGCTGCCCCCTCGATAACCAGATCGCGGTTGAGAAGCACGATCTGCTGATCCTGCGGATTGCGGGCTGCCGGGTCGGTATCAAGCCCGAGACGCCTGAGCGCGTAGTAGAGCAGCGCTCGCCGAACTTTGATCTTCGCCTTGCCACCCCGCATCCCGTAGTCGAGCGCGATGATCTTGGCCTGCGTGTCCGAAAGCTCGGGGTGTGGGCCTACTTCCAGTGTGACCTCCGAATGCCAGTCGAAATCTTCTTCAGCTGAAACTTCGCTCTCACACGTCCCGCGGATCTCGATCATCCGCGAGAGCAGGAAGTCCTTGAAGCAGTTATCGGTCAAGCAGTAGGCCCGCGTGTGCCAACGGAACCCGTCGAAAGCGATGGCATGGGGTGCTATCCAGCGCCACCGGGGCTTTGGGCTGGAGAGGGACTGGTACTTTACCTCGATCGCCTCGGAACGGCGGATGGCGCCGACCACCGAACGGAGCGTCACCGGGTTCACGCCGCGAACAGGCGTAGGGGTGGCGGCGTAGGGCGGGAGGTTGGCAATCCAGGAATCGTCGCGGTCGAGGATCCCGTCGGCGACGGACCGCAGCTGGGCGAGATAGCGGCCGGCGTCGGGTTCGAGAAACTGCGGCTTGAAATTGGAGCTGCGGACATAAGTCCGCGCGCTCTTGTCGTAAACCATGTTGTCCGGCGCGAAGCCGATGTAGCGGTTCAGGTCGGTGGACGCCTGGTTCACCGAAATACCGAACTGGCTCATCAGATCGCTGCGGTTCACGTGTCCCTCCCAGAACAGGCGGAAATCAATGAACTCGAGGCGTTGCTCGACGCCCCAGCGAAGTTCCGACCTGTCGTTGTCCATCACGCTTTCCCAGGTTGGGCGATGCGAACGATAACTATGCGCGCCCATTTAATGGGCTGTCAGTAGGTTATTTCGGCATCCGCGGGTTGGCAATCAGAATGTGTCTTCTTGCGAATACCAACATCGCACCGCCATGGAAGGACAGGTGCAATCTGCGAGAACCCTGAGACTGCGATTAGTCGTTTCCCCTCGCGATTATCCTCCGCAGCAGCTGCACCCGCCTGAGCGTCGGGGCGGGGTCGCGGCCGTTGGAGATCATCCTCAGGAAGGTGATCCACGCCTTCTCGTTTTCGCTCAATCCCGAAATCGTCATTTCCCGAAAATCCCCCTAATGGAGGCGCGCGCGCGGGTCGTCAGCGCGGGGTCGCTGTTGTCGCTGGCGTCCCGCAACTCGTCCAGCCAGGCGGCCTCGTTCTCGCTCACGACAGCGCGGAAGATCTGCCGGATCGCCGTCTCCGTCGTCGGGCTGTCATGCTGGTCGAGAGCCATACGGAACAGCAGGGCCGCGTCGCATTCGAGCGCCTTGGCCAGTGCTGGCACTCGGTCGAGCGCCAGCTTCGACGATCCGTTCTTGATCATGGACATGATATTCGCGTTGGTGAAACCAGCCTCGGCGGCGATCTGCGCCTGCGTCTTGCGGTATTTCAGTTCCAGCACCCTCCTGGTGACGAACTTCGCCAGGAGGGTGTCTGCGTAAGGGCGGCCGGGCTTGCG
>PAPF01000040.1 GCA_002708825.1 Phyllobacteriaceae bacterium | reverse complement strand
GATCGTGGTGTTCCTGAACAAGGTCGACCAGGTCGACGACGAGGAGCTGCTGGAGCTGGTCGAGCTGGAAGTGCGCGAGCTTCTCTCGAGCTACGAGTTCCCGGGCGACGACATCCCGATCATCAAGGGTTCGGCGCTTGCCGCTCTTGAAGACAGCGACAAGAAGATCGGCGAGGACGCGATCCGCGAGCTGATGGCCGCCGTCGACGCCTACATCCCGACGCCGGAGCGTCCGGTCGACCAGCCGTTCCTGATGCCGATCGAGGACGTGTTCTCGATCTCGGGCCGCGGCACGGTTGTGACGGGCCGCGTCGAGCGCGGCATCGTGAAGGTCGGTGAGGAAGTGGAGATCGTGGGCATCCGTCCGACGTCGAAGACGACGGTGACGGGCGTGGAGATGTTCCGCAAGCTGCTCGACCAGGGCCAGGCCGGCGACAACATCGGCGCGCTGCTGCGCGGCGTGGACCGCGAGGGCGTGGAGCGCGGCCAGGTGCTGTGCAAGCCGGGTTCGGTGACGCCGCACACGAAGTTCAAGGCCGAGGCCTACATCCTGACGAAGGAGGAGGGTGGCCGTCACACGCCGTTCTTCACCAACTACCGTCCGCAGTTCTACTTCCGCACGACGGACGTGACGGGCGTGGTGACGCTGCCGGAAGGCACGGAAATGGTGATGCCGGGCGACAACGTGACGGTTGACGTGACGCTGATCGTGCCGATCGCCATGGAAGAGAAGCTGCGCTTCGCCATCCGCGAAGGCGGCCGCACGGTGGGCGCCGGCATCGTCGCCTCCATCATCGAGTGATCATACGCTGCAAGGAATGACGGCGAGGCGGGTTAAAAACCGCCCGCCTCCCGAAAGGCCTTTTCAAGGATAAGACGCATGAACGGACAGAATATCCGCATCCGCCTCAAAGCGTTCGACCATCGCATCCTCGACGCTTCGACGCGCGAGATCGTGTCGACCGCCAAGCGTACCGGCGCGAATGTTCGCGGCCCCATTCCGCTGCCGACGCGGATTGAGAAGTTCACCGTGAACCGCGGTCCGCATATCGACAAGAAGAGCCGTGAGCAGTTTGAAATGCGCACGCACAAGCGGCTTCTCGACATCGTCGACCCGACCCCGCAGACCGTCGACGCTCTCATGAAGCTCGACCTGGCGGCCGGCGTCGACGTCGAGATCAAGCTGTAAGACAACGCTTGGGAAGGAATTGACCGATGCGTTCTGGTGTTATCGCACAAAAGATCGGGATGACCCGCGTCTACAATGGCGAGGGTGAGCATGTGCCCGTGACGGTTCTCCGCCTGGAGAACTGCCAGGTCGTGGCGCAGCGTACCGAAGAGAAGAACGGCTACACGGCCGTGCAGCTGGGCGTCGGCCTGGCCAAGGTGAAGAACACGTCCAAGGCGATGCGCGGCCACTTCGCCGCCGCTTCCGTGGAACCGAAGGCCAAGGTGGCCGAGTTCCGCGTGACGCCGGAAAACCTGCTGGATGTTGGCGCCGAGATCACCGCCGAGCATTTCGTGCCCGGCCAGAAGGTCGACGTGACCGGCACCTCGATCGGCAAGGGCTTCCAGGGTGTCATGAAGCGCCACAATTTCGGTGGCGGCCGCGCGACCCATGGTAACTCGGTGTCGCACCGTTCGCATGGTTCGACCGGCCAGCGGCAGGACCCGGGCAAGGTGTTCAAGGGCAAGAAGATGGCCGGCCACATGGGTTCGGTCCGCGTGACGACCCAGAACGTGGAAGTCGTGTCGACCGACGCCGAGCGCGGGCTGATCCTGGTGCGCGGTGCCGTTCCCGGCTCCAAGGGCGCCTGGATCCTCGTGCGGGACGCCGTGAAGGCGCCGCTTCCGGAGAGCGCTCCGAAGCCGGCCGCCATCCGCGCCGCCAACAACGACGCCGCCGCCGCGCAGCCGGCTACCGAGGGAGCCGAATAATGGATCTCAAGATTACCACGCTCGCCGGCGCGGATGCCGGCAAGATCTCCGTCTCCGACGAGGTCTTCGGCCTGGAGCCGCGCGAGGACATCCTGCAGCGCGTCGTGCGCTGGCAGCTTGCCGCACGGCAGCAGGGCAGCCACAAGACCAAGGGCCGCGCCGAAATCTCCCGCACCGGCGCGAAGATGTACAAGCAGAAGGGTACGGGCCGCGCCCGTCACTCGTCGGCCCGCGCCCCGCAGTTCCGCGGTGGCGGCAAGGCCCACGGTCCGGTCGTCCGCAGCCATGCGCACGACCTGCCCAAGAAGGTCCGCGCCCTCGGCCTGAAGCATGCGCTGTCGGCCAAGGCAAAGGCATCCGAGCTGATCGTCATCGACGACATGGCTTCCACGGACGGCAAGACGAAGGCGCTGGTCGCCCAGTTCGCCAGCCTCGGCCTCGCCAACGCGCTGCTGATCGGCGGCGCCGAACTGGACCAGAACTTCAAGCGCGCGGTTTCGAACATCCCGAACATCGACGTGCTGCCGGTCCAGGGCATCAACGTCTATGACATCCTGCGCCGCGGCAAGCTCGTGCTGTCGAAGGCGGCCGTCGAAGCTCTGGAGGAGCGGTTCAAATGACCGATATTCGTCACTATGACGTGATCATCTCTCCGGTGATCACCGAGAAGTCGACCATGGCGTCGGAAAACAACCAGGTTGTCTTCAACGTCGCCAAGTCGGCCAACAAGACCGAGATCAAGGCGGCTGTCGAAGCGCTGTTCGGCGTCAAGGTCAAGGCAGTCAACACGCTCGTCCGCAAGGGCAAGGTGAAGCGTTTCCGCGGCGTCGCCGGGCGTCAGTCCGACGTCAAGAAGGCCGTCGTGACGCTTGCCGAAGGCCAGTCGATCGACGTCACGACCGGTCTCTGAGGCCAGGCTAAGGAAGAGAAGAGATGGCACTCAAGAAGTTCAAACCGACAACGCCGAGCCAGCGCCAGCTGGTCATCGTCGACCGTTCGGGCCTGCACAAGGGCAAGCCGGTCAAGGGTCTCACGGAGGGCCTGTCGCAGAAGGGCGGCCGCAACAACCTGGGCCGGGTCACCGCGCGTTACCAGGGTGGCGGTCACAAGCGCACCTACCGCATCATCGACTTCAAGCGTCGCAAGTTCGACGTGGTCGGCACGGTGGAGCGTCTGGAATACGACCCGAACCGCACCGCCTTCATCGCGCTGATCCGTTATGCCGATGACGAGCTGTCCTACATCCTGGCGCCGCAGCGCCTGGCAGCCGGCGACAAGGTCATCGCTTCAGAGAAGGCCGTGGACGTCAAGCCGGGCAACACGATGCCGCTGGGCGCGATGCCGGTGGGCACCATCGTCCACAATGTGGAGATGAAGCCTGGCAAGGGCGGCCAGATCGCCCGTTCCGCCGGTGCCTATGCCCAGCTCGTCGGCCGCGATGCCGGCATGGCGATCCTTCGCCTGAACTCGGGCGAGCAGCGCCTGGTGCACGGCACCTGCCTGGCCACGGTCGGCGCGGTGTCCAATCCGGACCACGCCAACATCAACCTCGGCAAGGCCGGCCGTTCGCGCTGGCTCGGCAAGCGCCCGCATGTTCGCGGCGTCGTCATGAACCCGGTCGACCACCCGCATGGCGGTGGTGAAGGCCGCACCTCGGGCGGCCGTCATCCGGTCACGCCTTGGGGCAAGCCGACCAAGGGCAAGAAGACACGCTCCAACAAGGCGACCGACAAGTTCATCATGCGCTCGCGTCACGCGCGCAAGAAGTAAGAGAGGACATTTCAGTGACCCGTTCAGTCTGGAAAGGTCCGTTCGTTGACGGCTATCTGCTCAAGAAGGCCGACAAGGTCCGCGAAGGCGGCCGCAACGAGGTGATCAAGATCTGGAGCCGCCGCTCCACCATCCTGCCGCAGTTCGTCGGTCTTACCTTCGCCGTCTACAACGGCCAGAAGCACGTGCCGGTTTCCGTGTCGGAAGACATGGTCGGCCACAAGTTCGGTGAGTTCGCCCCGTCCCGTACCTATTACGGCCATGGCGCGGACAAGAAGGCGAAGAGGAAGTAATCATGGGCAAGGCCAAAGCTCCCCGCCGTCTTGCTGACAACGAGGCCCGTGCGGTCACCCGCACGATCCGCGTCAGCCCGCAGAAGCTGAACCTGGTTGCCGCCATGATCCGCGGCAAGAAGGCGTCTGCTGCACTCGCCGACCTGGAATTTTCGCGCAAGCGCATCGCCGGCACCGTCCGCAAGACGCTGGAATCGGCAATCGCGAATGCGGAAAACAACCACGACCTCGACGTCGACGCGCTGATCGTGGCGGAAGCCTATGTCGGCAAGTCGATCGTCATGAAGCGCTTCCATGCCCGCGGCCGTGGCCGCGCCAGCCGCATCGAGAAGCCGTTCTCGCACCTGACGATCGTCGTGCGCGAAGTCGAAGAGAAAGGGGAGGCCGCCTGATGGGCCACAAAGTCAATCCGATCGGCCTGCGCCTCGGCATCAACCGCACGTGGGATTCCCGCTGGTATGCCAACACCGGCGAGTACGGCAAGCTGCTGCACGAGGACATCAAGATCCGCGAGTATCTTGAGAGCGAACTCAAGCAGGCCGCTGTCTCCAAGGTGGTGATCGAGCGTCCGCACAAGAAGTGCCGCGTGACAATCCACGCCGCGCGTCCGGGCCTGATCATCGGCAAGAAGGGCGCCGACATCGAGAAGCTGCGCCGCAAGCTGTCGCAGATGACGAATTCGGAAGTGCACCTGAACATCGTCGAGGTGCGTAAGCCGGAGACCGACGCGACCCTGGTCGCGCAGTCCATCGCGCAGCAGCTTGAGCGCCGCGTCGCGTTCCGCCGCGCCATGAAGCGCGCCGTCCAGTCGGCCATGCGCCTCGGCGCCGAGGGCATCCGCATCAACTGCGCGGGCCGTCTCGGCGGCGCCGAGATCGCGCGCACCGAATGGTACCGCGAGGGCCGCGTTCCGCTGCACACGCTGCGCGCCGACATCGATTACGGCTTTGCCGAGGCCGAGACGGCTTACGGCATCTGCGGCATCAAGGTCTGGGTCTTCAAGGGCGAAATCCTTGAGCACGATCCGCTGGCCTCCGAGCGCCGCGCCGTGGAAGGCGACAACCAGGGCGGCCGCCGCCGCGAAAATGCGTAAGCTTCGGGCTTGCGAAATTGAGGATTTGGAGTAGAGAACGATGCTGCAGCCCAAGCGCACAAAGTTCCGCAAGCAGTTCAAGGGACGCATCCACGGCACCGCCAAGGGTGGAACGGACCTGAACTTCGGTTCCTTCGGCCTGAAGGCCCTGGAGCCGGAGCGCGTCACGGCCCGCCAGATCGAGGCGGCCCGCCGCGCGATCACGCGTCACATGAAGCGTGCCGGCCGTGTCTGGATCCGGATTTTCCCGGATGTGCCGGTGACGTCGAAGCCGACCGAGGTGCGCATGGGTAAGGGCAAGGGCTCGGTCGATTACTGGGCCTGCCGCGTCAAGCCCGGCCGCATCATGTTCGAGATCGACGGCGTGAACGAAGAAATCGCGCGTGAAGCGCTGCGTCTGGGCGCTGCCAAGCTGCCGATCAAGACGCGCTTCATCCAGCGCATTGCCGAGTAGGAAAGGTCAAGGCCATGAAAGCCGCAGACGTTCGGGCCCTGAGCCCCGACCAGCTGAACGAGGAGCTGGCCAAGCTGAAGAAAGAGCAGTTCAACCTGCGCTTCCAGAAGGCGACCGGCCAGCTCGAGAAAACCGACCGCGTGAAGGAAGTTCGCCGCGACATCGCACGCATCAAGACCATTGCCCGCCAGAAGGCGGCGGATAACAAGGCGTAAGGGGTACAACCATGCCGAAGCGCATTCTGCAGGGCACCGTCGTCTCCGACAAGAACGACAAGACCGTCGTGGTCCGGGTCGAGCGCCGCTTTGCTCATCCGCTGTTCAAGAAGACGGTGCGTCAGTCCAAGAAGTACAAGGCCCATGACGAGGCCAATGCCTGCAAGGTGGGCGACACGGTCTTCATCCAGGAATCGGCTCCGATTTCCAAGGACAAGCGCTGGGTCGTCGTTTCCGGCGACCAGGCGTAACCCAATCATGCATGCCGGGGTCGCGCCGACGCTCCCGGACCAGAAGAAAAAAGGCGGTCAGTCATGATTCAGATGCAAACAAACCTCGACGTCGCGGACAATTCCGGCGCGCGTCGTGTCATGTGCATCAAGGTGCTGGGCGGTTCCAAGCGCAAGTATGCTTCGGTTGGCGACATCATCGTCGTCTCGATCAAGGAAGCCATTCCGCGCGGCCGCGTCAAGAAGGGCGATGTGATGAAGGCGGTCGTGGTGCGCACGGCCAAGGACATCCGCCGGCCCGACGGTCAGGTGATCCGGTTCGACAAGAACGCGGCTGTCCTGATCGACAACAAGAAAGAGCCGATCGGAACGCGTATCTTCGGCCCCGTGCCGCGCGAACTGCGCGCCAAGAACCACATGAAGATCATTTCCCTCGCTCCGGAAGTGCTCTGAGGAGACAGCACCAATGCAGAAGATTCGCAAAGGCGACAAGGTCGTCGTGCTGGCTGGCAAGGACAAGGGCCGTTCGGGCGAAGTCCTCAAGGTCATGCCGAAGGAAAACAAGGCGCTCGTGCGCGGCATCAACCTGATCCGCCGCCACCAGCGCCAGACGCAGACCCAGGAAGGCGGCATCATCACCAAGGAGGCGGGCATCGACCTGTCGAACCTGGCGGTGGCCGATCCCAAGGACGGCAAGGCGACCCGCGTCGGCTTCGAAGTCCGTGACGGCAAGAAGGTCCGCGTGGCCAAGCGTTCGGGAGAAGTGATCAATGGCTGACAAGTACGAGCCGCGCCTCAAGACGCTCTACAACACCAAGATCCGCGACGCCATGCGTGAGCAGTTCGGCTATGCCAACGTCATGCAGATCCCGCGCGTCGAGAAGATCGTGCTGAACATGGGCGTCGGCGAAGCCACCGGCGATTCCAAGAAGCCCTCCGTGGCCGCGGAAGACCTCGCACAGATTGCCGGCCAGAAGCCGGTCATCACGCGGGCCCGCAACTCCATCGCCGGCTTCAAGGTGCGCGAAGGCATGCCGATCGGCGCCAAGGTGACGCTTCGCAAGGAGCGCATGTATGAATTCATGGATCGCCTGGTCAACATCGCGCTGCCGCGCGTTCGCGACTTCCGCGGCCTGAACCCGAAGAGCTTTGACGGCCGTGGCAACTTCGCCATGGGCATCAAGGAGCACATCGTGTTCCCGGAGATCAACTACGACAAGGTCGATCAGATCTGGGGCATGGACATCATCGTTTGTACGACTGCCAAGTCGGATGACGAGGCCCGGGCGCTGCTCAAGGCCTTCAACTTCCCCTTCCGGCAGTAACGGCTCGCGAAAAGGACAATTTACATGGCTAAAGTCAGTGCGACCGAAAAGAACAAGCACCGCAAGGAGCTTGTCGATCGCTATGCCAAGAAGCGCGCCGCGCTGAAGGCGATCATCATGGACCGCTCCAAGCCGATGGACGAGCGTTTCCGTGCACAGCTCAAGCTCAACGAGTTGCCGCGCAATTCGGCCAAGAACCGCCTGCGCAACCGTTGCGAGGTTTCCGGCCGTCCGCGCGCCTATTACCGCAAGCTCAAGATGTCGCGTATCGCGCTTCGCGAGCTGGGCTCCCTGGGCAAGATCCCGGGCCTCGTCAAGTCGAGCTGGTAAGGAAGGATAGATATCATGTCCATGAGTGATCCTCTCGGCGATATGCTGACCCGCATCCGCAATGCCGTCGGCCGCAAGAAGACCAAGGTCTCGACGCCGGCCTCGAAGCTGCGGGCACGCGTTCTCGACGTCCTCAAGTCCGAGGGCTACATCCGCGACTACACCACCGTCGATTTCGGCGATGGCAAGTCCGAGATCGAGATCGAGCTGAAATACTACGAAGGCGCCCCGGTGATCCGCGAGATCGCCCGTGTGTCGAAGCCCGGCCGCCGCGTCTACGTGTCGGTCAAGTCGATCCCGCAGGTGGCCAATGGCCTGGGCATCGCGATCCTGTCGACGCCGAAGGGCGTGATGGCCGATCATGAAGCCCGCGAGCAGAATGTCGGCGGAGAGCTTCTCTGCCAGATCTTCTGATCGGCGCAACCGAGACAAAGGCGAGGATAAGACAATGTCCCGTATTGGCAAAAAGCCCGTTCCGGTGCCGGCCGGCGTCACGGCCACGGTTGACGGCCAGACCGTCACGGCGAAGGGCCCGAAGGGTGAACTGACGTTCGTCGTCAACAACGAGGTCCTGGTGAAGATGGAAGACGGCGCGATTGCCGTCGATCCGGTGGACGAAAGCAAGGATGCGCGTTCGAAGTGGGGCATGTCCCGCACGATGATCGCCAACATCCTGACCGGCGTGAAGGACGGTTTCGAGAAGAAGCTCGAGATCAGCGGCGTCGGCTATCGCGCCGCCATGCAGGGCAAGAACCTGCAGCTTTCGCTGGGCTTTTCCCATGAGGTCGTCTACCAGACGCCCGACACCGTGACCATCGCGGTGCCGAAGCCGACCGAAATCGTCGTGTCCGGCATCGACAAGCAGGTCGTCGGTCAGGTCGCTGCGGAGATCCGGGAATACCGTGGCCCCGAGCCCTACAAGGGCAAGGGTGTCAAGTATGCCGGCGAACGCATCGTCCGCAAGGAAGGCAAGAAGAAGTAAGGAGCGGCCGTCATGGCTTCGAAAGTTTCGACCCAGCGCCGGGCATCCCGCATCCGCCGCAAGATCAAGTCGGTTTCCAGCGGGCGTCCGCGCCTGTCGGTCTACCGTTCGTCCAAGAACATCTATGTCCAGATCATCGACGACGCCAACGGCCGTACCGTTGCCGCCGCCTCGACCCTGGACAAGGATCTCAAGGGCAAGCTGAAGACCGGCGCCGACACGGCCGCTGCCGTGGAAGTCGGCAAGCTGGTGGCTGCCCGCGCCAAGGAGGCCGGCGTCACCGAGGTGGTGTTCGACCGCGGTCCCTACATCTATCACGGCCGCGTCAAGGCGCTGGCCGATGCGGCCCGCGAGGGCGGCCTGGCGTTCTGACCAGGCGCAAACAAGGTCTTGAGGCCGGCCGCAAGCCCGTGTAAGGGACGGCCGGCCTTCGGGCGTTTTACGTCAACCCGTGCTACCGGAAAAGAAAAAGGAACCAGGATATGGCACAGAACCGCAGGGACGATCGCCGCGAGCGTGAAGAACGCGACAGCGAATTCGTCGACAAGCTTGTCCACATCAACCGCGTTGCCAAGGTCGTCAAGGGCGGCCGCCGCTTCGGCTTCGCCGCGCTCGTCGTCGTCGGCGACCAGAAGGGCCGCGTGGGCTTCGGCCACGGCAAGGCCCGCGAAGTGCCGGAGGCGATCCGCAAGGCCACCGAGGCGGCCAAGCGCGACATGATCTTCGTTCCGCTGCGGTCCGGCCGTACGCTGCATCACGACGTGGCCGGGCGCCATGGCGCCGGCAAGGTCCTGCTGCGCGCCGCCAAGCCCGGTACCGGCATCATCGCCGGTGGTCCGATGCGCGCCGTGTTCGAGACGCTGGGCGTCCAGGACGTGGTTGCCAAGTCGCTCGGCACCTCCAACCCCTACAACATGGTTCGCGCCACCTTCGACGCGCTGAAGCACCAGCTTCATCCGAAGGACGTGGCCGCCCAGCGGGGCATCAAGTATGCCACCTTGCAGGCGCGCCGCCATGAAACGGTTGGCGGCGAGGAATAATTCCGCCGGCAGATGTCGTCAGCGCCGCTATCGCAGGGCGCTCCATTGATTGGGAATGAGAAAATGGCTGAGAAGAAAACGGGCAAGACGGTGACCGTCGAACAGACCGGAAGCCCCATCCGCCGTCCCGCCGACCAGCGCGCCACGCTCGTCGGCCTGGGACTGAACAAGATGCATCGCCGCAGCACGCTGGAAGACACTCCGGCCGTCCGCGGCATGATCGCCAAGGTCGCGCATCTCGTGCGCGTCGTCGACGAAGCCTGAGAGCGGCAGGGAGCACGATCATGAAACTCAATGAACTTCGTGATGCCGAAGGCGCGACCCATTCGCGCAAGCGCGTCGGCCGGGGCATCGGTTCCGGCAAGGGCAAGACCGGCGGCCGCGGCGTGAAGGGCCAGAAGTCCCGTTCGGGCGTGGCCGTGAACGGTTTCGAGGGCGGCCAGATGCCGATCTACCGCCGCCTGCCGAAGCGTGGCTTCAAGAACATCTTTGGCAAGGATCTCAACATCGTGTCGGTCGGCCGCCTGCAGGCTGCCGTCGATGCGGGCAAGCTGGATGCCGGCGCAACCGTCGACGCGGCCGCCCTTGTGGCTGCCGGCGTGATCCGCCGCCCCAAGGACGGTGTCCGCATCCTCGGTGACGGCGATCTTTCCGCCAAGCTGACGGTCGCGGCGGCCGGCGCATCCAAGTCGGCGGTCGAGAAGATCGAGAAGGCGGGCGGCTCGGTTTCCGTTCCGGCCAAGGAAAGCGCTGAATAAGCGCGGATGTGACAGCGGCGGCTCCGGCCGCCGCTTGCATCCTTGCCAGCCGGGGCCTATCTCGTGTCCTCGGCCTTATTCGGGCGATCGCAATACCTGCCTGATCCGGTGGCCCGGCGACCAGCATCAAGCCTCATTCGCCAGGGCCGCACACTAGCGGAGATCGATACATGGCGTCGGCTGCTGAACAACTGGCATCCAATCTGAATTTTTCCGCCTTTGCGAAGGACGAGGATCTCAAGAAGAGAATCTGGTTCACGCTCGGCGCGCTGCTGGTTTACCGGCTCGGCACCTACATCCCCATTCCCGGCATCGATCCGGATGCCTTCGCGCAGGCGTTCGAACAGCAGAGCCGCGGCGTGCTCGGCATGTTCAACATGTTTGCCGGCGGCGCCGTGGAGCGCATGGCGATCTTCGCGCTGGGCATCATGCCCTACATTTCCGCCTCCATCATCATGCAGCTGATGACGTCGGTCGTTCCTACGCTCGAACAGCTCAAGAAGGAAGGCGAACAGGGCCGCAAGGTCATCAACCAGTATACCCGCTACGGCACCGTGCTGCTGGCAACCGTGCAGGCCTACGGCATCGCCGTCGGGCTTGAAGGCGGGTCCGGCATCGTCACCGATCCGGGCTGGTTCTTCCGCATTTCCGCCGTGATCACGCTGGTCGGCGGCACGATGTTCCTGATGTGGCTTGGCGAGCAGATCACAGCCCGCGGCATCGGCAACGGCATTTCGCTGATCATCTTCGCCGGCATCGTTGCAGGCCTGCCTTCCGCGATCACGGGCACGCTGGAACTGGGCCGCACCGGCGCGCTGTCGACGGGGATCATCCTGGCCATCATCGCGCTGGCGATCATCGTTATCGCCGTGATCGTGTTCTTCGAGCGTGCCCAGCGGCGACTGCTGATCCAGTATCCGAAACGCCAGGTCGGCAACCGGATGTTCCAGGGCGACACGTCGCACCTGCCGCTGAAGCTGAACACGGCCGGCGTCATTCCGCCGATCTTCGCTTCGTCGCTGCTGCTGCTGCCCGCCACCATTGCAGGCTTTTCCAGCAATACCGACATGCCGGCATGGGCGTCCACGATCCTGGCGGCGCTCGGCCACGGCCAGCCGATCTACATGGCGCTCTATGCAGCGCTGATCATGTTCTTCGCCTTCTTCTACACGGCGATCGTGTTCAATCCGAAGGACACGGCCGACCAGCTCAAGAAGCATTCCGGTTTCATTCCGGGCTACCGGCCCGGCGAGCGCACCGCCGAATACATCGACTATGTCCTGACCCGCATCACGCTTGTCGGCGCGATCTACCTGGTCCTGGTGTGTCTCTTACCCGAATTTCTAATTTCGGCGACCGGCGTTCCGTTCTATCTCGGCGGGACATCCCTGCTGATCGTCGTCAGCGTCACGCTTGACACGGTCGCGCAGGTCCAGGGTCACCTGATCGCCCACCAGTATGAGGGGCTGATCAAGAAATCCAAGCTGAGAGGGGGAAAGAGGGGACGATGAGACTGATTCTGCTGGGACCGCCCGGAGCGGGGAAGGGGACCCAGGCCACGCGCCTGGTCGAGAAACACGGCATTCCCCAGCTTTCCACCGGGGACATGCTGCGGGCCGCCGTCAAGGCGGAAACCGAGGTGGGGCTGAAGGCCAAGGCCGTCATGGATGCCGGGGAACTGGTTTCCGACGCCATCGTCAATGCCATCGTGTCGGAGCGCATCGATGCGCCGGATTGCGCCAACGGGTTCATCCTCGACGGCTATCCGCGCACGCTGGCCCAGGCCGATGCCGTGGAGGAAATGCTGTCATCCAAGGGCATGAAGCTCGACGCCGTGATCGAACTGGTTGTCGACGACAAGGCCCTGGTGGGGCGGATCGTGAAACGCGCCGAAGAGGCCAAGGCCGCCGGGGAGCCTGTCCGCAAGGATGACAATCCGGAGGTCTTCGACGAGCGCCTGCGCGAGTATTACAAGAAGACCGCGCCGCTGACCGGTTACTACCACGCCAAGGGCATGCGGCGGACGGTCGACGGCATGGACTCCATCGACGGCGTCACGGCGCAGATCGAAGAGGTGCTCGCCTCGCTTTGACCGGCGCGCATTGATGCCCGTTTTCAAGGGTTGACGAATACGCCGACCCGTGGCATAGCGGCGCGTCTCATGGACATGATGTATCAAACCGCCCCTCAAGGGCGGTTTGTTCATTCAACCGCCCGCAGGGGCCGGCCTCCACCGGACGCGGGTCATTATCATCAGGTGCCGGCATTGCCGGCCGACATGGAGTGGAAGAAGATGGCACGTATAGCCGGTGTGAACATCCCGACCAACAAGCGCGTCGTGATCGCGCTTCAGTACATCCACGGGATCGGTCCGAAGTTCGCCCAGGAAATCATCGAGAAGTGCAATATTCCGGCCGAGCGCCGCGTGCACGAACTGACCGACGCGGAAGTGCTCCAGGTTCGCGAGACCATCGACCGCGATTACCGGGTCGAGGGCGACCTGCGCCGCGAAGTCCAGCTCAACATCAAGCGCCTGATGGACCTCGGCTGCTACCGCGGCCTGCGTCCCCGGCGCGGCCTGCCGGTCCGTGGCCAGCGCACGCATACCAATGCGCGCACCCGCAAGGGTCCGGCCAAGGCGATTGCCGGCAAGAAGAAGTAATCCGGAGCGGAACGTGGCAAGCGGCTGGCGCAAGGGGTTCGTCCCGGCCGCCGTCTTGCCGGTTCCCGTTCCAGGTGTAGCCGCCGGTGTTACGGCGGTGTTGATATCGTAACGAAAGGAAGACCATGGCCAAGGAAGCCGCACGTGTTCGCCGCCGCGAACGCAAGAACATCTCGTCGGGCGTCGCCCACGTCAATTCCACCTTCAACAACACGATGATCACGATCACCGATGCCCAGGGCAACGCGATCGCCTGGTCGTCGGCCGGCGCGCAGGGCTTCAAGGGTTCGCGCAAGTCGACCCCGTTCGCAGCCCAGGTCGCGGCGGAAGATTGCGCCAAGAAGGCGGCCGAGCACGGCATGAAGATGCTGGAAGTGGAAGTGCGTGGTCCGGGATCGGGCCGCGAGTCGGCGCTGCGCGCGCTGCAGGCTGCCGGTTTCACGATCACCTCGATCCGTGACGTGACGCCGATCCCGCACAATGGCTGCCGCCCGCGCAAGAAGCGCCGCGTCTGACGCTGCGCTTTTGTCACCCTGCGCATGAACGGCTTCTTCCGTTCCTCTGCGGTTTCCATGTCGCCCCGCACGATTGGATGGTGCGGGGGCACCGGAAGGACAAGTCCACATGATCCAGAAAAACTGGCAAGAACTGATCAAGCCCAACGGCGTTGAGTTCACGTCGAAGAAGGGCAACCTGACGACGCTTGTCGCCGAGCCGCTGGAGCGCGGTTTCGGCCTGACGCTCGGCAATGCGCTGCGCCGCGTGCTGCTGTCCTCGCTGCGCGGTGCCGCCGTGACGGCCGTGCAGATCGACGGCGTCCTGCATGAATTCTCCTCGATCGCCGGCGTGCGCGAGGACGTGACCGACATCGTGCTCAATATCAAGGAAATCGCCATCCGCATGGAAGGCGAGGGACCGAAGCGCATGGTCGTGCGCAAGCAGGGCCCGGGCATCGTCACGGCGGGCGACATCCAGACGGTCGGCGACGTTGAAATCCTCAATCCGGACCACGTGCTGTGCACGCTGGACCAGGGCGCGGAAATCCGCATGGAATTCACCGTGAATGCCGGCAAGGGCTATGTCCCGGCCGAGCGCAACCGTTCGGAAGATTCGCCCATCGGCCTCATCCCGGTCGACAGCCTGTATTCCCCGGTGCGCAAATGCTCCTACAAGGTCGAGAACACCCGCGAGGGCCAGGTGCTCGACTATGACAAGCTGACCATGACGATCGAGACCGACGGTTCGATCTCGGGCGAGGACGCGGTTGCCTATGCGGCGCGCATCCTGCAGGACCAGCTTTCGATCTTCGTCAATTTCGACGAGCCGCAGAAGGACCAGCCGGCCGAGCAGGTGACAGAGCTTGCCTTCAACCCGGCGCTGCTGAAGAAGGTGGACGAACTGGAGCTTTCGGTCCGTTCGGCCAACTGCCTGAAGAACGACAACATCGTCTATATCGGCGACCTGATCCAGAAGACCGAGGCGGAAATGCTGCGCACGCCGAATTTTGGCCGCAAGTCGCTCAACGAGATCAAGGAAGTGCTTGCGTCGATGGGCCTGCATCTGGGCATGGAAGTGCCGGACTGGCCGCCGGACAACATCGAGGACCTCGCCAAGCGCTACGAGGACCAGTACTGAGACAAAGGCTGCCGGGGTTTTTCCGGCAGTTCCTCCATCGCATGACCAACAGGGCCGCGTTCTCAAGACCTAGGGCGCGGACATACTTCAAGGAGAAGGCACATGAGACACGGCAACGCCAACCGCAAGCTGAACCGCACGCACAGCCACCGCAAGGCGATGTTCGCCAACATGGCGGCGAGCCTCATCGAGCACGAGCAGATCGTCACGACCCTGCCCAAGGCCAAGGAACTGCGTTCCATCGTCGACAAGCTGATCACGCTGGGCAAGCGCGGCGACCTCCATGCCCGCCGCCAGGCGATCTCGCGCATCCGCGACGTGCAGCAGGTCAAGAAGCTGTTCGACGTGCTCGGCCCGCGTTACCAGGAGCGCAATGGCGGTTACACCCGCGTGCTGAAGGCGGGCTTCCGCTACGGCGACAATGCGCCGATGGCCGTGATCGAGCTGGTTGACCGCGACGTTGACGCCAAGGGCGCGGCCGATCGTGCCCGTGTGGAAGCCGAAGCGGTTGCCGAGGGCGAGGAAGCCTGATCGCTTCCCCCCTGCCGGAACCAGACAAGGGCCGCTCCGGAAACGGGGCGGCTTTTTTCATGGGCCGGATCCTTTGCTTCCCGTGTGCGTCAATTTTTCCGCGTTGCCGGGTTCGTCCTCAAATGGTCGAAGTGGCATGAAAGACTTGTTAGGTTCCGAATCAGGGGATCGGGGACATTCAAGAGGGAGTATCCACGGATGGCGCGTTTGTTTTCCGGTGTGCTGGCTGGCCTGCTGGCCCTTGTCCTGACGGTTGCGGCATCGCATGCGCAAGGCGAGGGCGGAATGCGCGACCTGCTTGGCCAGTTGCTGCGCGGCACGCAGCAGGACCAGGGAGCGGGCGGACAGGCCGCGATCGCCGACAACGGCAAGCGGGTGCCCTTCGGGCAGCGCGAGATGGAACTGTCCTTCGCACCGCTGGTGAAGCGGACGGCGCCGGCGGTGGTGAACGTCTATGCGAAGTCCCAGGTGCGTCAGCCCGTGTCCCCCTTCGCGGGCGATCCCTTCTTCGAGCAGTTCTTCGGCGGCGGCAGGCCGGCGCGCCCGCGTGTGCAGCAATCGCTTGGCTCCGGCGTGATCGTGGATGCCTCGGGCCTTGTTGTCACCAACTACCACGTCATCCGCGGCGGCGACGAGGTGAAGGTCGCGCTGGCGGACGGGCGTGAATTCGAGAGCGAAGTGCTGCTCAAGGACGAGACCGTTGATCTGGCGGTGCTCAGGATCGATTCCGACCGTCCCTTGCCATTCCTGCAACTGGGCGATTCAGACGCACTGGAAGTGGGTGACCTGGTGCTGGCGATCGGCAATCCGTTCGGTGTCGGGCAGACGACGACCTCGGGCATCGTTTCCGCGCTTGCGCGCTCGCATATCGGTGTCACCGATTTCGGCTTCTTCATCCAGACGGACGCAGCCATCAATCCCGGCAATTCGGGCGGCGCGCTGATCAACATGGCCGGCGAACTCATCGGCATCAACACGGCGATCTTCACACGCTCCGGCGGGTCGAACGGCATCGGCTTTGCCATCCCCTCCATCATGGTGCGCGCCGTGGTCAACGTGGCGCGCAATGGCGGGGATTACTTCGAGCGGCCCTGGCTCGGCGCGGCCTTCGCGGCGGTCGACGCGCAAACGGCCGAGGCGCTCGGCATGGATCATCCGACCGGCGCGCTGGTCGAGAACATCACGCCCGGAAGTCCGGCGGAGAAGGGCGCGCTGCAACCCGGTGACGTGCTGCTGGCGATGAATGGCCGGGCAATCGAGAATCCGGATGCGCTGGGCTACCGTCTGGCGACCGAAAGCGCCGGCGCGAGGGTGGATTTCCAGGTGCTGCGGCGCGGGCGCCTGCAAGCTGTCGCGGTCACTCTGGAGCGCGCGCCGGAGGGCATGAGCGCCACGAGCACGCTCCAGATCGAGGGTGACAGCCCGTTTGCCGGCGCGACGGTTTCGGAACTGTCGCCACGGCTTGCCCAGAAACTGCGCCTGCCGGAAAGCCGTCAGGGGGTGGTCATTACCGAAACGGCGCGCAACTCGCCGTCGGCGCGCTTCGGCCTGCGTCCCGGTGACATCGTCGTCGAGGTCAATGGCGAGGAGATCCGCAATGCCGACCAGTTGAACCGGATCGCGATGGAGCGCAGCCGCTGGTGGCGGTTCGCGATCGAACGCAACGGGCAGATCCTGCGCCAGGTCCTGCGTTATTGACCGGACCCATGGCCGACCTGTTCTCCGAAAAGCCGCAGCAAGAGGGGCCGCCGAAAGGGCGCCCGCTTGCCGACCGGATGCGCCCTGCAAGCCTTGCCGATGTGACCGGGCAGGATCACCTCACCGGAGCCGATGGCGTGCTGACGCGCATGATCCGGTCGGGCTCGCTCGGATCGATGATCTTCTGGGGACCACCTGGCACCGGCAAGACGACCGTCGCCCGGCTGCTCGCGGGCGAGACCGATCTGGCTTTCGAGCAGATATCGGCAATCTTTTCCGGCGTGGCGGATCTGAAGAAGGTCTTCGACGCTGCCCGGCTGCGGCGCGCCAACGGACGCCAGACCCTGCTCTTCGTCGACGAGATCCACCGTTTCAATCGTGCCCAGCAGGACAGTTTCCTGCCCGTCATGGAGGATGGCACGGTCATTCTCGTCGGTGCGACGACGGAAAACCCGTCCTTCGAACTGAACGCCGCGCTGTTGTCGCGCGCCCGTGTGCTGACCTTCCATCCGCATGATGCGCCAAGCCTGGAGCGCCTGCTTCAGCGCGCCGAGAGCGTGGAGGCAAAGCCGCTGCCACTGGACGAGGGCGCGCGGGCATCTCTGATCCGCATGGCGGACGGCGACGGGCGCGCCGTGCTGACGCTTGCCGAGGAAGTGTGGCGGGCCGCAGGGGCGGGTGAGGTGTTTGACCAGGAGGGGTTGCAGCGCGTGGTGCAGCGCCGTGCTCCGGTCTATGACAAGAGCCAGGATGGCCATTACAACCTGATCTCGGCCCTGCACAAGGCGGTGCGCGGCTCCGATCCCGATGCCGCGCTCTATTACCTCTCGCGGATGCTGGATGCCGGCGAGACCCCGCTGTTCGTGGCGCGTCGCCTCGTGCGCATGGCGGTGGAGGATATCGGCCTTGCGGACCCGCAGGCGCTGGTCATCGCCAATGCGGCCAAGGATGCCTATGATTTCCTCGGTTCGCCGGAAGGCGAACTGGCCTTGGCGCAAGCCTGCGTCTATCTCGCCACCGCGCCGAAATCCAACGCCGTCTACGTGGCCTACAAGGGTGCCATGCGTGCGGCGAAGGAGCACGGATCGCTGCTGCCGCCGGCGCGCATCCTCAATGCGCCGACGAAGCTGATGAAGGACGAGGGCTATGGCGCCGGTTATCTCTATGACCATGACCAGCCGGACGCCTTTTCCGGACAGGACTATTTTCCCGACACCATGGGCCGGCAGACGTTCTACGATCCGCCGGACAGGGGCTTCGAACGGGAAATCCGCAAGCGGCTGGAATGGTGGGCCCGTCTCAGGCGCGAGCGGAACCGCTGACAACGGGAGGACGAGGCATGAAAAGGCTGGCTGATCTCATTGGCGCCATTCCCTGGCCGACGCTGGTCATCATCGCCGTGCTGATCGGCGGTGCGCCTTTCGTGCCCGAGCCTCACCTGGTGGAGAAGGCGCGCTGGCTCATCGAAGGGCATCCCTTCCGTCCGATCGACTGGTTCGATATCCTCTGGCACGCTTGGCCGCTGGCGCTGATCGCCGTCAAGCTGGTGGCGGCGCGAAGGCGCACACGCGCGGGGGATTGATACCGGTCAAGGCGCCGGGGAGCATCTGCCTGCACATTCCGCCAAGGTCAAAGGAGGCTCATCATGAGATTGTCCGCAGCCCTTGTCTTCGTGACGGTTCTAACAGGTCCGGCGGGAGCACAGACGCAGGCCGATTTTCCCTGGCTCGCGGACATACGTTTGCAGGCGGCCGAGACGCTGGATTGCACGGTCGAATATTTCCTGAATGCACGGGAAGGCAATCTTGGCGGCAAGGCCACGCAGGAAGCGCGGGTTCAGTGCCGTGACGGACGGCGTCTCGACGCAGTGCGCGAATCCGCCGATGAACCGTTCCGGTTCCTGGCCTGCGATACCCAGGTCTGCTGAGGAGACACGTCATGCATGTCATCGTCATTTACGCCACGGTCGAGGGCCAGACGCGCAAGATCGCCCGGCACGTCGCCGGCACCGTCCAGAGCCTGGGCCACGACGTCACCGTCTACGATGCCGCCGACCTCGGCGATGTCGACCTGAACCTCGCCGACGCGGTGATCGCGGCCGCGCCCGTGCATATCGGGAAGTTCCCGGCGGCTTTCGTCCAGTGGGTCGGGGACAATGCAGGGGAACTCAATGGCCGCAACACCGGCTTCATTTCCGTTTCGCTCGGCGCCGCCTCGCAGTTCGAGGCGGAACGGCGGGAAATCGCGGCGATCACCGACGATTTCCTCGCCGAGACGGGCTGGCAGCCGTCCGGCCTGCATCATGCGGCCGGCGCCTTGCGCTACACGAAATACGACTTCCTCAAGCGGTTGCTCATGCGCCATATCGCGGCGAAGGAAGGCGGCGACGTCGATACGTCGGAAGATCACGAATATACAGACTGGGAAGCGCTCGCCGCTTTCGTGAAGGAATTCCTGGCCGATTGAACACCCCGGCCAGGATCGTGATGCCCCTCAGGAAACCGGCACGTCCTTGCGGCGCGGCCGGGTTTTCGGCGACGGGCGGACCGGTTCGGCCGTTGCCGGTTCCGCGCCTTCAGGCTGCAGCTTGATGACGACCGGGTTCGGGGTGTGATCGAGTGCTGCGCCGGTCGCCACGTCCACGCCCATGCCGACAACGCCGCCCACCACGATGTTGCCGGCGAAGCCCGCGGCGCCGCCGCCCGAAACCTCCGTGCCCACGTCAACGCTTTCGGTGATGTAGCCCTGCTTGCTGGCCGTGACCGTGAACTTGTCGCGGCGCGCGACCTTCACCGTGCAGGGCATGGCGTTGCAGCGATGCCCCAGGCTTGTCGTCACTGCCGCATCCTCCGGTTCGACGATGATGCGGACATCTTCGGTGGTGCCGCGCACCACGGTTCCACAGCCCGTCAGGGCGGCACAAGCCACCACGAGCGCAGCAATTCTCGGTAACATGAAGTCCCCCTTTGAAACCTGAAGGTTTGCCATTACGCATGACCTTCCGGTTTGTCGAGAACGACTTCGGACGTATTGTGTGCTTCACCGGCGGTGGAGAAAGGTTTATCAACAGCTTCATGCAGCATCTTCTTCTCGTCGCCCTTGGCGGGGCCATCGGCGCATCGTTGAGACATCTGACCGGCCAGATCGTGCTGCGTCTGGCGGGGCCGGGCTTTCCCTTCGGCACCATGACCGTGAACATCGCCGGCTCGTTCGCCATGGGCCTGTTCGTGGCCTGGCTCACACGCCGCAGCGGCGGTACCAGCAACGAGTTGCGCCTGTTCATCGCGACCGGGCTGCTCGGCGGCTTCACCACGTTTTCCGCCTTTTCGCTCGATGTGGCGGTGCTTTGGGAGAGGGGGCAGGCAATGGCCGCCGCTTTTTACGTGCTTGGATCCGTGATGCTCTCCGTCGCGGCGCTTTTTGCCGGTTTGTGGCTCGCAAGAAGCGTTGCGGGGTGATATGGGCGGCGCTTCTGGCGAGTGAAGGACAGGACATGGCCGGCGTTGAACAGGTGACGGTGAACGAGGACGAGAACGGGATGCGGCTGGACCGTTGGTTCAAGCTGCATGTGCCGGGGCTCGGATTCGGGGCGCTGCAGAAACTGTTGCGCACGGGGCAGGTGCGCGTGGATGGCGGCCGGGCGAAGTCCGACACGCGTCTTTCAGCCGGACAGGTGGTGCGCATTCCGCCGCTCGGCGCCGACCTGAAGGGCGAGGGCGGTCCTCTCACCGCGCGCACCATCCGCGACCAGGGCGACGGCGACGTGCTGTCCAAGATGCTGCTTTACGAGGACAACAAGGTCTTCGTGTTCAACAAGCCGGCGGGCCTGGCGGTGCAGGGCGGGTCGGGGGTGCATCGCCATGTCGACGGCATGCTGGAGGCCTGGCGCAGCCAGAAGGGCGAAAAGCCGCGCCTCGTCCACCGCATCGACCGCGATACGTCCGGCGTTCTCGTCGTGGCGCGCACGCGTGGTGCCGCTGTGAAACTCACGGCCGCGTTCCGCGAGAGGGATACGAAGAAAACCTACTGGGCGCTGGTCAAGGGCGTTCCGAAAACCCGTGAGGGGCGTATTTCCACCTGGCTGGTAAAGGAGACGACACCCGATGGCGACCGGATGCGCATAGCGCGCCATGGCGAACCGGGCGCCGACCATGCCGTTTCGCATTTCCGGGTGATCGACCAGGCGGGACAGAACCTGAGCTGGCTTGAAATGGAGCCCTATACCGGGCGCACGCACCAGCTTCGCGTCCATGCCGCCCACATCGGCTGCCCGATCATCGGCGATCCGAAATATTTCGAGGCAGACCAGAACTGGGAATTCCCCGGCGGGTTGCAGAACCGGCTGCACCTGCATGCCCGGCGCATCCTGATCCCGCATCCCGACGGATCGGGCGTGATCGACGTGACCGCACCGCTGCCGCCGCACATGGTGCAGAGCTGGAACCTGCTCGGTTTTGACGAGGCGTCTGCCGCAGGATGAGCGTGAGCCAATCCCGTCCCGACACGTCGCTGGCACCCGGTGCGGGGGCAATCATGGTGATGGTGGTGCTTACCACCTGCTGGGGATTGAGCCAGGTGGCGATGAAGATCGCCAATACCGGCTACAGTCCGCTGATGCAGTGTTTCCTGCGCTCGGCCATCGGGGCCCTCTGCATAGCCGGCTGGTGCCTGTGGCGCGGGATTCCGCTGACGTTTCGGGACGGCACGCTGAAGCCGGGCCTGCTGGCCGGGTTGTTCTTCTCCACCGAATTCATCCTGCTGTTCATCGCCATGGATGTGACGAGCGTGGCGCGGGGCGTTCTGATCTTCAACACCATGCCGTTCTGGGTGCTGGCGGGCGGGCACCTGCTGGGGCTGGAGCGGCTGACCTGGCGCAAGCTCGCCGGCATGGCGCTGGCCTTCGGCGGCGTGGCGCTGGTCTTTGCCGACAAGGTGACGCTGCCCTCGCGCATGGCGCTCTTCGGTGACCTGATGGTCTTCCTGGCAGCCTTGTGCTGGGCGGCAACCGTTCTGGTGATCAAGATGACACGGCTCTCCACCGCACCGCCGGAGAAGAGCATGCTCTACCAGCTTGGCGTTTCGGCGGTCGTCACGCTCCCCTTCATTCCGCTCGGCGGGCCGCCGCTGCGCGATGTCGGTTGGCTGCCGACGGCGACCCTGGCCTTTCAGGCGCTGTTCATCGTCTCGATCACTTACCTGGTCTTCTTCCGGCTGGTGCAGCGTTACTCCGCGGCAAGCCTGTCGAGTTTCGCTTTCCTGACGCCGCTGACCGGGGTGACCGCCAGCGCGCTTCTGCTCGACGAACCGCTCAGCCCGCAGATCGGCATCGCGCTGGTGCTGATCGGGGCAGGGCTGCTGCTCGTGAACCGCGCGGCGCGGCGCGGAATTGGGGGTGTGGCATGAAACTGGTCCTGTTCGATTGCGACGGCACGCTGGTGGACAGCGCGGGTCTGATCCACGGGTGCATGGAACGCACCTTCGCCGAGGCCGACCTGGCGCCGCCGGCACCGGAGGCCACGCGCGGGGTGATCGGCCTGTCGCTGGACCTCGCCATTGCGCGCCTGCTTGCGCGGGAGGTGGACGAAGCCATCGGGGGCCTTGTGCAGCGCTACAAGCATCATTTCGTCGCGATGCGCGCCGAACAGGATCTCCGCGAAAACCTCTATGACGGCATTGCCGACCTGATCGCGGGCCTCGCTGCGCGCGACGACATCCTGATCGGCATGGTCACGGGGAAATCGCGGCGCGGCGTGACGGCCGTTTTCGAGACGCATGGCTTCGGCAGCCATTTCCTGACCGTCCGAACGGCCGACGATTGCCCTTCCAAGCCGCATCCGGCCATGGTGCAAGAATGCTGCGCGGAAACGGGCATCGATCCCGCCGATACCCTTGTCGTCGGCGATGCGATCTACGATATGCAGATGGCGTGCGCGGCAAGCGCCGGCGCCATCGGCGTGGCATGGGGCTACAGCACGCCCGATGCGCTGCGCCAGCACGGGGCCAGGGATGTGCTCGACCATCCCGCCGCCCTGCTCAACCATCTCTGACGAAAGGGTCCGCCATGCGCGACATCCTCAATGACCTCGACGCGGGCAGGCTGTCCGATCCAGATCCGGTGCGCCGCGCCCAGAAGCAGATGCTCAAGCCGCTGCCGAAGCGCTTCTACAAGGAAGCCGGCGTCGCCGCACAGGACAAGGGTTTCGGCGTGACGCTCGACGGGCGCCTGGTGCGCACGCCGGTGCGCAACACCATGGTGCTGCCGACGGAGGAAGCCGCGCTGCTCGTCGCCGGAGAATATGGCGCGCAGGGCGAGATCATCGACCCGATGACGATGCCTGTGACGCGCCTGGCCAACACGGCGATCGACGGCGTGGCGGCCGACATGCAGGCCGTGGCCGAGGACATCCAGCGATTTTCCTCCTCCGACCTGCTCTGTTACCGGGCGGGGACGCCGGAACGCCTTGTCGCGCGCCAGACCGAAACCTGGGACCCGGTGCTGGAGTGGGTGGAGCGTGCGCTCGGCGCGCGCTTCGTGCTGGCGGAAGGGGTGATGCATGTCGTGCAGCCACGTGAAAGCATCGGCGCCATCGGCATTCACCTGCGCGGTTTCGACGACCCGTTCCGGCTTGCCGCGCTGCATTCCATGACCACGCTGACGGGTTCGGCGCTGCTGGCGCTGGCGGTGGCGGGGCGGGAGATCACCTGGGCCGATGCCTGGGCCGCCGCGCATGTGGACGAGGACTGGAACATCGAATTGTGGGGCGAGGACGCGGAGGCCAAGGCGCGCCGCGCGGCGCGGGAGAAAGAAATGGAGGCGGCCTGGCGGCTGTTCGATGCCGTCAGCGCCTGATTGCGGAGTCCGGTCAAGGCATTGGACCGCGAAACTGACCTGACACATGAAAAGGCCCGGGACATCTCCCGGGCCTTTTCCTCGTCCGCCGCATCCCGCTATTCCGTCAGATGGCGAGATATTCGTGCCGCAGTTCCTCGTTCTCCAGCACTTCCCGGGCCGAGCCTTGAAACACGACCTGGCCGGTATCCATGATGACCGCCCGGTCCGACAGGCGCAAAGCCGCAACGGCGTTCTGCTCCACGATGATTGTGGTGATGCCGATATCGCGGATCTGCTGCACGATCTTCTCGATTTCCTGCACGATGACGGGCGCAAGGCCCTCATAGGGTTCATCCAGGAACAGGATCTTGAGGTCGCGGGCGAGCGCACGGGCGACCGCCAGCATCTGCTGCTCGCCGCCTGACATGGTCGTCGCTTCCTGGGTGCGCCGTTCGGCAAGGCGCGGGAAGTGCTCGTAGATCTTCTCGATGGGCCAGCCCTTCGGCTCGGTCACCTGGGCCAGGATCAGGTTTTCCTCCACCGTCAGGCCGCCGATGATGCGCCGGTCCTCCGGCACGAGTTGAACGCCTTCGGCCGCGGCCTCGAAGGCGCGCATCGCATGCAGCGGCTTGCCGTCGAGCCAGATTTCGCCGGACTTCAATGCCGGTGTCTCCACCCGGGCCAGCGTGCGCAGGGTCGAGGTCTTGCCGGCGCCGTTGCGTCCGAGCAGGGAGAGCACCTCGCCCTTGGCAATGTCGAAGGATACACCCTGAACGATGTAGCTCTCGCCGTAATAGGCGTGGATGTCCTTCACGCTGAAATAGGGTGACGCGGTTTTCTCGTTCAAGGCTACGCTCTCCCCTTTCATGTCTCCAACGGCGGCCATGTTCATCCGTGCTCCTCCCCGAGATAGGCTTCCTTCACCTTCGGATTGTTGCGGACTTCCTCGGGCGTGCCTTCCGCGATGATCCGCCCCTGCGCCAGAACGCTGATGCGGTCCGCCAGAGAGAACACGACATGCATGTCGTGTTCAATGATGACCTTCGTCATGCCGCGTTCCTTGATCCGCCTGAGCAGGTCGATCGTCATGTTGGTGTCATGGCGCGCCATGCCCGCGGTCGGCTCGTCCAGCAGGAGGAGCTTCGGCTTCTGGATCAGGCACATGGCCATTTCGAGGCGCCGCTTGTCGCCGCGCGACAGGCTGCCGGCGATCTGGTGGCGCATCTCGTAAAGGCCGATGTCGCGCAGCGTTTCCTCGGCCTCCTCGCGGATGTCGTGCTGGGCCGAAAGCGCGGCCATGGCGTTGAAGCGGAAGGCGCCGTCACGCCGCGCGAAGGCCGGTATCATCACGTTGTCGAGCAGCGTGAGGTCCGTGAAGATCTCCGGCGTCTGGAAGACCCGGCTGACGCCAAGCTGGTTGATCTCGTGCGGTTCGTGCTGGTCGAGCGTGCGGCCGTTGAAGACCACGTGGCCCTCGGTCGGTTTCAGGCGGCCGATGCACACGTTGAGCAGCGTCGACTTGCCGGCGCCGTTGGGGCCGATGATGGCATGGACGGTGCCTTCGCGCACCTGGAGGTCGACGTCCGCCAGGGCCTTCAGGCCGCCGAAGCTCTTGGATACGTCCGCGACGTGAAGGACGATGTTCTCGCTTGCCGTTGTCATGTCCTCACTCCGCAGGTTGGGCCGCGGCCGTGTCCGGCGCTGTGGCGCCCGGCCCGGAACCGCCACCGAAGCGGCGGCGGATGCGCTGGATGCCTTCCATGATGCCGCCGGGCAGGAAGATCACGATCAGCATGAACACGACGCCGAGCGTCAGGTGCCAGCCGTCGCCGACGAAAAGCCCGGTGACCCAGACCGCGGCATCGCGTGCCGCGTCGGGCAGGAAGGAGAACAACTGCTCCAGGATGCGGTCGTTGAAGGATGAGAAGATGTTCTCGAAATACTTGATGACACCGGCGCCGAGGATCGGACCGATCAGCGTGCCGGCTCCGCCGAGAATGGTCATGAGCACCACTTCGCCGGAGGCCGTCCACTGCATGCGCTCGGCTCCGGCCAGCGGGTCGGTGACCGCCATCAGGGATCCCGCCAGGCCGGCATACATGCCGGAAATGACGAAGGCGGTAAGAAGATAGGGCCGCGTGTTGAAGCCGGTATAGCGCATCCGGTTCTGGTTCGACTTGATGGCGCGCAGCATCATGCCGAAGGGTGAGCGGAAGATGCGCAGCGTGAGGAAAAGGCAGACGATCAGTGCCGCCGCGCAGAAATAGAAGCCCGGATATCCGCTGGTCTCGATGCCGAAGAGGTTGGTGGCCGGCAGGCCTTCGCCGGGCGCGGCGAAGGCATTGTCGATGATGCGCGGATCCTGCAACGTCAGTTGCAGGCCGGTCTCGCCATTGGTGATCGGGGTGAGAACCGAATAGGCGAGGTTGTAGCTCATCTGCGCGAAAGCGAGGGTCAGGATGGAGAAGTAGATGCCGGAACGCCTGAGGCTGACATAGCCGATGACGACGGCGAAGAGGCCGGCGAAGAGCACGCCGAAGATGACCGCCGGAATGACGTTCATCGTGAACAGCTTGAACGACCAGACGGCGGCATAGGAGCCGACCCCCAGGAAGGCCGCATGACCGAAGGAGAGGTAGCCGGTCAGGCCGAAGAGGATGTTGAAGCCCATGGCGAAGATGCCGAAGATGCAGAACTTCTGCAGCAGGGCCGGATAGCCGGCGCCAAGCGGCGCCAGCGTCCACGGGCTGATGAGCACGACGACCGAGAAGCCGAGCAGCAGGAGCCAGTCGTTGCGGGACAGGTTGCCAAACATGTTCGATCAGTCCTCCATCACGCCCTGGCGGCCCAGGAGTCCGCGCGGCCGGGTGAGCAGAATGGTGACGGCGACCAGGTAGATGATGATCTGGTCGATGCCGGGAAATATGGCCTTGACCTCGTTCATCGAGGCGAAGGATTGCAGGATGCCGAGCAGGAAACCGGCCAGCACGGCGCCGGGCAGGGAGCCCATGCCGCCGACGACCACGACAACGAAGCTGAGCACCAGGAAATCCATGCCGAGATGGTAGTCGGGCGGCAGGATGGGCGTGTACATGACGCCTGCCAGGCCCGCCACGACGGCCGCGATGCCGAAGACGACGGTGAAGCGGCGCTCGATGTTGATGCCGAGAATGCCGACGGTTTCGCGGTCGCGCATGCCGGCGCGCACCACCATGCCGTAGGTGGTGAACTGCAGGAAGGCAAAGACCGCGCCGATGACGAGGAAGGCGAACAGGAAATAGATCAGCCGCCACCAGGGATAGACGATGAACATGTCCGACAGGCCGAGGAAGGCGGCGATGTTGGCCGTGCCGTTGAACATGTCGGGCGCGGATTGCGGCACCGGATTGGCGCCGTAGAATTTCTTGATGATCTCCTGCAGCACGATGGCGAGGCCGAACGTCACGAGGATCTGGTCGGCGTGGGGGCGCTTGTAGAAGTGGCGGATCAGGCCGCGCTCCATGGCCAGGCCGATGACCAGCATGACGGGAATGGCGAGCAGGATCGAAATGGGGACCGACCAGTTGATGACCCAAGCGCCGGCATCGCCGAAGGCATGCTCGAAATATGGCTTGGCGGGCGGCGCGAAAAGCTGGCCTTCCGCCTTGGGCGGCTGGATCGGCCAGGTGATCAGCTTGTTGAAGGTGACGGCGCAGAAGGCGCCCAGCATGAATAGCGCGCCATGCGCGAAATTGACCACGCCGAGCGTGCCGAAGACCAGGGTCAGGCCAAGCGCGATCAGCGCATAGGCGGCGCCCTTGTCGAGCCCGTTCAGGATCTGGATGATGATTGCGTCCATGAGGAATGCGCCCCGATGTCCGTCCGCCTTTCCCGGCGGCGCGGCTTGCCAAGTGCCATGATGGCCCGGCCGCTCCGCATGGGGGGCAGCCGGGCCTCGGGTTTGCCGGTCAGGTCAGCACTGCTTCGCGTCGGCCGGACCGAGATCGCCGCCGAAGATGGACGGGTCGTAGGTCAGCGTCTCGCGGTCCACGACCTTGACGACCTTGAGCAGGTCATACTCGGACTGCTTGTTGTCGTTGCCGCGCACGACCAGGGCCGACTTCATGCACTGGTGATCCTCCGCCCGGTAGAGCGTCGGGCCGTTGCCCATGCCGTCGAACTCGAAGCCTTCGAGCGCCTCGATGACCTTCGGGGCGAAGAACGTGCCGGCCCGTTCGCAGGCGTCGGCATAGAGCAGGGTCTGCACATAGCAGGTGTGGGCGGCCTGGGACGGCGGGAAGCCGTATTCCGTGCCGAAGGACTTGACGAAGGCCTGCGAGGCCGCGTCATCGAGCGACCAGTTCCAGTTGGTGGTGCCCAGGATGCCCTTGATGTTGTCGCCGGCACCCTTGGCCATGAGGCGCGAGAAGAGCGGCACGACGATCTCGAAGTTCTTGCCGTTGACCTGCTTGTCCTTGAGGCCGAACTGGATGGCCTGGGTCAGCGAGTTGACCATGTCCTTGCCGTAGTGGTTCAGGATCAGCACGTCGGCGCCGGAATTGAGAACCGGCGTGATGTACTGCGAGAAGTCGCCGGCGCCGACAGGCGTGCGCACGGTGGCGACCGTCTCCCAGCCAAGACCCTCGGTGGTGTTCTTGATCGATTCTTCCTGCGTCCAGCCCCAGGTGTAGTCCGCGGTCAGGTGATAGGCGCGCCGGTCGGTGCCGTATTCCTCCTTGAGCACCGGGCCCAGCGCGACACCGGACTGATAGGCGTTGAAGAAGTGACGGAAGCCGTAACGCTTCTTGTCCTTGCCGGTGGTGTCGTTGGAATGCGTCAGGCCGGCCATGAAGATGATGCCCATTTCCTGGCACAGGCCCTGCACGGCCACCGCGACGCCGGAGGACGAACCGCCAGTGATCATCACCGCGCCTTCCTTCTCGATCATGCGCTTGGCGCTGTCGCGGGCCGCATCGGACTTGGTCTGGGTGTCGCCTGTGACGAAGGCGACCTTCTTGCCGAGGATGCCGTTGCCCTTGAGCGCCTTGGACGAGAAGGTGGAAAGCATGCCGCCGTCGCCTTCGCCGTTCAGGTGCTTGACGGCGAGCTGGTAGGCGCGAAGCTCGTCGGCGCCCTCGTCGGCATAGGGGCCGGACTGAGGCACGTTGAAGCCCAGCGTTACCGTGTCGCCGGTCGGCATGTTGCAGGACATGTCCTGGGCGAACGCGCCCTTGACGAAGTGCATCGGCGCGGCGAGCGCGGCACCGCCTGCGACGCCAGCCTTCAGAATTCCGCGCCGGTTGAAGATGAATCGTGACATGAAGTCCTCCCGATTTCAGGTTGAAACCTGCCGGCCGATCCTCCATTGGCCGAAGGTGCAATCATGCTAACTTTAGAAAGTTCTCATCCTCAATGCGGCTTTCGGATATGCAGCAAAGGTATTAGATGCACTGCAAAATCATGTTTTGCGGCGCAGTATGCGGGAAAATTCACACCAAGAAAAAACCCCGGCGGATCGCTCCGCCGGGGCCTGTTACGCCGATCTTGTACTTCGGTCAGACCGAATAATACATGTCGAATTCGACCGGATGCGGGGTCATCTCGTAACGCATCACTTCTTCCATCTTCAGTTCGATGAAAGCGTCGATCTGGTCGTCGTCGAACACGCCGCCGGCGGTGAGGAACTTGCGATCCTTGTCGAGGCTCATCAGCGCTTCGCGCAGCGAGCCGCAGACGGTCGGGATCTTCTTGAGTTCCTTGGCCGGCAGGTCGTAGAGATCCTTGTCCATGGCCTGGCCGGGATGGATCTTGTTCTTGATGCCGTCGAGGCCGGCCATCAGCATCGCGGCGAAGCCGAGATAGGGGTTGGCCGTGGGGTCGGGGAAGCGGACTTCCACGCGCTTGGCCTTCGGGTTGTTGCCGAAGGGAATGCGGCAGGAAGCGGAGCGGTTGCGGGCCGAATAGGCCAGCAGGACCGGGGCCTCGTAGCCGGGGACCAGGCGCTTGTAGGAGTTGGTCGACGGGTTGGTGAAGGCGTTGATGGCCTTGGCGTGCTTGATGATGCCGCCGATGTAGTAGAGGCAGGTCTCGGACAGGCCGGCATATTCATTGCCCGCAAAGGTCGGCTTGCCGTCCTTCCAGATCGACTGGTGCACGTGCATGCCCGAACCGTTGTCGCCATAGACCGGCTTCGGCATGAAGGTGGCCGTCTTGCCATAGGCGTTGGCGACCTGGTGCACGACATACTTGTAGATCTGCATCTTGTCGGCATTGCGGGTCAGGGTGTCGAACTTGATGCCGAGTTCGTGCTGGGCAGCGGCCACCTCGTGGTGGTGCTTTTCCACCGTGACGCCCATCTCGGTCAGCACGGAGAGCATCTCGGAGCGCATGTCCTGCTCGGAATCGATCGGCGGGACCGGGAAATAGCCGCCCTTGACGCGCGGACGGTGGCCCAGGTTGCCGGTGTCATAGTCGGAATCGTCGTTGGACGGCAGTTCCGTGGAGTCGAGCTTGAAACCGGTGTTGTAGGGGTCGGCCTTGTACTTCACGTCGTCGAAGACGAAGAACTCGGCTTCCGGACCGACGAACACCGTGTCGCCGATGCCCTCGGCCTTCATGTAGGCCTCGGCCTTCTTGGCGGTGCCGCGCGGGTCGCGGTTGTAGGCCTCGCCGGAGACC
Source organism: Phyllobacteriaceae bacterium (assembly GCA_002708825.1). Lineage (GTDB taxonomy): Bacteria > Pseudomonadota > Alphaproteobacteria > Rhizobiales > Rhizobiaceae > Zhengella. Next base: position 63,916 of record PAPF01000040.1, on the reverse strand, counting down.
GGGTCCAGGATGTCGCAGATCACGACCATGGTGGACTGGGCGAAGAAGGGGTCCATGTGCACGGTGGCCGTGTCGGGCATCAGCACCATGTCGGACTCGTTGATGGCCTTCCAGCCGCCGATCGAGGAACCGTCGAACATGACGCCGTCGGCGAACATGTCCTCATCCACCGCGCAGACGTCCATCGTGACGTGCTGCAGCTTGCCCTTCGGATCGGTGAAGCGCAGGTCGACGAACTTCACGTCGTTGTCCTTGATCTGCTTCATGATGTCGTTTGCTGTCGTCATGCTGAATTCCCTTTGTAATGACGATGACTTGTCGTTCGGACCGGCAATGCGCCTCAGACGGCGTCGATGCCCGTTTCACCAGTGCGGATGCGGATGACTTCCTCGACGTTGGAGACAAAGATCTTGCCGTCGCCGATGCGGCCCGTCTGGGCCGCCTTGCGGATGGCTTCGATGGCGGCTTCGACGGCGTCGTCGCCCAGTACCACCTCAACCTTCACCTTGGGAAGGAAATCCACGACATACTCGGCGCCGCGATAGAGTTCGGTATGCCCCTTCTGGCGGCCGAAGCCCTTTGCCTCTGTCACGGTGATGCCCTGGAGGCCGACTTCCTGCAAAGCCTCCTTCACCTCGTCCAGCTTGAAGGGTTTGATGATCGCTTCGATCTTTTTCATGGAAAGAACGGCCTCCGCATTGGTGAAAAACGGGCCTCCGGCCCGCTCCGCTGAAATGAAAGCATGAACTGTGCCAGATTATTCCGTCTAGCCCGAGTTGGCCAGGTTTCCCGTGTGAATCCCGCGCCTTGCCTGCACTTTCACCAGCCTCCGGCAGGCAGGTGAGCGTGCGGTGCAGCATGCCCGCGACCGGTTGCCCGATCCAGAGGCATTCTTAGCCTGTCTTCGCAGATGAAAAAACAGGCAAAGTGCATAATAAATATGCATCAGACAGCAGGTAGGGAGCCGCCGGGCTGCACGGGCCCGACTTGCGGCTTGCACGCTCCGGCGCGCGGACCGATAAAACACCCAGCGCAGGCGGAGAAATGGCGGAGCGGCGGATATCACCATGCACGAGCTTCTGACTCCGGAGGAAATGGGACGGGCAGATGCCCTGGCGATTGCCGGGGGGCCGTTTGACGGGCCGGGTCTGATGGAGAATGCAGGGCGGGCCATTCATGGCGCGATCCTCCGGCGATTTGCCGGTGCGGGGCGTGTGGCCGTGCTTTGCGGGCCCGGCAACAATGGCGGCGATGGCTATGTGGTGGCGCGGCTTCTGGCGGAGGACGGTCTTTCCGTCTATCTCTTCGCGCTGGCTGAACCGATGCCGCGCAGCGATGCGGCTGTCGCGGCGCAAGCCTGGACGGGCGCCGTGCGGCCGCTCGGGGATTTCGAGCCCGCCGGCTTCGACCTTGTGGTGGACGGGTTGTTCGGCGCCGGCCTGTCCAGGCCGCTTTCCGGTGCGGCGGCATCGGCGGCGGATGCGTGCAATGCAACCGGCGTGCCTGTGGTTGCCGTCGATCTGCCGTCGGGACTGTCGGGCGAAAGCGGCCAACCGCTCGGGGCCTGTTTCCGGGCGGTGCTGACCGTCACCTTCTTTCGCAAGAAGCCCGGCCATCTGCTGCTGCCGGGTCGCGATCTGTGCGGCGAATTCCTGGTGGCCGATATCGGCATTCCGGCCTCGGTGCTCGATGAAATCCGGCCGCGCGCCCATGAGAACGGGCCGGCGCTCTGGCGCCATGCCCTTCCGCGCCTGGCTGCCGATACGCACAAATATCTGCGGGGGGCGGCTGCCGTGCTTTCCGGCGGTGCCTCGTCGACAGGGGCGGCGAGGCTGGCGGCCCTGGCGGCGGCGCGCAGCGGGGCAGGGGCCGTCACCGTGCTGTCGCCGCCCTCGGCGGTTCTGGTCCATGCCGCGCACCTGACCTCGATCATGGTGCGTCCCGTGCCGGACGCGCAGGCCGTCTCCGCCTTTCTGGAAGAGGGAAAGACGCGCGCCGCGCTGGCCGGCCCCGGATGCGGCGTGACCGGGCAGACGCGCGCTGCGGTGCTGGCCATGCTGGGTGCCGGCATGCCGGATGATGCCCGGGGCCTGAAGGCGCTGGTGCTCGACGCGGACGCCCTGACCGTGTTCCAGGATCGTCCGTCCGGCCTGTTCGAGGCCATCGGCGCAAGCGGCCTGCATGTCGTGATGACGCCGCATGAGGGGGAATTCGCGCGCCTGTTCGCCGATCTCGGTCCGCAATGCGGGCTGTCCCGGGTGGACAGGGCGCGACGTGCTGCTTCGCGCTCCGGCGCTGTGGTGGTCCTGAAGGGCGGGGACACGGTGATCGCCGCACCGGACGGGCGGGCGGCGATCAGCACCAATGCAACGCCGGTGCTGGCGACAGCCGGATCCGGCGACGTGCTGGCCGGCATCGTCACCGGGCTTCTGGCACAAGGTGTTTCCGGTTTCGAGGCAGCCTGTGCCGCCGTCTGGCTGCACGGCGAAGCAGGAAGGGCGGCAGGTCCGCGGCCGATCGCTGAGGACCTGGCGGACGCCCTGGCGCGAACCGGCTTCCCCGCGCCCTGAACGGACCGGCCGCCCCCGCGCGTCTCAGCCCTTGCCGATCTCGATCTTGCGGCTGCCGGCAGGGGCGGTCTTGCGCTTGGGCATCGTCACGGTGAGCACGCCCTTGTCGAATTTCGCCTCGATGGCGTCCGTATCCACCCGCTCGGGAATCGGAAACGACCGCTGGAAAGCGCCATAGGAGCGTTCGATGACATGGACGTCGTCGCGGTCGCCGTCATGCTCGATCTTCTTCTCGCCCTTGAGCGTCAGCATGCCGTTGCGGATGGTCAGGTCGACCTGGTCCTCGCTGATGCCGGGCAGTTCGGCGGTCAGCGTGATGGCTCCGTCGTTTTCGGCGATGTCGATGGCGGGCCGGACCGCGCCGGTCATGTCGAGCGAGGGCAGGCCGGAACGGGCGGCGAGCGTACCGCCGGAGCCGAAGAAGCCTTCCATCAGGTCATCCATCTGCTTGCGGAAGTCGGCAAAAGGATTGCCGGACCACAGGGACAGGTCCTGCCGTGTGTTCTTGTCAGACATGGGTTCATCCTTTCACAATTCACGAGCCTGCCGGGGCGGCAGGCAGGAACGCGAAAAGAATGGCGCGGCGGCGGAACCCGTCATTGACGTGCGTCAAGACGGCATCCCGTGAAGCGGAGGCCTATTCGGCTGCCTCGACCTTGCGGCCGGGCCGGCGCGCCAGCAGGTCCTTCAGATAGGCGCCGGTATGGCTGCGCGGTTCGGCGGCAATGTCCTCGGGCGTGCCCGAGGCCACCAGTTCGCCGCCGCCGTCGCCGCCCTCGGGGCCGAGATCGAGCACCCAGTCGGCGGTCTTGATGACCTCGAGGTTGTGCTCGATGACGATGACGGTGTTGCCCTGTTCGACCAGTTCGTGCAGCACGTCCAGCAGCTTGGCGACATCGTGGAAATGCAGGCCGGTCGTCGGTTCGTCGAGAATGTAGAGCGTGCGGCCCGTGGCCTTGCGCGACAATTCCTTGGCAAGCTTGATGCGCTGTGCCTCGCCGCCCGACAGCGTGGTCGCCTGCTGGCCGACATGGATGTATCCGAGGCCGACGCGCGCCAGCGTTTCCAGCTTGTCGCGGATGGCCGGCACCGCGGCGAAGAACTCCGCGCCTTCCTCCACCGTCATGTCGAGCACGTCGGCGATGGACTTGCCCTTGTAGGTGACCTCGAGCGTCTCGCGGTTGTAGCGCTTGCCGTGGCAGACGTCGCAGGTGACGTAGACATCGGGCAGGAAGTGCATCTCGATCTTGATGACGCCGTCGCCCTGGCAGGCCTCGCAGCGCCCGCCCTTGACGTTGAAGGAGAAGCGGCCCGGCTGGTAACCGCGCGCCTTCGCCTCCGGCAGTCCGGCGAACCAGTCGCGGATCGGCGTGAAGGCACCGGTATAGGTGGCCGGGTTGGAGCGTGGCGTGCGGCCGATGGGCGACTGGTCGATGTCGATGACCTTGTCGACATGCTCCAGGCCCTCGATGCGGTCATGCGGGGCCGGGTTCTCGCGCGCGCCCATGATGCGGCGCGAGGCGGCGCGGAACAGCGTCTCGATGAGGAAGGTGGACTTGCCGCCGCCCGACACGCCGGTGACGCAGGTGAACGTGCCGAGCGGGATGTCTGCCGTGACGCCCTTCAGGTTGTTGCCGCGCGCATCGACCACGCGAATGCGCTTGGCTTTGGAGGGCTTGCGCCGTTCGGCGGGCACGGGAATGCCCATGGCGCCGGACAGGTATTTGCCGGTCAGCGACTCCGGATGGGCCATGATGTCGGCAGGCGTGCCGCTGGCGATGATGCGGCCGCCATGGATGCCGGCGGCCGGGCCGATGTCCACCACGTGATCGGCGGCGAGGATCGCATCCTCGTCGTGCTCCACGACGATGACCGTGTTGCCGAGATCGCGCAGGTGCTTCAGCGTGCCGAGCAGGCGGTCGTTGTCGCGCTGGTGCAGGCCGATGGACGGTTCATCGAGCACGTAGAGCACACCGGTCAGGCCGGAGCCGATCTGCGAGGCGAGGCGGATGCGCTGGCTCTCGCCGCCCGACAGCGTGCCGGAATTGCGCGACAGGGTGAGGTAGTCCAGACCGACATCGTTGAGGAACCTCAGCCGCTCGCGGATTTCCTTGAGGATTCGCGCGGCGATCTCGTTCTGCTTGTCCGTCAGGCGTCCGGGCAGGGTCTCGAACCAGTCATTGGCGCGGCGGATCGACATCTCGGTGACCTGGCCGATATGCAGGCCGTCGATCTTCACCGCCAGGGCCTCGGCCTTCAGCCGGAAGCCGGAGCAGACGGGGCAGGGCGTGGCCGACATGTAGCGCTCGATCTCCTCGCGGGCCCAGGAGGATTCGGTCTCCTTCCAGCGGCGCTGAAGGTTCGGGATCACGCCCTCGAAGGTCTTGGCGGCCTTGTAGGTGCGCAGGCCGTCGTCATAGGTGAACTCGATCTTGCGGTTGCCGGTGCCCTGCAGGATGGCGTCCTTTGCCTCTCCGGAAAGGTCGCGCCAGCGGTCGCCCACCTTGAAGCCGTAGGCCTTGCCGAGGCCTTCGAGCGTCTGCAGGTAGTAGGGCGAGGTGGACTTGGCCCAGGGGGCGATGGCGCCCTCGCGCAGTGCCACATGCGGTTCGGGCACGACAAGCGCCGGGTCGATGGCCTGCTGGTGGCCGAGGCCGTCGCAGCCGGGGCAGGCGCCGAACGGGTTGTTGAAGGAGAACAGGCGCGGCTCGATCTCCGGAATGGTGAAGCCGGACACCGGGCAGGCGAACTTTTCCGAGAAGACCACGCGCTCATGGGTGTCGTTCTTGGAGCGGTTGGCTGCCTCGCCGGACAGTTCCTCCGGCGGCAGGGGCCGGTCGGCGAATTCGGCCACGGCAAGCCCGTCGGCTAGCTTCAGGCAGGTCTCGATGGAATCGGCCAGGCGGGCGGCGAGGTCGGCGCGCACGGCGACGCGGTCGACGACCACGTCGATGTCGTGCTTGTATTTCTTGTCCAGCGGCGGGACATCGGCAATCTCGTGGAACTCGCCATCCACCTTGACGCGCTGGAACCCCTTCTTCTGCAGTTCCGCCAGTTCCTTGCGGTATTCGCCCTTCCGGCCGCGCACGATGGGCGCCATGATATAGAGGCGGGTGCCTTCCTCCATGGCCAGAACGCGGTCGACCATCTGGCTCACCGTCTGGCTCTCGATGGGCAGGCCGGTGGCCGGCGAGATCGGCACGCCGGCGCGCGCGAAGAGCAGGCGCATGTAGTCGTAGATCTCGGTCACCGTGCCGACGGTGGAGCGCGGATTGCGGCTTGTGGTCTTCTGCTCGATGGAAATGGCCGGCGAGAGGCCGTCGATCTGGTCGACATCCGGCTTCTGCATCATTTCCAGGAATTGCCGGGCATAGGCCGAGAGGCTCTCGACGTAGCGGCGCTGGCCCTCGGCATAGATCGTATCGAACGCGAGCGACGACTTGCCGGACCCCGACAGGCCGGTCATCACGATCAGGCTGTCGCGCGGCAGGTCGAGATCGACGTTCTTGAGGTTGTGCTCGCGCGCGCCGCGCACCGTTATCATCTTGTGGTCTGTCATGATCGCTCGCAGCGGGTCCGGCCCGCTGGCCGGCAGGAAAACAGGACTGGTTCCGGAACGTCCGGCGCTGTCCAGCCGGGATTGCGTCTCATGTAGTCATTGTTCACGGCATGGAAAGAGGCGGCCGCGATCCTGCTGACAGCTTTCTCCACACTATCCACAGAAATGCGGACAAAACAAGAACACTTGTGGAAAGCCGGTGGATAAAACGGCAGGTCCGGCACAAAATGTGATCGGCGCGGGCATTGACCGGCTGCGGCTGCGGGCGCATCCTGCAAGGCAGCATCCGGACAGGATGAGGCGCCGGCGGAACGAAGCATCAGGGAATGCTCCCGCCTTGGCAGACGATCCCCGCGGATGCCCGAGCGGCCGGACCTTTCCGGCCATGATGCGAACCGATGCGGGAAAGGGAGTGTTCGATGGAACCGCCGAAGAATCCCGGAAGGTCCGCCCTGACGCGGCGGGCCACGGGTTGCAAGGCCCCCGGTGCCTGAACGGCGCCGCGTGACAGGGGAAACCGGCAATTCGCCGACAATCTGACTGACAGAACCGGGCCGGCTTTGCCAGCCGCCGCAAGGCAGGCAAAACAGTTCCGGCCCGGACATGCCTCCGGCCAAAACCGGTTGAAGGGTAAAAGCCCAAGAGGCCCGGCGCGCGCAAGAAACAGGATCGCGGCCGGGCCAATTTCTCGTGTGGTGATCCGCCTGGCGGTGGTTGCAACTGACCTTGCGAGGGTGACCCTTGACCGCGTCCATGCGAACAAATATAGAACATAGACTAGCTGGCCACTTCCGCGCTGCTTGTCCGCCATCTAGCTTGTGGACAGAGCGAAATGCATGGGGCCGGGGTCGCGCATTCCGGGCCGCAGCCCGTTAGAGTGCGGTCGAATTCAAAGGACATTCGGGCGGTATTTTTCCGCCGTGCAGCGAAAGACGGAGTTGGAACATGGCGGGAAGCGTGAACAAGGTCATTCTGGTCGGCAATCTGGGCGCTGACCCGGAGGTGCGCCGCCTCAATTCCGGCGATGCCGTGGTCAACCTGCGCATCGCGACTTCGGAGACCTGGCGCGACAAGAACAGTGGCGAGCGCCGCGAGCGCACCGAGTGGCACAATGTCGTGATCTTCAACGAGCAGCTTGGCAAGGTGGCTGAGCAGTATCTCAAGAAGGGCATGAAGGTTTACCTGGAAGGCCAGTTGCAGACGCGCAAGTGGCAGGACCAGCAGGGACAGGACCGCTACACCACCGAAATCGTGCTGCAGCGCTACCGCGGCGAATTGCAGATGCTCGACGGACGCGGCGGCGGCGACCAGGGCCAGGTCGGCTATGGCGGCGGCGGCGGTTCGCAAGGGCGTTCGGACTTCGGCTCGTCGGGACCGTCCGGCGGCGGCGGTTATGGCGGCGGTCAGCAGGGCGGCGGCGGGGGTGGCGGCTATTCCCGCGATCTCGACGACGAAATTCCGTTCTGATTGTCCGGGGTCCGGCTCAGCGCGTCTGATCCATGTTCATTGCCACATGGGAGACCGTGACGGGCGAGCGGTTCTTTCCTGCCTCCCCGTTCAAGGGCCGTTCCGGATACCCCGTCTGCATCATCCCCGCGCTTGCCGCGGGGTTTTGCCGTTTCCGGATCGAACCCGTCCGCGATCCTGCGGGCAAGGGGCAAATTCCGGCTGAACCATTCGTGATTGGCGCGTGTCCGCCGGCGCGGTCATTCTCCCGCGTCATGAGACAGTTATCCCTTGCCATTCTCCTTTCGTTGCTCGCGCTTCCGGCGCTGGCCGGCGAGGCCGACGTCGTCGATGCGCGCTACTCGCAATCCTCGGACGGCTCCTACACGTTCCATGTCACGATCCGCCATGGCGACGAGGGCTGGGACCATTATGCCGACCGCTGGCAGGTTCTGGGTCCGGACGGCGCGGTGCTGGGCGAACGCGTGCTGGCGCATCCCCATGTCGACGAGCAGCCGTTCACGCGCAGCCAGTCCGGCATCGTCATCCCGGACGACCTGGAAGAGGTGACGGTGCGTGCCCATGATTCCGTTCATGGCTGGGGCGGCGTGGAAATGACGCTTCCGCTCAAGGGCCGTTTCTGACCGGACCTGCGACCGTCAGGCGGCTGCCAGCGCCTTGATGCCGTCGGCGACGAACTGCACGGCGAGGGCGGACAGGATCACGCCGAGCAGGCGTGTGAGGATGGACCGGCCGGTTTCGCCGAGGATCTTGTCGATCCTGTCAGCCAGCAGGAAGACCAGCCAGGTCAGCAGGATGATGGCCCCGACAATGGCGATGAGCGCAGTGCGCGGGCCGGGTTCGGCAAACTGGCCGGACAGGAGAATGACGGCGGAAATGGCGCCGGGGCCGGCGATCAGCGGAATGGCGAGCGGGAAAACCGCGACCTGGCGGATCTCGTCGGCGCTGATCGCCACTTCCGCCGTGTGTTCATGGCGTTGCTGGCGGCGCTCGAAAATCATCTCGAAGGCGATCCAGAACAGCAGCAGGCCACCGGCGACCCTGAATGCGGGGAGGGTGATGCCGAAGACGGCCAGGATGCCGGCACCGGCCAGCGCGAACAGTGCAAGCGTCGCGAAGCCGATCGCGGCGGCGCGCCAGGCCACCTGGTTGCGTTGCGCCCGGTCCATGCCGCGCGTGACGGCCAGGAAAAGCGGTGCGAGGCCGGCCGGGTCGATGGTGACCAGCAGCGTGACCACGGCAGTGGCGATCATGTCGTTGAACATGGGCATTTCCAGTTCCAGCCTCCGGATTCGGCCGACAGCCTAGCCGTTTCCCGGCAATCCGGCGACCTTTGCGTGACGGCACGGTGCAAGGGCCCGTACGTGCCGACGTTTGCCTTTGGAAAACCGGCGCCGAAATTGGAATGGCGGCTTGGAATCCTATATACGGAAACAAGTGATTCCAAAGTGATCGTGACACGCATTTGACTGACCAGCCAACACCGCCCCGGCTTCCCGAAGGCATCGAGCCCGTCTCCATCATCGAGGAGATGCAGCGCAGCTATCTCGACTACGCCATGAGCGTGATCGTCAGCCGTGCGCTGCCCGATGTGCGTGACGGGCTGAAGCCGGTTCACCGGCGCATTCTCTATGCCATGCACGAGGGCGGGTTCCACTGGAACCGCAAATACGTGAAGTCGTCGCGCATCGTCGGCGACGTCATGGGTAAATACCACCCGCATGGCGACGCCGCGATCTATGACGCCATGGTGCGCATGGCGCAGGACTGGTCGATGCGGCTGCCGCTGATAGACGGGCAGGGCAATTTCGGCTCCATCGACGGCGATCCGCCGGCGGCCATGCGTTACACCGAATCGCGGCTGGAAAAGGTCGCCCACGACCTGCTGGAGGATATCGACAAGGAGACGGTCGATTTCCAGGAGAACTACGACTCGTCGAGTTCCGAGCCGAAGGTGCTGCCGGCGCGATTCCCCAACCTGCTTGCCAACGGGTCGGGCGGCATTGCCGTCGGCATGGCGACCAACATCCCGCCGCACAATCTTGGCGAACTGATCGACGGCTGCATTGCCCTGATGGACAATCCGGCAATCACGCTGCCCGAACTCATGCAGCACATTCCGGGGCCCGATTTCCCGACCGGGGCCATCGTGCTTGGCCGGTCCGGCATCCGCTCGGCCTACGAGACGGGGCGCGGCTCGATCATCATGCGCGGGCGCGCCCATGTCGAGCCAATGCGCGGCGACCGCGAGATGATCGTGGTCACGGAAATCCCCTACCAGGTCAACAAGGCCTCGATGATCGAGAAGATGGCGGAACTCGTGCGCGACAAGCGCATCGAAGGCATTTCCGACATCCGCGACGAGTCCGACCGGCAGGGCTATCGTGTTGTCGTCGAACTGAAGCGCGACGCCAATGCGGACGTCATCCTGAACCAGCTTTACCGCTATACGCCGCTGCAGACCTCGTTCGGTGCCAACATGGTGGCGCTGAACGGCGGCAAACCGGAACTGATGGCGCTGGCCGACATGCTGAAGGCCTTTGTCGCGTTCCGCGAGGAGGTTGTCAGCCGGCGCACCAAGTATCTCCTGCGCAAGGCGCGCGAACGCGCCCACGTGCTGGTGGGCCTGGCCATTGCCGTTGCCAATATCGACGAGGTGATCAAGCTGATCCGCCATGCGCCGGACCCGGCGACGGCGCGCGAACAGTTGATGACCCGGCGCTGGCCCGCGCACGATGTGGCGCCGCTGATCCGGCTCATCGACGATCCGCGCCACAAGGTCAACGAGGACGGGACCTACAACCTTTCGGAAGAACAGGCCCGCGCCATCCTCGACCTGCGCCTGCAGCGCCTTACCGCGCTTGGCCGTGACGAGATCGCCGACGAGCTGAACAAGATCGGCGAGGAAATCCGCGACTATCTCGACATCCTGTCTTCGCGCGCGCGCATCCAGCAGATCGTCAAGGACGAACTGGCCGCCGTGAAGGAGGAATTCGGCACACCGCGGCGCACGGAACTCGCCGAGGGCGGTCCGGACATGGACGACGAGGACCTGATCGCGCGCGAGGACATGGTCGTCACATTCAGCCACGAGGGCTACATCAAGCGCGTTCCGCTGTCGGTCTACCGGGCGCAGCGGCGCGGCGGCAAGGGCCGTTCGGGCATGGCGACGAAGGAGGAGGATTTCGTCACGCGGCTGTTCGTGGCCAACACGCACACGCCGGTGCTGTTCTTCTCCTCGCGCGGCATCGTCTACAAGGAAAAGGTCTGGCGCCTCCCTGTCGGCACGCCGCAATCGCGGGGCAAGTTCCTGCGCAACATGCTGCCGTTGCAGGACAATGAACGCATCACCTCCATCATGCCTCTGCCGGAGGACGAGGACCGCTGGGGCGAACTTGACGTGATGTTCTCGACCACGCGCGGCACCGTCCGGCGCAACAAGCTGTCGGATTTCGTCCAGGTCAACCGCAACGGCAAGATCGCCATGAAGCTGGACGACGACGGCGACGAGATCCTGTCGGTCTCGACCTGCACCGAGCATGACGACGTAGTGCTGACCACCGCCGCCGGCCAGTGCATCCGCTTCCCCGTCACCGATGTGCGGGTCTTTGCCGGGCGCAATTCCATTGGCGTGCGCGGCATCGCGCTGGGGACGGGCGACAGCGTCATCTCGATGGCCATCCTCGGCCATGTCGACGCGGATGCATCGGAGCGCGCGGCCTATCTGAAGATCGCGGCAGCCGAACGGCGCGGCGTCAACGGCGACGAAGAGGACGTGCCGGGCGGACTTGTCGGCGAAGAGGCGGAAGCCGCCGAGCTTTCGCCTGAACGCGTGGAAGAGTTGCGCGCGCGCGAACAGTTCCTGCTCACCGTCTCGGAATTCGGCTACGGCAAGCGGTCGTCGTCCTACGAATTCCGGATTTCCGGCCGTGGCGGCAAGGGCATCCGCGCCACCGACGTCTCCAAGACCGACGAGATCGGTCCGCTCGTGGCCGCATTCCCGGTCGAAAGCGGCGACCAGATCATGCTCGTCACCAATGCCGGGAAGGTGATCCGCGTGCCCGTGGAAGGCATCCGGTTCGCCAGCCGCGCCACGAAGGGCGTGACCATCTTCAAGACGGGCGAAGGTGAGCGGGTGGTGTCGGTGGAGCGGATCTCCGAGCCGGAGGCGGAAGGGGAGGAGGCGCTGGAAGAAGCGCAGCAGGCCGCGTCACCGGTTGAAGACGGTCCCTCCGGCGACAGTGCGGAGGCGACCTGAGCGCATCAGCGGCGGCGGGGATCCCGGTAGGGATTGAATGGCTGGCGGATCCGTTCGGCCTGGGGTTGCGGCTTCATGTCGCCGAGCAGGCCGATCACGGTGGCGATCAGCATGGCGACTGTCATGGCAGAGGCGAGCAGCACGATCATCATTTGCTTTCTCCTTGCTCCCGGGTACTGCGGCGGTGCCGTCTGCTTGCGCCGGACCCTCAAGGAACATGACGCATCACTGCGGGAAAAGTTTCAAACCACGTCTTTGCAAACTTGCGTGAGTTGAGTTGAATGGGCCGTGACCGGACCGTTCATCGGGCATTCATGTTCGCCGCCGAAGCTTGCGCGAAGCCGATTGCCAAGGATAATGCCGGCGGGTAGAAGCGCATCCATGAGCGAGAGAAAAGCGATTTACGCCGGGTCGTTCGACCCGTTGACCAATGGCCACCTGGACGTGTTGCGCGGCGCGCTGGCGCTGGCCGACATCATCTACGTGGCAATCGGCATTCATCCGGGCAAGAAGGGCCTCTTTTCCTTCGAGGAGCGGCTGAGGCTGATCGAGAAGGCCGGCGCGGATGAACTGGGCGCCGACCATCACCGGTTGCGCGTCGTCGCCTTCGACGGTCTTGTCGTGGATGCGGCGCGCCAGCATGGCGCGACCATGATGATCCGCGGCCTGCGCGACGGCACCGATCTCGACTACGAGATGCAGATGGCCGGGATGAACGGGCAGATGGCGCCTGGCATCAAGACCGTCTTCCTTCCCGCCAGCCCGTCTGTCCGGCATATCACTGCCACATTGGTGCGCCAGATCGCGGCCATGGGCGGCGACGTTTCCGGTTTCGTGCCGGCGAATGTGGCCGATGCCTTGAAAGCGAAATCCTGACCCGACCGGAGACCTGACCCATGTCGATCCTGCGCCTTGCCGCCGCCGCGGCCCTTGCCGCCTCCATGAGCCTTTCCGCCCTGCCGGCCTTCGCCTCCAAGCTTGTCATCACGCTGAAGGACGGGGACGTCGTCATCGACCTGGCCGACGACCTGGCGCCGAAGCATGTCGAGCGGATGAAGACGCTTGCCGAATCGGGCGCCTATGACAATGTTGCCTTCCACCGCGTGATCGACGGCTTCATGGCCCAGACGGGCGACGTTCAGTTCGGCGACATGGAAGACGGGTTCGATCCGCGCATGGTCGGTACGGGCGGGTCCGACATGCCGGATCTGCCGGCCGAATTCTCCGACGCACAGTTCGAGGAGGGCGCGGTCGGCATGGCCCGCTCGGCCAATCCGAATTCGGCCAACTCGCAGTTCTTCATCATGTTCGCGCCGGCGCCGCACCTCAACGGACAGTATACCGTGGTCGGCACGGTGGAGAGCGGCATGGAGCATGTACACGCCATCAAGAAGGGCAGCCGCGCCGCCAATGGCGCCGTGCAGGAGCCCGACCGCATGATCAAGGTGCGGGTGGAAGACTGAATTTTCGAATCAAAGCAGGAAGGTAGAGGCAATGGCTGAGATCAAGGATCCGGAAAACACGCTGGTCATGGAGACCACGCAGGGCAAGGTTGTCATCGAGATGTTTCCGGACCTTGCGCCCGGTCATGTCGGCCGCATCAAGGAACTGGCCCGCGAGGGCGCCTATGACGGCGTCGTCTTCCACCGCGTCATCGACGGCTTCATGGCGCAGACGGGCGACGTGCGTTACGGCAAGAAGGGCGGCAAGGATTACAATCCTTCGCGCGCCGGCATGGGCGGCTCCGACAAGCCGGACCTCAAAGCCGAATTCTCCAACATGAACCATGCGCGCGGCACCTGCTCGATGGCACGTGCCATGAACCCGAACTCGGCCAATTCGCAATTCTTTATCTGCTTCGAGGATGCGGGCTTCCTGAACCGCCAGTACACGGTGTGGGGCCAGGTCATCGAGGGCATGGAGCATGTCGACAAGATCAAGCGCGGCGAACCCGTGCAGGATCCCGATTCCATCGTCTCGCTGAAAGTTGCAGCCGACGCCTGAGCCATCGGCGCCGGTTTGCGAAACAAAGGGGCGCCGGTCATGCCGGCGCCCTTGGCATGTCCGGCGGATCGCGGCATCTGCTTGGACGCCATCGCCGCCGTGGCGTGTCACGTGATTTGACCGGACAGAGGAATGCTGTAAAGGCCCGCCCATGCGTGTTGATCTTTTCGATTTCGAGCTTCCCGAGAGCGCCATTGCCCTGCGGCCTGCAGAGCCGCGCGATGCGGCACGCATGCTGGTCGTGCGGCCCGGCAGCGGGCTTGAGGATCGCGGCGTGCTCGATCTGGCAGACCTGCTGGAGCCGGGCGATGCGCTCGTTTTCAACGACACGCGCGTGATTCCGGCGCAGCTTGAGGGTGTGCGCGTCCGCGACGGCGGCGAGGCGCGTGTCTCGGCCACGCTGCACATGCGCACCGGCCCGGACCGCTGGCTGGCTTTCCTGAAGCCCGGCAAGCGGGTGAAGGCAGGCGACCGCATCCGCTTCGGCCACGAGGGCAATGCCTGTTTCCTCGGCACGCTGGAGGCGACGGCGGGGGAAAAGGGCGAGGGCGGCGACGTGGAGCTTGTCTTCGACCTGTCCGGCCCTGCCCTGGACGAGGCCTTGCACGCGGTCGGCCATGTGCCGCTGCCGCCCTATATCGCCTCGAAGCGGCCCGAGGACGAGCGTGACCGGTCCGACTACCAGACGATCTATGCCCGCGAGGAGGGTGCCGTGGCGGCCCCGACAGCAGGATTGCACTTCACGCCGCGCCTGATGGAACGGCTGGAGGCGCGCGGCATCGAGCGGCATTTCGTGACGCTGCATGTGGGCGCGGGCACTTTCCTGCCGGTCAAGGCGGACGACACGCGCGATCACCGGATGCATTCGGAGATCGGCCATGTGAGTGGCGAAACCGCCAGCGCGCTCAACGCGGTCAAGGCGCGGGGCGGGCGCATCGTCTCGGTCGGCACCACGTCGCTGCGGCTGCTGGAAAGCGCGGCGGACGAGACGGGGCGGCTGCATGAATGGTCCGGCCCGACGGACATTTTCATCACGCCCGGCTACCGGTTCCGCTTCATCGACATGTTGATGACGAATTTCCACCTGCCGCGCTCCACGCTGTTCATGCTGGTATCGGCGTTCAGCGGGCTGGAGACCATGCGCGCTGCCTATGACCATGCCATCGCGAGCGGCTACCGTTTCTATTCCTATGGCGATTCGAGCCTGCTTTTCCGAAAGGACTGAATGGCCTTTCCACACCGTGCCTGGCCTGGGCTATCCTCGGCCGGCTGCCTTCACGGGGACGCGGGTCATGAACCGGGATACGCGGGGGCAGGCATGGTTGACGGCGGCAGGCGAACGGTTGCGCCTACCGCGTGGCCTGCAATGGGCCTTTGGTCAACGCCCTATCGCGGGCGGCCCGCCGGTGCCGGTCATGTCCGGCAGCGGCAGAGGGGCACGAAACCTCCGTTCACGGGCCGGACAGGCCGGGAAGGACGGAAGGCGGAGCGGCGGCGAACAGACATGCGGCAGGCGGTCACCGGATCGCATGAATTGTTATCAGACACGCGGGATGGTGACCGCCTGTCTTCCCGCCTGAAGCAATGGCCAGACGCGAAAGCGGGCGTGGCAACGGCCGGCCATGGCGTTCAGTCCTTGCGGATCCGAGGCTGGACGGGCAAGGGAACTGACGAACGAAACGGGGAATGCGAACGTCATGAGCAGCGAATTCACCTTCACTCTCCTTGCCACGGACGGCGGTGCGCGGCGCGGCGAGATCACCATGCCGCGCGGCACCATCCGCACACCGGCCTTCATGCCGGTCGGCACGGGCGGCACGGTGAAGGCCATGTACATGGACCAGGTGCGCGACCTCGGCGCCGACATCATTCTCGGCAATACCTATCACCTCATGCTCCGGCCCGGTGCCGAGCGCGTGGCGCGACTGGGCGGCCTGCATGAATTTGCCCGCTGGCCGCATCCCATCCTCACCGACAGCGGCGGCTTCCAGGTCATGTCGCTGGCCGCGCTGCGCAAGCTCGACGAACGCGGCGTGACCTTCAAGTCGCATATCGACGGCGTGAAATACGAGATGACGCCCGAGCGCTCCATCGAGATCCAGGGGCTGCTTGATTCCGATATCCAGATGCAGCTTGACGAGTGCATCCGCCTGCCCGCCGAGGCC
The DNA here is from genome assembly GCA_002708825.1 of Phyllobacteriaceae bacterium. Lineage (GTDB taxonomy): Bacteria > Pseudomonadota > Alphaproteobacteria > Rhizobiales > Rhizobiaceae > Zhengella. The sequence goes on along the minus strand of PAPF01000040.1, from coordinate 47,893 downwards.
GGCGACGTGGAGCGCGCCATGGAATTGTCGCTGCGCTGGGCGGAGCGCTGCAAGACGGCGTTCGGCGACCAGCCCGGCAAGGCGATGTTCGGCATCGTGCAGGGAGGCGACGTGCCGGCGCTGCGGGTGCGCTCCGCCGAAGCGCTGAAGGCCATGGACCTGAAGGGTTATGCCGTGGGCGGGCTGGCTGTGGGCGAGCCGCAGGCGGTGATGCTGGAGATGCTGGACGCCGTCTGCCCGGTGCTGCCCGGCGAAAAGCCGCGCTACCTCATGGGGGTCGGCACTCCGGACGACATCCTGAAATCGGTGGCGCGGGGCATCGACATGTTCGATTGCGTGATGCCGACGCGCGCCGGTCGGCACGGGCTGGCCTATACGCGCTTCGGCAAGATCAACCTGCGCAATGCGCGCCATGCCGAGGACCCGCGCCCGCTGGACCCGGACAGCGATTGCCCCGCTTCACGCGACTATTCGCGAGCCTACCTTCATCACCTCGTGCGCTCGGGCGAAGCGCTGGGCGGGATGCTGCTGACCTGGAACAACCTGGCCTATTACCAGCGGTTGATGCAGGGCGCACGCGACGCCATCGAGGCCGGGAGGTATGGCGACTACATGGCGCAGACGCAGGCAGGCTGGGAGAGGGGCGACCTGGCGCCGTTGTGAGGCCGGCCCCGCAATCTGCTTGCGTTTTTAGGGCGTCCGACAGAACCGCCGCCCCGCAGAGCGCGTATTCCGGTTGCAGACATCGCCTGAAGGAGCAACCACGGTGAAATACGCTGTCGCCTACCTCGCCGCCATGGCGGTCTTCCTGATCCTCGATTTCATCTGGCTGGGCTATGTCGCCAAGAACTTCTACTGGAGCCGGATGGACGGGCTTCTTCTGGACCAGCCGCGCTTCGGCGTTGCCGCCGTGTTCTACGTGATCTGGGTGGCCGGGCTTGTGTGGTTCGCGCTCGTTCCGGCGATGAGTTCTGGCCTGCTGTCCACGGCGGTGATCAATGGCGCCCTGTTCGGGCTGTTTACCTACCTGACCTATAACGGCACCAACCTTGCGGTGCTGAAAGGTTATGATCCCGTGGTCGCCGTGACGGACACAAGCTGGGGCGTGTTCGTGGGTGCGTTGTCCTCCGGCATGGCCTTCCTCGCCCTGCGTACCTTCGGCTTCGTTTCCCAGGCGAACTGATCAGGCGGACGGCAGGTCCGCCGATTTCAGCGACACGCCGGCGATCTTCCAGGAGCCGTCAGGCTGCAACTGCATCCGGTAGAGGGCTCGCCATCCCTTGCCGTCAGGTCCCGTGATCAGCACCTCCTGCAGGAAATCGCCTGTGCCAAGCGGGATCGACTTGCCGAAGGCATAGGAAGACGGGCGGCGCACGGGCTGGTAGCCGCTGTCGACCATGCCCATGAATCCGTCCACGGTCGGGAACAACCGCCTTATATTGGGCGCGGCATAGGAATAGGCGGCGGCCCCGTCATCGGCAAGGAAGGCCTCCATCTGCCCGGCAATGGCCGACTGCGCAGCGGTGATTTCATCCTGCGTCTGCGCCATGGCAGGCGCTGCGAGCAAGACAGCGGCGGCAGCGAGCAGGAACACCCTGCGGTTCGTGGCAGCGGGCATGGCAGCCTCCCTCCGGTCTATCATGAGTCCTTGATACGGGATTTGGAGGCAGGCAGTTTCGTTTCCCGCGCGAAAACACCGGTCCCGTGCCTTCAATCGGTGAAAATGTTGCTCTAGACAGGGTCGTGGATGCGTGAGTCGGATGGAGGGCGGGGTGTCAGACGAAGAGATCGAAAAAGTCCCGGATGACGCCGGGGAGGGCCTGAACGATGCCGACATCTACGACGATGAAGGCTATGTGCGCGCGTCCTACCTGGCGCATATCGGCGCGGCGATCGCCGACCGCGATACCGTCACGCTCAAGCGTGACGCGAGCGAACTCCATGAATCGGAACTGGCGGACCTCCTCGAAGCGCTGATCCCGGACCAGCGCAGGGCGCTGGTGGAACTGCTGGGCACGGACTTCGACTTCGCCGCGCTGACCGAGGTGGACGAGGCGATCCGCCTCCAGATCGTCGAATCGCTGCCCAACGACCAGATCGCGCAGGCCGTCCAGGAACTGGATTCCGACGACGCGGTCTACATCCTGGAAGACCTCGAAGAGGCCGACCAGGAAGAGATCCTTTCCAAGCTGCCGTTCACCGAGCGCATCCGGCTGCGCCGTTCGCTCGATTATCCGGAAGAAACGGCCGGCCGGCGCATGCAGTCGGAATTCGTCGCCGTGCCGCCGTTCTGGACGGTCGGGCAGACGATCGACTACATGCGCGAGGACAAGGACCTGCCAGACAGTTTCTCGCAGATCTTCGTCATCGACCCGACCTTCCGGCTGGTGGGCGCGGTCAACCTCGACCGCATCCTGCGCACGCAGCGCGGCACCAAGGTCGAGGAGGTGATGCACGAGACGCGCCATGCCATCCCGGCAACGATGGACCAGGAAGAGGCGGCGCAGGTCTTCGAGCAATATGACCTGCTGTCGGCTGCCGTGGTGGACGAGAACGAACGGCTTGTCGGCGTGCTGACCATTGACGACGTCGTCGACGTCATCCAGCAGGAGGCCGAGGAAGACATCAAGCGCATGGGCGGCGTCGGTGACGAGGAACTCTCCGACAGCGTGGCCGAAGCCACCCGGTCGCGCTTTCTCTGGCTGCTGATCAATCTCGGCACGGCCGTGCTGGCATCGCTGGTGATCGGCCTGTTCGACGCGACCATCGAACAGATGGTGGCGCTGGCCGTGCTCATGCCGATCGTCGCCTCCATGGGGGGCAATGCCGCCACGCAGACCATGACGGTGGCGGTGCGCGCGCTCGCCACCAAGGACATCGACATCTACAATGCCGGCCGGGTCATCCGGCGCGAGACGATGGTCGGCATGCTGAACGGCGTCCTCTTCGCCATCATCATCGGCGTGGTGGCGGCGCTGTGGTTCTCCAGTCCGGGCCTTGGCGCCGTGATCGCCATGGCCATGGTCATCAACATGCTGGCCGCGGCGCTGGCCGGCATACTGATACCGCTTCTGCTCGACAGGGTCGGCGCCGATCCGGCGATTGCCTCGGGCGTTTTCGTGACGACGGTGACGGATGTCGTCGGTTTCTTCGCATTCCTGGCCCTGGCGGCGTGGTGGTTCGGGCTTGGCTGAGCAGGCTGCAGCTTCTTCGCGGAAGCGGGCAGGCCTATTTGACTTTTACGTAAAGGTTATGCAGACTTGTCCCAAGATGTCATCGTGAACGGGCTGCAAGCATGCGCGAATTCTATACAATCACGGAACTCACCAAGGAATTCGGCGTGTCCACCCGGACCCTGCGCTTCTACGAGGACGAGGGTCTGATCCAGCCGTTCCGGCGCGGACGCACGCGCCTTTACCGGCCGGCCGACCGGCACCTGATCAAGCAGATCATGCGGGGCAAGCGGCTCGGATTTTCCATCGCCGAGATTCGCGACATCATCCAGATGTACCGCGAACCGCCCGGCGAGGGCGGGCAATTGAAGACGATCATCGCCAAGATCGAGGAACGGCGAGAGGAATTGCGTCAGAAGCGGCGCGACCTGGAGGAAACGCTGGCCGAACTCGACCGGGCCGAGGAGGCCTGCCTGGAGCGCATGGCGGAACTGGGCGTGAGCACCTGACGCTGCCAAGTGTGCCGGTTCCCCCGGCCAGTCAGATCCAGCGGCGCACCTTTTTCATGTAATCGCGGTAGGGCTTGCCGAAACGGTGGGTCAGATGCGCCTCCTCGCGTTCGATGGCGAGCTTCTGCGTGGCGAAGGCGGCCACGAAAGCCAGCACGATGAACCAGGCAATGCCGGAGACAAGGCCCACACCGATCATCAGCATGGTATTACCAAGATAGATGGGGTTGCGAGTGATCCTGAAGGGACCGGAACTGACAAGGTGATCGGAGCGCTTGTGGGGAAGGATTGTCGTCTGCGCCTTGCGCATGGCCGCCATGGCAGCGAAATCCAGCGCCAGCGCGCCGGCAATCACCAGCCATCCGATGGCGAACAGGATGTCGGAAAAGGGACGCGGGATCCAGCCGAGACCGAGCGGCAGCACGAATTGCGCGCCGATGGCCGCGAGGATGGCCGCGCCATAGAGGAGCGGCGGCCAGGGTATCCGGTTGGGGCGTTCCAGATCGCCGGTCATCGTGATTGTTCTCCCGTTCCAGTTCGCGCCTGGCAGATGGCGCGCGCGGTTTCGATGGCGTCCTGCGCATCCGGTGACGGCCGGCCGCCCAGTGCAGGTGCGAGCATGCCGCGCGCATCCAGTTCGTCAAGCACGCAAAGGCACCATGCCCGGCAAAAGGCTTCGTCGTTGGTCTGCATGCATTGCGCCTCGCAGCCGGGCCGCGCATCGCCGATGGTGATCGCCGGAGGAAAAACCTGTGCCCAGGTCCAGACAAGGGCGATGAGCAGCGGCTGATGGAGCAGGTAGACCGCGAGGCTGTGACGGCCCGGCCAGGCAAGCCATGCCGGCACGCGTGCATTCAACCGCGTCTGGCGGAGAGCCTCGAACCAGCCGCGCGCGAGGCCCAGTTGCGCCAGCGCCATGCCGGCCAGTACGACACCCGACCACGGGAAGACGGGGACGTAGTCGTTGGAGTTCGGGGGGAATGGTGCCAGCCCCGTCCAGCGCAGCCAGGGCGCGGCAAAGGCCGGATCGCGAAAGACCAGGGGCAGGGCGATGATCGCCGCCGCCGCGAGAGCGGTGGCAAACCACGGCAGCCGCAGGAATGCCAGGCCGAGGATGCCGGCCAGCGCGATCTGGTGCAGGATGCCGAAGAAGATGAAGGTGTCCGGCATGGCGAACCAGGTGACCAGCGTGATCGCGGCGGCGGCGGCGGCCACGCGGGCCAGCCGTTTCAGATAGGAGCGCCATCGCACCGTTTGAGAATGGCCGAGCACCAGGCCCATGCCCGCCAGGGCAAGGAAGGAACCGGCAATGCAGCGGGCAAAGAGCTTCCAGCCGCCGCTTGCCGCCGTTCCGGCTTCCACATAGCCGAAGAATTCCAGGTCCCAGGTAAAGTGATAGACGGCCATGGCCGCGAGCGCGATGGCGCGCGCCGCATCGATAGCCGCAATGCGGCCCTTGCCCGTCGCCCCCGATGCCATAGACTGCGTTTCGATCATGAATGACAGGTATTTCAACCGGGTGCGTCCCGGTCAATCGCAATGAACGAAGGAGTGAATGAAACATGCACAGAGTTGAGGCGAAGGGTGCTGCCATTCCGGCCATCGGCATGGGAACGTGGACCCTGGAAGGCGATCATTGCGCCGGCATGGTGGCCGAAGCATTGCGCGTGGGCTACCGCCATGTGGATACGGCCGCGATGTACCGCAACGAGGAAGCGGTCGGGGAGGGCTTGCGCGCTTCCGGCCTCCCGCGCGAGGATTATTTCCTGACGACCAAGGTGTGGTTCACCGATATCGGCGATGGCGACCTGCAACGTTCGGCCGAGGCCAGCCTCAAGCGGCTCGGCGTGGACCAGGTCGACCTGTTCCTGATCCACTGGCCGAATCCGGCCATTCCGCTTGCCGATTCGATTCGTGCGCTGAATGCGGTGAAATCCTCCGGCATGACGCGGCATATCGGGGTTTCCAACTTTACGACCCCGCTTCTGGCCCAAGCCATCGAATTGAGCGAAGCGCCGCTGGTCTGCAACCAGGTCGAGCATCATCCCTACCTGAACCAGGAAAAGATGAAGGCCATGCTGGCGGCCAACGGGATGGCCATGACCTCCTATTGCCCGCTTTATCGCGGCGGCACCCTGTTCGAGGAGCCGGCGGTGCGCGACGCGGCAGCGGCGCATGGGCGCACACCCGGTCAGGTCGTGTTGCGCTGGCACGTCCAGCAGAAGGGCGTCATCGCCATTCCCCGCACATCGCGGCCCGAAAGGCTTGCCGAGAACCTCGCCGTTTTCGACTTCGCCCTGTCGGAGGAGGAAATGGCCGCCATCTCGGCGCTCCGCGATCGCAATGAGCGCATCTGCAATTTCGACTTTTCTCCCGTCTGGGATGCCGCATGAGCGAAACGGTCGCCGATCTGCTTTCTGCCGCGGCGCGGCACATCGAAGGGCTGATCGGCTCCATGGATCCCGTGTGGACCGGCATCCAGCTGGCGATTGCCGCCTGGGTGTTCCTGGTGGCCTGGCTCATCTCGCTGAGGGTCGAGCCCGCGCTGGAAGATCGTGCGCGGCGCATCCGGGGCAATCCGGGTCTGCTGCGCATGATCGTGGCGCTGTTGCGCCGCACCGAATGGGTCATCTTCGTGCTGGCCATGGCGCTGACGCTCGCGGTGATGCGGGCGGCAACATGGCCGAGCCGTTCCTGGCTGATCGAACTCATCCTGTCGCTGGCCTCGCTCTGGCTGGTGATATCGGTGCTCTCGCGGGTCATTCGCAACCGGACATTGGCGCGGCTGGTCGCGTATGCCGGCTGGATCTGGGCGGCGATCATCGTGCTGGGCGTCTCCGGGCAGATCCAGTCGATGCTCGACAGCCTCGCACTGAGCGTCGGCAAGACCCGCATCTCGGCATGGTTCGCCCTGCAGGCGCTGTTCGCCCTCGGCGCGACGCTGTGGCTCGCCACGGCATTCGGGAACTTCATCGACCGGCGCCTGCAACTGAGCGACGACCTGACTCCATCGCTGCGCGTGCTGCTCGGCAAGATCGTCAAGATCATGCTGGTGCTGCTGGCCGGCGCGGTGGCGCTGTCTTCGCTGGGGATCGACCTGACGGCACTGACCGTGTTTTCGGGCGCGGTGGGCGTGGGCCTCGGTTTCGGACTGCAGAAGGTCGTCTCCAACTTCATCAGCGGAATCATCATCCTGCTCGACCGGTCGATCAAACCGGGCGACACGATCTCGCTCAATGAGACCTTCGGCTGGATCCGCGAATTGCGGGCCCGGTTCGTTTCCGTTGTCACGCGCGACGGGCGGGAATACCTGATCCCGAACGAGGAATTCATCACGAACCGCGTGGTCAACTGGTCGTTCAGCGACCAGCTTGTGCGTCTCGACGTGGAGTTCGGGGTATCCTACGATTCCGATCCGCACGAGGTCTCGAAGCTGGCCGTCGAAGCCTGCAAGGGGGCGGCGCCGCGCGTCCAGTCGCATCCCTCTCCGGTTTGCTGGCTGACCGGCTTCGGTGACAGTTCGCTCGATTTCGTGCTGCGTTTCTGGATTGCCGACCCGCAAGCGGGCCTGACAAACGTCCGCGGCGCGGTGATGATGGCGTTGTGGGATGCCTTCAAGGAGAACGGTGTCGGCATTCCGTACCCGCATCGCGAGGTGATCATGCGTACACCGGTGGATATTCGTGACGCAGCCACGGCGCCGGCGAAAGCCGCGCCACGGCGCGGCCGGCGGCAGAAGGACTAGGCGCCATTGTTCTTCTACCTGTCGAAGATCGCCTGGTTTGTCATCCAGCCTCTGGGCCTGCTTTTCCTCATCATGCTGGCGACGGCCCTGGCCGCGCTCATGAACTGGCGGCGCGGGGCGATCGTCATGTCATCGCTCGGGCTTTTCCTGCTCGTCGCGGGCGGCTGGACAAATGCCGGCCAGGTGCTGCTCAATCCGCTGGAGGAACGCTTCGTCCGGCCCGACCCGGCGCCCGAAACGGTCACGGGGATCATCGTGCTGGGCGGTGGCATGGCCGGAGCCGTCAACCTGGCGCGCGGCGGGCACGAACTGGAGGATGCGGGCGACCGTTTTGTCGAGGGCGCGATCCTGGCGCGCCGCTATCCGCAGGCGAAACTGGTGATTTCCGGCGGTTCCGGCGCCTTGATCGTCCAAGGCGAGGGGGACGCCGACAGCGCCGAAAGGCTGATGACCGCGCTGGGCGTGGAGTGGGCGCGGCTGGTGCTGGAGAACCGTTCGCGCAATACAGAGGAAAACGCCCGCTACAGCTACGATCTGCTGGAGCCAAAAGAGGGCGAGACATGGCTGCTCGTCACCTCGGCCTTTCACATGCCGCGCTCCATGGCGCTGTTCCGCCAGGCCGGCTTTGCGGTCACGCCGTGGCCGGTCGATTACCGGACACCAGGGCCTGCGGGGCTCGGCATGGCGCGCCGGGCGCCTGTCGACGCACTTGACGAACTGACGCTGGGCCTGAGGGAGTGGATCGGCCTGACCGCGTATTACCTGACGGGGCGGATCCCTCAGTTGTTTCCGTCGCCCTGAGCAACGCCCGGCAAGGCGATACGGTAGACGCCCTTGAAGTCGCCGGGATCAACCGGCTTGCCCTTTCGCAGGATGACGATGTGCCCCTCCATCGCCATGTTCACGGCCTCCGCGCGCAGCGGCTTCATCATGAGCCGCCATTGCTTTTCGTCCGGACCGGCGATCGCGCGTGCGGCCTCCGACGGGCAGATCGATTTGCCGGGTCCACGCGCGGCGGCCAGGCTCATGATGGTTTGCCGCAGCAGATCACTATCGGTCCTGCGCATGGTACAATGCCTTTCCGGGTGTTGTCGGTGGTGGTCATTTCACGCCGAACGCGGTCTGGCAAGGTCGCGCAGACCGATTCCCGTTCGCGCGAAAAGCGGTTTTCCACAGGCTGGCGAAGGCGCAGCGGGTCCGATCATGTCACGATCCCGCCGCAGGTGTTATCAATCCGTAAACTTTCGTGATCCATAAAATGTCAATTTATTCAATCGCTTGTCGATGTTGCGATGCAAAAGAAAAAGCGGGAAGCCTTTTTTGCGCCGTTTTTCGCCTTGCATTGCACTGCATGGGGGCGTATCCGTCCGCTTCACGGGTTGCACGGGCCGTCTTGCCGGCGGCAACCTGCGGGGTAACAGCAAGACAGGACCATTCATGGACGATACCGTTCAGAAAAGCTGCTGGGGCGTGACGGCCTGGGCAGTGGCGGCGTTTGCCAGCGTCATCCTGCTGGCTTGGCTGTTCGGCGGCACGGAAACCGTTTCGGTTGTTGCTGCAAACTGATTTTTCCTTGAACTGAAATGCTGAAAGGCGCCGGTGCCAACGCATCGGCGTTTTTCTTTTGCGATGTCGCCAATGGCCAATCCCATGGCGGTTCCGGCCGGTAAAAGCGTGTATCTTCGATGCAGCATTCCGCAAGACGGAGCGGGGCGGTCCCGCAGCACAAAGAGATGGCGCATGTTCCTTTCGGTTTTCGATCTCTTCAAGATCGGTCTCGGGCCTTCGAGTTCGCATACGATGGGGCCGATGAACGCGGCACGGCGCTTCCTGGACGAGGTGAAGGGCGGGTCATGGCCGCGGCCCGCCGGGGCTCGCGTCACGCGGCTTTCGGCAAGCCTGCACGGCTCGCTGGCCTTCACGGCGCGGGGCCACGCAACCGACCGGGCCGTCTTGCTGGGGCTTGACGGCCATGTCCCCTCGCAGATCGATCCGGACGAGGCGGACCGCGTGGTCGAACGCGTTACGGCAGAACGCATGGTGAGGCCTGAAGGCCATCCGGCCTACCGGTTCGATCCGGAAGCCGACCTTGCGATCGATCGCAAGAACCCGCTGCCAGGCCATGCCAACGGTTTGGCCTTCCAGGCGCATGACGATGACGGGCGCGTGCTGCTGCGCCGCGTCTATTACTCGGTCGGGGGCGGCTTCGTGGTGACCGAGGAGGAACTCAACACGGTCCACCAGGGGCCCGGGCCGGAAGATCGGCCGGGTGCGCCATTTCCCTTTTCCAATGCCGCCGAGATGCTGGCGATGGCGCGGGACAGCGGCCTGTCCATCGCGGGCATGAAAAGGGCCAACGAGGAGGCGCGCATGGCCCGCATGGAGCTTGATGGCGGTCTCGACCGGATCTGGGAAGCCATGGATGCCTGCATCGAACGCGGCCTTGCGGCGCATGGCGAGTTGCCGGGCGGTCTCAAGGTGCGCCGCCGGGCCGCCGCGATGCATGCGCGTTTGCAGGAAGAGAGCCTGTCGAACCGCCTCAATCCCATCGCGGCGAACGATTGGCTGGCGGTCTACGCCATGGCCGTCAACGAGGAGAACGCGGCGGGCGGCAAGGTCGTGACGGCGCCGACCAATGGCGCGGCCGGGGTGGTGCCGGCGGTTCTGAAGTATGCCATGCGCTTTCACGACGGCATGGACGGCGCCCAGCGCCGCGAGTTCCTTCTCACCGCCGCGGCGGTCGGCGGGATCATCAAGCACAACGCATCCATTTCAGGTGCGGAAGTCGGGTGCCAGGGCGAGGTGGGTTCGGCCTCTGCCATGGCCGCGGCCGGTCTGGCGGCGGTGATGGGCGGAACGCCTGAACAGGTGGAGAATGCGGCCGAGATTGCTTTGGAACACCATCTCGGCATGACCTGTGACCCGGTGGCGGGCCTCGTCCAGGTGCCTTGCATCGAGCGCAACGCGCTCGGGGCGGTCAAGGCCGTGACGGCGGCATCGCTGGCCATGCGCGGCGACGGGGCGCACATCGTCTCGCTGGATGCCTGCATCCGCACCATGGCCGAAACCGGCCGCGACATGGACAGCCGCTACAAGGAAACCGCGCTTGGCGGCCTGGCCGTCAATGTTCCGGAGTGCTGAAGCAGCCGGTGACGAACGCCGCCTGTGGAGAACGTGTCAGTGATCGCTTGAATGCCTGCGCCAGCCGGATAGATACTGCGTCCATGACCCTTCACCTGCTCAAATTGTCGGTTGGCACGGACAACGTGGATGACCTGGAAGGCTGGATCGCGCATCGTTGCGCGCAGGCGCGCGCCGCCGGCCTGGGCGAGAAATACTGGCACACGACCCGCATGGTGCCGCGCCGCGTCTCCGAAATCCTCGATGGCGGATCGATCTACTGGGTGATCAAGGGCATGATCCTGTGCCGCCAGACGTTCATCGACATCGAGACGTTCCAGGCCGAAGACGGCGTGCAACGCTGCCGGCTGGTCCTGGAACCGGCGCTCGTACGCACGAGGCCGGTGCCGAAGCGCCCTTTCCAGGGCTGGCGCTATCTGAAGCCGGAGGACGCACCGGCCGACCTCTCAGGAAGCGCCGACGGAACGTTGCCCGTGGAACTGGAAAGCGAATTGTCGGAACTCGGACTGCTGTAGCAGCCGGCGCTGCCTCGCACGGCGCAAGGGTTTACCAATCCGGCAAGTATTTCCTTCCGTTGCGTCAGGAAACTTGCAACCTGACGGTTCAGGAGGCAGTCTTTCCCTGCACACAAAGTGCCGGGGATCAGGAAATGTTCATGTCTGCTTCGTCCAGTCCGAAGCCGGGTAACGGCCGCACCGCGGCCCACGTGATTGTCTGCGGCAACGAAAAGGGCGGTTCGGGCAAGTCGACAACCGCGATGCATTTGGCCATCTTCCTGCTGAAGGCGGGCAATCGCGTTGCGACAATCGACCTGGACGGCCGGCAGCTTTCGTTGACACGCTACCTGGAAAACCGCCGCCGATGGGCGGGTGCCACCGGCCTGCCGCTGGAAATGCCGCAGCATTTCCACGTACCGGCCATTCGCCGTGCGCTGGTGGCGGATGCCGAAAATGCGGAGATGCGCGCCCTGACGGCCGCGCTGGCCGACATCGAGCACAGGCATGATTTTGTCGTCGTGGACACGCCGGGGGCCGACACTTATCTCAACCGGCTTGCCCACCGCATCTGCGACACGCTGGTCACCCCGGTAAATGACAGCTTCGTCGATCTCGATGTGCTCGCCAGGATCGCGCCCGATTCCTGCGACGCGGTGGATGTTTCGCCCTATGCCCAATCGGTGAGGGATGCCCGGCGCGAGCGCCGGGCCGCAGACAACACCATGCTGGACTGGATCGTCGTGCGCAATCGCATGTCACCCATTTCATCACGCAATGAAATGAAGGTGGATGAGGGATTGCGCAAGCTTTCGGCCCGGCTTGGTTTCCGCATGGCGGACGGGATATCCGAGCGCGTCATCTTCCGGGAGTTCTTTCCGCTCGGGCTGACGGCTTTGGACGAACTGGATGACCGCGTCCTTGGCACGCGTCCGACATTGTCGCATCTGGCTGCGCGCCAGGAGATCCGCCAGCTCGTTGCCGCGCTCCGTTTACCGATTGGCGAAGAAGGGCTGCGCAGGGCGGAACGGCGCCGGCAATACGCTGCTTGTGCCGGAGAGACCATCGCCTTGCCCGACATTTTCGCCGACTGACGCCGACGGGGGTCAGGCGCGATAGCTGTAGCGGACCGCGAGACCGCCGCGAGGGGCGGACACGTGCAGGCGCACGGTGACAGGAGCACGCGACTGGCGCAGCGCACGGGCGCCGTGGCTGATCAGCAGGCCGACGAGATCGCGGGTGCGCAGTCGGACCGGCTTTCGCCCGGCTTCCAGTGCATTGCGGGCAGACAGGAGAGCGTTGGCAGGCGCAGGCACCGGTGCGGCGCTGGGTCCCGTGACGGACACATGGTTCTGCTGTGTCATGACATATTCTCCGAACGACGCAAAACAAAGCCCCGGAGAGAAGGGGGCGGAACTAGCCAGCGCCGGTTTGTCCGGCGCCGGCGGAACGGGAAGCTACTGCTCGGTGGCGTAGCAGTTGATCTTGCGGCGCTTGAGGCTGGAACAGGCCTTCCAGGCCGCATCCTTGCCGGCAAAGCCGCCGAACCGGGCACGGTAGTAGAGAATGCCGTCCTTCTCGAAGGTCGACGTGAAGCCCTCGGCACTCGCAAGGACCGAACCGGCCCTGCCGCGGACGCTGTCTAGGAAGGCCACAGCCTCATCCCGTGAGGCAAGCGAGGCAACCTGCACCACCCAGCCCTCCGGTGAGGGAGCAGCTTTCAGTGCCGGCGCGACGGCCGCGGTGCGAACCGGATCGACCAGTGGGGTTGAGGATGCACTGGCTATGGTCTCTGTGTTGGCAACCGAAACGGGCTTGGGTGCCGGAACGGGAATGTCGGTGCGCGGAAGGACGGGAAGGCCGGCGACCTGCACATTCGCGGCCTTGCCCTTTGCGACGAGATTGCCGCGATCGCGGGTCGATGCCTTGGGCAGGTAAGCGGCGATCAGTTTCTTCATCTGGGCATTGCGGCTGGCGCCGGTGCGCCCGCCCATGACCACGGCCACGACACTGCGCTTGCCGCTGCGCACGGAGGATACAAGGTTGAAGCCGGAGGCGCGGGTATATCCGGTCTTGATGCCGTCGACGCCGCGAACCTTGCCGAGAAGGCGGTTGTGGTTGCGGTAGCGCCGTTTGCCGTAATTGAAGACGCGGGTCGAGAAGTAGCCGTAGTACTGCGGAAAATGTTCGCGAAGGGCTATGCCGAGACGGGCCATGTCGCGCGCGGTCGTGACCTGCCGGGCGTCAGGCAGGCCATGGGGATTGCGGAAGACCGTGCGGTTCATGCCCAGCGAACGGGCCTTGGCCGTCATGATCCTGGCGAAGCCGGCTTCCGAGCCGCCGAAATATTCGCCCAGCGCCGAGGCGACATCGTTTGCCGATTTCGTGACGAGGGCGTAGATCGCCGATTCCAGCGTGATCGTCTGGCCAGGCCTCAGCCCCAGTTTCGACGGCGGGCGGCCGGCGGCATAGGCGGATACGGGAATGCGCGTGGACTTGGAAACCTTGCCGGCTTTCAGCGCCTCGAAGGCGATGTAGAGCGTCATCATCTTTGTCAGGGATGCGGGATACCGCAGGGAGTCGGCGTTCGATTCGTAGAGCGTCTTGCCGGTGTTCGCGTCCACGACAATGCCGGCATATTTCGATCCGGCATGGCCCGGAACGGTTGCGGCAAGCAGGCCGGCCATCGTCAATCCGGCCAGCGTTGCGGCGGATGCCTTTCGGGCGAGGGAGACTATCGAGACAAGGAATGCACGCAAGATTGCACCTGGAAGGTTCGGGGTTTCCTGTCAGGGACGGCCGGGCCGCCCGAACGGACAGGGGCATCCTGCGGGAACAGCGTTACCAATCCGTTTATGGTAAGCGAGGTGTGAACCGGATTTTTCGAAGTCGCTGAATAGTTGACTTAATCATTAATTGTTTCGGCTCGCTCTTTCCCTCCTGAATTGCAGCAAATCACTTGACGGATTGTGCAATGCACACTACTGTATGTGCATCGCAACAATCCGGTTTGCCCAGCATCGAGAGGACAACCCCATGATGAAGAATTTCGACGAGATGAATGCCGCCTCCAAGGAAATGATGGACAACGGCCTGAAGTCCTTCGCGTCGCTGTCGCAGGCGTTCCAGACCATCGCCACCGAGTCCGCCGAATATGCCAAGAAGTCCATGGAGATGGGCTCGGGCTATTTCGAGAAGCTGTCCGGTGTGAAGTCCATGGACAAGGCGATCGAGGTGCAGAGCGAATACGCCAAGAGCGCCTACGAGCAGTTCGTTGCCCAGACGGCAAAGATGAGCGACCTTTATGCTGACCTTGCCAAGGAAGCCTACAAGCCGTTCGAATCGGCGATGTCCAAGGCCAAGTAAGGCAACGCCCGGCTTTCTGCGGCCCGCACCGCTACAATGATCGGCTCCGTCGCGTCCAGCGGCGGAGCTTTTTGTTTTGTCACGACAAAACGAACCCTTCGTCTGTTCCGGACGAGACCGAAAACTTCGCGAAGGGCGCGCCGGTAGCCCTTGCAAGGCGCTGGCCAGGCCTTAAAATCCGCAAGAGAAAAACTACATGATGGTCTCGTGACAGGACGAAGGACAAACCGGGCCCGGGCAATGCGATGATGTGTACAGCGGAAAGGCACTCGGTGCGGATGAATGGAGAGGACGGTGAAGGCGGCGGTACCGGACGCGGCACGTCGGTCATCACGCGTACGAAGCCGAAGACGAAGAAGCCCAGTCTCTATCGCGTCCTCCTGCTCAACGACGACTACACGCCGATGGAGTTCGTCATCCACGTGCTTGAACGGTTCTTTTTCAAGGATCGCGAAAACGCCACAAGGATCATGCTCCATGTTCACAATCACGGTGTCGGCGAATGTGGCGTCTACACCTACGAGGTCGCGGAGACCAAGGTATCCCAGGTCATGGACTTCGCGCGCCAGCACCAGCATCCATTGCAATGCGTGATGGAGAAAAAGTGAGGATTTCATGCCGGCTTTCTCGCAAAGCCTCGAAAGAGCGCTGCACCAGGCCCTGACATTCGCCAACGATCGGCACCACGAATACGCCACGCTGGAACATTTGCTCCTGGCGTTGCTCGAAGACCAGGATGCCGCGGCGGTGATGCGGGCCTGCAACGTCGATCTCGACGAGTTGCGGCGCACGATCACGCACTATCTGGACACGGAACTGGACAATCTGGTCACCGGTTACGACGAGGATTCAAAGCCGACGGCCGGTTTCCAGCGCGTCATCCAGCGGGCGGTGATCCACGTCCAGTCATCGGGCCGCGAGGAGGTTTCGGGTGCGAATGTGCTCGTCGCCATCTTCGCCGAGCGCGAGAGCCATGCCGCCTATTTCCTGCAGGAGCAGGAGATGACCCGTTACGATGCGGTCAACTACATTTCGCACGGCATCGCCAAGCGGCCCGGCGCAAGCCAGAGCCGTCCTCCGCGCGGCGCCGAGGAGGAGCAGAGCACTCCGCCGACCGGCAGCAACGAGGAGGATGCGGGCGCGAAGAAGAAGCAGCAGGACGCGCTCAGCGCCTATTGCGTCAATCTCAACGACAAGGCGCGGGCCGGCAAGATCGATCCGCTGATCGGGCGCGCCGCCGAGATCAGCCGGACCATCCAGGTGCTGTGCCGCCGCTCCAAGAACAATCCGCTCTACGTCGGCGATCCCGGCGTGGGCAAGACGGCGATCGCCGAAGGGCTTGCCAAGCGCATCGTCGAAGGCGACGTGCCGGAAGTGCTCAAGGACGCGACGATCTTCTCGCTCGACATGGGCACACTGCTTGCCGGGACGCGCTACCGCGGCGATTTCGAGGAGCGCCTCAAGCAGGTGGTCAAGGAACTGGAAAATTTTCCTGGTGCCGTGCTGTTCATTGACGAGATCCACACGGTGATCGGTGCCGGCGCGACGTCGGGCGGGGCCATGGACGCCTCGAACCTGCTCAAGCCGGCGCTGTCCTCGGGTGCGATCCGCTGCATCGGCTCGACGACCTACAAGGAATACCGCCAGTTCTTCGAGAAGGACCGCGCACTGGTGCGCCGGTTCCAGAAGATCGACGTCAACGAGCCGACGCTGGAAGATGCCATCGAGATCATGAAGGGGCTGAAGCCCTATTTCGAGGACTTCCACAAGGTGAAGTTCACCAATGACGCCATCAAGGCGGCCGTGGAGCTTTCCGCGCGCTACATCTCGGATCGCAAGCTGCCCGACAAGGCGATCGACGTGATCGACGAGACCGGCGCGTCGCAAATGCTGTTGCCGGTCTCGAAGCGGCGCAAGCAGATCGGCGTCAAGGAGATCGAGGAAACGGTGGCCACGATGGCCCGCATTCCGCCCAAGTCGGTTTCGGCCGACGACGAGGCGGTGCTGGCGGGGCTGGAATCGAAGCTCAAGACAACCGTCTACGGCCAGGACCTGGCCATCGAGGCGCTGGCTTCGTCCATCAAGCTGGCGCGTGCCGGACTGCGCGAGCCCGACAAGCCGATCGGCTGCTACCTGTTCTCCGGTCCCACGGGCGTCGGCAAGACGGAAGTGGCCAAGCAGCTTGCCTCCTCGCTGGGCGTCGAGCTGCTGCGTTTCGACATGTCGGAATACATGGAGCGGCACACGGTCTCGCGGCTCATCGGTGCGCCTCCCGGCTATGTCGGCTTCGACCAGGGCGGCCTGCTGACCGACGGCGTCGACCAGCATCCCCACTGCGTGCTGCTGCTCGACGAGATCGAGAAGGCGCATCCTGACCTGTTCAATATCCTGTTGCAGGTCATGGACCACGGCAAGCTGACCGACCACAACGGCAAGAAGATCGACTTCCGGAACGTCATCCTGATCATGACGACCAATGCCGGCGCGTCCGACATGGCCAAGGCCGCCATCGGCTTCGGCTCGTCGAAGCGTGAAGGCGACGACATGGAGGCGATCAACAAGCTGTTCACGCCGGAATTCCGCAACCGCCTCGATGCGATCATCCCGTTCGGCTCGCTGCCGGTGCCGGTGATCCACAAGGTGGTACAGAAGTTCGTCATGCAGCTTGAAGCGCAATTGTCCGAACGCGGGGTGACCTTCGACCTGACGCAGGACGCCATCGAATGGCTGGCCGAGCGCGGTTACGACGAACGCATGGGCGCACGTCCGCTTGGCCGGGTGATCCAGGAGCACATCAAGAAGCCGCTGGCCGAGGAAGTGCTTTTCGGCAAGCTCAAGAAGGGCGGAACGGTGCGGGTCGGCGTCGAGGAGAAGGAGGACGGCAAGACCGCCCTGAAGCTCGAAACGATCGCCGACGACGTGCCTGTCAAGCCGAAGAAGGAAGACCCGGAGGGCAAGCCGAAAACGGCGGCCAAGCCGAAGGCTGCTAAAAAGCCGCGCGCCAAGGCTGCCAAGCCTGCCGTCAAGCCCGACGAGGGCGGCAAGGCGCCGCGCCGCGCCGGGGTTCCGCAGGTGCCGCGCAAGGGCTGACCAGCTACCGATGCGTTTCACGCGGGCCGCCTTCGGGCGGCCCGTTTGCTTTTCCGGTGAAAACGGCTTGATCCGGAAAACAGGTTTTTTCGCATCGCGCCAGCCATGCGGGAATGCTATGCGCGGATCATGTCGTCCGCCTTTCCTCGCGAACCAGTCCAGACCGATGAGCCAACCGGCAGCGCCGGCCGTTGGTTCCTTCGCGGCGCACGCACGGCCCTTTCACTGCCGGGCCTGATCCTGTGCGGCGCCTTCATCGGCTTTGGCGCCATCGCCCGCGACACGGGGCTGTCACTGGCCGAGGCCATGTTCATGACCGCGATCATCTGGGCGCTTCCCGCGCAGATCGTGCTGCTGGGGGCCATGGCGTCAGGCGCTTCGTTGCCTGCGGCTGCCATCGCCGTGACGCTCACATCGGTGCGCCTGATGCCGATGGTGGTTGCCATCGTTCCGGAAATGCGCACCGGCCGGACACGGCGCTGGGTACTCTACCTGCTGTCGCATTTCGTGGCGGTGACGTCCTGGGTCCTGGCCATGGAGCGGTTCCGCGACGTTCCGCGCGAGCGGCGCACGGCGTTCTACGGTGGCATCGGCAGCACGCTGATCGCCGCCATGCTGGTTGTCCTCGTGATCGTCTACGGCACCGCGGCAGCCCTGCCGCCACTGGCCGCGGCGGCGCTGGTCTTCCTCACGCCGGCCTATTTCCTGTTCTCGCTGTGGTCATCGGCGCGCGAACGGGCAAGCCATGGCGCCATGCTGGGGGGCATGGCACTGGGCCCGGTCCTGCATCCGGTCCTGCCGGGCTTCGACCTGCTGGCTGCGGGATTGATCGCGGGCTTTGCTGCGTTCGCCTTTCATGTCTTAACTTCCAGAGCGGAGGGCGGCCGATGACGATGCTCCAGGGCGACAATGCCTGGTGGTGGCCGTTTGTCTTCATTGCGCTTGCCGGCTGGCTGCCGACCGACCTCTGGCGCTGGGCTGGCGTTGCGCTTGGCGGGCGGTTGGACGAGACGTCGCGCTGGCTCGTCCTTGTTCGCTGCATTGCGACGGCGCTGGTGGCAGCGGTCATCGGCAATCTCGTCGTCCATCCGCAAGGGCCGCTGGCGACGCTGCCCGTGGCGGTCCGGATCGGGGCGCTTGCAGCCGGCTTCGCGGTTTATCTTGCGACAGGGAAACGGATGATCTTCGGCATCCTCGCAGCCGAGGCGGCGCTGGTGATGGGCATGGTCGCCACCGCCACCTGAAAAAAGTCCGCCGGGGCTTCAGTCCGTGGCCAGCGCGGCGCGGATCTTTTCCGCATTGGATGCCAGGACGGCCTGGTCTTCCATGTCGCCGGTATGGGGCTTGAGCTTGACGCCGTCGAAGCGCGGAATGACGTGAACATGGAGGTGGAACACCACCTGTCCGCCCGCGGGTTCATTGAACTGCTGGATGGTGATGCCATCGGCGTTGAAGGCCTTGACCACCGCGCGCGCCAGTTTCCGGACCGTCCGGCCGACTGCGGCATAGCTCTGCGGATCGACATCCAGGATATTGCGGGCCGGGCGCTTGGGAATCACCAGGCAATGGCCGTCTCCGCGCGGCATGATGTCCATGAAGGCGAAGGTCTCGTCATCCTCGTAGAGCTTGTGCGAGGGAATCTCCCCGCGCAGGATCCTGGCGAAGACGTTGTCATTGTCATAGGCGGCGGACATGGGTTCCTCTCATCCTGTGTTGCGACCAGTCACGCCAGGGATGATCAGTCCTGCATGGCCGCGTCAAGCAATTCCTTGAAATCGCGGCCATCGACACGCTTCATGCTCCACCCGTCGTAGCGGCGCCTTTTCGCGGGGCCCGTTCGCACGATGATCACGCCCGAATGGCGCGGATCGGCCCGAATGCGGGCCATGAGACTGTCAAGGACAGGTTCGTTGCCTTCGAGCACCTGCGCGAAATTCACGCCGTTGTAGGCCAGGGCGCCCGTGACGCCGTCGCGCAGGTTCGCACCGGCAGCCTCTTCCACCAGTGCGGCAAGCGTGGATTCGTTGAACGGCTGTGTCGCGGTGCTGACGTAGAACAGGCGGTGCATCGGGATATTGAGAACGGTTTTTTCGATGACAGGGTATCCGTTTGTGGGCGGGGGTGGGCAGACGGGGCAGGCGTCAAGCGCCTGTCCGGTGTTTCCGGCCATGGTATGCCGGACAAACAAGGCACGAATGCGTCACGGCGTGACGCCATCACCAATCTTGCGGAACGGGCCGTGATTGGCAAGTACGTCGCCGAGGCCGCTTACTTGCCGGCGTTCGTGCTCAAGGTAGTCGGCGACGGCGTTGCGTAAACCCTCGTGTTCGATCCAGTGGGCAGAATGCGTCGTGACCGGCATGTAGCCGCGGGCCAGTTTGTGCTCGCCCTGCGCTCCGGCTTCCACGGTGCGCAACCCCTTGGCAATCGCGAAATCGATGGCCTGGTGATAACAGACCTCGAAATGCAGGAAAGGATGATCCTCGACGCAGCCCCAATGGCGGCCAAACAGGGTTCCGGCACCGATGAAATTGATCGCGCCGGCGATGTAGCGGCCGTCGCGGCGTGCCATGACGAGCAGGATGTCGTCGGCCATCCGCTCGCCGATGAGGGAGAAGAAGCGGCGGTTGAGATAGGGCCGGCCCCATTTGCGGCTGCCGGTATCCATGTAGAAGGCATGGAAATCATCCCAGGCGCTTTCGGTCAGGCCGCTTCCGGTCAGCCATTCGACGGTAATGCCGTTTTCCAGCGCGGCGCGGCGTTCCTTCTTCAGCGCCTTGCGCTTGCGGGAGGCAAGGGTGGAGAGAAAATCGTCGTAGCTTCCATAGCCGTCATTGGTGAAGTGGAACTGCTGGTCGATGCGGTGCAGGAAGCCGCGATCCCGCAGGATCTGCACTTCATCCAGCGGAGCAAAGGTGACATGGGCCGAGGAGACACCCAACTGGCCGGCAAAGGCCTTCAGCCCCTCGGCAAGCGCCACCTGCACGCCTTCGCGCGCGGAACCCTCTGGCGCAAGCAGGCGCGGGCCAGTGGCGGGCGTGAAGGGAATGGAGACCTGCAGCTTGGGGTAATAGCGCCCGCCGGCGCGCTCGAAGGCATCGGCCCAGCCGTGATCGAAGACATATTCGCCCTGGCTGTGCGATTTCAGATAGCAGGGTACAGCCCCGACCAACCGTCCGTCCGGGGCTTCAAGGGCCAGGTGACGCGGCAGCCAGCCGGTCTCGCGGGAAACGCATCCGGATTCTTCCAGGGCGGAGAGGAAGGCATGGGACAGGAACGGGTTGTAGGTACCGGGACCGATCCGGCTTGTCCCGGAAAGCGTATCCCATTGCCCGGCGTCGAATCCGTCCATGCCGGCGATTGCGCGCAGGCTGAAATCGTCTCGCTGTGTCGGTGCGGCCCCGGTCATGGGAAAAACATATCGCGGGGGCGGCGCGCGGCAAGCATGGCTTTGCTCAATTGCCGTCCGTTGTATCCGGATCGAAGCCCTCGAAGGTCATCTGGTCGGCCAGCGCCCGCGAAGCGGCGACCTGGCGGGCGGTACGCACCGTCCAGGATATGACCGGACGATCGAGCTTCTCCCGCATCATGCGGACGAAGGGATTGTCCATTTCGTCGATGTAGAATGACGTGAAATCAATATCGTGTGCCAGCATGCTGAAGTGACGTTCCAATTGTTCCGGGCGCACTCCCATGGCGGTCAGGCCGGCCGGAATGCCGGGGGCCTCGGCGCGGAACCTTCGCACCAGCCAATGATCGAAGGACATGATGCAGGCAGGACCGTCATAGCTGGCCAGCAAGCGGCCGACGGCGGACACAAGGCCTTCGTCGTGCCCTTCGACGCCTTTCAGTTCGATGACCAGCGGAACCCGGCCTGCCACCCCGGCGAGCATCGCTTCCAGCGAGGGCACGCGCTGGGCAGTGCCGCCGATCGTCATTGCCAGCATATCGGCTGACGCCGTCTCGTGGACGAGGCCGTCGCGTCCGGCAAGGCGCTTGAGGTTGTCGTCGTGAAAGACGACCGGGATGCCGTCGCGCGTCAGGCGCACATCGCATTCGATGGCAAGGGAACCGGCGATGGCAGCGTCAAAGGCCGCCATCGTGTTTTCCCAGACATGGCGATTGAGATCATGCAGGCCGCGATGGGCGATGGGGCGCGCGGTGAGCCATTCCCGGAAAGGCTTCATTGATCAGGCAACCTCGATGACGGCCTCGACCTCGACGGGCGCATTGAGCGGCAGCGCCGCCATCCCGACCGCCGAGCGGGCATGGCGTCCCTTGTCGCCAAGTGCGGCAACGAGCAGATCCGAAGCGCCATTGGCGACGAGATGCTGCTCGGTGAAACCGGGTGCGGAGGCGACGAAGACCGTGATCTTCACGATCCGCGCGACGCGGTCCAGCGAACCCAGCGCCATCCGCGCCTGCGCAAGGATGTTGACCGCGCACCACTTCGCAGCTTCCGCACCGGCTGCGGTGTCGAGATCGCGGCCGACAAGCCCGCTTGCGACGAGCTTGCCGTCCTTCAGCGGCAGTTGCCCGGCTGTGAACAGCAGATTGCCCGATTGCATGAAGGCGACGTAGTTGGCTGCCGGCGCGGCTGGCTCGGGCAGTTCGATTCCCATGGCGGCGAGCCTTTGCTCTGCGGATTCTCCCATGTTCGGCTTTTCCTTTTTGTGAAGGACTGGAATAGTACGGTTTGCTGGTGTGCCTGCCGGCCGGCCACGAAAATGCCAAAGCCTGGCAGCACATGGAAGAAGAGATGCCACGGTGGGCCAGCGTGGCGCAAGAGCAGGATGAACTGATGCGTGCACCGTTGATAGCAGCCCTTGTCGTTTCAGGCGCGATCACGCCGGCGCTGTCCGCGCCGCAACTGGCGCCGCACCGGGCGGTCTACGACCTCAGCCTGATCGACGCATCGGAACGGTCCGGCATTTCCGGGGTCAGCGGGCGCATGGTCTACGAGTTCAACGGCTCTGCCTGTGACGGCTACACGGTCAGTTTCCGGTCCGTCACCCAGTTCCAGACGGCCGAGAACGCCCGGATGATCGACCAGCAGGTGGCGACCTACGAGAATCCGGAGCAGGACCTCTTCACCTTCGTGACCAAGTCCTATGTGGACGAACAACTGGACAAGGAAGTGAAGGGCACCGCGCATGCCGTATCCGATGGCGTCAAGGTGGATCTCGAAAAGCCCGACGAAGGCACTGTGCGGCTGACGCCGGCACTGTTTCCGGCGGAACACATGATCGACCTGCTGGAGCGGGCGCGCAACGGCGAGCATTTCTACGAGACGACGATCTTCGACGGAACCGAAGGCGCCGACAAGGTGCTCACGACGACCGTCATCATCGGTGCGCGCAAGGAGTCTTCGGCCGGGGACGAGGAAACAACGGCGGCTGCGGCCCTGTCGGACAAACCCTACTGGGCTGTGTCCATCGCCTATTTCGACGATCCGCAACCCGACACCGATGCCACGCCGATCTACCGGATCGGATTCAAGCTGCACGACAGCGGCATTGCCCGTGATTTCGACACGGATTACGGCGACTTCCGCATCAAGGGGCGGCTGGTGGATCTGGAACTGCTTGCCATGCCCGAATGCCGCTAGGCGTTGTCCCGGGCAGGGCGGCCGTGATCAGATGATCCCGGCAGCACTGGCCCGCGCAAGGATGCGCTCGGCGCGGCGCAGGTGCGGCCTGTCATACATCTTTCCATCGATTCCGACCACGCCCGGATTGCCGGCCGCCTCGAAGGCCTCGACAACCTGCCGGGATTCGGCAACCGCTTCCGGCGAGGGGGTGAAGACGCGATTGATCACCTCCACCTGGGCGGGATGGATGGCCATCTTGGCCGTAAAGCCGTCACGTTCGGCGTCGCGGCATTCGCGTTCGAAACCGTCCATGTCCGAAAAGGCGGGGAAGACCGTGTCCACCGCCGCTGTGCCGGCGGCATTGGCGGCCAGAAGCGTGACGGTGCGCGCCAGGCGGAAGGCGTCGGTATAGGCGCCGTGCGAATCGCGGTTGGTCCGGGCGCCAATGTCAGCTGAAAGATCTTCTGCACCCCATGTCATGCCAGCCAGGCGCGGCAGGGGCGAAGCGGCGTAGGTGTGGGCGTTCAGAACCGCGGCGGACGTCTCGGTGATGATCGGCAGCAGGCGCGTGGACCGTGTTTCCAGGCCATGGGCGGATTCGGCCTCCGTCAGCAGCGCATCAAGCGCGATGACGTCGGCCGCGCTGTTGCACTTGGGCAGCATGATGCCGGCCGGGCGGGCTGCCATCACCGCGTCGAGGTCATCGCCGGTGAGACCGGTGTCCAGCGCGTTGACGCGCACGAAAAGACGGCCGGGATGGGCGCTGCCATTGGCCGCGAGCATGTCCGCGGTCAGTTTGCGGGCGTCGGGCTTGGCGGCAAGGGCGACGGAATCCTCAAGGTCGATCAAGAGTATGTCGGCTGCCGAAGCCAGTCCCTTGTCCATCTTGCGCTGGCTGTCGCCGGGCACGAAGAGAAGTGATCGCATGGTCTCAGGCCTCCATTGGCCGCTTGCGCATCATGGCCTGGCGCACGCAGCGCGCCACGAGAATGCCGTCCTGGTTGAAGGCGCGGTGCTCGAATTCGACAACGCCGCGGTCCTGCTTCGACTTCGATTCGCGTACCGAGCGAACCTCCGTTTCGACCCGGATCGTGTCGCCATGAAAGACCGGGTGCGGGAACACCGTATCGGTCATGCCGAGATTGCCGATGGTGGTGCCCATGGTGGTGTCGTGCACGGAAATGCCGATCATGAGGCCCAGCGTGAACAGGGAGTTGACCAGCGGCTTGCCCCATTCGCTCTTCGCGGCGAAGTCGAAATCGACGTGCAGCGGTTGCGGGTTCAGCGTCATGACAGAAAACAGCATGTTGTCGCTTTCCGTCACCGATTTCGTGAGCGGGTGGCGAATGACCTGCCCGACCTCGAATTCCTCCAGCCAAAGACCGGCCATGGACCACCTCCCTCGATACGATGCGCCATTGATAGGCCGGACAGCATGTGGCGGGCAAGGGGCTGGAAAAACATGGTGAACGCTTCGTAAACCATTTCCCCCTAGCGTGGGAAAACAACGTGCTAGTGGTGGTGGGGCCCGATGATAGTCCAGAAATTCCTGCGGTGGATCGAAACGGCGAACGTGACGGAGAGGGCGGCGGCAGCCAGCGCGCTGGCAAGGGCCTATCTTCGTTCCGAGATGAGCTTCGAACACCGCTGTGCGGCCGAATCGGCCCTCACGCTCCTGCTCGACGATCCGTCTCCGAAGGTTCGCGCAGCCCTGGCCGAAGCCCTGTCGCTTTCGCCCTCCGCGCCGCCCCAGGTGGTCGCGTCGCTAGCGGCCGACCAGCCGGAAGTTGCAGCGCTGGTCCTGGTGCGTTCGCCGCTGCTCAGCGATGTCGACCTGATCGACCGGGCGGCGGAGGGATGCGGCAAGGTGCAAAGGCTTATCGCCATGCGTTGCACGCTCTCGTCCACCGTATGCGCGGTGCTCGCCGAGATCGGCGAAGGCGAAGCGGTGATCGAACTGCTCGGAAATGACGGCGCGCAGATCGCTGCCATATCGCTTGCCCGGGTCGCCGAGCGGCTCGGCCACGAGGCGGGAGTTCGCAAGGCCCTGCTCGACCATCCCGCACTTCCGGCCCATGTGCGCCATCAGCTGCTGGTCAAGGTGGGCGAGGCACTCTCGGCCTCGCCGCTGCTCAAGGGGCTGATCGGGCAGGCGCGCGCCGCGCGGCTTGTCAAGGATGCCTGCACGAAGGCTTCCATCGGCCTGATCGAGAACACGCCGGCGCACGAGACGCCGGCCCTTGTGGAACATCTGCGGCTCAAGGGCGATCTCACGACAGGCTTCATCGTGCGCGCGGTCGCCCATGGCAAGATCGATTTCTTCGGCGCCATCCTCGTCTCGCTATCCGGCCAGACGGAAAAGCGCATTTCCGGCCTGCTCAGCCATGGCCGCGACAATGCGTTGCGGGCGCTTTTCCGGGATTGCGGCCTGGCCGAGGCTTCGCATGCGGTGATCCTGCGGGCGCTCGGCGTCTGGCGGGGGGTCGCGCTCGGCAAACGCGTCACCGGCGTGCAGGAGGTGACCTGGCTGATGCTGCAGGAACTGGGCGCAACGCCGGGTGCCACGGTGCCGCCCAAGGCCGTCAATGACGACCTGATCGCGTTGCTGAAGTCGATCCACCTCGACCAGTTGCGCCTCAACGCCCGCGGCCACGCACTCGCCATCGCGGCTGCGTGATCCAGCGGCGCGCCGGCGTGATCCAGCGGCGCGGCGGCGGGATCAGACGTCGAGCATCTCCGCGTCGGCGAAGGCCGCATTGTCCTGGATGAAGCGGAAACGGGCTTCGGCCCTTGTTCCCATGAGGTCGTCCACGGCTGTCCTCGTGATCTCCGCGTCCGAGATCATCTCAACGCGCAGAAGCGTGCGCTTGCGCGGGTCCATCGTGGTTTCCTTGAGCTGGCTTGCCATCATCTCGCCCAGACCCTTGAACCGTCCGATCTCGACCTTGGAGCGGCCGGAGAACTCCGTCTTCAGGAGTTCGTCCTTGTGGGCGTCGTCGCGGGCATACATGGTCTTGCCGCCCTGGGTCAGCTTGTAGAGCGGCGGCACGGCCATGAAGAGATGACCGTTGCGGATGAGGTCCGGCATTTCCTGGTAGAAGAAGGTGATCAGCAGCGACGCGATATGCGCACCGTCGACATCGGCGTCCGTCATGATGATCACGCGGTCGTAGCGCAGGTCGTCCTCGCGGTACTTCGAGCGCGTCCCGCAGCCGAGCGCCTGGACCAGATCCTGGATCAGCTGGGAGCCGGCGAGCTTGTCGCGCCCGGCACTTGCGACATTGAGAATCTTGCCACGCAGCGGCAGGACCGCCTGGGTGGCGCGGTCGCGGGCCTGCTTGGCGGAACCGCCGGCCGAGTCGCCCTCGACGATGAAGAGTTCCGCGCCCGCGGCGGCGTTCTGCGTGCAGTCGGCCAGCTTGCCCGGCAGGCGCAGCTTGCGCACGGCGGACTTGCGGCTGACTTCCTTTTCCTGGCGGCGGCGCATACGCTCGTCGGCGCGCTGGATCACCCAGTCGAGCAGGTTGGAGGCCTGTTGCGGACTGGCAGCCAGCCAGTGGTCGAAGGCATCGCGAATGGCATTCTCGACAATGCGATGGGCCTCGGCAGTGGCCAGCTTGTCCTTGGTCTGGCCGACGAATTCGGGCTCGCGGATGAAGACCGACAACATGCCGGCGGCCGAGATCATCACGTCGTCATTGCTGATGATGGAGGCGCGCTTGACGCCGGTCAGTTCGGCATAGGCCTTCAGGCCCTTGGTCAGCGCCGTGCGGAATCCGGCTTCGTGGGTGCCGCCCTCGGGCGTGGGCACGGTGTTGCAGTAGGAATTGACGAAACCGTCGCCGCCATACCAGGTCACGGCCCATTCCACCGAGCCATGGCCGCTCTGCTTCTCGCTCTTGCCCGCGAAGACCTCGCGTGTGACCTGGTGTTCCTTGCCGAGGCTGGCCTCCAGGTAGTCCTTCAGGCCGCCGGGGAAATGGAAGGTGGCCTTCGGCTCGACGCCGGACTTGGGATCGATCAGTTCCGGTGCGCAGGTCCAGCGGATCTCGACGCCGCCGAAAAGATAGGCCTTGGAGCGGGCCATCTTGAAGAGGCGTGCCGGATCGAATCGTGCCGCCTTGCCGAAGATTTCGGGATCGGGATGGAAACGCACCCTGGTTCCGCGCCGGTTGTGCACCTCTCCCAGTTCTTCCAGCCCGCCCTGGGGGTGGCCGCGCGAGAAGCGCTGGCGGTAGAGCCTGCGGCCGCGCGCCACTTCCACTTCCAGGCTGTCGGAGAGCGCGTTGACGACCGAAACGCCGACGCCATGCAGGCCGCCGGACGTCTCGTAAACCTTGGAATCGAACTTTCCACCGGCATGGAGCGTGGTCATGATGACCTCGAGGGCGGACTTGTCCCTGAACTTGGGATGGGGATCGACCGGGATGCCGCGGCCGTTGTCGGTGACCGTCAGGAAGCCGCCGGCATCCAGTTCGACGTCGATGAAGGTGGCGTGGCCGGCAACGGCCTCGTCCATGGAATTGTCGATCACCTCGGCGAAAAGGTGGTGATACGCCTTGTCGTCGGTGCCGCCGATATACATGCCGGGGCGCCGGCGCACCGGTTCCAGGCCTTCCAGCACCTCGATGTCGGATGCCGAATAGGTCTCGCCCGGATCGGCCTGGCGCGCCGCGCGCCGCTCCGCCGCGGGCTCCGCCGCCCGCGGTTCAGGCGCGGCCTGATGATCCTTCAGGGTCGAGAAGAGGTCGTTGCTGTCGTCCATCGGTGTCCCGGAGAGGAATAATCGAATCACTGGCGATCATGGCACATTTCGCGCCCTTGGCGCGACCGGGGGGCAAGCCTTCCCCCGCGTGTTTCGCGACATGTTGAATCAAATCCTACCCGCCGATTCCGATATTTTTTAGGAATGTCTGATAGTTGTGCAGCTAATGAATAAAAACTCCGGCTGCAGGGGGCAGGGGATGAACAAGAAAATCGTGCCCATGCTGGGCATCGCCGCCATCTTCGGATCGCTTTCGATCTTCGCGGCGAACATGTGGCTGGAGAACGCAGCCGAAGCGCGCCAGCCGCAGCCCGTGGCCGTGGTCACCGAAACGGTACCGAGGGTCGAATTCGGCTCAATCGTGGTTGCCCGCCAGCCGCTCGCCTATGGATCCGCGCTCGATACCGCCGCGATGACGGAAATCCCGTGGCCGAAGGACGCGCTGCCGGATGGCGCCTATTCGAGCGTAGAGGATGTGCTGGCCGATGGAAGCCGCGTGGTGCTGTCGGCAATCGAGGCAAACGAACCGGTTCTTCTGGCCAAGCTGTCGGGCCCCAACGGGCGCGCCACGCTTTCCAACAGGCTTACGCCGGGCATGCAGGCAGTCACGATCGCGGCTGACGAGATCACCGGCGTCGGCGGCTTCCTGACACCGGGGGACCGGGTCGATGTCGTGCTGACGCGCAATGGCGGTTCGGTGGTCGCCCGCTCGATCGGGGCGGAGGAATCGGGGCGGATCAACGGCGCCGAGATGATCACCGAAACGGTGGTCTCGGGCGCACGTGTGCTGAGTGCGGGCGGTGATGGCGGCGGAACGCCGGGTTCGCGCACGGTCACGCTGGAGGTGACGCCTTCGGATGCGCGCCGCATCGCGCTTGCGCGGTCCGTCGGGCAGGTTTCGCTGTCGCTGCTCGCGGCTGCCGAGAATGATGGCGGTGCCAAGGACAGCGCGACGCTTTCATCGCTGACAGGCCTGATCTCGTCAGGGCTGCCGGCGGTTACCGAGACCGGGGACGATGCGGCGCCCGCGGAACTCACGGAAGTCAAGGTGACGCGCGGGATGCAGGCGGAGGTCTACAACGTCCCGTCCAGCGGCGCCACAGGGGATATCCGGCGCTGACGGGCGCGAATGCAGGGGCAGACCGGCGGAGGGCCGGATGAGGGGACGATCATGGACGGATTGAAGGAAAAGCAGGTTGGCCGGAACGGCCCTAGGGCAATGCTTGGGCGCTTTTTCGCCGCCACGCTCATCGCTGCGGCTTTGCTTGCAGGGGCTGGCGTTCCGACAGATGCCCATGCGCGCTCCCAGGCACAGGTCATCCAGATCAATGCCGGTTCCACCGCCAAGGTGAAGGTGGCCAAGGGCAAGCCGCAGACCATCCGCACCAATGCGGCCTTCTACGAGATCGTGATCGGCGATCCGGACATCGCCAATGTCAATCCGCTGACGGATACGTCCTTCTACGTGCTCGGCAACAATCTCGGGACGACCGGTATCGCGCTGTTTGACAGCAACCGCAATCTCGTCGGCTCGGTGGACATCGAGGTGACGCTCGACACGGACGGGCTGGCGCGCAGCATCCGCGACGTGGCGCCGGGCTCCGACATCAGGGTGGATACGGCCAATGGCCGGGTGGTGCTGTCGGGCAAGGCCCGCGATGCCGTGCAGGCAGAGAAGGCACAGAAGGTCGCCAAGCGTTTCTCGGGCGAGGAAGAAGTGATCAATTCGGTCACGCTGACCTCCTCGCAGCAGGTGCAACTCAATGTCCGTTTCGTCGAGATGAACCGCAATATCGGCCAGGAACTGGGCGCCCAGATCGGGGTCTCCTATGTCGGACCGGCGGGGGGCATCAGCTTCAACGGCAACACGGCGCGCACGAGCGGGGCCTCGGCGGTCGACATCATCGGCGCCTATGCCTCTGGCGGGCTCGGGATCGACCTTGCGATCAAGGCGCTGGAGGACCGCGGCATGGCGCGCCGCCTCGCCGAGCCGAACCTGATCGCCCGGTCCGGCCAGAAGGCCAGCTTCCTGGCCGGCGGCGAATTTCCCATTCCCGTCGCCAGCGACAACGACACGGTGACGGTCGAGTTCAAGAAATTCGGCGTCAGCCTGGAATTCACGCCGACCGTGCTCGAGGACGGCCTTATCAGCCTGGACATCGCGCCAGAGGTTTCCTCCGTCGACACATCCAACTCCTACCGGATCGGGGACATCGCGATTCCCGGCTTCGTGGTGCGGCGGGCAAGCACCTCGGTGGATCTGAAGAGCGGCCAGTCGTTCATGCTGGCGGGCCTCCTGCAAAGCGAGAACATGTCGACCTCCGACCGTGTGCCGGGGCTGGGCAAGCTGCCGGTGCTCGGCCAGCTCTTTTCGTCCAAGGCCTACCAGCGGCGCGAGACGGACCTGGTGATCATCGTGACGCCCCATCTCGTCAAGCCGATCGATCCGACGAAGAAGGTGGTGACGCCGCTGGACGCGGAACAGCCGATGAGCACGGCCGACTTCTTTCTCGGCAATGTCGACACGATGAAAACATCCAGGATCAACAGCGCGAAGATCGCCGAGGGCAGGGCGCCCGTTACCCGCCCGGGTCATTTCCTCGATCTTCCGGACAGCGAGTGAGGCAGGCCATGGGCAACGCAACGAAATTCATGCTTGCGGCCGGTGTGCTGGCGCTGTCCGGCTGCACCCACGAGGCCTACCAGCGCAACGAGGGCGTGAGCAGCTATGCCGGCAACGCCATCGCCGCAAACACGGTGATGCAGATGGTCGACCCGTGGCCGGCCGGGGTGGAGGACACGGACCTGGAAACGCCGGCGGAGCGCGGAACGGGCGATGACGGCACGCCGAAGGCACCCCCGGTGCAGATGGTCAACGCCCCGAACACCACGGGATTTTGAGGCACGGACGCGGGTGAGACCCCCGCAGTGCCTGCATGACAAGACTGGCAGGAGCGGCAATGAGCGCCAAGGCAACGAACAACAAGCGGGTCGGACTGGTCACGCGGGACACGGAATTCATCCAGATGGTGCGGACCGCCTTCGCCTCGTCGGAGAACATTCATCTCGTCGTGATCGAGAAGACAGTTTCGGAATTGCGCGGCGAGATACAGGATGCCGACTGCGCAGCGGTCATCATCGACATGGATGCGTCGCGGCTGGAGGAAGTGGAATCGCTCCAGCGCGTGAAGCGGCGGCTGGAGGGGACCGTGCCGGTGGTGGTCGTCACCCAGCAGTTCAACGCCGCCGCCGTGCGCATTCTCGTCCAGTTGCAGGTGGCCGATTTCCTGACCAAGCCGGTGACGACCACCGAC
Organism: Phyllobacteriaceae bacterium; assembly: GCA_002708825.1. Lineage (GTDB taxonomy): Bacteria > Pseudomonadota > Alphaproteobacteria > Rhizobiales > Rhizobiaceae > Zhengella. The sequence continues at coordinate 16,706 of PAPF01000040.1, read as the reverse complement.
CTGGTGCGTTCCTGCATCCGCGCGCTCCAGGGGCCGGGGCGCGAGGAGCAGGCCGAGGCGCAGATCTCGACCTTCATGCCGGCGGCCGGCGGCGTGGGCACCACCACGCTCGTTCTGCAGACGGCTTTCCAGTTGCATACCTCCGCCACGCGCGGGGCGGCGACCTGTGTCGTCGACCTCAATTTCCAGCAAGGCTCCTGCGCGGAATACCTGGACCTGGAGCCCCGCTTCGACATTTCGGAAATTGAGAACCAGCCCGAACGGCTGGACCGGCAATTGCTCGACGTGATGCTGTCCAAGCATTCCAGCGGGCTTTGCGTGCTGGCCGCGCCAACGGCGCCAACCGAAATGCGCACCTTCAACACCGATGTCGTGGTGCGGATGCTCGACCTCGTCTCGGCCTATTTCGACAATGTCGTCATCGACCTGCCGCGCACATGGTTCCCCTGGACCGAAACGGTCCTGCTTGGTTCCAATGACCTCTTCGTCGTCAGTGAACTGACCGTGCCCTGCCTGCGCCACACGCAAAGGCTGATCGGCGCGATCTACGAGCATTGCGGCAAGGAAGTGAAGCCGCGTGTGATCGTCAACCGCTTCGAGCAGCGCATGTTCGAGAACGGCATCAAGCAGGCGGATGTCGAGGACATCCTGGGCGAGCACTTCGCCGGCGGCATTTCCAACAATTACCGGCTGGTGCGTGAAGCGGTCGACCGGGGTGTGCCGCTCCAGGACATCGATCCGGACGCCAACGTCATCCAGGACCTCAAGCGTATCATCCTGCCAGAGGAAGCAGAGGTGGTGGTGACCCGGCCGAAAGGCCTGTTTTCCGGCCTTGGCCGCGGTCTGCTGAGGAGGGCGTGAACACCGATGCGCGGAACCGGCAGGCAGAGGGAGGCAGGGTGATGGGCGGAAGCCGCTTTTCGGCATTGCGTCAGCGCGATGCGCGCGAGACGCAGCAACAGGGCCAATCCGGCGAGACAGCCGCGGCCGTCGACAGCCTTCTGAAGGGACGCGCCGCACCGTCGCCAGAACCGGCGGAGGCTGCCGCCCGGCCGAGCGACCGCGTGGTGGATGCCCGCGTGCGCCTGCACCGCATGCTCATCGACGAGATCAACCTCGTTGCGCTGGAAAAGCTGCCCAAGGAGGAGATGCGCCAGCAGGTGCATGCCTTCGTGCAGGAAAAGGCCAAGGCGGAACGGCTAGCGATCAACGTTGTCGAACTCGACTCGCTCGTCAGCGACATCGTGGATGAAATGGTCGGCCTCGGACCGCTCCAGCCGCTGATGAACGACCCGGAAATTGCCGACATCCTGATCAACGGCCACGAGAACTGTTTCGTGGAAAAGGGCGGGAAGCTGCGCAAGGTGCATGTCCCGTTCAAGGACGAGGCTCATCTGCTTCGCATCATCCAGAAAATCGTCTCCGCCGTCGGACGCCGGGTGGACGAAAGCCACCCGCTGGTCGATGCGCGCATGATGGACGGGTCACGCTTCAACGCGGCGATCCGGCCGATCGGCGTGGACGGGCCGCTGGTCTCGATCCGCAAGTTCTCCAAGAACAAGCTGAGCCTGCAGCGCCTCGTCGAGTTCGGCGCGATCACCCAGCCCATGGCGGAAGTGCTGGCCGCTGCCGTGCACGCGCGCAAGACCACCATAATTTCCGGCGGCACCGGGACCGGCAAGACGACGATGCTGAATGCATTGTCCGCCTTCATTCCCGAGGACGAGCGCCTGATCACCATCGAGGACGCCGCCGAACTGCAATTGCAGCAGCCGCATGTGGCGCGCATGGAAACGCGGCCGGCCAATGTGGAAGGGCATGGCGAACTGAAGCAGCGCGACCTGGTGAAGAACGCACTGCGCATGCGCCCGGACCGCGTGATCCTGGGCGAGTGCCGCGGCGAAGAGGCCTTTGACATGCTTCAGGCGATGAATACCGGGCACGAAGGCTCCATGGCGACGATCCACGCCAACACGCCGCGCGACGCGATATCCCGCCTTGAACAGATGCTCGGCATGACCGGCATGCCGATGACCGTGCAGTCGATCCGCTCGCAGATCGCCAGCGCCCTCGACATCATCGTTCAGCTGACCCGCCTTTCCGACGGCAAGCGCAAGGTCACGGCTGTCTCCGAGGTGACCGGGCTGGAAGGCGATGTCATCCAGATGCAGGACATATTCCGGTTCGTGCGCACCGGCATGGGACCCAACCACGAAGTGCTGGGCCATTTCGAGGCCACCGGCATCCGACCGCGGTTCCTCGACGACCTGAAGGCCATCGGAATCGAGTTTCCGTCCGACTACTTCGAGCCGGGCCGCCCGCAGGAGCAGTGACGATGATCCCGCAGATCGATACCGTCTGGGTGATCTATGCGGCGGCAGGGCTTGCCGGCGTCCTCGTCGCCGAAGCGCTGTATCTGCTCTATGCCGGACAGGCAGAACGGCGCACGGCCATCAATCGCCGCCTGAAACTGCGCGAGGTTGCGCGTCTCAGCCAGAAGGACGTGCTCATTCAACTGCGCAAGGAGCGCGGCGATCAGGGCGGGGCAGCATCGCTGCTGTCGCTCGCATGGTTGCGGCGGCTTCGTTCACAGTCCGGCATGACGATGGCGCTGTCGCACCTCTTCCTCCTGTGCGCCCTCATCGGGCTTGGCGCGGGCGCCGCCGCGTTCTGGTTCGGGGCCGGACGGGGGCTGGCAATCGCGATTGCGGCGGGCATTGCGCTGATCCTGCCGGTCCTTGTCCTGCGCAGCCTTCGAAAGCGGCGTCACAAGGCCTTTGGCGTCCAATTGCCCGAGGCGCTGGAACTGATCACGCGAAGCCTGAAGGCCGGTCATCCGGTGCCGGTGGCCATCGCGCTGGTGGCGCGCGAGATGACCGACCCGATCGGGACGGAGTTCGGCATCGTCGCCGACGAGATCACCTATGGCTCGGACCTGGTCTCGGCGCTGGCTTCGCTGTTCGAACGGGTCGGGCACGAGGACCTGCCGTTGTTCGTCACGGCGGTGTCGATCCAGAACACGACAGGCGGCAACCTGCGTGAAATCCTCGACGGGTTGTCGGCCACGATACGCGAGCGCGGCAAGCTGAGGCGGAAAGTGCGCGCCATCTCGGTGGAGGGGCGCATGTCCGCCTATATCCTCACGGCGCTTCCGGTCCTGCTGATGGCGGCGATCCTGGGGCTCAATCCCAGCTATTACGGCAATGTCATCGAGGAGCCGATGACGTGGTGGATGCTGGGCGGAGCGGGATTCTGGCTCGTCGTCGGCAATCTGGTGATGTTCAAGATGTCGAATTTCAGGTTCTAGGACGGATACGATGCTGGCGGAGATGTTCAACAGCTTGCCGGTCCTGCCGCTCGCCGCGATCTTGCTGCTTGCCGGCGGCGTGGCGATGGCATGGCCGCTGGTGGCCGGCGCGGGCGGGCGATCGGAGGTCAAGCGGCGTCTGCGCGTCGACGGTTCGCAGACGCCTGCCGTGGAGGAGAACGCCGCCGCGCGTGCCGCCCCGCGCCGCGACGTGCGCGACAAGGCGCTCAAGAAAGCACAGGATTTCTATCAGAAGACTGACCCGGACAATGTCGCCAGACTGCGTCTGAAACTCGTCAAGGCGGGATTCCTGGATCCGAGGGCGACCGGTTTCTTCTTTCTCGCCCGCATTGCAAGCCTTGCCGTCCTCGCCGTGCTGGGTGCCATCCTGTCCTTCGGGTTCGGCCTGACCATCGCGACAAACGAATGGTTGTTCGTGCTGTTGCTCGGCCTGACCGGCTACTTCCTTCCTGGATTGGCGCTGTCTCTGCAAGTGCGCCAGCGGATGATCGATTACCGCAACGGTTTTCCCGATTTCATGGACCTGATGGTCGTCTGTTCGGATGCGGGCATGAGCATGGAGGCCGGGATCGACCGCGTTTCGCGCGAGATGATGAAGACCTGTCCGGCGCTGGCCATGAACCTGCAACTGGTGACACTGGAACTGCGGGCCGGACGCAATCTCAACGATGCGCTGCGCTCGCTGGGCGACCGGCTGGGCCTCGAGGAAGTGCGCTCCTTCGCCACGCTGCTGCAACAGTCGAAGGAACTCGGCACGTCCCTGTCCGGCGCGCTGCGCGTCTTTTCCGACGAGATGCGCCACAAGCGCATGCTGCGGGCGGAGGAAAAGGCCCACGCGCTGCCCGCCAAGATGTCGGTGCCGGTGACGATGTGCATCCTGCCCGTTGTTCTCATGGTCGCGATGATCCCGGCCATCGTCCAGCTTGTCACGATGAACTGACACTTCCCCCAGGGTTGCCAAGTCCTTAACCGGAAACGGTAATTTGACCCTGTTTCGGCACGGCGCCTTAACCGCTTCCTGTTAGGGTGGCTGCATCGAACGACCCGGAAACCGGGCACTGAAGGGCAGGGCCATGCGTTACAGGACAATCGCGTCATTCTTCGCCGTTTTCATGCTGGCTGGCTGTTCGGCCGAAAGCCTCGGCAGGATCGACACGACCGAGACCGCCGCGCTGAGCGTTTCGCGCGACATATCGGAGAGCGACCTGAAGCAGGGCAAGGCGCATTTCTTCGAATCCAACTATGGACTGGCCGAGAAGCATTTCCGCAAGGCGGTGGAACTGCGTGCCGACAATTCCGAGGCATGGATGGGGCTGGCCGCTTCCTATGACCAGCTCGGACGGTTCGATTTCGCCGATCGCGCCTATGACCAGTTGCTGCGCATTGCCGGGCGCAAGCCGCGCATCGTCAACAACATGGGCTATTCGCAATTGCTCAGGGGCAACAAGAAGAAGGCGCGCAAGCTCTTGAGCGAGGCGCGCGCGGCCCTGCCGGGCGATCCGGTGGTCGAGGCCAACTGGGAACTGCTTGAAAAAAGCTGATCGGCCGGCGCGCAAGACCGGTGGCAGGAAAAGGGGAACGGACATGGGTGAACTGGTACTTGGGGCGCCTGTCGCCGGGCTGACCAGCCGCAAGCGGATCGTGGCGGAGGATGTGCTGATGCTTCGGCGCGAGGTCTTCCGCGACGGCGTCGTTTCTCGTGGCGAGGCGGAATCGCTCTTCGCGCTCGATGCATCCTGCGACGACAAGTGCCCCGAATGGTCCGACTTCTTCGTCGAGGCGGTCACCGACTATCTCGTTCACCAGGAAAAGCCGGCTGGCCATGTCTCTGAAGACAATGCCGCGTGGCTCATCCGGGCGATCTCCACAGACGGCAAGGTGGACACGGCGAGCGAACTGGAACTGCTGGTCCGGGTGCTGGAAACGGCCCGCAGCGCTCCCGATGGCCTGGCCGCCTTCGCGCTGTCGCAGGTATCGGCCGCCGTCATCGAGGGTGAGGGCGTCCTGGCCCGCCGGCGCGGGGCGCTGACGCCGGGTTCGATCATGGAGGCGGAGGTTGAACTCCTGCGCCGCATCCTGCACGCCGGCGGCGGCGAGGGCTCCCTCGGCATTTCCCGCGCCGAGGCAGAGGTGCTGTTCGACCTCAACGACCGCACGGCCCATGCGGACAATCATCCGTCCTGGGACGACCTGTTCGTCAAGGCGCTGGCCAACCACATGATGTGCGCATCGGGCTACACGCCGCCGACGCGCGAGGAAGCGCTGAGCCGGGAAAGGTTTCTCGACGAAGGCGAAGCCGGCATCGGGCAATTCTTCAGCCGCATGGTCTCGGGCGGCCTGTCCGGCATCCTCTCGGCCTACCGGCGCGAGGAAGGCATGGAGGCCTGGCATGCGGAACGCAACGCATGGCTTGCCGCCGAAAACGAAGCGGCGCAGGGCATCAACGGCATGGAAGCCGAATGGCTGGCCGCGCGCATCGGCCGCGACGGTCTTTTCCACCGCAATGAGGCCGCCCTGCTTGCTTTCCTGCGGCAGGAAAGCCCGGACATTCATCCGCTGCTGAGACCGCTGCTCGAACGCGTGGCCTGACCGGAACCGCCGGGCGGCACGGTGAAAAAAGGGCGGCGCCAAGCCGCCCCGGCCGTCTGGCGTTCGGATCAGATCATTCGGTTGAAGCGGGCGATCTCGGCTTCCAGGCGCTTGATGACCGCGCCGGTTTCATCGTGCAGCCGCTTCATGCGCGCCAGGTGACCCGAGACGGTGCGCGCGAAATCCTCCTCGCTGCTCGTTGCCGGGGCATCGCCGATGCCGTGGATGAGCCAGGCCAGCCCGACATTGAGAACGCCGGCAAGCGTCGTCAGCCGGTTGGCGCGCGGTTCGGAGCGGTCGCTCTCCCAGGCAAGGATGGTTGCCGTCTTGACGCCGATCCGCCGGGCGAGTTGCTGCGGCGTCATGCCCGCTGCCTCGCGGGCGCGCGACATGCGCCCGCCCATCGTGTCCATGTCGGCCTCGCCGGCATAGATCGTCCCCGTGTCGTCAAATGCCGGAACGGCCGGAAGGGTATCCCCCGGTTCAGACATGATCGTACTCCTTTTGGTTTCCGCTTCAGGTCGTGATCGTGAGCAGAGTGGCAAGAGACAGCCGATCCGTCCGTCCTGTTCGCGGCAAGGACTAATACAGCCGCGCCGCGTGCCACTCCAGATGGTCATCCATGAAGGACGAGATGAAGAAGTAGGAGTGATCGTAGCCTTCCTGCATGCGCAAGGTCAAATCGATGCCGGTATCCTTCACGGCCTTTTCGAAGAGCCATGGCCGCAAGCCTTCATCCAGGAAGCCGTCCGCCGTGCCCTGGTCGATCAGGAATTCGGGGAAGCGGGCGCCGTCTGCTACCAGCGCGCAGGCGTCATAGGCGCGCCACGACGCCTTGTCCTCACCGAGATACTTCATGAAGGCGCCGGAGGACCAGTCCGCCGTCGACGGCTCGACGATGGGCGCGAAGGCGGAGCAGGCCCTGAACCGGTCCGGATGCCTCAGCGCGATGGTCATGGCGCCATGTCCGCCCATGGAGTGCCCGAAGATCGACTGGCGGGCCATGTCGGCGGGGAAATGCTCCGCGATGAGGGCCGGCAGTTCACGCGTCACATAGGAATACATGTTGTAATGGGTGTTCCAGGGCGCTTGCGTGGCGTCGAGATAGAAACCCGCGCCCGAGCCGAACTGCCAGTTCGTCGCCTCGTTGGGCACATCGCCGCCGCGCGGACTGGTATCCGGGCAGACGACGATCAGGCCGAGTTCGGCCGCCTTCCTGCGATACTCACCCTTCTCCATGACATTGGCATGGGTGCAGGTCAGGCCGGACAGGTACCAGACGACAGGGCAGGGGCGTTCGGCGGCCTGCGGCGGCACGAAGACGGCGAATGTCATCTCGCACGCGCAGGTTTCGGAGTCGTGCGAATAGACGCCCTGCATGCCGCCATGGGACTTGTTCTGCGATAGGATTTTCATGGACGTTCCTGTTCAGTAACGGATTTCATACGAGCGCGCGGTTGCCAACCGGCTGCCCTGTCTGGATCACGGGGTGGCCTTCAGCGCGTGGCGGACTGTCCGGTCGAGGGCTTGCAGGAAAGCCGAGCGGTCCCTGGCCGTGAAGCCGGGGTTGTAGCCCTTGATCTCGCCGGCCTCGCGCAAATCCTGCTTCAGGTTGCGCATGGCCACCGCCATGCCGATGGTCTCGGGCGTGAAGGGCCGGCCGGTCGGCCCCAGCACATGAACACCCTTTTCCACGAGGCGCGCGGCCAGCGGCACATCCGCGGTGATGGCGACGTCATTGGCCGCGGCGTTGTCGACGATCCAGTCGTCGGCGGCATCGAAGGCGCCCGAGACCACGACATTGCGGATCATCGGGTCGCGCGACGGACGCAGGCCCGAATTGGCGACGAAGGTGACCGGCACATCGAGGCGCTCGGCCACCTTGACGATTTCCGCCTTCACCGGGCAGGCGTCCGCATCGACGAGGATCGCGGGCATGGCGCCGGTCAGTAGACCACCACCGAGCGGATGCTCTCGCCGGCATGCATGAGGTCGAAGCCCTTGTTGATCTCGTCCAGCGTCAGCGTGTGGGTGATCATCGGGTCGATCTGGATCTTGCCTTCCATGTACCAGTCGACGATCTTCGGAACATCGGTGCGGCCACGCGCACCGCCGAAGGCCGTGCCCTTCCAGGTGCGACCCGTCACCAGCTGGAACGGGCGGGTGGAGATTTCCTGACCGGCGCCGGCGACGCCGATGATGACGCTCTCGCCCCAGCCGCGATGGGCGCATTCCAGCGCCTGGCGCATCACCTTGACATTGCCGGTGCAGTCGAACGTGTAATCCGCGCCGCCGATGGTGTCGGCACCGCGTTTCGTCATGTTGACGATCTCGGCGACCACGTCATCCACCTCGGTGGGGTTGACGAAATGGGTCATGCCGAACTTCTCGCCCCATTGCTTCTTGTCGTTGTTGATGTCCACGCCGATGATCATGTCCGCGCCGGCCAGCCGCAGGCCCTGGATGACGTTCAGACCGATTCCGCCGAGACCGAAGACGGCCGCCGTTGCGCCGATTTCCACCTTGGCGGTGTTGATGACAGCGCCGATGCCGGTCGTCACGCCGCAGCCGATGTAGCAGATCTTGTCGAAGGGCGCGTCGGGGTGGACCTTGGCCACGGCGATCTCGGGCAGGACCGTGAAGTTTGAGAAGGTGGAGCAGCCCATGTAGTGGAACAGCTTCTCGCCACCGATGGAGAAGCGCGACGTGCCGTCGGGCATCAAACCCTGACCCTGCGTGGCGCGAATCGCGGTGCACAGGTTGGTCTTCTGCGACAGACAGGACGGGCAGGCGCGGCATTCCGGCGTGTAGAGCGGAATGACGTGATCGCCCTTCTTCACACTGGTCACGCCCGGACCGACATCGACCACGACGCCGGCGCCCTCATGGCCGAGAATGGCTGGAAAGATGCCTTCCGGGTCGGCGCCCGACAGGGTGAACTCGTCGGTGTGGCAGATGCCTGTAGCCATCACCTCGATCAGGACCTCGCCGGCGCGGGGGCCTTCCAGGTCGACCTCCATGATTTCCAGCGGCTTGCCAGCGGCGACGGCTACGGCGGCACGGGTTTTCATATCGGTCTTTCCTCCGGGGTCATGGCGAGAATCCTGTCGGGCCGCACATTTTCAGGAAACGGACCCGCTTTCAACCGCCGACGCGCCTGCCCGGCAAATTCGCCGTGTGGCATCCGGACGGGCTGCCGCGCAGCCGCATCAACCTTTATAGTCGAGCGCGATTCGGGTGGGAGGACATGGTGCGATGCTGCAGAACCTGGTGGCGGGAACCATCGTGATCGCGCTTACGGTTGTCATCCACACCTTCGGCCTCATTGCCGTGACTCGGGTCATGGCATGGATGACGGCGCGTTTCCGCATGAACGGCCGCCGCTCGCGTGTGCTGGCGATGATCACGGTGGTGTTCGGCCTGTTCGCCATCATGACCGTGGAGGTCTGGGTCTGGGCAGCGGCCTTCGTCCTGACCGGCAGTTTCGATGACTTCGCCACCGCGCTCTACTTCTCGACGGTGACCTTTTCGACGCTGGGCTATGGCGACGTGCTGCCGCATGAGGAATGGCGGCTCTTCACGGCGCTCGAAGGCGTCAACGGTTTCCTCCTGATCGGCTGGTCGACGGCCTATCTGGTGGCGGCGGGCATGCGGGTCGGCCCGTTCAAGCCGGGCGAGCATTTCTGAACAAGCAGCGGCCGCTTAATCGCGGATTCACCGTAAGGCGACCGGCCGGGCCGCGTTCATGCTTCCCTAAGGGTGGTGCACCGAAACTGCGCGCCCGGCTTGCCACGGGGACGGAGCAAAAACAAACATGGCGCTGATCCTGTTCGCGGCCCTGAACCTGGCCATCATCTTCCTTGCGATCGCCGCGCCGCTGGGGACAAGGCATTTCACCCTTTCAAAGGTGATACGGGCGCCCCGCGCGAGACTTTGGGATGCCATGCATCCGTTCGGCACGCAGGCCGGCTGGTCGGGACAGATCGTTGCAGCGGCACCCGACGCGGGAGGCGAAACCGGCGAGATTTCCCTGTCGTGGGTCGGACGCGACAACCAGCCGATCCGGCGCCGGATTGTGGTGGAGACGCTGACGCCGGGCTTGGCCTTTCGCGAACGTGTCGTGGAGGACAGTTCGCTGGACGCTTCCTTCTGGGCGCATTGGCAAGGCCTGGTGCGGTTCACGGAACTGCCGGATGGAGCGGTGCGGGTGACGGTCACGCGGACCGACCGCTATCGCGGCGCGGCCTTCCTGGTCTTCCGCTGGTTCGCGGCACGCCGGGAACTGGCCAAACTGAAGACATGGGCCGAAACCGGTGTCCACCGGCCGGGCGGCCTGTTCGAGCATCCGCTCACCCAATGCGCGATGGCCGGGCTGTCGGCGCTCATCCTGTGGCCCGTCTTCGGACTGACCGGCACCGGCTTCCTGCTGGCGCTCGCCCTGACCCTTGCCATCACCTTCCATGAACTGGGCCATATCGCCGCGTTCCGTCTGATGGGTCACCGCTCGGCACGCATGATCTTCATTCCGCTGCTGGGCGGTATCGCCATTGGCGGGCGTCCCTATGACTCGCGTCATGAAATCGCGTTTGTCGCACTGATGGGTGCCGGTTTCTCGGCCCTGCTCGTGCCGGTGGCCATCCTTGGCCATGATCTCGCCGGCACTGCCGGCCATGGCAGCCTGGCCGCGTTCCTCGGTGCATTCGCCGCCTGTGCGGCTTTCTTCAACCTGGCAAACCTGGTGCCGGTCTGGAAATTCGATGGCGGGCAGGGGCTGCGCCAGATCACGCCGGAGACAGGGCCGGCGCGAATGGTGGCATCGATGACGGTGCTGCTTGCCGTCTCCGGATTCGGCTGGCTTGGCGGGCTGCCGGTCGAAGCGCTGCTGACTGGCTGCGCCGTGATGGCATTGCTGAGCATGATCACCGCCAATACCGGGGTCAAGCCGCGCGCGGCGATGAAGCCGATCACGGGCCGGCAGACGGCCCTGATTGCCTGCGGATTTGCGGCGGCCATTGCCGTTCACGGCAGCGGCGTTGTCTGGGCGATGCAGGTCTTCTTCTGACAGGCAAAGGCTCGGGACCGGTCAGCGGCTCACCCTGCGAACCGCCCAGGCATAGGTATCCGTGACCACATGCACCGGCTGTTGCGCCAGGCCGGCAATGGTTTGCCGCTCGGGCAAGGCGGCACGGATCGCCGCCATGGCGCGCGCGGTCAGCGCCGGTTCGCCCTCGGTTCTGCTTTCGCCTTCAGGGGGAACAGGGCCCACATCGGCCTGCGGGCGCGGCGGATCGATCACTCGACCGGCCTCGACGAGGATCATCGCGGGGGCTTCTCCAGCGTCATCGCCCGAAGCAACAGGCGATTGATCGCGCGACGGTGCCTGGCAGGTGGCGACGATCACCGGATAGTCCGGCGATTCGACGCCGGTCAGTTGCGCTTCGGTAGCCGCATCGCAAGCCGCCACGGTCTCGAAGCGCTGCGGCACCGTTTCGATATAGTGGCACCGGGTCGCGCTATCGTCGCAACCAAGCAAAGTCATGATGATCAAGGCCGTCTGCATCTGCCGGCGCTCCGTTTTCTGCCTTCCCTGGCCGTGAAGCGCTCGCAGGAAAAAACGGCGCAATGATGGAAGGAACTTTCAGTCCGCCAGCGCCACGCCTTCTCGGCGCGGGTCGGCGCCGCCTTCCAAACCGTCGGCCGTGAAGGCGATGCCGTGCAGGCCGGAATTGAGGTCACGCACTGCAACGTCGAAACCAAGTGCCGTGAGGTCGTCGGCCAGGCCTTCGGCAGCGGTTCCCGCTTCCAGGTCATAGGTGCCGAAACGGTTGGTCAGATGCGGCATCGCGACGGCCTGCTGGATGTTCATCCGCCAGTCGATCAACGCGATGATCGTCTTCGCCACATAGGGAATGATGCGGCTGCCACCCGGCGAACCGATGGCATAGGCCGGCTTTCCGTCCTTCAGGATGATGGTGGGCGACATGGACGAGCGCGGCCGCTTGCCGGGCTCCACCCGGTTGGCGACCGTCTCGCCGCTGCCAGTCTCGGGCAGGAAGGAGAAGTCGGTCAACTGGTTGTTGAGCAGGAAGCCCGCAGCCATGAGACGCGCGCCGAACCCGTTCTCGATGGAGGAGGTCATGGACACGATGTTGCCCTGCGCATCCACGATCACGAAATGGCTTGTGGAAGGAACGGGCAGGTCGATGCCGCTTTCACGCCGTTCGGCCTTGTCCCATGGCGGTTCGCCCGGCGTCACGTCCTCAGCCGGCAGGGCCGTGTCCCGGCGCAAAAGGGTCGAGCGCTCGCGCAGGTATTGCTTGTTCAACAGACCCTTCGGCATGGAGACGAAGTCGCTGTCGGCCATGTAGCGGCCGCGGTCGGCGAAGGCGAGGCGGGTTGCATCGCCGATCAGGCGCCAGCCTTGCGGATCGTCCGGACCGAGCCCTGCCATGTCGAAGGACTCCAGCAGGCCGAGGATCTGGCCGACGGTCAGCGCGCCGGACGAGGGCGGGCCCATGCCGCAGACATCGTGACCGCGATAGGCGACAGAGACAGCCGGTCGCTCGATGGCGCGATAGGCCTTCATGTCATCGACCGTCAGCAGGCCGGGATTGGCCGCATGAAGCCGCACGGCATCGACAATCCGGTCGGCGATCGCCTCTTCATAGAAGGCGCGCGCCCCGGCCTGGGCAATGGCGCGCAGGCTTTCGGCATAGTCGTGGTTGCGCAGGACCGCCCCGGCCTGCAGCGGCTCGCCATTCCCGTCAAGGAAATAGGCGCGGGTGGATGGCTGGGCTTCCAGCCTGTGCCTGTCGGCGGCGATCAGCGCCGCCAGCCGCGGCGACACGGCAAAGCCCTCCTCGGCGAGGTCTATCGCCGCGTTGAAGTTGTCTGCCCAGGGCCGCTGCCCGAACCTCGCGTGGGCCATCTCCATCAGGCGCACGACGCCAGGAACGCCAACCGAGCGGCCGCCGACGACGGCATCGAAAAAGTCCATCGGCTTGCCATCCGGCATCCGGAACAGGTCGGCCGTGGCCGCCGATGGGGCGGTCTCGCGCCCGTCTAAGGTGGTCAGGCTTCCGGTTTGTGCATCATAGTGAACCAGGAAGGCGCCCCCGCCGATGCCTGACGATTGAGGCTCGACGAGGCCCAGCACGGTCTGGACCGCGATCATGGCATCCACGGCCGAACCGCCTGCCTTAAGCACATCCATGCCGGCGCGCGCGGCAAGCGGATTTGCGGCTGCCACCATGGGGCCGGACCCGCGTACCGGCTCGGCTGGCTGCGCCAGCACAGGTGCAGTGGCGGATTCGGGCTGAACGGCGTCGGCCGCCTGCTGGGCGTGGGCAAGGGTGCCCGCCAGAAACACACCGAGGGTGGCCAGAATCGCGGTGATGGTCTTGTGGATCGCCATGGTCCTGTCCTCCGGCGCGGGGTGTTTCCCGCAGCCCGCCCGCTGCTCAGGCCGGGGCGGCGGGACCGAACACATCCTCGAAAGCGGCTTTCAGCGCGATGTCGAGGTCATCCATGGTAACCGGAAGTCCCAGATCGACAAGGCTCGTCACGCCATGGCCGGAAATTCCGCAGGGCACGATCCCGGAAAAGTGTTCAAGCTCGGGTTCCACGTTGATGGCGATGCCGTGGAAGCTGACCCATTTGCGCAGGCGGATGCCGATGGCGGCGATCTTGTCCTCTGCCGGGCTGCCATCGGGCAATGCGGGTTTTTCGGGCCGCATGACCCAGACGCCGACCCGGTCCTCGCGCCGTTCGCCGCGAATGTTGAAGCGGGCCAGCGTGGCGATGATCCAGTCCTCCAGCGCGGCGACGAAGGCGCGCACATCCTCGCGCCTGCGCTTCAGGTCGAGCATGACATAGGCCACGCGCTGGCCCGGGCCGTGATAGGTGTATTCGCCGCCGCGCCCGGCCGGGAAGACCGGAAACCTGTCTGGCGCGAGGAGATCCGCGGCGCGCGCGGATGTGCCTGCCGTATATAGCGGCGGATGTTCGACCAGCCAGACCATCTCACCCGCCGTTCCGGCGCGAATCGCTTCGGCGCGGGCTTCCATGAAGGCAAGCGCGGTCTCATAGGCGGTCAGGCCGGGCTCGATACGCCATTCCACCGGCGCCGAGCCGGGCACGGGCAAGAAACCGGAAGCAATGGCGGCGCGTTCGTTCATGGCTGTTTACCCGGGTGGATGCGTCCTTCTATATCGCTTCTGGCGGCTTGCGCGGCAAGGCCTGGCGCGGTTGTGGTGCGTACCGACAAAAAGCGCGCTTTCGCACTTGTAAGGGCATGGGCGATTTGCTACATCGCCGCCTGCCGGTTCTGCCGGCCCTTTCGTGACGTGCGGTCGTGGCGGAATTGGTAGACGCGCAGCGTTGAGGTCGCTGTGGGGCAACCCGTGGAAGTTCGAGTCTTCTCGACCGCACCATCACCTGACAAACCCGGCCCCCGTGCCGGGTTTCGCGTTTCAGGGCTTGCCTCCATTGCCAGTGCTTTACAGGCCGGTGGCCTGGGGTCATTGTCCGGTACGCGCATGGAGGAGGAGCAGACAGACATGGCAAAACCCGTCATCGGATTCATTGGCGTCGGCCTGATGGGGCATGGCATGGCCAAGAACATCGTCGAGAAGGGCTATCCCCTTGTCGTGATGGGCCATCGCAACCGCGCGCCCGTCGACGACCTCGTCGCGCGCGGCGCAGAGGAAGCGAAGTCGGCAAAAGACCTCGCCGCGCGTTGCGACATTGTCCATATCTGCGTCTCGGGCAGCCCCCAGGTGGAAAGCGTGATGCGCGGGGAGGAGGGGATCCTTGCCGGCGCGCATGCCGGATTGACGGTCATCGACTGCTCGACCTCCGATCCGGTCAGCACGCTCGCCCTGGCCGGCGAGTGCGCAGCCGCCGGCATCGCTTTCGCCGATGCGCCGCTCAGCCGCACGCCGAAGGAGGCCGAGGCCGGAACGCTGGACACGATGGTGGGCGCCGACGAGGAAACCTTTGCCCGCATACGGCCAGTGCTGGAATGCTGGGCGGGCGTGATCGTCCATCTCGGGCCGGTCGGGTCCGGACACAAGATGAAGCTCATCAACAATTTCATCGCCATGGGGTATGCGGCGCTCTACGCGGAGGCCCTGGCGCTGGCGCGCAAGGCGGACCTGACGCCGCAACAGGTCGATTCGGTGATCCGGCCAGGGCGCATGTCCAACGGTTTCTACGAGACATTCATGAAGTGGACGCTGGACGGCGACGAGAAGGCCCATCTCTTCACCATCACCAATGCCCACAAGGACATGCGCTACCTTTCCAACCTCGCGACGGCGACGGGCGCGGTGAATCCGGTTCAATCGGCGGTGCGCAACAGTTTCGCGGCCATGGAAGCGGCGGGCGAGGGGGCGCGTTTCGTCCCCATGCTGGCCGATTTCGTCGCCGGCATGAACGGCCTTCCCGAAAAGGACGACTGAGCGCGCGCCAGAAGCGACGCGGCGCGAAGGCCCTGCTCGCGTATTGACCGATGTCATGGCGCGGCGGGATAGGGTCGGGTTTCCTGTCAGACAGGTCATTCGTCTTGCCGGAGGAAATCGATGAAGAACTTTGCGAGAGGACTGGGCCTGGCTGTCTTCATGGCTGGCGCCGCCATGCCGGCAGCGGGCTATGACGGACCGGTCTACGAGCATGTCGGCGTCCATGGCCTGGCACTTGGCTCCGATGAGAGCCTTGCCGTCCGCGCCAGCCGCTACGTGCTCTCGCCGGAACGGCTTTCGGCAAGCTTTCTGGTGGAGAATTACGGCAAAACGCCGGTCACCAGCCATGTCCATTTCCAGTTCAAGCCGGTGATTGTGTGGCATTCCGACAATGCGCCGGCCTTCGGGCCGCTCGATGGGCCCGATCTGCTGGCTGTCGAGGCAACCGCCGGCGATGTCCCGCTTTCCGGGCAATTGCACACCAGTGCCCTGTTCAGGGGCATGGAGGTCAGCGATGATCTCGCCGCCGCGGGTCTCGGCCTGCTGCCCTTCAGGACGGGTGTATCGGGCGGCGATGCGGAAAAACTGGCAACCTTGCGGGAGAGGGGCATCCTGGCCCGGTTCGGCCCGCAATGGGCGCTCAACGTGACGCGCTCATGGCCGGTTTCCTTCCAGCCCGGCGAGATCACCGAGTTCCGGGCAGAGGCGAAGCCGATCCTGGGCGAATATGTCGAGGGGCTGACGGTCTTTCCCCATGATCCGGCCAAGCTGCAATTGGGGATAGAAGGCCCTCCCGTTTCCAGTCTCTGCCTGAGCGATGAACAGGAGGAACGGGTGCTGGCGCTGTTTCGCGCCATTGGAGGGGACCGGCCGGCCTGGCCTTACACAATCCGCGACTATTCGCTGACGCTGGTATCCCCTGCCGTGGGGTTCACCGGCATCTACGGCATGGAATTCCGGATCGAGCCGGGCAAGCCCGGCGACATCGTCGCGGTTTGCGGCGGTGCCTTCGAGGAGCAGGCCGACGGTTCCATGGTCTGGAAGACCGACAGGACCGATCCGCAGGAGGTGCGGATTCACTTCGTCGAGATCGAACCGCAATACCGTTCGCTGGCGACCGGGGGCCGGGAATAGCGGCGCCGCAACGTCACTTTGGCGCCCCGGAAAGAAAAAGCGAAAAACCGGAAAAAAGGGCGTTGACAGGCGAGGGCGCCCGACCCTATAAGCCGCTCACAACGAGGGCGGCGGCGCTGCTGGCGACAGCGGGCTGCGCCCTTGAGTTTCCGATAGGGTCCTGATTGGGCGTTTGATTGGATTGTCTGGCGGGG
>PAPF01000039.1 GCA_002708825.1 Phyllobacteriaceae bacterium | reverse complement strand
CCGCACCTCCGTGGCCATCGGTGAAGGCCGGCCGGCGCGCAGGGAACAGGGCGACCTTCCCGTCCGGCTTGCGGACCTCGGCGAGCACCGCTTCGGCGACGCCGGCCGCCGTTACGGCATCGTGACGCGCGCCCTCGTTCCAGCGATGGCGGCTGACCTCGTTTTCCAGGCGGCGCGCCATCATGGTCATCTGCGTCAGCTCGTCGATCAGCATCTCGACGCCAGCCGGATTGATGGAGATGTCCTCGCCGCGCTTCTGCTTGAAGCGCTGCTTGAACTCGCGCAGCTTGTCGGACAGTTCGTAGATGTCGGAATTACTCATGACGCATTCCTCTCGCGGAAGTGGGGGCAGCCATTGCGGCAGGCGTGGTAGAGCTGCGCCCGCATCGAAGATGTCGCCCGGAAGGGTTGCTCCTGCTCGCGCAGGCATTGTTGACGGCCGATCTCGCCGAGGACCGGACAGGCCACGGTCATCTGCATGTACGCACCGCGCACCGTTTCGCAGATCCGGTCGAGGTTGCCCCGGTAGGTATTCGACAGGACCTGGCTGATGGTCGAGGACGAGTAGCCGATGCGCTCTCCTGCCACCTTCTGGCCGAGCGTGGTGGCGGCCTCGGCCAGCGCGATCACCCATTCCGGAGCTCCGCCATCAGCCGACCAGGCGTCCTTAGCCTTGGCCGCGAAATCCGTCTGTTCACGAACGCTCATTCCTGGCCTCCCGTCTGGAAGGCCCCGCCCAGCACCTCGCCGGTGTTGGGATCGAAGACGAGTTTCGCCGAGACGATGCGCGGGGCCTGATCGCCCTCAATCAGGCCCGTCAGGGTGTGGACGCCGGGCGCCTTCCCTTTGCCGCCCTGCATCATGGTCACCCCTGCGGCATGGAGCAGCGAGAGGTAGGCCTTGGCGCTCGCCGCCTTGACAGGGCGCTCCTCGGTCGAGGCATGTAAGGCCAGTTCCTGGGCCGTGAAGGTCTTCAGCATCTTCATCGTGCGCCAGAACACCTGGTTGATCGGCTCGGGGCGCTCGTTGCCGTCTGGATCGAGGCGTGGGGCGCGCGCCACCGGCCGCACGATCCGCCAGGTGGTTGCCGCCGCGCCGGGCGATTGCCGCCTGGCCGCCGGGCGCGTTCCGGTCCTGCGGATGTAGCCGCCCTTCTCGAGCCGCGCGGCATAGGTCAGAACAGTGTTGCCAGGGACCACCGACCGCCGGGCGACGTCCGTCGTGGTCCAGTCACCTTTCCGGTCGAGCTCCAGCATCACCTGCCAGAACCAGTCGAAGCCCCGCTTGTGGCCATCCTTCGTGTCCACGCGCGTCTGGAACGACACCCCGCTCATCGTGCCGCCCTCCTCGGTGCCGGGGCCTTGGAGGCGATGATCGCCTTGGTTCCGCCGAAGGCTTCCAGCGTAAGCGGGCCATCATCGGAGCGCTTGGCGATCTCCTCGGCCTTTTCCAGGTTCATGATGATCCGGCGGACATTGCCGCGCGTCTCGTCGAGGATCGCTGTCGCCAGTTCCGGCGCGAGTTTCAGCCCGTCATAGGTCACTCGCAGGAGCAGTTCGAAGTCCTGCTCGCTGCAGGGCTCGGCCTGCGTCCAGTCGAGGATGCAATTGTGGACACGCTCGAAGGCCTCCAGCTTGGCCGGCAGCGTCTCCTCGCCGATCAGGATGAGGGCGACGCCGCTCTTGCGGTGCAGCTCGCCCAGCACGTTGACGAACTTCTTGTCGGCCACGTAGTGGGCTTCATCCACGATGATCGGACGCGTCCGGTCGGCAGCCATGATGCGGATCGCCTGCGAGATCATCTGGACGATGGTCCCCTTCGGCGTGCGCACACCGAGTTCGATCAGGATGTCGGTCAGCAGGGACCGGGCCGTGGTGAACTGGCCGCATTCCACATAGGCGGCGCGGTGCTTGTTGGCGCCGAAGATGGCGGCGCGGGTCTTGCCGTATCCGGACGGGCCATAGAAGCAGCCGATCCCCTCGACATTCACAGGCCTGTCAACCAGGCGCTGGATCAGCGTCGAGAACGCCGCCACGTTGCGTAGCGGCGCCGGCTTCTTGACTTTGTTGGGCATCATCGTCATTCTCTTCTCCGTTCAAGGTCGATGCGTGACTAGGAACAACGGGGGAGAGGCGGTCAGGCCCTCCCCCAACTCTTTTCAGCGGTTCACATACAAATCCCCGTATTCCTCGTGCAGGCTGGCCTGCCCCTTGTATTCGGCGCTGTTCATGTAGACGCCGCACCAGACGGCCGACTTGCTGTCGACCTGCTCTCCAGCATCCACTTTCGCCTTGATCTCCAGGCAGCGGCGGTAGCGCTCCAGCGGCGTCTCCGGCAGGGCCGTCACGTTCGAGCCCTCGCGCACGCCCAGGCGCTCGTTGCGCCGCGCCGCCTCTTCAGCTGCGTGCTTGGCGAGCACGCGCTCGCTGGTCTGTTCGATTTCCGCGATCAATCGGCGCTGCTCGGCCAGGACGGCAGGGCTTGCCTCGTCCTCTGCAGGCCGGGCCGGCATCATCATGTCGGCCGCGTCGGCCGCAGCGCGCGTCTGCGCGGTTTCGTGGGTCTCGGTGCGGCGCGGGAACGGCGTGACGTTCGGCGCATCCCGCCTGTCGACCTCGAGTGCCCTGTCGATGAGCGCCGGACCCTTGGCAATCCGCTTCATCTCCGCCTTGATGTCCCTGGTGGCGCTGTCCACCAGCTCGCGGTGGGCGGCCTTGGCGGCCGAGACGAAGGCCTGCGGATCGACGCCGGAGAGTTCGGGGCAGATCGCCTCGCCGAGGTAGGCTCCGCCATCGGGCGCGAAGCAATAGGCGCGGCCCATGTCGGCCGGGTCCATCCGGATCAATGTCTGCGTTCCCGGCAGCAGGCCCGGCGTCATGTAGTGCCGCCCGTCGATCCGGACGCCGAACTTGGTCACGGTGCGGATCCCGTCCTTGCCGGCCACCGGCATCAGGAGGACATCGAGGGCGCGCGGCTCCACCATGCGCGGCTTGTGCTGGGCTGCCAGGGCGGCAGCAGCGGGCGTCATGCCGTCCAGACCGGAATGGGGCTTGTTGGCGTAGGAGACAGCGGCCCACTCGTCGATGCGGGCGGCCAGTTCCGGCCCGCTCAACGCGACGCCGAAGGTTTCCGCATCGCTCTCGCCGAGGCGCTGGGCAAAGCTCTTGCGGGCCTCGATCGCCTTGCGGTCCGCCACCGAGTGGCCGGTAAAGCCTGGCAGCAGCGGGCCGACCTCGTGCTGGAAGGTCCGGATGGCGCGCTCGACGTGCCCCTTCTGCTGGGGCGAATAGGCGTCGGACAATTCCACTTCCACGCCCAGGGCGTCGAACAGGCGGCGCGTGTCCCGCGCCTTGAAATCCGATCCGTTGTCGGTCTTGATCCGCTCCGGCAGGCCCCAGGCAAGCGCCGCCTTGCGGATCAGCAGCATCACGGCCGAAGCGCGCGGCGTCCTGGAGACCGACAGCATCACCCGCCGGGTGGCGATGTCGACGCAGGCATAGATCGAGTGACGGCCATCCGTGCAGAGCGCGTCCACCGGCGAGGCATCGATCTGCCACAGCTGGTTGGGCTCCTTGATGTGGGATAGCGCGCCACGCCCTGACGGGGCCATGGTGGAGCGATAGAGGTCCGGGTTGGTCAGCCGGGTCAGCGCGACATGGTGCTCGGCCTTCGCCTTGCGCAGGAAATGTTGGAAGGTGCGCACCGGCGGCATGGCGGTCTCGCCGCCGCGTGTCGTGATCCGGTCGCCGAACTCGGCGCGGACCTGCTTGCGCACCGCTGCCGCCGAGAGGTGGGGCTGGACGGCGATCAGGCCCAGGATAAACCGCTTCACCGCGCCGTCATTGGCCGTGTCCAGGACGCCGGTCCCGGCTCTGGACGCGCCGCGATCGACAGCAAGGGCCGCCGCGTCGCCGCTCCTGGCAAGCGTGCGCCACCGGCGCAGGCTGGCCGTGCTGATCTTCGGTAGTTCCGCCCTGATCCACTCGTCGCAATCGGTCTGGCCGGCATTGTAGGTATCCACGAACACCGCCATCAGCGATGCTTCGGGAGCCGACATGCCGGAGGCAAACCGGGCATAGGCTGACGCCACCGCCAGCCGGGCATCCCGTGCGATCTGGGCGCGCCGTGAGAGCGTCCCGTCGTCGTCTGCACTGACCGTCGCCACGGCGATAGACCGGGCGCGCAGGGCCGCCTGGGCAAGTCCTGGCAGAAGGCTCATGTGGTATTCCCGGCCGCCGCCGCGCCCCGACCGGGCACGCCACAGGTCTTCGGCGGCATCCCAGCCCTGCGAGGCGGCATGCTTGATGACGCCCCTCTCGGTGCTGGGCAGGCCCGGCAGGCGCATGGCGGCGATCTCGCCGGCTGTCAGCCAGGTCGTCATGCCGCGCCTCCGTCCTCGTCGGAGCGAAGGTGCGGTGACAGCAAGTCGTCTCGATCGTCGGTACGATAATCAGAATACAGCGCATCGAGCAGCATTTGGGTCAGCGCGAGCGCGTTTCGGCGGGTCAGGATGTAGGGATTGGTCAAGCCGTCTGATTGCACGAATGTCAGCAGCACATTGTCATCGGACAACCGGGCTGCGCCAAATGACCATGGGAGCATTTGTTTTTCCGCGCTCATTTGCCCCTCCTGACGCGCGCTTCGAGCGCCTTCTCCTGGGCCTCAAGTTCGGCCATGCGTTCGCGCACCAGCGTCAGGCGGATCAGGTCGGCATGGCGTTCCGCTACCGCGACATGGCCGAACTGCATCGGCACGAAGCCGATGAGCCCGTCTGCCTGCAGCGTCTCGATGAGGCCGATGAAGACGTCGAGCGGGATCCGGTGATCATCGGCCGCTTCCGAGGCCCACTTGTCGAGCATCGCCGGGCTGATCGTCCGGTTGAGGAAATCCGACAGCCGCTCGGCTGCGTCGGCGCGCGAAATGCCACGTTCACGGGCCTCTCGAAGGGCATGTGAAACCGCCCGGCTGATGCGGGCGTCCAGCGGCCCGCGGCCGGTCACTTCCGTGCTGTAGCCGATCGAGACGTCCGCGGCGTCTGGCTCGCTAAGCGGGGCGAGCAGGTCGCCCATCGCGAAGTCCTTGCGAAAGCGCACCATCACGCGCCCTCCCCGCCGGTGGCCTCGAGCCACTCGAGGATTTCGGCGCGCCGGTGTTCGTAGATCGCGTGGCGCTCCCTGACGCCCAGGCGGTCGATCGAATGGGCGATCTTCTCCCAGCGTTGCACGGGCCGGGACGGGGCCGGGCCATCGCCGGACGCCAGCGCCATGGCCTCGTCGAAGCTCTTGCCCTTGTGGATCGCCTCGGCGGCGATCTCCTGGGCTTCACGTTCCATGCCGGCGAGCTCCAGCAGCTGCTGCTGGTTATCGGCGACGGGCGTCAGGGAAATCAGGCGGACGGTCTCGCGAGAGAGGCCGCGGGCAATCTTCAGGGAGAGGAAGACTGAACGTCGCCCGATCTGGAAGGCTGCTTGGGCTTCATCGGAAAACGAGAGTGCAAACTTTGCACTCTTCTCATCTTCGCTGCTCCGGTCCGCCCTCCCGTCAACGCGCTTCGCCGTTGCTTCATAGGCATCCTTCAGGTCTTTGATGGCAATGGCCTTGTCCAGAGGCGAAAACGGTCTGTGGGCAAGGTTCTCCATGATCTGGTGGCGCTTGATCGCCGCCTCGGACGCGAATTCGTCTTCGGCGAAAACCCGCGCGGTGATCACCTCGCGGTCGAGCGATATCTCGGCTTCCAGGCGATGCTGGCCGAAGATCTGCCGGAACCTGCCGTTCGGCAGCGCGATCACGTCTATGGGGCTCGGCTCCGCACCGCGTTCGCGGGCCTCCCGGATTGCTGCCACCCAGTTCGGGTCGATCGCCCGGCTGTCGTGGCAGCGGTCGATCCGCGCGATATGAATTTCCTGAAGGACGGGCATCAGCGTGCACTCTCTGCGCAAACAGGCGCGCCGGATGCAGGGGCTGCACCGCGCTCACGCTCATCCATCAGCCCGCGAACGAACAGTTCCAGCAAACGGATTTCCGTTGATGTGAAATGGGCGAAAAGGCGCGCCTGGGCTTCGGGCGTGAACACGGATGCCCTGCCGGTCATGTGATCCATGTCAGCACCCTCCCGCCGCACGTCCGCCGGAAGCAGCCTTTTTTCCTTGCGGCGCAACGTCCGTTGAACGATTGTTGCCCTTGGCGTTGCGGCGCTGCTCTTTCAGGATCATCGTGTCGTAGGGAGGGATGTCCTTAAACAGAACTTCAAAGGGAATGCCGAGAGCGGCGGCAATGGCGCGCGCTCCCGGCCTGGAACGACCGATAAGGGCTTGCCGGCAGGCGCTTTCGTAAAGGCCTGCGTCAAGCGCGATTTCGGTGAAGTTCAGCCCCCGCCGCTTCACCTCCATTTCGATGGCGAAGCGGTCCCAGGCCTTGAGCGTGGGAGGGGCTGTATCGATGCGTGGCTGGTTCATGAGACGCCTCAAGCTATGGCGCGCACGGTCAGGTGCGGGCCAGTGGAAGGGGTTACTCAGGAGAACGCTACGCAAACAAAACTGTTGTTTATTGTTTAAACCGCGGTTTCGTAATCGTCAACCCGGTTTTAAACGGGAGTTTGATTTTTTGGCCCGTGACATGGAGTTCGGCAAACGAATGGCCCAGCTGCAGGGAGAGATGACGGATTCTGCCTTCGCTGATCTGATCGACCTCAGCCCGCCGATGGTCGCGAAATACGCAGAGGGGTCACTGCCCAAGCTCGATACTCTGGTTAAGATTGCGGAGCGTTGTGGCGTGACGTTGGACTGGCTTGCGACAGGGCGCGGCCCGATGATTTTGTCGGATGCGTCGACCTATGCCGAAGACGCCTACGAGGTGCCGCGCCTCGATGTTGAAGCTTCTGCAGGCGGCGGCCTCGTGGTCCATGCCGAGGACGAGATCGACCGGATTTCCTTCGATGTGCGCTGGCTGCGCGCGCTGGGGGTCACGCCCTCGAATGCGCGTGTCATCATGGCCAGGGGCGACAGCATGGAACCGCTGATCCGGTCCGGCGATCTCCTCCTGGTCGACACCGGCGTGAACCGCGTTTCAGCCGACGGTGTCTACGTTCTCCTGGTTGATGGAGGCCTCCTGGTGAAGCAGGCCACGGTCTCCGTTACGAACGGCATCGAGATCCGCTCCCGCAACGAAGCCTATGGGGGACCGGAGCAGTTATCGCGCGAAGCCGCGGAGAGCCTTCGGGTCGCCGGCAAGGTGGTCTGGTACGGCCGCTCGATCGGCTGATTTGAGGCAGGATTTAGTTCAGAGTTCGAGGGCGTTTTCCCATGCCGCGCAACTTCATATGAAAAATGATATCTCATTGAAAGCGCGCGTAAAATTCGATCCAAACCCTGGCTTTCAGCTAACTCTGAACTGAGTTCAGAGTTCCGCGCCCTGGCGGGGTGCCTCGAATGGCGGTTTTCGGGCTGTTTTGACGAGCTGGCCGCCCTCGTAAATGCCTTGATTGATTGATCTTTTCCGGCGACCGCCGATTTTTCGCCTCACGGCTTGCTAGCCGCCTGGTCAAACCCGCCGAACCGCCCGAAACGGCCCGGATTGCTCATTTGAAGTTGCGCGGTGCCTCTGGGCGCGATTTCGCCGCTCGTCGCCCCATCCCATTGAAGCGCTTGCGAATTCCGCTCGATCCCACCCAATCCCGGCCAATCCCGCGTCTGCTCATACGAAGTGGCACGTTACAGGAATTGTCCAGCAGCGCCTTGTTCCAGGCCCCGGCGGCATTGTGGACGTCGAGCGCGGTCAGCGCGGCTTCCAGCGGCGCAAAGCCGGAGACGTCGTCAAGCGGGTGGGCCAGACGCAAGTGAAGGCCGGGCGCCCCGTCGCTCCCTGTCTCGACCCTGCGGCGGCCAGCCCCGGTGCGGTGGACAAGCGCCACCGGCCATCCGTCACCGCCGGTTTCAACATCCACCTGGTCCGGGCGCAAGAGGTGCAGGTGCGCCGTCTGCCCGGCTTCCACCCGCTCCACATAGGCGTTTCCCGCCATCAGCAGGTGAAGGTAGAGCGTTTCCATGAAGGCCATGCCGGACTGGCGGGGATTGGGCCGCGCCAGCATGGCGAGCACCGGATGCTCGTCATGTTCGGTGACGCCCTCATAGAGCAGCCAGGGAATGGCGGCCGCCGTCTGCGCGACGAGCCGGACGCAGGCATGGACGACCGGATTGGTCATGTAGCCGTTGCGGGCAAGCCCGGCATAGTCGCGGCCGGTCCAGGCGGCAACGCCGCTCAAGTGCAGGGCAACGAAGCCGGTGGCCGCCTTCGTGCCCTCCGGGACAACGCCGTTGCTTGTGTCCGGGGCGCGCGCGGCGGCCCCTCCCGGGCGAAGCGCCCAGGGCCAGTGAAAAGCCATGATCTTGTTTCCGTTTCGCGTGAAGTATCAGACGTGGCGGATGCGCGGCGACCGGCCGGGCCCCGACAGGAGCAGTTCGCTCAGCGCCCAGACAAGCGCATCCATCCGGTCCGGCGAGCGCCCCGACGAGAGGCCGGCAGCGGTGAAATCGCACATTTCATCTTCCAGGGCGGGAAAGCGGGCGGCGTGGGCCACCCTGCCCTGCTGGTAGAGCGCCGAAACCGGCTCGGCGCGGGAGAACTTGCCGCGCGTGGCGCGCACCGCCTTGACCGGCACCCCCTTGTCGACCGAGGCGATGACGCTGGCGACCATTTCGCCACCCTGGTTGACCTCGGCGAGAAGGCAGTCGGCCTCCAGCGCATGGTAGAGGCGGATTGCGGCGGCGGCCCATTCGTGCGGCCGCGCCTTTTCGACGCTTGCATCGGCGAGGACCGTGGCACGCCCCTCTCCGTCCATACCGGCCGCAACGATGCCGCAGGCATCGGAGCCCTTTCCCGAACCAGCCGGCGGATCAACGGCCACCACGATCCGGACGGCTGCGCCGAAGCGGCGCCCGCAGGCCTCCTCGATGGCATCGCGCGACCAGAGCGCGCCTTCCCGGTCGCCGATGATCTCGCCGTCCAGTTCCTGCCGGCCAAGCCGCGTGCCGCCATAGCGGGCCTGCACGGCGCTGAGGAAACCGGCGGCGAGGTGGCCTGCGTTGTCCATGGTCCTGAGCCGCGTGACATGGATATCCGGGTCGCAAGCCAGGCGCTTGACCAGCGGAACCGGGCGCGGCGTCGTGGTGAAAAGCTGGCGCGGGCTTTCGCCCAGTCTCAGGCCGAATTGCAGCATGTCGAACACCGTTTCCATGTTCTTCCATTTCGCCAGTTCGTCGCACCATGCGGCATCGAACTGCGGTCCGCGCAGGCTGTCGGGATCCTCCGAGGAAAAGGCCTGCGCCACGGCGCCATTGTCCCAGAGCAGGCGGCGGCGCGTCGGCTCGTAGCGCGGGCGGTCTTCGCCCGATATGGCGCGGATACCCGACGGCCCGTCGATCATAACCTCGCGCACATCGCCGAGCGTTTCGCCGATTAGAGCGATGCGGCCGTATCTCATGCTTGCGAACGGGGCGTGGCCCGGGACTAGTCCGCGCACCCATTCAGCGCCGAGCCGCGTCTTGCCGGAACCGCGCCCGCCGATGACCAGCCAGGTGGGCGGACGAATGCCCAGCGGATATTGACCGGGATGAGCAGTCGCGAACCACTCGCCGGCCAGTTCGAGCACGAGCGATGCGGGCAGGTTTGCGCGCGCCCAGCCATCGCGGCCAGTGCCTGGAAAACCCTTGTCAGTCTTCATCGGGCGCGCCCGCCTGCTTTGCCAGGCCTTCGGCAAGGGTGGCGATGCGCCTGTCGATCAGGTCCAGCGCGGCTGCCATGGCGGCACGCCGGTTCCCGGACACGGCGGCTGTCTCGCTCCCCTCCCCCGGCTCGAGCCGCTCCACGATCTTCATGAGAAGCTGGAACTGGTCCAGTTCCGTCTTGTCCACGGGCTCATCGGCCGGGACGGCGAAGATCCGTTCTGCACGCTGCCACAGGCAATCGCGGAATGCCGCCAGCCGCGCCTTGTCCCCGCGGCCCGGCCGCGCCAGCACCCAGCCCTTCCTGCGGGCCAGCTCGCGCACATGGCCTTCCTCCACGCCCGCCAGGCCAGCGGCAAGGCCGTAGTCGAAGGGCACGCCCTCGGCCCAGGCGCGCGCGATTGCCCATGCGCCCGCTACCGTCATGGCCATGTCGTCACCTCGTCTGTGGATCGGGATAGCGACCGTCAGGCGCCCTTGGCGCAACTGTCCGACCGTAGGGGAAACATAGCATTGCGCCGTCACGGTGTGGAAAAACAGGCTGCGGAAAAATGCGCCGCCGGCAAGGACCTGCATAAACCCTAACGGCGGAAAAGCGCCTGCAAACGTCGTGTCCGTGCGGCTTTTCACTTGCCGTGGCAGGCCAAATGCGAAAGAGTGCGGCGCTTGTGAAGGGGCATTTTCACACCATGCGCAGGGCCAATGGCATCGCGCAGACGGCAAGACATGAAGAACCCGTTCGAGAAGCGAAAATCCAGAGGTCCCAAGGCGTCCCGATTGCTCGAGATCGACGCCTGGATCGATTCGACCCTTTACGAAGCGCAGTTCTCGGCGGCCGAGACCTGGGAAAACATCACCATCTTCTTCCGCCGTTTCCGCGCGACCGGCTGGCGGCGCGGCGTGTTCGAACTGCTGTCGGAAGGCTTCACGCTGGGGGCTGCCGGGTCCGTGGTCATGCTGGCGCTGGCCATGCCGGCCTTCGAGGAGACAACGAAGAACTGGCGCGCCCAGGACGACTACGCCGTCACCTTCCTCGACCGCTACGGCACCGAGATCGGCAAGCGCGGCATCCTGCAGCGCGATTCGGTGCCGGTCGACGAGATGCCCGACCACGTCATCAAGGCGGTTCTTGCCACCGAGGACCGGCGCTTCTTCGACCATTTCGGCATCGATGTGGTGGGTCTGGCGCGCGCCATGTTCGAGAATGCGCGCGCCAATGCGGTCGTCCAGGGCGGCTCCACGCTGACGCAGCAATTGGCCAAGAACCTGTTCCTCTCCAACGAGCGCACCATCGAACGCAAGGTCAAGGAGGCTTTCCTCGCCCTGTGGCTGGAAGCCAACCTGACGAAGAAGGAAATCCTTCAGCTCTATCTCGACCGGGCCTACATGGGCGGCGGGACTTTCGGCATAGCGGCGGCGGCGGAGTTCTATTTCAACAAGGACGTCAACGACCTGTCGATGGCGGAATCGGCGATGCTTGCCGGCCTGTTCAAGGCGCCCGCTCGCTATGCCCCGCACGTCAACCTGCCGGCGGCACGTGCGCGGGCCAACGAGGTGCTGACGAACCTGGTCCAGAGCGGGTTCTTCACCGAGGGCCAGGTCATCGCGGCGCGGCGCCGGCCGGCCACGCCTGTGGACCGCGACAGTGGCGAGACGCCGGATTATTTCCTCGACTGGGCCTTCGAGCAGGTCAAGGAACTGGCATCAGGCCTTCCCAACCACGCGCTGATCGCCCGCACGACCATCGACCTGAACCTGCAGAAGGCGGCAGAGGAATCCTGCGAGTATCATCTGCGCCAGTTCGGCAAGAGCTATGGCGTGGAACAATGCGCCATGGTGGTGCTGGAGAACAATGGGGCGGTGCGCGCCATCGTCGGCGGACGCGACTACGGGCAGAGCCAGTTCAACAGGGCCACGATCGCGCTGCGCCAGGCCGGCTCATCCTTCAAGCCCTATGTCTACGCCGCCGGCATGGAAGCGGGACTGACGCCCGAGACGGTGATTCCGGATGCGCCGATCAGCTGGGGCCGCTGGTCGCCGAAGAACTATTCGCGCGGCTATGCCGGGCGGGTGCCTCTGACGACCGCGCTCGTCAAGTCGATCAACACCATTCCGGTGCGCATGCTGCGCGACGACATTCCCGGCGGCGCGAAGACGGTGAAGGCGCTGGCCGAGGCCATGGGCGTCGAATCCGAACTCTCGACCCACAAGACCATGGCGCTGGGCATTTCCGGGATGACCGTGCTCGACCAGTCGACCGGCTACCTGACGCTCGCCGATGGCGGCTATGCGGGCAAACGCCACGGCGTCACGCAATTGACCACCTATTCCGGCGACGTGCTCTACGATCACTCGCGCGATGCGCCGGAACCCAGGCGTGTCCTTTCGGAAAAGACCGTGGAATCGATGAATTCGATCCTGGTGCAGATCCCCGAATGGGGCACCGCGCGCCGCGCCGCGCTGGACTTCACGCCCGCCGCCGGCAAGACCGGCACCACGCAAGCCTATCGCGACGCATGGTTCGTGGGCTTTACCGGCAATTTCACCGCCGCCGTGTGGATGGGAAATGACGACTATTCACCGACAAACCGGCTGACGGGCGGTTCGCTCCCGGCCATGACGTGGAAGCGGGTCATGGAATATGCCCATCAGGGCATCGAACTGCAGCCGATCCCGGGTGCGGGCCGGCCGATTCCGGAAGCGCCGGAAACGCCGGAGGACGGCGCAACCGCGTCCGCCGGAGAGGACGGCACGTTGCAGGCCGAGCGTCCACTGGTGCTTTCCAGCGACAGTGCCCGGGTGCTGCGTGCGCTTGCCGACGCCTTCCGCAAGGCTCCCGGCCTGCCCGGACCGGCCCCGTCGGCGCAGTTGACGGCGATCGACCCGACGGATACCTCGGGCACACGGCGCTGAGACGGAGCGCTTGCCAGGTCCAAGCCGCCTCGGATAAACCCGGAGCCAGCTTCAACATCACCCTGCGCGTTCGAAACGGCCTTCCATGATCAGAAATATCGTCCTGGCCGCGTTCGCCCTCGCCATCGCATTCGGCGGTGGCGGCTGGAGCGTCTGGGCGCTGATGGATTCGGAATGGCGGCCGGGCGCGCTCCAGGTGGGACCCTGGACCGCCTATGTCCAGGCCGGCACGCCGGATGCCGACCCCTATACCAAGGCCCGCATCGCGCGGAATGCCGAACTGCCGCTGGGTGCAGGCGAAGGCGTGGCCTTTTCGGCGCGCCGCGATACCGCGGGCGCCCCGCTGCGGCCGCAATGCCGCTACCGGATCGAAGGCCGGCTCCCGCCGGCGCGCCTGTGGACCATCCATGTGGCTGACCAGCGCCTCAGGCCGGTTCATGGTGGTCCTTTCCTCCCCTCGGCGCGCCATGCGCGTGACGTCATCTACAATGGCGACGGCACCGTAAGCATCTCCGTTTCACGCCGTCCCGCACCTGGCAACTGGCTGCCGATCGGCGCGTCCGACGGTTTCCACCTCGTCATGACGTTCTATGACGCGGAAATCTCGGCCAGCACGGCGGCACGGGAGATCACCATGCCGCAGATCCTGAACGAGGGTTGCGATGGGTAGAATCTTTCACGCCATCGCACTGGGGCTGGCAGGTGCCGGGATCGTCCATATCGCCGCCCTTCTGCTGGTTCCGCATTTCGCGAGCAACGATGCATGGAGCCGTATCTCCGCGCTGGGTCCGGAATATGCCTTCGCCATGGTGGAACCGGCTGGCCCCGACGCATCCGGCGTCATCGAGGTTCATGACCCGGAATTCGCCATCGCGGCGTGCCGGTTCGACCTCGAACGCGGCCTCGTCCATGTCACCGCGCCGCCGGGCGTGCGCTTCTGGTCGGTCTCCATTGTCAACGGACGGGGACAGAGCATCTATTCCTTCAATGACAGGAATTCTTCGACCGGCGCGCTGGATCTTGCCATCGCGAACCCGGTGCAAATGATCGAATTGCGCAAGGACCTGCCCGACGCCTTCGCCGAATCCATTTTCGTGGAGGCCGATATCGATCGCGGCATGGTCGTGCTGCGTCTCTTCCAGCCAGATACCGAGGGAGAACAGGCCGCCCGTGCCATGCTGGACAAGGCCGGGTGCACGCCTTTCGGCCTGTGAGAAGCCTCAGGTTCAGCGCAAGGGCGCGTTGCGGGGCTTGGGCGCCGTTGCAGCCGCCATCACGGCAGCCATGCGCTCGTAGCGCACACCGGGAAAGATGATGACCTTGGCCGGCCTCTCCCGCATGCGGCGCATTGCCGTCCCCTTGCGTGCCGAAAACTTCAGGATCGTTGCCATAACCCGTCTCCGTCCGGTTACCAAACCACTACGCGGGCACTCACTCGACATGCCCATGAGGCCATGGCGCGGTTAACAACTT
The DNA here is from genome assembly GCA_002708825.1 of Phyllobacteriaceae bacterium. Classification (GTDB taxonomy): domain Bacteria; phylum Pseudomonadota; class Alphaproteobacteria; order Rhizobiales; family Rhizobiaceae; genus Zhengella. The sequence goes on along the minus strand of PAPF01000039.1, from coordinate 129,314 downwards.
GCTAACGCATTTCGTGCAATTTTCACGGATGTGTGAAACGGCCGCGCCTGTACCTGCGGCCGGCAATCCGAGTACAGCGTGATCCGATGTCCGACGCCAATGCCCTGAGTTCCGATTTTCGCAAGCTCGAGACCCAACGCGACGGCAGCCGCGCCTGCCAGCTTTTCCGGGCATCGGCCAGCGCCTTCGCCTCGCTTTCGCGACCGACCAAGACCGAGATCCAGCAATTCCAGGACCTGTCGCTGGCCCTTTACGACCGTGTACCGGAGACAGCGAAACGGCATGCCGCGGTCATGATCGCCTCCAATGCCTTTGCGCCGCGCGAACTGGTGCTCAAGCTCGCCAATGAACCGGCCGGCATTTGCGCCCCGTTGCTGGCAAGGTCGCCCATCATCCAGGCGCGCGACATCCCGCCGCTGATTGCGCGCCACGGGCTGGAGCATGCGCGCGTGCTCGCGCAGCGCGCCGAGCTTGAGGCTCCCCTGCGCGCGCTCCTTTCCGTCTTCATCCGGCAGGCAGAACATGCCGGCGGCGCGAATGCCCAAGGTGTGGCGGAAGCTGACATCCCGGCCGCGCAGACCGGCTCCAGGCCGCCGCTCGCGGGCGATACGCCCTTGCGCGGGCACACCGCCGAGACCGTTCGAGGCGCCTTGCGCGGCGCCATGGCCGCCAACAGCGGCCGGCCAATGCTGCCGGCGACCATGCCGCTGGCCCCCCGGTCGCCGCAATCCCGGTTGCAGCCCACGGCGCTGATGGACAATCCGGCCTTCTTCATCACCGCCCTGGCCGATACACTGGACCTGCCCTTCGCAAGGGTCTCGGCGCTGCTTGAGGTGGAGGGCAAGGCCGGTCTGATCATGGCCCTGCGCTCGATTCCGCTGCTGGCCGAGGAGGCATTCGTGATCGCGTCCGCGCTGTGGCCCGGCGATTTCGCCAGCCGCCATTCCATCGCCCGGTTCCTCGATCGCTACCGCCATACCGCCATAGAAGCGGCCCGGGACCGCGTGGCCCGCTGGCGCGAGGACGCCCTTGCCGGATCCCAAGCCGCGCCCTTTGCCGGTCACACCCGCGAGGTGGCACGCAACGACGATGTCCGGCCCGCGCGCCTCAGGGCGTCGTGATCGCGAAGTAGGGTTCTCCCGGCTGGCGTGCCGGCTCGATTTCCACGATCCAGGCATCGGGATCGAACCGGATCTCGCGGACCAGCCGGTCATCGGCGGCGAACGGATCGTCCTCCAGTTCAACCTCCACGAACAACCGGTCCACGGGCCTGTCGCTGCCATAGCCGGATTGCGGCGCGGGCGCGAACAGGCGCTGGCGCCCGTCCCGGTCGCGCTGCTTGATGAAGATGGCGCCCGCTTCCGTGGCACCTCGGCGTTCGACTGCCGCGAAACCGCCTTCGGAGAAGAGGCGGCGGACCAGGGCAGAAACCCACATGTCTGATGTCAGGCGCATGCGTGGCATGACCGCAGCCGCATCGCGGCTTCGCGGTCCCTCTTCTTCCGGTTCCGGACCCGGCGTCAGTTGATGAGGCCGATTTCCTTCATCTTGGCGACCACCGCGTCATCGGGATCGCCTGTCTCGGGCAGCCCGAACAGGGCCTGGAATTCCAGGATGGCGCTGCGTGTCCTGGAGCCGGTCAGCCCGTCGATGACGATCTGGTCATTGCCGAAACTGCGCAAGCCAGCCTGTATGCGCCTGATCCGCTCATCCGCGGCCGGCGCCCTGGCGACGGTCACGGCGGGCACCGGCACGGGGTCGGCGTCGTCCCTTGCAACAGCGGCCGGACGTGGCGTCGGGGCCGGCACGGCACCCGTCGGTTCCAGCGAGACATTGTCGGGTACGGCTGCCAGCCTGCGGCCATCTAGTTGCGCCAGGAGTTGCGCGGAAATCTCCCCTGTGGGTGGCAGGCCGATGATCCGCTGGTAGGTCATCACCGCCTCGCGTGTCTTCGGCCCGTTCAGTCCGTCGACCGCGCCGTCATAGAGTTTCAGGCCGGCCAGGACGGACTGGACACGCGCCAGGTCCGGATCGCCCGCGGGACGTTCGGACTGAGGCTGCACCGCCTCCTCGTCACGGATGACGATCCGCGACCGGCTCTCCTGGAAGACCGGGTCGGCCGGCGCGGGCGCCCGGTAGCCGGAGAAATCGCGCGTGGCAAAGAGCGGTGCGCCATGGGCGCGCGGCTGGTACCAGACCGCGTTGACAGAGACGTAGAACAGGGTGACCGCGAAGGCCACCGCGCCGCCCACGACAAGCGGGTTGCGCATCACCAGCGTTCCCAGCGACCCTGCGGCCGCACCGATCACGTCGGCCAGACCGGGGTCGAGATCAGGCTGTCTTGCGGTACGGGGCATTGTTCGTCCGATCCTCCGTTCTTGCGGGTTCTGGCAGGCGGTGCGGCGCGTTGCGTACACCGCTGACCGGGAGCGTCACCGAAACGCAGGTGCCCTCGCCCGGGGCGCTGTCGATGGCAATCGTCCCTCCGTGGAGCTGAACCAGCCCCTTGACCAGGGACAGGCCCAGGCCCGTCCCCTCGAAATTGCGGGTATAGTCGTTCTGGATCTGCATGAATGGCTGGCCCAGTCGCTTCAGGTCCTGTTCCGCGATACCGATGCCCGTGTCATTGACCCAGAAGGTGAAGTTGTCGCCGGCGCGCCGCGCTCCCAGCATCACCTTCCCCCCCTCGGGCGTGAACTTCACGGCATTGGACAACAGGTTGATGAGGATCTGCTGGACGGCGCGGCGGTCCGCGACGAGTTCACCCAGGTCCGGGCCCAGCGCGGTCGATATGCTGATCTTCCTTGCACCGGCCTGCTGTTCGGCGATCGACCGCGGCATGGCCGCAGCCTCTGCGAAATCAAAGGCTTCGGCATGGATTGCATAGGATCCGGATTCGATCTTGGAAACATCCAGGATCGCATTGACGACCGACAGGAGATGCTGACCCGACCTGGAGATCAGGCCGACATATTCCTTCTGGCGCGGGTCCTCGAAACCGCCGAACAGTTCCTGGTCGAGAATGTCGGCAAAGCCGATGATCGCGTTGAGCGGCGTGCGCAGTTCATGGCTGACGGAGGCAAGGAAGCGGTTCTTTGCGATCGCCCCGCTCTCGGCGTTCTCGCGCACGGATTCCAGTTCGCGGCGCAGGATTTCATTGCGCGTGTCGTCGGCCAGGAACACGATCGTCCGGCCACCGGCGGCGCGGACGAAACGGGCATGGAATGCCTGCATGGCTGGCGCATCGGAGTCTTCCCGTTCGGGCAGACGGATGCGCAGCGTACCCTCGCACATCGAGGCACCATCGCGCAGGTCCGCGACCGCCGTGAGCCAGGAAACGCGGTCGGTCACATGGAGCCGGTTGAACAGCCCGTCGCCAAGCAGCAGGCCGGGATGCAGTCCCATGAGGCTGCGCGCGCGTGGCGATGCGCTCTCGACCAGGCCGTCCCTGTCCAGATGAAGGACGACGACGGGCTGAAGGTCGGCCTGCGTCGCCGCGTCATCGGCTTCCTGACGGGCTTCCCGCGCGGCGGATTGCATGACATGCATCCGTGCCGCAAGGCTGGCGATCCACAGGAGCGGCGCGAGGACCAGCCATCCGGCCGCGGGTACCGTCGCGGCGGCGCCGGGAATGGCCTGAAAGGCGATGATTCCGGCAGAAAAGGCGAGACCGGCGGCCGCGGCCGCGCGGGTCCGGCGCACCCACCATGCTTCAACGGCCGGCACGATGGCCAGGACGGCAAGGGGGCCGGCCAAGCCGCCCGCTGCGGCCATGGACACGGCGCACAGGGCCGACAGGACAAGCAGGCCGGCAAGACCGGCGAACACGAATCGCCCGGTCACAGAGACGGCGCAGACGACGGCAAGCGCCGTGCCGGCCGCCAGCCCGGTCATCGCAAGCACATGCCCTATCGGAAAGGCGCCCGAGGCGCTCGAGAAGACAACGAAAGCAAGCAGCGGCTGCGCCGCCAGCGCAACGGCGAAAAGGCGCAGTTGAACATCCCTTTCCGCCCGGTCCCCGACCGATGCGTGGACGAGCCGTTCGCCCAGGCTTTTCAGGCTGTCGCTCCAGTCCGGTGGATTTGTATGCGGTTCGGTCACTGCGGGGCACCCGGTACTCATGATCACGCTTGCCCGGAGGGCACAGCCGAAACTGCCACCTATGCTTTAAGGAAAGGATAAGCCGAAGCCCCGGATACGCGGCAAACGGGACGGACAACCCGATTTGCCGGCCGTTTCGCGTCATGGTCAACAAGAGGTAAAGGCAGCGGCCCGGAAGGCGCCGAACCCTTGGCCCGCACTCCCGCAGGTTCTCAAGAAGCGGCGTTCCCAAGGCTTTCGCGGTTAAGCGATTGCTCACTCGTTCGGATGAATTCGCATCAAATTCGATGAAAATGCCGGATATCGGCATTTGACGAAAACACGGATCAAATCCACACGGCCTTCGAAAACCGGTCTTGATGGCAAGCGTGTAGGGATCGGCACAGGAATTCGAGCCGCATCCGGAAGAACGGGACGCGCGGCGCCAGTGCAGAGGTCAGGCTTATGTTCGGTTTGTTGAGATTGGCGTTCTGGGGCACCCTGGCCCTGCTCGTCATTCCGCTGGACGGAGACGGGTCCATCGGTCCGGTGGACCTCTCCAGCCCGGTGGAAGCGGTGTCGGCCGCGCGCGAGGTGGTGGGCGACCTGAGCCGCATCTGCGAGCGCAATCCCGAAGCCTGCGAACGTGGGCGCGACCTGGCCGCAACCGTGACAGAAAGGGCCCGCGTGGCGGCCCGCGCCGCCTATGAGGCCCTCGGCCAGTCCGCTGCCGCTCCCGACGATACCGTCCATACCGGAACCGTGGCGCGATAGGCCGCGCGACACCTTTTCTTTCCGCAATGCGCCATGGCCTGTTCAATCCGGCCAAGCGGTGCGCTATATGCGGGGTATGAGCGAAACAAAGACCCTGCCGACCATCGATTCCATCCGCGAGGACTTTTCCTTTCTCGATGACTGGGAAGAGCGGTATCGCTATGTCATCGACCTCGGGCGCGAACTGCCGCCGATCACCGAGGCCGAACACAGCGACGCCAACAAGGTGCAGGGATGCGTCAGCCAGGTGTGGCTCGTCACCGATGCCGGCCCCGGCCCCGATCCGGTCATCGATTTCCGCGCCGATTCCGATGCCCATATCGTGCGCGGACTGGTGGCGATCATGCTGGCATTGCATTCCGGCAAGCATGCCAGCGAAATCCTTGCCACCGATGCCGAGGGAACGCTGCGCGAACTCGGCCTCGACGAACACCTGACCCCGCAGCGGGCCAATGGCGTACGCGCCATGATCGCGCGCATCCGGCGCGAAGCCGAAAGCCGTATGAACGGCTGACACGGCCCCTTCTGCTGCCTCACCCGCTGTCGGTTTCAAGGTCAGGGCGATAATCGTCCGTGCCCCAGTGCAGGATCGCGCGCGCCGCGCCGCGGCCTTCGTTCGTCTCGATGCCGTAATGGCGCGAAAGGAGCGAAAGGCCGGTCTTGAGGACCAGTTTCGCCGACCGGCGCGGCCATTGCCGTTCCAGTTCCACCTGCTCCAGGCCTTTCAGGAAACAGCAGACATCGAGCAGGAGGCCCGACAGTTCCGGACCGGCCGCATCGAGGGCGGCGGCGACCCGCCTGCGTGCATCCAGCGCCGCAGCGGTGAGGTCATCAAGACCACCGGGTGCTCCGCTGCCGCGCAGGGACGCGGCATTCGCATCCCAACTGGCGCCGAGGCGCGGGCGAAGGCGTGCCTTCTCGCAATCGGACCGGAGCCGTTCGCCGGCCTCGACCTCTTCGGGCCGCAAGAATGGCTGGCCATCGCGGCCACGGCGGCGGGCCAGCAGGGTCAGCGGCGATTCCGCCGGATTGACCAGGGTACGCCGAACCGGAGCGGAGCGGACCGGCATGCCGGTCGCTGCCTTGCGGGAACCGGCCGCCAGCCTCGCCTGCCCTTTTGCGGTCAGGCGCACGCGGGTGCCATCCCTGCTCTCCACGAAGCCCCACCGGCAGGCTTCATCCAGGGTTGTGCGATGAAAGCTCAGCAAACCGCCTGACGGGCCCGGCAGCGTCACACGGTCTGGCAGGGCGGCTGGCGCCAGGCAGGCCGGCCCTTGCCGCAAACGCTTGAGAAGGCGCAAGAGATGGCGTTCCGCTTCATCCGGCTTCATTGCCATCCTCCTCCTGTACACGGGCAAAAAGCCGGGTCGCCAGGTACTCCACCCGGCCGGCAACGGCGTCGAAGTCGGCATCGTCGCGCAGGTCCTCGATCAGGTGGCAGGAATGGACCACGGTGGTCCGGTCCCTGCCAAATCCCTTGCCCACCTCCCCCATGGTCAATTGCAGGGCAACATGGGCCACATACATCGCCAGCTGGCGCACGCGCACGACGGATGTGACGTTCCTGCCCGGCGCCCGCAGTTCCCTGCCTGGCACGTTGAACAGTTCGGAGACCATGTCGATCATGCCGTCGCAGACTGCCGCGGCGTATTCGTCACGCCGTTTCGGCATGGCAACTGATGGCCCGAAGCGATGCAGGGCCTTGCCCGGCATATTCCGCATGGCGGCTGCCCAATCCGCCCTGCCCGTCTCACCGTTTTCGATTTCCAACGCATGCGCCACGATCCGCACTCCCTTCGTACAGGTATATTTTCCTTATACCGAAGGGCTGCCACGGTGTGAACATAACGGGAACAAAAAGACAGGCGGGCGGGCGCAGCAGCTTGTCCACATGGGTGCGGTGCGGCACCAGGATGATCGTCCGGTCACCACGGACGGAGATGGACATGACGGATCTCGCCGCGCAGGCGCGCGCATTCATGGAGAACAAGGAGCGGGAGCGGCGCAACGCGCTGGCGCTATGCGCGGCTGCGACCTGCGGCATCGATGCGAACAGCCAGGAAAAAATGCAGCCGACCAGAGCCCGTGTCGAGCGCCTGCTCGAACGGGAAAGGCAGAAAGGCCTGCGGGGGCACTGGAGCTACGACCTCAATCGCCACATCGCGCTCAAGCACCTGCGCGACGCCATTGCGGAAACGGAGGGGCGGAGACCGGACCGGGTCGCACAAAATGAAAGAGCCGGACGGTCGACCTGACCTGCCCGGCTCTGTCCACAATCCGGATCGCGCCGTGCGCCTTACTTGCCCTTCGGCTTGCGGCCCAGGCCCATTTCCTTGGCAAGGCGCGACCGCGCTGCCGCATAATTCGGCGCAACCATCGGATAGTTGGGGTCAAGGCCCCACTTTTCCCGGTAGGCCTCCGGCGTCAGCCCGTAATGGGTCATGAGATGACGCTTGAGTGACTTGAACTTCTTGCCGTCTTCAAGGCAGACGATGTAATCGTCATGAACAGATTTCTTCGGGTTGACGGCCGGCTTCTGCTTCTCGACGACTTGAGCCGTCTCTCCATGCATGCCGCCGGCGCGGCCAAGCGCGGCATGGACATCAGCAATCAGCACCGGCAGTTCTGTTACCGGCACCACATTGTTGCTGACATAGGCCGCCACCACATCGGCAGTCAGTTCGATAAGGTTATCGACCGCTGCCTCGGAAGCTGGTGTGTTTTCCATTTGAATTGCCCCAATCGTTACACATTGTTTTTATTGCGTCAGCGAACCGGGCAGGTATTTCGCATTATGATACCGACTCGCAGCGACACCACCATATATTGCCCGTACATAAAAAAATGCAAGACTAAGAATTTGTAATTTTCTTGCTCATTTGTAGAGATCTAGTGTTCAGGACCACAATCAACGGAAAACACAAGTTGTGCACGGAATGATTGTTGCAAGGAAACAGGCAAAATTGAACAATTTATAAAATCCTGCTATTCAATTTTCAGATACAAAGCCGCAGGCAAACGTGGCTCAGGACCCGCGATTGATGCGGGCTTCCGGCGGCATCTCGTCCAGGACGGAGCCCTTCCACATCGGATAACCGACGGCATAGGACGCCTTGCCGAGAAGGTGCGATGAAATCGGCGCGGTCAGCAGGAAGAAGACGACACCGGCCAGGGCGCGCAAGGTCGTGCCGGCATCCTCGGCATAGATCGCCAGCGCGATCAGCATGAGGCAGGAGCCCAGCGTCCCCGCCTTGGACGCAGCATGCGTGCGGCTGTAGATATCGGGCAAACGATTGATCCCGATGGCTGCAACCAGCGAAAAGGCCGCTCCGATGATCAGGAAAACACCCGTCACGTAGTAGGACAAGATCTCTATCATGACTTGCTCCCGGACTTCGCTTCCGTCTCGGCACCGGACTCCGTTTCGGTCCTGCCGCGCGCCATCACGAAGCGCGCAAAGGCCACCGTCGCGAGGAAGCCGACCAGGCCCAGCGCAATCGCGATATCGACATAGAGGGTGTAGCCCGTCCGGATCCCGATCACGGCGATGAAGCCGATGGCGGAGACCACGAGCATGTCCAGCCCGAGGATCCGGTCAGGCAGCGTGGGGCCACGCACCACACGGTAGACCGTCAGAAGGAACGTCGCGCTGAGAAGCGCCAGCGCAATCAGTTCGGCGGCATCGAGAAAAACCTGGTGCGGTGTCACCGGAACGCCTCCATGATCTTGCGCTCAAATCCCTCGGCGATTGCGGCCCTGGTCGAATCCGGATCGGAGCAGTCGAGGGCGTGCACGTAGAGAACGGAGCGGTCTTCCGAAACATCGACCGAAAGCGTGCCCGGCGTCAGCGTGATCAGGTTCGCCAGCAGCTTGATTTCGGAATCGCGGTCAACCATGAGCGGATAGGCGAAGATGCCGGGCTTGAGCTTCATGTCCGGCGAAACGACCATGACCGCGACCTTCCAGGCCGACAGGACGAGTTCGTAAAGGAACAGCCACGCCAGGGAAAGCACGCGGCCTGCGCGCTGGAAATAGCCCAGCGACCCGACCTGCTCGCGGATGAGGTAAAGCGCGCCCATTCCCAGGAAGAAGCCGAATACCAGGTTGATAAGCGAAAAGGACCCGGACATCAGCCCCCAGGTCAAGGCAAGCAGGATATTGATCAGGTAGAGGTTCATGCGCCACCTCCCGCCGGCAGGACCGCGTCCACATAACCGGATGAATACAGGATGGAGCGGGCGGCGGCATTGGCAACATCGAGGAGCGGTTGCGGGTAGAAGCCGATCGCCACCACGGCCGCGGTGAGGATGAGGACGGGCATGTAGGCGCTCCAGTTCATCGGTTCGCCGGGCACCATGCTGGCCGGTTCATCGGCCCTGTTGCGCCAGAAGGCGAGCGCGAAGATGCGGCCCAGCGTGATGGTCGTCAGAAGGCCGGTCAGCAGCACCGCGAAGGCCAGCCACCAGGCGCCCACGTCCAGCGAGGCCTTGACCACGAAGACCTTGGGCCAGACGCCGGAGAAAGGCGGCAGGCCCGCCACGGCGAAGAACAGGACAAGCGCCAGCGCCGCCATGAAGGGATGCGCGCGGTAGAGGCCGGCAAGGCTATGGAGGGAAACAGATCCGCCTGCCTCGCCCATCAGACCGACCAGCATGTAGATGGCGGTCATCGCGATCATCGAGTGGACCGCGTAGAAAATGGCCGCCGACAGCCCGAGTTCGCTGCCGAGCGCAAGGCCGGCCAGCATGACGCCGATGCCGGAAATGACGATGAAACCCATCGCACGCCGCAGATCCGACTGGGCCAGCGCACCGAGGATGCCGAGTATCATGGTCAGGCCCGCCACCCAGGCGATGGTCAGCGCCAGGATGTCGCGCTCGCCGGGGAATAGCATGACCAGCACGCGCAGGAGCGCATAGACGCCGACCTTGGTCAGCAGGCCTGCAAACAGGGCGGAGACGATGATACGCGGCGTGTGATAGGAGGCGGGAAGCCAGAAATTGACCGGAAAGGCTGCGGCCTTCATGGCGAGCGCAAACAGGAATAGCGTGGCCAGCGTCATCACCGGTGCGTCATGGTCGCCAGCGGCAATCCTCGTGGTCAGATCCGCCATGTTCAATGTTCCGAACGCGCCATAGAGAAGCCCGATGGAGATGAGGAACAGCGTCGTGGCCACAAGGTTCAGGAAGGCGTACTTGACCGCGCCATCGATCTGTTCGTGTTCCGAACCGAGAACGAGAAGGCCGAAGGAGGCGATCAGCAGCACCTCGAACCAGACATAAAGGTTGAAGATGTCTCCTGTAAGGAAAGCGCCATGCACGCCGCCCACCATGAGCAGGAAGAACGTGTAGAAGCCGTAGCGCCGCCCTGTCGTGTCGATGTCACGCACCGAGAAGAGGACGCCGGCGAAGGAAACGATGCCGGCGGCAGCGGCAAGGCTTGCGCCCAGCGCATCGGCCTGGAAGGTGATTCCGAATGGCGGCAGCCAGCGGCCCATGGTCATCACGATCGGGCCGTCTTCCATCACGCGCAAAAGCAGAGCGAGATCGGCAAGACCCAGCAATGCGAAGGCGATGACAGCCACTGTTGCATGCTGCCAGGTTTCCTTTCGGAACATGAGCAGCGCGGCGCCGAAAACGATCGGAATGACCACAGGGGCAATGACCAGCCAATCGGCCGCAGCCACCGGCTCGACCACCATGGCCTGTGCAAGATCGACGGTTTTTTCTGCGGGAGCAGCCATCTGACCCTCAATATCCTAGCGGCGGCAAGCGGTCGCCTTCCGGTTCGGCCAGACGCATTTCATCGGTGTCGTCGGTGCCGATATCCTGATAGGCGCGATAGGCCAGCACCAGGAGAATGGCAAAGAAGGAAAAGGAAATCACGATCGCGGTCAGGATCAGCGCCTGGGGCAGCGCATTGGCCACCTCCGTGGGCGGGGTGTAGAATTCTTCCGGAATGATCGGCGGTGTTTCACGCAGGACACGTCCGGCCGTGAAAATCAGAAGGTTCACGGCATTGCCAAGCAGAACCACGCCGAGCAGGATGCGGATCGTGTGCCTGGAGAGAAGCAGATAGATCGAGACTGTGAAGAAAAGGCCGACGAGCACGGACAGCGCGGTTTCCATCAGTCGTCCTCCCTTTCTTCCAGGGCCAGGGCGATCGACGTGATCGAGCCGACCACCACCAGGTAGACGCCTATGTCGAAGACGAGCGTCGTCGAAAGGGCAAGTTCCACCCCGAACACTTCCGGTTCCGCCCAGAGGCCGGTCAGGAAGGGGACTGCGACAAAGAACGACGCGATACCCGCCATGGCGGCCATGAACAGGCCAAAACCGGAAATGGCCATCGGATGAAAATACATGGCGCGGCGCACCGGCGACACGCCACAGGCGATACCGTAGATCGCAAAGGCCGAAGCCGCGATCAGCCCGCCGATGAATCCGCCACCCGGCTCGTTGTGGCCGCGCAGCAGGACAAAGATCGAGAACAGCACCATCAGGCTTGCGAGATAAGGCGCAACGGTGCGGAAGATGATCGTGCGCATGGTCTTATCCCTCTCCTGCCACGGCGTCAGTGCGCCGCGGCTTGCGGATTCGGATCAGTGCGAGGATGGCCAGGCCGGTGATCATGACAACGGCGATCTCGCCCAGCGTATCCAGCCCGCGGAAATCGACGAGAATGACGTTGACGATGTTGCGGCCATGGGCGATGGCGCGCGCATAGGTGTTGAAGAAATCCGTCAGTTCCGTGTTGAACGGGATCTGCGTGATCTTCAGCAGCACAAGGCCGAGACCCGCGCCGGCCGCGCCGGCAATCGCCATGTCCACCAGTTTCTCGCCGGTCGGGCGGTGATCGGCCGGCGACAGCCGCAGCCGGGTCATGACGAGCGCGAGAATGACGACCGAAAGCGTTTCCACCATGAACTGGGTGAAGGACAGGTCCGGCGCGCCCAGCAGCATGAAGATGACCGCGACGGCAAATCCCTGGATGCCGAGCGAGACGATTGCCGTCAGGCGGTTCCTGGCGCTGATGACCGCGCCGATGCCGATGGCCGCGATGATCAGGATCGTCCACTCGTAGAAGGGCATGTCCGGGAAGGCCGGCATGGCAGGCCCTTCGGAGAAAAGCCACATGGGCAGGATCAGCGCCAGCGCGATGCCGGCAAAGGTCACCGTCATGTAGACTTCCATGCGGCCGTTATGGATGACCCGCGTCAGGCCGCCGGACAGCCGCACGAGGCCGCGCATGACCTGGTCGAAGCCCTGGTCCGGACCCCAGCCGATGGCCGCAAGCAGGCCCGCCATGGCGGCGCGCAGCCGGTCCAGCCCAAGATAGAGGACGATGCCGAGTGCAACGGTGGCCAGCGACAGGTAAAGCGCGGCGCCGGCATGGGGAACGACGGTGATCTCGACCGGCACGGCGACGCCGGCGACGGCGCTTGCCATCGGCGTGGAGAAGGCATGATGGCTGAAACCGGAAAACAGTGCCGCGCCGAGGCCGAGAATGCCCAGGGTCAGCGGCCCGAGCCAGAGCAGGACCGGCCCCTCATGGGCATGTTTCGGCGTTTCCACCGGTTCGCCGAGGAACGGCTTGAGCGCCACTGCGAAGCCGATGACGAACATCAGCGCATTGCCGGCGACGGCAGTCGCGAGCACGGCAAGGCTCCACGGGTCACCCTTGGCGAGTGCGTAGTACATTTCCTCCTTGGCGAGGAAGCCGAAGAAGGGCGGAAGGCCGCCCATGGAGAGGGCGGCGAGCAGCGCGGCAGCGAAGCTGACGGGCATCGCCTTGCGCAGGCCGCCGAGCCGGGTGATGTCGCGGGTCCCGGATTCGTGGTCGACAAGACCGGCCACCATGAACAGGCCGCCCTTGAACATGGAATGGGCGATCAGGTAGAGCACCGCGCCGGCAATCGCCTGTTCGCTGCCGAAGCCGGTCAGCATGACGAGGAGGCCCAGCGATGCGACGGTGGTGTAGGCCAGCATCAGCTTCAGGTCTGTCTGGCGCACGGCCAGAAGCGTGCCGACGAGCAAAGTCGCGCCGCCGAAAACCGGCAGAACCGTTTCCCACAAGGCGGTCTCGCCCATGACGGGGTTGAGACGCATCAGCAGGTAGACGCCGGCCTTCACCATGGTCGCGGAATGGAGGTAGGCGGAAACCGGCGTGGGCGCTTCCATGGCATTGGGCAGCCAGAAGTGCAGCGGGAACTGCGCCGACTTGGTGAATGCGCCGCCCAGGATCAGCAGGAAGGCGGCCAGGTAGAACGGGCTTTCGCGCAGCGTGTCGCCGGTCGCCAGCAGCAGCGACAGTTCCGAGACGCCGGTGATGTTCCAGATGACCAGCAGGCCGGCGAGCAGCGACAGGCCGCCCAGGCCGGTGACCACCAGCGCCTGGATGGCGGCCCGGCGCGATGCCTCGCGGGAATGGTCGAAACCGATCAGCAGGAAGGAGGTGATCGAGGTCAGTTCCCAGAAGACGAAGAGCGTCAGGAAGTTGTCGGCGACGACAAGGCCCTGCATCGCCCCCATGAACATCAGGATGAAGGAGAAGAACCGCCCCTGGTCCTCATGCCCTTTCAGGTATCCGCCGGCATAGAGGACGATCAGCGCGCCGATGCCGGTGACCAGCAGCGCGAATGTCAGCGACAGGCCGTCGAGATACCAGGAGAAATTGACGTTGAAGTCCGGCACCCAGGCATAACCGCCGGTAACGGCGCCGCCTGCGGCGACTTCCGGCAGGAAACCTGCGAAATGCACCAGGTTGAACAACGGCACCAGCGCCAGGAGCCAGGCCGCGTTGTGCTTCAGTCTTTGCACAAGCAACGGTGCGACCGCGGCCGCGAGAAAGGGCAACAGAAGCACAAGAAAGGTGAGAGACTGGGCCGACGCCATGTCCTGATCCGGTTTCTTTTCGTTCTGGCCCGCCCCCCGGCGCGCCCGCTCACCCTCAATTATGGAATTGTTTTGCGCGCGGCAAGACCGGCCGGTCCGGCAAAACGGTTTCCGCGCCGCTTATTCAGCGTAAAAACACCTGCAGCCGGGATGATAAGCCGGCGAGCAGTCCTATATTCCGGTCACAACCGGACAATATGGAACAAGAGGATCAACGGCGTGGACAAGACAAGGATCGACAAGAGCGACGCGGAATGGCGCGAGACGCTGACGCCGGAGCAGTATCACGTCCTGCGGGAACACGGTACCGAACGTGCGGGAACGTCACCGCTCAACAGGGAAAAACGGCCGGGAATGTTTCGCTGTGCCGGGTGCGGGAAACCGCTGTTCCGCTCGGAGACGAAATTCGAATCGGGTACTGGCTGGCCGAGTTTCTACGCACCGGCGGGCGACGATGCGGTCAGCGAGCACGAGGACCGCTCGTGGTTCATGCGCCGCACCGAGGTGCGCTGCGCCGATTGCGGCGGGCATCTTGGCCACGTCTTCAACGATGGCCCCGCGCCGACCGGCCTGCGCTACTGCATGAACGGCGTGGCGCTCGATTTCGAACCCGACGAGGGCTGAGCCTCGGCCTCAGCCGCCCTGCATCCGCGCGATGTGGGCGGCATCCACGGCCCTGGCCTCCTTGTAGGCCGGCCTTGCGCGCAGGCGTGCCGCGTAGTCCTGCAAGGCAGGCGTCGCGGGGATCGTGCCGAACTGCATGCCCCAGTCGACCTGAGAGCCGACATAGATGTCGGCGGCGGTAAACCGGTCGCCACAGACATGGTCGCGGGTCTCGAACAGGGCCGAGAGAACGCCCATGGTGCGCTCATAGGAGCCGTAGCCGAGATGCCGCTGCGGCTTGAGGTCGTCACCGGCCGTCCAGCCCATCGAACGGTTGATAACCGCCTGCTCCACCGGGCCGGCGGCGAAGAAGGTCCAGCGCAGGTAGTCGGCCTTTTCGGCCCTGCCTTCCGGCAGCAGGCCTGCCTCGGGGAAGGCATCGGCGAGGTAGAGGCAGATGGCGGCGGCTTCCGTGACCGCGTTGCCTTCGTGAACGATGGCCGGCACCTTGCCCATCGGGTTGACCGCCAGGTATTCGATGGACTTCATGTCGGAGCCGTAGTCGAGGACGATCTCGTCATAGGCCGCGCCGGCCTCGTGCAGCGCCCAGCGGGCGATCTGGCCGCGGCTCATGGGGTTCGTGTAAAAGGTGATCCTTGACATCAAAGGGGCTCCGGCGGGGTCGGGAGCAAACCCTGCCGGAGCCTTCCGGCGCAATCAAGGCCCCTTGCGCCCGAAACCATGCTGGCACGGGTTTCTTGCCCGGTGCTTGTGCAAGCGGACGGGCCGCACCATGTTCGAGACCGCCGGTGTTTCCTTCCCGGCCGGATGCCGCTATGCGTCCGGCCGGAAGCACAGCCGGGCTTCGCCGACCGATCAGCCATTCAGCCAGGACGTCATGACCAAAGTTCGACCCCTTCTCGACCTCACCGCCCCGCACGCGCCGAAACATCCGTCCTGCGATACCCGCCACGGCATCGAACGCAATGACGACTACGCCTGGATGCGGGCGGCGAACTGGCAGGAGATGTTCAAGGACCCGACCAGGCTTGACGCTGAAATCCGCGCCCACCTGGAGGCGGAGAACGCCTACCAGACGGAGTGGATGGCGGACACGCAGGCGCTGCGGGAGAAGCTGTTCGCCGAAATGAAGGGGCGCATCAAGGAAGACGATTCCTCCGTGCCCATGAAGGACGGCCCTTTCGCCTATGGCTCGTCCTTCGTGACCGGCGGCGAGCAGCCGCGCTTCTTCCGCACCCCGCGCGAGGGCGGCGAACGACAAATCCTGCTCGACGGCGACCGGGAAGCCGAGGACAAGGCCTATTTCCGGCTTGCCAGCGCCGATCACTCACCCGACCATGCCCGCCTTCTGTGGGGCCATGACGACAAGGGCTCGGAGTTCTTCACGCTGACCGTACGCGACCTGGCGAGCGGCGAGGACCTGCCGGACCGGGTGGAGGATACCGGCGGCAGCGGGACGTGGGATTCACGGTCCGCCGGCTTTTTCTATTCGCACCTGGATGAAAGCCACCGCCCCTCGAAGCTGCTCTACCACCGGATCGGCACCGACGCCGGCGAGGACAGGCTGGTCTACGAGGAGACCGATCCGGGCTTCTTCATGGGTTGCGGCGGCACCCGCGACAACCGCCATGTCCTGATCTCGATCCATGACCACGAGACCTCGGAGTACCGTATCCTGCCGGCCGATGGCTCGTCCTTCGAGCCCAGGCTGGTGGCCGCCCGCAAGGCCGGCCTGCAATACGACCTGGAGGAAGGCGGCGACATCTTCTTCATTCTGACCAATGCCGACGGCGCCAAGGATTTCAAGATCATGACGGCACCGGCGGACAATCCGGTCCCGGAAAACTGGGTGGAACTGGTGCCGCATGAGCCGGGCCGGCTGATCCTCTCCATCATGGGGTTCGCGCGCCATCTCGTGCGGCTGGAACGCAAGGACGGCCTGCCGCGCATCGTCATCCGCGAGCGCGCCAGCGGGGCCGAACACGCCATCGCCTTCGACGAGGAAGCCTATTCGCTCGGACTGATCGGCTCGCTGGAATACGACACGGATGTCATCCGCTTCACCTATTCCTCGATGACCACGCCGTCGCAGGTGTTCGACTACGACATGACAACACGCGAACGCGTGCTCCTGAAAACCCAGGAGGTCCCTTCGGGCCATGATGCCGACGCCTATGTGACGCGGCGGATCCATGCGCCCGCGCCCGACGGGGAAAGCGTGCCGGTCTCGCTGCTCTACCGCAAGGATACGCCGCTCGACGGCACCGCGCCCTGCCTTCTCTACGGCTACGGCTCCTATGGCATCACCATTCCCGCCTCCTTCAACACCAATTGCCTGAGCCTGGTCGATCGCGGCTTCGTCTACGCCATCGCCCATATCCGGGGCGGCAAGGACAAGGGCTATCACTGGTACGAGGAGGGCAAGCGGGAGAAGAAGACCAATACCTTCAACGACTTCATCGCCGCCGCGCGCCACTTGGTGGCCGAGGGCTTCACCGCGCATGACCGGATCGTGGCGCAGGGCGGTTCGGCGGGCGGCATGCTGATGGGTGCGGTGGCCAACATGGCGCCGGCCGATTTCGGCGCCATCGTGGCGGAAGTCCCCTTCGTGGACGTTCTCAACACGATGCTGGACGACACGCTTCCGCTGACCCCGCCGGAATGGCCGGAATGGGGCAATCCGATCACCTCGCCGGCCGACTATGCGACGATTGCCGCCTACAGCCCCTATGACAATGTCTCCGCCCTGCCCTATCCGCCGGTCCTGGCGGTGGCCGGCCTGACCGATCCGCGCGTGACCTACTGGGAGCCGGCGAAATGGGTGGCGAAGCTGCGCGAATTTTCAATCTCGGGCAATCCCGTGCTGTTCCGCATCAACATGGATGCGGGCCATGCCGGCGCCTCGGGGCGGTTCTCGCGGCTGGAGGAGATCGCCTATACCTATGCCTTCGCGCTGAAGGTGACGGGCAAGGCGGATGACTGACCCGGCACTTGCCGGGGACGCCGGCCTGGCCGGCATGTTCGTCTCCGCCTTCACCTCGGCCACGCTGCTGCCCGGCACCTCGGAAGGGGTGCTGGCGGCCCTTCTCGCGGCCGGACTGGTCCCCGTGCTCACTGTCGTGGCCGTCGCATCGGCGGGCAACGTGCTCGGATCCTGTGTCAACTGGTGGCTGGGGCGGCAGGCCGGGCGTCTCGCACAGGCGCAACCGGCAGGCGGCGCGCCGTCACGGCTGGAGCGGGCGCGGGCCTGGTATGGCCGCTATGGCTACTGGTCGCTGCTGGCGTCCTGGGTTCCGGTCGTCGGCGATCCGCTGACGCTCGTCGCCGGCGCGATGCGTGAACCCTTCTGGCGCTTCCTTGCGATTGTCAGCCTGGCCAAGACCGGACGCTATGTCGCGGTTGCCGCCGGAGTGAGCGCGTTGCTTCCGGCCTGAACGTCTCTCAGCTTCCCGAATCCGGCAGCGCCTTCAGATAGGCGGCGATGGCCTCGCGATCCGACGCGGGAAGTTTCGCCATGTTTTCCTGCACGGCCACCATGGTGCCGCCAACGCTGTCGAAATCCGGCGTGAAGCCGCTTTCCAGATAATAGGCAATGTCCTTCGCGGACCATGAGCCGATGCCCGAGGGGGAGATGTCGGGCACCTTTCCCTCGCCTTCGGCGGCCGGACCGCCCTTCAGCCAGCGGCTGTAGTCGAGCCCTCCGAGGGCATTGCGCGGGGTATGGCATTCACTGCAATGGCCCGGTCCCTCGACGAGATATTGCCCGCGGCGAAGGCCATCGTCCGCACCGGCAGGCAGGGCCACGACGGGCCCGTCGCGTACGAAAAGCCATTTCCAGACACCAAGCGTGCGCCGGATGCTGAAGGGGAAGGAGACCTCGTTTGCGGGCGCCCTCTCGGCGACGGGCGGCAATGTCTGCATGTAGGCGAAGAGATCCGCCACGTCGGCGGGTGCCATGCGCGCATAGGAGGTGTAGGGAAAGGCCGGATAGTAGTGGGCGCCGTCAGGCGAGACGCCGCGCATCACCGCATTGGCGAACTGCTGCGGCGTCCAGCCGCCGATGCCGGCCTGCGGATCGGGCGAGATGTTCGGCGCGACAAAAGTTCCGAATCCGGTGGCGAATCGCTGCCCGCCGGCCAGTTCCAGCTTCGCCTCGCCCTTCGCTTCGGCCCGGGCATGGCAGGAGGCGCAGCCGGCAGCGTTGAAGACCGTTTCGCCGGCCTGCGGATCGCCTTGCGGCAAGGCCGCGGCCTCGCTGGCCGAGAGCGTGCGCGGCATGGTGACAACCCAGAAGACAAGCCCGCCCGACAGGGCCAGGAGAACCGCCAGAAGGACGAGCTTGCGCATCATGGATCAAACACCCCTGCCCCGCGTCACTTCTTGACGCGGAAACCCTCATGGCAGGACTTGCAATTGGCCAGGACCGGCCCCATCGCCGCCTTGAAGGCATCGAGATCGGCCGGGCCGTCCTTGCCGGAGGCCTGCATGGCAGCCGAAGTATCAGCCTGGAACTTGGCAAGCGCCTCCTGGAAACCGGCCGCATCTTCCCAGATCTTGGGGGCGGCGGTGGTGTCGGCCCCCATGTCGGAGCCTTCGGGGAAATAGTCGCCATAGGCCTTGGCGACGGCGGCCATGGTGGCGATGGAGGCCTTTGCGACGGCGGGATTGTAGTCCAGATCGCCCTTCATCATCGCACTTGCGGTGCCGGCCGAGGCGCCGGTTGCCTGCATGAGTGCCTTGCGGACGCCGATCGGGTCGTCAGCGGCTGTCGCGGCAGCGGCCGACAGGGCAATTGCGGAAAGGGCCAGGGCGATCTTCTTCATCGGTGCAGTCCTCCATTGGGTTCAACCTGCCGGGGCATTCGGCCGCGGTCGCCAGCCATCTTATGGATTCGTGCCGCGAACGGGATCACGCTTGCGTGAGCGGCTGTGCGACATAATGGAACGCTGCGTTCAACGATCGGCAACACCCCAGAAAAAACCCCGGCGGTGGACCGCCGGGGCTTGCGGGAAGACGATCAGGCCGAAGCCTTCTCGTACATTTCCAGCACGTAATCCCAGTTGATGAGGCTGTCGACGAAGGCTTCGAGATATTTCGGGCGGGCATTGCGGTAGTCGATGTAGTAGGAGTGCTCCCACACGTCGACGCCAAGGATCGGCGATGCGCCGTGGACGAGCGGGTTCTCGCCGTTGGGCGTCTTCATGATCTCCAGCTTGCCGTCCTTGACCGCGACCCAGGCCCAGCCCGAGCCGAACTGCGTGACGCCGGCATTGATGAAGTCGGAACGGAACTTGTCATAACCGCCAAGATCGGAATCGACAGCCTTCTGGAGGGCGCCGGGCAGCGCCTTGCCGCCGCCGTCCTTTTTCATCCACTTCCAGAAATGGACGTGGTTGTAGTGCTGGGCGGCGTTGTTGAAGAGGCCCGGGATCTTGCCATGGCTCTGGCGGACCACATCCTCCAGCGACAGGCCGGCCATGCCGGCTTCCTCGGCCAGCTTGTTGCCGTTGTCGACATAGGCCTTGTGGTGCTTGTCGTGATGGTATTCCAGCGTCTCCCGCGACATGTAGGGCGCAAGGGCCTCGTAGTCATACGGCAGGTCGGGAAGTTCGAAAGCCATCTTCATCTCCTCTGGCAATGTTGGATTGCGTCTGCCGACAGACATAAGGTGTCAACGGCTGGCGGCAAGAAACCGTCTGCTTTATTTCCAGAAAAAACCGCCGCTTGCAAATCCGCCGGCGACCGGGATCAGGCGTGCGCCCATTCCCAGTAGAGATCGCGCGCGGTGCGGGCGACCGGTCCGGCCTGGAGTTCGCGATCCTCGATGCGGATGACGGGCACGACCTTGGAATGGTTGCCGGTGGAGAAGATCTCGTCGGCGCCCATGAAGTCGTCGACCGTCAGCGCCTTTTCCGTCACCGTCATGCCCTTCTCGCGCAGGAGCGCGATGGTGCGGGCGCGGGTGATGCCGGACAGGAAGGTACCGTTCGGCGCGGGGGTGAAGACCTCGCCGTCGCGGACCATGAAGATGTTCGACGTGCCGGTCTCGGCGACATTGCCCAGCATGTCGCGCACGAGACAATTGTCGAAGCCGCGATTCCTCGCTTCCAGAACGGCGCGGGCATTGTTTGGATAGAGGCAGCCTGCCTTGGCATTGGTCGGCATGCATTCCACCGTGGGCCGGCGGAACGGCGACACGGTGACGGAGAAGCCGGCCGGCGTGATCATCGGCGTCTCGAACAGGCACAGCGCAAAGCGGGTCGAGTCCGGATCGGCGGGCACACCCATGTAGCCGCCATGCTCGGCCCAGTACATCGGCTTGACATAGATGGCGGTCTTGCCGTCGAAGCGCTTGATCCCCTCCCATGTCAGCGCCTCGATCTCGTCGGCGCCCATGGTCGGCTTCATCAGAAGCGCTTCCGCCGAGCGGTTGACGCGCTGGCAGTGCAGGTCGAGATCGGGTGCCACGCCATCGAACCAGCGCGCGCCGTCGAACACCGTCGAGCCAAGCCACATGGCATGCGTGCGCGGGCCGATCAGCGGCGGATTGCCCTCGTGCCATTCCCCGTCGACCCATGTCCATGTGGTGGATTGCGCGGTTGTATCGACTGCCATGATGAATGCCCGTCCTATTTTGCTGCTTTTTCAATCGGGCGCCATCGAAAGCCCAAATGCATGACGCGTCAATCCTCCGGTTGCGCGAAGCGGTCCGGTTTGCGCCCATTCCCCTTGACGTTTGCATCCGGTGCGCCGGATAGTCGCGGCATTGGAGGGTCAGATGTCGCGCAAAGCCTTTGTCTTCGATGCCTATGGCACGCTGTTCGACGTTCACGCGGCGGTTCGCCGGCATGCCGGCGAAGCCGGGCCGGACGGACAGGCGCTGTCGGACATCTGGCGCGCCAAGCAGCTCGAATATTCCTGGATCCGGGCCATGACCGGCACCTACAGGGATTTCTGGCAACTCACCGAGGAAGCGCTCGATTTCGCCTTCCGCAAGGTGCCGAGCGTCGATCCCGGACTGCGCCAGAACCTGCTCGATGCCTATTGGAAGCTCGACTGCTATCCGGAAGTGCCGGCCGTGCTGAAAGCGCTGAAGGACCGGGGCGCCCGCCTCGCCATCCTGTCCAACGGCTCGCCGGCCATGCTGGACGCGGCGGTGAAGTCGTCGGGCCTCGACCTCCTTCTCGACGACGTGTTTTCCGTGGACGCCCTGCGGACATTCAAGACAAGGCCCGAGGTCTACGATCTGGTGTCGGCCAACTGGAAGCTCTACCCGGACGCTGTCTCCTTCCAGTCATCCAACCGCTGGGACATTGCAGGCGCGGCGCATTTCGGTTTCCACACCGTCTGGATCAACCGGACGGGACAGCCCGACGAATATGCCGACATGCCGGCAAGCCTGATCCTGCCCTCGCTTGACGGCCTCGTCACGGCGATGTGACTACCGGAAACGGCACGACCCTGCTAGTCAGGCTCGAGGTCGGCTGCCGGCGGCCCGTGTCCCCATTTTGGCCCGAATCGGATGGGCATGGATGCCGGGACTGGAACCGGAGCCCGATTCGCGGCGTTCAGAGACGAAATTCAAGCGGAGACCATGCCCCCCATGACCCGAATCCACGCCACCTTTTCGCGGCGGCAGATCCTCACCGGAACCGGCGCGGTTGCGGCGTCGGCACTTGCCGGATGCTCAAGCACACGCAAGTCTGCCAAGGCCGTGGAGCCGGTGGCGCCGCCACCGCCGCCCGGGCCGGTTCTGGGACTTGCCGATCCGGCGCTCATGTATGCACCGGTCGTCGACAACGGCTTCAAGGTGCCCGGCGTGCCATGGCAGAAGGTGCCGCGCAAGTATCACCGCCAGCTAGTTCCCAACATCACCGGCGAACCGGCCGGGACGCTGGTCGTCGACACGAACAACCACTTCGTCTACTTCACCCAGGCCGATGGCCAGGCCATGCGCTATGGCGTGGGCCTGGGGCGCGAAGGTTTCGAATGGACCGGTCGTGGCTATATCGAGCGCAAGGCGGTCTGGCCGAAATGGCATCCGCCGGAAGAAATGATCGAGCGCGAGCCGGAACTGGAAAAATACCGCACAACCTATGACCGCGAAAACGATGTCTGGCTGGGCGGCATGGATGGCGGTCCGATGAACCCGCTCGGTGCGCGCGCCCTCTACATCTACGAGGACGGCAAGGACACGCTCTACCGCCTGCACGGTTCGCCGGAATGGTGGTCGATCGGCAAGAACGTCTCGTCGGGCTGCGTGCGGCTGATGAACCAGGACATCATCGACCTGCACAACCGCGTGCCGGAACAGACGCCGGTCGTTGTGACGGGAAACCTGTTCGGACCCGTGGCCTGACGATGCCGAAAATACGAGAGCGCGAAACAGCCGGCCCGCGTGGCCGGCTTTTTCACGGGTTGCGGCGCGGCGGCATCACCGCCTGAGGCTGCCCAGGATGCCACGTACCAGGGCGCGGCCCAGCGATGAACCGACGGAGCGGACCACCGACTTGAGCGCGGCCTCGGTGACACTCTGGCGGTTGGAGGTGCGCCGCCGCGACGAGGAACGGCGCGTCTTGCGGCGGTCGTCGTCATCGTCGTCGTCATCCGATCCCCAGCCGGGAATGGTCCAGCCGCCGGAGGATTCACGCTCACCGCGTTCGCGCTCGCGCAGTTCGGCCTCGCGGCGGTCTTCCTCCGCTTCGCGCCGGCGGGCTTCCTCTTCCTCCAGCGCGGCCTCTCTGGCGCGCTTCTCCAGCGTCTCGTAAGCGGATTCGCGGTCCACCGGCTCGTCATACTGGCCAGCAACAGGGCTGAGCGCCATGACCTTGCGGCGTTCAGGCTCGGTGATCGGGCCCAGCCGCGAGGATGGCGGGCGAATGAGCGTGCGCTGGACGACCGAGGGCACGCCCTTGGCTTCCAGCGTGGAGACCAGCGCCTCGCCGACGCTGAGTTTCGTGATCTGCTCGTAGGTGTCGAAATCCGGGTTGGGCCGGAAGGTGTCGGCGGCCGTCTTCACAGCCTTCTGTTCGCGCGGGGTGTAGGCGCGCAGGGCGTGCTGGATGCGGTTGCCAAGCTGGGCCAGCACCGTATCGGGCACATCGAGCGGATTCTGCGTCACGAAATAGACGCCCACGCCCTTGGAACGGATCAGGCGCACGACCTGCTCTATGCGTTCAAGGAGGATCTTGGGCGCCTCGTCGAAGAGGATGTGGGCCTCGTCGAAGAAGAAGACCAGGCGCGGCTTGTCCGGGTCGCCCACCTCGGGCAGTTCCTCGAAGAGTTCCGACAGGAGCCAGAGCAGGAAGGTGCCGTAAAGGCGCGGGTTCATCATCAGCTTGTCCGCCGCCAGCACGTTGACGGCGCCGCGGCCATCCGGCGTGGTGCGCATGATGTCGGCGATGCGCAGCGCCGGCTCTCCGAAGAAGTGGTTGCCGCCCTGGCGCTCCAGCACCAGGAGCGAACGCTGGATGGCGCCAACCGAGGTCTTGTGGACATTGCCGTAGCGCTTGGAAATCTCGTCGGCATTGTCGGCGACGTGGAGGAGCAGCGCCTGCAGGTCCTTCATGTCGAGCAGCAGCAGACCCTGTTCGTCGGCGATCTGGAAGGCAATGTTGAGCACGCCTTCCTGTGCTTCCGAAAGGTCCATCAGGCGTGACAGCAACAGCGGCCCCATCTCGGAGACCGTTGCGCGGATCGGGTGCCCCTGCTCGCCGAAAAGGTCCCAGAAGATGACCGGGAATTCCTGGAAGGCATAGTCGTCGAGACGGATCGCCTCGGCCCGCTTGGCCAGGAAGTCCTTCGGCTCGCCGATGGCGGCGATGCCCGACAGGTCACCCTTGATGTCGGCGGCGAAGACCGGGACGCCTGCATTGGAAAAGGCTTCGGCCAGGATCTGCAAGGTCACCGTCTTGCCGGTGCCGGTCGCACCGGTGATCAGGCCATGACGGTTGGCATATTTGAGCAGCAGTTCTTCCGGCCGCTGGTAGGCGTCGTCCGGTGTCCGGCTCGCGCCAATGAAAATCCTGTCCGCCGCGGTCATGCCTGTTCTCCGTTGGGGCCCCTTTGCAACCGGATATAGCCAAGGCTTGGCCTTGCCACAATGGCGCGGTGCCCGCCCGCCGCCCCATGCATGCGGCGAAGTGTTGCAGACGCGCCGCGCCCGCGCGCCGGATGATCGCCTTGACCAAATGCGGCATTGCTCCGCGTGGGGCGGACCCATAAAGTCTGGCCACGGTATCCCATCATGCCGGATCGGAGGTGGAATGGACGCGGCGGTCCTCAGGAAAGCAACATTCGAGGCACTCGGGCTGGACGACTGGCGCGCGCTGGCTGAAAAGGCGCTCAAGGGCGCGGATTTCGAGGATGCGCTCGTGTCGCACAGCGACGACGGCATCCGCATCGAGCCGCTGGCCAAAGCCGCCGAGCCGCGACTGATCGCCGGTTCGCACGGTGGCCGGCCTTGGACGCGCGTTCAACGGGTCGACGACCCCGACATCGACCGCGCCAAGGCCCAGATCGCCGCAGACCTGGACGGCGGCGCCACGGGCTTGGCCCTGGTGTTCGAGGGTGCGCCGAACGCGTTTGGCTACGGCCTGCCGGCATCGGCCGATTCGCTTGCCGCCGTGCTGGAGGCAACGCCGCTCGACCGGACGCATCTGCGCATCGACGTCCATCCCTCCAGCCGCAACTCGCTGGACTGGATGGTCGCGCTGATGACCAGGCGGCGCGTGAACCCGGCTTCCCTGTCGCTTTCCTTCGGAATCGACCCGGCCGCGGTCTTCGCCGGCACCGGACGCCTGCGCATGTCGATCGAGGCGCTCAGGGCGTCCATGCCGCAGTCGCTCGCCCATTTCTTCGCCATGCAGGTTCCCGGCGTCCTGCTGGAGGCGGACGGGCGGGTCTATCACAATGGCGGGGCGACGGAGGCACAGGAACTGGCCGCCATGCTGTCGCTTGCCGCCAGCCACATGCGCATGTTCGAGGAGGCACGGCAGCCGCTCGTCTATGCGGCGCCGCATATCGGCTTCTGCGTTTCCGCCGATGCCGACCAGTTCATGACCATGGCGAAGATCAGGGCGCTGCGTCTGTTATGGACGCGTTTACAGGAGGTCTGCGGGATCGAGCCGTCGGCCACGTCTGTCCATGCCGAGACATCCTTCCGCATGCTGACCAGACGCGATGCGGAAACGAACCTGCTGCGCAACACGGTCGCCTGCTTCGCGGCGGCTGCCGGCGGCGCCGACACGATCTCGGTGCTGCCGCACAGCCTGGCCCACGGCCTTTCCGACGCCTTCGCGCGGCGGCTTGCCCGCAACACCCAGCTTGTCCTGTCGGAGGAAAGCCGGATGTGGTTCGTGGCCGATCCGGCGTCGGGCTCCGGTGCCATCGAAGCGCTGACCGACGGCCTGTGCGAGACGGCCTGGGCGGAGTTCCAGGCCATCGAGGCGGAGGGCGGCATCCTGCAAAGCCTGCTGGAGGGGCGGTTCCAGGCGCGGGTGAAGGCTGCCGGCGAGGCGCGGGCACAGGCCTATCGCGAAGGCCGGCGGGTGCTGATCGGTTCCACGCTCTATCCACCAGCCGAGGACCGGCCAGTGGAGGTTCTGGACGCGCAGCGCCGCCCCATGCCGACCGACGGAACCGTGCGCTGCGAACGGCTGGAAGTGACGCGCATCGAACAGATGGCCGGGGGGGCGTCATGATACCCGATTTCACCAAGACCGCCTGGACACGGCCGGACAGCGTTCCCGGCACCGTCGACGAGGGTGAGGCCTGGACGACGCCGGAAGGCATCGATTTGCGCCACGCCTATGGCGAGAAGGATTTGCGCGGCCTTGCCTTCGATGCGACGGTTCCCGGCGCGCCGCCCTTCCTGCGCGGCCCCTACCCGACCATGTATGTGCAGCGGCCCTGGACGATCCGGCAATATGCCGGCTTTTCGACGGCCGAGGAGAGCAACGCCTTCTACCGTCGCAATCTTGCCGCCGGGCAGAAGGGACTGTCCGTCGCCTTCGACCTCGCCACCCATCGCGGCTACGATTCCGACCACCCGCGCGTGGCCGGCGACGTGGGCATGGCGGGCGTGGCCATCGATTCCATTCTCGACATGCGCCAGCTTTTCGACGGCATCCCGCTGGACGAGATGAGCGTGTCGATGACCATGAACGGCGCGGTGCTGCCGATCATGGCGCTCTACGTGGTGGCGGCGGAGGAACAGGGCGTTTCCCAGGAGAAGCTTTCGGGGACCATCCAGAACGACATCCTCAAGGAGTTCATGGTCCGCAACACCTATATCTACCCGCCCAAGCCCTCGATGCGGATCATCTCCGACATCTTCGCCTACACCTCGGCGCACATGCCGCGGTTCAATTCCATCTCGATTTCCGGCTACCACATGCAGGAAGCCGGCGCGACTGCGGACCTGGAACTGGCCTATACGATTGCCGACGGCATCGAATATGCCCGCGCTGGTGTCGCGGCCGGGCTTTCCATCGACGCCTTCGCGCCCAGGCTTTCCTTCTTCTGGGCCATTGGCATGAACTTCTTCATGGAAGTGGCAAAGCTGCGCGCCGCGCGGCTGATCTGGGCCACGCTGATGCAGAAGGAATTCACCCCGCGCGACGACCGCTCGCTGTCGCTGCGCACTCATTGCCAGACATCCGGCTGGTCGCTGACGGCGCAGGATCCCTGGAACAACGTGATGCGCACCATGGTGGAGGCGATGGCCGCCACGCAGGGGCATACGCAATCGCTGCACACCAACGCCTTCGACGAGGCGCTGGCGCTGCCCACCGACCATTCGGCCCGCATCGCGCGCAACACGCAGCTTGTCCTGGCGCACGAATCCGGCACGACCCGGATGATCGATCCCTGGGGCGGCTCGGCCTTCGTGGAACGCCTGACGCAGGATCTGGCCGTGCGCGCGCTGAGCCATATCGAGGAAGTCGAAAACCTTGGCGGCATGGCATCTGCCATCGAGAAGGGCGTGCCGAAGATGCGCATCGAGGAGGCTGCTGCGCGCACGCAGGCGCGCATCGACACCGGGCAGCAGCCGGTGATCGGCGTCAACGCCTTCCGGCCGGAGGAGGATCGCGCCGTCGATGTGCTCAAGGTCGACAATGCACAGGTGCGCGCGCGCCAGCTTTCCAAGCTGCAGGAACTGAAGGGCACGCGCGACGTCGGCGCGGTTGAAGCCGCGCTGTCGGCCCTGACCGATGCGGCGACGGGCGACGGCAACCTGCTGGAGTTCGCCATCCGCGCGGCGCGTGCCAAGGCCACGGTGGGCGAAATCAGTCTTGCGCTGGAAAAGGCCTTCGGACGGCATGTCGCGGAGATCCGGACCATTGCAGGGGTTTACCGGCGCACCGCCGGCGACGATCCGCGCGTCGAGGCGGCCATCGAACAGGTGGAGGCCTTCGAGGAGAAGAAGGGTGAGCGTCCGCGCATCCTGGTCGCCAAGATGGGTCAGGACGGCCACGACCGGGGCCAGAAGGTGATCGCCACCGCGTTCGGCGACCTTGGCTTCGACGTCGTGGTCGGCGCCATGTTCCAGACGCCTGAGGAAGTGGCAGAACTGGCGGTGGAGCATGACGTGCACGTGATCGGTGCCTCCTCGCTGGCAGCCGGTCACCTGACCCTGGTGCCGGAACTGAAGAAGGCGCTGGAGGATCGCGGCCGTGGTGACATCCTGGTCGTGGCCGGCGGCGTCATCCCGCCGCAAGACCACGACGCGGTGCGCAAGGCCGGCGCCGCCGCGATCTTCGGGCCGGGAACGGTGATCGCCGAAGCCGCCGGCGAAGTGATCTCGCTCCTGATGGCCCAGGACTGAACCCTGTTGCAACAGGCGTTGCAACAACTGAAAGCCGATGTTATAATGCATGTTGCAACATCGGAGGCAGAGCCATGAACGTCATCATCAGAAAAATCGGAAACTCCGAGGGAATCATCATTCCAAAGGAAATCCTCCAGAAGCGGGGCCTCGCAGCAGGCGATAACCTCGTGATCATGGAAGATGGCGACGATCTTCGTATCAAGCGGGTGCAGGACGACCGTGAGGAGTTCGAGCGCAAGATGAAGATCGCCCGCGAGCGGATGAAGAAGTACGAGGTCGCCCTTCGCGAGTTGGCGAAGTGATCGCATTCCATGATCGGCCATTTATCGAAGCCATCCATGCGGAACAGCTAAGGCTGCATGGCGGTGCCGCTGGCCTGCGAGATGAAGGCATGCTGGAGTCTGCCCTTGGCAGGGCGGAACAGAAGCATTTCTATGGCGAGAATGATCTTTTCGTTCTCGCTGCCGCCTACCTGTTCGGCATCGCGAAAAACCACCCTTTTGTGGACGGAAACAAGCGCACTGCCTATATGGCGGCCGACCTTTTCCTGTACTTCAACGGTTACAGCGTCGAAGCCGGTCAGCACGACCTGATCGCTTTCGTTCTCGGAGTCGCGGCCGGTGAGATCGATGAAGACGGGGCGACGCGCTTCCTGCGCGACCATTCCGTTCCGATCGCCGGCCTTCAGCCCTGACCGGCGCATCTGCGACGGTCCCTGAAAGGCTCTGTCCGCAATTCCGGACGCGAAACCGGCGCCCACTTTCGCTGGAATTGCCGAACCCCTCTCCGCAATTCCGGACACGAAACCGGTGCCCACTTTCGCTGGAATTGCTCTAGAGCAACCACTCGACCGGCAGCCAGCCGATCACGGTCAGCATGACCGAGCGCATGAGCGATCCGCCCGGTTCGTCATCGCGCGTGACCGTGCGGCCTTTTTCCTCGCCGTG
Source organism: Phyllobacteriaceae bacterium (assembly GCA_002708825.1). GTDB lineage: Bacteria > Pseudomonadota > Alphaproteobacteria > Rhizobiales > Rhizobiaceae > Zhengella. The sequence continues at coordinate 100,164 of PAPF01000039.1, read as the reverse complement.
CCACAGCAACGTGTCCCCCTCCTCGAGGGAGACCGCCCAGGCGGCGGCGGGTACCGTGTCGCCAAAGGCCTTGTCCAGTTCCCCGGCAAGCGCGGCGTCCTCGATGACGAGGCCCATTTCGCAATTGAGCAGCGCCGAGCGCGGATCGAAATTGAACGAACCGACAAAGATGTTTCGGCCATCCACCGAGAAGGTCTTGGCATGCAGGCTGGAGGCAGACGAACCGGAAAGCCCGAGACGGCCGCGCCCGCCCGGTACGCCGGTCTCGCGCCTCAGTTCGAAGAGCCCGATCCCGGCCTTGAGCAGGTCCTTGCGGTATTTGGCATAGCCGGCATGGACCGCCGTCACGTCCGTGGCTTCCAGCGAGTTGGTGAGCACGGCGACCCTGACGCCGCGATCGGCCCAGTCGGTGAGCGCAGCCGCTCCGATCCGGCCCGGAATGAAATAGGGCGAAACCAGGTTAAGACTGGTGGCAGGCTCGCCGATACCCTCGAAAAGGCGGGCGATCAGCAGGCGATCCTCGGGCACCGGCCCCTGACCCTTTGCAGGGTCGTCGGAATGCAGCCGCGCCTTGCGCCAGCGGAAGATGTCCTCGCCGGCGGCCATGCGCCGGATCAACCCGCTCTCGGCAAGGGCCTGCCGGTAATCCATGAAGGCTTGCGCCTTGAGCTGCCTGTCCGCGTCGCGCAGCAGGCCGTCGGTGGAGGCGTGACCTGCGCCGAGCACGGTGTCTGCCGGAATGGCTGAAGGGCTTGCCCAGTAGTCGTCGAAATCGCGCGTGACGGCGCCGACCGCATCGCCCACGGCAAGGACATCGAGATCGACGAACAGGCTGTCGCCGGCGGCAAAATACTCGTCGCCGACATTGCGCCCGCCGACGATGGTCGCCAGCCCGTCCACGGTCAGCGACTTGTTGTGCATGCGCCGGTTCAGGCGAAAGAAATCGAAGGCATAGTTCAGCAGGCGCGGTTGGCGCATCATGAAGGGGTTGAAGATGCGCACGTCCATGTTCGGATGACGCGCGAAGGCAGCCAGCTCGGCGTCGTAGCCGGGCGTGCCATTGTCATCGACCAGCAGGCGCACCTTGACGCCGCGTTCTGCCGCCGCAAGCAATTCGCGCATCAGCACGAGGCCGGTCATGTCGCGATGCCAGATGTAATAGCGGGCGTCGATGGCCGTGGTGGCCGCACGCACGAGCGCCAGGCGGGCGATGAAGGCGTCGACGCCTTCCGACAAAGGCAGGATTCCCGTCAGGCCGGGATTGGCCTCAAGCAGCGGCCTCAGCCCCTCGGCCAGCGGCCCGTGGGTGGCCGGAGGCAAGGCGGTCGATGACCGGTCCGCCGGCACGGGCGGCGGATAGACCATCCGCAAGATGGCGAGCCCCAGCAGCGCCAGGAGGATGACCACAAGGATGCCGGCGACCACGAGCCTCATCGGGACATCGCCCTTTCCGGCGAAGGCGCATTGCCGTCGGCCGACAGCAGGACGGAGAGGCCGCGCGTCGACGGCGAAGCAGCCAGAACGATGGAAAGGATGGCCGTCAGCGGCACCGCGAGGATCGCCCCCGGCACGCCCCACAGCGCCGACCAGATGGCAAGGGCGACCATGACGACAAACGGGCTCAGGTTCACCGACTGGCCGATCATGCGCGGCTCGACCACATAGCCGACCGACATCTGCGCCAGGGTGAGCGCAACGGCGGCCACGGCGGTCTGGCCCAGCGAACCGAACTGCGCCAGGCTGAGCAGGACAGGAAATGCAACGCCGACGATGGAGCCGACATAGGGAATGTAATTCATCAGTCCGATGAGGATGGCCCAGAAGGCCGCGAAATCAATGCCCAGCGCGATCATGATGAGGTAGGACACGACGCCGAGGATGACATTGATCAGCGTCTTGACCGCAAGATAATCGGTGATCGAGCGGTTGATGGAGGCAATCACCTCATGGGCGCGGCGCGCCCTCTCCGCGTCGCCCGCAACGCTTGTCAGCTTGGCGGCGAACTGGCCGCGCTCGGCCATCAGGAACACCACGTAGAAGATGATCAGGATGATCTGCCCGCCCATGGCGGTCACCTGGCCCAGCGTGGCGGTGATGAGGGCCTGCAGGCTGACGCGCCCGGCAAGCCATGTGCGCAGCGTTTCCCAGGTGGGGGTCTGTTCGAAACCCGCCCACTGGCTGAGCTGGCCGGCGAGGCTCACCAGGTTCTGCTGATAGGTGGGCGCCACGCGGACCAGGCTGTCCACCGTGGAGCCGACAATGGCGGCGAAGAAGAGCAGCACGGCAGCGAAGGCAGCGGCGAGGCCCAGGCTACGCAGCCAGCGCGGCGCCAGGCGCAATACCGGCACGCGGGCGATGAATTCCGCCACGGCGGACAGGATGTAGGTGCTCAGGATGGCGGCGAAGATCGGCCACAGCACCGCCGATCCGATCCACAGCAGCCAGCCGGTCAGGCAGACAGCCAGCAGGACGAATGCCAGGTTGCGGGCGCTCTCGGCCACCGACACCATCTTGTGCTGCCCCCTCCCGATCCGTGCTGCGACACAGTCCACCCATCCTTCTTGGCATGGTCCGCGCATGTCAACCGGTTCGAACACGGGAGATGTGCCAATGATGGACAGACGCCGCTTTTTCTCCGCCCTGCTCCCGGCCGCGGCGGCCGCCGCCGTGCCATTTCAGGCCAGCGCGCGAACGCTGTTCGAGAATGCGGCCATGCGCGGCTCCATTCCCGCCAGCGAACTGGGCGTGCGCCCCGGCGCGCTGGATGACCAGTCGCGCGTCTTCCAGCGCATGCTGGACGAGGCGGCGCGGCGCGGCCAGCCGGTCTTCCTGCCGCCGGGCGAATACCCCGTCTCCAACCTGACCCTGCCCGCCCGCGTCAGCCTTTCCGGCGTGCCGGGGGCAACGCGCATCGTCTATACCGGCAACGGCCACCTGTTCGCCGGCGAGGATTGCGCGTTCCTCTCGCTCACGGGCCTGACCATTGACGGGCAGAACCGCTGGCTTTCGGACCAGACGCAAGGGCTGATCGACCTGCGCCGCGTGGCGCGCGTGGTCATCGACAATTGCGAGATCATCGGCGCGGGCAAGAGCGCCGTCGTCATTGAACGCTGCGGCGGGCGGATCGAGCGCAGCACCCTTTCCGGCGCGCAGGATTACGCGCTCTACGCGGTGGAATCGGCCGGTCTCGCCGTCACCGGCAACACGGTGGAGGATTGCGGCAATGGCGGGCTGCTCGTCCACCGCTGGCAGGCCGCCCATGACGGCAGTTCCATCACGAACAACCGCATTGCCCGCATCGGCGCGCGCAATGGCGGCACCGGACAGTTCGGCAACGGCATCAACCTGTTTCGCGCCGGCGGCGTGACCGTCGCCAACAACAACGTTTCGGACTGCGCCTTCTCCGCCATTCGCGCCAATTCGGCTTCCAACATGATCGCGCAGGGAAACACCTGCCTGCGCTCGGGCGAGACCGCGCTCTACACCGAATTCGCCTTCGAGGGCGCGGTGATCGCCGGCAATATCGTGGATGGCGCTGCCAATGGCATATCGGCGGTCAATTTCAACGAGGGCGGGCGGCTGGCCGTGATCCAGGGCAACCTGGTGCGCAACCTCTTGACGCAAGGCCCCTACCCGGCCGATCCGCCCGGCTTCGGCGTCGGCATCACGGCTGAGGCCGACACATCCGTTTCCGGCAACACGGTGGAAGGCGCGCCGCGCTACGGGCTGCATCTGGGCTGGGGTGAATTCCTGCGCAACGTGGTGGCGAGCGGCAATGTCATCCGCGCCTGCGGCACGGGCATCGCCGTGACGGTGGCGGACGGCGCCGGCCGGGCGGTCATTTCCGGCAACATGATCGCGGACACGCCGAACGGCGCCATTGTCGGCTACCGCTGGAGCGAGCCCGCCACCGGCGACCTGGCCGCGCGCGGCGCGGAGGCCTGGCCACATCTCACCGTGGAGCGCAACGCGACGGGCTAGTGCCGTTGGCGAAGCCCATCACACCAGCGGCGCGGCGGGGCGGATCTCGCCAACCGTCTCGCCATTGCGGTTGAGCACCGGGCGGTGGGCGAAGGCTTCGAGCCGGCCGGCCAGCGCGCCGTCGCGCCCGGCGGCGGCATAGGCCAGCACGGCGGCAAGCATGGTCTCGGCGGCGCGCTCAGCGCCGTCGTCGGCCTTCAGCGCAAGGCCAAGGCCCAGTTCCGGAAGGGCCGCGCAATAGACGCCTTCGGCGCCGATCTTGGCGAAGACCCTGCCGGGGGCGGCCTGCATGATGCGCGTGTCGAAGCGGCCGGTCCCGGCCATGAACCAGGGCTCGGCCATGCAGGCGGCGATGAGGCGGCGCGCGGCGGCGGCGCGGACCGGTTCCAGCCCTTCGCCCGTCGCCATGCGGGCAAAGCCGCGGGCCAGCGCCATCAGCGGCACGGCATAGGTGGGGATGGCGCAGCCGTCGATGGCCGCATTGTCCGCGTCATGGGCCGCGCCTGTGACGGCGCTCATGGTTTCGGCGATGAGGCGCTGCTCCGCGTGGCCGGCCGCTACATAGCCCTTCGTGGCAAAGCCCAGATGGCGGCAGGTGCACAGGAAGCCCGCGTGCTTGCCCGAACAATTGTTGTGCAACTGGTTTGGGCACTCCATGGCGCGGGCCTGCTCGATGAGCACCGCCGGGTCCGCCGCCCAGTGGCTGCCGCATTCCAGGTCGGCCTCGGAAAGGCCGGCGCGCGCCAGCATGGAGGCGGCGCGCTCCACATGGCCAGGTTCGCCGGAATGGGATGCGCAGGCCAGCGCCAGATCCGCGTCGTCGAAGACAAAGGCATCGGCCGCGCCGCTTTCGATGAGCGGGAGCGCCTGGATGGCCTTGACGGCGGAGCGCGGAAAGACCGGGCGGTCGATATCGCCGCTGGCGGCAACCACGTGGCCGCCGCCGTCCATGATCACGAAGGCGCCGCGATGCCGGCTTTCCACCCGGCCGCCGCGCGTGACTTCAACCAGCACGGGATTGTCCATGTTTTGACCTCATTTTCCATTCCAGATACCGTCATGACGGCCATTGCCGGACACGATGCCATACGGACCCGAGCGCATGCGATTCTTCAAGCGGCTTTCAATCCTCTTCGCCATCTTCTTCCTGCTTCCTTCGCTGGCATCGGCCGCGTGGTGGATGTCGGTGGACCGGCCGGGCTCATGGCGGCAGGCGGACTGGACGTCATCCGGCGTGCTGCCGCCGGCGGAATCACTCGACGAACCGGTCATCCATGTCATGGCGGCGCGCACGGGCGGGCTGAAGGGAGCCCTCTCCGTGCATAGCTGGATCGTCACCTTCGACCCGGCGGAAGGCCGCTACAACCGCTATGACAAGGTGGGCTGGGGCCAGCCGGTGCGGCGCAACGCCTATGCGGCGGATGCGCGCTGGTATTCCAACGCGCCCTTCTTCGTGAAGACCGTGCGCGGGGCGGATGCCGCGCGGCTGATCCCCAGGATCGAAGCGGCCATCGCCGCCTATCCCTACAACCACCGGGGCGGCTACACCATCTGGCCGGGCCCCAATTCCAATTCCTTCGTCGCCCATGTGCTGCGCGCAGTGCCGGAACTGGATGCCGTGCTGCCGCCGCACGCGGTGGGACGGGACTGGCGGCCGGGACTTTTCGCCTTCGACCTGGCACCGGACGGGGCGGACATGCATTTCTCGCTCGGCGGGCTGATGGGCTTTTCCGCCGGCCTGCGGTCGGGCCTGGAAGTGCACATGTTCGGCCTTGTCGCGGGCATCGACATCCGGCGCCCTGCCCTGAAAATCCCCGGCGTCGGCCGGGTCGGGATGTCAGGCGATCACGCCTTGTCCTCCAGTATGCCGGCGGACAGGAACCCGCCATCGACGGCCAGCGTGTGGCCGGTGATGAAGCTTGCCTCCTCGGAGACGAGGAAGGCGACGGCCGCGGCGATCTCGTCGGGGTCGCCGTAGCGGGCCAGCGGCAGGCGCGGCAGCCACTGGCTCCGGTCCGCGGCGGTGTGCAGGCGCGAGACCATGGGCGTTTCGACCGGGCCGGGGGCGATGCAGTTCACGCGCACGCGCGCCGTGCCCAGTTCCCCGGCCATGACCTCGGTCATCATCTTAACGCCCGCCTTGGACGCGCCGTAAGCCACGCGGCCCTTGTTGGCGCGCAGGCCGGACACGGAGGAAATGTTGACGATGGCCAGGTCGTCGCCCATGCGCTCGACCGCGGCCTTGGAGGCGATGAAGGAGCCCACCAGGTTCACGTCGAGGATCTGGCGGAAAAGCTCGGCCGATGTTTCCATGGCCGGCAGGTCGCGGGCAATGCCGGCGCTGTTGACGAGGGCGGCGAGCGGCCCGAGCGTGTCGGCAACGCGGTCGAAGACCTCCGCAACCTCGTCCTCGTCGGTGATGTCGCAGGCGAGGAACAGCGCGTCCTCGCCCTCGAATTCGGCCTCGGCCTGCGCCAGCGCGGCGCGGTTTGCGTCGATGACGCCAAGCGTCCAGCCGTCGCCCAGCAGGCGCTCGACAACGGCAAGACCGATGCCGGAAGCGCCGCCGGTGACGACGGCGACCCGGTTCACTTGATGCGCTCCAGGATGGAGACGTAATTGGCCACCGCGGCGCCGCCCATGTTGAAGATGCCGCCCAGCGTGGCGCCCTCCACCTGGAAGCCATCGGCCTCGCCCATCAACTGCATGGCGGTGAGCGCATGCATGGAAACGCCGGTCGCGCCGATGGGATGACCCTTGGCCTTCAGCCCGCCGGACGGATTGACCGGCAGGCGGCCACCCTTCTCCGTCTGGCCTTCGAGCGCCACCTTCGCGCCCTCGCCGGGCCTGGCAAGGCCCATCGCCTCGTATTCGATCAGTTCGGCGATGGTGAAGCAGTCATGGGTCTCGACGAAGGAAAGATCGTCGAGGCCGACACGGGCCTGCTTCATGGCCTGCGCCCAGGCTTCGGTGCAGCCTTCGAAGAGCAGGATGTCGCGCTTCGACATCGGCAGGAAATCCTGCACATGGGCATTGCCGCGAATGGCCACCGCGCGCTTCATCGAAAGCGCCGTCTCAACGTCGGTCAGCACGATGGCCGCCGCGCCATCGGAGACGAGCGAGCAGTCGGTGCGCTTCAGCGGACCGGCAACGAAGGGGTTCTTCTCGCTTTCGGTGCGGCAGAAATCGTAGCCGAAATCCTTGCGCATCTGGGCGTAGGGATTGCCGACGCCGTTGCGATGGTTCTTTGCCGCAATAGCGGCCAGCGCGTCGGACTGGTCGCCATAGCGCTGGAAATAGGCATGGGCGATCTTGCCGAAGACGCCGGCGAAACCGGCCGGCGTGTCGCCATCCTCCGGCAGATAGGAAGCGCGCAGCAGGTTCCTGCCGATCTCGGGTCCCGGCGTCGTGGTCATCTGCTCGGCGCCGACGACGAGAATGACGCGGCCTGCCTTGCTCTCGATGGCGCGGATGCCCTGGCGCACGGCAGCCGATCCGGTGGCGCAGGCGTTTTCCACCCGGGTCGCCGGCTTGAAGCGGAAGCCGTCATCGGCCTGCAGGACCAGCGAGGCGGTGAATTCCTGCTGCGAAAAACCGGCATTGAAATGGCCGAGCACGATCTCGTCCACATCGCCGGGGCCGATGCCGGCATGCTCCAGCGCCTCGCGGGCAACCTTCACGATCATGTCTTCCAGCGTGATGTCGGAATGCCTGCCGAAGGGCAGATGCGCCCAGCCCACGATGCATGCGGTCATAATGTCTCTCCCGGTTGTCCTGTGCGGGCCGTGCCGACCCTTTCATGGGCGTCAATCTGAACCCGCTTTTTCCCAAGGTAAAGTCTCGGGTGATCGATAAGCGGTTGTGCATGAATGCACCAGCGCTTCCCGCGCCCGAATTGACAGGAACCATGCGGCCATGGCACATTCAGGCACATTGAACAGTCATTCAATAAAAACCGCACCAATCCGGAGCCGACATTCGTGCCAGCGAAGCCGAACATCCTTGTCATCATGGTCGACCAGTTGAACGGAACGCTGTTTCCCGACGGACCGGCCGACTGGCTGCACGTGCCCAACCTGAAACGGCTGGCGGCACGCTCCACGCGCTTTCGCAACGCCTACACCGCCTCGCCTTTGTGCGCGCCGGCGCGCGCGTCGTTCATGTCGGGCCAATTGCCGCAACGCACGCGAGTCTATGACAACGCTGCCGAATTCGCATCGGACATCCCGACCTATGCGCACCATTTGCGCGCGGCGGGCTACTACACCTGCCTGTCGGGCAAGATGCACTTCGTGGGCCCGGACCAGTTGCACGGGTTCGAGGAACGGCTGACGACCGACATTTACCCGGCCGATTTCGGCTGGACACCGGACTACCGCAAGCCCGGCGAGCGGATCGACTGGTGGTATCACAATCTGGGCTCTGTCACCGGGGCGGGCGTGGCCGAGATCACCAACCAGATGGAATATGACGACGAGGTCTGCTTCCACGGGGTGCAGAAGCTATACCAGCTTGTGCGCGAGAATGACGACTCCGGCCGGCGGCCATGGTGTGTGACGGTCTCCTTCACCCACCCGCACGATCCTTACGTGGCGCGGCGCAAATACTGGGACCTCTATGCCGGTTGCGCCCACCTGGAACCGGCGGTTCCGGCGATCCCCTACGAGGAACAGGACCCCCATTCGCAGCGGCTCTACAAGGCCAACGACTACACGAATTTCGACATTTCGGACGAGGACATCCGAAGGTCGCGGCGGGCCTATTTCGCCAACATCTCCTATCTCGACGACAAGGTGGGCGAATTGCTCGACGTGCTGGAGGCCACGCGCATGGCCGACAACACGGTGATCGTGTTCTGCTCGGACCATGGCGACATGCTGGGCGAGCGCGGCCTGTGGTTCAAGATGAACTTTTACGAGGGCTCGGCGCGCGTGCCCATCATGATCGCGGTGCCGGGCGGAACGGGCCGCCTCGTCACCGACCCGGTCTCGACCATGGACATTCTGCCGACGCTGGCCGACCTGGCCGGCATCGACATGTCCGGCATCATGCCCTGGACGGACGGACAGAGCCTGGTGGCGCTGATGAATGGGGAAAGCCGGAATGACCCGGTGCTGATCGAGTATGCGGCGGAAGGGTCACAGGCACCGCTCGTCTGCATCCGCGAGGGCAACCTCAAATTTGTCCATTGCGAACTGGACCCGCCACAGCTTTTCAACCTGGCCGACGATCCGCGGGAACTGGTCAATCTCGCCGGCGATCCCGCACACGGCGACACCGTGCAAGCCTTCATGAAACGCGTGCGGGCCCTGTGGGACATGGCGGCCTTTGACGCGGAGGTTCGCCAGAGCCAGGCCCGGCGCTGGGTGGTCTATCCGGCCTTGCGCAACGGCGCCTATTTCCCGTGGGATTTCCAGCCGCTGCAGAAGGCTTCCGAGCGCTACATGCGCAATCACATGGATCTCAACGTGCTGGAAGAGAGCAAGCGCTATCCGAGGGGCGAGTGACATGACGTCGGGCAAGCATTTCGACGATGCCGTGTCACTGGCCGCCGATTACGTGATCGTCGGGTCGGGGTCTGCCGGATCGGCCATGGCCTACCGCCTGTCGGAGGACGGGAAGCACTCGGTGATCGTGGTGGAGCATGGCGGCAGCGATGCCGGACCGTTCATCCAGATGCCGGCAGCCCTGTCCTACCCGATGAACATGCGGCTCTATGACTGGGGGCTGAAAAGCGAGCCCGAACCGCATCTGGGCGGGCGCCAGCTTGTCACGCCGCGCGGCAAGGTGATCGGCGGCTCGTCCTCCATCAACGGCATGGTCTATGTGCGCGGCCATGCCCGCGATTTCGACCATTGGGCGGCCACTGGCGCGCAAGGCTGGTCCCATGCCGACGTGCTGCCCTATTTCCTGCGCATGGAGAATGCCGAAGCCGGCGAGGCGGACTGGCGGGGCAAGGCCGGGCCGCTGCATGTGCGCCGCGCGAGGATGGACAATCCGCTTTACGGCGCCTTCATCGAAGCGGGCCGGCAGGCCGGTTTCGAGGTGACGGACGACTATAACGGCCAGAAGCAGGAGGGCTTTGCCGCCTTCGAGCAGACGATTCACAAGGGCGAGCGGTTTTCCGCCGCCAAGGCCTATCTGCGCCCGGCCCTGAAGCGGGACAACGTGCGGCTGGTCCGCGGCCTGGCACGCCGCGTGGTGCTCGAGAACCGGCGCGCGACGGGCATCGAGATCGAGGCCGGCGGACAGGTGCGGACCGTTCACGCAAGGCGGGAAGTGATCCTCGCGGCCTCGGCGATCAATTCACCGAAGCTGCTCATGCTTTCGGGAATCGGCCCGGCGGAGCACCTGCGCGCCAACGGCATCGAGGTGATTGCGGACCGGCCCGGCGTCGGCGCCAACCTGCAGGACCACCTGGAACTCTACATCCAGCAGGAATGCTCACAGCCGATCACGCTCAACGGCAAGCTGGGCCTTGTTTCCAAGGCGCTGATCGGGGCTCAATGGCTGTTCCTGAAGCAGGGCGCCGGGGCGACCAACCATTTCGAGGCGTGCGGCTTCGTGCGTTCGGCTGCCGGTGTCGACTATCCCGACATCCAGTTCCATTTCCTGGCCGGCGCGATCCGCTATGACGGAAAGGCGGCGGCACCGGGTCATGGCTTCCAGGCCCATGTCGGCCCGATGCGTTCGAAGTCGCGCGGGTCGGTCACGCTACGTTCGCCCGATCCGGCGGACAATCCCGTCATCCGGTTCAACTACATGAGCCATCCCGACGACTGGACCGAGTTCCGCCACTGCATCCGCCTGACGCGCGAGATCTTCGGCCAGGAAGCGTTGGCCCCCTATCGCGGGCGCGAGATCGCGCCGGGCGACCATGTGCGAAGCGACGAGGCGCTGGATGGCTTCATCCGCGACCATGCCGAGAGCGCCTATCACCCTTGCGGGACCTGCCGGATGGGGGCGGCGGGCGACCCCATGTCCGTTGTCGATCCGCAGAACCGGGTGATCGGGGTGGACGGACTGCGCGTGGCCGACAGCTCCATCTTCCCGCGCATCACCAATGGCAATCTCAATGCACCGTCCATCATGGTGGGCGAGAAGGCGTCGGACCATATTCTGGGTCGCCATCCCCTGCCCGCCTCCAACCTGGAACCGTGGATCAATCCGCGCTGGCAGGTCAGCGACAGGTGACAAGTCCGCGCGCAGGACCTATCTTGTAGCTAATATTGCTACATCAAGGAGCCACCATGAGCCGCAATCCGAGCGTGTCGCTGACAGCCCACCAGCAGGAATTCATCGCCGAACTCGTGAAGTCCGGCCGTTACCAGGGTGTTTCGGATGTCGTGCGCGCGGCGCTGCGCCTGCTGGAGGAACAGGAAGAGCGGCACCGCGCCTACATCGCCCGCCTCGAAAAGGCGGTGGAGGAAGGGCTGGCCAGCGGACCGGCCGTGCCGATGCCGCCCATTGATGCCATGATTGAGCGCTTCAGGAACAAGGCGCGATCGGGGCAATGAGCCGTGTTCTCTACACGCCACTGGCTGACCGGGATCTGGAGAGCCTCTACCTTTATCTGCACGAAAGATCCGAAGCGGCCGCTGACAGCTACCTTGAAGACCTTCTGACGACGATCTGGCGGCTGGCCGATCTACCCTACTCGGCGCCGCAACGATTGCCGAACCATCGCGATGTCCGAGTTGCGAGCGTTCGCAATCATCTTGTCCTGTATCGCGCCTTCTCCGACGGCGATGGCATCGAAGTCCTTCGGATCGTCCATGGGGCACAGGATTGGCTTTCCGACGCCGATATCGACATCAATTCCTGAACCATAAGGAAAGACAAGCAACATCATGCGCGCACAACCTCCCGCCTCCCATTTCATCGACGGCAAGCCCTTCGAGGACGCGTCCGGCGCGGTGCTCGAAAGCCGCTATCCCGCCACGGACGAGGTGATCGCACGGCTCCATTGCGCAACGGACAGGGTCATTGCCGCGGCGGTGGAAAGCGCGGCGCGCGCGCAGGCGGATTGGGCGGCGCGCCCGGCCGAGGAACGCGGCGCGATCCTTTGCCGGGCAGCGGCAATCCTCAAGGAGCGCAACCGTGAACTCTCCGAACTGGAGACGCTCGACACCGGCAAGGCGATCCAGGAAACGCTGGTGGCCGACGCTGCTTCGGGCGCCGACTGCCTCGATTTCATGGGGCGGACCGTTCCTTCCTACACAGGCCGGCAGATCGACCTTGGCGGGCCGCACGCCTATACGCGGCCCGAACCCTTCGGTGTGACGCTCGGCATCGGTGCCTGGAACTATCCCATCCAGATCGCCTGCTGGAAGTCGGCGCCGGCGCTGGCCATGGGCAATGCGATGATCTTCAAGCCGTCCGAGGTCACGCCGCTCTCGGCGCTGAAACTGGCCGAAATCTATATCGAGGCGGGCCTGCCTGCCGGCCTGTTCAACGTGGTTCAGGGTTTCGGCGACGTGGCGGCGAAGCTGGTCGAGCACCCGGTCATCGCGAAGGTTTCGCTGACCGGCTCGGTGCCGACGGGCAAGAAGGTGCTCGCCACGGCCGGGGGCCTGATGAAGCCGGCGACAATGGAACTGGGCGGCAAGTCGCCGATGATCGTCTTCGAGGATGCCGACCTGGAAAGCGCCATCGGCGGCGCCATGCTCGGCAATTTCTATTCCACCGGCCAGGTCTGCTCCAACGGCACGCGGGTCTTCGTGCACGAGGCGATCCATGACCGCTTCGTCGCACGGCTGGTCGAGCGCACGCGCGGCATCCGCATCGGCGATCCGATGGACGAGGCGACGCAGATGGGCCCGCTGGTCTCGGCGGCGCAACTGGAAAAGGTCATGGGCTATGTCGAGGCCGGACGGACGGAAGGCGCCACCCTGGCCTGTGGTGGCGGCCGTCCCCGGCTTCAGGGGCTGGAAGGCGGACATTATGTCGAGCCGACGGTCTTCACCGGCGTGACCGACGGCATGACCATCGCGCGCGAGGAAATCTTCGGGCCGGTGATGGCCGTCCTTTCCTTCCGGGACGAGGAGGAGGTGATCGCGCGGGCCAATGACACGCCCTTCGGCCTGGCAGCGGGCGTGTTTTCCGCCGATATCGGGCGGGCGAAGCGCGTCGTCCACCGGCTTCAGGCCGGGACCTGCTGGATCAACGCCTACAACCTGACACCGGTGGAAATGCCGTTCGGCGGCGTCAAGCAATCGGGCATGGGCCGCGAAAACGGTATCGAGGCGCTTGCCGCGTGGAGCCAGGTCAGAAGCGTCTACGTCGCGGACGGACCGGTGGACAGCCCCTACTGAGCGGTCATTGCACCTTCGGCTGGACTTCGAGATAACGGGTCAGCGCACAGACGAGATGGTAGAAGATGGACGCCGGCACGTCCGGAGCGCGCGCCGCGCCCTTCTCGTCGATCAGGTCGATCCACAGTCCGCGCGGCGCGGGATCGACATGCCAGCGGAACAGGCGCGCGACGCGCGATTCGATTTCCGGCTTCATGTCCGGCCCGCCGCCCTCGGCGTCCAGCGCGATGGCCGCCTTGATGGCCTCGGTCTGCGGCCATGACCGCGACAGGCGCTCCAGCGGCACGCCGGAGCGCGAAACCGCGTTGTAGGCGAGGCCCGTGGACCGGTTCAGCCCGTTGGCCACGGCGGACGCATAAAGCTTGCGGGCATAGGGCACCAAGTCGGTCTGACCGGTCGCATCGGCGAAATCGGTCAGCAGCGAGGCCCATTCGAAATGATGACCGGGCTCGGTCCATTCGCCGCGCATGCCCTTTTCCGGCCGCCAGTCGCCGTCGAAATACTCGCCCAGCGTCCAGGTTTCCGGATCGAACAGCGAATGGCGGAACAGGTCGACGATGCGCGCGGCCCGGCGCAGATAGGTGCGCTCTCCGGTGGCATGAAACCAGGCGAGAAAGGCTTCCAGCAGATGCATGTGCGGGTTGGAGCGTCGCAGGTTCTCGCCGTCGGAGCTTTCCAGGAACCCCCGCAGGTTGGCGTCTTCCAGGTGCTCGTCGAGGAAGTCGAAAGTCTCGCGCCCCAGCGTCAGGGCATCGGGATGACCGGCCCGGTGCGCATGGGCCAGGGCCAGCAGCACGAAGGCATGGTCGTAGGTGTCCTCGACGGCATCGAGCACCGAGCCATCCGGATTGAAGGCGCGCACCCAGCCGCCGCGTTCCGTGCGACCCCTGTCAGCCATGAAGCCGATGCCATGGGCGATCAGGTCGTCGGCCGGTCCGGTCCAGCCATGGGCCTTGGCGACGGCGAACGCGTAGACCTGGCGGGCCATGGTGCGCATGCGCTTGGGCTTGATGCCCGGCTGGCCGTCGAAGCCCAGCGTCTCGTGAAATCCGCCATGGACGCGGTCGACGCCGGCGGTCGACCAGAGCGGCAGTGTTTCCTCGAACAGCCAGTGGCGGACCCGGTTGACGAAGGCGCCGGCCTCGATCACCCGGTCATGGCTCGGCGTGTAGCGGGTTTCGAGCCGCCCGCTCTTCTCAAGCTGTTCGACGACCTTCTTGACGTTCTGGCTCTCGCTGACCGGCGCAACGAAGGTGGCGTCCGCGGTGGCGACCACCGCCACATCCTTCAGGCCGATGACCGAGAGCAGGCGGCCGGAGGAACGCAGGTAGCAATGCTCGCAGTCGATGGCGACGACATCCCCGATGATGACATTGCCCGCACCGTCGGCTTCGGAGACATCGAGCAGCGACTGCCAGGAGCCAAGGTCGTTCCAGCGGAAACGCGCCTCCACCATGGCGATGCCGTCGAGCTTTTCCATGATGGCGTAGTCGATGGAATCGGAGCGGACGGCCATGTAGTCGTCCTCATGCAGGAAGATGCCGCCGACCTCATCGCGGGCCTGTCCGAGCGCGGTGGCCACACCCGCCCAGATCGCGGGCTCCAGCCGCTCGAAGGCCTGGCGCATGGCCGAGGCGCGGAAGAGGAAAATGCCGGCATTCCAGTAGAAATTTCCCGCCTCCAGGTAGGTCTGCGCCGTGGCGTGGTCCGGCTTCTCGACAAAGCGGGTGACATCGCGAACGGGGGCGCCCTCATCCGGGCCTGCCTCGATATATCCGTAGCCGGTCTCGGCATGGGTCGGACGCACGCCAAAGACCACCACGCGCCCCGAAAGCGCGGCCTCGACGCCATCCTCGACCGTCGCCCAGAAATCGGCATCGGTGGCGATGACATGATCGGAAGGCACGACAAGGACGAGATCGTCGCCGAAATCGCGCAGCGTCACCTGGGCGGCCAGCGCCACGGCGGCCGCGGTGTTGCGGCCCATCGGCTCGTAGAGCGCGCGCCCGCCCTTCAGGTCCACGCCCGCCAGTTCGGCATTGACGCGGCCGGCATGGCGCTCCGTCGCTATGATGCAGACGGGTGCCTCGCCTGCCGTGCGCGCGGCCATGCGGCGCACGGTCTGCTGGATCATCGAGCCGCCGCCGGAAAGATCATGGAACTGCTTGGGATTGTCCTCGCGCGACAGCGGCCAGAGGCGCGAGCCGATGCCGCCGCTCATCACGAAGCTGACAATCCTGGCACTCATGCTGGCTTCCCCTGCCCGTTTCAGATCGACTGGTTGTAGGCGCCGACCTGCGGGTTTTCCCGCAGGATGGCGTCGACGGCGTGAAAGACGGCGCGCTTGCGCTCCTCGGAGACGGGGCTTTCCACCACGACGACGAGTTCGGGCTTGTTGGACGACGCCCGCACGAGGCCCCAACTGCCGTCCGACAGCCCGACACGCACGCCATTGACCGTGACGAGGGTCTCGATGCGCTCGCCCGCCACGGTCTCGCCCCTGCGTTTCATGTCAGCGAAACGCGCCGTGACGCGCTCAACGACATCGTATTTTTCCTCGTCGGCGCAATGGGGCGACATGGTGGGCGAACCGAAGGTCAGCGGGAGGTCGCGGTAAAGATCGGCCATGGACTTGCCCGGATTGCGCTCCAGCATGCGGCAAATGGCGACCGCGGTGACCAGTCCGTCGTCATAGCCCCGGCCATAGGGCGCATTGAAGAAGAAATGACCCGATTTCTCGAAGCCGGCCACGGCGCCAAGTTCGGACACGCGGCGCTTGATGTAGGAATGGCCGGTCTTCCAGTAATCGGTCTTCGCGCCGTTGGCGGCCAGCACCGGATCGGTCCGGTAGAGCCCTGTCGACTTCACATCGACGACGAATTGCGCGCCGGGCCGGACAGCCGACATGTCGCGGGCGAGCATGACGCCCACCTTGTCGGCAAAGATCTCGTTGCCCTCGTTGTCGACCACGCCGCAGCGGTCGCCGTCGCCGTCGAAACCAAGCCCGACATCGGCCTTGTGCGCCAGCACCGCATCGCGGATGGCATGGAGCATTTCCATGTCTTCCGGGTTCGGATTGTAGCGCGGAAAGGCATGGTCCAGATTGCAATCCAGCGGAATGACCTCGCAGCCGATGCGCTCCAGCAGGTCGGGCGCGAAGGCGCCGGCGGTGCCGTTGCCGCAGGCGGCGACCACTTTCAGGCGGCGCTTGAGGCGGATGCCGTCGGCCAGATCCGACAGGTAGCGCTCGCGCATTCCGGCGACGGCCTCGTAGCTTCCCCCGCCGGCGAGGTCGAAATCGCCCGACAGCACGATATCGCGCAATTGCGCCATCTCGTCCGGTCCGAAGGTGAGCGGACGCTGGCACCCCATCTTCACCCCGGTCCAGCCATTGTCGTTGTGCGAGGCCGTGACCATGGCCACGGAAGCGGTCTCGAGCGCGAACTGGGCGAAATAGGCCATGGGCGACAACGCCAGGCCGATATCCTTGACATGGGCGCCGGCGGCCATGAGACCCTGCGTGAGCGCCAGCTTGATGGCCATGGAATAGGACCGGTAGTCATGCCCGGTGACGATGCCGGGGCCGGCGCCAAGACGGCGGATCAGCGTTCCGAGGCCCATGCCGAGCGCCTGGACGCCGAGCAGGTTGAGTTCCGGCGGCTTGGATGACGCCGGATGGCCGAACCACCAGCGTGCATCATATTCGCGAAATCCGGTCGGCTTGACGAGCGGAACGGTCTCGAAGGCGTAGGTATTCGGTCTGGCGTCGGCCACGGGTTTGTGCATCGGGTTTTCCGGATCGGTCGGACTCGCGCGACAGTCTGCCGGCAAAAGCCTTATGTCCGATTAAGCCCTGCCGAAACAATCCTTTTCGCACGACCGCAGCAGCGAACGGAGCAGCACGGGATTTTTCGCCGATTTCCCCCTCAGACCGCTTGCAGGATGCAATCGTGCCGGTTATAGACCGCCCGACTGGTTCGCGGAGTGTAGCGCAGCCTGGTAGCGCACCTCGTTCGGGACGAGGGGGTCGCAGGTTCAAATCCTGCCACTCCGACCAGCCAGAAAAAGACCCGACCCGTGTCCGGGCACACTCCCCTCGAAATTCCGCCGCCGGTTTTTTCGAAAACCATTGACAATTGTCATTTCAAAAACCGCCATTCGGCTGCCTTCTCAAGACGGTGAAACCCGTAACCGAGGGGCTGTTCCATGGCGGTTCTGCTGTCGCGCGAAATGGCAAGGCGTCTCATCGTGCTGGCCCTTGTCTGCGCGGCACTTGCAATCCTGCCGGAGCGCGGTCTTCCTGCAGGCCTGATGCTGGCCGGCGCGGGTCTGGCCGTCTATCTCCTGATGCCCCGAGCGCCGCGTCCGGACACTGCCTTCATCTATGACCGGATGCCCGCTGTCCACGGGCCGGACCTGATCGCCTTCCTGCTGACCGGCTTCTTCTTCGCCCTGCCCTTCTGGGCGCGGATGGGCGAGGAATACCTGTGGGCGGATTTTGGCCTCCTGGTTCATCCTTCGGCGCTGCTGACATGGCCCCTGGCGCTGATCTCCGTCTCGATCCTGTGGTTCAGCGCCCACTACGCTGCCTTCTGGCTCGTCATCGAGCCTGACGGTCTGCAGATCAACCGGCTTGAGGGGCACCGCGCCTTCCGCTTCGCCGACATCGCGCGGGTCTCGCCGTTCCGCCGGGGCCTGCCAAAATGGATCCGCTGGCTCACCCCGGCCCTGATCGCCGCGGGAAAATTCGGCCCGGCCGGTGCGATCCTGCTTGCCCGCGACACGGTCGGCATCACACTCACGCTGCGCGACGGCAGCCAGATACCCATCGCCAGCGAAGCCTTCGAGAGCCCGATGCGAAGGCTGATCAAGGCACTGGGCAAGAACGGAATCGCGATCACGCCGG
Organism: Phyllobacteriaceae bacterium; assembly: GCA_002708825.1. Lineage (GTDB taxonomy): Bacteria > Pseudomonadota > Alphaproteobacteria > Rhizobiales > Rhizobiaceae > Zhengella. The sequence continues at coordinate 81,963 of PAPF01000039.1, read as the reverse complement.
ACAATCCGGAAACGGGAGGTTGACAGCGATGGGCATGCTGAAATCGACGGGGTTCTGGCTGGCGGCTCGCCTGTTTCTCGTCCTTGCCTCCGCAATGGCGTTTCAAGTCCCGGCCTCCGGGGCCGATCAATGGACAAGTTTCGACTTCGGGGAAGTCCGCATCGAAGCGCCCGCGCAATGGGAGGTCACGTATCAGGAGGAAGGCGAGCAGATCCACCTGAGGAGCCCGGACGGCAACTACACGCTCCTGGCCTTCTGGTGGTTCCCGGACGAGCCCTTGCTCGGCTACGACGACATTGTCGCACATGAGGAGATCATGGTCGCCGGGCGCCGGGCGATGGTCATCACATCCGAGTTCCCGCAGCTGGGCGTCTACGGGCTGGCCTTCCTCGATCCAAGGCGGGACGGCCACCAGTTCATCATGAACCTGGAATTCCAGGACAAGGATTTCACCGCCGCCGCAAACCTGCTGGACCGTTTCCTGGCCGGCATCCGTTACGGGCGGATCAAGGGCGGCGCCAGCCGCACCTTCGGCGGGGAACCGGTTGACCAGGCACAGGACACCAGCCCGGGAGCGATCGCCACCGCGCCGGAGACCCAACCGGAAACCGTGCCCGTGGGCGACATGCTGATCGCCGAGATCGGCAACATCTACGCGGTCGCCAACGGACCGGAAAAGCCGGTGGTGTTCACCATGCCGGAACCGGTCTTCATCCAGTCCATCCAGACCTATCACTGGAACCATGGCCGCGGGCGCTCCCCCGGCACGATCGCCCTGCGGAGCGCCGATGCGACCTACGGCCCGTGGCAGGCCAGCGGCAGGCCGGGCCAGGGCGGGGTGCCGGACGCCTACTGGATCGTGGAGCCGGGCATCATCCTGCCGGCGGGCCGCTATGAACTGGTCGATTCCGATCCGGGAACCTGGGCAACGAACAGCGCCAGCGGCAACAAGGGTTTCGTGCGGATCGAGTATCGCAGGACCGAAACCCGCCTGCCTTCAGGCGGCGAGGCAATCGCCAGCGGAACACCGGAAACGGCCGTCCCCGGCGAAATCCCCGCGACCACGGCACGCCCCGGCGATCCTGTGCTTTTCGACGGCCTGCCCGACGAACGCTGGCTGCCGGTGTCCGAGGCCGGCGGCAATTACGATGCCTTCGCCAGGAGCTCCGGCGGCATGCTGATCGTCGACGTTCCGGCGGGCAATGGCTGGGCCAAGACCGGCATCCGTTCCGCCGCGCCGCTGGTGCGCGTGGGTGACGGAACAGGCGCGCGCACGGTCCGCTTCGACTTCGACGCCGCAAATACGAGCGCCTTCGTCCTGGCACTTGCCGCAGCCGACGGCAGCGATGAATGGCCGGCCCACGATATCCGGTTTGCCTGGGGTTCGGAGGGCGGGGACGAGCCGGCCCATGCAACGCTGTTCCTGCGCCGTAGCGTCGTGCGGCGTGTTGCCACCGGCCCCCGCGCACCCGACAGCATCACGTTGCGGCTCGACCCGACCGGGGGGGTGGCGGCGATCCTGCCGGATGGCACGATGCTCGAAGCGACCCTTCCCGGCGGACCGGCACCGGAGGGATACCACGTTCATGCCATCGCCCATGCGATGGCGAAAGAGCAGCCGGCGCGCCTTGCGCTCAGGCGTATAGAAACCGGCGAGACCCCGGCAGCGAAGCCCGCCCTGACCGCCTGGCCGGACGACCGTGCCGAAGTGGTGCTGTTTGACGGACGCCTGGGAACCGACTGGGTCGGACACGGTGCGGCCGGCGGCGATTTCAACCGTGACGCCAGGCTGGACGGCGACATGCTGCTGGTCGACGTCGCGCAAGGCTCCGCCTGGGGCAATGCGGGCATTCTCAGCCCGGCGGCGCTGGTCTGGCTGGACGGTCTTCGCGGGGATGGCGAAGTCACCGTCACCTTCGAGTTGGACCCCGCGCGGACGGACGGCTTTGCCCTGGCATTGGCCCATCCCGGCTATGGCGGCGTGGGCGGGAACGGACCTGGAAAGCCGAATGTCACCTTTGCCTGGCACAAGCCGAAGGACAGCACAGGCGCGCTCGCGGACGTGCATTTCTATCCGCATGGCGGCAATGATTTCGACCGGCAGGAGGTGTCCGCGACACCGCCATCGCAGGTGCGGTTTTCCATCCGCGCGGGCGAAGTGACCGTCTCGGCGGAGGGCATGGCGCCGGTCACGCGGCCCTATGATGCCGCGCGCGACGGCGCGGGCCTGCGCGTCTATGCCTACACGATCGTTCCGGAGAAGGATGCGCCGGCGCGCCTGGCGCTCGACCGCATCGTCCTGACGCGGAAGCCCGGTGCAGCGGCCCCAACGCCCGAACCTGCCCCCGGTGTCGATCCCCTGCCGGAGACGGTGGCCTTTGACGGTTCGCCCTCGCCTGCCTGGGAACCCATAGGAGTCGCGGGCGGCGATTTCGAGGCCTTCGCCCGCTTCGAGGACGGCGCGCTCGTGGTCGAGGTGCCGGAGGGCCATTCCTGGGGAAAGACCGGGCTGCTTTCGGCGGAACCGCTGCTGAAGCTCGATCCCCGGATCCGGCAGACGCCGGCGCGCATCGAACTGCAAATGGATCCGGCCAGGCCGCAGAACCTCAACTTCGCGCTGTCGACCCGCAAGATCGCCGACATGTGGCAGAATCATCGCGGCTGGTACACGTTCACCTACATCCCGGAACGGCAGGTCTGGGTGATGGGCTTGCGTCATTCGCCCTACCAGGAGTGGTCCCGCGAGGTGGATGCCGGCTGGGTGGCTGAAAACTGGGACGGGCGCCTGCGGATCGATGTCGGCGACGGGTGGACGGCAATGGAAATCCCCGGCGGACCACGCCTCTACGGCACCATGGGCGTCGGTCCCTACTATCACCTCCATGGCGTGGTCCAGGCACATCCGCCGGCCGAGCAGAAAGCGGCGTCGCTCACGCTGCGATCGATCACGACCGGCATGGTGACGCCCGACGGCATGAGTGCCGCCGACCGCTGGTCGCTGCTCGACGACGAAACGTTCGAGCCAGGCCAATTCCTCGAAACGCTGTTCGATGATCTGGAAACGGAGTGAAACGCCATGACGATCCGCAAAGGTTTCGTTCCCGGTCTCCTGCTGGCCTTCATCATGGCCGCGCCGCCGGCCCAGGCGCAGACGCCGGGAGAAAGGCAGGCGCAGCAAATCGGCGAGGAAGAAATCGCCCGGCGGCAGGCCCATGTGCTGGGCCGGATGAAGCGGCTCAACCACGAGAAACTTCTCATGACGCTGAAGGAGCTTGAGATAGACCGGCCGGACCGTTTCCTCGGCTGCCTGTGCGGCACCTACAGCATTGCCGGGTCCGGGATCCGTTACCAGCCGGAACCATCGGGCGATTGCCAGAATACCTTGCCGTGCAAGGGCGGAAACTGGGGCTGCGTTTCGCATGACCTGCCAACCGACCCCAAGGCCTGGGAAAGATGCGCGGCTTCGGCTCTGGTCACCCTGCCCTCGCGCAAGGAAGGCGAGGAAGGCGAAAAGATCAGCCTGCCGGCACTCATCGAGCGGCAATTGCGCTATCGCACCGCCTACCGCCCGTGCCCGGAAGCCGACTTCTTCTATGATGGCGAAACGCTGTACAATTTCTACACAGGCAAGCCTTCGCTGACGCATGACCGCGCCAGCCTGATTTCCGATTTCAAGGCCATGGCGGTGCAATGGGAACTGGAAACCGGGAAGGAAACCACGCTCGGCTCCAGCCCCATCGACGCCCCGTTCATTGCCCAGTCGTTCGACAGCGGCGCGCTTCCCACGGGTAACGAGGCCGCGCTGCACGACTGCGCCCGCGACCTGGCCGCGACCAAGAAGGCGCGGATCACGCCGGCGGAATTCTTCTACTGCGCGCTCAAGGTTTCCGACGGCAACATCGACAAGGCGCTGGTCACCGCCCATGCCGGGCTTTACCGCGACCCGGGCAAGACGAACGCGAAACTGATCGCCGACCACCTTGCACCGATCCGCAACGAGGACGCTTATTCCGACCAGAGCACGATCAGGGTGCACAACGAACAGAAAGGCGTCGACGAGTTCGTTTCGGCAAAGAAGACTGCCAGCCAGGACCAGCAAGGCGCATGGTATCACCTGTTCGGCATGATGGCGCTGGAGATGGCGGACCGGCAGAGCGTCGTGCCGTTCATCGCGGTGCAGAAGGCCGTGGAGAAATACAAACCCCAGCATGCAAAGGCGCTGGAAGGCGGATTTCCTGAATCGCGGGATTGCGGAACGCTCTCCAATTATGCCGTCGCGCTGGAGAACCAGGTGCGCAGCAACATGCGCCGTGCACCCGACCCCGATAAGCAGTGCGTCAACTACGACGGCTGCGCGGCCGGCCGCGCGCTGCACGAGTGGCATGTCCAGCGCTATCCGCCCAAGGTTCCGAGCACGATAGAACCGGCCATCAAACCGGTCGTGCGGCCGGAACGGTGAGCGGGCCGGACAATCCGGCAGCGGTGACCTGGATCGCGGACGTGCCGTTGCTGACAAACCCGGTGATGCTGCGCGCCGCCGCCGCCGTTTTCGTGCTGGCCTACGGGTTGATCGCACTCATCGGGGCCGGCGTGCTGCTCGGTGACGGGCATCCTGAACGCATCCCGGCCTTCTTGGGGGCCATGCTGATGGGCTTCGGCATCGTCGCCCTGCTGATGCTGTTCGTCACCCTGGTCATCTTCGGCAACAGGATGCGCTGCCGTTTCATCGTCGACGAGGACGGGATCACCACGATCGTCGTGGACCGCCGCGCCGCGCTTGGCGGTTCGCTGGCGATCCTCGCCGGTTCGGCCAGCGGCAATGCGACACTGACCGGCGCAGGGCTCACATCGTCGGCAAGCCGGCGGGAGTTCATGTCCTGGAAACGCATCGGCGGCGCAGTCTTCGATCGGGGCCGGCATGTGATCCGGTTCACGCCGTCGGGGTGGTGGCCGGTCGGCGCGATCCATTGCACGGCTGAAAGCTGGCCGGCGGTGGAGGCGGCGGTCCGGGCCATTTTCGCCCGCCGGAAAATCCCGGTCCCGGTCACACAAGACGCGGGTAGTTAAAGGTGCGGCCCGCCGCAAGGATGCGACGCCAGGACAAGCCTGTCAGGATACGCGCTGCATGGACGGCGGGTTGTCGCGCAACTCCTTCTTGAGGATCTTGCCCATGGGATTCTTCGGCAATTCATCCACGAAGGCGAAATGGCGGGGCACTTCGTAATCCGCCAGATGCTCACGGCAATGCCCGGCGAGCGCGTCGGCGGTGACGGATTGACCGGGTTTCAGGACAATGCAGGCCGCCACATCGTCGCCAAGCTGCGGATGGGGCGTGGCGAACACCGCGGCTTCGCGCACGGCGGGATGCCGGTAGAGCGCGCTTTCCACGGCAACGGAGGATATCTTCAAGCCACCGCGATTGATGACATCCTTCTTGCGGTCGCCAAAGAAGAGATAGCCGTCCTCGTCCAGTCGCCCCACATCGCCGGTGAGGATGCGTTGCCCGGAAAACGCCTTGGCGGTCGCCTCTTCATTCCGGAAATAGCCCAGTGCCACGGCCGGCCCCGACAGGGCGATCTCGCCTTCCTCGCCGGGCGGCAAGGCGCGGCCCGAGTCATCGACGACCTCGACGCGCATGTGCGGCATGGCGCGGCCGACCGAACCCGCCTTGGCGGCCATCACGTCCGGTTCAAGCACCGTGCCCGCCGGACCGCTCTCGGTCATGCCGTAGATCTGCACCTGGTCGGCCCACGGCCAGAGCCGGCCGATGGTGGCCACCAGTTCCAGCGGCATGGCCGCCCCGCCATTGGCCACGCGGCGCAGGCCGGAAAGATCGTGGCGGGCAGGATCGCAGGCCTGGGTCATGAAGTTCAGGATGGAGGGAACCCCGTGATAATAGGTCGTTCCTTCCGAGCGGATCAGGTCCAGGCGCTCCTCGTTGCCGATCTGGCCCTCGATCACCAGGCCGGCCCCCGCCACCCAGCAGGACATGGCCGCCAGGTTCATGGCCGAACTGGTGAAGAACGGAAAAGCGCCCTGGTAGATGTCGCCGTGGCGCAGGCCGAGCGCCGTGCCGGTGCAAAGTCCGGTGGCGACCATGGTTGAATGGCTGTGCATCACCGCCTTGGACAGCGCCGTCGTTCCCGAGGTGAACAGCAGGCAGCCGAGCAGGTCCGGCGGGATCGCCCCGGGCACGAAACCGTCCTCCGCGGCGGGCGGGGCAGAGAACAACCTCGCATCGAGCAGGCCGGGCGTGGATGATCCAAGTGCTTCGGCCAGACGGCTGCGCCCCGGACCGTCGCTGACGATCAGGCGCGGTCCGGTCAGCGCGACGGCATGGCGCAGTTCCTCGTGCGAACTGCGGGTGTTCAGGGGCACGACGACCGCACCCAGTGCCAGTGCACCCAGCGCCGCGACATAACATTCCAGCGCCCAGTCATTTGTCAGGTAGATGGCGAGGCGCTCCTGCCTGCCAAGTCCGGCCTGCCGGAGGAGACCAGCCGCAGCGTCCATCCGCCGGCAGAGTGCCGCATAGTCCAGACGCTGCCGCGATCCACCGCCGGATTCGGCCGAGAGCGCCAGGCTTGCGCCATGGATGCCGGCCTGGTGGTGCAGGAGGGCAGGAACGGACAGGCCCTGCGTCCATAGACCGGACCCGCCTGTCTGTGCCGACGAAGCCCCTTGCGGCATCACGTTCTCTCCATCAACCGGCCTGCCTGGCCTCAACGGACCCGGACAGCATCCTCGTTTCGTCGATGCCGAGGCTGCGCGCGACCATGCGCAGGTAGGTTGTCTTCACATGGGCCGGAAGTTCGTCGATGCGGCTTCCGCTCACCGCGTAGCGCTCCAGGAGGTATTCGCGCGCACCGATGATCATGTAGGCCAGCACTTCCAGTTCGCTTTCGTCGTAACCGTCGATCTCGCCGGCAGCCCATCCGCGCTGGAGCGAGCGCGTATAGCCCCCTGCCATGCGCCGCAGGTATTGCTGGTGGGCCGCGGGCGCGAAGAAGGCCGCCTCGTTCAGGATCCGGTGCAGCGCCGGATGCTGGCGCAGATAGGCGAAGTTCGCTTCCAGGCCCTCCCGTTCGCGGTCGGCAAGCGTCTGTGCCTCCAGCGTGGCCTGGGCGATGTAACGCAGCATGGCCTCGCCGACATGGGGCAAAAGCTGGTCGAAGAGATCCTGCTGGTTCTTGAAGTAGAGATAGATCAGGCCGTGGGCGACGCCGGCTTCCTCCGCGATGCGTGCGATGGAAGCCTTGCCATAGCCGTGGCGGCCGACGACGACGGCCGCCGCATCCAGGATTGCCTGCCGGTTGGCCTGCGCCTTCTCCGCTCTCTTCGCCATCGCCTTCCTCCTGCCGCTATCGCCCGGATTTGGCGCCGGGGCCTCGCAGCGCTGCAATCCGACATTGCGGCAGCCGGATCAAGTCCCCGCCTCCGATTCCATGGTCGAACGGATCATGGCACGCAGGATGTGCTTCTGGACCTTGCCCGATGCCGTTCGCGGCACATCATCGACATATTCGATCCGGTCCGGGCATTTCTGGCGGGCCAGGCCCGCCTCCAGCAGGAAGGCGGTCAACGCCCCGGCATCGGGCCGGTCATCCGCGGTGGCCGGGATGAGATAGGCGCAGACCCCCTCACCCAGACGCGGATGCGGCATGGAAACGACCGCCGCCTCGCGGATCGCCGGATGGGTGTGCAAGGCGTCCTCGATCTCCTTGGCGCTCAGATTCTCGCCGCCACGGATGATGATGTCCTTCTTGCGGCCGGTGATCGTGAGCACGCCGTCCTGCGTCACCGTGCCGAGGTCCCCGGTCCGGAAATAGCCCTGCGCATCGAAGGCTTCCGCCGTGGCCTCGCGGTCCGTATAGCCGCGGAACAGCGACGGCCCCTTCGCGATGATCTCGCCTTCCTGACCCGCCGGAACCGGGCTGCCCCCGTCATCGACGACCCGGACATCCCAGTCCGTCACGCGCCCGTCGCTGCGCGCGGCCAGGTGCAGGTCGTCCAGGCATCCCTGCGTGACCATCGGGCATTCGGAACTGCCGAACACGCGGAAGGAGCGGCAATTGGCGAAGTGGCGGTTGGCCCGGTCGATCAGGGCGGGCGGCACGGCCGCGCCGCCACAGGCAAAGATGCGCAAGGATTCAAGCCGGGTGCCGGCCTTCTCCGCTTCCGCGACGAGTTCCGACAGGAAGGGCGTCGCGCCGATCATGAAGCCGATGGCATGCCGGTCGACGAGACGCACCGCTTCCGCCGCGTCCCAGCGCTCCATGAAGACGGTCGTCGTGCCGAAATGGAAGGGCATTTCCAGCCCGTAGGAATAGCCCGTCACATGGGTGACGGGGCTTGGCATGAGCAGCCGGTCGCCCGGTTTCAGGCCCCAGGCGTCGAAACTCGCCCAGAGCGGCCGGCGCGACTGGTTATGGCTGTAGATGACACCCTTCGGCTGCCCTGTGGTGCCGGAGGTGTAGATGATCAGCTTGGCGCTGTCGGGGTCGGCCGGTTCGAGCGGAACCGTGCTCGCGCGCCCGCGCCCCTCGATCGCCTCGAAGGTCAGGTCGCCCGTGCCGCGCACCGTCGCAACGTGCTGCAGGTGCGGCAGGCGCTCACGCAAACCGGCATACATGGCGCGGTAGTCGGTGGAGCGGATGCTGTCGGGAATGAAGGCGATCCGCGCCCGGCAATCGTTGAGGATGAAGGCCAGTTCCGCCTGGCGGTAAATGGGGATCACGGGGTTGATGACGAAGCCGGCCAGGGCGCAGGCAAGGTTCAGGACCGCGGCCTCGGTCCAGTTGGGGAGCTGGAAGCTGACCGTGTCGCCGCGCGCGATGCCCAATTCGCGCAGGCCGCGCGCCAGATCGGTGGCCCGCTTGTAGATGGTCGCGTAGTCGAGCGATCCGTCTTCGCCGGCGATGGCGACCGTGTCGGGGTGCCTGTCCGCCATGTCACGCGCCGCATAGGCCAGGTTGGTGCCCAGCCATTCGCCTGCCGCGCGGCGCGCCTCGCGCTCGCCCGGCTCGAAACGCAACGGCCAGGGCGCCTTTTGCGCCGCCGCCATGTCAGACGGCGAGGTATCGGTCCTTGAGCCCTGGATCGGCATCGAAATCCTCCCACGTTCCATCGAAGACGATACGCCCGGTATCGATCAGCACAACCCGGTCGGTCGAAGCCCGGGCGAAGGACAGGTTCTGCTCGGCGATCAGCAGGGCAAGATCCTGTGTCTGCCGAATCTGGGCGATGTGCCTGGCCATTTCCTGGACCACGACCGGGGCCAGGCCCTCGACCGGTTCATCGAGCAGCAGCAGGCGCGGCGCGCCCAGAAGGCCGCGCGCCACGGCCACGAGTTGCTGCTGGCCGCCGCTCAGCTGGTAGCCGGCACGGTCTTTCAGCGGTTCGATCAGCGGAAACAGGCTGAAGATGTCACTGAGCGAAAGCGCCTTGCCGTTGCGGGCGGCATGGCGGCCAAGCATGATGTTCTCGGCCACGGTGATGTTGGGATAGATGCGCCGGTCCTCGGGCACCAGCATCAGGCCGAGCCGGCTGCGCGCATCGGTCGGGATGCCGGCCAGGTCGGCGCCATCGAAGCGGATTTCGCCTTCCCCGCGGGGGCCTGCATCCAGCAGGCTCTTCATCAGTGTTGTCTTGCCGGCACCGTTGCGGCCGAGCAGCGCGACGCTCTCGCCCGCACCCACGGAAAAGGCCGCGTCCTGGATGATGTGGCTGCCGCCGTAATAGGCGTTCAGCCCGGAGACGGAAAGCAGGGGATCAGTGTTGCCCAAGATAGACCTCCCTGACGCGGGGATGGGCGCGCACCTCATGGGGTTCGCCCGATGCGATGATGGCGCCGTGATGCAGGACGGTCAGCCGCGTGGCGAGGCCGAAGACGACCTCCATGTCGTGCTCGGTCAGCAGCAGCGTCAAGCCGTAGCGCTCCCGCACATCGGAAATCAGGCGGACGGCCTCGGCGCGGTCGGAGGGCGACATGCCGGCGGTCGGCTCGTCCAGCATCAGCAGTTTCGGCTTGAGCGCAAGGCTCATGGCCAGTTCAAGCCGCTTCTTGTCGCCATGGGACAGCGTGCTGGCGGGTTCGTCCAGACGGCCCTCCAGCCCGAGTTCCGCAACCAGCCGTTCAGCCTCGTCGCGCACCTCGCGGCGCGGCGCCACCAGGCCAAAGGTGGATTTCAGTCCCTTGTCGACGCGTTCGCGGGTCTCGATGGCCACGATGAGGTTCTCGAAGGCGGACATGTCTTGAAAGATGCGCGCGACCTGGAACGAACGGCCGATGCCCAGCTTCACCCGCTGCCAGCCGTCGAGCGCGGTGATGTCGTTGCCGCCCAGCGTGATTGTTCCGCCATTGATGCGGGATTCGCCGCTGAGGCAGCGGAACAGCGTGGTCTTGCCCGCGCCGTTCGGACCGATGACCACATGCGCCTCGCCTTCCAGGAGATCGAAATCGACATTCTCAAGCACTTTCACGCGGCCATAGGATTTGTGGATCCCCCTGGCTTCCAGCATCATCGTCATGTTGCCTTCCCCGCCTTTTCAAGGTCCGCATCCTGCATGCCGGTGCGTGCCCGGCGCGCCGCCGACCGCCTGGAAATCAGGAACCCGAGCAGGCCGCCCGGCATCAGCAGGACCACGCCCAGAAGCAGGACGCCGACGGTGATCTCGGATACGCCATACATGGCGCGGGTGGCGTAATCGATGGCGCCGAACAGGATGGCGCCGACAGCCGGTCCCCAGAAATGGCCCGCCCCGCCGAGCAGCGTGAACAGGATCGGCTCGGTGGACACGGTCCAGTAGGCGATTTCCGGCGAGGCGATCTGGGCAAAGGGCACCATGACCGCGCCGCAGAAGGCGGCGACCGAACCCGACAGGACGAAGGCGGTGAGCTGCCAGCTGCGCACGTCCGTGCCGAGGAAGGCGGTACGCAGCGGGTCCTGCTTGATCGCACGGATAAGCCGGCCGGCGGGCGAATTCTGGAAGGCCCACAGGGCAAAGGCGACCGCCGCCATGGCGACGATGATGAAGTAGTAGTAGGCGCCGGCGCTGGTCAGGTCGAGGCTCATGAAGCCGAGGTCGATCACCGGCCGGGGGATGCCCACAAGACCGTCATTGCGTCCCAGGAAGGTGGTCTTGGTGATGACGATGTGGACGAGTTCGGAAAAGGCGAGCGTGAGCACGGCGAAATAGACGCCGCTGGCCCGGCGAAGCGCGATATAGCCGAACACCAGCGCGATGGTTCCGCCGGTCAACGCGCCGAGGAAAAGCCCCACGACGAAGGGCAGTTCCGGAACACGCAGGGAAAGCACCGCCATGGCATAAGCGCCGCCGGCAAAGAACATGGCATGGCCGAAGCTCAGCAGGCCGACGCCGGAAAACAGCAGGTTCCAGGACAGGCCGAAGACGATGTTGATGGCAACAAGGCCGGCCAGGAAGACAAGGCCGCTGTTGGCGAAGAACGGGAAGACGGCAAAGAGCGCCAGCCCCGTGGCCACGACGGCCAGATTGAGCCGCATGCGCCTGCGATAGTCGATCATGCGGTCTGCTCCTTGCCCATGATGCCTTCCGGCTTGACCAGCAGGATGACGGCCAGCGCGATCAGGAAGTAGATCCCCGGATATTGCGGAAAGAAGTAGGTTCCGAAACTCTCGATCATGCCCAGCAGGATGGCCGCGATGAAGGCGCCGCGTATGGAGCCCATGCCGCCGACGATGACGACACCGAAGGCCTGAAGCAGGAAGATGCCGCCCAGTTCGGGCGAAAGGCTCTGGTTGGCCATCAGCAGGCCGCCGGCAAGCCCGGCGAGCGCGAAGCTGAAGACGACGGTGATGAGATAGATGCGGCGAACGTTCAGGCCGAGCAGCTTCGCCATCCACGGATCGGCGGCGACGACCCGGATGAGGCGCCCCATTTCCGTGTGCGAGATGAAGATCTCCAGCGCGATGAAGGCGAGGATGCCGCAGGCGATGATGAAGATCGTGTAGGTGGGCATGAACATGTCGCCCAGGAACACAACGGAATTCAGCTCCGGCGGCGGCATGACGGAAAGGTAGTTCAGGCCCCAGACAAGCTGGACGCCACCGACGCAGACGAGCAGCAGCGCATAGGTCGCGATCAGCGAATAGGCGTCCTCGACATTGCGCAACCGCCTAAGGATCAGCTTGTCGACACCCCAGCCCATCAGCCCCACGGCCAGGCCGGCGGCGATCGCGGCGACGAGATAGAGCCAGAGCGGCAGCGACCCGCCAAAGGCCAGCATGACCGAATAGGCGACATAGGCGCCGATCATGAAGAAGCCGCCATGGGCAAAGTTCAGGATGTGAAGGATCCCGAAGATGAGCGTCAGCCCGGCCGCGACGAGAAACGTCGCCATGCCCCAGGCAAGCCCGTTGAAGACGGTCAAGCCGATATCGACCATTGATGATGCTCCGGTTGAATGCCGGGCGGGACCTGTTTCCCGCCCGGCGCGCCTTGGGAGGCTTGTCAGAGGATCGAGGTATCCAGTGGCTTGCCGGGCGTTGCCGGCTCGATCACCTTCTCGCCGGGCAGCGAGACATAGTCGGTGACGGCGAAGCCGTCGGGCGCGTCGGAAGACGGCTCGATGAAGGCAAGCTCGGCGTTCTTGACCGCCTGGTTGTCCTCGGCGCGGATGCGGCGGATGCCGGTCGCGCTGTCGAATTCCAGTCCCTTCAGGGCCGCGATCACATCGGCCGTTTCCGTGCCGCCCGCCTTGGCGACGGCGCCGGCATAGGCCATGATCCCGGCATGGGCCTCGGCCGCCCAGCCCATCGGGTAATTGTCGCCGGTGCGCTCGACATAGTCGGCATAGAGCTGGTCGGAAAGCGGATTGCCCTTGTTGGCCTCGTAGTACCAGTGGAAGCCGCTCCAGTGGGCCGGCGTCTGGTCCTTCATCGCCGTCGCCACGAGGAACTCGTTGGCCGAATCGAGCAGCACGTCGATCTTGTCGAACAGGCCGAAGGGCTTGGCCTGCTGGTAGAGCGTCACCGCGTCGCCACCGTAAACTGAGGTGTAGATGCCCTCCACGTCGAGGCGCATGGCCTGGGTGATGTAGTTGCGGTAGTCGCCCGAGGCATAGGGCACCAGGATCGGCTCGGCGATCTGGGCTTCCTCGCCGGTCAGTTCCGGCATGGCCTTGCGCATCGTGGCCTCGAAGATCTTCCAGGTCGTGCGGCCATATTCATGGTCGGGGATGATGCCGCCCCACTTTCGGATTTCCGGACGGCTCTGGACGATGTGGCGCACCAGGCCGGCATTGCGGCTGACCGGGCTGTCGCCAACGCGGAAGACGTGCGGATTGTAGTTCTCGTGGTTCAGCTTTTCGGTGCCCGCGCCGGAGGTCAGCACGATGCCGCCCTCGCTCTGCAGGAGCGGCCCCATGGCGAGCGCCACGGCGCTCGAAATGGTGCCAAGCTGCAGGTTGACGCCTGCACCGATCAGTTCGCGCGCGGCAACGGACGCATCGTTCGGATTGGCCTTGGAATCGCGGAACTCGAGCGCCAGCTCGCGACCATTGACGCCACCGGCCGCATTCACGTGCTTGACGCCGATCTCGGCACCATGGCGCACGAAATTGCCGATGAGCTGCGCCGGGCCGCTGAGCGGCGTGACGATGCCGATGGTGATCGGCCCGTCCTGCGCCATGGCGGTGCGCAGGTTGATGAAGGGCATTGCGAGGCCGGTCGCGGCGGCGCCCTTCATGAGGTTACGTCTGCTGATCCTGTATGCCATTTCACTTTCCTCCCGGTTTGAACTGTCGGCGCGAGGCGCCGGACCTACTCACCCGTGAACACGGGCTTGCGCTTCTCGCGAAAGGCGGCGACCGCCTCGCGATGATCCTTCGAAACATTGGACATGGATTCGTAGGCGACGCCTGTATCCATGATGGAATGGGCCAGTTGCTTGAGGCCGATATTGGCCGTGACCTTGGTCCAGCGGATCGCCTTGCGGGCACCGGACGCGATGCGGTGGGCAAGGGCGTAGACATCCTCGTCAAGCTTGTCAGCCGGCACCGCGCGGTTGATCAGGCCCATGCGCGCGGCTTCCGGCGCGGGAATCGGGTCGCCCGTCAGCAGGTATTCCTTTGCGCGCAGGTAGCCGATCATCTGGGGCCAGAGGATCGCACCGCCATCGCCGGCCACGAGGCCGATGGAGACGTGCGGATCGCCGATCTTCGCATTCTCGGCCGCGATGACGACATCGCAGGTCAGCGCGATCGTGGCGCCAAGGCCGATGGCATGGCCGTTCATGCGGCAGATCAGCGGCTTTTCCAGGTCAAGCTGGCTGAAAATGATCCTTTTTGCCTCGAAGCCCGTGACCTCGAAGCGGGACGGATCGTCAATGGCCTCCTGCATCCAGTCGACATCGCCGCCGGCGCAGAACGCCCGGCCCGCCCCGGTCAGCACGATCACGTCGGAATCGGGATCGTCGTTGAGGTCGATGAAGACGCGCGACAGTTCCGAATGCAGGTCCGCGTTCACCGCGTTCAGCGTGTCGGGCAGGTTCAGCGTCACCGTCAGCACCCGGCCGTCCCGCTTGAACGTCATTGTCTTGTAGTTGGCGAACCGCTCCATTCCCGTCTCCTCCCGGATGTCTCGCTGTCAGTCTTTGGATGTCGTCAGCCGGCTGCGGTGGTCTTCCGCCCCGCCCGGCATCAATTGCAGAACCTTGACCCGCCTGAGCCCCGCGCCCAGCGGCAGGTCTTCCGTCATGCCCACGCCGCCGTGAAGCTGGATGGCCTCCTTGGCCACATGCAAGGCACGGTCGACCGCGCCGACGAGCGCCTGCGACACGGCGCGGCCCGGCTTGCCGCCGTCCTCCGCGGCCCGCGCGACGGCAAGCGCCAGCGAGCGGATTTCCTCGACCGCGACGAACATGTCGGCAAGACGGTGCTGCAAGGCCTGGAACCGGCCGATGGGCTGGCCGAACTGCTCGCGCTGCCCGGCATAGGCAAGCGTGTCGGCGAAAAGGCGGGCCGCGAGGCCGCTGGCTTCGGCCGTGACCGCCATGGCGTGCAGCAGGCTGGCACGCGCGGCAATCCGACCGGCCGCTTCGCCTTCACAAAGGACCGCGTCCGCGCTGACAGCCACTCCGTCGAGGCTGATTTCGGCATGGCGCCGCCCGTCCATGCCGCGATAGCCGCTGACCGTCACGCCCTTCGCCGACGCATCCAGCACGCAGGCAAGATCCGGCAGGGCGAGCACGAAGGCATCGGCCGCCGCGGCGCCCGGCACGGCCCGGAACCGGCCCGTGACAGTCCGCGCGCCATTGGTTCCGGCCACGGCCAGTCCCTCAGCCATCTCCGATACAAGACCGCAGGCCATGCGCTCGCCGCCCAGCAGGGCCGGAAGGAGCGCGCTTTGCGGGTCGGCCGCCTCAAGGATGGCGAGCGCCAGGCAGGCAGGAATGACGGGTTCGGCCATCATGGCGCTGCCGACACCCTCGGCGACGATCGCCATTTCACGCGGACCACCGAAACCGCCCGCCGCTTCTCCGACAGCCGCGCCCAGCCAGCCAAGATCGGCAATCGCGGTCCAGACGTTGCGGTCGAAACCGTCCGGCATGGCTTCACTTGCCCGCCGCGCGTCATCGCCGTAGCGGTCCGCCAAAAAGCGCGTCACGCTTTGCGCCAACAGGGCCTGTTCTTCGGTCGGTGTGATCTTCACGTCTGCCTCACCCTAGCCGAGACCAAGCGCGTGCTTGGAAATGATGTTTCGCTGGATTTCATTGCTGCCGCCCCAGATGGTCGGGGCGCGCTGGAACAGGAATTCCGACACAATGCCCATGTGGCGGGCCAGTTCGCTGCCGGGATCGTTCGTCCCTTCCGCGATCAGGGACGGATCGTAGGGAACAGCCTCGGGCCCGAGCGTATCCGCCGTCGCCTCCGCGATGGCCTGGACGATCGTCGAGCCGCGCAGCTTGAGGACGGAAGCCTCGAAGCCGGGCGCCGAGCCGTCCATGACGGCCTCCAGCATGCGCAGCGTCGTCCATTCCAGCGCCAGCAGGTCGGTCTCAAGCTGGTTCAGCCGGTCGCGATGGCGGTAGGAGCCGGACAGGCCGCGTTCCGCCGCAATGGCGCGCAGCCTGTCCAGCATCCGCTTGGCCTTGCCGATCTCGGCCGACAGGACACGCTCGTGACCGAGCAGGTACTTGGCGTAGGTCCAGCCCTTGTTCTCCTCGCCGATGCGGTTTTCCACCGGAACGCGGACATTGTCGAAGAACACCTGGTTGAGATGATGCGCCCCCTCGATGGAGCGGATCGGCCGGATCGAGACGCCCGGAGAACGCAGGTCGATCAGCAGGAATGAAATGCCAGCCTGCGGCCGGACCTGCGGATCTGTGCGCACCAGCGCGAAGATCCAGTCGGCCCAGTGCGCCATGGAGGTCCATATCTTGGAACCGTTGACAACGTAGTGGTCGCCGTCGCGCTCGGCACGGGTGGAAAGGCGGGCAAGGTCGGAACCGGCATTCGGCTCGGAATAGCCTTGGCACCAGAACACCTCGTTCGACACGATGCCCGGCAGATGGCGCGCCTTCTGCTCTTCCGTGCCGTAGGTGTAGATGACCGGCCCCACATAGTTGACGCCGAAGGGCAGGAGCCAGGGCGCGCCGGCATAGGTGGTCTCTTCCTGGAAGATGTAGCTTTGCGCCGGCGTCCAGTCGCAACCGCCGTAGCGCTCCGGCCAGAACCCGGCGATCCAGCCCTTGCGCGCCAGGATGTCCTGCCAGCGCATGTGGTCGGAGCGCGCCAGCGGACGCCCGCTCATCACCTTGTCGCGAATGTCGGACGGCAGGTTTTCCCGCGTGAAAGCCCTGACCTCGTCCCGAAACGCGATGTCGGATGGGGACCATCCAGCGTCCATCCGGCTCCTCCCAAAGCAAATAATGACTAGTGATTCATTATTCATGTTGTTGCGCTTGTCAACAGGTCAATTTCGGATTTGCGGATGAAAATCCCCGGTCCGGCCAGCAACCGCGACGGGGTCCGATATTGGTATCCGGGCAGGTTCAAGGGCAGGCGTCCGCGACTGCGCCCCGCCGCCGACGCGCAAGGATCCGCCGCGGCATGCCTGCAGAACCCGAATATCCTTCAGCCCAGCTTCATACCTCTGTAAATTTTCGCGAACGACGGACGGCTGGCAGCGGTGTATCCAGCAGTCCGTCAAAGGCCAACGGAGGATTGCCCGTCATGGATACCGGTCGCGCGCCGCGCGTTTCGAACATGCCGATTGCCCTGCGCGCCTGGAACATCCGCCGCAAGGCACTGCTGATGGCGCAGGTGCAGGGCCAGGGCTATGTCGGCCAGGCGCTGGGCATTGCCGACGTCCTTGCCGCAGCCTATTTCCACGCGCTCGAATATCGCGCCGAGGATCCCGGATGGGAAGGCCGCGACCGTTTCTATCTCTCCATCGGTCACTACGCCATCGCGCTCTACGCGGCGCTGATGGAGGCCGGCATCCTGCCGGAAGACGAGCTTGAAACCTACGGCATGGATGACAGCCGCCTGCCCATGTCGGGCATGGCGTCCTACACGCCGGGCATGGAGATCACCGGCGGGTCGCTTGGCCAGGGGCTCGGCATCGCGGTGGGCGCCGCGCTCGGCCTGAAGCGCAAGAAGAGCCCGGCCTTCGTCTACAACCTGATGTCGGACGGGGAACTGGGCGAAGGCTCGACCTGGGAAGCGGCCATGTCGGCGGTGCAACACAGGCTCGGCAATCTCGTCTGCCTTGTCGATTTCAACGACCAGCAGGCCGACGGCAGGACCACCGACGCGTTGGCCCGCGTGCCGGAAGAAGCGAAATGGGCGGCCTTCGGATGGCATGTGCAGCGGGTCGACGGCAACGATCTGGACGCCGTCGTGGCCGCCTTCGACGCGGCGCGCGATCACCCCGGGCCGCAGCCGCGCGTCATCATCTTCGACACGACCATGTGCAAGGGCGTCGATTTCCTCGAAGCGCGCGAAATCACCCATTTCGTGCGCGTCGAGCCCGATGAATGGGCCAGGGCGCTGGCCGTCCTGGAAGAGGGAAAGCCGTCATGACGCTTGCCTCGATGAAGCGGAAACACGAGCCGCGCAAGCCGCCCGCTACAAAGGCAGCCACCTCCGCGATGATCGCGTCGCTGGCTGCCGAAGGCTATGACACGGTTTCCGCGCCGTTCGGGCACGCGCTTGTCGAGCTTGCCCGCAAGGACGAACGGATCGTCGGCCTGACCGCCGACCTGGGCAAGTATACCGACCTGCACATCCTGGCCGAGGCCCTGCCCGACCGCTTCTACCAGATGGGCATGGCCGAACAGCTTCTGATGTCGGCGGCCGCCGGTCTTGCGCGCGAGGGTTTCCTGCCGTTCGCCACCACCTACGCGGTTTTCGCCGCGCGGCGCGCCTACGACTTCATTGCCATGGCGATCGCGGAGGAGAACCTGCCGGTGAAGATCGCCTGCGCCCTGCCCGGCCTGACCACCGGCTACGGCCCGAGCCACCAGGCGACCGAGGACCTGGCGATCTTTCGCGGCCTGCCGAACATGACGATCATCGACCCGTGCGATGCCGACGACATCATTGGCATGGTGCCGCAGATCGCCGCGCATGACGGACCTGTCTACACCCGGTTGCTGCGCGGCAAGGTGCCCTCGGTGCTGACCCGCCACAAGCCGGACTACCGCTTCCGGCTCGGCAAGGCCCAGATGATCCGCGAGGGCCGCGACGTGCTCGTCATCTCCACGGGCATCATGACCATGCGCGCGCTGGACGCCGCCGTGCTGCTGGCCGGACAGGGCATCGAGGTGGCGGCGTTGCATGTGCCGACCATCAAGCCTCTGGATACGCCGACCATCGTGGGCGAGGCGGCGAAAGGCACGCGGCTGGTGGTGACGGCGGAAAACCACACGGTCAATGGCGGACTGGGCGAGGCGGTGGCGCGGACCCTGCTGGTCAACGGCGTCACGCCGACCTTCCGCATGATCGGCCTGCCCGACGCATTCCTGGAAGCCGGCGCGCTGCCGACCCTGCATGACATGTACGGCATTTCGACCGCCAGGGTGGCGGAACAGATCAGGGGCTGGCTCTGAGCCACCCTGCACGACCAGACGAAACGAAACAGGAGACAAGGGCCATGGGCCTGCTTGAAGGAAAGTTCGCAATCGTTACCGGCGCGGCCAGCCCGCGCGGGCTCGGCAAGGCCACGGCGAAGCTGTTCGCCGAACACGGCGCGACGGTGGCCATTCTCGATCTCGACGCCGAGGCAGCGAAGGCCGCGGCCGCCGACCTGCCGGGCGCAGGCCATGCGGGGCTGGCCTGCGACGTGACAGACAAGGCGGCCTGCGAGGCGGCCGTGGCCGAACTGGAAAGGCTCTGGGGCCGCATCGACGTGCTGGTCAACAATGCCGGCATCACCCAGCCGCTGAAGATCATGGACATCCAGCCGGAAAACTACGACGCGGTTCTCGACGTGAACCTTCGCGGCACGCTCTACATGAGCCAGGCCGCCATTCCGGGCATGCGGCGTGCCGGGTCGGGGTCCATCGTCAACCTGTCATCGGTTTCGGCGCAGCGCGGCGGCGGCATCTTCGGCGGGCCGCACTATTCCGCGGCCAAGGCCGGCATACTCGGCCTGACCAAGGCCATGGCGCGCGAACTGGCGCCGTCGGGCGTGCGCGTCAACGCCATTTGCCCGGGTTTCATCGCCACCGACATCACCGCCGGCAAGCTGACGCCGGAAATGAAGGAGCAGATCCTGGAAGGCATTCCCATGGGGCGCGCGGGCGAGGCTTCCGACGTGGCCGGATGCGCCCTTTTCCTTGCGTCCGACCTGTCGGCCTACTGCACCGGAACGGAAGTCGACGTGAACGGCGGGTCGCTGATCCACTGACCACGTGGAGACAAGCCCGGCCGTTCGCAATCCTCCGGCGCCCTTTGCCGGGGCCGACGGCATTGTCCCACGCCGGCTTTGCCATATAATCCGGTCATGTTGAAGAATCCGGCCATCGGGCATACCCTGCGCCGGTTCGTCCTCGCAGGCGTTCTGGCCCTGCTGGCTGTCCTTGCTGCAACGGCACAGCCGGCGGAGACGGAAAAGAGCGGACGTATTGTCCTCCAGGCGGCACTGGAAGGACCGATCGGCCCGGCATCGGCCCGCCACATCGAAAAAGTACTGACGGAAGCGGGAGAGCGGTCCGCACAAGCCATTGTGCTGCGCATCGACACGCCCGGCGGACTTGCCGACACGATGCGCGTCATCATCAGCGAAATCCTGGAGTCACCGGTGCCGGTCATCGGCTACGTGGCACCGGGCGGCGCCCATGCGGCCAGCGCGGGGACCTATATTCTCTATGCCACCCATGTGGCCGCGATGGCACCGGGCACCAACCTCGGCGCGGCAACGCCCGTTGCCATCGGCGGCATGCCGGAGGGCCTGCCGGGCAGCGGATCGGGCAAGGACGGGAACGCCGATGATGGCACGGGCGAAGCGGAGGATGGCGGATCATCCGGCAGCACCCCGTCCTCCAGGGAAACGATGGCGGCCAAGGCAACCAATGACGCTGTGGCGCTGATCCGCAGCCTGGCGCAGATGCACGGACGCAATGCCGAGTGGGCAGAAAAGGCGGTGCGCGAAGCCGCAAGCCTTTCGGCCGCGGAGGCCCTCGATGCCAATGTCATCGATGTCGTGGCGGCGGATGTGCAAGGATTGCTGGAGGCGATCGATGGCCAAAGCGTTTCCGTCAGGGGGAACGAGCGGCGCCTGGCAACGGCCGGCCTGCCGGTGGAAGTGATGGAGGCGGATGCGCTGACCAGGCTTCTCGGCATCCTCTCCAATCCCAACGTCGCCCTCATTCTCATGATGATCGGCGTCTACGGGCTGGTCTTCGAGTTCTGGAATCCCGGCGCCGGCGTTCCGGGCGTCGTCGGCGCGATCAGCCTGACGCTCGGCCTTTACGCGCTGAACCAGTTGCCGCTGGATTATGCGGGACTGGCGCTGCTCATTCTCGGCATCGGCTTCATGGTCGCCGAAGCGGTCAGCCCGTCCTTCGGCGTGCTGGGCCTTGGCGGACTGGCCGCGTTCATCTTCGGATCGGCCATGCTGATCGACACCGAGATCCCCGCATTCCGGGTCGACTGGTGGCTGATCGGCATCCTGGTTGCCACAAGTGCCGCTTTCCTCATCCTGCTTGTCGGCGCGACGATCCGCGCATACCGCAAACCATCCCGGACCGGACCGAACCCGCTGACCGGCGCGGCCGCAAAAGTGACCGACTGGTCCGGCGGCCAGGGTCATGTCTTTCTGGCCGGCGAACGCTGGAACGCCATCGGGCCGCCCACGCTCCAGCCAGGCGATTCCGTCATGGTGGAGAAGATGAGCGGATTGACGCTGATCGTGCGCGCGGTCCCGGGCGACGCGGCGCCGGGCGACGGTCCAGGTGCCGGCATTCACAACAAGGGAGCCTAGCCATGCCTGTATTCGTCTTCGACTGGGTGTTCTACATCCTCGCTGCGGCACTCCTTCTCTGGTTCCTCTCGTCCGCGATCTTCATCTTCCGCGAATATGAACGCGGCGTGATGTTCACGCTCGGACGGTTCACAAAGGTCGTCGGGCCCGGCTTCGTCATCGTCATCCCCGTCGTCCAGCAGATCGTGCGGACCGACCTGCGCATGTATGTCGAGGACGTGCCGAGCCAGGATGTCATCTCGCGCGACAACGTGTCGGTGAAGGTGAACGCCGTCATCTATTACCGCATAGTCGATCCCGAACGGGCGATCATCAATGTGGCCGATTTCAACGCCGCCATCAGCCAGCTTGCGCAGACAACGCTGCGTTCGGTTCTCGGAAAACATGAACTGGACGAGATGCTGGCCGAGCGCGACAAACTGAATGCCGACATCCAGGAAATTCTCGACCGGCAGACCGACACATGGGGCATCAAGGTGGCCAATGTGGAAATCAAGCATGTCGACATCGACGACAGCATGGTGCGGGCGATAGCCAAACAGGCGGAAGCCGAGCGGCTTCGCCGGGCCCGCGTCATCAATGCGGAAGGGGAGCAGCAGGCCGCGACCAAGCTTGTGGAAGCCGGGGAGATGCTCGCCGCGCAGCCCAATGCGATGCAATTGCGCTATTTCAACGCGCTCAACGATATTGCGAACGAGAAAACGGCAACCATCGTCTTTCCGCTGCCAATCGACCTGCTGCCAAAACCGGCGCCGGGGCGGGACAGCGGCTGACCGCCTCACCCTCGCAAGTCCCGGAAAAGCCGTTTCCCCTTTTTCTCCGGACATGCTTAAACGCATGAGATCAACGCGTGGACCGGCATGACCCGAGAGCGGGACGCCCGGCCCGCGCCCTTCGCGTTCCGGAGCCCATGCGCGCCTATCCCGCCCTGATCCTGCGCTATCTCACATCGCCCGGCGGCAAGGCGCTGGTGGCGGCCAATCTCCTTTTTGCCGGCCTCGTTGCCGGCGGCGTGCCGCTGGCCGGCAGTGGCGTCGTCGTGGCGATCGCCATTACCATGGGCTGGGGCGCGCTGCTGCTGCTGACGCACCGCATCGCGCTTCCGGCACACTGGCAGGCCTGGCTGGCGGCGGGCGCTTTCGCGCTGTTCTTTTTCACCGAGGCCTTCACCACGGTGCTGGCAGGGCCGGGCGAAGACGGGCTCAAGGAGATCGGCGAAAACCTTCCCTTCCTTGGCGCGCTGCCGCTCTTTGCGCTCCTGGCCGTTTCAGGCCGGCGCCTCCTGGCAGGCATGTCGGCCGGCGCAGCCGCAGGCGCAATGGCGGCCCTGGCCGCGGTGCCGCTGTTCCCGTTTCACGCCGGCATGCGGATCGAACTGATCGCCGGAAATCCGCTGGTGCTGGGGCTTGCCGCGGCGGTCATGTACGGCCTGGCGCTCCATGGCGCGATCCGCCTGGCGGGGCGCCTGCGCTGGTTCTGCCTGGCAGGCGCGCTGGCCGCGGCGGCGCTGGTCGTCCTGAGCGGCAGCCGGACATTCTGGATCGCGCTGTTGATGACGCCCATCGTGCTGGCCGCCATCCACATGCGGCCCGGCATACGCTCCGGGCTGACGCTGGCCGGGGCACTGGTCATGCTGTGGGGCGCGGGCCTCGGCGCCTACACCTTTCTTCCGCCCGTTCATGAGCGGGTGGAAGCGGTCATCGTGGACGTGGAAAAGGCCCGGCAAGGCGATCTGGACACCTCGTTCGGCCAGCGCCTGATTCTTTGGCGGTCCGCCGTGAGCCTCATCACGGAAAAGCCGCTCACCGGCCATGGCGGCGGCGACATTCCGGCGCTGATGGCCGAACGCAATGCCGAACTCAGCCGCTACGACTTCGCCATGACCCATTTCCACAATGGCGTGCTCAACGTCCTGGTGCGCGGCGGAGCCGTCAACCTCATCGGTTTCCTTGCCGCCTTTCTTGCGCCGATCATCCTGCTCTGGATGAACCGGAACCATGCAGACGGCAGGAACGCCCTGGCGGCGGGATGTGCGCTCTACATCCCCTTCGTGCTGAGCGGGACGACCGGCATCGCCTTCGGGCACGACATCCACGATTCGCTGTTCATCGGGCTTTGCGTGCTCTGCCTGCACGCCTCCTTCGGGAAAGGCGGCGAAGCGTTGCCTAGAGATCCTTCATGAAGCGCAGGGCGTCATAGATGGCCGCATGGATGTTGCGCGACGCGACGGCATCGCCGATGCGCACGAGATCGAACGCGGCCTCCGGCCGGCCTTGGGGGAAAATCGCTCCGCTTCCCGTGACGAGTTCACCATAGTCCACGGCTCCCAGGTTGCGCGACAGCGGCTTGAGCGCGTGGTAGAGATCGTCCAGCGGTGCGGTGCCGTGCTCGACCACGATCATGTCGGCGAGCCTTTCCTCCCTATGGGCCTCGTCATAGGGCGAACCCAGAATACCCAGGAGCCGGTTGCCCTCGCGATGCACGCTGGTCAGCTTCGTCGCGATGGTGATGCGCGCGCCGCCCTTCTGAAGCGCCTTCATGTAGGGGACGAGATTCATGCCCCCGACATCGGGGGCGAGGAAGCGTTCCGGCGATACGAGTTCCAGCCTGGCCCCGGCTGCCAGGACAGCCTCGGCCGCGCCCATGGCCTGATGGCCACCGTGGTCGTCATAGATGAGCACCTCGCCCTGCGGCTTCACCGCGCCGGACATGACATCCCAAGAGGAAACAACGAGATCGCCGCCTTCCTTCAGCGGCGGATTCTGCGGCACGCCCCCGGTGGCGATCACCACGAGATCGGGTTCGAGTGACAGGACATCCTCCTCCTCAGCCCATGTGTCGTAGCGGATGGCAACGCCGAGGCGCTCCAGTTCGGACAGCCGCCAGTCGATGATGCCGAGGAACTCGCGCCGGCGCGGGTTCTGCGCGGCGAGCCGCACCTGGCCGCCGGCCTGTCCGGACGCTTCCAGCACCGTGACATCATGGCCGCGTTCGCCCAGCACGCGCGCGGCCTCCAGTCCGGCGGGACCGGCACCCACCACGACGGCGCGGCGCCTGCGCCCAACAGCCGGCATGATGACATGGGGCATGGTGGCCTCGCGGCCGGTGGCGGCGTTGTGGATGCACAGCGCCTCGCCGCCCTCGTAGATGCGGTCCAGGCAATAGGTCGCGCCGACACAGGGGCGGATGCGGTGCTCCTGCCCGCTCATCACCTTGCGCACGATATGCGGCTCGGCGATATGCGGCCGGGTCATCCCCACCATGTCCAGCTTGCCCTCGGCGATGGCATGGCGGGCGGGGGCGACATCGGCGATGCGGGCGGCATGGAAGACCGGGAATTTCGTTGCGGCGCGCACCTCGCCGGCGAAATCCAGATGCGGGGCGGAGCGCATTCCCGACACGGGGATGACATCGGTCAGCGGCGCGTCGTGGTCGATATGCCCGCGGATGAGATTGATGAAATCGAGCTTGCCCGATGACGCGATGCGGCGCGCGATCTCCATGCCCTCGGCCTTGGTCAGCCCGCCTTCCCGGACCTCGTCGGCGACCATGCGCGTGCCGACGATGAAATCCGGCCCGACCTCCGCGCGGATGGCATCGGCGACCGCCCAGAAGAAGCGCAGCCGGTTGTCCAGCGATCCGCCCCACTCATCGTCCCGGCGATTGGTGGCAGGCGACCAGAAGGCGTCCATCAGATGGCCGTAGGCCTCGATCTCGATGCCGTCGAGACCAGCCGCCTTCATCCGGCCGGCAGCGGCCGCGAAATCGGCAATGATGCGCGCGATGTCCCAGTCCTCGATCTGCTTGGGAAAAGCGCGATGGGCCGGTTCGCGCACCGGCGACGGCGAGACGACGGGCAGCCAATCCCCCTTGTTCCAGTTGGTGCGCCGACCCAGATGGGTCAGCTGGATCATCACCGCGCAGCCGTGATCGTGGCACTCGTCGGCAAGGCGCTTCAGCCAGGGCACGATCTCGTCCTTGTAGGCGAAGAGATTGCCGAAGGCCGGCGGGCTGTCGGGCGAGACGATGGCCGATCCGGCCGTCATGGTCAGCGCGATGCCCCCCTTCGCCTTCTCGACATGGTAGAGACGATAGCGGTCCTTCGGCATCCCGTCCTCCGAATAGGACGGTTCATGCGCGGTCGACATGAGGCGGTTCTTCAGCGTCAGGTGGCGAAGCTGGAAGGGCTGGAGGATCGGATCGTTGGACATGGTCAGGCCGTCAATCGGGATTCTTCGGTCAAGGCGGGCTGTTGCCGGACGATGGAACCGTGCCCACCGCGGCGGTGCGGATCAATACCAGGCATCATCCATGGAGGCCTTGCGGCGGGAGATGAAGTCGCGCAGGGCCTCGCCGATTGCCTCGTCGAGCGGCGGCGCCTCGAATTCTGCCAGGCGCTTCTTCCACAACTGGTTGGCGCGCGTCATCGCATCGACCGAGCCGCCCAGTTCCCATTTCTCGAAGGGATCGTTATCGGCGATCTCGCTGTCCCAGAAGGCGGTCTGGTAATTGCCCATGGTATGGGCGCAGCCGAAGAAATGATTGCCGGGGCCGACCTCGCGGAAGGCCTCGAACGCCAGTTCATTGTCATCCACCTTCACGCCATCGAGATAGGAATGCAATGCGCCGCACAGATCCGCATCCATCATGAACTTCTCGTAGGACATGGACAGCAGGCCGTCGAGGAATCCGGCCGAATGGAGAATGAAATTCGCGCCGCAATGAATGGCAGCAAGCATGGACATGGTGCCCTCGTTCATCGCCTGGGCGTCGGGCAGTTTCGAGGTGGTGAAGTTTCCCGAACAGCGCAGCGGCAGGTTCAACCGGCGGGCCAACTGGCCGACCACCATGGAACCGATGGCCGGTTCCGGCGTGCCGAAGGTAGGCGAGCCCGACCGCAGCGACATGGAGGACAGGAAGTTGCCATAGACGACCGGCGCGCCGGGGCGCTCCAGTTGGGTCAGCGCGCAGCCGGCCATGGTCTCGGCATGGGCCTGGGCGATGGCCCCCGCATTGGTGACAGGACCCATGGCGCCACCCAGGATGAAGGGCACGACGACGCTGCCCTGGTTGGCGCGGGCATAGGCGCGCAGCACCGTCGTCATCGTCGCATCCCAGACCAGCGGCGAGTTGACATTCACGTTGCCGAGAATGACGCAATTTTCCGCCACGAAGTCCGCGCCGAAAACGATGCGCGCCATGGCAATGGAATCTTCTGCCCGTTCCTCGGCCGTGATCGAGCCCATGAAGGGACGGTCCGAATAGCGCAGATGCGCATCAACCATGTCGAGATGGCGCTTGTTGACCGGCACGTCCACCGGCTCGCAAATGGTGCCGCCGGAATGGTGCAGCCAGGGCGAGGACTGGGCCAGCTTGATGAAGTTGCGGAAGTCCTCGATGGTGCCGTAGCGCCGCCCGTTGTCGAGATCCATGACGAAGGGCGAGCCGTAGGCCGGGGCGAAGACCACATTGCGACCGCCGATGCGGATATTGTTGGCCGGGTTGCGGGCGTGCTGGGTGAACTCGGCCGGCGCGGTCTTGAGGATCTCGCGCAGCATTCCAACGGGGAATTTCACCAGTTCGCCGGAGACTTCCGCACCAGCCTTGCGCCAGAGATCGAGCGCTTCCGGGTCGCCACGGAACTCGATGCCGATCTCGGCGAGAATCCGGTCGGCGGTCTCCTCGATGCGCAGGAGGCTTTCCTCGCCAAGGATGTCGTAGGTGGGGATGTTGCGCACGACATAGGGCCGGCCGATGCCCTGTGGCCCGTGCGAGCGGGCTTCCACGCGGGCATTGCGGCCCCGGCGTTCGCGGCGCACAGGCGCGGCGGCAGCGACCGTTTCGATCATGATGTCTTCTCCCATGCCCGCTTCCATCTTCTCCCCCTCGACACAAGCTTCGAATGCCTTCACGGTAACTGCTCGCCGGGTTACCGTGACGCTGGAAAATCTTCATCACTTGTATAAGCTGGCTTTATGCAAAGCCTGCGCCACCTGCTGCCCTCCGCGGGCGCCCTGATCGTCTTCGAAGCCGCCGGGCGGCTGTCATCCTTCACGCGCGCGGCGCGGGAACTGGGCATGAGCCAGGCGGCGGTGTCCTATGCCATTCGCGGACTGGAAGACCAGTTGGGCGTGCCGCTCTTCCTGCGCGAACACCGCAAGGTGCGGCTATCGGAAGCCGGTGAACGCTTTTTCACCGACGTGACGCTGGGGCTGAACCATATCCGCAAGTCGGCGGAGGAATTGCGCTCGCTCGGCACGGGCAGGAACGTCACCGTGCTGGCGTCAACGGCCTTTGCCTCCTTCTGGCTGATGCCCCGCCTGCAGGATTTCCGCGAGGCCCTGCCCGACATCGACATCCGCATCCAGACGTCGGACCGCGACATCGACTTCCAGTTGGAGAACATTCCGCTCGGCGTGCGCGGCGGCGTTCCGGCCCAGTGGCCGGCCTATGACAGCATGCTGCTCGCGGCAGAGGAGATCTATGCCGTTGCCAGCCCGCTCTATGCGCAGCGCCATGGCCTGCCCGGGACACCGGCGGATATGGTTCATCACCGCCTTATCCACCTGGAAGAGCCTTACCGGGATGCAACGGACTGGAAGGACTGGCTGAAGAGCGCCGGCGTGGCGGCGGATGTGGCGCCGCGCGCCCTGCTCATCAACGATTACGTCCTGGTCGTCCAGGCGGTGATGGAGGGCCAGGGCATCGCGCTCGGCTGGCGCCACCTGGTGCAGCGGCTTGTCGATGCCGACCTGCTGGTGCGGGTGACTGATCATGCATTGTCGACCGCTTACGGTTTCCACATCCTGTGGCCAAAGGCGCGGGACCTGTCTCCGCAGGCGCGGCGCGTGCGCGACTGGATGGCCGCGGAGGCAGCGAAGGCTCAGGCCGAGACGGCGCGCTCGATCCCGCCGGCGCAAAAATCGATCAGCGTCTGACGGTGGCGGGCGAGCCTGTCGCCCGTATCGGCGGAGGGAAGGATTTCGCCATCGGCGGCAAGAGCCGCCATGCGCGTCGTGGACGCCACGGTGGAGAGCATGGCGGCCACCGACATGACGAAGGCTGCGGCCAGCCTTTCACGCGGGGCCCGCGGATACAGCGCGCCGATCTCGTCGAGGAAGACCAGCGCCATGGGATCGTAGAGGTCCTTCACGGCCGGATACCAGCGGCTGTCGCCCGCGGTATGCGCGATCAGGCGCGCATAGGCCAGCCATTGCGGGTCTCCGGCGCTGGCGCAATCGATATAGGGGCCGATATAGGCGGCCATCAGGTCGCGCAGCGTGATCGCGCCCCTGCCCTTTTCGGCAAGCAGCCGGTCGAGCGCCGCCCTTCGGCCAGCGGAAAGCATGTCGACGCGCCGCTTCAGGATGGTGGAGAACAGGGCTTCCTTCGAACCCGAATGAAAGCCGACGACGCCGAGCGTCACTTCCGCTTCCTGCGCGATCTGCCGGATCGAGACGGCATCGAAACCATGGTCGGCGAAGAGGCGCTCGGCGGCATCGAGCACGCGCTCGCGCGTTGCCTCGCCGCGCAGCACCCGGCCATCCTCGCGCTGTCTTCCGCCTGCCTTCACGCCAGCCTCCATGATCCCTTGACAATTAATACATACGTACAGATAGTTTTCCAGTCCCCGCGCATGGCGGATGCCACGCGTCAGGACGTCCGGGTTGGGAGGCCCGGTATCACACCAGGTCATTTGGGAGGACCGTCATGCTTCGCAGAACCATCTTGGCCGCGAGCCTGCTCGCCGCCAGCTTCCTGTCTTCGCCGGCGGTGCATGCCGACGAAATCGACATCACGACCGTCGCCGGCCATCCGCCGGTCTTCCTGTGGGTGAAGCTCATTCCGGAAGCCTTCATCCCGGCCGTCAACAAGGCGCTGGAAGGTTCCGGCCACACGGTGAACTGGACGGAAGCCTATGGCGGCACGCTGGCCAAGGTGGGCGGGGAACTGGAAGCGATGGAAGAAGGACTGGCGCAGATCGGCGTCGTCTCCAGCCTGTTCGAGGCCTCGCTGCTGCCGCTGCAGAACGTGTCCTATGTCACGCCGTTCCATTCGCCCGATGCGGCCGTCGTCTTCGACGCCATCGAGGAAATGCACGAGGAAATTCCCGACATGCGCAAGCTGTGGGAAGACAAGGACCTGGAATATCTCTCCGGCGGCTTCGGGCTGGAGGATTATTTCCTGATCACGAAATTCCCGGTCAAGTCCATCGACGACCTGAAGGGCAGGAAGATCGGTGCGCCCGGACCGGCGGTCAACTGGCTCAAGGAGACGGGCGCCGTCGGCGTGTCGGGCAACCTGACCACATATTACAACGACCTGCAGACTGGCGTGATCGAGGGCGTCGTCGTTTTCCCGACGGCAGCCGCGCCGGCCAAACTCGTCGAACAGGCGAAATACATCACGAAGGTGCATTTCGGCGCGCAATATGCCGGTGCGCTGGTGGCGAAGAAGAGCTGGTTCGAGGAACAGCCCGACGCCGTGCAGGACGCCATCCGCGCAGGCGTCGCCGCCTATGCCAAGGCCTATCGCTCCGGCCTGGAAGAGCGGGTGGCCGGGGCCTATGCGGCGCTGGAAGCGGCCGGCGCGGAAATTTCGGAAATGGATCCGGCGGAGCGCAAGCGCTGGGCCGACACGCTGCCCAACATCGCCATGGAATGGGCCAAGGCGCAGGACGCGGCTGGACTGGCCGGAACGGACGTCCTCAAGGCCTTCATGGCCAAGCAGGAAGCCGCCGGCGAGACGCTGATCCGCGACTGGTCGAAGGAATGAGGCGGCTCGCCTGAGCCCCTCGACGGGGGCGCGGCACCCGCCCCCGGCCGGCGTCCCTGCCCTGCCATCGAGCCATAGCCAGCCGCACCAGGCCTGCCATGTCCAGACACCCGACCAATGCCCTTGCGCGCCTGTTTTCCGGCGTCACCATGCTGGCCAATGTGGCGGCGACAGCATGGATCATCCTGCTGATGGTGCTCATCGTCGCCGATGTGCTGGGCCGCAACTTGCTGGCGGCACCCATTGCCGGCGTGCCGGAAATGGTGAAGTTCTCCATCGTGGGCATCGTCTTCCTGCAGATCACGCATACCCATGTCTGCGGCCAGATGATCCGTTCCGACGGGTTGCTGAACGCCCTGACACGCCGCCGGCCGCGCCTTGGCCATTCCCTCGATGCCTTCGCGCAGGCGACCGGCGCGGCATTGACGGCGGCGCTCGCCTGGACGGTCTGGCCGCGTCTTCTCAAGGCCTTCGAGCGGGGCGAGTTCGAGGGGGCGGTCGGCCATTTCGTGCTCCCGGTCTGGCCGTTTCTCGCCATCATCGTCGGCGGATCGGCGCTATTGTCCCTGTCCTATCTCGTCCAGTGCTGGCAGGCCGTGGGCCGGGCGCGAACCGGCGCGCAGCCGGTGGAGGACCGCTGATGGAGCCGCTGACCATCGGCATGGTGTCGCTGGCCGCCATCCTCGTCCTCATCTGGGGCGGCATGCATGTGGCCATCGCGCTGTCCGCCGTTTCGCTGTTCGGCGTCTGGGCGATCACCGGCAAGCTCAATCTCGCGCTGAATTTCGTGGCGCTGGCCGCGACCGATTCCATCGCCGACTATGCCTTCGGCGTGGTTCCGCTCTTCGTGCTGATGGGCATTGCCGTTTCCGAGACCGGGCTTGGCCGCGACACCTTCGCCGTCATCGCCCGCATGATGCGCGGCCTGACGGGCGGGCTTGGCATTGCCACGGTGTTCTCCAACGCCGTCTTCGCTGCCATCACCGGCATTTCCATCGCCTCGGCGGCGGTCTTCGCCAAGGTCTCGGTGCCGGAGATGATCCGGGCGGGCTATGACAAGCGCCTTGCGGCGGGCGTGGTCGCCGGATCGTCGGGGCTCGGCATGCTGATCCCGCCAAGCCTGCTGCTCATCCTGTTTGCCGTGCTGACCGACAGTTCCATCGGCGAATTGTTCCTGGGCGGCATCGGCCCCGGCCTGCTGCTGACCGCCGGCTTCGCGGCCTGGATCGTCTTCATCGGGATGACCCGGCCGGAGCGGGTCGGCAAGGGCGCGCTGGCCGGCGAAGCCGACGAAGAACACGTGCGCCGGCGCATGCTGCTGCCCGTTCTCTTCCTGGCGGCCATCGTCCTGGGCGGCATCTATCTCGGCTTCTTCACGCCAACGGAAGCCGGTGCCGTCGGCGCCTTCGCCGCGCTTGCCATCGCATTCGCCATGCGCCGCCTGGATGCCGCGCGCGCCTGGCGGATCACGGTGCAGACCGGGCATATCACCGCGGCGGTGTGCTTCCTCATCATCGGCGCGGCCATTTACGGGCGGATGCTGGCCTTTTCCGGCGTGCCGGGCGCGGTGACCAACTGGGCAACGCAGGCCGGTCTCGGGCCGTTCGGCTTCCTGCTCCTGTTCAGCGCCATGCTCGTCGTTCTCGGCACCATTCTCGACAGCGCCTCGATCATGCTGGTCACTGTGCCGCTGGCCTTTCCCATCGCGCAGGGACTGGGCATCGATCCGGTGCATTTCGGCCTAATCACCGTCATGGCCATCGAGATCGGCCTGCTGACGCCGCCGCTCGGCATATCCGTCTTCGTCGTCACGTCCACTCTCAAGGGAACGGGCGTGGAACTGAAGGACGTCTTCATCGGGGCGGCGCCCTTCGCGCTGGTCATGGCGGTCACGCTCATCGCGGTCATCGCCTTTCCCACCATCGTCACCTTCATCCTGGGCCGCTAACCATGCGCCCTCCCCGCCACACGGACGGGCAATCGCAGCCCGGCAACCACGGAGCAAGACCATGAGAATCGTCGACCTCTCCAACCCGCTGGAAAACACCGACTATGCCGATCCGCCGGGGCTGGGTCCGAAGATCGCCTATTTCGGGCACAACGACACGGCGCAACAGCTTCTTTCCTTCTTTCCCGGTGTTACCCGCGACCAGCTTCCCGGCGGTGAGGGCTGGGCGGTGGAACAGGTGACGCTCTCCACGCATAACGGAACCCATATCGACGCGCCCTATCACTACCATTCCACGATGGATGGCGGGAAACGGGCCATCACCATCGACGAGGTGCCACTGGAATGGTGCTGGGGGCGTGGCGTCAAGCTCGACTTCCGCCATTTCGAGGATGGTCACGTGGTGACGGCGGACGAGATGGAGGCGGCGTTCCAGGCGATCGGCCATGAGGTCCAAGCCGGCGACATCGTGCTCGTGAACACCGCCGCCGGGGCTGCCTACGGCCAGCCGCATTACGTGGCAACCGGCTGCGGCATGGGGCGCGAGGCCACGCTTTATCTCACCGACCGGGGCGTGCGCGTTTGCGGCACGGATGCCTGGAGCTGGGACGCGCCCTTCGTCCATACGGCGAAACGGGTGGCGGAGACGGGCGATGCCTCGCTGATCTGGGAGGGCCATCGCGCCGGCATGGTGCATGGCTATTGCCATATCGAGAAACTGGCCAATCTCGACAGCCTGCCTGCAACGGGTTTCGAGGTCGCGTGTTTTCCCGTGAAGGTGAAGGCGGCGAGCGCCGGTTGGTGCCGCCCGGTCGCCATTTTCCGGGATTGAGGAAAAAGAAACATGAAACTAGCCACTTACGAGAAAGACCTGCAACAGAGAATCGGCGCCGTGGTGGATGACGGTGCCGCCGTGATCGACCTGAAGGCGGCCGCCGGGGCTGAATCCCGCGGCTATCTCGACACGATGCTGAGCCTGATCGAGGCAGGCGGTGACGGCATGGCCATCGCCCGCATGGCGCTGGAGCGTGCAGGCCCGGAACACCGCATCGCCATGGGCGACGTGAAGCTGCTCGCCCCCCTGCCCGTGCCGCCGCAAATGCGCGATGCCTCGGTCTATCCGCTGCATGTTCGCCAGGCGCCGGCGGGCATGCAGAAGCTGGCTGCAAAGCTGCAAGGCCAGCCCGAGCCTGATACCAAACTGCCCGGCGACGTACCCGCGGTCTATCGCGACCTGCCGATCTACTACATCACCAACCGCTTCTCGGTGATCGGGCCGGAAGCGACCGTGACCTGGCCGCGCTATTCGAAGTTCATGGATTTCGAACTGGAATTCGCCGCCGTCATCGGTTCTCGCGGCAAGAACATTTCAAGGGAAGACGCCTTCGACCACGTCTTCGGCTACACGATCTTCAACGACTTTTCCGCCCGCGATGCCCAGTTGAAGGAAATGCAGGGCATGCTCGGCCCGGCCAAGGGCAAGAGCTTCGACAGCGGCAATGCGCTCGGCCCCTGGATCGTCACGCGCGACGAAATCCCCGATCCGCAGGCGCTCAAGGTGGAGGTGCGGGTCAACGGCACGCCATGGATGACGTCCGACACGTCGGGCATGCTGCACGGTTTCGACGCCATCATCGCCCATGTCAGCGCCGACGAGACGCTGCATCCTGGCGAGGTGATCGGCTCGGGGACGGTCGGCAATTGCTGCGGACTGGAACAGAACCGCTACCTGCAATCCGGCGACATCGTGGAACTGGAGGTGGAGGGCATCGGCGTCCTGCGCAACATGGTCATCGCGCAATGATAAGGCCGGGGCGTGCGCGGATGCGCCAACCGGTTTGCGCTGCCTGCCCTTTTCCTTCCGCGTCCTGCGGTCCATCATGGAAGGCAGGAGGAAGCCGCGCGGATCGCCCAGCGGCAACAGGGGGAGGCCATGGCAGCCATCGGTGAGTTCGACTATGTGATCGTGGGTGCAGGCACGGCAGGCTGCGCGCTGGCCAACCGGTTGTCGGAAGACGCCTCCCGGCGCGTGCTGCTGCTGGAGGCCGGCGGCAAGGACAATTACATCTGGGTGCATGTGCCGGTCGGCTATCTCTACTGCATCGGCAATCCGCGCACCGATTGGGGTTATTCCACCGAGGCCGAGAAGGGTCTGAACGGGCGCTCGCTGCTCTATCCGCGCGGGCGCGTGCTGGGCGGCTGTTCGTCCATCAACGGCATGATCTACATGCGCGGCCAGAAGGGCGACTACGACCATTGGCGCCAACTCGGCAACACGGGCTGGGGCTGGGACGACGTCCTTCCCTACTTCAAGAAATCGGAGGACTATTACGCAGGGCCGGACGAGATGCACGGCGCGGGCGGCGAATGGCGGGTGGAGGAACAGCGGCTGCGCTGGGACATTCTCGACGCCTTCCGCGATGCCTGCGTGGCCGCCGGCATTCCGGCGACCGACGATTTCAACCGTGGCACCAACGAGGGCGTCTCCTATTTCCGGGTCAACCAGCGCAATGGCTGGCGCTGGAACACCGCCAAGGCCTTCCTGCGCCCGGCCATGAACCGGCCCAACCTGACGGTGATGACGAATGCACAGGTCAGCCGCCTGATCCTTGACGGCAAGCGCGTGACCGGCGTTGCCTTCACCCGGAACGGCCAGGCCATGGAAGCGAAGGCGCGCGGCGAGGTGATCCTGTCGGCAGGATCGCTCGGCAGCGTGCAGGTCCTGCAATTGTCCGGCATCGGCCCTGCCGGCGTCCTGCAACAGCACGGCATCGAGGTACTGCACGCGATGGACGGCGTCGGCGAGAACCTGCAGGACCATCTGCAACTGCGCATGGCCTTCAAGGTGAGCGGCGTCGACACGCTGAACCAGCGCGCCGCATCGCTCTACGGCAAGGCGCGGATCGGGCTGGAATACATGCTGAAGCGGACCGGGCCGATGTCGATGGCGCCCTCGCAGCTTGGCGCATTCACGAAATCCGACCCCGCACTCGACTACCCGGACCTGCAATACCACGTGCAGCCCCTGTCGCTGAACAAGTTCGGCGAGCCGCTGCACCCCTTCCCCGCGTTCACCGCATCGGTGTGCAACCTGCGCCCGCACAGCCGGGGCCATGTGCGCATCCGCTCGGCGGACCCGGCGGATCATCCGGCAATCCAGCCCAACTACCTGTCCACTGCCCATGACCAGCAGGTGGCAGCGCGCGCCATCCGCATCACGCGCGGGATCGTGTCGCAGGAACCGGTGCAGCGCTACCACCCGGAGGAATTCATGCCGGGGCCGCAATACCAGAGCGACGAGGAACTGGTGGAGGCTGCCGGCGCCATCGGAACGACCATCTTCCACCCCGTGGGCACGGCCAAGATGGGATCGGACCCGATGGCCGTCGTGGATGAGCGTCTCAAGGTGCACGGGCTGGAGGGCCTGCGCGTGGCGGATGCCTCGGTCATGCCGACGATCACGTCCGGCAACACCAATTCACCGGTGCTGATGATCGCGGAGAAGGCCGCGGACATGATCCGCGCGGACGCCAGGGCCGCCTGAGCGCGCTCAGTTGACCTTTCGCGCCAGGACGAGATGGCCCGGAATGGGCTGGCCCTCGTCCATGCGCACGGTGACCGGCTCGATCTGCGTGATGGTGAAACCATGACGCGACAGAACCGCCTTCAGATAGGCCGGGCTATGGGCGAAGCGGTGCTTCGGCGTGACCTTCCAGCCCTTTTCGCCGATTGCCTCGTCCGGCATGGTCTCGGTGGAAAAGGCAAAGAGCGCGCCCGGATTGGTCCGCTGCGCCACGCCCGCCACCAGGCGCTCCAGGTCGCCCAGATAGGGCATGACATCGGTGGCGGCGACGAGATCCCAGGGCGCCTCGTCCTCGACATTCTCGACGAGATCGACCGCCTCGGCGACATAGAGCCCGTCATAGACGTCGCGCTCGTCGGCCATCTCGACCATGCGCTCGGAAATGTCGACGCCGATGAAGTCGGCGACCATGCCGTCCAGCGCGCTGCCGGTCAGTCCCGTCCCGCAGCCCAGATCGAGGCCGCGCTGATGCGGTCCCGGCGCATGGTCCAGGAGCATCTGGCGCAGTTGCAACGGGATCGCATAGCCAAGCTGCTCGACAAGGATCTCGTCGAAGGCTGCGGCGTGCTGGTCGAACAGCGTCTCGACATAGGCGTCGGGCGCCTTGTCCGGATCGGGCGCGCGGCCCAGGGCGGCAAGGCGGACGGAAGCGCCGCAATGATCGGCCGGATCGAGGGCGAGAACCTCGCGCCAGGCGGCCTCGGCGCCATCGACGTCACCGGCCTTCTCCAGCGCCAGCGCCCGCTCATAGGCTTCCGCCAGCCTGTCCTCGTCAAAATCGGTCATGTCGCGGACCCCGTGTCATTTCAGCCTTGCGCGGGCCACCGGCCGGCATAAATTGTCCTCCTCAAGGCTTTAGCCCGGCCGCCACGGGACGGAAAGCCCGAAATGACCTGGCGGATCAGAGGTGAGGATGCGTTCCTGGTTTTCCGCCGAACCCGGTTCGGGCGACGATATTGACGGGCCCTATGCCTGGACACGCATGGGCGCGTGCCTTGCCTACGGAACCGTCGGGGGCGCGGGCATGTGGTCCGTGGTCGTGGTACTGCCGGCCATGGAAGCGGAGTTCGGGCTCGACCGGTCTCAAACCTCGCTGGCCTACACGCTGACCATGATCGGTTTCGCGCTCGGCAACCTGTTCGGCGGGCGGCTGATCGACCGGCACGGTTCGGCGCTGCCGCTGGCGCTCGACGCCACGCTGCTGGGCGCGGGTTTCCTGCTTTGCGCGGCGGCGCCGGCCTTCTGGCTCGTTGTCGCGCTTCAGGGCCTGATTGGGCTTGGCGCGGGCGCGGCCTTCGCGCCGCTGCTGGCCGACATCTCGCACTGGTTCGTGCGGCGGCGCGGCATCGCCATCGCGGTCGTGGCCTGCGGCAACTACCTGGCCGGCACGTTCTGGCCGCTGGTCATGCAGCCGCTGATGGCCGCTGGCGGCTGGCGGCTGACCTATGCGGTAATCGGCGCAACCTGCCTGGCGTTGATGATCCCGCTCACGGCCATGATGCGCCGGGCCTCGCCGCGCGGCCTGCCAACGGCTGCCGGGGCAAAGCCGGCCGGTTTCCAGCCGATGGATGCGGGCCTTTCGCCCGCGTCCCTGCAGGCCATGCTGTTCATCGCCGGGCTGGCCTGCTGCATCGCCATGTCCATGCCGCAGGTCCATATCGTCGCGTTG
Source organism: Phyllobacteriaceae bacterium (assembly GCA_002708825.1). GTDB lineage: Bacteria > Pseudomonadota > Alphaproteobacteria > Rhizobiales > Rhizobiaceae > Zhengella. The sequence goes on along the minus strand of PAPF01000039.1, from coordinate 44,518 downwards.
TGCGCGGACCTTGGTTACGGCGTGGCGCGCGGCGCCGACATGCTCGCGCTGATGCTCGGGGCGGGCATCTTCTCACGGCTTGCCTCGGGTTGGCTCGCAGACCGGATCGGCGGCGTGCGCACCCTGCTGATCGGCTCGCTCGGCCAGGGCCTTGCGCTGGTGCTCTACCTGCCCTCCGACGGGCTGACCTCGCTCTATGTCGTATCCTTCATCTTCGGGCTGTCGCAGGGCGGCATCGTGCCGAGTTATGCCATCATCGTGCGCGAATACATGCCAGCCGCGGAGGCCGGCCAGCGCACGGGACTCGTCATCATGGCAACCATCATCGGCATGGCCATCGGCGGCTGGATGTCGGGCGCCATCTACGACATGACCGGTTCCTACCAGGCGGCCTTCGTGAACGGTATCGCCTGGAACGCGGTCAATGTCGCGGTGATGGGCTTCCTGCTGTGGCGCGGGCGTCCGCGCCGCGGCAGGGCCGTGCCGGCCTGAGCGGGCCGGCGCAACTGGTGTCAGGCGAGTGCTTCGGCCAGCGTGTTGACGATGCGGTCCTGGGTTTCCTCGTGGAGATAGGCATGCATGGGCAGGCTCAGCACCTCGTCGGCCGCCAGATCGGTCGCCTTCATTCCGGCCGGGTCGGACGGGAATGTGTCGTAGGCGGTCTGGCGATGCAGCGGGATCGGATAATAGACCGCCGTGGGGATTCCGTTCTTTGCCAGATGGGCCTGGGCCTCGCCGCGCGTGCGGGCATCGGGCAGGCGGACCGTGTATTGCGCCCAGACCGACTCGTAGCCGTCGGGCACGGCGGGGACGATGACGTGATCCTTCAGGAGACTGTTGTAGCGCGCGGCGATCCGGTTGCGCGCCTCGATCTCCTGCGCATAGATCGACAGCTTCACCGACAGGATGGCCGCCTGGATGGAATCGAGGCGTGAATTCATGCCGATGCGCACATTGTCGTACTTGTCGGTGCCCTTGCCGTGGATGCGGTAGCTGTCGATCAGCGCGGCGAGCTCGTCGTCGTCGGTGAAGACCGCACCGCCGTCGCCATAGCAGCCGAGCGGCTTGGCCGGAAAGAAGGACGTGGTCGTCAGCTTGCCGAAGGTGCCGGTCATGCGGTTGCCGATGCGCCCGCCGAAGCCCTGGGCGCTGTCGCACATGACCACGAGGCCTGCCTCGTCGGCTATCGGCTGGATGGCGCCCATGTCGGCTGGCAGGCCGAACAGGTCCACCGGCACGACCATGCGCGGGTTGAGCCCCATGTCACGGGCAGCCACGATGCAGCGCTTGAGGCTCTGCGGGTCCATGTTGAAGGTGCCGGGCAGGATGTCGACGAAGAAAGGAACGGCGCCCATGCAGGGAACGACCTCGGCGGTGGCGGCAAAGGTGAATGACGGCACGAAGACCGCATCGCCGGCGCGCACGCCATAGGCCATGAGGCCGAGCATCAGCGCATCCGTTCCATTGGCGCAGGCCAGGGCGTGTTTCGCGCCGCAGAATGCCGCCAGTTCCTTCTCGAAGGCGGCAACCGCCGGCCCCATCACATAGGCACCGCTGTCGAGAACCCCGGCGACCGCCGCGTCGATGCGATCGCGAATTCCCGCCTGCTGTGCGCCCAGATCGATGAAGGGAATACCCATTGCCTGCCCTGCCCCGTTTGATCATCCTGTTTGCCGGAAACGGCCCCGCCCGGCGCCGCCCATGGCGGTCGGGTGCCGGTTTAAACGATCCGCGCAAAACAGGAACACACGATTCATTGCAACCGGAAAAAAACTTTTTGACGGTAGCACGGGGGTGGCAAGGACGGCCGGGACCTGTGACCGGTGTCACGGGGAACGAGGTTGATCAATGATATGCTTTAATATGGAAGCACTTGAAAGTTGTTGGCACCGGGGCGTATGATATTTTGATTGCCCTTTCAAAACACCAACTTCGCAGAAAGCGGGCGGGATGACCCTCAAGAGAATTTTCGGTCGAGCGGTCCTCGAGATCGGGCTTTTTTCGTTTGTCGTGAACATACTGCTGCTCGTCCAGCCACTGTATCTCCTGCAAATCTACGACCGTGTGCTGACATCGGGCAGCATGAGCACCCTGCTCTACATCACCGTGATCTTCATGGCCGCCTTCGTTCTGATGGGCTTCCTGGAGGCGGTGCGGTCCATCTATGCCTCAAGGGTTGCCAACCGTCTCGACAGCGCGCTGGCCAGCAATGCCATGCATGTTGCGATGTACGGGCCCAAGGCTGCATCCGGCGAGGTGCCCGTCATCCAGGACCTGTCGACCGTGCGCAACTTCATCACCTCGCGCACGCTTTTCTTCCTGTTCGACCTGCCCTTTGCGCCCCTCTTCCTGGTGCTGCTCTATTTCATTCATCCCGCGCTGTTCTACATGACGCTGGCCGGTGTGGTCGTGCTGATCGTGATCACCGTCGCCAACCAGTTGATGACCAAGGGCCAGCTTTCGCGCCACGCCAAGGCGAATGCCGAGAGCAACGCGCTGGCCCAGACCTTCGCCCGCAACAGCGAGACCATCCGCGCCATGGGCATGACGTTCAACGTCATCGAGCAATGGGGCGGCAAGATGAGCGAAGTCGTCCGCGAGAACGACGGCTACCAGTGGATCAACTCGCTGTTCACCGGCATATCGCGTTTCATCCGGATGGGGCTTCAGATCGCCATCCTGTGCGTCGGCGCCTACTACGTGCTGGCGGGCGAGATGACGGCGGGCATGATCTTCGCATCCTCCATCATAGCCGGCCGCGCCCTGCAGCCACTGGACCAGATCATTGGCGCCTGGCGCCATGTGCAAACGGCATGGTCGGCCTTCCGCCGCGTCCTGCCGCTGGCCAGGCTGAAGGCGGAACAGCAGGAAGGCTCGGTGCTGCTTCCCGATCCGAGCGGCGCGATCACGGCCGAGAACCTCACCTATTTCCTGCCGAATGCCATGCCGGGCAGCGAAGCGGTGATCAAGCGCATGAATTTCGACATCAAGGCCGGAGAATGCCTGGGCATTGTCGGCCCCAGCGGCGCGGGGAAATCCACGCTGGCGCGGCTGCTGGTCGGTGCGATCCGGCCAAGCCAGGGCAGCGTCGCCTATGACAGCGCCGACATCGGCCAGTGGCTCGACGCCGACCGGGGCCGGCATGTCGGCTATCTCGGCCAGGAAATCGAGTTCTTTCCCGGCACAATCGCCCAGAACATCGCCCGCTTCGAACCCGGCTTCAGCGACGAGGACGTGATCCGGGCGGCCCGCAAGGCCGGTGCGCACGACCTCATCGTCGGGCGCATCAAGGGCTATTCCACCGAACTCGGACCCAACGGCGAACGGCTTTCAGGCGGGGAACGCCAGCGCCTGGCGCTGGCGCGCGCCTTCTACGGCAAACCCGCCATCCTTGTTCTGGACGAGCCGAATTCCAACCTCGACAAGGAAGGCGAGACGGCGCTGGAAACGGCGATCCGCGGCGCCAAGGCCGATGGCCGGACCGTCATCATCATCACGCACCGCCCATCCATCGCGCCGTTGTGCGACCGCCTCATGGTGATGCGCCAGGGCATGATCGACATGCTGGGACCGACACAGGCGGTGCTCGAGGCGCTCGCCAAGGGTGACCGCGGGCGGCCCGCCGCGGCACCGGCCGCCGGCCCGGCCAACACCCCATCTCCGGCAGCCCCGGCGCAAAAGGCGCCGGCGCCGGCGGGCACCACGCAGCCTGCCCCGGCAAATCCGGCCGCCGTGCCGGCCAATGTCAACAAGGCGGTCAACGGCGCAACGGGCGAAACCGCGTCCATCAAGGCCAAGACCCTTGCCGACCGGATCTCGGAAATGTCCATCTCCAACAAGGGCAACGCCACCATCCGGCCAAGGACGGATGAACCCGCCACGCCGGCACGCACCTCCGGTGAGCCGGCGCCCCTGCCCAAGTCAGCTGGAAATCCGTCATGAACGCGCATCCGGGAACCATCACGGCCGCCACCGACCAGGAAGAGGGTGAACGGGGAACGGCCTGGACGCGTGCGGTCAACCGGTCGAGCGGATCGCTCGTGCATGCCGGTTACATTGCCATCGCGGTGCTCGCGGGGACGTTCGGCGTATGGGCCGTCACCGCACCGCTGAGCGGCGCCGTCATCGCACCCGGCGTTGTCGCGGCAGCGGGCCAGAACGTCGTCATCCAGCACCTTGAGGGCGGCATTGTCAGCGATATCGCCGTCAAGGAAGGCGACCGTGTCTCGGCCGGCCAACCGCTCCTCCGGCTTGACGACACGCTGGCCACGGTGAACCTGAACAGGCTTGAAAAGCAGTCGGCCGGCCTTCAGGCGCAAATCCTGCGGCTGGAAGCCGAGCGCGACAACAGGATTGAGGTCCTGGTCCCCGAAGGCCACCCGCTGGCCGGCAACGAGAATTTCGAACAGGCAATGCGCGAGCAGCGGAGCCAGTTCGAGGCCAGGCTCGGCCGGCATCACACCGAACTCAACATCATCCGGCAGCGCAAGATCGCGCTCGAAGCCAACGAGACCGGCCTCAATGCACAGAAAAAGGCGCTGGCCGACCAGGCTGCCGTCGTTTCGGACGAAATGGAGCGAAAGAAGCGCCTGCTCGACCGGGGATTGACCAACCGCTCCGAATATACCGCGCTGCTCAGGACCGAGGCCGATCTCGCGGGACGCCAGGGCGACATGGAATCGCAACTGGCCCGGACCCGCATCCAGGTCGTGGAAGCGCAGGAACAGCTCGAACGGTTGAACAGCCAGCGCGTGGAGACCGCCGTCACGGAACTGACGGAGGCACGCCTGAAGCTCGGCGACATCCTGGAGCAGATCCTCGCGGCCCGCGACGTTCTGGAACGCACGATCATCCGTTCCAATATCGACGGCATCGTCGTCCGCAAGCTGGTCAATGCGCCGGGCACCGTCATCGCGCCGGGAAACCCGATCATGGAAATCCTGCCGACGACGGAAGAACTGATCGTCGAGACGCAGATCAACCCGCGCGACATCGACAACCTGCATATCGGCCAGGAGGCGGTGCTGCGCTTCTCGGGCCTGAATTCACGCACGACACCGGAATATCCGGCGAAAGTCGTCTATCTCTCGGCAGACCGCATCACCGACAAGGCGCAGGAAGTTTCCTTCTTCGTCGCGCGCCTGAAGATCGATGACGAGGCGGCCGACGACCTTTACCAGGAGCAGGTCTATCCCGGTATGCCGGTGGAAGCCTTCATCGGAACCGATTCCCGTACGTTCGCGGAATATCTCGTCAAGCCGTTGCTCGACTCCATCAACCGCGCCTTCAGGGAAGAGTAAGCCGGTCGCGGGCCTGCGCGGACGCGGCGATGAAGTGCGGGTTTGCGAAGTCGCTGTCGTCCGCCTGATTGCGCTTGCCATAGGCGAGCGGAGCGCCGTCGGCGCGCAGGACGGTCCCTCCGGCGGCGCGCAGTACCGCATCACCGGCCGCCGTGTCCCATTCCATCGTGCGGCCGAAACGCGGATAGATGTCCGCGGAGCCGTCAGCCAGCAGGCAGAACTTCAGGGACGAACCGACAGAGACCGTCTCGCAATCGCCATGACGGGCGATGAAGGCATCGGTTTCAGGTGTCCGGTGGGACTTGGAAGCGACCATGCGAACGCGGTCCGGACAGGACGCGCCTGAAATCGCGTGCCGCGCGCCGGCCTTTCCGCCCTCGACAGTTGCGGTCTCCGCATGGCCGGGCCTGCCCGTCCACATGCGGCCGCGCGCCGGGGCATAGACCACGCCGACCAGCGGCACGCCACCGGCGACCAGGGCGATATTGACCGTGAAATCGGTCTTGCCGCCGACGAATTCCTTCGTGCCGTCGAGCGGATCGACCAGGATGAACGGGCCGTCGCCGATTGCCGGCACCCGCCCGGCGGAGACCTCCTCCTCGGCGATGACAGGGATGTGCGGGAAAGACTGTGCCAGCCCCTTCAGGATCACGGCCTCGGCGCGCCTGTCGGCTTCGGTGACCGGGGAGGCGTCGGCCTTCGTTTCAGCCGTGACGCCCTTGCCGCGAACATCCATGATCTCGGCACCGGCGGCCAGCGCCAGAGCCTCGAACACCGAAAGCATGGCTGCCGGATCGGCAATGCCCGCCGTCTTCAGGTCATTCAGCAATAGCCACGCTCCTTCAGCCAGCTTTCGATCTCGTCGGCCAGTTCCTCGGGCGTAAGGCCGACGGTCTTGAGGTGGATGTCGGCGTTCTGCGGTTCCTCATAGGGAGAATCCACGCCGGTGAAGTTCTTGATCTCACCCTTGAGCGCCTTGGCGTAAAGGCCCTTGGGATCGCGGCGGGCGCATTCCTCGAAGGGCGTGTCGACGAAGATCTCGACGAACTCGCCCTCGCCCATCATCTCGCGCACCATGCGGCGCTCCGCCCGGAAGGGCGAGATGAAGGAAACCAGGACGATGAGACCCGCATCCACCATGAGGCGGGACACCTCGCCGACGCGGCGGATGTTCTCGACGCGGTCGTCCTCGGTGAAGCCCAGATCACGGTTCAGGCCGTGGCGGACATTGTCGCCATCCAGGATGTAGGTATGCCGGCCATCGGCATGCAGGCGCTTTTCCAGAAGGTTCGCCACGGTGGACTTGCCCGAACCCGACAGGCCGGTGAACCAGAGCACGGCCGGCTTCTGGTGCTTCTGCTCGGCGCGTGCCTTCTTGTTCACATCCAGCGCCTGCCAGTGCACGTTCATGGCCCGGCGCAAGGGATGCGTGATCATGCCGGCGCCGACCGTGGCGTTGCTCAGCCGGTCGATCAGCACGAAGGCGCCCGTCACCCGGTTGGCCGCATAGGCATCGAAGGCAAAGGGCGTCTGGGCGGAGATGTTCACCACGCCGACCTCGTTCAGGTCGAGGTGCTTGGCCGCCTCGTGCGCAAACGTGTTGACATCGATGCGGTGCTTGAGCGCCGTGATCGTGGCCGGCGCCTGGTCGCATTCGGTGCGCAGGATATAGGACCGGCCGGGAATCATCGCATTGTCGTCGAACCAGACAAGCCGCGCCTCGAACTGGTCGGCGACATCCGGGCGGTGCTCAGGCGCCACGAGCATGTTGCCCCGCGACACCTCGATCTCGTCTTCCAGCACGAGCGTGACCGCCTGGCCGGCCTGGGCTTCCTCCAGGTCGCCTGTCATGGTGACGATGCGCTTGACCCTGGAGGGCTTGCCGGACTTGGCGACGACCACGGAATCGCCCTTCCTGACAAGGCCGGAGGCCACCGTGCCGCAGAAGCCGCGGAAGTCGAGATCGGGCCGGTTGACATACTGGACAGGGAAGCGGAAAGGCTTGCCCGCAAGGCCGTCATCCACCTTCACGGTTTCCAGATACTCAAGCAGCGTCGGCCCGTCATACCAGGCCATCCGCTCGGATTTCATGGTGACATTGTCGCCGAAGCGCGCCGACATGGGGATCGCCTGGATGCCCTCGAAACCGAGCGTGGCAGAAAAGGCGCGATAGTCGGCAACGATCCGGTCGAAGACCGCCTGGTCGTGGTCCATCAGGTCGATCTTGTTGACCGCCAGCACGATCTGCCTGATGCCGAGCAGCGAGGCGATGAAGGAGTGCCGGCGCGTCTGCTGCAGGACGCCCTTGCGGGCATCGATCAGCACCACGGCGACGTCGGCCGTCGAGGCGCCGGTCGCCATGTTGCGCGTATACTGCTCGTGGCCGGGCGTGTCGGCCACGATGAACTTGCGTTTCGACGTGGCGAAGAAACGGTAGGCGACATCGATGGTGATGCCCTGCTCGCGCTCGGCTTCCAGCCCGTCGACGAGCAGCGCGAAATCGATGTCCTCGCCCACCGTGCCGTGCTTGCGCGAATCGCGTTCCAGCGCGGCAAGCTGGTCCTCGAAGATCAGCTTGGTGTCATAGAGAAGCCGGCCGATCAGCGTCGACTTGCCGTCATCGACGGAACCGCAGGTCAGGAAGCGCAACAGCGACTTCTGCTCCTGCTCGGCCAGGAAGGCGCGTACGTCCTCGGCGATCTGATCGGGCGAAAGGGATTGGGGATTGACGGTCATCAGAAATAGCCTTCGCGCTTCTTCTTTTCCATCGAGCCGGATTCGTCATGGTCGATCAGGCGGCCCTGGCGTTCGGAGGTGCGTGCGATCAGCATTTCCTTGATGATCGCCTCCAGCGTATCCGCCCCGGACTCCAGTGCGCCGGTGAGCGGATAGCATCCCAGCGTCCGGAACCTGACCAAACGGTCCTCCAGCGTCTCCTCCGGCCTGAGTTCCATGCGGTCGTCATCCTTCATGATGAGCATGCCGTCGCGTTCGACGACCGGCCGCCGGGCGGCGAAGTAAAGCGGAACGATGGGGATGTTTTCCTGGTAGATGTACTGCCAGATATCCAGCTCGGTCCAGTTGGACAACGGGAAGACGCGGATGGATTCGCCCTGCCCGACGCGCGTGTTGTAGATCTTCCACATTTCCGGGCGCTGGTTCTTCGGGTCCCAGCCATGGCTCGCATTGCGGAAGGAAAAGATCCGCTCCTTGGCGCGGGACTTCTCCTCGTCACGCCTGGCGCCGCCAAAGGCGGCATCGAAGCCGTACTTGTCCAGCGCCTGGCGCAGCGCGACGGTCTTCATGATGTGGGTATGGGCGCTGGAGCCGTGGGTGAACGGTCCGACACCCTCGCGCACGCCATCCTGGTTGGTGTGAACCAGCAGGTCGAAACCGAGTTCGCTGGCCATCCTGTCGCGAAAGGCGATCATTTCGCGGAATTTCCAGCCCGTATCGACGTGCAGGAACGGGAATGGCGGCTTGGCAGGGTAGAAGGCCTTCATCGCGAGATGCAGCATCACGGATGAATCCTTGCCGATCGAATAGAGCATGACCGGCTTGGAGAAGGTCGCGGCGACCTCGCGGAAAATGTGGATGGCCTCGGCCTCCAGCTTTTCCAGATGGGTCATCGGTCTCGTCATGTTTTTTCCTGAGCAGATTTGTTCGGCATGATGGCGGCGCCAGGCCTCGGCCCGGATTGACCTCCATTTCGCAGTCCATGCTGCACTGCGCAAGAAATTCCCTTGCGCCAATACAGCCAAGCCTGCGAAAAATTACCCTTCTATGGCAAATTTACCATTCGCTGATCCTCGCCGCCTCCCTTCCCCGCATCGCACGGGGGAGCGGACAAACGGCCGCGCTTCAAGCGACCTGCCTCTTAACACCGGCGGCCCGGCAAGCAAACTTGTTTCAGCATCCTTGCAAAGGCAGGAAACCGCGGCCTAGAGAACGAAGTCGCCCGCCCCGATGCCGAGGCCCGTGCCCAGCAGTTCGATGCGGAAATCGGCATGGCCGTTGCCGTCGACATCGCCCTCGATGAAGGTGAGGCCGCCGGCTTCCCAGATACGCAATTGACCGGCCGCACCGGTAAAGGCCCCGTCCACAAGGGTGAACGCCTGGTCGCCCGCCGTTCCGGTATCGGCGTCGATCGCCGACAGGTCGACGACATCCGTGCCCGAAAGGAAATCCTGGATGCGGTCGCGGCCGGCATAGAGCGCGCCCGAATCGGACAGCGCGCGATAGACGAAGGTGTCGGCATGATTGCCGCCATGCAGGACGTCACGTCCCTGCCCGCCGATCAGCGTGTCATTGCCGTTGTTTCCGAGGAGGAGGTCGTCGCCGTCCCGTCCGTCCAGCAAATTGACCTGGGCCGAGCCGATCAGCCGGTCGCCATGGGCCGAGCCGACGACATTCTCGAAACCGGAAATGACATCGCCCGCTGCGTGCCCGCCCGAGGCTGTTTCATGACCCAGGTGGATTTCAACGGCCGCATCGGAACCGACATAGCTCAAGAGGTCGAAACCGCTTCCGCCATCCAGAACATCGGCATCGGCGCCACCCGCGACAACGTCATTGCCATCACCGCCATACAGGCTGTCGGCGCCCGGCGAGCCGAACAAGCTGTCATTGCCGCTGTTTCCGTAAAGCGTATCGGCACCGGCGCTGCCGGCCAGAAAATCGTCGCCCTCGCCGCCATGAACCGTCTCGATGGACTGAAAGGCAACAGACGCCGACGTACCACGGTCGCGCGCCGTTCCCGCCGCCAGGTCGACCTCGACGGCGGTAGAGCCGAAAAACATCGCCGTGTCGGCATCTTCTCCGCCATAGTAGCCATTGCCGGTGCCCAGACCGTCCTGGATATTGAACAGGTCATCGCCGCTATCGCCATAGAACATCTGGCCGCGGTAGAATCCGCGCCCGTTCAGCGTGTCGGCACCCTCGCCGCCATAGGCCAGACCGCCAGAGGGACCCAGCATGAGGAAGTCATCGCCTGCGCCGCCATAGAGTTCTTCTCCCAGGTCGTCGCCGCCGCCGCCGCCATACAGGTAGTCGTTCCCGCCCCCACCAAAGAAATGCTCCTGCGCAGCACTTCCATAGAAGACGTCGCCATAGGCCGAGCCGCTCACCATTTCGAAGCTCATGAAATCGATCGGCGTTTCGAAGCCGCCATATCGCAGGTTCAGGGTGTCGTTGCGGTTGTCGATGACCAGCGCCTGCGTTCCGTAAAACGAGACCGTATCGCCACCATTCCTGTTTTCTTCACCGCCGTAGTAGGCATCCGTGGCGTTGATCCCGCCATAGACGCGGAACGTATCCCAGTCCCCGTCGCCATGCGCGATCTCGCTTTCGATGCCGCCATAGAGGTAAAAGGTATCCCCGAGGCCGCCGCCATACATCAGCGCGCCATCTTCGCCCGCGTAGAAGTAGTCGTATCCGCTTCCCCCGTACATCTCGTCGAAACCGCCGCCACCATAGAAGTCATGGTAGCCGTGGCCGCCATACATGATTTCGGCCGCATCGCCGCCGTAGAACCATTCGTCGAGGTAACTTCCATAAACAACCTCGATGCCCTGGAAATCGATGACCGGATCAGGCCCCAGAGACACGATCGTGATTTCCTGGGCGACGAAGTCGATGATGTAGCCCCCCGGGCTATTGAGGATGAGCGTATCCTGACCGTCTCCACCATAAAACCCGTCGGTCGTGGACAGGCTCGCGTCCCTGTGGACCACAAAGACATCGTCGCCTGCACCGCCATAGGCGCGTTCGTCGCTATTGAGAGGCTGGAAATAGAAACGGTCAGCCCCTGCTCCGCCATACATGAGGCCGCCATCAGCGCCGGCATCGAAACTGTCGTCGCCCGCGCCGCCATAAAACGTGTCATATCCCGCGCCGCCATCGATGATGTCGTCTTCGTCGCCACCCTGGACAAGGTCGTTCCCATCGCCGCCGGAAATGCCGAGCGTGCCGGTCAGGTCCGAGAATTGCACCGCCGGACCGCCATTGATCGTCCAGGACCCGGTGCCGCCGCTTGACGTGACAGCGATGACATCATTGCCGGACGTGCCGGTGATGTCGGCGCTGTCGGAATCCGTGATGACCGTCAGTTGCCAGCCATCGAGCGAACCGGAATTGGTGGAACGGTCGTCGGCGATGTAGAGCGTCCAGTCGCCATTGGCGTCGATGCCGCCAAAGGACGTGGCAAATGTCGCGCCGGTAATCGGGGAAAATATTCCTCCGTATCCGGCGATACCGAAGCTGGCGAGGGATTCCGTTTCGCCGTAGGCGGTCGGCCGGTAAGTTCCAGGCGAAATGAGATGGTCCTGGCCGCCGCTGACGCCTGGCAGGGCGGGCCCTCCGTCCGTGATGGTGTAGTCGCCGTCGAGGTTGTCGCTGACGGCGATATCGGACCAGAACTCGAACGGCACGCCGTCACCCGGGGCCATGAGCAGCATGTCGAGGTCGGAGGAATAGCCATGCTGCAGCCCGATCAGCGTGACGGAGACACCGGTTACCGTCCCGAGTGTTCCGTAGACTGTCAGGACCTGCGATGAAACACCCGGATCGGGCAACGTCATGCCGGTTTGATTCGTAAACGTGAATGCCACCATGTCCGCATCCCTTCATGTTGCAAGCATGTGCGGCAATCCCACGCCGCCAGCCAGTTCCGTCAAAGCACGAAGTCGCTCGCGTCGATGCCGAGACCCGTGCCCAGCAGTTCGATGCGGAAATCGGCGGAACCGTTGCCGTCGACATCGCCCTCGATGAAGGTCAGGCCGCCGAATTCCCACGAGCGCAACTGGCCGGCCACGCCGGTGAAGGCTCCACCGACATAGGTGAAGGCCTGGTTGCCCGCGACATTGGTGTTGGCGTCGAGCGCGGAAAGGTCGAAGCGGTCGAGACCGTTCTGGAAGTCCTGGATACGATCGCGGTCGGCAAACAGGAGCCCGGAATCGGACAGCGCGAGATAGACGAAGGTGTCGGCGTGGTTGCCGCCATAGATGATGTCCCTGCCCTCGCGCCCGCGCAGGGTATCGTTGCCGTTGTTGCCGAGAATGATGTCGCTGCCCGCGCCGCCATCGATCAGGTTGACCTGGGCAGAACCGTACAGCCGGTCATTGTGGGCGGAGCCGAAGACGTTCTCGAAGCCGGCGATGGTGTCGCCCGTCGCGTCGCCGCCGGTGGCCGTGTTGCCGCCAAGGAAGACCTGGACGCCGGCGCTTGAGCCTTCATAGCTCAGCGTGTCGAAGCCGGTGCCGCCGTCGAGGGTATCGGCGCCCGCACCGCCATTGATCGTGTCGTTTCCGGCATAGCCTGTGATGGTGTCATCGCCGCCACCGCCGTTCAGCACGTCGTTGCCGCTGGAGCCGTTCACCGTGTCGGCGCCGCTGCCGAGATAGACCACGACATTCTCGACATACTGGAAGTCAACGCTGCGGGTGGAATCGGTGAAATTGGTGTTGGTGTTCACATAGGCATAGCTCGAATAGACGAAGATCTCGTCGGTGGCGTCCGACCAGTCGATGACCAGCGTATCCGTGCCATTGCCGCCGTCGATGAAATCGACGCCGTTGGAGGAACCGAGATTGTCGTTGCCGTCTCCTCCGTAAATGGTGTCGTCATGGGCGCCATGGTCGCGGAAGATGTCGTTGCCCTGGGACAGCGTGAGCTGGGCCCGCTCGATATTGCGGACCTGCGTCCCGTCAGCGAGATACTGGCCGGCAGATGAAGAGGCATTGGCCATGTAGACGGAGATGCCGGACGTCAGGCTGGAGAATGAATCGCGCCAGAGGTCCACGCCGGCACCGCCGTCGATCCTGTCAAAGGCGTTGTAGACGCCCTCGATCAGGTCGTTGCCGGAGCCGGTGGTGACATCGAGATGCTCGATATACTGGAAATCCACGCTTCGGGTGGAATCGGTGAAATTGGTGTTGGTGTTCACATAGCCGTAGGAGGCGTTGTAGGCGTAGACATAGGCCGATTGCGTCGCGTCCGACCAGTCGATGGTCAGCGTGTCCTCGCCATTGCCGCCATCCACGAAATCCCGCCCGTTCGACGTGCCGATATTGTCGCTGCCATCGATGGCGAAGATGACATCGTCATGGGCGCCGTGATCGGTGAAAACGTCGTTGCCCTGTGTCAGGGTCAGGCGGGCGACCTCCAGGTTGCGCACCGTGGTGCCATCGGCATAGCTCTGGCCGCCGGCCGAGGACACGCTCGACATGTTGATCGTCAGGCCGGCCGTCCGGCTGTGGAAGGAATCGCGCCAGATATCCGTTCCGGCGCCGCCATCAAGGATGTCCCACGCGTTGTAGACCCCCTCGATGTCGTCGTCGCCCGATCCCGCCGTCACCACGAGATGCTCGATATACTGGAAGTCGACGCGCCGGGTGGAGTCGGTGAAATTGGTGTTGGTGTTCACATAGGCGGAAGAACCGCTATAGGCATCGACATGGATCTGCTGTGTCGCATCGGACCAGTTGATGACAAGCGTGTCGGTGCCGTTGCCCCCGTCGATGAAATCACGGCCGTTGGTGGTGCCGAGATTGTCGTTGCCGTTATAGCCGAAGATGATGTCGTCGCGCGGGCCGTAGTCGCGGAATATGTCGTTGCCCTGGGACAGCGTCAGTTCCGCGCGTTCGATATTGCTGATGTGCGATCCGTCGACGAGCGTCTGCCCGGCGCCTGTTGCCGTCGATGACATGAAGACCGTGACGGCGGTGGTCAGGCTGCTGAAGGAATCGCGCCAGAGATCGACGCCGGCGCCGCCATCGATCATGTCCCAGGCGTTGTGGACACCCTCTATGATGTCACTCCCGGAACCGGTGGTGACATCGAGATGCTCGATATACTGGAAATCCACGCTTCGGGTGGAATCGGTGAAGTTGGTGTTGGTGTTCACATAGCCGTAGGACGCATTGTAGGCATAGACATAGGCCGATTGCGTCGCATCGGACCAGTCGATGGTCAGCGTGTCCTCGCCATTGCCTCCGTCGACGAAATCGACGCCTCCGGACGTGCCGATGTCATCGTCGCCACTATAGCCAAAGATGGTATCGTCATAGGCACCGTCATCGCGGAAGACGTCATTGCCCTGGGTGAGGGTCAGCGATGCGATTTCAAGATTGCGCACCGTGGTGCCGTCGCCGTAGCTCTGCCCGCCCGAGGAGGAAACGAGCGCCATGTCGATGGACAGGCCGGTCATGAGGCTGGAGAAGGAGTCGCGCCATTCATCGGCCCCGGCGCCCCCGTTCAGTATGTCCCAGGCATTGTGGATGCCTTCCAGGACATCGTTTCCCGACCCCGTGGTCACATTGAGATGTTCGAAATACTGGTAATCAACGCTCCGGGTCGAATCCGTGAAATTGGTGTTGGTGTTCACATAGGCATAAGTGCCGCCGTAGCTGTAGACATAGGTCGCCTGCCAGGCGCCCGACCAGTTGATGACAAGGGTATCGACATCGTTTCCGCCATCGGCGAAGTCCACGCCATTGGTGACCGTGACCGTGTCGTTGCCGCCATAGGCGAAGATGGTGTCGTTGCCAGACGTATCATTGAGTACGTTGGCGCTGTCATTGCCTTCGATCAGTGGCATGGAAACCTCCCTTGCCTTTGCAATATGGCTTTCCGGCGTGGCAGCCACCCTGCGTCCGGCACTGCCGGAGGGATGGCCAAACACCGGAGGCCGGCATCGCGTCCACGCCATGCCGGACCCTGGCAATTCCACGCCCACCGCCGCGATACCGATCATTCTCAAACGGGTCAGGACGGGTCCGCATTGTCAGCCGTCAACGAGAGCGCCGTTTTTCCGGTGCCGCGGGCGTCCTGCCGGAGTCCGGGCGCGCCAACCGCTCCACGGGCCGGCACGATGTCTCAGAACCGCCTGACCGGAAACAAGCCAGCCCCTGACGATGTCAAAATTGACTTCTGTTTATGTTAGCATAAACTAGTAAATCAGTCAGGTGGGCCCCGACGAAACACTGGATGTTACACTAGGAGACCTGCATGGCTGTCGTCACGACCTTGACCGGGGGAACGATTCCCGGCCTTTCCACCAGTTCTGTCGGTTGGGGCCTGACCGGACTGGGTAGCGGAACCATCCTCATCTCCAATGCAAGCATATTTTCCTGGCAGGGGTCGGACGGGCACATCGTCACGCTGATCGGTTCCTTCACCTATTCGGGCGGCCCCGGCACCGAACCGGACATCACAAGCACCATAACCCAGGCCCGCTTCGACACGGGCGGCGACGGCTCCGCCGACATGACGGTCGACTACAGCGCCGCACCGATCGCCTATTCGCCGGTCATGGCTTCAGGGACGACATCGCAATTCCTGCGGGGCTACTTCCTCGGCGCCGACACCATGACCTTTGCGTCATCCGACGTGCTCGGCACGTTTTCGGCCGATGCGCATCGCGGCACGGGCGTCACCGCGCAGTCCGACACGATCACCATCACCGGTGCCGGCAGCTACAACGGTGATTTCTTCTACCGCGAATCCGGCGACACGGCCTCAGACACCTTCATCATCAACAATGCGACCGGCCGGATCGATCTTAACGGCGACGCGGACCGCGAATTCACCACGGTGTCCGGCCAGACCGTGAACTATGCCGGCGACACCTTCACCGACAACACCACGACACGCAGCGACTACCTGTTCATCACCGGCGACATCGAATCCCCATATGGCGACCAGATGACCATGTACGGGGGCAACGACATCGTGGTGTCGCACTCCACGTCGACGTTCGCCACCTATGTGTATGGTGACAGCGGCAACGTCTATACCAACAACAGCACCTATCACGGCGGTGATGACGATATCACCGTGACCAACGCGACCGGCGCGCAGATACACGGCGATTTCCGGCAGGTCCTCAATTTCACGACACTGGGTGTCAACAACCTGCTTTACGGCGGCGACGACACGATCGTGGCGGGCGACGGGGCGAACCGGATCTGGGGTGACATCGAAGAGATCGACACCACGAACTCGCTCGCCGGCGGCAACGACACGATCACCTCGGGCGACGGCGACGATTTCATCTACGGCGACTATGAAACCGCCGAAATCGGCGCCGTGATCATCTCCGGCGGCAATGACATCATTTATGCCGGCGGCGGCAATGACACCATCCACGGCAATGAGGGCAACGACACCATCGACGCGGGGGCCGACGACGATTTCATTGTCGGCGGTGCGGGCGACGACACGATCATCGGCGGCGCCGGCAACGACACGGTGAGCTTTGCCGGAAGCTTCTCCGGCGTGACGCTCACGCTGAACGGCGCCACGGATGCGACCGCCACCGGCGACGGCACCGACATCATCAACACGGTTGAGAACATCATCGGATCCGCCCATGCCGACACGCTGTCCGGCGACGGCCTGAACAACACGATCGAGGGCGGCGGCGGCAACGACATGCTGAACGGCGCGGGCGGTTCGCAGGACATCGTCTCCTATGAAAGTGCCGGCAGCGGGGTCAGCGTCGACCTGCGCCTGACAACGGCACAGGACACGCTCGGCGCGGGCGTCGACACGATCATGAATTTCGAGGGCATCATCGGCTCCGGCCATGACGACACGCTGATCGGCAACAATGCGTCGAACCGGATCGAGGGCGGCGACGGCGACGACATCATCCTTGTCGGCTCGACCGGCACGGTGACCGGATCCGACCAGTTCTTCGGCGGCGAAGGCAGCGACATCATCGGCTTCGGATTCGGCGCCGAGGGCGTGAGCGTACCGACCGCCGGGCACGTCTTCGATGGCGGCGACGCTTACGACATCAGTTACGGCTATGCCGACACCTTCGTGTTCGAGCTGTTCACCACCGGCTTCGAGGCCGATCTTGCCGCCGAGACCTTCACGCGGATCTCCGACGGGGCGCTCGGTGCCGAAATCCTGAACTTCGAGAATATCTACGCGGGATCCGGCGACGACCTGCTCTATGGGTCAAACGAGGACAATCACCTGGCCGGCGGCGGCGGCAACGACACGCTGCGCGGCGGGCGGGGCGATGACATCCTCGACGGCGGCGACGGCACCGGCGACTGGGCCGACTTCTCCGACCTGTTCACGGGCGTCCCCCTGACGCTGGCGGGATCGAGCGATGCCTCCGCGGTCGCCAGTTTCGAGACGGACACGGTACGCAATATCGAGAACGTCCTGGGCACCGCCCATGGTGACACGCTGACCGGCGACAGCGGTCACAACACGTTCTTCGGCGGCGATGGCGACGACACGCTTTCGGGCGAAGGCGGCAATGACACGATTCGCGGCGGCGCGGGGGCGGACACGCTTTCCGGGGGAGCGGGTTTCGACACGCTGAACTATGCCGACTCGGATGACGCGGTGCAGGTCTTCCTCGGCGGAAACACGGCAACCGGCGGGCATGCGACCGGCGACACGATCTCCGGCTTCGAGAACGTGGTCGGTTCCAATTACGATGACCGCCTTTTCGGTTCCGCACAGGTCAACCTGCTCGACGGGGGCGCGGGCAGCGACATCCTGCTCGGAAACAACGGCAACGACACCCTGCGCGGACGCGCCGGGCGCGACATCATCTATGGAGGCAATGACGACGATGTCTTTGTCTACCTGTCGCTGTCGGATACCGGCCTCCTGTTCGCCGACCGTGACCGCATCCAGGACTTCACCGACGGCGACGACCTCTTCGACCTGTCCCTTCTCGATGCCGACACCGGCACGGCCGGCGACCAGGCCTTCACCTATGTGGGATCGTTCTTCTCGGGCACGGCCGGGGAGATCCGCTCCTATGAAAATGTCGGCCTGACCTTCATCGAGGGCGATATCGACGGCGACGGCGCGGCCGACTTCCGGATCGAACTGCTCGGGACGGGACTGGGCATCGACGCCTCGGACTTCATCCTGTAGCCTTCCGCATTCGCGACGGCAGATGATGCCCGTCCGGCCGCGCGGCCGGGCGGGCAAGTCTTGCGGCGGGAACGCGGGGCCGGCGTCCGGCCGGGGGCGGAGGGGACATGACCGGGAAACGTTTCATCCTTCACATGGGGCTGCCGAAGTGCGCCTCGACATCGCTGCAGGACACGCTGCCGCATGCAAGACACATCGGCTACCTCGGCAAGACCACGGCCGGCGCCTTCGCCGACCCGCTGATCGCGGAGTTCACCCGTGTCGTCGCGGTCTTCGGCGATGTCCGGATGCGCAATTGCGCGCCGCACAGGGCCGCGTTGCAAAAGGCCTTCGACGAGTGCCCGCACGACACGGTCTGGCTCAGCGACGAGGTTCTGTCTTCGGCCGGCTTCGCCGCCTATGGCCAGTCCAACTCGCTGCCGCAAATCCTGGAGAACTTCAAGCGGATCGCGCCCGCGGAGGTCGAGCCGGTCATCATTGTGCGCAACCAGCACAGCCTTCTGCGGTCCTATTTCCGGCAATGGGTACAGTGGGAATCGGCCGACACCTTCGAGGAGTTCATCCGCCTGAGCTTCCTGCGGCGGGACCGTTTCCTGTTTCCCGTGCTCAATTACGTGAACCTCGTGCGCGCCCTGCAAGGAATCGTTCCGACCGTTCACGTGCTGTGTTTCGAGGCGCTGACGAAGGACAGTGGATATCGCAAGGAACGCCTTGCCGCACTTGGGGTTGGCGACATCGCGGAGCGTCTCGGACAGACGCACAGCCGTCCGGGCATGGACGACGCGGAAATCGCGCGGCGGCTGAGGGGGCGCCACCCCGTCCATTTCGCCTCGCAATGGAACTGGCTGGCGCGGTCCCAGTTTCCCGACATCTATGCCTATCGCCCGGTGACAACACCCTTCGGGCGCAGCGTCATGCAGGCCCTGACCGCCATGGAGCAGCGCATGCAGGCGCCGGGGGCCATCGAGAAACGTCGCGCGGGCATCGACGAGAACAATCTTCATGCCCTGCCCGAACCGCTGCAACGCATGCTCGACGCGCATGTTTCCCGGATCAACGAGGAAATCGGGACACTGGACCCTCAGGTCGACTGGCGTGCCCACGGCTATTGACTGGCGGCCGAACAGCAGACGCGCCTTTCCTGCTCGCCGCAAGCAAAGCCGAATGAAAAAGCGGGGCACGGACCAGATCCGGAAAACATAGAAGAACGCGTCCTGTGACGGCGCGCACAGCCCTAAAAGGTGTATTTCTTAAATTAGTTGCATTCACTCGACGAGATGTTAACGTCACGTCATGGGGCCACTTGAAGCGGAAAGACAGGTTCGGTGGAACGGTCTTGCCGCGGTGCTGGACTTACATGCCGTCAGCGTCATATCGGCGATGATCGGGCCCGTTTTCCTGCGTCGTGGCTGAAAATCAGGGGGCGGCAACGCCTGACCGAGACAAAGCCCGGATTCCCGACCTGGAACGATAACTTCGCGACTGCGATGCAATCGGGTTGGGAGACTTGACCATGACAATCTTCTATGGCGGCGTCAGCGCCGACACGTATTACGGCACATCGTCCACAGACACATTCTATGGCGCCGGCGCCTACGACTACCTCTACGGCAATGCCGGCGCGGACTATTTCTATGCCGGGCCGGACGGTGGCGGCATGTATGGCGGCACCGGCGGCGACTACCTCTACCTGTATGGCGGCTACGATGCCGAGGACGCCTTTGGCGGTGACGACAACGACACCTTCAACACCTATGGCGCCGTCGATGAATTCGACGACTACTATGGTGGCGCGGGAACCGACTACGCCTATTTCTACGGCTCGACGGCGATGACCTTCACCATCGGGGCGAGCGGGACGGTGAACCAGCGCTATGGCGGCCACACGACCGCTCCGGACTTCCAGGACATCGAGCGCGTCTATGCCGGTTCCGGCAACGACCTGTTCTACGGCGATGCCTCGAACAACTATCTCTACGGCAATGACGGCAGCGACTCGCTCTATGGTGCTGCCGGCTACGACTATCTCTATGGCGGCAACGACGACGACTATCTTTATGCCAGCACCGATGGCGGCAACATGTATGGCGGGAATGACAACGACCGCATGTATTTCTATTCGGGATCGGACAACGAAAACGGTTACGGCGGCGCCGGCAACGACTATTTCTACACGTATGGCGGCCTCGACATCAACGACGACTACTATGGCAGCACGGGTACCGACGCCGCTTATTTCTACGGATCGTTTGCGGTCAACGTCAACCTGGCCAACGAGACGCTGAACCTGCGATACGGCGGTTTTGCCAGCACGCTCGACTTCCAGGACATCGAGAATGTCTATGGCGGTTCCAGCGCGGACCTGATGTATGGCGCCAGCACGGCCGACAACCTGCTGAGCGGCAACAGTGGCTCGGATACCCTGTATGGCGTCGGCGGGACGAATTATCTCTATGGCGGCGACGGCTATGACGCGTTCTACGGTGGCACCGGCACGGATTACCTCTATGCCGGAGCCGATGGCGCCTACATGTCGGGCGGCAGCGGCAACGACATGATCTATTACTACGGTTCCTATGGGAGCGAGTACGGCTATGGCGGTCTCGACAACGACACGTTCACGACCTATGGCGGGCTGAACGAGACCGACGACTACTATGGAAGCTCGGGCACAGACACCGCCTATTTCTACGGGTCGACGGCCATGATCTTCAACAGCGACACCGCCACTGTCGATCACCGTTATGGCGGCTTCGCCACCGACCCGAACTTCTCGAGCATCGAGAATGTCTATGCCGGTTCCGGCGACGACATCCTCTATGGCGGCGCGGTCTCGGACAATTTCTATGGCAACAACGGCGTCGACCAGATGTATTCGGGTGACGGCTACGACTATCTCTACGGTGGCGCGGGCATTGACTACTTCGGCGTCGGTGCGGGCGGCGGCCGTGCCTATGGCGGAGATGACGGCGACTTCTTCTATTCCGGCGGAACCCAGGACAACGAAGACCTCTATGGCGATGACGGCAACGACACCTTCTATGTCTATGGCGGCCTGAACACGCTCGACGACTTCTATGCCGGCAATGACACCGACAGCATCTATTTCTACGGTTCGACGGCGATCGAGGCCTCCATCGCCGACGGCTACATGCAGAACCGCTATGGTGGCGCGGCCGGCGACTTCTTCGGCTTCGAGAACATGTATGGCGGCACCGGCAATGACCTGCTGGAAGGCGGCAACACCGCCAATTCCATCTATGGCGGGTCCGGCAATGACGGCGTCTATGGCGGCGAAGGCGACGACATCCTGTATGGCGGCGACAACAACGACACCATGGGCGGCGGCGCCGGCGCCGACGACCTCTATGGCGGCGCAGGCTATGACACGCTCTACTACACCGACTCCAATGCGGGCGTGGACATCTTCCTGGGCGGCAACACCGCCAATGGCGGCTATGCCACCGGCGACACCATCGACGGGTTCGAGAACGTCCTGGGATCCAATTACGATGACTTCCTGATCGGATCGGCCCAGGTCAACCTGCTCGACGGGGCGGATGGCGACGACATCCTGCTCGGCAACAACGGCAACGACACGCTGCGTGGCCGCGAAGGCAGGGACATCATCTATGGCGGCAACGACAGCGACACGTTCGTCTACCTGGCCATGTCGGATACCGGCCTGCTGTTTGCCGACCGCGACCGCATCCAGGACTTCCAGAACGGACTCGACCGCTTCAACCTGGCGGCGCTCGACGCCGATACCGGAACGGTCGGCGACCAGGCATTCACCTATGTCGGCGGTTCGTTCTCCGGCACGGCGGGCGAATTGCGGTCCTACGAGTTCTCCGGCCTGACCTTCATCGAGGGGGATGTGGACGGGGATGGCGCCGCCGACTTCCGCATCGAACTGCTGGGCACCGGACTGGGCATTTCGGCCGGCGACTTCATCCTGTAATCCCGGTCCGAACGGGCCAAGGCCCGATCATCGTGAACAGAGCCCGCCCGGGAAAACCGGGCGGGCTTTTTTTCCCGGATGCAGGGCAATGTTTGAACTTCTTGTGATCTGTGATATGGTTTTCTAAGGGGCTATCCACGCAGCGACCGGCAGGTGCGATATGCCAAGCAGCCCCGCCATGACATCAGGATAGAATTGGAAATCACGCAAGCCGTTCCGGACAAGCGTCCGGTACCGGTAGATGCTTTTTTCCGGGCTACTTGAGCATTCGCCTACTGGACTGAAGGACCTGTCGGTTCGCCACACCTCCCCGGCGCCCACTGCCCAAACAGCGGGACGGGATGACAGGAAAGGCGACCATCATGACCAATTTCTATTATTACGGCGGCACCAACAACGAAGACGGATATGGCGGTGCATCGACCGACTACTTCTACACCTATGGCGGGATCGACGAGTTCGATGACTACTATGGCTCCGGCGCCACGGACTATGCCTACTTCTATGGCAGTTCGTCGCTGACATTCGTCGCCGGATCGCTTGGCACACTGAACTACCGCTATGGCGGCTACTCGACGGCCCTCGACTTCTGGAACATCGAGGTCATCTATGCCGGATCTGGCGACGACCTCTTCTACGGGGATTCCAACAGCAACAACTTTACCGGCAATGGCGGCTCCGATTCCGCCTATGGCGGCAGCGGCTTCGACTACCTCTACGGCAGCGCGGGCAACGACACGCTGGCTGCGGGCGCCGATGGCGGCAACATGTATGGTGGCGATGACGGCGACACCATGTATTTCTATTCCGGCTACAACAACGAAAATGCCTATGGCGGCACCGGGAACGACTCGTTCCGCACCTATGGCGGGCTGGATATCGACGACGACTACTATGGCGGAGGGGGCACCGATTATGCCTATTTCTTCGGCTCGACCGCCGTCCTCATCGACATGAACAACAACACGCTCAACCACCGCTACGGGGGCTTCGCCTCCGACCTGCAGTTCTATGACATCGAAACCGTTTTCGGCGGCAGCGGCGCGGATGCCGTCTACGGCGACACCGGCGCCTCCAATTCGCTCTACGGCAATGACGGCGGCGACCTTCTCTATGGCGGCGGCAATACCAACTTCCTCTATGGCGGCTCCGGCTATGACGGCCTCTATGGGGGCACCGGCACCGATTATCTCTATGGCGGCAGTGACGGCGCCTACATGTCCGGCAATAGCGGTTCGGACTATTTCTATCTCTATAGTGGCACGGACAGCGAATACATGTATGGCGGCGCGGACAACGACACCGTCTACACCTATGGAGGCATCAACCAGTACGACGACTACTATGGCGGAACCGGAAGCGATACCGCCTATTTCTACGGATCGACCCCCCTCTATTTCAACGGAACCAGCGGGACAGTCGACAACCGGTATGGCGGCTTCGCCACTGACCTGGCATTCCAGGACTTCGAGAACGTCTATGCGGGTTCCGGAAACGACCTGTTCTATGGCGGCACGGGTTCGGAGAACTTCTACGGCAACAGCGGTTCCGACACGCTCTATTCGGGCGGCGGATTTGATTACATCTACGGCGGAGCCGATACAGACTATCTGGCCGTCGGCGACGGTGGCGGCGTTGCCTATGGCGGCGATGCAGCGGACTACTTCTACTCCGGTGGCACCCAGGACAGCGAAGATTTCCATGGCGATGCCGGGAACGACCTCGTTTATGTCTATGGCGGACTGAACACGTTCGACGACTTCTATGGCGGCAATGACACCGACAGCATCTACTTCTACGGTTCGACGGCGATCGAGGCCTCCATCACCGACGGCTACATGCAGAACCGCTATGGCGGCGCGGCCGGCGACTTCTTCGGCTTCGAGAACATCTACGGCAATTCGGGCAATGACCTGTTCGAGGGTGGCACCACCGCCAATACCATCTATGGCGGCGACGGCAATGACGGCGTCTATGGCGGCGGCGGTGACGACAGCCTCTACGGCGGCAACAACAACGACACCATGGGCGGCGGCGCCGGCGCCGACGACCTCTATGGCGGCGCCGGTTTCGACACGCTCTACTACACGGACTCCAATGCCGGCGTTGACATCTTCCTGGGCGGCAACACCGCCAATGGCGGCTATGCCACCGGCGACACGATCAGCGGCTTCGAGAATGTGCTCGGATCCAATCATGACGACTGGCTGATCGGTTCGGCACAGGTCAACCTGCTCGACGGGGCGGATGGCGACGACATCATGCTCGGCAACAACGGCAACGACATACTGCGTGGCCGGGAAGGCAGGGATGTCATCTATGGCGGCAATCACAGTGACCGGTTCACCTACCTGGCGGTGCAGGATTCCGGCCTGCTCTATGCGGACCGCGACCGCATCCAGGACTTCCAGAACGGGCTTGATGTCTTCGACGTCTCGGCCATCGACGCCAATACGGGGTTGGCCGGGAACCAGGCCTTCACCTATGTCGGCAGCTTCTTCACAGGTTCCGCCGGGCAGTTGCGGTCCTTCGAATATCTCGGCCTGACATTCATCGAAGGCGATGTGAACGGGGACGGACTGGCCGATTTCCGCATTGAACTGCTGGGCACCAGCCTCGGCATTTCTTCAGGCGACTTCGTCCTGTAGGCCGGGGGAAGCGGATGCGGTCGAATCGAGGCTCCCGTCCGGGTAACCGGGCGGGAGCTTTTTTACGCGGTGAAGCCGCATGGCTAAAGACCGGGCAGACACTGTTGTGTTGCAGTGCAACAACATGGCATCAACCAAATTGTGCCGGTCATCACACGTGCATCTGCGGCTTTGTTCACAAAGACCTGCCCTTGGGTTAAGTAATTATTGAATTAGGCATTCACGCACAAACCATCCGAAGAAGAAGGAAGCAGAATTCCATGGTTACCGTTGTCATCGTATTCAAGAGCGGAGCGGTGCTCGAACTGCCCGCAGACGAGAGAAAGGCCGGCATCCTGCTGGGCGACTTCACCAACAACTGGGACCAGAAGGGCGTCAACCTGATGGGCGATCTCTCGGCCAACGGCCAGGCGATCTATCGCTTCGCGGCGACTGAAATCGCCGGCATGTCTCTCAAGGCCGGGTAACGGGACGGATACAAGGGGCAAGATCCGGCCAAGGCGGAAAAAACGGAAACCGGCGTGCGGGGGCAAGGGTTGAGACGTACGCCGGGTTCTTCTATGCAGGGCGCGGGCTTAAGAAAGCTGGGGCTTTCCATGAACCCTGACCGGGGTGCACGAGGGGCAGTGCGGCACCGCCGGGCAGTATAAGAAGAAAGAGCAAATTCCCATGAAGGGCATCATTCTTGCAGGCGGCAGTGGCACCCGCCTGTTTCCCATGACAATCGCGGCGTCAAAGCAGATCCTGCCGGTTTATGACAAGCCGATGATCTACTATCCGATGTCGGTCCTCATGCTGGCCGGCATCCGCGAAATCCTGGTCATTTCCACCGAGCGCGACAAGCCGGTGTTCCAGGAACTGCTTGGCGACGGCTCCGCCTTCGGCGTGGAACTGAGCTATGCCGTGCAACCCGCCCCGGAAGGCCTGGCGCAGGCCTTCATCATCGGGCGCGATTTCATCGGCAAGGACCATTGCACGCTGGTCCTGGGCGACAACATCTTCCATGGCGCAGGGCTTCCGGCACTTTGCCGCCAGGCGGCGGCCAAGCCCGAAGGCGCCACCGTCTTTGCCTACTATGTCAATGATCCGGAACGCTATGGCGTGGTGCAGTTCGACCCGACAACCGGGACCGCACTCGACATCGAGGAAAAACCCAGGGAACCCAAGTCCAACTGGGCGGTCACGGGGCTTTATTTCTACGACAACGACGTCGTGGACATCGCCGCCGACGTGAAACCGTCGGCCCGCGGCGAACTGGAAATCACCGACGTCAACCGCGCCTACCTGACGCGCGGCGACCTGACCGTTGCGCGCATGGGCCGGGGCTATGCATGGCTCGACACCGGCACACCGGATTCGCTGCACGAGGCGGCGGCCTTCGTGCGCACGATCGAGCATCGCCAGGGCTACAAGATCGCCTGCCTCGAGGAGATCGGGTTCGAGAACAAGTGGCTCGACGCGGAACAGATGCTCCGGCGGGCAGACGAGCTTGGCAAGGGCGACTACGCGCAGTACCTGCGCCGCCGCGTGAAGGAGATGACCTGATGCCGACCTTCAATCCGCTCGCCATCGACGGCGTCATCGAGGTGGTCCCCGACAAGTTCGGTGACGATCGCGGCTGGTTCTCCGAGGTCTACAACGCCACTGTCTACAAGGCGAACGGCATCGATGCCGATTTCGTGCAGGACAACCATTCCTTCTCCAGGCAGGTCGGCGTCCTGCGCGGCCTGCATTACCAGTTGCCGCCCTTCGACCAGGCAAAGCTGGTGCGGGTGGTTTCCGGCTCGGTCTTCGATGTTGCCGTCGATATCCGCAAGGGATCGCCGACCTACGGCAAATGGGTGGGCATCGAACTGTCCGCGGAAAAGTGGAACCAGCTCTACCTGCCGGCAGGCTTTGCCCACGGCTTCGTGACGCTCGAACCCGATACCCAGTTCCTCTACAAGGTCTCCGCGCTCTATTCGCGCGATCATGACCGGTCGATCCGGTTCGACGATCCCGATATCGGCATCGAGTGGCCGGTCGACATCGCATCCGTCATCCTGTCCCAGAAGGACAAGGACGCGGCCTTGCTGGCCGAGACGGATACCGGATTCACCTATTCCAAGGATTGAGCCATGAATTTCCTGATCACCGGCGGCGCCGGATTCATCGGCTCGGCGGTCTGCCGGCGCCTGGCCGCCAACCCGGACAACCGGGTCGTCAATGTCGACAAGCTGACCTATGCGGGCAACCTGGCATCGCTGAAATCCATCGAGGCGCAGGACAATTACCGCTTCGTGGAAGCCGATATCTGCGACGAGGCGAAAATCCGCGACCTGCTGCGCGAGGAAGCGATCGACGTGCTCATGCACCTGGCCGCCGAAAGCCATGTCGACCGTTCCATCGACGGGCCGGAGGTTTTCATCGAAACCAACATCGTGGGCACGTTCCGCCTGCTCAAGGCCGCCCGGGCGCACTGGGAGGACCTCACGGGGGAAAAGAAGGAGCGGTTCCGCTTCCATCACATCTCCACCGACGAGGTGTTCGGAGACCTGCCCTTCGACAGCGGGATCTTCACCGAGGAAACGCCCTATGCGCCCTCCTCACCCTATTCCGCATCCAAGGCGGCATCCGACCACCTGGTCAGGGCCTGGAACCATACCTACGGCCTGCCGGTCGTGATGACCAATTGCTCGAACAATTACGGCCCCTTCCACTTCCCCGAAAAGCTGATCCCGCTCGTCATCCTCAATGCCCTCGACGAGAAGCCGCTTCCCGTCTACGGCAAGGGCGAGAACATCCGCGACTGGCTCTACGTGGACGATCATGCCGCGGCGCTGGAATGCGTGGCGACGCGCGGCCGGGTCGGCGAGAGCTACAATATCGGCGGCCGGGCCGAGCGCCAGAACATTGAGGTCGTACGGGCGATCTGCTCCATCCTGGACCAGAAGAAGC
Source organism: Phyllobacteriaceae bacterium (assembly GCA_002708825.1). GTDB lineage: Bacteria > Pseudomonadota > Alphaproteobacteria > Rhizobiales > Rhizobiaceae > Zhengella. The sequence goes on along the minus strand of PAPF01000039.1, from coordinate 16,766 downwards.
CGAGGACCGGCGGCAAGAGCTATGGCGACCTGATCACCATGGTCACGGACCGGCCGGGCCATGACCGGCGCTATGCCATCGATCCCGCCAAGATCGAGACCGAACTGGGATGGAAGGCCGCACACACGTTCGAAAGCGGGCTGGCCGACACGATCGACTGGTATCTGGGCAATGAATGGTGGTGGCGGCCGTTGCACAACAAGCTCGGCGGCGAGCGCCTTGGAACGGGCAAGGCAAGGCCATGAAGGTCCTCGTGACAGGGCGCGACTCACAGGTCGCGCAATCGATCGCGGAACGCTGGGCAGGCGTGGACGGTATCGAACTGGTCTTCGCCGGCCGGCCGCAGTTCGACCTTGCCGATCCGGATACCATTCGCAAGACGCTGAGAAATGCCGCGCCGGATGTCGTCGTCAGCGCGGCGGCCTACACGGCTGTCGATCTGGCGGAGGACGAGCCGGATCTCGCCGCCCGCTGCAACGGCGTGGCGCCAGGGATGATTGCCGAAACCTGCCGTGAACTCGACGCCCGGCTGATCCACCTGTCAACCGATTATGTCTTCCCCGGTACCGGTGACGCACCGCTGACGGAAACGGACCCGACCGGTCCGACCGGCGTCTACGGCCAGACGAAGCTGGACGGGGAAAACGCGATCAGGGACGCCTGGGACAAGCATGTCATCGCGCGCACGGCCTGGGTCTACAGCCCGTTCGGCAAGAACTTCGTCAAGACCATGCTGCGCCTTGCCGAGGGGCGCGACGAACTGACCGTGGTGGCCGACCAGTTCGGCAACCCGACCAACGCGCTCGACATTGCCGACGGGCTTCTTGCCTGCATTGCCGCCTGGCGGGCCGATCCGGCGAAGGGCCTTGGCGAAACCTATCACCTGGCGGGAACCGGCCATTGCAGCTGGTGCGACTTCGCCACCCACATCATGGCCGTCAGCGCCGATCATGGCGGCCCGACAGCCACCGTGAGGCCGATCACGACGGCCGACTTCCCGACCAAGGCCCGGCGTCCGTCCAATTCGCGGCTCGATTGCAGCAAGTTCGAGGCGGCGTTCGGCTATCGCGCCCCTGAATGGCGGGCGTCCAGCGCCGCCGTTGTTGAACGGCTCCTGACCTCGGCCTGATCCGGCAGGCCTCCACCCGTCCTTGAGCCACGCGCCAATTTCCGGCGCGTGGCTTTTTCGTTACAGGCCGGCAGAATGACGCCGCCTGCGCGATTTTTCCGCCTAGCGAAGCAACCGCCGGCGTACGCCTTGGGCGAATGGGCGGACAATGCGCAGCAGGCCCGGCCGTGTCATGACGTGCTTCTGGTAAAGCGGGGTCAGGAATTCCAGCCAGGTGCGTGTTCCCGGCCGCTGGGAATTCTGCAGGTAGACAAACTGCTCATGGACATTGGCCGTCGGGATCTGCGAGGCGAGGCGCTGAAGCTTGTATTCCAGCTTGGCGTAATTGCGCGCCGCGGCCTGGCGATTCATGATGGAGACGACCCGGTAGCCGGCGTTCTGGACGACATAAGGGATCAGACGCTCCTGCACGTGGGCCAGGCCGCCATCGACATGCATCGGCTCGGGATTGTACTGCTCCCACTTCCAGCGCCATTCGAACATGCGGCGCAGCGCCTTTGACCGGAACCAGTACATGGTGCCGTAGGGCGCCAGCGGCGTGTGGCTGTCGAAGGGCACGTTCAACCCCATGTCCCGGGCCAGGCTGAAAAAGGGGTCGCGGTTGTTGAACCAGGCATGGCCGAGCGTGCCGAACCCGATATGGATGGTGGGCGGCATGATCAGGCCGAGATCGGGTTGTTCCTCGATCATGTCGTAGAGATTGCGGATATAGCCGTTCGTATAGACGAGATTGTCGAACAGGTGCGCCTTGAAGGATTCGCCGATCTGGCGGGCAACCTGCGGCGTGCGCTTGGAATGCAGGCGCAGGCAGAGTTCGTGGCGGTCCTCCATGATGACATCACGGAAGGAGATGAACAGCGAGCCCATGTCGCGGCCGCGATTCTGTTCCACGACGCGCACATCGCGGCGATCGGCGGGAAAACCCTTCTCGTCGAGGAAGGCCTCTATAAGGACCTTGTTCTCATCCGTTGCCGTCGTGATGTAGAGATGGAAATTGTCCGGCAGCCGCTCGATCAGTGCCCAGAACTCGGGCATCATGTTGGCATAGAAGGCGTGGATGAAGACACCGACTGTCCCGAATTTCCACTTCTTCTTGCGCGGGTGGCGTGCCACCTCATCCAGTACCTCGACCTGGTCGGCCGTGGCGTGGAGATCGCGCAGTTCGCGGTTCTTCACCAGGAAACGGGAGATTGCCGCGTATTCGCGGGGAAAGCGCTGGCGCAACGTGTCGAGCGTGGCCCGCTGGTTGAGCGTATAGAGATCAGACAGGAGCGGGTCGATCAGGAAGCCGTGGTTCGGAATGGTGGCCAGCAGGTCCTCGCGGGCCAGCTTCTCCATTTCGTAAAGGCCGGGTTCGGAGGTCTCGTAGCGGCCGGTATCGAAGGGATAGGCGACCTCGATGCCGTTGTCGTCGAGCCAGCGGGCGAAATCCGCGTAGTTGTCCAGCAACTCGCGCTCATAGTCGCCGTTCGGCGCGTGGCTTTCCCAGAACTGGCGGAAGTCAGGGCGCTTCCACAGCGAATCAGACAGCACCGCGAAGTCCAGCAGCGGAATGCGCTGCGGCAGTTCCATGTTCGCATAGCGCACGTCCAGCTTCGGCGCGATGTAGTTGGCTGCCATCATGCCGGTCTCGTCATCCACAAGGGAAGCGAATTCGGCCGGATCGCTGAACGGCCCGAAGGCCAGCCCCTCGGCCAGGACTAGGGGACCGCTGTCGTCCGCATGACGGTCGAGGAAGTAGGAGAGACCGGCCTTGTAACCGTTGAAGACGCTGCGCGCGCCCTCCCCGAAGGGAACCAGCGCGTCCGGCTCGATGCCCGCCAGCGCCTCCCATTCGCGTGTTCCCTGATAGGTGTCCGTGACGATGATCAGGACGCGCGATGCCGCGCGCAGCTTTTCCAGCGCCAGCTGCATGTACTCGTGGACGGACGTCATGCTGGGGATGACGTAGATGGTGGCCAGCATTGGTTTTCCCTGCTTCTAGCCGCGGAATGCCCCGTCCGCGTTTGCATGCGCCCCAGCTTATATTAGAGCTTGAGGCGCTGTTCCGTCTCAAGAACAATCTGCGCGATCTGAGGAATATTCATCATTTCGCCGATATCCATGAACGTCCAGACAGCCGGTTCGGACGGCAGTCCCTCGTAGCCGGCTTCCGGCAGATGGCGATGGACCGGGACCTCGGCGAGTTCACGCTTCAGATTCTCGTAGAAGGGCGTGGCGCGCGGCAGGGTGAGCGAACGGAAGCACTCCTGGCCATGCGCATTCACGATGGCCTGGATCCGCTCGACCTCGTCGCGGGGGATCTGCCGGACGAAGGCATTGCGCAAGGCAGGGCCACTGTGGCGCTTGGTCTTGTAGTGCCGCACGGTCAGCAGACGGAGGAATTCCGTCAGTTCGATGGAAAAACTCTCGTTGACCCGTTCGCGCTTGAGTTCCGGCAGGACGCCCAGGCGCAGGATCTCGCCCGTTATGACGTCGCAAATGTCGAACCTGGCTGCCTTGAGCGCGTCGTAGTACATCAGCGTCATGGAGATGCGGTCCGAGGCCGTCATGCGCCTTATGTCGATCATCGGATTGAGGAGAAACGACCGTTCCGGCGCGATGAACGACGACATCATGCGGGCGGGAAGCGAATTGCCATATCCCTGCTTGACCTCCTCGGCCCAGTAGGACCGGTAGACCGAATAGGGATCCCTGACCACGTAGAGCAGTTCGACCTTCTCGAAACCGAGCGCATCGGCAAGATGCAGCAGGCGCTCGGCATCCCAGACGCGGAATCCTTCCGCGGACAGGATCAGGTTGGCACCTTCAGCCCTGCAGATTTCGCCAAGCTCCAGGATTTCCAGGTTCGGCGGCCAGTCAAGGTCAAGCCTCGTACCCGCCTTCTGCGCGATGACATGCTGCCCCTCGGTGCCCATCGTTCCGATGGAGGGATAGATCCAGCCGGACTGGCGCAGGAAATCACGGTTGTCGGTGAGGCGCTGCTGTATGTAGGAGGTTCCGGTCTTGTGGGGACCGGCATGGATGACCAATCGCATTCGGGACGTTTTCTCTTCTTTCTTTCGGCACTGAAAACCGGCCGGCCTGACAGCCGGACGGTTCGGTGTCCCCGTCTATCGTCAGAATCCGACTGCTTTTAGCCTTTCCTCGTATTTCTCCACAAGCGCCATGATCTCGGGCACCGCCGCCATCATGCCGAGATCGCCGAAGCGCCACTTGAGCACCGTGTCCGGCAGATCCTGTTCGCCGCCCTCGGGCAGCTTGCGGGTATAGGGCCTGGCCGCGAACCGCTGCTTGAGTTCGTTGTAGAACATGTTGTCGCGGGGAAGCTGGAAGACGCGGAAGGCGTCGCCGGCCTTCGTCTTCACCGTCTGGATGATCTCGGCGCGTTCTTCCGGCGTGGTGTGCTGCATGAAGGCCAGACGGTAGCGCGAATTGGTGAAGCGCTTGGTCTTCGTGTGGCGGAAGGTGATGAGGCGCAGGAATTCTGTCAGTTCGATGGGGAAACCCTCGTTGACGGTCTCGCGCGCCGGCGGCGGCAGGACGCCGCAGCCCATGATGCCATCGGTCAGCAGGTCGCAGATGTCGATCTTGTGCTTCCGCGCGGCATCGAAATAGAGGACGTTGATGTCGAAACGGGCATTGTCTTCGAAGCGCTTCAGGTCGAAGAAGGGATTGAGGATCTGCGAGTTTTCCCAGTCGATGAAATTCTGCATGAAGCGGAACGCCAAGCTTCCCGAGAAGCCCTGTTTCACCTCTTCCGCCCAGTAGGAATAGAAGACCGAGAAGGGACAGCGGAAGGCGAAGACCAGTTCGGCCTTCTCGGCGCCGACCAGATCCGTCAGCCGCAGCATCTTCTCCGCATCCCAGGTGCGGAAGCCCTCGGCCGACAGGAGCAGGTTCTTGCCCTCGTCATGGCAGCGCTGGATGATGTCGCGGAAATCCTTGGCATATTCGCCCTCGGGCTCGATGAAGAGCGCCGGATTGTGAGCCACGTCGTGCTGGGCTTCCATGCCATAGGTGCCGATGTCGGGATAGACCCAGCCGCGGTTCTCCAGTTCCTCGCGCCCCTGGAAGAGCCGCATCTGCATGTAGGAGGTGCCGGTCTTGTGCGGCCCGATGTGAACGACAAAACGCATGCTGTCTCTCAATCCTTCATCGTCGTGGTGGCGCGGCCCAGTTCGTGCATCAGGCGAAGGCGCTCGTCGTGGAGCGCCTGGGTCTCGCGGCGCAATTCGCCGAGGCGTTGCTGGATGTAGTAAAGGCGAAGTTCCTTCTGGCGCCTTTCCATGGGCTCAAGCGGTTTCTGCTCCATGATTCATGCCCCCGCAAGTCTTGGCCGCCAGTGCGGTGTCAGCCAGCCGATTCCCCCTGGTCGAGCAGTTCCTCGTCGCAGATGACGCCGATGTTCTCGGCCATCTTCTCGGCGAAGGCATCGCCCGAATCGTCATCCCTGGCCGGAAGCGGCCGCGGCGCGCCGGTCTCAATGCCACAATAGTGTTTCATGAACAAGCGCATGACATGGGCAACGCCCATTGGACGAACCTCCCGCAAGTCTTCCTCGAAATACCGTCCCCTTGCATGATTGCCGGTGATCACCTCGTAGGAGGGGAAATAGAAGGCCTGACCGTATTTCGCCGCCAGCATCTCGGTGGCGACGCGCAGCACCGCCTTGGAATAGGCGGTCGAGACGATGACACTGGTATCGGCGCGCGCGGTCGCCATGAGCGGCACCGGCGAGACCGTCATCAGGATCTTCACGTCCGGATTCACTTCGAGCAAGAAATCGGTAAAGGCGGAGAAATCGGCGACCACCTCGTCCACGGTGAAGTTGACGAACTCATGCCGTTCAGGATCGAAGGTGCCGCCCGCCGTGCCGGGGCAGAGCGGAAAGACCGCGCCATCGACTTTCGACCGCCAGGCCTCGGTGAGGCCGAAGGTGAAGACGAAGACGTCGCATTCCTCCAGCATGGTGCGCACCGCTGCGAAATGCTGCTCGCGGTCGGCGTGAAGTTCTTCAGGAGAGACAAAACCGCCGGGCTGGATGTTGGGCCGGTAAGGGTCCAGCCAGCCGTCCTCATGCTCCCAGGCGTCTTCCTGTGGCGTGAACCTGCCATAGGCGCGCTGCGCAAGCTGCCAAAGTTGGCGTGCCGTGTAGAGATTACCGAACCGGGCGGAGAAAGTACCGTAATTATACTTTTTTGCGATTTCCTTGCTTATTGCAAGATGCGCATCTTCCGCGACAAAATAGTTATAGCCGGACATCATAAGATGTCTCGAAATATGCTGCGCAAAGCAACTTCCAGCAGTTGCTATTTTCATTTCGGGGGTGATAAGAAATCCGGCCGAAATAACAGGGTCAATATCACTCCCTTCTTGAGCCCGGTTAGCCCTTCTCCAAAAGCAATGATCTGGTAATGCTGAATACGGTGAATTAGTCATGTTTATTTACTCCCGCATGACCAAATGCCCTATTTAGAACCATATGTATTATTGCATTTCCGTATTTTACATTCCCATGGACTGGGTCTTTTCGCCAGCAATCCTGCGCCATATAGCCATTGTCCATGACAGTCTTTGGCGGCATAAGCACGTTAGCGCCATGCCTAGCGCCTTCTTCTTTCAAAATGTCACAATATACTTTCCATACTTTTCTTCTGAATGGGGCCGGCGAAACGCCAAATTCCTTTGCATCTTCAGCAAAGGGACCGGGGTAAGTCAAAATATGCTCTTCACTTTCAATTGGGGGCGGTGGGGCGACCATAAATACAGGCACATTTGTTATCCCCTTAATTTTATCAATAAAAATCAAAACACTCCTTTCAATCAAATATTTTAATTGCGCCTTCACAAGAACAAATGGAATTATTTCTGAATTTTTAGGTACGTAAGCCGGATTATTTGGAGTTACAAAATCAAATTTGATCGGATGATTCAGAATGGAAAAAATCTGGTATTCCTGCCCGCTGAATACTGCTAATATAGCATCCGGTTTGAAATCCGCAATTGCAGACGCCATGGCATTTTCACATTCCGTCGTCAGTTCCCTTTTCCCGCCAACATCAACAAAATTCGGATGATATGGTTCTCTCCGAAGCTGCTCGAATCGAATGTCGAAAGCGTCCCTAAACCCTTCGAGTGACTGCTCGCGCCACTTTACTGCGACATCGATACATACAAGGTGACTGTGGCCGAAGCAAAGCAGCTTGGGTTTCGTCATATCGATTCTCCTCGAAGGGCAGCGCCCATTTCTATTGCTGTCAGGCTGTCGCTTCCAAGTTTTGCCGCTATCCCGCCGACCAGGCAAGAAACGCGCGCAGGCCACGGTCGAGATCGTAGTCCGGTTGCCAGTCCAGCTTTTCCCTGGCCATGGAAATGTCGGCGACGGCGTAACGGATGTCGCCGGCGCGGAAATCGCCGGTGATCCTCACCTTCTCCGGATCGCGGCCCATCAGCGACAGCAGGGTCTTCGCCATGTGCAGGATGGTCGTCGCTTCGCCCGAGCCGATGTCGACGATGTCGCGCGGGCATTCGGCCACCAGGCCGATGGCCTTGAATGCGGCGACCACATCATCGACAAACACGAAATCGCGGGTGATCACGCCATCCTCGAAGATGTTGAGGGTTTTCCCCTCCTCGATCTGGCGGCGGAAAATCGAAATGACGCCGGTATAGGGATTGTTGAGCGACTGGCCGGGGCCATAGACATTCTGCAGGCGCAGGATGCCGATTTCCACCGGCGTTCCCCAGAACGCCTGCCGTAGCAGGTATTCCTGCATCAGCTTGGTCGAGGCGTAGATGGAGGCCGGCTCGACCGGGCAATTGAGCGAACTGGTCGGCACCGGCGTCAGCTTGCGGCCCGCCGCGTCGCGCGGCTCGAAATCGCCGGCGGCCATGTGTTCCGGCTTGCGCTCGACGGCGGCGGCCGGCCGGCCATCGGCGTCGATGCAGGCCCCTTCCCCGTAGACGGAACGGGAGCCGGCCAGCACGATGCGCTTCAGGTTGGGTGCATGGGCGCGCACGGCCTCGATCAGGTTCGCCGTACCCATGATGTTGACGCCGTTGTAGCGCACCGGTTCGTCGAAGGACTGACCCGTGCCGGTCTCTGCGGCCAGGTGATAGACGATCTCAGGATCCGCGGCGGCAATGGCCTCAGCCAGGGCGTCCGCGTCACGGACATCGGCCCGGACGATCGTCACGCCGTCCAGCCAGTCGGCCGGCGCCTCGTTGCCGGCATGAACCTGCGGCAGATAGTTGTCATAGACGGTGACGGCATGCTCGCCGCGCAGGGCGCGGGCCAGCCTGCTGCCGATGAAGCCGGCGCCGCCGGTAATGAAGATTCGTGCCATGATGTCCGAACTCTGTCCTTGCCTAGCCCCGCCCGGTTCTTAACCCTTGTTTCGCAGTTGCACAATGACAGGGCATTGATACCGGTCATCACCGGTTGCCCATGGTTGCGTCCGTGTCACAGTTTTTGCTTGAGGCGCTCGATCAGGATCGAGGTGTAGCGCTCGCGGCCGATGGAATTGGCATGCGACGGGCCGTTGGCCAGTTCCTCGTCGGAGAGCAGGGTCTCGTAGGGTTCGTTCAGTTGCGGCAAGCCATAGGCTTTTGCATAGAGCCCAAAACGCCGCATTTTTCTTTTTTCTTCAAATGTATCAAATTCCGGCCTATCTTTGGCGGCCATCCAATATACATACAGCTTTACCCCTTTCCATTCCCATCTATTTTGATAAGCTTTTAGTTTTCTTATCCCAAAAGGCGCCTCACTCAGATAAGGAACGAGCTGCACATTCCCCTTAACTGGCTCTAATAAATCACCTTTATCTACATTATACTGAGCCTCATCACCGTATGAATTTAGCTTCACGCCATTTGCATTAGCTGCACGCAAAGAAAATGCACTTGGCACCGCTCGCAAAAACTGATCAAAAACCGCGAACCCAAAATACTCGGGCCATTCAGAAACAGGTCTGTTAAAAAACGACAGCGGTTTGTTTCTCCTCATAAAAAGTGAATGTAGCTGCGACGGACCCTCTTCTTCTACAGAATAATAGTTGGCGGAGTAAATAACGATATCGCCATCACGTAGAAACGGCTCGACCATCATAAGGTGCCCGTCCCAGCCAAGCCCAGCATGGGTTCCGAAGTTCACTGCCGGAATGCCGGTCTCCCGTTCGATCTGCTCGGCGGAAACGGAATAATGAGCCTCCGAGCCGCCGACAACGAAGATGCGCGGGCCCTCCTCCGGCATGTTCGCCACGCGCCATTGCTTCATCGCGTAGAGGTTTTCCACCCAGGCGACGTCGCTGGTGGGCGGCAGGATGTAGGCCGAGGCGAAAAACAGGAACACGACGGACAGCACTGTGGCCGAAACGACCTGAAAGACGTGGCGCATGGCGTTGTCTCCTCCGCTTTTCCCGCTAGAACCGGAAATACAGGAATTCCGACGGGGCGGCACTGAAGACGCTCATGAAGGCAAGCGCCAGCAGGAAGCCCGTCAGCACGGCCCACAGAACCGTGGGCGACCATTGCACGGCCGCCGGCCGTTCGATCCAGGCGCCGGCATCGACAAGCGGGTCGCGATCTGCGGTCATTTCATAGACATTGGGCCATTTCGCGGCAGCCCAGATGGCGATGGCAGCGAGCAGGAAGCCCGACAACAAGTTTTCTAGCGGCAATGCTGCATTTGATATAAGGGGACGCAAAACTTCAATATCGAAACCAATGCGCGCCATTATGTTTGCCAGCGCCGGGCTGATCTCGACGCCGTTCATGCCGGCCATGCCCTTCAGGATGGCGATGGCGGCAGGGAAGCTCTCGGCGCGGAAGAAGACCCAGGCGACGATGACGGCGAGCATGGTGACCGTCCAGCAGAAGAAACGGTAGAGGCCGGAGCCTGCCAGTTGCTCCTGGCGTCCGGAGCGCACCATCAATGCCGTCCAGGCATGGTTGACGACCAGATAGGCCCCATGCAGGAAGCCCCAGAAGACGAAGGTCCAGCCGGCGCCATGCCACAGGCCGCCGAGCAGCATGGTCGTCATCAGGTTGGAGTAACGCCGCACCCGGCCACGGCGGTTTCCGCCCAGCGGTATGTAGAGATAATCCCGCAGGAACCGCGACAGCGTTATGTGCCAGCGCCGCCAGAACTCGACGATGGAGAGCGACTTGTAGGGCGAGAAGAAGTTGGCCGGCAGCTTGATGCCGAACATGCGGGCGGCACCCGTCGCCATGTCGCAATAGCCGGAGAAATCGAAGTAGATCTGCACCGTGTAGCCGAGCGCGGCAAGCCAGGCGGCAAAGAAATCCGGCTGCGCGCCGTTCAGCGCCTGGTTGTAGACGGGCGAGGAGAACTGCGCGATCGTGTCGGCGATCAGCACCTTCTTGAACAGGCCGATGGCGAATATGAACAGGCCGAGCTGGAAATCGGACAGCCGGTCGCGGCCATGCTGCACCTCCTCGCGGAACTGCGGCATCATTTCCGAATGGTGGACGATCGGGCCGGCGATCAGCTGCGGGAAGAAGGTGACGAAGAGCGCGTAGCGGACCGGATCGTGATCCTGGATCTTCCCCTGGTAGGTATCCACCTGGTAGGCGACCTGCTGGAAGGTGAAGAAGGAAATGGCCAGCGGCAGCAGCACGTTGATGTGGCCGAAGCCCGAAACGCCGAGCGCCGTTAGCGTATCGAGGAAGAAATTGGCGTATTTGAAGTAGCCGAGCAGGCCGAGATTGAATGTGATGGCGATGAGAAGCAGCGAGCGTGCGGCGGCCCGGCGCCGGCCCTTGTCGGCGCCGTCGCCCGAACGCAGATTGCCGATAACACGGGCCATGGCCAGGTTGACCACGATCGACAGCAGGAGCAGCAGAAGATATTTCGGGTTCCACCAGGCGTAGAAAACGAAGGACGCCAGAACGAGGGCCGCCTGGGCCGTCCGGACCAGCCGGAACCGGCGCAAGAGCAGGAACACCGCCAGTGCCGCCGGCAGGAAGACGAACATGAACACCGGCGAATTGAAAAGCATGGCCGCTCCGGAAGTTGCGGCAACGGCGTATGATAATTTATTTAATTAGGCAATTCGTATTGTCTGTTGAATAGAGCACGTAGGGTGCGTCTCGGCCGAACTGGTGCAGTTTGGAAACAGCCCGGCCTTTGATCAGCATTTGCCGAGTACCCGGAGGCGGTATTCTCAAAGTCTCACGAGCGAAAGTTCGGTATAGTCCTTCAAGAAGACGCAGCGCGCGGACCCGATGAATTCCAGCGCCAGGCGGTCGCCTGCGGCAAGGTCGGTCATGAAGACGGCATTGGCCGAATAGGACCGCTGGGCCGAGCCGTCCGAGATCATGAAGCCGAGCAGGTCGCGGGAATCGTTGCGCACCAGGTTCACCCGGAAGAAATTGCTTGCGAAGATGTTGAGCCGGATCAGGTAAAAGCCAGCATGGGGAACGGTCAGCCAGCGGCCCTCCCCGTTCGTAATGGCAGAGCCGAGCGAAACGCCGCCATTCGACTGGAACAGCGTGTTGAAACCGGCCAGCGTGCTGTCGGCGATGTCGCGCCAGCCGCCGCCCAGTGTCGCCCGGGCAAGGGGCCGGGCCGGCAGGGTGACGAGGCCGTCGGGTTCCGCGACCAGCGCATCGGCCCAGTTTCCCGCCGTATCCGCCACCTTGAGCGCGAGATTGCCGGAGCCCGCCAGGCCGATTTCCGCGCCGCCGGCAAATCCGGTCTGGAAGACCACGGACGCCGTGTCGCCCAAGTCCGCCCGGTTGATGACAAGGCGGTGGTCATCGCCTGAATGGGTGAAAAGGCTGGCCTTGCCGGCGACCGCGAGGCGGTTATCTCCGTCTGCCTGCGCGCCAATGCCGAGCGACGTGCCGAAATAGCCTTCATCCGGCAGTTCGCCGCGGTGCGGGCGCCACTCGCCTTCGTCGAACGCCACCGTCCGGTCGCCGGTCACATCGTGGGCGAGCCAGCCCCGGAGCGGTTCGACAAAGTCCCAGGCGCCGGCCGTCCTGACGGCAACCTGGCCGTCCCGGCCCGTCCACGGGCCCGAGGCCCCGGTTCCGATTGCCCAGCACTGGCCGTCCTGCGGCGAGGACGGCGGCTCGGTGGCAGCAAGCGCTTCGAGGCGCAGGTTGACCACCGCATCGAGCCGCATCAGCGCCTCGTTGTGGGTCACGTGCTTCTGCGCCTGGGATGGCTGGATCAGCGGCAGTTCAAGCGTCGGGGTTTTTTCCATGGCGGCATCCTTTCCGTTTCGCCCATCCTATGCGGCGGGCGGAACGGCGTGGACAAACCGGCATGGCTGCCGCCGGATTCAGGTCCGGTCGTAGAAGGCCAGCGCTTCCTCCAGCGGACCGAAGAACTTCATCTCGCCCGCGTCGATCACCAGGCCCAGATTGCAGCTTTCGCGCAGCAGGCCGGGATTGTGGGAGGCCAGGACGAGGATGTTGGCGTCACTGACGAAACGGCTCATCCGTTCCGTCGCCTTGGCATGGAATGACCGGTCGCCGACCCCGATCCATTCGTCGAGCAGGAGAACATCGTGCCGAAGGGCGGTGATCAGCCCGAAGGCGAGACGCGCGCGCATGCCGGCGGAATAGGTGCGCATCGGCGCGTCCATGAAATCGCCGAGTTCGGAGAACTCCTCGATGTCGGTCATGATCGCGGCCAGGTCCTCGCTCCGGCGTCCCGCCATCAGGCTCTTGAGCACGACATTGCGCCGCCCGGTGGCCTCGGGCCGGAAACCGATGGACAGGTCGAGCGCGCTGCCGACCGTGCCATCGCATTCAACGCTCCCGGTCGTCGGCATGTAGATCCCGGCCATGACGCGCAGGAGCGTGGACTTGCCCGCCCCGTTGGGACCGATCAGCGCCAGCCGGTCGCCAGCCTTCAAGCTGAAGCTCACTGCGTGCAAGGCGCGCAGATAGGCCCTGCCGTTCTCCCTGACGATGCGCCCGCCCGGCTGGTTGCCGCGCCGCCGCGACGCGCCCAAGCGGAATATCCACCGGTCACGGAAATAGACGGACACGTTGTCGACCTTGAATTCCATCCCCGGCCTCAGATCAGGTAGGCGATCGAGCGCCGGCTGTTGGAAAAGGCGAAAAGACCCGCCAGGAGCAGGAAGCCGGTGCCGGCCGCGCAGACGGCAAGGCTTGCCGCAGCGACAGGCTCGCCCAGCAACGGGCCGCGCAGAAGCGCGATATAGTGGGTGAACGGATTGTAGAGCGCCACCGTTTCCAGGACCGTGCCTTCCACGGGCACCCAGATGATCGGGGTGGCAAAGAACATGACGCGCATGACCGAGCGGACCGCATGCACGACATCGGGAAACAGCACCGCCAGCGGCGCCAGCAGCATGATCGCGCCGACCGCGGTCAGCATGTAGAAGGCGAGGACCGGAACGAACCAGGCAAGGCCGGCAAGCTCGATCCTGCCGATGAGGAGACAGGCGGCCAGTGCGGTGGCCATGACGAGCAGGAACTCGATTGCCGCGCGATAGATGTAGCGGCAGATGTAAAGGAAGTAGGGCAGATTCGTGCCCAGGATCCAGAAACGCGACAGGTTGTAGCAATTGCTGCCTTCCGTCAGCACCGACTGCATGAACGTCCAGATGGCGAAACCGACGGTCATGTAGGTAAAGAAATAAGCCGGATCGCGGTCGCTGAGCGTGGAGAAGACGATGTTCTTGACCAGTACAAAAAGCAGGAAGCTCAGGCAGATCCAGAGAAGGCCGAATATCGTGCGCCTGTACCGGTCACGCAGGTCTTCCAGCGCAAGTTCGTAACAGAGCCTCTGGCGCACCAGTGCACGGCCGATATCGGTCAATCCGGCGATCATCGAAAGGTTCTTCATCGATCCACAGGTCTCGCGCACCCGGAGGAAGCCGGTCCGGAGAGAGCCCATAGCATGAATTGACAAGCCGGCGTCAACCCTCATTCGCCGCGCTGCAACCGCACCGGCGCCTCGCGCGCGCACCGGCAGGCGTGTACCACGGCATTTGTTGCAGATGCACAACGACCCGCCGGGAACCGTATGTTCGCAGTCCGTTCATCGAACGGGAATCGTGTATTCGTCATGGCCAAGAGCGCATGAATCGTGAATACACTGCTTTCCAATACGTGACCGGACAGCCTCGTGGCGAAAAGGGACAAGCATTCGCATGCAACTCAGGTTCGAGAAGCTGCTCCATGAGAGGATAAACCGGCTGGAAGCAGAAGATCCGGAAGCGAGGCGTGCCGTCTACACCGAGATCGAAAGACATGTTCGGGAATCCGCCAACCGGCAGGGCCTGAGCCAGACGCATCCGAAGGTGCAACGGGCGCTGGAGGAACTCGACAAGGCGGTTGCCAGCGTGGAAAGTGCCTTTTCAGCTCCCGTTCTCTATCCCGAACCCGTGCCGGAACCGGCTGCGCCGGACGCCCCGCGCGGAAAACGCTCGCGTGGCGGGCGCCTGGTCTGGTCCGCCGGGCTTGGGGCGGCTGTCCTGCTCGCGGCTGCAGCGGGAATGCTGTATCTCTCACCCGGCGACCCGACGCTCCCGTCTGCCGACGTGCCCGAAGCGGTGCAGGAGGCGGCAGCCGGCGCCACGATTTCAGCGGACGCCGTTTTCTCGGTCCTGGCGGCGGATGCGCAACTCTTCAGGGCCCAGGACGGCAACACGGTGGACGTATCCGGCGATGCGCTCCGGATGACAAGCACAGTGGAGAATGCGGTTGCCGGGGGAGCCACCGGAGGCGTTTTCGTCATCGTCCCCGAGGAAATCGAGCAGCGGGTCGGCGGAAAGACCATCACGGTCACGGTCTGGGCAAAGTCGGCGGCGGACAACCCGTCTCCGTCCTTCGCTGTGGCCTACTCGACCGCGGCGGTCGGCAATTCCGGCTGGCAGACCTTCGAACCCGGTACAGCGGTATCGGCCCACCGTTTCGACTATGAAGTTCCGGAGCCGAAGGGTGCTCCGGGGCGCGACTTCATCGGCATCTGGGCAGACACGGACGGCAAGGGACGCGCCATCGATGTCGAAGGGGTGGAGGTGGTTCTCAAGGACGGATCGTGAAAACCACCGTTTCCAACAGCATCCAGGCTCTCCCAGACATTTCCGGATAGTCTGAAAAAGCTGGATTATTCACTCGTGATCGCCTAGGTTTTCCGGTGGGGTCAGGAAACCACAAAGAACCGGCACGGGCATGCCGGCAACGCAGGTTTGAATGAACTCGATTGCGCCGATTTCAGTCGATAAACGCACGTCAAGGCGGATGGCCATGCCCGCCCTGGCTGACGATCCCCTTGTGGCTGAAACCGAATCCACCCTTCGCCAAGCGCAGGACCTGGCCACGCCGGCGCGGCGCGTGGCCGTGCTGATGGCGACGTTCAATGGCGAGAACTACCTGATCGAGCAACTGGAATCGCTTGCGCAGCAAACCTGGCCGCGGATCAACGTGATCGTCTCGGACGACCGCTCGACGGACCGGACCCAGCGGCAACTGGCGCGCTATGCGAGTGCATGGTCCAAGGGATCCTTCGAGGTCACGGCCGGACCGGGCCGCGGGTTCGCGGCGAATTTCCGTTCGCTGATCCTGGCACATGATGCCGGGAAGGCGGACTACGTGGCATTCTGCGACCAGGACGATATCTGGGATCCGGCGAAACTGGAAAAGGCCATCGGCTGGCTCGAAGCGCTGCCGGCGGGAACGCCCGGCCTTTACTGCGGCAGGACGCGCAATTTCCCGGCAACGGCAAGCAGCGAATTTTCTCCGCTTTTCTCCCGGCCGCCCTGTTTCCGCAACGCGATCGTCCAGTCGATTGCCGGGGCAAACACGATGGTCATGAACCGGCATGCCTTCCGCCTCGTGCAGGAAGCAACCCGCCGCACCGATTTCGTCAGCCACGACTGGTGGAGCTACATGATCGTTGCAGGTGCCGGCGGCATGGTGCGTTACAACCCGGACCCGGATATCCTTTACCGGCAGCACGAAGGCAACCTGGTGGGCGCCAACAACACCTGGGCGGCCCGCTTCACGCGCCTGCAATTCATCTTCAGCGGCCGGTTCCGGCAATGGAGCGACCTCAACATCGCCGGCCTGGACAAGTGCCGCGACCTGCTGACGGACGACGCCTGCCGGGTGATCGACGATTTCAAGGCCGCGCGCGCGGGCGGGCCGGTTGCGCGGCTGAAAGCCCTGTACCGCTCCGGCGTTTTCCGCCAGACGCGCAAGGGTCAGGCAGGGCTCATGCTGGCCTGCATGCTCGGCCTGATCTGAAGCCGCACGAACGGATCGGGAGACACCGGCCGCCAATCTGAATGAATGGTTCAGCTACCTGGCCAGGGATCCCCCGCGCGGCCTCCCGATCGTAGATGTCATCGGATAACGATTCACGCCGCGATCCGCTCACAGCACGAAGTCGGAGGCGTCGAGACCGAGGCCGGTGCCGGCCAGTTCGATGCGGAAGTCGGCGGCACGGTCGCCGTCCACGTCGCCCTCGATGAAGGTCAGCCCGCCCCATTCATAGGCACGCACCTGCCCCGCCTCGCCGGTGAAGAAACGCCCGGTGAAGGCGAAGGCCTGGTCGCCGCCCGCGCCGGTGTCGGCGTCAATCGCCGACAGGTCGATCCTGTCCTCGCCATGGACAAAATCCTGGATG
>PAPF01000038.1 GCA_002708825.1 Phyllobacteriaceae bacterium | reverse complement strand
CCTCGGCGGTGTCGTTGGATAAACGGTCCTCTCAACCAGTCCATCGCGCTGCAATGCTCTCAGCGTTTGTGTCAGCATTCGTTTGGAGATGTCGCCGACGGCCTTATTCAATGCACTGAACCGCTTCGGCTCGCGCGCAAGCATCATGAGGATCAGCACCGACCATTTGTCGCCGATACGGTCGAGCACGTCACGAACCGGGCAATTCGTGGCATCGACGCCCTCTGCCTGCCATTGATCGAAATGCCGGATAATCTCTTCGGGCACCCCTGGGAGGTTACCTTCGTGTTCCCTGGTCATTGAAAACTGCCTCCTTCCAATGCCTGTCGATCATTGGTAACGAAACGAGACCATAACTCATTTCGAAACCAAGTTCAAAGTGTGGAGGGCATTATCATGACAAACCAGACAGCCAAATATCTCGTAAGCGGCGCATCCGGCCAACTGGGTAATCTGGTCGTCGCCGATCTGGTGAAGAAGGTGCCGGCGCAAAACGTCGTCGCCCTGGTGCGGCGACCGGATTCCGCTGCCCCGCTCGAAGCACTGGGTGTCGAGGTGCGGATCGGCGACTACAACGACCGCGCCTCTCTTGAAAAGGCATTTGCGGGCATCGACCGTCTGCTCCTGATCTCGGCCTCCGAGGTCGGAAAGCGCACCGCCCAGCACAAGAACGCCATCGATGCCGCAAAAGCGGCCGGCGTCGGCTTTATCGCTTATACCTCCATCCTCAGGGCCGACAGTTCCCCGATTGGACTCGCCCCAGAGCATCGCGAGACGGAAGCAGCGATCAAGGCGTCCGGCATTCCCTACGCCCTGCTGCGCAATGGCTGGTACACCGAGAACAAGACCGCTTCGATTGCCCCCGCGATCGAGCACGGCGCCTATATCGGTGCTGCCGGTGAAGGGCGCTTCTCCAGCGCCGCGCGACAGGATTTCGCCGAGGCTGCCGTCGCGGTGCTGACCACCGATACGCCGGAGGCCGGCGCGGCCTACGAACTGGCTGGCGACGAGAGCTACACGATGGCCGAGTTCGCCGCGGAAATCGCCAGCGCGGCCGGTAAGCCCGTCGCCTATGTCGACATGAGCGAAGCGGACTTTGCCGGAGCGCTCGAAGGCGCTGGCCTGCCGGGGCCAATCGCCGCCATGCTGGCTGACAGTGATGCGCAGGCAGCGAAGGGTGCGCTGCAGGACGGCAGCCACACACTGCAGAGTCTGATCGGCCGCCCGACCACACCCTGGGCCGAGACCGTGCGCGCCGCGGTTAACGAGCTGAACGCCTAACGCACGCGGGACAACAGAACTGCAAGGAGACAGAGATGAAAGCAGTACAGTTCAATGAGTATGGAGGACCGGAGGTTCTGAAGATCGTCGAGATCGATGAGCCCCATGCCGGTGCGGGTCAGGTGCGCGTCGCAGTCAAGACCGTCGGTGTCAATCCTGCGGAGTGGAAACTGCGGGCCGGGTTTTTCAAGGATTTCATGCCTGTCGAACTCCCCTCCGGCGTTGGCTTCGAGGCCGCGGGGATCGTCGACGAGGTCGGCGAAGGTGTGACGGGCGTTGCGATCGGCGACGCGGTCTTCGGCGCCGGTACGGGTACACTGGCGGAGCACGCGGTACTGAACTACTGGGCGCGCAAACCCGACGCCATGCCCTTCGACGTGGCCGGCGGTTTTGCCGTTGTTTCGGAAACGGCAATTCGCAGCCTTGACTACGCCGGTGTGAAAGCGGGCGAAACGGTTCTGATCTGCGGCGCGGCGGGCGGAGTCGGCTCCACGGCGGTCCAGATCGCACGGGCGCGCGGCATTACCGTCATTGGCACGGCAAGTGTCGCGAAACACGACTATCTGCGCGGACTGGGCGCGGTCCCGACGACATATGGGCCGGGCCTCTCCGACCGCGTCAAGGACCTCGCGCCGCAGGGCGTGGACGCGGCCCTCGATCTCGCCGGCGCGGGCAACATTCCCGAGCTGATCGAGATGACCGGCGATGCGTCGCGGGTGGTCTCGATCGTCGATTTCACCGCCCCGGAACACGGCGCACAGTTCACACCCACGCCGCAGGAACACCCGGAGCGGGCACTGGCGGAAGCGGCCCGGCTTTATTCCGAAGGCGCCCTGAACCTGCGGATCGACAAGACGTTTCCGATGGCGCGGATCGCCGACGCCCATGCGCTCAGCGCCGAAGGGCACGTGACCGGCAAGCTGGTCATGATGGTGAGCTGACCCCAAGGCTAAAATGTACCCGCGAGATCCGGGCGACCTCCTGCCGCCCGGATCACTACCGTCATTCATGCGAGACCCAATGGAAATCGGACTCTTCACCTTCGGCGATATCGGCACCAATCCGCATACCAGACTGACAGTCAACGCGCCTGAACGCCTGCGCAATATCGTTGAGGAAATCGTTCTGGCCGATCAGGTCGGGGTCGACGTCTACGGGCTGGGAGAGCATCACCGGCCCGACTATGCGGTCTCGGCGATCGCTGTCGCACTTGCAGCCGCGGCGACACAGACGAAGCATATACGGTTCACCAGCACGGTTTCGGTTCTTAGTTCCGACGACCCGGTACGGGTGTTCCAGCAGTTCGCGACCCTCGACGGGTTGAGCGATGGGCGCGCCGAAATCATCGCCGGACGTGGCGCCTTTATCGAGTCCTTCCCCCTCTTCGGCTATGATCTGGACGACTACGAGGATCTGTTCATCGAAAAGCTCCACATGCTGCTGGAGATCAATAAACAGGAGCATGTGAACTGGCCGGGCAGCAAACATACTCAGGCACTCGATGGGCTGGGCGTGTACCCCCGGCCTGTGCAGGACCCGCTTCCGATCTGGATGGCGGTCGGCGGGACACCACAATCAGCAGCCCGCGCGGCAAGTCTCGGTCTTCCCGCAGCCTTCGCCCTGATCCTCGGCGGCGAATGGGCGCGGCTTGCACCGCTGCTCCGGCTCTATCACCAGACGGGTCACGCCATCGGGCAGGATCCATCCCGCCTAAAGACGTCGCTGAACGCCCATGCCTTCGTTCATGAGAACATGGAGAAGGCGATCGATATCTACTATCCGGCCCATTCCGCCAAGATGAGCGAACTCGGGCGCGAGCGCGGCATGGCGGGCCAGAGCCGCGAGACGTTCACGGCATTTTGCGGTCCGCGCGGCGGTTACTTCGTCGGCGGCCCAACGGAAGTGGCCGAGAAGATCCTCGCCGCCCACGAGGCATTGAGGTTCGACCGGATCATGCTGCAGTTCGGGGTGGGGGTAATCGACCATCGCGCCATGCTGGAGGCCATCGAGATTCTTGGAACCCGCGTCATTCCGGAAGTGCGCCGGGGGCTTTCGAAAAGCTCTTAGACTGGATTATTTCACATGCGCCGGTACCGGCGGCGTCCCTTCCCCTCATCGCGCGCGCCATGTGAACCAGGCGTTCAAGCATACCAGTGCCAGGATAACCAGCGGCGCAACGGCGTGCGCATATTCCCCGTGAAGCAGAACGGTCGCGGCAGCAGCCGTCATGACGGTCGCCGCCAATGCGCTGCCTGCAAGCCGCGTGAACGGCAATGCGACGAGCAGTGCGGAGGACCATTCCAGCAGTCCCGTGACGTAGTGAAACCAACCTGGGTAACCCCAGCGTTGATAGTCGTCCAGGACCGTGGGCGAGGCGAAGATATTGAGGGTTCCTCCCAACACAAAGAACGCCGCCAGGAGCCAGGCATAGACGTTTCGCCAAGGTACTCTTTTCATTCCTCGCCTCCTTCGCTTTTCGGGGCACCCGGAACCTGAATGCCGATGCAGCCTAACCCATATTGGCTCAAGGCACAGTCGTCATCGCAGGGCGTCCGCCTTGTGAACCGCTGCAGAGGCAAAAGAGGCCGCCGACGGATTCGACGGTTCCGCCAGCGCCTTGTACTGGCGATCATGCCAGATCAGCGGTGCCCGTGCGGACGCGAGATCGATATCGACAATGCCGCCGGCGAACAGGACATGCGTTCCTGTCTCCATGGCGCCGAGCAATGCGCAATCCATCGCTACGACGGCGCCCCACAGCCTGGGATGCCCCGATTCCCACGCCAGCCACCGGCCTGTATCGAAACGGCGCTCCGGGTCGCCTTTTCCGGCGAAAGCGTCCGCGATGGCCTGCTGACCTTGCGCGAGCATGGACAGGGAGAAGCCGAGCGTCCTGACGATATGGTCGGCCATCCTGCTCGACATGTCGATCGACACGAGGATCGCTGGCGGTTCGATGGACAGCGAAAAGACCGAGGTGACGGTGCGCCCGAGACGTTCCGCTCCGCATTGCGTTGTCACGAGGCAGGCGGTCGCGGCCATGGACGCCATGGCGTCGCGGAACGATCCGGTATCCACGTAAGCACGCGCGGGCTGTTCGAGGCGGAAAGTACCGGGCATGTCGAAATCACGCGGTTCGCCGCTCATGAGCCCTCTCCGGGCCGTTCGGAAAAGAGGTCGCGCAGCTTGTCGGGAACACCCTCCATCTGTGCGGCATTGACAGGAGGCGTCCCCTTTTGGCTGATGTTCGGCCAAATCTCGGCATATTTGGCGTTGAGGGCCAGCCAGACTTCGAGGCCCGTCTTGATATCGGGTTTGATCGCGTCGACCGGGCATTCGGGTTCGCACACGCCGCAATCGATACATTCGTCGGGGTGGATGACGAGAAAGTTCTCACCTTCGTAGAAGCAGTCGACGGGACAGACTTCCACACAATCCATGTGCTTGCATGCGATGCATTCTTCGGTGACGACATAGGTCATTGCTGGTCCGCTGATGTGGGCCGAAAAAGGAAAACCGCCCGCGCTCGTCATGCGAACACGGGCGGAAGGACGGCGGATCAACCGAGATTGGCTTCGGCGAACTCGTAATTGGCGAGCTTGTCGAGGAAGTTCGAAACATAGTCCGGCCGCCGGTTACGGAAGTCGAGATAGTAGCTGTGCTCCCACACATCGAGGCCGAGAAGCACCTTGCCCTCGCCGGTCGCGACGGGATTGGAGCCGTTCGGTGTCTTGGCGGTCTTCAGCTTGCCGTCCGTGCCCAGAACGAGCCACGCCCAGCCCGAGCCGAACTGCCCGACGGCGGCCGCCTTGAACGCCTCCTTGAAGGCCTCGACCGAGCCGAAATCCTCGATGATCTTTGCCTCGAGCTTGCCGGGGATCGCGCCGCCGGACGGCGACAGCGCATTCCAGAAGTGGATATGGTTCCAGTGCTGGCCGGCATTGTTGAAGACCGGCGCGAGATCGGGCTTTTCATAGGCAAAGACGATGATCTCCTCCAGTGACTTGCCCTGAAGAGCGGCGTTCTTCTCGACGAAGCCGTTCAGGGCGGTGACATAGGCCTGATGGTGCTTGCCGTGGTGCAGTTCCAGCGTTTCCTGGCACATGCCGTGCTCGGCGAGAGCGGAATGGGCATAGGACAGGACGGGAAGTTCAAAGACCATTTTCAGTCTCCATTCATTGTGCGGCTTGCGCGGGCATTTTGCATACGCTATTTTCCAACTAATAGCTTTGAAAACCAGTGGCAAGGATATGTCAAGAGATGGCTTGGAAAACTCCGGCTGGTCGCCGCGCAACCCGGCCGAGCGCATCATGATGATGCTCAAGATGCACGGCTCGCTGACGGCTGCCGCGCTCGGGAAGAAGCTCGGCACCACCGGAGAAGCCGCGCGCCAGCAGCTTTCCAGGCTTGCGGATGAAGGCCTTGTCGTGGCCAGCAGCACGCCGTCGGGGGTTGGCCGGCCAACGCAGGAATGGGGCCTGACCGAAGCGGGCCACGCACGGTTTCCCGATACGCACGCTGCCCTGACGGTGCAGATCCTGGATTCAGTCCGCTCGCTTCTGGGTGATGCCGCGCTGGATCGGGTCATCGAGAAGAGAGAGCGCGATACCCGGGCGCTCTACAAGGCCGCCATGGCGGACCGGAAAAGCCTGCATGACCGCGTCGCCGCGCTCGCGGAACTGCGTTCGGCCGAAGGTTACATGGCGGATTGGCAGGAAACCAACGACGGGAACCTGCTGCTGATCGAAAATCATTGTCCGATCTGCGCCGCCGCCACATCCTGCCAGGGCTTCTGCCGCTCCGAACTCAATGTCTTCCGCGACGTGCTGGGTACGGACGTCATCGTCGAGCGCGCTGAACATGTAATCGCCGGCGGGCGCCGGTGCAGCTATCTCGTTCGACGGGCGGACGCATGAACACCGCTCGCAGCGCGTCCCTGCGCCCTGTCCATCCGGATATCGAACGCGCGCTTCAGGAGGGCCTCGACGAGGCCATGATCCGCCGCGTGGTCGACCGCTTCTACGCGCTTGCACGCGAGGATGATGTGATCGGTCCGGTCTTCCGGCACACCGTTCCGGACGAAAGGTGGCAGGCGCATCTGGACACGATCGTCGATTTCTGGAGCTCCATGCTGCTCGGCACCGGACGCTACCGCGTGCGTCCGATGCCGAAGCACCTGGCACTCCGCGATCCGACGGACGCGCATTTCCGGCGCTGGCTGACGCTCTTCCGTCTTACCGTGAACGAACTGTGCCCGTCCGAGATCGCGGCGTTGTTTATCGAGCGCTCCGAACGGGTCGGCAATTCCTTCCGCCTCAACATCAAGATGCGGCGTGGCGAAAGCCTCGTCCATCTGAAGCCCCTGGAACGCGAGGACCTGACTTGAGCGCCATGCCCGAAAGGCGATCTTATACGGCCAGTTTCTATCTGACGGCCGTCATTCTCGGACTGTTGACAGCGGTCGGTCCGCTCGCAATCAACATGTATCTGCCCGCGCTGCCCGCCATAGAAGCGGACTTCCATACCGACACGGCGACTGTCCAGTTGAGCCTCCTGTCGTTTTTCATCGCGATGGCGCTCTCGCAACTGGTCTACGGTCCGCTCACGGACATGTTCGGGCGCAAGCAGCCGCTCTTTGTCGGCCTCGTGCTCTATCTGCTGGGAGCGGTGGGGGCGGCATTGGCACCGGACATCGGCTGGCTGATCGCCGCACGCGCCCTGCAGGGATTGGGCGCCGCCTCGGGCATGGTCATCGCCCGCGCCGTGGTGCGTGACCTGTATACCGGACCCGACGCGGCACAGCTCATGGCCACGCTGATGCTAGTCATCAGCGTCGCGCCCATCCTGGCACCGCTGGGGGGCAGCGCCGCGCTGGCCGCCGGAGACTGGCGCATGATTTTCTGGGCCATGGCGGCAGCTGCGATTGCGGCCCTTGTCCTTCTGACCCTCGCGCTCAAGGAAACCCGGCCACCCGAGAAGCGCGGCAGCAGCAGTATCGCGGGATCGCTCAGGGGCTACGGAATTCTCCTGCGCGACCCCAAGTTCCTGGGCATCGTCTTCGTGGGCGCGTTCGGCATGGCGAGCTTCATGACTTATGTCGCGAACTCGTCCTTCATTCTGATCGACTATTACGGGCTCGATCCGACACATTACAGCCTGGCGTTCTCGGCCAATGCGGCTGGCTTTATCGGGGTTGCCCAGCTCAATGGGTACTTCAGCCGACGCATCGGACTGGGACCCATGATACGTCTCGCCACCACAGCGAATGCAGCGATCATGCTCTTGCTTCTGGTCATCACGGCGACCGGGACCACGGCGCTGCCCGTCATGATCGTCATGCTGTTTTGCGGCTATGCCTGTCTGGGTCTCGTCGTGCCCAGCACCGCGGTGCTTGCGCTCGATGAGCACGGCGAGATGGCGGGCATCGCCTCGGCGCTGATGGGGGCCCTGCAATTCATGACCGCCACGGTGATGATCGGGATCACAGGCGTGTTCTTCGACGGAACACCGGTGCCGATGATCGCGTCGATTGCAGCCTGCTCGATCATCGCATTCTTGCTGGCGATGATTTCAGTGCCCCGCCGCCCGGCCGCAGTGACGGTCGAATAGGCAGCGCCCGGCCAACATACATCATGTTCGCAACGAACCGCGGCACCCTGGCGACTTGCTCCAGCAATAGAGCATGACCGGCCTGGCTTGAACCCGTCGCCGGCATTCCACCAAAAGTTATATGGCCATTGCCTATCAGCTCACCCAACCGGGGCCCAGGCTGGATCGCCATTCAGGATTTGGAGAGCGGCGCAAGCCGGACTACCAAAGAAGTTCCGGTCACAACCGCGGTGAGGATGGCGACAGTTCCTACAGTCCCTGGAAACCGGCCCTTGCGATCCAATAGTCCCAGGCGCGCGCAAGCGGCATTTCGCTCAGGAGCATGGCCGCCGTTTTCTCGATCTCGCCGGGCGAGAGGTATTTCGGCTGGCCGAGCGGCAGCGTGTTCAGGATCAGTTCGGCATTGTCTCTCATGTAGATCGACACCATGCAGATCGCTCTGAGATTCGGGGCGGCGCACACCGCACCATGACCGCGCAGAAGCGCGGTCGGGTTCTCGCCGAGCGTGCGGGCAAGCGAGTGCCCCATTTCGAGCGTGTCCACCAGCATGTTCGTGTCGCCGAACTCCGGCTGACTGTCCCACACCGGCGTCTGTGTACCGGTCACCGACGCCATGTGGAACGCCGGGCGCAGAAGCGTGTCCGATAGAGAGAAGGGGATGACGGAGTGGGCATGGTGATGGGACACCGAGTTGATGTCGGGCCGCGCCATGTAGATGGCGCCGTGAATATACCGTTCCGCATAGGGACGGCGCAGATCGTCGGAGACGAGCGTGCCGTCCAGTTCGAATTCCATGATGTCGTCGCGCGTCACGATTTCCGGGCTGCGCGAGCGCGACAGCAGGAACCGGTCGGGATTCGTCGGATGGCGGACGCTGACATGGCCAAACCCGTCGATGACGTTCTCGCGCGCGAGAATGCGATTGGCGATGACGAGTTCCCTGATCGCGTTGTTCAACAGATCCGTATCGTTCATTCTTCTCTCCTCTCCGTTTCACAAAGCCTGCGGTTCACCATCCGGCCGCCAGTACCAGCACGCCGGCAGTAGCGAAAATCGTGGCCAATATCACCAGCCTGCCCGGCATCTTTTCGGTTCCGAACACGGCGACCGATAGGAAAGCCGCGATATAGACCTCAACCGAATTGATGAAAGCGACGCGCCCGATGCTGGTATACATCAGTGCTCCGAATTGCGAGAGCTGACCCGCGGACAACAAAAGGGCCGCCGCAAGCTGCCACGGATTGGGCATCGTCAAAGCATTCGCAACGATCGACCGGTACCGGCCGCTGACAACTGCGGCGGCGACGTAAAAGCCGATCGCCGTCAGCGAGCCGACAAAGGCGCCGAAAAGTGCGCTCGGCGCGGATGCGAGGCCGAACTTTCGCGCGATGAAGCTGACCGCATACAGGAGGGCCGACGCCACCCCGAAGGCCAGCCCGCGGGAAATCATCGCCTGGCGCTGCGGATCGTCGTCCGAGGTGCGGATGCTCGAACGATTATCCTGGTAGAGCAGCACGAAACTGATCACGATCAACGCCATTCCGCCGCCGCCTGCCAGGGAAATGCGCTCATCGAGAACGAGCCACGAGAGCAGCAGGGACATGAGGGGCATGAGACGGCGGGTCGTCGATGCCCGGATGACGCCGGCGAATTCAATCGACCTGAACATGGTGATTCTGCCGCCGACCGTCGCGAGCAAGCCGGAAACCACAAACCAGCCGATAGCGCCCCAGGCGACCTGCTCCCAACTATCCCACGCAGCTCCGCCAGGAAACCGCATCCATGCCGCGCCCGACAACACCCCGGTTAAGATTGCGGAAAGAAAAACCCCGCTCTCGGCGCTGGCCTTTCGCGCACCCTTTGCGATAGCCACGCTCGACATTCCGAAGGCGAATGCGGCACCGAGTGCAAGAAGTTCTCCCGTCAAAGCAAATTCACCGCCAATGATGTCCGCGTCGTCATGGCGATAGCCCGGTCAATCGACCCGCCGTGTACTTAGTATTCTAAGAACAATGGCCATATCCCGATTCCAGTCGCATGTCGAGCATGCAGAAATTGCCGGCAAGCTCGATTGACAAGTTCGATTCAGGCGTCCTATGCTCGATAAGTTAGCAATCTAATGATTGCGCGTTCGGGAGGAAATCGATGAGAAAAATGATTGCGGGCGCCCTTGCGGGCGCAGCAGCAGTATTCCTGTTCGCCGCGGGCGGCGCCCAGGCGGCAACCTATAACGTGACGCTGTGCGGTGCGAGCCCGGGCGGACTTTGGAGCCTTCTGGGCGCCGGCGTGGATGCTGCCGTCAAGAAGTCGTTCCCGGGATCGACGGTGACCTACCAAACATCCGGCGGCGGACTTGCCAATGTGGCTCTGCTCGACAACGGCACGTGCGACGTGGCGATCATTCACGACGCGGAAGCCAAGCTGGCCCTTGCCGGCAAGCCCCCGTTCAAGGCGCCGATCGACAGCATGGCGACGGTGGCGCAGCTCTACACCTGGGCGCCGATGCAGGCCATCGTCAACGCCGACTACGCCAAGGAGCACAACCTCAAGACGCTCGAGGACGTCACGGCGCAAAAATTGCCGATCCGCATCGCCCTCAACAAGCGTGGCAACGTCGTCAGTGATGTCGGCGAATCCATGCTCAACGCGATTGGCGCCAGCGTGGACAACATCAAGTCCTGGGGCGGTGACGTGCAGTTCGCGGCATCCGGCGAACAAGGCGATCTGATGCGCGACCGCCGTGTCGACATGATCATCAATTCGCTGTTCGTAAACCACAGCTCAATCCGCGAACTGGCATCCGCCATCGACGTCACGCTTCTGCCGATTTCCGAGGAAAACGCCCAGAAGGTGATCGACGAGTGGGATATCCTGCCGTTCACGATCAAGAACGACGCTTATGACTGGACAAGCCAGGACGTTCTCACGGTGACGGTCTCGGCGCAGTTGTTCGTGAGATCCGACGCCGACGAGCAAATGGTCCACGACATCACCAAGGCGCTGGTGGACAATGTCGACCAGTTGAACGGCGTCCACAAGGCGATGGCGCCACTCGACATCGAACTCATGGCCGGCGCGAAGACCGTGCCCTACCATCCCGCTGCCAAGAAGGTCTTCGAGGAAGCGGGTTACTGACCGTCTTAACGTTGCGCCGGGGCGAAAGGCGTCCCGGCGCGTTGGTCAATTATTGTCAGGAAAAACGGCACTAAATCAATGATCAGCATTTTCTTCGACACCGGCGTCCGTCGATCGCCGCCCGGTGGGGTTGGCCATGCCGTCAAGGCCGTCGCCGCCGGAACTGCCGTGTGGACCGTCTACGCGGCCGCGTTTTCACGCGCCGACTCGCTGACGCTCATCATGACGTTCCTGTCCCTGATGCTCGTCCTCACCTTCATGCTGATCGGGCCGTCGGCAGGTTCCGATCGGGAGCGAATTCCTTTTTTCGACTGGGTATTAGCGTTGCTGGCGGCAATCACCGGCATCTATTTCGTATCCCAGGCCGGGGCCATCGCGCAGCGTATCACGCTGCTCGATCCGCTTTCCACCTACGATGTCGCATTCGCTTCGCTGATCCTGGTGTTGACGATCGAGGCCATGCGGCGCACGGTCGGCGTCGGATTGACGGCCATCGTGCTGGTTTTTCTCGCCTATAACCTGTTCGGCGATCGTCTGGGAGGCGCATTCGGGCATGGCCTGATCACGTATCAGCATTTTCTCGACATCACGGTCTTCACGACAGACGGGCTATTCGGCGTACCGCTGCGTGTCGCAGCGACTTACGCATTCCTTTTCGTTTTGTTCGGCACAACCCTGTCCTATGCCGGCGGATCGGCGTTCTTCTTCAACATCGCCGCATATCTGACCGGCCGCTCGCCCGGCGGCCCCGCCAAGATCGCCGTCATTTCATCGGGTCTCTACGGAACGATTTCCGGCAGCCCGACATCCGACGTGGTGACGACGGGCGCCATTACGATCCCCATGATGAAGAAGATGGGCTATCGCGCGACATTCGCGGGTGCGGTCGAGGTTGCCGCTTCGACCGGGGGAAGCCTGTTGCCGCCGGTGATGGGCGCCGCAGCCTTCATCATGTCGGAATATACCGGCATCGATTATGTCGACATCGCCTTCGCGGCTCTCATCCCGGCGCTGCTCTATTACATCCCGATCTATCTTCAGGTGCATCTGCGCGCCAAGCGCAACAAACTGGCCGGTGTCGACCGCTCGGAAATCCCGTCGCTCGGCGAAACCTTGCGCGAGGGCGGCCTGTTCATCGTCCCGCTCGTGGCGATTACCTGGGCCCTGGTCGAGGGCTACACGCCCACCTATGCCGCCGTCTATGGTGTCACCGCCGTTCTCATCGTCTCGATGTTCCGCGCCAACACGCGTCTTTCGCCGAAAAAGATATACGACATACTCGCCGAGACCAGTTTGCGCACCGTACCGGTGGCCGGAGCCTGCGCCGCGGCGGGCCTGGTGATCGGCGGGATCACCATGACGGGGCTCGCGTCGAAGTTCAGCGCACTCGTATTCCTGTTGTCGGGCACCGACCTCTTCTCGTCGCTGGCAATCGCGGCCCTTCTGACGACGCTGCTCGGCATGGGCATGCCGACGCCGAGCGCCTATATTCTCGCCGCCGTGCTGATCTCGCCGGTGATGCGCGCGCTCGGGGTGGAAGACCTGCCAGGACATCTCTTCCTGCTCTATTTCGCGGTTATGTCGGCCCTCACGCCGCCGGTGGCGGTCGCCGCCTATGCGGCAAGCGCCATCGCCGACGAAAACCCGCTCAAGATCGCCGCCCAATCCGTGAAGATCGCGATCGGCGCATTTCTGATACCCTTCTGTTTCGTCTACAATCAGGGCCTGCTGCTGCAAGGCAGCGTGGCCGAGATTGTCCTGACGACGGCGAGCACGATCATGGGACTGGTGATGGTCGCCGTGGCAGTCGAGGGATATTGGAACCGGCACCTGCCAGCGCTGTCGCGTCTTGCCTTTCTGGCTTCGGGTGTTCTCTTTCTCGCGGCCGGATACCTTACGGTCGCCATCGCGGTCGCCGTATTGATCCTGGGGGTTCTGATCGCAAAATTCACAGGAGGCGCACAAGAGGTGGCGGCGGAGCCGGAAGTCGGGGAATGACACCTGGAGGATTGCGATATTCTTCAATGCGCAATAAACGCGCAGGTGAAGGGATCGCAGACAATGGACAAGCAAGACGCCGACAGACAAGCAGTCGCCAATGACAGTGCGGTGTTGCCTTTCGATGAAAGCGTCGGCTACCAGGTCCGTCAGACCCATCGCCTCCTTCAACGCTATCTGCAGCAAGAAATCGAGCCATACGGGGTAACGCCAGGCATGTGGTATTTCTTGCGTGCGCTGTGGCATCAAGACGGCCTGACGCAGCGCGAACTATCGCTCGTCGTCGGCACGATGGAGCCTACGACGCTTACCGCGATCAATTCAATGGAGCGCAGCGGACTCGTCCGGCGCGTCAAGAACAAGGACGACCGCCGGAAGATCAATATATTCCTGACCCGGCGGGGCAAAGCCTTACGCGCTGAACTGATGCCCCTGGCAAAAGAGGTCGTCAACGACGCGGTCGCCGGGCTGTCCCCGCAGGAAAGATCTGCGTTTCTTGGCTATCTCAAGACCGTGCAGGACAACCTGCTGGCCCGCATGGAGGGCGACGCGGAGACCGCCAAATAGTCCGCAAGCCGTAACCTGCCTTCAGCCGAGCTTTTCCATGAAGGTGTTTATGGACATCACTTCACGCATCGGCAGATCGGATGTCTTTTCGTCCAGTTCGGTTATGTAGCTCAGCCCCTCGCCGTCCCACAGCCACCAATAGGCGATGCCGCCCTGTTTGTCGCGGATGGGCATGCGAAAGGTCGGAAAGGCCTTATGCTCGGGGGGAACTGCCACGCTCCCCACCTTCTCTCCCTTGATGCGTGCACTCTTCATCGCACCGCCCAGCGTCAATATCGCGACAAAGTCGCTTTTCGAGCGTACCAGGACGTTGAAATCTTCAGGGCGCTTCTGGTGCCGGCCTGGAAGCACGCGCACGGTCTCGGGATAGGAGGCATGATTGTGTGTCACCTGGACATAGGCGTTTCCGCTCGGGGTTTCGATCTCGACGATATCGCCTGGATTGAACTTCATGACGTGTTCCTTTCCTGTGCGCCCTTTCAGAGGCTATACGCCTCGACAGTAGCGGGATGGAAAAGTTCTTCGACGGCGACCTTTCGCGGAGATAGGCCCTGTGCATTGTGATATTCCAGAAACTTCTCCAGCGTTTTGCGGTTGACGTCGAGGCCATAGGGCCAGATGTCGCCGCCCATCAGCGCACGGGCGCGCGCCAGATTGTCCTCCACGAAGGGCATGGTGACCTTAGTCGCCGACGTATCCGACAAGGCGGTTTCAGCAAGATTCTTGGCTTGGGAAAACGCCTTCAGCAGCGCCCCCGGCAACCACGGATGGGCGTCTGCGAGGGACCGGCGCACGCCGAGCACATGCATGATGGGGAAAATGCCGGTTTTGCGGTAATAGGCCTCGGCCTCGGCGATCGTGTCGGGGAAGAGGCGGCCGATCCTGGGATGCCGTTCGTCGAAACAGCGCGGAGAGCGCGGGCCGACGAAACCGTCGATTTCACCGTCCATGAGCATCTGGTTCAGCGTGCCGCCTTGCGGCGCATCCGTCATGCGGATGTCGGCGGGGAGTTCGACCTTGATCTTCTCGGGGCGCCCGGGCGTGTCCATACCGCCGCGCACCCATTCGATCTCGGAGGGCTTGACGCCGTATTCCTCTTCGAGAATGCCCCTGAACCAGACATTGGCGGAAAGCTGATACTCGGCGATGCCGATACGCCTGCCCCGCAGGTCCGCCGGGCTGTCGATACCGTGGTCGTTGCGTATGTAGATCGAGGTGTGCCGAAACGCCCGCGAAAGAAAGACCGGGATCGCTATGTAATGGGGATCGCCGCGCGCCACCGAGATCGAATAGGACGAAATGGAAAGTTCGCTGATATCGAACGCCTGGTGGCGGAAGGCACGGAAAAACATCTCCTCCGGCGACAGCAGCATGCAGGTCGGATCGACGCCGTCGATCTTCACCCGGCCATCGTAAATAGCGCGCGTACGGTCGTAGTCGCCCATCGCGATGGACAGATTGAGGTCACTCATGATGTCGTCGTCTCCAATCCCGTTTGATGTTTCAGCGTCACCGGCTCCCCGGTTTCGGCCGCCGAAAGGATCGCCCGGCAAATCTCCAGGCTGGCCAGGCCCCAGGCACCGGTTTGCGCCGGCGGCCGTGCGTCGCGGGTCGCGGCGACCACCGCGTCGACGACCTCCTTGCGGGGATAAAGAAGCTCCGGTGCGGCGACAAATCTTCGCTCGGTGTCGCCATAGACGTGCACGCCTTGCGGCGAAAGGCGCAGATCGGCGCGATCGCATGAGACGATCACCGGCCCGAAATGCTCGTGCCTGGATGCCGGCTTCGGCATGTCACCGGAACCATATGTGCGCGCCGATTTGAGCCTCACCTCTTCTTCCGGGGACGAAACCGTTGCGAGTTTGCGGCGTGCGTCACCGTAAGCCTGCGGGTTTTTCTCGCTGCCGAGTTCGCCCGTCCAGTTCATCCACTCGTCGCCGTCGAAATGGGCATAGCCCGAATAGGTCAGCGAGGCGAACGCGCCGCCGGCGAAAGACACCAGGGCGCTGTAGGCGCCTTCCGTCGGCCGGTCCGGATCCCATTTCCCGGTCATCGCGAACACCTTGTCGGCCATGCCGCCGGCGAGAAGCCGGACGATGTCGATCTGGTGGACACCTTGCGAGAAAAGCACGCCGCCGCCTTCTTCGGTACGCAATTCCTCCGGCCGGCGCGGCCGATAGAGAAAATCCGTGTAGTTGAAGGCGTTAATCATGCGCACCTGGCCGAATTCGCCGCTGTCGATCAGCCGCCTTGCAAGGCCGACCGGCGCATCGAAGCTGTGGCTGGGGCCGACGATCAACTGCACGCCGGCCTTACGGCATGCCTCGACCATGCGCACCGCGTCCTCGATCGCAATCGCGATCGGCTTGTCGACGAAAACGTGTTTGCCCGCCTTCGCGGCGGCGACCACATGTTCGCAGTGCAGCCCGTGCGGCGTGGCGACATAGACGATCTCGACTGCCGGGTCGGCGCACAGGCTGTCCACGTCGGCGTAAGCGCTGCCGCCGAACTCGTTCCGAAACGCCGTGCGCGATTCCTCGCGCGGCGCGCAGGCCGCCACAAGGCGAACACGCGGATCGGCCCGGAAAGCCGGCAACATAAGAACGAAGCCGCGCCCCAGCCCGATGACTCCGATGCCGACCGGATCGCGATCAGAGGTCAATGACGAGCTTCCCGCTTCGCGCCCGCGAGACACAGATCATGATGAAATCGTCCTTCTCCTCGTCCATCAGCACCATGTCGCGGTGATCCACTTCGCCGGAGATGAGCCGGGTCTTGCAGGTACCACACGTGCCGCTCTCGCAGGAGCTGACGGTCGGCAAGCCGTTGTCGCGGATCGACTCGAGGATCGAACGGTCGGCCGGCACGGTGATAGTCCTGCCGGTCTTTGCGAGTTCGACCTCGAACTCCTGGTCATCGGGGCGGATCACCTCGACCGGCTTGAAATCCTCGAAATTCACGCGCCCTTCCGGCCAGTGGCCCGAAATCGCCTTGATTTCGTCCATCAGCGGCTTCGGTCCGCAGCAATAGACATGAATGTTGCGCGGGTTGGCGAAATGATCCCAGAAATCGTAGACCTTTGAAGAGTCGCCGCCATCGTGATGCACGATGAGGGTGGGTCCGTAGGATTCAATGCGCGAGCCATACGTCTCTTTAAGCTCGTCGAGATAGGCCGCATCCTCCGCGCTGCGCGTGCAGTAGATGATCTTGAGCGGCTTGCCCTTCTCGTCGACATACCGTGCCATCGCAATGATCGGAGTCACCCCGATGCCGCCGGCGATCAGCAGGTATTTCGGCGCGTCCTTGATCGGAAACTCGTTCTCCGGCGCTTCCACCAGCAATTCGCTGCCCTCGAATACCTCCTCGTGCATGGACTTCGAGCCGCCGCGCGACTCCGGCTCCAGCTTGACCGCAATGATATAGCTTTCCGGATCCTGGCCAGGACCGACCAGAGAGTAACGCCGCATGGCTCCTGACGGTGTCTTCACCGTGACATGCGCCCCCGGACCGTAGCTCGGCAGACTTCCGCCGGCTGTCGGGACAAGCGTGAATTCGGCAATGGTGGGAGTCAGCATGCGGCGGCTCGCCACCGTCATGGGAATGGCTTCGTCAGCTTGGCTCATGAGCGGGTTTTCCTCCAACTGAAAGTCTACTTAGAAAGCTAACTATTTTGTGTCAATCGCTGGACGGATGCACCCCGGTAATTTATGTTGCTTAGATTGCTAACTAGATTGGAGGAGAAGGCTGTGCTCACGCCCGAAGAAAATGACATTCTCACACGGGTCGGCCCGGACAAGCCGATGGGACAGTTGATGCGTCAGCACTGGACGCCCGTCTGCCTCATCGAGGAAGTTGCCGAGCCCGATGGCGATCCCCTGCTCGTCGAGGTGTTGGGCGAGCGCTATGTCGCATTTCGCGACACGGATGGCAAACTTGGCCTGCTCGACGAGCTCTGCCCGCATCGGCGCGCGTCGCTCGTCCTCGGGCGTAACGAGGAATGCGGCTTGCGCTGCCTCTACCATGGCTGGAAGATGGACGTCGACGGCAACATCGTCGCCATGTCCTCGGAGCCGGAAGGCAGCCCGCTCATGGAGAAGATCAAGCATCGCTCCTATCCGGTGCAGGAATGGGGCGGCTTCGTTTGGGCATGGTTCGGCGACAAGGAGACCATGCCGGAATTCGAACCGCCGGCTTTCGCTCCGAACGAGGATACGCAGGTTTCGATCCTGAAGATCCGCATTCCCTGCAACTGGGCGCAGATTCACGAAGGCCAGATCGACAGCGCCCATTCGTCCAGCCTGCATTCGTCCGACATGGTTCCGGCCCGCGTCGAGGGCGCGGCGGCCGACGACAAGTCGTGGTACAGGCCGTCGACGGACAAGTCGCCGCGCATGCAGACCCAGACGACCAGTTACGGGTTCCACTACGCGGCCATCCGGCGGCCGATCAAGAATGCCGATACGCACAACTACCTGCGCATCACGGAGTTCATTGCGCCCTACTATTCGCTGATCCCGCCGAACAACATGTACAATGTTGCGAGCGTGATCGTTCCCATCGACGACGTGACGACAGCCTTCCATTTCATCGCCTGGGGGCCGCGTAACGGTACCGTACCGTCGACCGAGGAATGGCGGAAATTCGCCCACGCGCAAAAGGGTATCGACGTCAATGACAAGTGGGAACCCGTGCGCAGTGCCGAGAACTGGTTCCTGCAGGACAGGAAGGCCATGAAGCTCGGCAACTTCACAGGCATCCAGGGCATTCCCAACCAGGATATCGCCATGTGGGTGACCCAGGGACCGATCGCCGACCGGTCCATCGACACCCTTGGCGCATCCGATCTTGCAATCGTCGAGTTCCGGCGTCTGATGGTCGATGCGGCGCGCAAGGTCGCCGAGGGCGGCACCGCGATCGGGACCGAAGAACCCAAGGTTCGTCAGTCGACGATCGCCTCGCGCGAAGGCGTCTATCCAAAGGAGATGGATTGGCGGACGCTCAGCGAGAACGGGGAGATGATAGCGGCCGAATAGCGCCGTGCATCAATCGACCGACTCAATCGAACACGTCGCATGTAACACCATCCCGGGGGATATCCTTCGGGATGGTGTTCTTTTGGCGCAGCGCCGACCCTCATCACATTGCCGGAACGAAAAGAGGTACAGCAATGGCCCTGTTGAATGCCCCGTTTGCCCTGCCACAGCTGATCGTCGACGATGCCGTGCGTGCGGCGCTGCTCGAAGATCTCGGCCGCGCGGGAGATATCACGACCGTATCGACCGTGCCCGACCATGCCATGGCCAAAGGGGAACTCGTCTCGCGCGAAGCGGGTGTCGTCTGCGGCGTCCATGCCGCCAGGACAGCGTTCCGGCTCATGGAGCCGGCGCTTGATTTCCAGATAAGCATTCAGGACGGCATGGAGGTCGCCAAAGGCGACGTGATTGCCACGATTCAGGGAAGCGCACGTGCCGTGCTCTCTGCCGAACGGGTGGCGCTCAACTACATGATGCACCTGTCCGGCATCGCCACCCATACCGCCGCCTTCGTCTCGGAAGTGCGGCACACGCGCGCCAGAATTAGCTGCACGCGCAAGACCATTCCCGGCGACCGGGTGTTCGCCAAATACGCCGTTCGCTGCGGCGGTGGAACGAACCACCGTTTCGGTCTCGACGATGCGGTCCTGATCAAGGACAACCATATCGCCGTGAGCGGCAGCGTCGCGGGCGCCGTCAAGGCAGCCCGCGCTTATGTCGGCCCGCTGGTGAAGGTTGAAATCGAAGTCGACACGCTCGAGCAGTTGGAGGAGGCCCTGGCGAGCGGTCCGGACGCGGTTCTGCTGGACAACATGCCTGCCAAGACCCTGGCCGAGGCTGTCGCGATCAACAAACGGAACAATGACGGGCGCGTCAAGCTGGAGGCGTCCGGCGGCGTCGACTTGAACACCGTGCGGTCGATCGCGGAAACCGGTGTGGACTTCATTTCAACCTCGAAGATCACGATGGGTGCGCCATCCTTCGATATTGGCCTGGACATGGGAATCTCCTGAAAGAAGACGCGTTGAAACACCTTCACACCGAGGGCGTGAAGCTGCTTTCTGCCCAAGGCGGGTTTCTGCTCAAGGATGCCCTGCCGGACGTCGGCAGCTTCATGCCTCCCGGTTATCGGGTGCAATGGAATCCACGCCGCCGAAGGTCCATTGCCCACGTAGCGTGAGAAAGAACACGGGACGGGATTATGATGAAAGCAGAGGTTCTTGACGGCAAGGCGGGCCGCCTGTTGGTCGCGCTTCGCGTGCGTCATGGCGATGCCGACGAATGCGCGGCAAAGCTGTCGCTGATGAACAGCCGGCTGGAAAAGGCGGACGGGTTCCTCAGCCTGGACGTGATCCGTCGCGATGGCGGCCTTGGGACCGACTTCTACGTTCTCGCCCGCTTCCAAAGCGTGGAGGCGCTGGAAAAGTGGCGCGATTCCCCCGAAAGGCTGAGCCTCCTCGGCGAAATCGAACAGATGGCCATCGCGGATGTCTCGAGACAATATGCGGCCGGGACAAACATCTGGTTCGAACCGGTCGTGTCCCTGCCCAGCACACCCAAACCGCCCCCATTGTGGAAGCGGTGGCTTATCAGCATGCTGGCGGTCTATCCGGCCCTGATCGTGCTGGTTATGCTGCTTAAACCGGTTACCAGCCTGCTTCCCGAGGCGTTGGGACTCTTCGTCGTCGCCACCGTCCTGACAGGACTTACGACCGCGTTCATCGTGCCGTTTCTGACCCGCCGCCTGGGTGTCTGGCTGACACGCGCATGAGGCTCGCGCAGCCGACATTGGACCCGTCTTTCCGAAACTCCGCTTATTTCGTCAGGTATCCGGACTGCGCAGATGATTTCGCCAGCGATGTTGCGGTCGCGGCCCTGGCCGCCTTCGCCGCCAGTTCGACGAACCGGTCATGTTCGGCCCGGGTCAGGCCCGGCAGGATTTCCGCCTGGAGTTTCTCCACGACCGGATAAAGCCCGGCGATCAACGCTTCGCCTTTGTCTGTCAAAACGAGTTGGCGGGCGCGCCGGTCGCGCACTTTGACATCGCGCGCCACGAGGCCCTTGCGCTCCAGCCGGTCTACCACCGCGCCTATCGTCGCGCGGTCCTTGGCCACGGCATCCGCCAGCCTCGCCTGATCCAGGCCGGGGTGGCGCCGGATTACGTCAAGAGCGGCAAACTGTACAGGCGTCAGGTCGAAACCCGCCTCCTTGACGCGCGCCGTGAAGACCCGGGTCGAAATCTGATGCAGGCGCCGGATCAGGTGGCCAGGCATTTTGGAAACGGCGGTCATGGCTGCAACATAATGCAAGAATGATAGCGATACATACTATTTGTATAGCGGCGGTATTTGATAAATAATATGTAGACTTATTAATATTCGATCCGGGAGAGCGGGCATGCAGTATCATTGCGATGGTTTTCGGCCCGGCGATCCGGAGATCGCCGAGGCGGCTCAGGGCCGGCCGATTTGTGATCCTGACTTCGCCGAACCGGTGGATGTCCTCATTGTCGGGTCCGGTCCGGCGGGGCTGACGCTCGCCGCGCAGCTTTCGCGCTTTCCCGACATCACGACACGCATCGTCGAGCGCAAGGACGGTCCCATGGAGAAGGGCCAGGCCGACGGCATTTCCTGCCGCTCGATGGAGATGTTCAATGCCTTCGGTTTTGCCGCCAAGGTCATGCAGCAGGGCTACTGGGTCAACGAGACGACCTTTTGGAAACCGGACCCCGGCCAGCCGGACCGCATCGTCCGCAACGGCCGCATTCAGGACGTCGAGGACGGACTGTCCGAAATGCCGCACATGATCCTCAACCAGGCGCGTGTCCACGACATGTACCTCGACATCATGCGCAATTCGCCGTCACGGCTGGAACCTGACTATTCGCTTCAGCTTGCCGGCCTGACGGTCGATCCGGCTGGCGGCGACCATCCGGTGACCGCGGTGCTGGAATACGTCGAACCCGGCCGGGAGGGCGAGACGCTGACGGCGCGTGCGCGCTACGTGGTCGGCTGCGACGGTGCAAGAAGCGCGGTGCGCAAATCCATCGGGCGCGAGCTTGCCGGCGATTCCGCCAATCAGGCCTGGGGCGTCATGGACGTGCTTGCCGTTACCGATTTTCCTGACATCCGCTGCAAGACGCTGATCCAGTCGGCCGGTGAAGGAAACATCATCGTCATTCCGCGCGAAGGCGGCTACCTGATCAGGCTCTACATCGAACTCGACAAGCTCAAGGAGGGGGAGCGGGTCACAAGCCGCAACATCACCATCGATCATCTGGTCGCGGCGGCGCAACGCATTTTCAACCCCTATTCCATCGATGTGAAGGAGGTTGCCTGGTGGTCCGTCTACGAGATCGGCCAGCGGCTTACCGACAAGTTCGACGACGTGCCGGCCGAGAATGTTGTCGGCCGGCTGCCGCATGTCTTCATCTGTGGCGACGCCTGCCATACCCACAGTCCGAAAGCCGGACAGGGAATGAACGTATCAATGGGCGATGCATTCAATCTCGGCTGGAAACTGGCAGGGGTCTTGCACGGCCACCTTGCGCCGGAAGTCCTGCATTCCTATTCGGCCGAACGGCAGGCGGTGGCCCAGGACCTGATCGACTTCGACCGGGAATGGTCGCGCATCATGAGTGAACCACCGGAATCGGGTGATGGCGAAGATGGAAATGCGCCGAAATTCCAGAGCTACTTCATCCAGCACGGCCGCTACACGGCAGGCATGTCGGTGACCTATAAGCCATCTGCCCTGACGGGCGATGCCACCTGGCAAGCCTTGGCGCCGGGCTTCCAGATCGGGACGCGCTTCCACTCCGCACCCGTGGTACGGCTTGCCGATGCCAAGGCGATGGAACTTGGTATTGCCATCGCAGCCGATGCGCGCTGGCGCCTCTTCGCCTTCTGCCCGGATGAATATCCCGCCGTTGAGGATTCGGCGCTGGTCAGGCTTTGCCGCTTCCTCGCCGACGATCCGGCATCACCGGTCAGCCGCTATACGCGCGACGGCGAAGATATCGATTCCGTCATTGATGTCAGGGTGGTCTTCCAGCAGGGAACACGCGACCTCGCGCTTGAGAAACTGCCGGCTTTCCTCAAGCCGGCAAAGGGACGGCTCGGGCTGATCGACTACGAGAAGATGTTCTGCCCTGATACGAAAACCAGCCTGGACATTTTCGACCTGCGCAGCATCGACCGCAAGAACGGTTGCCTGGTGATCGTGCGGCCGGACCAATATGTCGCCCATGTGCTTCCCTTCGATGCCCATCACGAAACGGCCGAGTTCTTCGCCGGGTTCATGCTGCCGGTGGACGTGCCATTGAAGCTTTCGTAATAGCGCAGCAAGTCCGGAAGCAAGACGCGGTTACGTCAGAGCATCGACGGCAGAAGGGTCGTCAATCCCGGAACAAGGGCGAGTATGACCATCCCCAGGACATAGAGCAGGACGAAGGGCCAGGCAGCCGAAAACACCTTGGCCAACGTCGCCTCCTTCCACGCGCTTTTGAGCGCAAACAGCGTGTAGCCGAAGGGGGGTGTCATTCCGCCGACCGTGATATTGACGAGGAACAGGAGCCAGAACCAGATCGGATCGAACTGGAGCCGTTCAATGATCGGCAGGTAGATGGGAATGACGATCAGCATGAGCGCAATCTGGTCCACGAACATGCAGAGGACGAAGGGCAAGGCCATCAGCAGAAACAGCATGACCCAGCGCGACGCCTCCAGCCCCACGACCCACTCGGTCATCGCGGTTGCACCGCCGGTGAAGGCAAGAAGCTGGCTGAAGAGCTTGGAACTGGCCATGATGACCAGGATCATGGCCGAAACCTTGGCCGAGGACGCCAGCGATCCGACGATCGTATCAAGCGACAGATTACGGTAGATCGCAGCTGTGATGATCGCGCCGATCACACCCATCGCACCTGCCTCCGTCGGCGTCGCGACGCCCATCAGAATCAGGCCCATCACCATCAGGATGATGATCGAGAAGGGGATGATCCGCAGAAGTGCGAGAAGCTTCTCGCGCATCGAGGGACCAGGACCGGAGTTGGTCTCCTGCGGGGCTAGCGACGGGTCGAGCCAGATGCGCACGAAACAGTAGATCAGAAAGATCACCGCGAACATCAGGCCGGGCAGGATGCCGGCGATCAGGAGACCTGCGATCGACACGCCGGCGAGCGTGCCGATGATGATGACAAGGACGCTTGGCGGGATGAGCGGCGCGAGGCTCGCCCCCGCGAGAATCGTGCCCGCCGAGAGCTTCGCATCATATCCGCGCGCGATCATGCCCGGGAGCAGTGACCGGCCCAGCATGGCTGCCACTCCCATCGCAGCACCGGAAAGCGTGCTGAACACCGTAGCCAGAACGATCGACAGCACGTATTGCCGTCCCCTGACGCGTCCGACCAGCGTGTCGATCGAGTGGAACAACACCTCGACCGCGTTTGACCTGAAGAGGATCTCGCCCATCAGGATGAAAAGCGGAATCGTCACCAGAGACTGGGTGGTCGTGGTTTCGTAGAGGCTGTTGGCAAACATCCCGAAGCCGACCGGTCCCATGATGACGGCGACCGCGACGAGATTGACGGTGAGAAAGGCAGCGAATACAGGGATGCCGGTCGCCATGAGGCCGAGCAGAAGACCAGCGCCGATCAGAACGGCCGAGATACCCTCAACCATCTTGCGTCTCCGCCTGGCTTCCCCCGAATGCCAGGCGCAGGAAGTAGAGGCCGGAGTTCAGCAGGCCATAGGTGATGAAGGCCATAAGCGTCCATTTGGGGATTCGAAACGTCGTCAGTGTCGTCGTGCCGCGCTTGAAGAGATAGAGGGTTTCACCGAAGCATATCCACGTCGCCCAAAGGCAGACGAGCGCCGTCACGAAAAGCCCGGCCCGGATAATGAAATCGCGCGCCGACGGAACCAGGTCCGGAACAATGGTCACGGCGACGTGCCCGCCTTCGCGGGTGAGCCACGGCGCAGTCGCAAACACCGAAATCAGCAGCAGGAACGATACCGTATCGCTGGCCCACAGGGTCGGCGCTCCAAAAACATACCGCGAGATGACCTCGTATGCGTAGATCACGACGATGGCACCGAGAGCGCCGGCGCCAATGACGAAGCCCGACAAAGCGACAGCGTCCTGCACTCTCAGTATCTGTTTCATCCGTCCATGCTTTCCAACCGACAGGCCTGCATGAGATCATTGACCCCGACCCTGATCACACCGGGCAGGCTCGCCCGGTGTGCAGGTACGGGTCCAGCAATGTCCCGCCAAAAACTACTGATCCAGGCCGGCATTGATCGCAAGGGTGCGAATTTCTTCGACCGCATCGCCGCTCTTGGTCGCGGCAAGGTCGAGGGTTCCCTTGAAGAACGCATCACGGAGTTTCGTGACCATCTCTTCGCTCAGGTCGGTGACTTGCATGCCGTTGGCCTCGAGCGTCTCGCGCTCCTTGTCGGCGAGACCGTTGAAAATCCTGTTCGCCTCGAGCTCGAATTCACGCGCAGTGGCCTCGATTTCGGAGCGGGTCGCCTCGTCCAGCCCATTCCAGGTATCGAGATTCATCAGGACCATATGCGATACCTGACCGAAGGTGGGGCGCATCATGTAGCCGGCGACCTCGTACCACTTGTAGGCGACCGCGCCGACCGTCGGCCAGGCCGCTCCGTCCACCACGCCGCGCTCCAGCGAGGGATAGATCTCCCCGCCCGACAGGACGACCGGCGAACCGCCAAGGGCTTCGATCACCGGGTGATAGATGGGCGTACCCCGGATACGGCGTCCGGCAAGACCGTCGCCTGTCACCGGCTCCTTGAGCATGATGTGATATCCGTTCAGGTCGTAGAGCACGGCTATCAGCTTCAGCCCCATCTCCTGATAGCGGGCGTCGGCCGCCTGC
Source organism: Phyllobacteriaceae bacterium (assembly GCA_002708825.1). Taxonomy (GTDB): domain Bacteria; phylum Pseudomonadota; class Alphaproteobacteria; order Rhizobiales; family Rhizobiaceae; genus Zhengella. The sequence continues at coordinate 17,241 of PAPF01000038.1, read as the reverse complement.
CAGACGCCGCCCTCGCGCAGCGCTTCGGTATCGCCGCTCATGGCGTCGAGCGTCATGCCGACGGAGATCTCGTTGAAATGATAGGCGCCGTTGGTGAACAGCATGTCGAAAAGGCCCCGGCCCACCGGGTCGAGTTGCTCAAAAGGCGGCACTGTCTCCGGGCCCATCACATTGATGTCGATATCGGCCGCCGTCTTCTCCTTGAGCGCTTCGACAAACGGCACCAGGACTTCGCTCACCGCGGCGTAGCTGGAATCCCAACTCGACAGAAGACGAAGATCCTGTGCCTGCGATGTCCCCGATGCGGAGACGATCGCGGCAACTGCAACGGCTGCACTTTTCATGATGTTCATTGCGGTTCCTCCTTTAATAACACGCAATTGAGAGAAGGTGTGTCGGCAGGCCCTGCCCTATGCGCCGGCTATGCGCGTGGCTGGCCTGCCAGGTTCACGTGAATGTTCTTTTCGTGCGTGAAGCCGAGGAGTTCCTCGATCGACTCCTCGCGGCCGATCCCCGACTGCTTCACGCCGCCGAAAGGCGCGCCGATGAAATGCTTCGAGACCTCGTTGATCCACACGAAACCCGCCTCGACCGCCTGGGCGGTTCTGTGCGCCGTCTCCAGGTCGCGCGTCCAGATGGAGCAGGTCAGGCCGTATTCGAGGCTGTTGACATCCTCGATCATCGCACTCTCGTCGTCCCACTTGAACACCGCGAGCACGGGGCCGAAGATTTCCTCGCGCGCGATGCGCATGGTCGCCCTGACGTCTGAGAAGATCGTCGGCTCGACATAAAAGCCGTCCTTGAGCGCCGGGTCGTCGGGGACATTGCCGCCATAGACCAGCGTGGCCCCCTCTTCCTTCGCCGATCTTATGTAGGACAGGACGCGCTCGTGCTGTGCCTTGTTGACGATCGCCCCCATTGTCGTCTGCGGATCGGTCGGGATGCCCGGCCTGAACCTGGACGCGGCCTCGCGCACCCGTTCGACAACCGCGTCGTGAATGTCGGCATGCAGGAACGCGCGGCTGGTCGAACCGCAGGACTGCCCGCACCAGGTGAAGTTCATGCCGCCGACCACGGCCCTGGCAACGGCATCGGGATCGGAATCACCGAAGCCGATCAGTGCGTTCTTGCCGCCCAGTTCCAGGAGCACGGGCTTGACGGTATCGCTTGCCGAGCGCATCACCGCGCGGCCCGCCGGAACGCTGCCGATCAGCGTCACCTTGTCGACGCCCGCATGACCGGCCAGCGCCGCGCCCGGTGCCGTGCCGCCAGGGATCACGTTGAATACACCCGGAGGCAACAGGTCTCCAACCAGTTCGGCAAGCCGCAGCGACGATAGTGGCGCCTGCGCCGGCGGTTTCATGATCACCGCATTGCCGGCGGCCAGCGGCGCCGCCATCTTGCCGGCGACGAACATGAACGGGTGGTTGAAGGCGACGATACGCGCCACAACGCCGAGCGGCTGGCGGATCGAGTAGTTCAGCGCATCCGGCCCCATGGGAATGGTCGCGCCCTTAATTTCCGTCACCAGCCCGGCGAAAAACTCGGTCTGGGCCGCCGCGATCCGCGCGTCCCCCATCATTTCGGCAACGGGATTGCCGCAATTGGCCGCGTCGATGGTTGCCAGTTCCCTGGCGTTGTCGCGCAGGATCCGCGCGATCTCCTTCAAAATTCGCGCGCGCTCCAGCGGTGGCGTGTCGCGCCACACGAGAAAGCCGGCGCGCGCGGCCTCGACCGCCTTGTCGATGTCCTCGGCCGTGCTCTCCGCCACGTCGCAAAGGGTTGTGCCCCGGCCGGGATCAAAGGTCGGCGCATAGCTTCCCGTCACCGGGTCGTGCCATGCCCCGCCATAATAGAGGCCACGGTTTGTCGGCAGTGCCGGCTCCCAGGGGCCGCTATCGGCTTGCTTCACGGTGTTCACTATTGAATCTCCTGTTTTGCCTCCGCTTGACCGGTCTGGAACCGAGACGCCTCCAGACCGGCAAAGGGGGGCGGCACCCTTCCCGCTAACGGACCTTGAGGCGATCGACGGCGTTGGCTTCGCGTAACCAGTCGAAAAGCGCCGTGAGTTGCCGGTCGCGTTCCATGATGGTCTCGTTCCTGTCCCCCTCGAACGCATACCAGCCCCGCCCCGTCATGACGCCGAGGTCCCCCCGGTCCACCAGGTCCCGAAGTGCTTTTCGCCCCTTGTAGCTCTCGTCGCCCGTCTGTTCGTAGAGCGAATCCGTCACGGCCAGAGCGGTTTTCTTGGAAACGATCAGGTCCTCGGTCAGCAGCGGCCCCCAAAGGGCGAGCCGGGGGCCGAGGCTCAGGCGCACGGCGGCATCGATGTCGTCACGACTGGCCAGCCCCTCGTCGACCAGGCGGTAGATCTCGGTCAGCATCGCGAACTGGATCTTGTTGATGAGGAAGCCCGGCCGTTCGGGACAGGCCACGCCCACATGATCAATCGACTGGATGAAGGCCCGCGCCCATTCGATCAATTCGGGCGGCGTGAAGCTGCCGTGGATGATCTCGATCACCGGGATGATATGGCCCGGTGTGATGTAGTGAATCCCCACCACCCGCTCGCGGTTGGTGACGCGCTCGGCGATGTCGGAAATCAGGAACGACGAGGTGTTGGTCGCCAGGACGACCTCCGGCGGGCAGAGCCGGTCCAACTCCTCGAAAACGGCCTGCTTCGTCGCCAGAACCTCCTGCACTGCTTCATGCACCATGAAGGCCCCTGCCACTGCACCCTCCAGCGACGGCTCGGTGCGCACCCGGCTCACCATGGCGTCGATCTCGGCGCTGTCGTCCGAAAAGCTCGCAGCGATCGGCCGCGCGCGTTCGGCGAAGCTCTCGAGCATGGCAGGCTGGGTGTCGCAGATGACGACGTCATAGCCGTGCCGCGCATAGAGCGTGGCGATCACGCAGCCCATGAAACCCGCGCCGACGATGCAGACGCGCCCGCCCGGCGGTGGCGCGGAGGCACGCCCCCCGGCCATCAGTGCACCGCCGCATACATGATGCGCTCCTCCGTTGCGTCCTCGGGGGTGAATTCCTCGACGATGCGCCCGGCGCGGCAGACGAGGATCCTGTCGGATATGTTCATGATTTCAGGGAGATAAGACGAGATTACCACGACGGCTATTCCTTCCTCTGCCAGCGTATTGATCAGGTGGTGAATTTCCGAGATCGCGCCCACGTCGACGCCGCGCGTCGGCTCGTCGAAGAAGATCACCTTGGGCTTCTGCACCAGCGACCGCGCGATCACGACCTTCTGCTGATTGCCCCCGGACAGCTCGATGACGCGCGCATTGGAATTGATGGCCCTGATGTTGAGTTTCTTGGTCCACTCCTGCGCCATCTCCTTGATCTCGGAATAGCTGACGAAGACGCTTGAGCTGACATTGGCGGCCTGCGCGGCACGATGGATGTTGTCGGCTATCGACATGCTTTCGTAAAACCCCTCGACCTTTCGGTCCTCGGTCACATAGACGATCCCGTCCTGCACGGCCGGGCGCGGTGTGCGGTAGCGAATGGGCTTGTTATCGAGCTTCACCTCGCCACCATGAAAGAAGTCGCGCTTGTAGATGCCGGAGATCACCTTGGCGGCTTCGGTGCGCCCGGAGCCGATCAGGCCGAATATTCCGGTGACCTGGCCGCCATAGACCGAGAACGAGGTGTTCTTGACGACGCGTGACATCGACAGGTTCTGCACCGACAGAATTTTGCGGCCCGGCCGCCGGACCGTGTCCTCGCCATGGCTGTGATAGAGATCGTCCGACAGGGTGCGGCCCACCATCGCCTGAACGATCTTTTCCCGGTCGAACTTGTCGACAGTGTCGCTCACCACCAGTTCGCCGTCCCGCAGAACGGTGATCCTGTCGGCGATGCTCAAGGCTTCCTCGAGGGCGTGGCTGATGAAGATCACCGAAACGCCCCGCTGCCTGAGGTCCTTGATCAGCGCAAAGAAATGCCGCTTCTCCTCGGGCGTCAGCGTGGCGGTGGGTTCGTCGAAAATGATGACCCGTGCGTTCTGGCGCACGGCCCTCGCGATCTCCACCATCTGTTTCTGGGCGGCGCCGAGCGTCGCGACATCGGCCCAGGGATTCACCTGGAAGTTCAGTGACTGCATGAACTGCTGGGCGCTGATGTAGATGCCGCGAAGCCGGTTGAAGAGTTTCTCCTCGCCCAGGAAAAGGTTCTGGGCGACCGTCATGCTGGGGACGAGGCTGGTTTCCTGAAACACCATGGCGACACCGTTCGACAGGGCTTCGCCGGGCGTCATGAAGGTAACCGGTCGGCCGTCGAGCAGCATCTCGCCCTCGGTCAGCTGGGTGACCCCCGCCATTATCTTCGTCAATGTGGATTTGCCGGCCCCGTTCTCGCCCAGCAAGGCGTGGACCTCGCCGGACATGAGCGTGAAATCGACCTTCTTGACCGCGGCGACCCCGCGGTACTCCTTGGTCGCGGACCGCATTTCGATCAGCTTGGATGTCTCCATGGCCATCCTCCTATATCTCCGCTCGCACGACGACATCGCCGCCCTTGCAGGTCATCAGCAGGCCATCACCGGTAGGGAGACAGCTGGTTACGCCGTGACGCACCCCGTTCGCGCGCGAGTGCAAGCTCTCGACGGAATGCCCGTTGCCGTCCAGACGGACCACGATCCCCAGCGACCGCGATGGCGCCCAAGGCTTCAGTTCCCCGAGCTGCTTGAGGCTGCCGCCCTGCATGGGCTCCAGATAGGAATCCGGATGATGCAGGGACGGCGCGATCCAGTATTCGGGGTCGATCGTCTCCACCATGCGGCGGCGATACTCGTCTTCGCGCAGGACAAATTCGACGAGTTGCGTGCGTGGTGCAAAAATCGAAAGCCAGAAGTCCCCGTCCTCACCCGCGCGTGCCAATCGCGCCGGATACCCGGGCAGTTCGTCGATGACGACCTCGACACGGCCATCCGGCGATATCCGCAACAGGCGATGACGCCAGCTTTCCGAGACGACGATATCGCCATTCTCGGTCGCAAGGACGCCATACGGGAAAGCCAGCCCCTGCGCCATGCAGGTTGATGCACCGCTGGCGAGGTCGATCTTCCAGACCGAGCCGCTGGCGCCGTGGGTCATCAGATCGACCTTCCAGTCACTCATCCGGTGATCCCGACTGCCCAGACAGACGATGAGCGTATTGTCATCGGCAAAGGCGAGAGCAGTGGGGCACATGATCGGCAGGTCCCCCAATTTGGTGAACGCCCGCCCGTCATGCGCCCCGCCCCGGATAACGAGGCGCCCTTCATCGAGCCCCGCGGCCAGCGTACCCGGAGGATGAGCGGCCAGACATGCGATGTCGCTCGACGCGGTCCAGACGGTATCGGTCTTCTTCGACGGGCCCAGGCTCAGCAACCGGGCACCGGACGACAGCAGGATGCCATCCGCACCCTCTGCAAGGTTGTCCGGAGCCATCACGGCAGCCACCTCTTCGGCTTCGTCGATGCGGGTGTTGGGGCGCATTGCGCCGTCCATCGGCGGCAGGGTGATGGCTGCGCTGCCGCTGCCGCGGAAGCGGTCGAACATGCGGGAAAAGACGTTACTCACCGGTCTTGCCCCCCCAATAATGCCGGATGCCCGTCCATTCCGGGTCGGCGCCGGGAATGTCGTAGACGCCGATCCGGTCGTTGAAGAGCCCGCCCAGGAACAGGCGCCCCTTGTGCTCACGGATCGAGGTGATCGAAGGATGCTTGATGCCGTCGCGATCCCACAGAACGTCGAGCACCTTGCCGTCCAGATCGAACTTGAAGACGCAGCCGGAGTTCATGTTCGGATACATCCACTCATCGCTTGCCACGCGGTAGACCATGCGCCGGCGGAATTGCGGCATTCGCTGGGCGAGGTCGAAGGTGGGCGACCTCATGCCGAGGATGGCGCACCAGAAGGTGCCGTCGGAGGCCTTGTTGATATTGTCGGGATAACCCGGAAGATCCGGGATCACGACTTCCGTCTGCCCCTTGCGGGGGCCGTTGAACCAGTAGCGGCTGATCCGGCAGCCCCAGGTCTCGGCGAAGAGGAAGGACTCGCCGTCGCCCGCCATGGTGATCCCGTTCGGGAACTGCAGCTTGGGCAGAATGGTGCGCGACGAGCCGTCACGCGGATCGTAGCAGATGATGCGGCCATTGCCCCGCGATTCGAGCGCGTCGAGCACCCAGTCGTGAATCTCGTAGCGGATCGTCGCCTCCGAGAAGAATATCCGGCCGTCCGGCGCAATATCGAGGTCGTCGGCGAGCCGCATGCGCGAGTCGTCGATGATCGAGAACAGCGACCGGTTCGTTTCGTCCGAAAGCTTCACCGGCTTGCGGTCCTTGGTGACCTTGTAGAGCCCCATCCCGCCGACACAGACGACAAGCTCCCGGTCCTGGTTGAAGGCCATACCCAGCGGGTGACCGCCGATATGCACGTAAACCTCGTGCTTCTTGTAATCGGGCGCGAAGAACCGGATGACGTCGCCATGCCGGCTGCCGCAGTAAAGATTATCGTCCTCGTCGAGGATGATGTCCTCGGGCCCGTCGAGTTCCCCCTTGCCGATCGGTTGGGCGGTAGCGAGCTTGTTGTTAACCTCGTAGGGCGAGCCGGACCCTTCGGCAGTGGGCGGGCACGCCGGCAGGGCAAAATAGGTGGGCGAGACATAGGCGCGATTGAGCACCTTGAGGCGGTTTTTCATCCACTTCACGTCGATGGCCACGGCCACCAGCAGGATGAGGCCCAGGACCAGATCGCTGGCGCCGGTGCGCAGGCCCATCCGCACCAGGGCGTTGGTGACCATGACCACGATGACGGTGCCGATGATCGCCTTGGCGACCGAGCCGCGCCCGCCGCCCAGGCTGTTGCCGCCGAGGACCGCGGCGGTCAGGATGACGATTTCGAGCCCGACACCGACGGAACCGCCGATGCTGCCGAGGCGCGAGGCGTAGAACAGAGCGCCCGCCGCCGTAAACACGCCCGACAGAATGTAGGTCTGGGCCACGATCCACTTGACCGGCAGGCCGATATTGTAGGCCGAGCGGCGCGAACCGCCGACGGCGCTCAGATGCCATCCGAACCGCATGCGGGTCATCAGGACATGGGTCAGGAGCGCAACCACAGCCGCGACGACCAGCGAGAGCGGCATCCCCAGGATTTGCGCCGCGCCCAGATAATCCCACTGCGGCACCGGCGTTTCGGAATAAGAGGCGTTAACGCCAAAGTTCAGGGACAACAGTTCCACGATGGCGCGCACGAGGATGAGCGTGACCAGGGTGGTCAGAAACGCGCGAAGCCGCAGAAAGCCGACGAGGAAACCGTTTATCGCACCGACGAGACCGCCGAGAGCCAGAATGGCCGGGATAACGACGATCAGCGGCATTCCAAGAGCGTTGACCAGATAGAGCGCGCAGAAATTGCACAGGGCAAAGACCGACCCGACGCTGAGGTCGATACCGCCGGCTTTCAGAACCAGCGTCATGCCGATGGCGACGAACAGATACTCCGCCAGCAGCTCGCCCATCGTACCGAGGCTTCCGATCGTCAGGAAGTTCGGGATGATGAGAGAGAAGACGGCAACGGCGATGGCGAGGAACATGAACGGGATCGCATTGTCGATCCAGTTCTTCGACAGAATCTCGCCCACGACGTGGTCGGGAAACAAGCGGTACCGCCAGCGCAAATAGGCTTCGCGCGCACTCATGCGTATACTCCGGGTTCTGGCTTCGAACGGTCGCCGCAGTTGCGGCGACCGTCCGTGCTTGGGAGGTCAGTTGCCGGCCTTGATCTGGTCGACACTCCAGCAGGAGGTCGGAGCAACCGTATCCGGGGTCAGGATCTGGTTCTCGGTATAAACGGCAAAGGGCTGCGAGCCGGGCTCAGGCTGCGTCTGCAACAACACCTGGATCGTTGAGGCGAGCACCTTGGCCTGTTCGCGCGTATCGACCTTCACGTAGGACGAGAACGCCCCGCTTTCGACATTGGTGCAGCCGAGATCCTTGTTTCCGCCGCCGGTCGACACGAGCTTGATCTGCTCTTGCTTTCCAGCCTCACGAATGGCGGCGGCAATACCCACGTCCATGTTGTCCCAGAGCCCGATGAAGCCACACAGATCGTCGTGCTGCTTGATGATCGTCGAGGCTATGGAATGCGCCTTGGAGGCGTCCCAATCCGCCGCCTGGGTGGCAACCAGTTTCACATCCGGATAATCCACCAGGGCATCATTCACCCCGGCCACGCCAAGCTGGTTCGGCGGAGCGGTCACCGGGCCCTGGATCAGGGCGATCTTGCCGGACGTTCCGGCACCGCAAAGACGCGCCGCTTCCTTCGCGGTCTCGACACCCACGCCATACCAGTCGCCGCCGACGAAAGCATCCGAGTTGACCGGTGTCTTCATGTTCATCTGAATGACGTTGATCCCGGCACCCATCGCGCGCTGGATGAGTTTGACGTAAGCCTGCATGTCGGCGTTCTGAACGATGATGATGTCGGGCTTCTCGTTGATAAGCTGCGAGATCGCCTGTGCGCCAGCATCGACGCTGTAGTTGGAATCTCTGATCGTCACCGAGTAGCCGAGCCTTTCGGCATCGCGCTCCACCGCGGCCATCCAGCCCTGTGTCAGGTCCCATCCCATGGTGACCGGAACGAAAGCGACGGTCTTGCCTTCGAATGTCTTCTGGTACTTCAGGATCATGCCGTCATCGGGGCGCTCCGCTGCGGCCGGTACGACCTGGCCGGAGACCCCCAATATGAAGGCCGCGACGCCGACCGTCTTCTTGAGCATAGAAAGTTTCATCATTCTCCTCCCTAGAGATGTGGTTCGTTCTTCTGGACAGCCCAGAATTCTAGATGTCGCCCTGCTGCGCGGTCTGCTCGTCGCGAGGATTGAGCAACGAGTCCACGATGATGGCCAGCAGCAGGATCAGGCTCTTGATGATGTTTTGAGCCGAATAGTCCACGTTCATGATCGTCAGGCCGTTCAGCAGCAGTCCGATGAGGACCGTGCCCGAAATGACGTTGCGGATACTGCCCTTGCCTCCGGCAAGACCGATCCCTCCGATCACCACGACCAGGATGATGTCGTAGACCATCGTCGAACTGGCCAGCTTGGTGTTCACCGACGACACGGTCATCGCCATGATCAGGCCCGCGCAGAAAGCGACAAGGGATGCCAAGCTGTACATCAGGACCGTCATTGGCCGGATGGGCATTCCGCTATTGCGTGAAGCCAGCGGGTTGTCCCCGATCGCGTAGACGAAGGCGCCGTAACGCGTGAGGCGCAGAGCCACGAACGCGATGCAGGAGATGACGAGAAACAGCAGAACCGGCATGGGAACCGCCGCGATCGCACCGGCTCCAAGAGATGCGAACCAGCCCACATCGCCGCTGATGAAGATATTCTCGCTCGACACGAGGGCAAAGCGCCCGAGACCGGAAATCACGGTCGCCATAGCAAGCGTGGCAAAGATGGCAGGTATCTCGACATAGGCGATCAGGAACCCGTTGATCGCGCCGAAGGCCACCGCCAACAGCAGGCCCAGAAGCAGGGCTACCTCCACCTGCATGCCTCCGGCGAAAAGCGTGAAGCTCCAGCCCGTCGAAAATACCATCACCGCGACCATCGTCAGGTCGATGCCGCGACCGATCACGACGACGGCCATCCCGATCGCCAGAATTCCCAGGATTGACACGCTCTGCAAAAGAGAAAGCAGGTTTGATATGCGGAAAAACCCGTCGAGAAGGATCGAGAAAAGCACAAACAACACCGCCGATATGGCGATGACCATTTGCTCCTGGTTCAGCGACAGAATCGCATCCCGGCCAGACTTCAACGTGCGGTCCTCCCAACAACCCGGTGCCGAATTCTTCGGTTTCGCCAAGCCATTCCGGCATGGCTCGAAGCGAACTCCGCCGCAGACAGCCGGGTAACCTTCAAGCTGGCGAAGCGAACGACGTTTGTCCAATACCAAGAAACAAGAAATACATAACCTTCCCAATATGGATTTTGGCGGATAGTCTGCTTTGACCTACCGCCGTCTTCGCGGGTTTTACGGGTATTGAGCAACTGTTTCACCAACTGTAGCGGCTTGCGACCGCCCCTACCCGATAGAGGCTCGACGGCCGGTATACTTGTGAGAAGGAACTGGAATCATAACCGACAAACGTGATCACAACACCGGGCCTTCATCGAGCGCGCCGCCCGCGGGCCACCTGCACTGCAGGAGCCTCACGCTGCACAAGCTCGATGTCTTCCGCACGGTCGCGCGATATTCCAGCGTGACGCGCGCGGCCGAGCACCTGAACATCGCCCAACCCGCCGTCACCGCCCATCTGCGCGGCCTGGAAGAAAGCCTCGGCGTCCAGCTCGTGAAGAAGGTCGGACGAAACATCGTGCTGACCCCGGCAGGTGAACGGACCTATTTCTGGGCAACGGAGGTGATGACCCGGAGCTCGGAAATGCTCAACGACCTGGCCGACATCAAGAGGGGCGTAATAGGCCATACGAAACTGGCGGCATCCATGGTCGCGGGCACCTATGCGCTTCCCGATATCATCATCGAGTTCAACCGTGACTTCCCGGACGTCAATGTGAGCACGTCAATAATCTCCCCCATGCTCGCGACCCAGGCTGTTCTGTCGGGAGATTGCGATTTCGGCGTGACCATTCTGGACCCCAACCAGAACACGTCGCAGCTTGAGATCGAGCTGCTCTGGAAAGAGCCGCTCTATCTTGTCGTGGCTCGTAACAGTACACTGGTCGGAGACGTAGCGACCCGCATGGAACTAGAAAATCTGCCTTACATTACGCCCGTGAAGGGTCAGATCGTCCGCGAGCTCATCGATGAGGCCCTGCGTGCTCTCGGCGTCGTGCGGACGCGAAGCGTATTGGAGTTCGGCCATCCGGATCCGATATTACGTGCTATCCACGCCGATCAAGGTGCAGGTTTTGTCTTTCAGAGCGCCTTGCCACTGGACCTGGAAGCGAGCGGTTTGAGGCGGGTGCGAACGCCTCAGATGAGGATGGCGATGCCGCTTTTCCTCATTCACCACCACGATGCCAAGTTTTCCCAACCGCAAACCGACCTCATGAACAGGATCCGGAACTACTTCTTGAAAAAGCAACCCCTTTTTCAATCAGAGCATGATGGCGATTCAGCCTAGGGTCAGAACCCTAATTTACTCCGAGAACCAAATTGTAATACTGAACCGGCCCAGGGAATTCGGACGGTCAGGCAGGTCATGAACTCATAAAAAACAGGATCGGAATGACGAAACGCCGGAAGTTCACGAACCACGTCTCAGCAAGAGAAGTGAGGAGCGACAGGCGGATCACAAACCGTATTGCCATCAACGATCCCGGCAGTCTACGCCGCTGGTCGAACCATCCACCACATCAGTTCGGTCTTCCGGAGCCAACTGTGGTGGGTTTGGCTGGTCGGCGTCGTTTTGGTTTGGATCGCTTTTACGTGGCTTAAAAGAACTGCGGCCGCCTATGCTGAACGCCCGACCACAACGCCCGATTCATTTTGGCAGCGCCGAGTCCGCGTGGATTATCGTGCAGGAACGATCACCATGCTCAGGGGCGACACCTATCAGGTGTCTAGTGTCCGGGGGCTGCGCTGGGAGGATTTTCCAAAGTCAGGATCAATCCACGCTTACGTGGAGGTTGATGACCTGAGCAGGCCGACTCATCCCGTGTCGTTGTCAACCGCGACCGGGCCGGAGAATTTCGTAGGTCGCGTGCGGACGGCGATCGAGAAGGCCGGTGGAACAGCCAGGGTCGAGAAGTTCTCGGAGACTCTAACTTTTAGGGCACGGTTCGTTCCTCCTCTTTCATCAGGCAACCGCGTTCAGATGGCGTTGAATCGTTGTCGCAGATGCAATCACGTCTTCGAATTCAGGTGCCGTCCCGAAAATCATTGCGGTCGTATTAGCGTAATCGTCCTTGAGAGCGGTCACCATGCCTTCGACAGGCTCAATGGCGAATGTGCCTGGCCTCGCCGAGGCGAGGTCCATGTCAGGTCGGTTGAAGAACATCCGCGCATGTCGGACGCAATCTGCACCGAGATCAAGATCTCCGAGGGCGGCCAGACCCACGTCTGAGTTGAGGAGGCAATGAAGATCATAATAGTGCCGCGACACGCGTTGACCTTCTTGGCGAAGGACGCCACGCCGCTCGTACCAGCGACGCAAGCCATGCGCGATGACCACCTTGTCCCAGAAGGTCCGTGTTGCCTCGACAGTCGTTACGTCAGCCACTGCCAGTTCCAATGACGACGCCTCGTCGGCGACGTAGGGGCGGATCGTGACGGGCCGGTTAGGATCAAGCGCTGACTTTGCGCCGGATTCGATTCGAACGGCTGGGCGCACATATGCGCCGTCGTGCGGCTCAACCTCCGGATACCAGACCAGAAGTGTCTGCCCGTCGGGATCGGCGTCATCGATCTCGATCCGCCCTACACCGCTGGTGATGCCGGCGAGTTGCTCGGCAAGAACCTCTCGTAGCGGGCCGGTGACATAGGTGCGGCACGCATCCCGGATTGCGTCCAGTCTGGCGCGACGCTTCTTGTTCGAAAGGGTCTCAAGTTCTTCGACCGATGCCGGTTCGTGCAGATCATCGCGGAAAACGGTGATGTCGATATCCTCGGAGAACCGTTGAATGAGACCGTAAGCTTTCGATAGCGATGTGCCGCCTTTGAAGAGGAGGCGCGGCGCTCCGGCAGGTCGCTCGTGATAGAGCGCGTTCAGGGTCCAGCAGACCCAGACGTCCTTCTCGATATTGCCCACTGGCGCTCCGAGACGGTTGGCTGTGGCCAGGAATAGATCGAGCCGGTCCCGCGCAGGAGATTCCATGACCTGCTTGTATGCGGCCGAGCTCATTGCTCGACCTCGTTGGTATCGACGGGAGTGATCAGATCGCGCAGAAATTCCTGCATCCAGATTGGCAATGCGGAAAGGCCGGCGCGAAGGTCGTCACGGATCGCCTTTCCGTGTTTCGGATCGGCGAACAAGCGACGCAGCACATCCCCTACCCGGTCTCGCTCATCGTCATGGGACAGCATGTCCTGCATCCAGTACAGGGCCTGGACGACGCGCATGGCCGGCCGGTCGGCCCAGTAGAGCCGGCTCGGTGCGGCGAACTTGAAATGAATTTCCTGCTTGCCGAGTTTGATGGGCTTCAGCCGTGCATCAACCAGCACTTCGATGCGCGCCGGGACAGCGGTGGTGAGACCGAGATCGTTTGCGGCAGTCATGCCGTCGACAACAGCCCGCGCCTGGTCGCGACGGGTGACAGCTCTGATCACAGCCCGATAGTCCGGAACGGTGGGCTGTCCCGTCAGGGAAATTTTGCGCGGACGATCATAGAGACCGCGATCAATGCGGCGGAGCTCGCCGGCGGCGGCGAGCCGCTGCAGGGTTTTGTCTATGGCGGCACGCCCGCCGAGATCGGCGAAATCGGCAGGCGTCCAGACCTCGTCGGGCTGAGACGCAACCCGAGCAAGCAGTTTGGAACGCATATCTGTATTTTGATTTGGATCCGTCATGTCCGAAATATGCTACATTTTTCGGACATCAACAAGAGAGTCCGAAGAATGTCACATTTTTCGGACTCGTCTCGGCCGCCAAGCCCTCACCAATTCGCCGAGAATTGCATAATTGCGTTTTACCTTCATCGCTCAGGTAATGGACAATGCAGCTAAGGGTGCGGCAGCCTCAGTCCGCGCCGTAACGGAAGTTTATCGTTGGCTTCGGAACAGACACATGGCTGAATAGAGGCCGGAAGCGGCAAGCGGCCTCTCGCTGCATGTTGGATGATCGACCGAAATGGGGCCGCAAGCGGACGGTCGGCTTTCAGCTCCTGCGCATAGCAAAGCAGCCGATCGGCATTGAGATGCCGATGACGGAAGGCGACCCTACTCAGACACTGATGCGGAGGATCGAGAAGCGCGGAAGCGGCCGCAATTTGATGAAACAAACTACTATGAAAGTGTCTCAGAAGCGAGCGTTCGAATGGCAGGGGTGAGGTGTAACCGGACGAGACTGACAGTTATTGCAATCGTTGACCTCGTCGCCATTCACCCGGCGTCATGCTTGTCGCCGACTTAAAGGCGCGCGTGAAGTGGCTTTGCGAGGAGAAGCCACAGGAAAGGGCAATGTTCGCGAGCGCCAACTCTTTCAAGCGCAGGAGAAGTTTCGCACGCTCGATCCGGCGGGCGCCGATGTAGCGATGAGGTGGCAGCCCGAAGCTGACCCGGAACATCTTGGCGAAGTGGAACGTGCTGAGCCGCGCTTCCTCGGCCATTCGATCGAGAGTCAATGTTTCGCCGAGATGCGCTTCGATCAGATCGCCGATCCGTGCCCGTGTCGCGGGAGACAGGCCGCCACCGACCGCCCCGTCCCGGTCCACGTATTGGCGCAACAAGCGATGGACCAGGACGTGGCAGGCAGCGTCGAGCGCCGAGTGCTCGCCTGGCTCCGTCCAGTCGAGCGGCAGTACCGCGCCACGCACTATTGCCGCCATCGCCGGATCGTCGCTGAAGGTCGTATCGCGAAGGTCGATCCGGCGAGGGTCGACATCGAAGGCCGTGAGCGCACGGTAGGCCAGCGCCTCGTGTTCGAGGTAGAGATGGAACATGCGCACCGGGCCGCCGACGTGCCAGCGGCTCTCGTGCCCCGCAGGCAGGAGACAGAGCTTGTCCGGCGCGCCGCCGGACAGACGGAGGTCCTCCCTCACTACACGTTCCCCGCCCGTCAGATAGACGCTGAGCGTGTGATGTCCAGGGCGGTCATAATGTGTCTCGCTGCCGCGATTACTCCATTCGGCGAGCGAGATGCCGCGCCCGACCGTGCCCGCTCGCTCAAGCCGCGCCCCGGTGCGGGCAAGGGCGTCGGCGACACTGGGTGAGGGTTGTTTCATTGGTGACCATCTGGGTGAGGACGCTCATTAATGACGGGCTCTGGAAGCAGACGCAACACCACGCCAAGAAAAGCCCAAGATCGTGCAACGGCGCCGCCGGATCGTGGAAGCGCGGATCGGCCTCTCGGTGTCTCTTAGAGCTCCAAGACGACACCTGCAGGATCGGACCGTGACCGCCTTTCTCTATGCCCTGACCGTCCTCATCTGGGGGACCACCTGGATCGCGATCGCAAACCAGCTCGGACCCGTTCCGGTCGAGGCCTCGATCGCCTATCGCTTCGCGCTGGCTGGATCGGTGCTGTTCGTGGTGCTCGCTGTCACGCGCCGTCTCCAGCTGATCCCTGTGCGCCAGCAGCCTTTCGTCCTTCTTCAGGGCGCGCTTCTTTTCTCATGTAATTTCCTGTGCTTCTACACAGCGACGAGATTCATGCCGAGCGGACTTGTTTCAGTAGTATTTTCGGCGGCTACGATCTTCAACATGGCCAACGTGTTCCTTCTTTATCGCCGCCGCCCAGAAGGTCGCGTCCTCGGCGGCGCGATGCTCGGCGTCGCGGGCATTGCCTGCCTGTTCTCGGAAACGGTGACAGGGGCCAAGTTCAGCGCGGATACAGCCTATGGCCTCGCTCTAGCGCTTCTTGGGACATGGCTCTTTTCGGCGGGCAATCTCGTTTCGGCCCGCAACCAGGGCAACGGGTTGGAGGTCGCTTCGGTGAACGCCTGGGCAATGCTCTACGGTGCCGCGATCGTGTCCCTGGTCGCCCTCGTGCAAGGCGTTCCTTTCGGGTTCGATCCCTCGCCGGTCTATGTCGGATCGCTCGTCTATCTCGCGATCCCTGGCTCGGTGATCGGCTTCACGGCCTATCTCATGGTCGTCCATCGCCTCGGCCCCGAGCGGGCCGCCTATATGACCGTCCTCTTCCCCGTGGTAGCCCTGACGATCTCGGTCTTTGCCGAAGATTACCGCGTGACGCCGCTGGCGGGCGCTGGGCTTGTGTTGATCCTGATCGGCAATCTCCTCGTCTTCGCGATTTGGCCTCGACGCGATAAATCCGTGGTCCCCCCCTGCGAAGATCTAGAAAGAACCGACAATAACGACCGCTTCCGAGAACAAAAAATCGAGATCTAATCGTCTCGTTTGGGGGCGCAAAGCAGTCACAGAATCCCCCACGCACGGTAGCGTCCCCTCCCCGTGATCTCGCGCACGCCAAGCTCGCTGACCAGGTTCAAGGCTCCGCGCGGCGTGATCCTCGCCGCCTTTGCGACCATGTGTGCCGATACGATGGGTCGCGACAATAGAAGATCGATGGCGACCGGAAGGCTACTTGTTGTGCGCTTGCCGACAGCGCGACGTTGGAGCTGTCGCTTGGCAAGTATCAATCGATCAATGTCCTTCACCCCAGCAGCGGCGGCGGCACTCATCGCATCCAGATAGGCAACCAGTCGCACAGTCCGCTCTCGGGCACGACGTCGCTCGCGCGGGATTTCACGTAGCCCGACAGCAAACGTCAGCAAGTGTGATCGAACCTTTCCACGC
This sequence comes from Phyllobacteriaceae bacterium, assembly GCA_002708825.1. Lineage (GTDB taxonomy): Bacteria > Pseudomonadota > Alphaproteobacteria > Rhizobiales > Rhizobiaceae > Zhengella. The sequence continues at coordinate 791 of PAPF01000038.1, read as the reverse complement.
GATCTCAGGAAATCCGAGATGAGCACCTGCCCGAGCCAGTGCTGACGCTGCAGGGGTTCGAGATGCTCCCACGCATCCCAGAGAACCGCCGCCGCCAAAGTGGCCGGGAACCGTTCGACCTTCTTAGCCAGCTCGAGCCACTCGCCGATCCGCTCGCCTTCATCCCAATCCGGATCGCGAATGAGCAGCTCGCCGACACTGATCTCGGGTTCTCGTGTCCTTTGTTGGGCCGCCGCATTGCCATCGACCAGCCACTGGGTGCGAGCGAGGACCTCATCGATTTCGGCCAGCTCAGGAGACAGGGCTGCGTCACCAACCAAGTCGAGTTCGACCCCCTCCCCTCCCCTGTCGGGCGGGTCGCTCTCGAGCGGTGATTCTTCAGCTACGCCGGTTAGCGCCATGATGCCCGAGCGTGAAACAGCCCATCCAGGATCGTTCCTCGAGACTCGGCGCCGCGCACGCACAATGCGGTGCGCAATGACGAGCTCATGGCTGGGCGCGCGTATGTCCATCTGTGCGTCGTGGAGAACCAGGTCCTCGAGATGGACGAGCTCCCCGCCGATCCACATACTGGAGACGGACTCGAAGAAATCAGCCCGCGCGGCAAAGCCCGACCCGACCTCTGATCGGGCGACCCGCTCATCAAGCCGAGCAAGCGCATCCTCCGCGGCCGCAATCGGCCCCAGAAGGGTCTCGTGGTTCAATTCGCCGAATTCATAAGTCATTGAAGACACGCTACTTTCGATGCGATACGGAAGTTATCATAACTTTCATTTCCGTCACATCAGTAT
>PAPF01000037.1 GCA_002708825.1 Phyllobacteriaceae bacterium | reverse complement strand
GCCCCGATAGGCCGAGAGCGCGGCCGTCACATTGCCGCGCGCGAGATCGAGCGAGGCGGTGCGCATCCAGGCGTCTTTCTGGCGGTAGATCGTCTCCAGCTCGGCATAGCCGGTGCGCTCGACGATGGCGCGGAAGGCGGCACCCGCCTCGATTGGCTGGAGCTGCTCGGCGTCGCCGACAAGCACCAGCTTGGCGCCAGCCTTCGACACCGCCTCGACGAATGTCGCCATCTGTTTCGACGCGACCATGCCGGCCTCGTCCAGGACGAAGATGGTCTTGTTGTCGAGGCGGTTGCGCGCCTCGTTCCAGCGCAGCTCCCAGGACGCAAGTGTGCGGGACGGGATTCCAGCTTCCGTCTCGAGGCCCTCGGCCGCCTTGCCGGCCAGCGCGCCCCCGAGCACGGTGTAGCCTGCCGCCTCCCATGCCTCGCGCGCCGCGCGCATCATGGTCGTCTTGCCAGCGCCGGCGCGGCCGACAACGGTCGCAATCCGCGCGCCGGACGTCACGTGCGCGATGGCCGTGCGCTGCTCGTCTGAAAGACGGTCGTGACGCGCGAACACGTCGGCGACGATCTTCTCCCGAACGCCGAGCCACTTCGCCTTCACGAGCGCGGACGCGCGGGAGACCATCGCCGCCTCGAGGCGGATCAGCTCGCGCGTGGTGAGCTTGTCCGGCAAGCGCGCGCCGGTCGCAAAGTCGACCGTCCCGGATTCGAGACGCAGACAATCCGGGCTTTGAACGATCCGCGCCAGGAGCTGCTGGAAGGTTCCGGGATCGTCGACATAGCGATGCAGCACCTTGGCGATGTCGCGCTCATCGAACACGCTCTTTTCGCGTGAGACGAGATCGAGCACGATTTCCGGCCGGGCCTGAATGCGCTCGGCGTTCACCGCGCGCGCAGCCGCATGCGATGCGAGGCGTTCGAGCCTGGGTGCCCTGCCCTCGCGCGTTGCCCGGCGCTCGATCGCCTTTGCGCCCGGGCCGATATGGGTCGTGGGCACAAGGTCCATGCCGCGCTCCGCATAGGATCGTCCGTCGACGCGGATCTCGAAGCCGCCCAACGCGAGGTGCTGGTTCTGAAGATCGAGCCAGCGTTGCCGCTGCTCGAGGAATTCGGCCTTCTCGCCCGCCCAGAGACGATACTGGATCTTTCCGTTCTTCGTGCGGATCGCCTGGCCGTCGGCACCGATCACGGCGACCTTCTTGGCCCCGAATCCGCTCTCGGTCAGGGGGCGCAGCGTCGTCATCAAATGCACATGCGGATTGCCTGGATCGTCGTGATAGACCCAGTCGGCGACCTGCCCGCGGCCGAGCACCTGCTCCTGGACGAACTGGCGCACCAGCGCGACGTTCTGTGCCTTCGACAGTTCCACCGGCAGCGCGATGATAAATTCCTTGGCGAACTGCGCGTCGGCGCGTTTTTCAAAGGCCTCGACCTTGTTCCAGAATGCTTCAACGGCGCCCGCGACCGAGCGGTCGGCGATCATCTCACGCGCCCATTTCGGCGCATCGGCGGGAAGCAGGAATTCCTCGTGTGCGAGATTGCGCTTTCCGGAATAGTCGACCGTCCTGGCCTCGGCCGCATGCTCCATCTTCGCGCAGTGGCGGTAGGCGGCCGACAACACGGCACTGCGCCCATCAGCGCGGCCGATGATCTGGGGCGTGAAATGCGTGATGGCCACGGTGACTGCGATCCCGGCGGTTGAACGACATGCGTTCCGCAGGGCCACGCCTCTCCCGGGCGGGGCCGGGCGCGGAACGTCGCGTCAGCGACGTATTACTGCGCCCTTGGAGGCATTCCTTCGGAACGCCGGGATGATCTCTCAAAGCGTCGGCTTCGCCGACCCGTCATTTCTGCCGGGTCGCGCTGCGCGCGATCCCGGCCGATCCTCGCCATCGCTACAAAGCGAATGGTCGAGAAGGAAAACTACCGGAATGAAGAAGCCGTCATCGAAGATCAGGGAAGAAATCGCCAGGCTGCAGGAGCAGCTCAAGCAGGCCGAAACGCGCGAGGCCGAGCGCATTGGACGGCTCGCCCTCAAGGCCGGTCTCGGCGATATCGAGATTGAGGAGCGCGCGCTCGTGTCCGCTCTTGAGGACCTCGCGGCCCGGTTTCGCAAGGGGAGCGGACGGGCGGCCAGGCCAGCGACGGCGCCGGTCGCGCCTGGCGCGGCTCAGGGGCCGTCTGGCGAGGCTTGAGCGGATGCGGCAGGCAAGCCAGTCAGAGGCGCGCAAGAAGGATACGCGCGAGAAGATCCAGCTCGGCGGGCTGATCGCCAAGGCCGGGCTTCGTTACGAGAAGCGCGCTTTGCTGCTCGGCCTCCTGATCGATGGCGCGAGCCGGATAAGGACCGACCAAGACGAGCGCGCGCGGCTGATGGCGATCGGGATGAAGGCGTTCGCCGATGAACCCGACTAAGCTCGCCATGGTCGCTGCCCCGGTCATCGTCATGGCGGGGGCGTGCCTCGCACTGACGGGGATGGAGCACTGGCTCGCAAGCTTAGCCCGCGCGCCGGACGCGCGCATGATGCTTGGCCGGATGGGCATCGCGCTGCCCTACGCGGTCGCAGGCGGGGCCGGCGTCGTGTTTCTCTTTGCGGCCAGGGGCGCGATCTCAATCCGGCTCGCGGGCTGGGGGGTCGTGGCTGGCACGTTGGTGGTGATCACAATGGCGGCGGTCCGCGAGATCGGCCGGCTCGCCGCATTCGCTGCAACGGTGCCTCCAGGCACATCGATCGTCGAATACACCGACCCCGCCACGCTGACAGGGGCGGTCGTTGCGGCGGTCGCCGGCGTGTTCGGTCTGCGCGTCGCCATTCGCGGCAATGCCGCTTTCGCGTCGGCCGCGCCCCGTCGGGTCCGGGGCAAACGTGCCATCCATGGGGAGGGCGAGTGGATGACCATTTCTGCTGCCCGGCGTCTCTTTCCCGAGGCCGGCGGCATCGTCGTCGGCGAGGCCTGTCGCGTCGACAGGCAAGCGGCCGGCGGGCCCGGTTTCCGCGCCGACGACCGCGCGACCTGGGGTGCTGGCGGAAAATCGCCGCTGCTGTGCTTCGACGGTTCGTTCGGCTCGTCGCACGGGCTGGTCTTCGCCGGGTCGGGCGGCTTCAAGACCACCTCGGTGACCGTTCCGACAGCGCTCAAATGGGGCGGCGGGCTGGTCGCCCTCGATCCATCAAACGAGGTAGCGCCGATGGTGATCTCTCACCGGCGCAAGGCCGGCCGATCGGTCTTCGTGCTCGACCCGAAGGAGCCGGGCACCGGCTTCAACGTGCTCGACTGGATCGGGCGGTTTGGCGGGACAAAGGAGGAAGACGTGGTGGCGGTCGCCACCTGGGTCGTAACCGACACCGCTCGCCAGGCATCCATCCGCGACGACTTCTTTCGCGCGTCCGCGCTTCAGCTCATCACAGTGCTGATCGCCGATGTGTGCCTGTCGGGTCATACGGAGAGGGAAAACCAGCATCTGCGGCAGATGAGGGCGAACCTTTCCGAGCCGGAGCCCAAGCTGCGCGAGCGGCTGCAGCTGATCTACGACAATTCCCAATCCGCGTTCGTGAAGGAGAACGTCGCCCCCTTCATCGCCATGACGCCCGAGACCTTCTCCGGCGTCTATGCCAATGCGGTCAAGGAGACGCATTGGCTTTCCTATCCGAACTATGCCGCGCTGGTCTCCGGCAACAGCTTCTCGACCGACGATCTGGCGGACGGCGACTCCGACGTGTTCGTCAATCTCGACCTCAAGACGCTCGAGGCGCATCCCGGCCTGGCGCGCACCATTATCGGCGCACTGGCCAACGCGATCTACAACCGGAATGGCGAGATGAAGGGCCGCACGCTCTTCCTGCTCGATGAGGTCGCGCGGCTGGGATATCTCCGCATCCTGGAGACCGCTCGGGACGCCGGGCGCAAATACGGCATCAGCCTGCTGCTCCTGTTCCAGTCCATTGGCCAGATGCGTGAGACCTATGGTGGGCGGGACGCATCGAGCAAATGGTTCGAGTCAGCCTCGTGGATTTCTTTCGCGGCAATCAACGATCCGGAGACCGCGGATTACATTTCGCGGCGCTGCGGAAACACGACGGTCGAGGTGGAGCAGCTCAGCCGGACCTCGCGCATGTCGGGATCCTCGCGCACGCGTTCGCGACAGCTCTCCGCCCGGCCGCTGATCCTGCCCGAGGAGGTCCTGCAGATGCGCGCCGACGAACAGATCGTCTTCACGGCCGGCAATCCGCCGCTCAGATGCGGCCGCGCCATCTGGTTCCGGCGGGAAGATATGGTCTCGATCGTCGGAGAAAGCCGATTCAGGGCAAGTAGCCCCGTCCTGTAACCGTTGCTTGCCAGGCCTCGCGATCTGTAGACAATGGAAACCGTTGGGGAGGCGGCAATGGCGTTCTTGAAGTGGCTGTTCGGCAGATCTTCGACAAAGGGCTGGACCGTGTCGGAGAATGGCAACCCGATGCTCGTTGACGGGCCCACCCGCATCACGGTCTTTCCTCAGGATCGCGGATGGAAGTTCTGCATCGCAGACGTCGAGGACAGGACGGAACCCTATTTCTCCGAAGCATATTCCAGTGAACAAGATGCACGCGAAGAGGCAATCGCGTACTACCGGGAAGAACCGCCACGGCATCAGCCTCTTTCGGCGTCGGGTGCCGAAAGCCGCCGTGAGCGTTGGGAAGCACACATCCGCGACCGCACAAAACTGATCGAGGAGATCCGGCGGTTCCTTTCAGAGAACCCCGATTTGAGCATCACCGCGCTGCGGAAACCTGAAGCCAAGGTCGCCAGCCACATCAAGCAGCTCGAATGGCAAGTTGCCGAATACCACCGTGCCGATGTTTCGCCGGAACTGATCCAACTGGCGAAACGGCAGGCGCAGACGCTTTCTGAACTTGCCCGAGAGATTAGTGCCAGGATCGAAGCCAGGCAGAAACAGCGCCCACCGCGCAGCGCCCCCGTCCAGGACAGCCAGTTGACAGATGAACTGGCCGGCAGGGTCGACAAGGTCATTGGCCTCCTCGCGAACGAGCCGGTGATGGATGACGAGAGGCGAGAGCGGTTAAGCAGGCGATCGATGCAGGCCGCCACAAAGAAGATGCTCGATCAAGGGCTCACCTATGGAGAGGCATCTGGTGCGCCGGATTTCCTGAACCAAGACGAGGCCTCCTTTCGTGCTTTCATGAAAGAGGCCGATCAGGACCTGTCGTGGCAGTGCGACACGGTCGCGGATGCCTTCCAACGGTATCTCGCCACAGGCGAAGTTCCGGCGCCTCACTATCCGATGAGGATTGCCGTTCTTTTGCACAGGGCCCGGGATTTTGCTCGGGAGAAGCAGTTTCTGGCCGCGTGGTGCACGCATTTTCCGTCTGGGAATGGCACCACCTACGCCAAGATTGTCGAAAGAGCCAAAAAGTGCGGCGCGGTGCCCTCCTGACCAGCCGGCGAGGGTCGGGGTTCCTCTGCATGGCCCCTCTTCCGACTATTGCAGGAACGATCGGCGTTCCCTCCACCCGCGGGTTCCCCGGGTTTGAGGTCGTATCAATCCCGTGAATCGATCAGGGCCAACCGATTCAGGAAATGCGTTGGACGACGCTTCCGCGTGGAGCGAGACTTCCGCACATGAACGATCGCCGTTCGGTTCATCTTCGCCGCATTGACCCGTCGCAGAACATGCGGCGGTTCTACAGCCTTTCCGTTCAGCCCACATTGTTCGGCGGGGCGTCCCTCGTGCGGGATTGGGGTCGGATCGGAACGCGCGGCCAGTCGATGATCGAAACCTTCGACACGCCGGCCGAGGCCGGCGATGCGATGTTGCGGCTCGAACGCAGGAAGCGGCGCCGGGGCTATCGCGACCCGCATTTTTCGCTGAGCGGCAGGCGGGAGTGAAGTGGACGACTGGCGTAGGATCTGGCGGCTGTCGTTCCGTCGAAACAGAAATGGCCCCGCCTATTCGGCGGGGCCGTTGGGGATCTGGTTAGTCCCGGTTGCCGTTAGGGCGGGACCAGATGAGCTGCACGCCTTCCTGGCCTTCCACCTCGATGAGGGTGGCGTAGATCGGAGCCGGGAAGCTCGGGTCGTCCAGCTTGACCGAAAGGTAGTCGCGTTCGGTCTGCTTGGCCTGTTTCTGCCACGCCGCACCCAGCTCAACTGCACCCGAGAAGATGCGGAAATGCGGTCCGTTCTCGGAAGGGCTTTCGACGCGCTCGAAGCGGGCCTTGACGTTCAGCGTTAGAGTTTTGATCGCACCCGTGAATCCGGTCTTGGTGGTGGTGAAGGTGCCGATGTTTGCCATTGTCGTGTTCCTTTCGAAGTTCCGAGCCGCGCCCATCGCGGTCTCGATGGCTGTCGAAGAGATCGGGAACGACCGGCGCGCACCTGAAAGGCCGCAATGAAATGGAGGACGGCCGAGAGGAACTTTCTTGGTTCGCGAGGAATGCGAACATCAGTTCGCAGGGGAGGAAAGTTTTGGACGGGCGTTGCGAAATGCCGGTCGAGGTGGAGCCGTTTCCCGGTCAGACATGCCCCATCGAGACCGCGCCGGGCGAGCTCCAAGACCTCGAGGTGAAGGGAACACGACCATGGCGCCCGAGCCCGGAGCCATTGCGCTCCCGCGACATCCGTCGGTGGGATCAACCGCGCGCTCGACGCTGGCGACTTTGACGGCAGACTGCCACGCCTGCAGCCGGGCTCCATTCGCTGGTTCTCGCGCGCACGACGAGCGGTGCCGTACCCAGTCGGTCGAAGAACATAACCGTCGCCCCTACCGTCCTCCGCTGGTCAGCCAGCCTCGGCAGAGTTACGGCTTCCGGCATCCGCTTGGAAGCCCGCAGCCCGATGCCCACGATATCTCGCGGCCGGACTGCAATCGGAAGGATCGAAGGCTGCCTAGACACCGCACATACCCTCGCACTCGTTCGGCCACAGGTCGAGTTGCCCGTGGTCGGAAAGCGTCGACAGATCGGCTTCGTCAAGAGGAACGGCGGACCGATGGAGAAAGACCTCTCCCCGAATTCCACGCAAACCCGTCCGGATGGCTCGATCGACCTCGACCGCATCGGACCAGGCAGCGGGATCATGATCGCGCATGGCGCGCCAGCGTGCGTTGTCATGGAACGGACAGCCGATGCAGGCCGATTTCGGCGGTTGGGGGTAATCGTGGCGGCGCAGCCAGGCGATGCAGTCCCGCCGGCTCATGCGCATCTCGATCAACGGCCAGCGGTTGACCTGCCAGGTTTCGCGGCTCGGTTTCACGCGCATGATCTCATCGCACGAGATTCCGATCCATTGCTCGACAACGGCATGGCCGGGCGAGCGCTTGCGGGCGAGCCCCGCAAGCTCCCTGACCTTCCGGCGGATCGGCACGATCTTGAAATCCGTGGTGCATTGACGCCGGATCATGCCGATCGAAACGGTGTCGCGTGACGTGCGCCGTGTGGCGACCTGGACGAGTTCGCCGGCCGCATCCTCGTCGAATCCGGGCACGGCGGATCCCACCGGGGTGACGGTTTTGGCGAACGCTGGAATCGACGCCCAGCGTTTACCCTTCGCGGCGCCCATGAGCTGATCACGTATGTTGCCCGCCGAAACGACATGGATGGGAAACGGCAGGACGTTGGGCGATCGCAGCCAGTCGAGATGGTCATAGACCGCCTTTGGCTCCCAGCCCGTTTCGGCGAATATGGCGCAATCGGGCATTGGTCCAATCTCGCCATGGGCCGCCATCAGCGCCAACGTGGTCGATTGGACACCGGCGCCGAGCGATAGCACGCGCAGCCGGATGGCGGAGGGCTCGATGCCCTCCGCAGCAGCATTCGAAAAGGAAAGCATCAGGCCGCCTCCAACTGTCCCGTGTCGGTGGCGGAGGGCTGCAGGCCGTGCAGATAGGTCACGGCCCGTTGCGCATGGGCGGCGGCCTGAAAGATTGCCCGTCGGTCGTCGGAAAGGACGCGCAACCAGCTCGCCACATAGGACGCATGGTCCGGCCGTGGTTCGAGTTCGGGAACGATGCCGAGGTCCGCGCAAAGCAGTGCCGAGCCGATCTCCGCGACGAGCTCTTCGCGCGCGCGCTCGGTCTTGTCCCTGGCGTAGCGGCTCAGATCGCGGCCAACCCGATTGGGCCTCGAGGTCCAGTGGACTGTTTCGTGACTGAGCACGGCGACGTAGGATTCGGCGTCCCGGAACGTCTCGAAGGGCGGCATCTGGATGTGATCGCTTGCCGGCGCGTAGAATGCCCGCGCGCCGCCATGACGGATCACGGCCCCGGTATTGGCGAAGAAGCGGTCGGCATGTTCGATCCGCTCGACAGGATCAATGACCTTCGCGGGCCGGTGGTGATAGTGATCGGGAAGCCCGTCGATCTGGTCGCAATTGAAGACGGTGTACGTCTTGAGAAACGAAATATCGCGCTCCAGTTCCTCGCCCTGGGCGTCCGTCTCGGTTTTCGTGAACCGGCTCGCATAGACGACCGTCGCGCCGGTTTCGCCCTTGCGGACTTGTGCGCCGATCTGAGCCGCCTGCCGATAGGTCATCCAGAGCGGCGCGGTGAACCCGCGCGCCAGGCTCTCCGACCACAGCAACAGGACGTTGATGCCGGTGTATGGTTCACCGGTGTGGCGCAGCGGCCGGGTGATCCGGCCGTCGACATGGCCGACGCTCCAGGGTTTCACCCACGGCCGCACGCCCTTCTCCAGATCGGCAACGATCTTTTGCGTTATGCGCGCGTAGATATCGGTCTTCGCGCCCTTTTCTTTCTTGCTCATCTCAACCTCCGTTTCTGGAGGCCGCGCCGATCGCGGCCCCGTCACGGGGCCGGTTCAGGCGGAGCATCAGGGCGCGCCTGCACCCGCAGGGCCGGACCGAAGGGAAGGACGGCGCAAGCCGTTGCCGGCGCGGCCGGCTCCGCCCGGGCCACCAACCGGGACGGGCCGCGGTCGGGCGAAACAAGCGCGGCGGCGCCTGGCGCCGCCGCTGCGGAAAGTGAACCGAGAGCCGGTTCAGTGAACCGCGTGTCCACCGGTGTAGGGATCGTATTCGAAGAGGATGTCGACCTCGGCGTCGTCGACTTCGTCGGCGGGCAGCACCCCATATGCGTCGTCGGACTGGAAGAGGACCACCGGGGTCATCAGGGTGCGGGCGAGTCTCCAGGCGTGTTTCTGGGCGAGGGAAAGATCGTGCGACATCCGAGGCTCCATCGTTGGAGCGGGCCAATTCCCGCTCTGATGGCTCCGTCAGTGTGCGGCACGCGGACGCGATCACCGTGCAGGCGTCAGCCAAACGGCCGCAGCCTTGCTAGCGGACCCTTTACGGGTTGATCGTGGAAGTTCCGCGGCCGCACCAGGAATGCCATCCCTGAAGAGCGGGATTGACCCTCCCCGGGACTTGAAGCCCGTGTTGCGCGTTCTCGAGGGGGAAGCCGGGCTTGCTTTTCGTCTGATACAACATTATTGTTGTAACGATGATTCCTGCCCTCGTCCAATTGCCCGGCTCTCCGTGGCCTACACTGCCCGCCGGGATGCACGCGGCGAGTTTGGAGGACGTGGCGGCTGCTTTCGCAACGAACGTTTGGCGGCGGGAGCTTTTCGAGGGGCTCGTTCTCGCCTCCGGCAAGCTGCGATTGGCGGGATGGGCGATGATATATCTCGACGGGAGCTATGTGACAGGCAAGCCGAGGCCTGGCGACTTCGATGCATGCTGGGACCCTACCGGGGTCAATCCGGCCAAGCTTGATCCCGTGTTCCTGGAATTTTCGAACGGTCGGGCAGGGCAGAAAGCGGCATTCAAGGGCGAGTTCTTTCCGTCCTCGATGATGTGCGCGGATGTCGGGCGGGCATTCGTCGATTTTTTCCAACTGGATCGTTTCACAGGAAAACACAAAGGGATCATCGCCATTTCGCTTTCGGCCGATCCGCTTCTCTCCGGGAAGGTGCAGCCATGATTTACAGCGACAAACAGTATGGCGTATCGAGTGCCCAACTAGCCAAGTTGCAAGACGCCCTTGCTGCTGCGAAAGCGCGCGCATCGGATCAGCATTGGCTCAAGCAGGCGGAAATTGATGGGCTCGAAAGCCAAATCGCCGATATAGAGGCGGAGCTTGCTGAATACGATCTGCTGAAATCCGGCCAGGTCTCGTTCTCGAAAACCTATGCGCTTGAAGAATTGCCGCATGTGCTGGTGCAGGCACGAATTGCCTCCGGAATGAGTCAAACGGACCTCGCCCAGAGACTTGGCATGAAGCCGCAACAGGTGCAGCGCTACGAGGCGACCGACTACATGGGCGCAAGCCTTGGTCGGCTGATCGAGATTTCGAAGACGCTCGGTGTGAAGGCGTCGGGAAGTTTTGAGGGACCGAGGCAGGCTGGCGGATCCGTGTTCGCGTGGGGTGATGCCGATGATATCGTCTGGGGGCAGTTTCCCTACAAGGAGATGATCAAACGCAGGTGGTTTGATCTGCCCCGCGGCGCAAACCCGATCGAGCGCGTCAAGGAGTACTTCCTGCACGCGGCCGGACCGCAATTCGCGACAGTCTTCCATCGCAAGAAGATGCGCAGTGGAAACGTGCCGAACGAATACGCCCTACTCGCGTGGCAGGCGCGCATTCTTGAGCGCGCGCGTAGCAAGATCGAAGCAGAAGAGATCGGGACGTTCGAACTCGATGACCGGTGGCTGCCGGAATTGGTGCATCTCACGAAAAGGAAGGACGGGCCGAAGCGTGCCCGCGATCTGTTGGCAGAGAAAGGCATCGTTCTCGTCGTCGAGCGTCACCTGCCAGGGTCGTATTTGGACGGCGCCGCCATGCTCGCTGATGGTGAGACACCAGTTGTGGGCCTTACGCTACGCTATGATCGACTGGATAATTTCTGGTTTGTGCTGTTGCATGAGCTCGGTCATGTCTTCCTGCACCTCTTCGACGGTTTGCGGTTCGACTTCTTCGACGAAGAGGACGGCAATGACGGTGATGCGATCGAGGCGCAGGCTGACAAATTCGCACTCGACGCGCTGATACCGGAAGCATTGTGGGATCAGTGTCTGTCCCGCTTCGCCCTTTCGGAAGAGGCGGTGAGGATCGACGCGGAGACGATCGGGATCGATCCGAGCATCATCGCGGGGCGCATCAGGAAGGAGCGCGGCAACTACACCATCCTGAACAATCTGGTTGGTCGGGACCAGGTGCGCTCGCAGCTAGAGGAGGCGAGCGATGATCTTGACTGAGGATATGTATGTTCCGGCGTTGCGGTGGCGTCAGGGCGAATACCAGGCGCTCGCCCGCCTTGCCGCCGTCGCCAAGGACCGTATCGTGCCCTATGTCACGATTCCAGAAGTCGAATTCGATTTCGAGTTGTGGCAGCCGAAGAAGACGGTTCAGGAGCATGTGCATCCGTTTGCCGCTCGCTTCAAGGCCAAGTGGGGGCAACGGCCAGCGTGGGTAGGCGTGCATCCCAGTATTTCCGGCAACCCCATGGGCGACGGCCGCGACATCTTCACATACGTGTTCGAAGCCATGCGGACATTCCAGGCAAATGCGATGCCCGCCGTTCCTCTCGATGCCTCCTCATCCATGGTCGCATCGGTTGCAGGAATCGTTGCGACCGATGACCTTGGAGCGGCTATCACAGTTCGGCTGGAGGATCTGATGAAGCCCCATGCGCGAATGCGCATCGAGGCTTTGACCGCAGCGCTTGGTGTATCGCTCGACGAAGTTGACCTCATTATCGATCTCGGCGCACCGAATTTTGAGCCCTACAATGCTTTTGCTGGCGCGCTCATTGCGGCAATGCAAAAGCTTGGGGATCTGCATGCCTTCCGCAATTTCGTCGTGATCGGCACGGCGATACCGGAAACGTTCAAGGATGTTGCCAAGGGCGCCGACCAGCTCCCGCGTCACGACTGGCTCTTCTATCGGGCGCTGCTCGGCAAGATGCCAGCCGGCGTTCGCCAGCCGAACTACGGCGACTACACGATCGTCCATCCAGAATTCAAGGCGTTGGATATGCGCATGATCAAGGCGGCCGGAAAGCTCGTCTATACGACGACGACGGCTTGGGAGGTGCGCAAGGGCGGGGCATTCAACGACAATCGTGCACAGATGCATGGTCACTGCGCGTCAATCGTAGCGTCGGGAAAGTTCGACGGTGCCGGCTATTCAAGCGGCGATGAATATATCGCAAGATGCGCGGTTCATAAGGAAGGACCGAGCAATCAGACGCGGTGGAAGGAGGTGGCGATCAACCACCACATCACGCGTGTGCTGGACGATCTCGCCACGCTTGGCGCTGCGCCATGAAAGTGCGAATGGAGGCGGTGATCTCGCGCAAGCTCATGGCTTCACATAGCATCTCGTAAAGCTGCCTTCTCGGCCGCCGGAGGTCCTTCGGCGCATATCCTGCCTGGCCCAAGAGTTCGATGACTTCATCGCGCCAGAGAAGATGCGCCATCATGACCGGATCGATCTCGGGATTGGCGATGGCGTTTCGCAATACATGAAAGCTGATACCGCCTCGTGGTCCCTGCTCCGCCACGATCACGCCGCACCATTCGGGGGCGTGACTCATGATGCTTGCGACATGCTTCGGCGCAGCGACGAGTGAGAGCTTTTGTAGCGTCTGGCGGTAGATGTCGATCTGCGTCGCGAACCGGTCCAGGTTGTCCTTGGCGCTCTTGATTTCATAGCCGTGGATACAGCCGTTGATGACGGCCACGTCGATACGACTTCGGGCGTGCGCAAGGCCCAGTTCGTCGATCACGAGCGTATCGGGATGAGATTTGGCGCGCCGCAATCGTTTGGCATGTAGCGCAGTGCGAATGTCTGCGTCTGTCGTTCCCAACTTTGTCATGGCCGCCATCGTCATCCCCCCAGCCCACTTTCTGCCGGAAGTTCTGCTTTGTGCCAAGGTGGCATTCTGACTCACCTGACATTTCTCGGGGGCGTCACCAGCGATGTGCACGCCGATCGAGCTCGACCCTGAAGACCGCTGTTCTGGCCGAATGCTTATTGTCGTAACAATCTCTCGCGGGAAGGCAGCTATCGAACCGAACGGGCGGAGCCGGAGCTCCGCCCGAGCCGTTCAGCCAAGGGCGGCCATCTGCATTTCGGCCGCCTTGCGATCGACGGTCTGGCCGGGATTTTCGACATGGCGTTCGAAGGGCTTCCAGGCTTCGCCGACGACCTCTTCGTAGGCAGCCACCACGCCTTCGGCGGCGCAGCGGAGCGCGTGGGCCTGAATGCCCATGTCGGCAGCGAATTCGCGCTTGCGCTGGGCGGCGCTGTCGAAACCGACCGGACCGTCGAGGTCCGTGTCGCGGTCGTCGTTGGCGTTTCTGGCCGTGGCATCGCGGGCTTCCGAGACCGACCGGGAATAGAATTGACCGGCGCCGTGGGCTGAACCGACATAGGAGCCGACGATCCGCTGGAGATGGATCTGCATGGCCCGTTCGCCGAGGCCTTCGTTCAAGGAATCGGCCGTTTCGATGATGATCTTGCGATGGAGATCACGGATCCCGTCGCTGTCGATGACGGGGAGGCCGAAGCTTTCGGCAATGAGGGATGCCTGGGCGCTGTCGGGACAGGCGAGGCGGACCATTTCGAGGGAGGCGCCCTTGCGGAGCTGGACGACTTTGCTGGATTGACGGCTGGAACGAGCGGTTCTGGTCATGTGAGAGTCCTTTCCTTCACGGTCTGGCCGAAGGCTCGAGCCGGCCCCTGCCGGCCCTCCCTTCGGGCGCGGTCCAGAAAAACCGGCGGAAGGAGGAGGCTTCAGGGTCCGTGCGGACCAAAGCCGAGCGGACCAGCTTTGCGGGCAAGCAGGGCCCTTTGACCTCGCACCGTCCCGCGGGGCTGGTTTGCCGAGGCTGGTGCGGATGGCCGCTCCGCGGCGCGCCAGCGGCCTTGAAGGCTCCGGCCGCCGGTTTAGGACCGAAGCCAGAACCGAAGGGAGGCCGGCATGGGTGGCGTTCCACCGAAGCTGACTCATGAAGGAAGTGACAATGATCCGGGACAGCACGCCCGTCATCCCGACAGGCTGGACACCCCGGCATTTTGCGGCCGAACACTGCGGTCCTCGCTTCTCTTCCTGACGATGGCAGTCGCACACGCCCGAGGAGCGAGCTCCCGTGAAACGGTATCGATCGAGTCAGTTCCTTCGACGTCTGGAAGGTATCAGCCAACAGACGCCTTGCATGCGCTATCGGTGCGTAGACGGGCGGATCCGGGTCGTTTTTCCGCGCTTGGCTCTCGCGTGGTGCTCCATTCGGGAAACGGTGTTGCTCCCGGCGTGTAGTCGGCCGGAATCACGACAGGTGCCATCGATGCGGCGAGGTCTTCGCCGGCGACGGCCCAATCGACGATCGTGCCGGCCGCCGGAACAGATGCTGCACAACGGTCGAACTGGTTCTCCAAAGCAGCTGCGACAGCCGAACGAGGACTGGCGGCCTGCGTGTCGACGAGGATGTGTACCGCGACGAGATAGGTGGTCATCGGTTGGGTCTCCGTGCTGGATGGTTGAAGCGTGGCGCGCGGATCGAGACGAGCACCGCGCGCTTCCAGGCATCGGCGCCTGTGAAGCGATGGCGATGGCGCGTGTGTTGGACGACAAGACGGGGATGCGCGCCCTCCATCCCGAACGCAGCCCGCCAGCCGAAGCGGACCGCGATCGCTTTCCATGGGATGGACATCACCTCCCCCAGGCGACAAAGCTCGAGGGCCCGTCATAGGATGCGTGGCGCGCCGGATCGACGACGAAACCGAAACGACCGACCTCGTAGTCGCCGGCCGGGACCAGAAAGCGCCGGCGCTCGAGGCAATCACCACGGCCTCCACCGAGCGTGGCGATCACTTCAACAAAACCGTCGTGGTGCTCTGACCTGATCGCCGACACGACGACCCAGTCACCGGCATGCCGCGCCTCGAATGCCCGGCGATCCTTCTTTCGGGATTCGCCGGGCCGCAGAACGGTTCCGAAGATCACCTCCCAGGCGTCCGGCCAGGAGTCCTTCAGTGTCTGCTCGGCACATCGCCGTTCGAATCCGGTGAACAGGTGCGGGAAGGTGATCGCAACGATCGCCCATTCGGAGTCTTCCTCGTACCAGCCGTCCCTTTTTCGGAGCCGGGAGTGGACACTGGCATTGCGGTCGGTCGAGAGATGGAAACCGCCGTGTCCGGCCGTCGAATGGCAGACGATGCCCTCGGCAAAGACCGTCGCGCCCTGCGAGGGTCCCCATGGCGTATGGGCGCGGGAGCGGATTTCCCGGCGACCGAGCGCGCTCTTTTCGCGATTGTGCTCGGCCTGCTCGAGCACCTTTGCCCTGAATTCCGCCTCGTCCGCGAGTTGGCCACCATGCCCGTAGAAGTCATTGCGGGTGAGTTCCGCCAGCGGCCGGCGCGCGCACCAGCATGTGGCGAGAAAATACTGGCCGACGCGCCCCGGCAGCATGGCAAAGACAGTGTCATCGACGCGCGCCACGGGAAATCCTTCAGCACTGATGCCGAAATGAGCCCCCGACTGGCCCGGCGTTCCACCCGGCCGAGGGTGCGATGGCTGATCACGGGTCATGCCGCCCTCCCCTCGACCTGATCGGCCGCAGCCATGTCCGCGGTTACCTCACGGAGCACGGCATTTGGATAGCCGTGCCGCGACAACCATTCATCGGCGGCCTGACGGTTGGCCGCGACATGGACGAGCTCGGCCTCATCGCCGGGGCGGTCGAGCACGAGGACGGAGCCGATGGCGGGCCGTTCGACTACCGTGAAGGCGAGGTCGCTATCGACCGAAAAGGTCTTGAAGACCCTGAGCACGATCACCGCCTTGCTGCCGAAATCGCCCTCATGAAGCGTGATCGCGGCCGGTATTGTGGTTTCGCCGACGCGCGTGCCGGCCTGTTTCCTGACGAGCCGGCCGGTGTTGTTGCGACTTTCCCAGGCCCGAAGCTTGCGCCGATGGCGTTCGGGGGGTTTTGGGGTGCCGTCGGAATAGCGGATGATCGCGCCCAGCGGCACGTGGTCAAAGATCAATTGCGCGGACATGGATGTCCTCCTGTTCTGGATGGTGAAAACGAAAGCGCCGCCGGGGTGAACCGGCGGCGGATCAGGCATTCGAAAGAGAAGTGTGGTGGGGCTATTCGGCGGCCTCGCGGAACCCTTCGCTGGCGTCCTGGTCCGGGTCGACGGGTTCGGCATCCGTGCCGCCCGGCTCCTCGTCCTCCTCGGTAACCGCGTTGGAGGCGAGCCATGCGCCAAGCGCTTCGCGGTCGGGCGCGAAGAACGCCGAGGGATGAACGAAGCTCTGCTCGTTGAACGCCTCGACCAGCGCCGCCCGCGTATCCTTGACCCGGGCCCGGGGCAGGACGGATGTGCCTTCGCACGAGGCTTCGAGGGCGGAGCGCGACAGGCAGGACAGAAATTCATCCGTGCCCATATTCGGGAGGAAGCCGTCGGCGCCGATCACATCGCCCGCAGCGCGGGCCACGATGCCGCTATTGGTCCGGTTTTCCTGGCAGGAGAGCACCTCGATCAGCATGGAGCGGACGGCGACGCGCAGGGTCTCCATGTCGAAGGAGAGCTTGCCCTCGGCGTCGAAGAGAGCCGCCGCGTGACGCGCGATCCGTCGATTGCCATAGTAATAATCGTCTCCACCTCCATTGGCGGAGTCCACCCTGACATTCTGGCCGGCGAAGGCGAGGACCAGCAAGGCCATCAGCGTGTCGTCCTCGATCGGCGCACGGCCGAGCGCCTCGTGAAGGGCGTCGGTGCGGAAGTCGCCGATCATCTCGACGCCCTTGCGGGTGACGTCGGGCCGCGTCTTCGGCATCACGACGGCGTCGTCGCCCGAAGGCCCCTTGCCCTTGGCCGCTTTCGGCTCCGGCATACGGAAGTGAACGGTCTGCACCTTGCCGTCGCGGTCGAGATACATGGCGGAGTGATCGGACTTCTTCGGCTTGCCATAAACCCGTTCGGCCTTCTTGGGCAGCTCCGGCTGGCCCCATGTGTTGGCCTCGGTGATGACCCCCTTCTTGGGCAGGTTCCGCGTCATCCACTCCTGCTGCGCACCGAGATAGGCTTCGACGTCGGTGGTGTAACGGCTGTCCTCGTCGGCGGGCGCGAACAGGTCCTCCACCCAGGAAATGCCGTAGGCCTGGGCGAGTTCGTCGTCGAAACTCGCATCGCGCGCATACATGCGGGTCTTGGAGAGACCGTTGGCGACGCTCCACCAGGAAACCTGGGGATCGCCTTTGCTGGGCTTGTGCGCCTTCCAGACCTCCTTCTGCTCCTCGAGCGAGGCAGCCGCGATCGTGCGGAGCTGGCTTTCGTTGGGCATGTCGCCCTTGGCCATATGATCAAGCATGGCCGGCAGCACATTGGCGAGCAGCCGCAGCTTTCGGATCTGGCGGACCGAGAGCGCCAGCGCCACGGCGATCGCCTCTTCCGTCCAGCCAATGGCGACGAGGCGCTCGATCGCCCGCCACTGGTCGACCGGATTGAGCCCTTCATGGGCGAGCGTTTCGACGAGCGAACGCATGGCGCCACCATCCTCGGCGGCCTCTCCGACGATCACCGCGATCTCTTCGAGACCGGCGGCGATAGCCTGTTTGACGCGGCGGTGCCCGGCCTGGATGACAAAGCCGTTGCCGCCGTCGGGCTGAGGCGCCACGACGGGCGGCTGCACGATGCCGACCGCCTTGATCGTTGCAAGCAGCAGCGCATCGGCCTGGGGATTGGATTTCGAGCGGCGGGCCTTGTCGGGATTTTCGACGAGCGCGCGCGGATCGACGAGCTTGATTTCCATCGGGATGCTCCTTTCGGGGTTCGGGAATCCGGCACCACGCCGGTCCCTTTTTCGTCTTCTTCCCGAAGACATCCCCCGGCCCGCGGAGCGGACGGGCCGGTGCAACTGCGGCGGAGCATCCCTGCCCGGCAGGGCGAGCATGGCTCGTGAGCCATCGCGACGACCGACGGGCCGGGATCGCGAGCGGCGCGGTTGAGGTGAAACCGTCAGCGGCCTGGCCGCTCTGCGAGGGGTACTTCGTCCTCCCCCTCCTCTGTCATGTTTGCGGCTCTTGACCGCAGGTCGTCAGAACCGCCGCCGTGGCCGCGGGCTTCTCCATACGCGCCCGCGCTTCCATCGTTTCCCGGATGGGAGCCGGCGGGCCTGTTGCATCGCCGCCACGCGTGCCGCCCGGAATCGTGCCTGAAGGACGCCGACGATCTGTGCCGCGTCCAGAATCTGCGGACGCTCGTGCGCGGCCCGCACGAGACCTCGGCGGCCGAGCGCCACGACAACGCCGTTGCCCTCCGCCCGCCCGGGCAGAAGCCCCCAAAGATAACGCTCGATGGGCATGGCATCCGGCGCAACGGGTTCCGCACCGGCGAAATCGAAAAAGGCGGGAGCCCGGCAATCGATCCAGTTCGGCGGAAAGCACTCTCCCGGGAAGGCGAGCGTGTAAATTCCCCTCCAGGGCGTGGGCCGCAGCATTTGCCCACCTGCCGCAAAGCGCGGCGCGTCGCGCTTGAGGCGGGTGCCGTCTAGGACCCAAATGAGGTTCGGATAGAAGGCCTCGCGCGCGGCGCGTTCGTCGGGCCGCAAGTGGGAGTGCTGGAATTCCAGCACCAGTCCGTGCCCGGTCCTGACATCGGCGATGTGCCGCTCGCCGTCGGTGGCGACATGGACGAACTCCTGCCAATCGGCCGGAAATCGGCTCTTCCATTTGCGATGCCATCGGGTTTCGGGTTCCCACCAGTGATCGCAGGTTCGCCTGCCGCGGTGCGCCCAGTGATGGACGCGCCGGTCGCCGCATTTGGCGACCATGGACTGTCCGCAACCCGGGCACAGGGCAGAAAGACCGTGGCTGGCTTCGACGCGTTCGTTGTTGACCAATGCATAGCGCATGTCCGACTCCATATATATTGAGACGCATCCGCCAGTGTGGCGGGCGCAGATTGTTTGTTTTGGATGG
This sequence comes from Phyllobacteriaceae bacterium, assembly GCA_002708825.1. GTDB lineage: Bacteria > Pseudomonadota > Alphaproteobacteria > Rhizobiales > Rhizobiaceae > Zhengella. The sequence continues at coordinate 10,917 of PAPF01000037.1, read as the reverse complement.
AAGCAAACCGCAGCATGGCCAGACGGAGCTGGTGCTGTCTTGATTATCTTCGGCGTGACGGGGCAATGCCGGTCGCCGGTTATGATGACGGAATGTCGAACATGCCAGGCTCCGTCTTGTGCTCAGGCATGTTGCAAGATTAACCGCCGACCGGTTCCCGTCAACTCCGGTTGATCGACTATCCTCAGAGAGAGTTCGTCAGGCGGCGGCCCGTTCGGACCCTGTCGCTGCGTCCGCGAGCTCGGCTTCGATCTCGGCCAATTGCCGGCGCTTGTCTTCAAGCTCTCCCGCAAAGGCGAAGGCTTCGCCTTGGCGAGAGCGGTAGGAGGAGAGCCTGCGCTCCGCGTCCGCCAGACGCTGGCGATAGCGGAGCCGCTCGTCCTCGAATGCCGAAAGCGCGTGCTCGAGGCGTGAGACCGCGCCGAGCGGTGTCGTCGTGACCGGAAGTTCGATTTCGTGTTCGGCGCCTGTGCGCATGAGCATTGTGGTGTAGCGATATCCATCCGCACCGAACCGCTCGCCGGAGAATTCGACATCGAAGCCGCCGATCGTGGCGATTGCGGCGTCACCCTCCTGCTGAAGCTGGATCAGGGTGAGGATCTCCTTCATCAGCGCCCTGCCGGCGGGTTTGCGCTCGGAAAAGGATTTGCCGGCGACCGTCATGGCGAAAGCCTCGCCCGCGGTCGGGAGACGCCGGTCGATGTCCATGCCGATGTCAGCGATGCGGCGGGTCGCGATCTCGATGTCGCGCTCGGCCTCGCGAATCTGACGTCGGACCGCATGCTGATCGTCCATATGGGCGGAACGTAGCCGTTCCAGACGGGCGATGTCGGCTTCGAGCCCCGCCTTCTGCATCAGGCGCGGGTCGCCCGACGCGATTGCCTTGGCCATGGCGAACTGGTTGGCCTGACCCTCGCCCATGTCCTCGAGCCTGCGGATCGAGGTGTCGCCGGAAAGGGCGGCGGCGATGAACCGGGCCTTGCGCTCATTGTTCTGCCACATGGTGGCATCGAGCGAGCCTTCCGTCGCATAGGCGAAGATATCGATCTCGTCATGCTGATTGCCCTGCCGGCCGATGCGACCCTCGTGCTGCTCGATCTGCGAGGGCAGCCACGGCACGTCAAGATGATGCAGGGCCTTGAGGCGGAGCTGGGCGTTGACGCCGGTGCCCATGGTTTCGGAAGAGCCGATCAGGAACCGGACCTTGCCGGCATTGACGTCACCGAACAGGCGCTGCTTGGCCTGGGCCTTCTTATGGTCCTGCATGAAGGCGATTTCCGACGCCGGCACGCCCCTGCGCACAAGCTCGTCCCGGATCCAGCGATAGGCAGAGAATCCCCTGCTCTTTTCCACGCTGATCGTGCCTAGATCGGAAAAGATCATCTGCGCGGCACCGGGCAGCTCAAAGCGATCACCGTCGGGCTTGCGGTAGGTGTTCTGTGACGTTTCCACCCAAATGCGGAAGGCGTTGCCGATCAGGTCGTTGAGCTTGTTGTCGGGCTCGTCTTCATTGTCGGGGTCGACCAGGCGCAGGTCGATCGCAGCGTGGCGACCGTCGGTGATCACCGACAGCAAGATGTCGTCTCCGGGCTTTGCCGGTCCCTCCCGTTCCTCGATCGCCTTGATGCGCGCATCGAGCACGGTCTGGTAACGCTTGAACGCGGCGGACGGCCTGGAGGTCCTGATCTGGCGCTTGCCGGTCGAGACCGCCGGCACCTTCACATACTGCCGCAAGTCCTCGGGCAACACGACGTCCGCAAAGGAGCGGAACATGGCGATGAGCTCGGGCACGTTGACGAAGGTGGCAAAGCGCGTGACGGGCTTGTATTTGCCCGAGGGCTGAAGCTCGAGTTCGGTCGTCACATCGCCGAAGGTCGAGGCCCAGGCGTCGAACTCGTGGAGGCCACGCTCCTTCAGCGCCTCGATGCCGAGGAAGCGCTGCACCGAGAACATCTCGCCGAGGGTGTTGGTGATCGGGGTGCCCGAGGCCAGCACCAGCGCACGGCCGGGGTTCTTCGTCTCAATAAAGCGGGACTTGACGTAAAGGTCCCACGCCCGTTGTGATCCGTTCGGATCGACCCCCTTCAAGCTCGACATGTTGGTGGCAAAGGAAAGCTTGCGGAACTCCTGGGCCTCGTCGACGATGATCTGGTCGATGCCGAGCTCGGAGATGGTCAGAAGATCGTCCTTGCGCGTCGCGAGCGCTTCGAGCCGTTCCTTAAGCCCCTCCTTCAGCCGCTCGAGCCGCTTGCGCGACACGCGGTCGTCGCTTTCGACCCTGGTCAGCAGCTCCTTGTAAAGCTCCAGTTCGTCCTGGATCATCTGCTGTTCGAAGGCCGACGGAATGGAGATGAACCTGAACGCCGAATGGGTGATGATGATCGCGTCCCATTTGGCCGTGGCAGCCCGAGCGAGGAAGCGATGCCGCTTGTCCTTGGTGAAGTTGGTCTCGTCGGCAACGAGGATGCGGGCGGTCGGGTAGAGTGCCAGGAACTCGCGCGCCGCCTGGGCGAGGCAGTGACCGGGAACGACCAGCATCGCCTTGGCGATCAGCCCGAGCCGCTTCTGCTCCATGATGGCGGCCGCCATCGTCATGGTCTTGCCGGCGCCGACGGCGTGGGCGAGATAGGTCGAGCCCGCCGAGATGATTCGCCAGATGCCGCGTTTCTGGTGCCCATAAAGAGAAAAGGCGCCCGAGGCGCCTGGAAGCTGAAGGTGATCGCCGTTGAACGTTCGCGGGGCGATGTTGTTGAACCGGTCGTTATAGTCCCGGGCAAGCCGATCAGTGCGGTCTGGATCGGACCAGATCCATGCCTGGAAGGCCGTCTTGATCTTTGTGAGCTTCTCCTTGGCCGCCTCGGTGTCGACCACATTGAGGACGCGCTTCTCGCTGTCGCCCTCCTTCACGGTATCGTAAATCTGCGGAACCCGGCTGTTGAGCGCATCGGCGAGAAGCTCGCCGGCGTGCCGCCGATCCGTGCCCCATTCCGAGGTCCCCGCGGCGGTATATCCGAGTTGGCGCGCCTCGACCGTCCAAGAGGCAAGCTCCGGCATGTGGCGGATCTTGATTTCGACGCCCATCATCTCCTTGACGAAGGCGACCACGTCGTCGGCCGGAATCCAGGGGGCACCCAGACGTGCCGTGATATCGGACGGGCTGAGGTCGGCCGGCTGGACATCACGCAGCGCCCTGACATTGCGTTCGAACACCGGATCGAGCGCCGAAGCGGCTTCCGCCGCCCTGAGCTTGTCGCGCACCTTCCCCGAGAGATAGGCGTCGGCGGTCTGCCAGGACCCGGTCTCGGGGTCGCGGAAAACGGCGTCGCCGAGCTCGGCGACGACGGTGTCCACATCGGCATGCATGAGCTCGGCAATGTGGTCGACTTCGACATAACCGCGCTCGTTGAGCACCACGGCCAGCGCATCGGCGGCTGAAGCGATGACCGGCGTCGAGGGCGGGGCGATCACCCGCTCGGTAAAGATCGGACCGGGGCGCGCCGTGTTCGACTCGAGGTCGTAATCCTCGATCGAGGCGACGAGCCAGCAATCGGGGTCGTCTAGGAAGGGCTGGAGATTGGGACGACGGTGCGCCTCGCGGATTTCGCCGGTCTCAAGATCCTCCTTCACCGATACGGTGGTGGAATTGACCGGACCGAAGGCGCGCACGAAGTTCGACCAGGCGATGCGCAGTTTGACCTGATGCTGTTTGAAGGACTGGTCGCGCTCCTGGGCCTTCAGGACCTCGCGCGCCGCATCGCGGATCGGGATCAGCTTTCGGATGATTCTGGCGTGCTTGTCGGAGATGCCGTCAGCGGAGCGGCCCTTGCGCACCGTGATGGTGACGGGTTCACCGCCGCGCATCTGCATCAGCGCCTGGTTGTTGCCGACAAAGAAGCTGCCCTCGCGGATGCCCTGCCCTTCGGGCTCATCGAGTTCGTGGGCGTCGCCGGCATCGGTTTCCGGACCGACGGCTTCGGGCTCGCCGTCATAGATCGCTTCCGGAAGAAGACGGATGGCGGCGCCAAGCGCCTGCTCCAGATCGACATGGGGCCGGGGCAGGCAAGTATAGGTTTCACCGAACGGTCCGGACGTCGTGGCATGGAGTCCCAACACGCGATCCGGATGCTGCGCGAACCAGCGATTGACCCGGATGGGGCCCTCGTCCTCGGTTGCAGGCCGGACCTCTTCTGTTTCCAGCCAGGACATGTCGCCCTCGGCGTCGTCTGGCCTGCGCTTCCGGAAAAAGAGGATGTCGGCCACCACATTCGTGCCGGCCTCGGCCCGGAAACTGCCCTCCGGCAGGCGGATGGCAGCGACACGATCGGCCTGTCTGGCGATCGTATCCCGGGCGGCTGCATCGGCCTTGTCCATGGTGCCGCTGGAGGTGACGAAAGCCGCAAGCCCGCCGGGCTTCAGCCGGTCGATGGCCTTGACGATGAAATAATCATGCAGCCGCAGGCCGAGGCCGCGATAGGCCCGGTCCGAGCGCACCGTGCGATCGGAAAAGGGCGGATTGCCGATCGCCAGATCGAAATGGGCCGGCAGATCGATACGGGCGAAATCGCCATTGACGATGCGGGCGCGGGGCTGGAGCAGGCGGGCGATCCGCGCCGTGACCGGGTCGAGCTCGACCCCCGTGACATGCGAGACCGGGCGTAGGTCCTCGGGCATCAGAGCGGGAAACAGCCCCGTGCCGATACCAGGTTCGAGCACCCGGCCGCCGCGCCAGCCGAGCCGCAGCAAGCCCGACCAGATGGCCCGGACGATAAATTCGGGCGTGAAATGCGCATACTGCGTGCAGCGGGCGAGCGAAGCGTATTCCTGCTCGGTGGTGGCATCCTGCAGATCGGCGCCGATCTCCTGCCAACCCTTGCGAAACGCCTCCTCGCCCGGGCGCCGGAACACCGCATTGGCCAGTTCCGAGGCCCCGAACCCGGTGAACTTGATGAGGGCCGCCTGCTCCTCGGCCGTCGCCGAACGGGCCTCGGCTTCGATCGTCAGGGCGAGCGCGATGGCGGCGATATTGTCCTGGGCGCGCTGCCTCCAGCCACGGGCCAGCCCGCGATCGCCGGCGAGATGGAAGTTCTCGCCGCGTGCGCTGTCGGCGGTCTTGCCGGCGCGTTGTGAGGCCGCCGGTTCTTCAGGCGTATTATCATGATCCTCCGGCGGTTCGATCGTCGTGCCGAACGCGGTGACGCCAAGGCCGAGACCGGATGAAAGGGAGGTGTTGGCTAGAGACACGAGCGTGAAGGGGTCGTCATTGGACATCGGTTGTTCTCCATGTGTTGAGATGCACGCCCGCCCGCCGCCGGTTTGGCCGGTGGCGCGACGCGCGTGACAGATTCGGGATGGGGTCAGCGGGTGATCAGCGCGAACGAGATGTCGTGCTCGGTGAGCTGCACCCTCAGATGCGTGGCCCCGAAGTTCCGGTTGAAACTCGGGATCAGCAGGCCGGCATCGATGAATTCGACGCCGTCATCGCCACCGAAATGCCGGCGCTTGTAGTCCCACCAGTCCGGATTGCCCTTCGGATGGCATTCGGCGGAATAGACGACGAGCGGCCTCTGCCCATCGGCGAGCTTGCCGTTGGAGATGATGTAGACGCCCTCGTCGCCAACGAGCCACAGGCCGGGCTTTTCGCCCTGGCCGGGTTTCAAGCCGTAATAGGGGTCGCGGAAGCCGCCATTGGCGGCCGCGTCGGCTTCCCCGCGCGCGATGACCTTGCGCACGGCCATGATCGGGAAGGTGAACATGGCGGCCTCACGCGGCCTCGGCGAACGGCAGGTGGCGCAGATGAACCGGGAGCTTCTCCGAGATTTGCGCGTCGGTCAGATGATCCAGCAGCGCTAAGCTGCTTCCATGCCTGCCATAGACGATGACGGTGCGCTTGCCCCGATGCTCGGGCGGATAACCCGCCCCGGCATAGCCGCGATACCGGTCCTCGGTGGCGCTCCAGATATGCTCGATCCGCTCCTCGCGGGTCATCGCCTTGACCGGGCGGCGCTCCCGCTCGACGATGGCGTCGCGCATCTCGACCGGCGAACCCGGCCGGGCGAGATCGCAATATGCATGGAAGCAGCGGTCCGCCCCATTGATGCGCAGCGCGTAGAACACGCTGGTGATGCTGCCGGTCAGGAATTCGCCCAGGGCGAACATCTCACCGCGCATCCAGAGCGGCGGCAGGATATCGAGCATGTAATCGTGCTCGGGCCGGGCGATCTCGAACCATTCGCCCGCGAAGAGGGCGCCATCGTCGTTCTGCCAGCGGTTCGGGCGCTGGGCGTGGCGATCGAACAGACGGAACATCTGCCGGCGATCGGCTACCCCGAAGTAGATCTTGCGGATGGGAGAGAGGGTCATTGTTGGGCTCCTTGGCCTCCGGGGCTGGAGCGCGGCTCATCCTCTCGACGTCGCCATCGTCTTCAGCCCTTCCGGACCCCTCTCAAGCGGCCGCCTCTCCGTCCGGCCGGGTCAAGGGCCGGCGTCAGCCGGGCGAAGCGTCACCCTTGAGGCGGCCGGCGGGCATGCGGCAGCCGTCCTTCCTATCCTTCCCAATCGATTCCTGCTTCCTCACCAATTCCGTGTTCCAATCGTCTTCCAGCGGACAGATCCGCTCGAACCGGCATTTTGCTTCGTCCGCAAGGGCCTCCAGGCGGCTTGCATAGATCTCGCCCTGCGCGTTGTTGTCGGTGGCCGCCACAAGATGGGCGCCCGGCCGGCAGGCCTGTGCGTGAAGGGCTTGTGCCGTGGCCGGGGCCCAGCCGCCGCCGGTGCTGAGATAGAGGGTATTCGCTTGCACATCCTCGATCGCGGCGAGGCTCATGGCGTCGATCGCCGCCTCGGTTACACAAAATCGGAGCGCATCGGGCCGGCCAAGACGGAACAGCGTCTTGGTGCCGCCGGTCGCGAAGCCGCGCCAATCGGGACCGCGCTCCTCCCAGCCGGTCACCTCACCGGCGGAATCGGTGTGGCCGGCCCACATGCTACCCTTCGGGCCTTCGCGCAGGAGGTTCCCGGCAATGGCCTTCCGGATAACACGCTCAGGGATATGGCGCGTGTCGCGGAGATAACGCCATGTCGCCGAGCCGGGCCATGGTTGGCGCCGGACCCGCCAGCGTTCCATGATCGTCAAGTCGGGCGCGCGGTCCCTGGCCTCGCGTGTCCAGACCGGTTCGGTCGGGACAAAGCCGACCAGTTCGGCAACGACATGGAGCGCGGCGGCAAAAGGAACGCCGTCGAGATGTTCCACCAGGGAGAAGACGTCGCCCTTCGCATCGGACAAGGGATCGAACCAGCCCTTGCCGTCATGGATCACGATGATGATCTCGCTGGCGCGGCGATACTTCATCGCCTTGCGGCTGCTCTCCTTGAGATCGAGCGCGAACCCCGCGTCCTCCAGCACGGCGCTGCAGGGCACCTTTCTTCTCAGCTCTTCCAGGTCTGCTTTTTCCATGTCTCGCCTGCGCCTTCGCGCGCTCCTCTTATCCGATTCCCGCTCCCAGTCTCTGCCGGAACGAGGATCGGCATGCCGCGAAGAGCAAGACGGGCAAGGGCGCGGCGGGCAACCCGGCAGATTTGCAGGGACGGACCGATCTGGCCTGCCGCGGCGAAGCCTCCCTTGCCGGGCGCAGCGCGCAAGCGGCACCTAGACCCGCACGTCAACCGCTGCGTCTCTCTTCCTCTGCGCTGCATCTCCGAATGGTCCTGGAATTCCGGGCAAAGTGCGATTCTGAACCTTCAAGCAGCTTGAGATGCAAGAGCCGTCGAGTTCAGGAAGCCGTTCGCGGTCCGAACAGGATTACTGTTGCGCCGACCAGACAGATGGCGGCGCCTAACGTATCCCATCGGTCAGGTCGCACTCCTTCGATCGTCCATAGCCAGAGAAGCGACGCGCAGATATAGACACCGCCATAGGCGGCGTAAGCTCGACCGGCAGCGCTTGTGTCGACCAGCGTCAACAGCCAGCCGAACAACAGGAGCGATATCGCACCGGGCGCTATCCACAATGCGGTCTTTCCCTCGCGCAGCCACAGCCAGAGGCTGAAACACCCGGCGATCTCAAAGAAGGCGGCGGCTGCATAGACGACGGCGGTCTTGCTCACTGGCGTTGCTCCCGCCCCGGCGACCGCGAGGCACCGGCGACAGGTTCGGCCATGTCGTGAAGGATGGTGCAATCAGGTCCGGGGCCGCCGGCGCAGGCGGCGTCGCAGCGGCGCACGAAATCCGCGAGATTGCTCTGCAGCTTCCTCAATTCCGCGATCTTGTCCCGCACCGCGCCCAGATGGTCGACAGCGATGGCGCGCGCTTCCATGCAGGAGCGGTCGCTGTCCTGCGTGAGCGCCACTAGCGAGCGGACCTGGTCGATCGGGAAGCCGAACTCGCGGCATTGACGGATGAAGGTCAGGCGACGGCGATCCTCTTCCCCGTAGCACCGCTGGCCGCCATCACGCCGGTCGGCCGGCGGCAACAGGCCGATCTCCTCGTAATAGCGGATGGTGGGCGGATTGGTGCGGGTGCAGCGGGCAAGGTCGCCAATTCTGAATGTCATCGGGATGATCCCAAAGGGTTGAACTTAAAGTCACTTGAAGGACTAGGTTATGGATGGCGAATGTGAATTGAAAGGGATCGTCATGGAAAATACCGACATTTCGGCGGAGGCTCCAATAGCCTGCTCGCTGGAGAGCGGCGCGTTCAGGGAGCGTCTCGCATGGATTGCTGACCTCAACCGAGCGGCGTTGCTGGACGCGCAACGCGAAGGCTTGCGATTGATCCTGACCTACCGACGCGACCATGCTGATCAGGTGCGCGAGATGGTACGGCGGGAGCAGCAATGCTGCGCCTTTCTCGGATTCGAGCTCCAAGTGGGGGATGACAGCGTGACACTCGCCATCGCGGCGCCCGAGAGCGCCGCCGACGCGCTGGACGCGGTCTTTGAACCATTCCTGCCGAGCGAAACCGGCAACGCCGGTTGCGGTTGCACGGCAACGCGTGACACAAGGAGACTCGATCATGGCTGCAACTGAACACGCCGGACGGTCCTGGCTGAGAGCTATCGGGATCGGCATCCTCGTTTCCGCTCTCACCGCCGCGGTGATGCTCGCACTGACAGCCGCCGGTGTATCGCCGTTCCCGAAGCCGCCCTCGCTAGCTTTTGCGGAGACCGCGCTCGGACGGACCTTGCCCCTGCCGATCGGGCTGCTGTTTCACACCGTATACGTGACCTTCTGGTCGGTGATCTTTGTACGGTATCTTCCGCGACGAGATGTCTGGGCCGCGTTGGGTCTCGCCGCCTTACTTTGGATCGTGATCCTGGTGGTGTTCTTCCCTATCGTCGGATGGGGCCTTGCCGGCCTGTCCATCAGCCCGAAACTGATCGTCGCGTCCTTCGTGCCTCACTTGCTCTTCGGATTGCTGCTTTGGGGGCTGGACATGTATCTGCCGGGAAAAGATGCTCGTGGCGCCCGCGGAACGTGACAATATAAGTCGTGAGCCGACATGGGTCGGACCCGCCTCCCCGTCACTCAAGTTGCCTGACCACCCAGCGTGCCGGCTCAAATTGCCGGTCCGCTCGCCGGAAAACGGCAATAGTAGGTCATTCGTTCGACGACTGTACCCCGATCCGCCGGAATGCCATTGAGGGTCAGCGTTGTAACCTGAGTGGACGGCGGCGAAACGATCGTTCCCGCTATTTTCGTTTCGGGATGCTCATCCGGAACGAGCGTGAACCGGTATGCCCCTCCTTCGCTGTCTGTCCAGGTCACACTCCCGCGATCGTAATCACCTTCGGCGGAATAGGTCGTCTCGATCCGAGTTGGCGTAACGATGAGATACAGTTCGAGCTCGTCCGTCTCGAAGTTCGGAACTCTCCCCCACAGCCAATCCTCCGCCTTGGCAATGGAAGGTTTGACCTCGCCCACCAGGTCGCGACAATCTGCGTCCGTGGGAACGCCAGGTCCGGGATACCACAGATAGACACCGAAGGGTCCCGGTGCAGCGAAGGCACCGGGCGTTGCCAGACACAGCATCACAAGAAGTTCGCCAGTTCGGAAGCTTCGTTCGGACATGGCCGCCACTTGTACCCTTGCTGCGGCCTAGCCGGCGAACCCCCGTGAAGGAGACAACAACCAAGCTAGTGCTCGTCGTCGCATAGATCATGGCTGGCGAGCGCGCGGAACACGTAGCAGTCCTTGATCTGCTCGCCTTCGCAGCCGGTAGCGATTCGCGCTAGTTCGCGTTCCAATCGGCGAAGCCTGTTGATCTTGTCGCGCACCGCCTGCAACTGCTCCGCTGCTATCCGGTCCGCATCGACGCACTGCCGGTTCGGGTGTCCGCTGAGTTCAATCAGCTCGCGTATTGCCTCGATCTTCAGCCCGAGATCGCGGGCATGCTTGATGAATGCAAGGCGGTCGCGTTCCTCTGGAGTGTATCGGCGCTGGTTCCCTTCCGAGCGCTCGGGTGGAGCCAGAAGCCCCATCTGCTCGTAATAACGTATGGTCGGTATCTTGACGCCGGTGCGCCGGGACAGGTCTCCAATCGTCAACATGACAGATCTCACAGCAATTCCATGATTTCTATAGAACCTAGAGGTATAGCAGGCACCCCGCAATGGGAACATTTGCCGCAACAGATTACGCGTTTATCAAGCCGCAGAGTTCGTGATGAACCTTGACCCTCCAGCAGCTTGAGGTCACATGATTACCCCAATTACATAGAGGGAGAGCTGTCATGATACGTCTCTTGCCAACACTCGTCTTTGGGCTCCTGATACCGATCGCGTCGGCACACGCTACCGAAGGAGCGCCATCGCATAAGGCTGCATCCGACGAGCTCTCGGTCGAGCACGCAGAGATCGTCTTGCCAACTATCGGACGGGCGAGCGCAGCGGGCTATTTGGTTGTCTGGAACGGGAAACGCTTG
>PAPF01000036.1 GCA_002708825.1 Phyllobacteriaceae bacterium | reverse complement strand
TTGCTCAAAGGTTTCTTTGAGCAGGGCTTTGATTTTCTCTCGCGCTAGGGTTTTGAGTTGCTCGTCCACTGCTTTTTCCATGGCTTGTTTCAAGGCTTCACGAGCAACGTCCTGAGCAAGTGCATCGAGTGAAGGTTCAGGGTCACTCACCGCATCTAACTTCATCTTTTCTCGTGCTCCCGCTTTCATCTCAGTAGCGATAAAGTTCAGAACCTTGAGCCATTCTTCTTTGAGCTCTTCAGTCCAGTGCTGATTAAAGTACTCTGCCATCACACTCATAAATGAGTCACCCACCCAGTCATAGTGTTGAAATGTGACACCATAGTCCACATGGCGACGGCCCATTTTCTGGAAATAGTCTTTTAAATGACTCTGTTCATTTAAGAATTCCACTGCATGCACTAGCGCTCCAATCAGCGCTTTTTTCTGCTTTTCCATTGAGACCGATTCAAATAAACCTTTCGCCTCTGGATGTTGATCAAACAAATGACGATAAAAATCGGTCGCAAACTCCGAGGCGTAGGGCTTCAGAGCGTCAAATGATTCTCGGATCAAAGCGGTATTTAAAGTACTCATGCAATAAACCTTCCCATGGACTAGTAAAACTCTCTCCATAGAACCTATCGGATAAGAGCGTTAATAGTTAAAATGAGATTGATCCTAAAAAATGATCCTGACATAAAAAGGCTCAAGTTAAAAAAGTAACAACAGCTGGCACTGAAAACGGATCAACTTTATGGATTTTGGCTTAGTCTTTTTTCTTTTGATAGATCACAGCACCTTCGTACATGATCTGGTCATAGGCATCAGATAAACCCACCAAGCTCTCCGTAGCACCCATGATTAAAAACCCCCCTGGTTTTAGTTTGGAGGTCATGTACCGAATGATTTCTTTTTTCTTTTCGTCGCGTTGATAAATTAATACGTTGCGGCATAGGATCAAATCAAACTCTCCAAATACACCTGCGCAGTTAAGCAAATTGAGTTCTTTGAACTGAATCATTCGTTTAAGCTCAGGTTTGATCTGCCATTGATTATCTTCAGTTTTAGTAAAGTATTTGACCATGAGAGGAGCAGGGAGTCCCCGTTGAATTTCTAATTGCGAAAAGAGCCCCTGTGATGCTCGGTCGAGAGCCTTCTTTGAAATGTCCGTTGCTAGAATACTGAAATTTTGAAGGGAAGGTTTTTTTGAAGCAAGCTCACTGATGATCATGGTTAAGGTGTAGGGCTCCTGCCCAAAGCTTGATGCTGCTGACCAAATGTGAATGGTGTCCGTGGCAGGCTTTGCCTGAATCAGCTCGGGGAAAATTCGATTCTCTATGGCATTAAATACCTTTGGATCTCTAAAAAACGAAGTTTCATTATTGGTTGCAGTATCCAAAAGAAGCTGCTTCAAATGACCTGTGATTCCCGATTTCGCTTTCAAATAAAGCTCAGTCTCATCTTTCATTTCCAGACTTTTTGAAATTTCCCGAATGCGATTCTCGAGTTGATAGGCATTGGTGTCTCCATAGACGATTCCCAAATTAGATTCTATGAAGTCGGCAAAAAATTTAAACTGTTCTTTCGTGAGTGGCATCTGGCAAAATCTCCGGTAGCTACTTTAAAAATGGACTGATCTTTTCAAGGACAATATCTCGAGTAAAAGGCTTCATGATGTATTCCTTTGCCCCCTTTTCAAGGACAGAGGCGATATCCTCAACATCATTTTTAGAAGTCAGCATGATCACAGGCTTCGTAAAGCCACCCTCTACGAGCTTGGTGAGAACCTCTGGACCGGTGAGTTCAGGCATTTCCCAGTCAAGTAAGACGAGGTCGATCGTGTCTTTTTGATCTAAAACATACTCTAACCCCTTGGGGCTTTCTGTGAAATGCTCGACCTGATGATTCGTTTCTTTAAAACACTCTCCTAAAAAAGCATGAACCGCTTTTGAGTCGTCAATCGACACTATTTTTGCCATGAATCATTCTCCCAGTTAAAAACTATCCGACTTCAACATCAAATTTGGCTATTTCAATCTCGTCATGAACGAGATCGAACTCTCTTAAAAAATCTTCGTCTTTCCAAAGTGCATCGTGGGATCCCAGCTTGGTGAGCATTTCTTTAACAGCCCAAAGTTTTTTGACTGCCTTTTCTAAACTTTCACTCGATTTACTTAAAACAGAGGGCTTTATTTCTCCAAGTTTAGATTTCACGAGTTCTAAAAGCTCCTCAGATCGTGCTGCTAGACTTTCAACTTTTTCAAGTTCTAAAAATCGAGCGCTTCCTCGATAGGTGTGCAAGAAAAAATGAATTGGCTGGGTGAAAGTTTCTGGATCGTTCTTTATTGCATCGTGATGAGCCTCATTTTCGAGCGTTTCTATCTGACTAATGCACTTCGAATAGTGATCTTCTGAGATATTCTCAGCAAAAGTTTCGATCATCTCTTCAGGAGGATTTTTTAAATCCTCATCATCAAATTCCCCAGCTAGCTTTGGAGCAGTTTTTTGGGGTTCGTTGGACTGATCAGGAGCAATACTGGAGCTCTCAGGCGCCTTTTTTTGTGAGCCAGATTCACTTAAGAAATCATCTAAAGCATCAATCATCGTCTGAAACTCAGCACTTCCTTGCTTGAGAAGCATCTGTCCGATCGGGATTCTCTTTGAGAAAGTGACCTTTTCGACTCGTTTACCAATCTCTTCGGACCATAGGTTGAGTGTTTTGGCGGCGGTAATAAATGAGAGCTTGTTTTTTGTTTGATACCCTAAAATTGACAAGATTTCGTTTGGTTTTAGGAGCTTCTCATCATGGATAATTTCCACCACACTGGGTTGATTCTTGATCTGTTCAACTAAGGCACTCGTTAGTTGTTCTTCGGTAATAATTTTTTTCTCAACAAGGTATTCGCCAAAAAGCTTCATTTTCTATCCTTTCCAACGTTACTACTTAAAAGCCATCCTTTTGATTTGGCTTTTGATTTGTTCTAGATCGCCTTGTTGATCATACGCTCCCAGTTGAAACACTGCTCCAGGCATTCCAAAAACCACACAACTTGCTTTATTCTGTATCATCACGCCACCAGCATTTTTCTTGATCACATCACAGCCAATGGCACCGTCATCTCCCATCCCAGTTAAAACAATCCCCATGCATTTAGATTGATAAGCCTCTGAAGCTGTCTCAAAAAGATGATCTACGGCTGGGCGCACAGAGTTTCTTAAAGGACGTTGGTCTGTTTTAAAAAACCGATTTTTCTCATCACCTCCAATGGTGAGATGAAAATCACCCGGTGCGATATAGATCTTGTTTTCAATTGTCTCGAGGTTGCTTGCTTCTTTCGCTTCAATTTCTGTGATTTGGTGAAGCCGTTTTGCCAAAGAGGCAGTGAAAATGGGAGGCATATGTTGGCAAATCACAATTGGAATCTTCAATGTCCCTTTGAGGCCAGTAAAGATCTTTTCCAGTGCAGCTGGCCCTCCTGTCGAGCTTCCAATCACAATCAGACTTGGGTTAAACGTATCAATGGTTTTACGCAAATACTGACTCTGAGCTGACGCTTGATTGACTACAACTGAATCGGTTTTTACTTTTTCGGAAAGTGGGTCAACCATCTCGGGCCGGCTAGCAATGAACTGAATCACCTTAGGAAGCAATTGCTTTCGTATTGCATCACCTGCAGTTTCGATCGAAAGGTTCTCACCACTTGGTTTTGCTAAGAAGTCCTGAGCACCCGAGGTGAGGGCTTCAAGTGTGGCTTCCGAGCCTTGTTTCGACTTTGAAGAAAATACGATGACTTTAGTGTCGAACCCTCTTTTTCGCATTTCTTTGAGAGTTTCGATTCCATTGAGTTCAGGCATTTCTAAATCCAGGGTTACCAGGTCGACACTCAATTGAGAAAGCTTATCTAAAGCGATCTTGCCGTTAGCGGCGGTTCCCACGACCTCTATGTCCGAGTGAGACTCCAATGCAGACTTGATCTGTGATCGAAAAACAATCGAGTCATCAACAACTAGAACTCTCAAAATGCCTACTTTCCACACTCAGTGAAGCTGTCACTGAAAGTCATTACACCTCTACCTGATCGACGAGTTCTTTGAGTTTCTGAGCAAGAGAACTTAAGTCTTTTGCGGCATCTAATGTTTGATTTGCACCCGTTGAACTCTGATCGGCTGCATTTGCGACAACTTTCACGGTCTGAGCAATTCCTTCTACACCTTTACTTGACTCTTGAACCACTCGGCTAACTTCGTTCGTTGTTGCCGTTTGTTGTTCAACAGCAGCTGCAATCGACATTGAAATATTATTTACTTTCTCAATGACTTCAGAAATGTCTCCAATGGCTGAAACAGCGCCTTTCGTAGAGTCTTGAATGGCTCCAATTTTATTGGTAATTTCTTCAGTTGCTTTAGCCGTTTGACGAGCGAGTTCCTTAACCTCATTGGCCACCACAGCAAAGCCTTTTCCAGCATCACCTGCTCTGGCTGCCTCAATCGTTGCATTGAGTGCTAGAAGATTTGTTTGTTGTGCAATAGAACTAATCACTTTAATCACATTGCCGATTTCTTGCGATTTTTCGCCTAAGTCAGTGATGGTTGCATTTGTGTCACTCGCTTTTTTTGCAGCCTCTTTTGAGATCTCTGAGGCTTCAGAAGAAGATTTTGCAATCTCTTTGATCGATGCCACCATTTCTTCAGTGTTGGTTGCAACCGTTTGAACCCCTTTTGAGACCTCCTCAGCAGCTGCAGCTGCTGATTTTGATTCTTCAGAAGTTTCAGTTGAGTTTTTAGATAGCTGAGATGCTGTTGCACTGAGTTCTTCAGAAGCACTGCTGAGTTGCCCTGAGGTCTCTGAAAGCGTGTCTACTAATTTTACTTTCTCTGAAATCACTGACCATGTCAGCATAGGCCCAATGTACTTTTGGTTGTGATCGTAAATAGGGGAGACCAAGAGATCAAGCGTCTCAGGTCCGACTTTGATCTTAGCCGTTCTTGGGAGGTTTCGATCATCTGCTAATAGCCGTCTTTGATGCTCTGGATTTTTGTGAAAGATATCAATCGACGTTCCAATCATCTTATCTGCAGTGACAGGAAGGTGCTCTTGAAGCGATCGGAGCGTTTCAATGCTTTTAGGGTTGATGTAATTAATTTTAAAGTCCAAACCACACATCATGACATTGATTGGCATATTTTCCATCATTGATTGAATGCGTGCCATTTCATTTTCTTGTTTGAGTTTGTCCGTAACAATGTCCCAGGTTGCCATGGCACCTAAGTAGTTTCGATTTTGGTCATAAACGGCACTGACCAAAAGGTCTAATTTATGCTCGCCCACTTCAATGATCGTTTGAATAGGGAGGTTCGCTGGGTTTCTTAGCACATTCTGTTGATGAGCGGGATTTTTGTGAAATGCGTCGATTTTAGTACCCACCATTTGATCGACTGGAACAGGTAGTAAATTTTGAATTGTTCGAAGCGTCTCCATACTCTTAGGATTCAGATACTTGATCACCAAATCAGTACCGCAGTACATGATATTTACCGGAGCATTGTCAAGCATTCCAAACATTTCCGCTTCGGACATGACTTGAATTTCTGATCCTGCTTGAGTTCCATTTTTTTGCTCTTTTGGACGACTGATTTCCATGATTGATTCCCCTTGTTACTTGTTTGGCTAATTGAGTCGTAAGACACCATCCATTAGCCTAACTCGCTTTCTTTTCCTTTTCAGAGTTCACCGCTTCTAAAATTTTTTGTATATCGACGACACTTAAAAGTGTATCAGATGTTTTATAAACCCCATTCATAAATTTTTTCACCGAATCTGGCAATGTGTCAGGAGTTGCTTCAAAGAAGCTATCTCCAATTTCAAGAACATCTCCAATCCGATCTACTGACAGTGAAATCAATAGATCGTCTAAGCGACACACGACGTTCATTTGTTTTTCGGGTTTTTCTCCTTCAATCTTAAACAGTTCTCGAAGCCCGATGGCGGTTGCAATTTGGCCACGAAGATTGATTAATCCGTAGATATAGTCAGGAGAAAGGGGGACTTGAGTCATCGGCAGCGACCGCGTCACTTCCTGTACCTCTTTCACTTCAATACCATAGAGTCGATCAGCGATATAAAATGTCGAGTACTGTTTGTTATTTTCTTTACGACGATCCGCCATCGCACGACGCTCTTTTCCGGAATAGTTTGGATCATTCTGCACTCTTCTTTCACCTTGCTGTCGACTTTCAAATTCACTCATTGGATTGCATCCTTTGGTCTTTTAGTTGAACCTTGACTGGCTTTGTCAGCTGATACCCTTTGATAAAGTTCATTCACACCTCGGATCAACTCTTCGGGATTTAATTTTTCCAAATAAAGATTAAATCCAGCTGCCTTACCCTCCTCAATATCTCGATCCCTGAAACGTGTTGTCACTGCGATCAATGGGATTGAAGCATTTTCCTTTGAAGCACGGATGGCCTTTGCAAGCTCAAATCCATTGAGCTTTGGCATTTCGATATCAGAAATGACCATCTGATATTGATTTGGGTTCTTCTCAAAGGCTTGAAAAGCTTTTTCTCCGTCTTCGAAAGCGTCAACCTGATGACCGTGACTTTCTAGAACTCGGATGAGCTGACGTCTGAAAAAGACTGTGTCTTCTGCTAATAAGATTGTCAGATGCGGTGTTTCATTCATTTTTTGTTTCATCTCAGTTTGAAGACTTTGTCCTTCCTGGTTTCGATAATCCATTCGAGCAATTTCTTTATCGAGGACTTCAAGGACATCAATCACTGTGATGACTTCTTCGCGATGAATCAAGTTTCCTAAAATTCCTTCTCGATCCGCAATGGTATCATTGAGGTTCATTTCAATTTGAACTGCATCTAGAATTTCCTCGACTAAGATGCCAAAATCTCTCCCCTGCTTTTGAGCTACAATCACAGAAAATTTTTCTATTGATCTGAAAGCGTCCCTTGTTTGTGATTTTTGATCTAAAAAACGACTTAGAGAAATAATAGGTAGAATTGAATCCCGGTACTGAACCACGGCTTGTTCACCAGAAAACTGAACCTGTTCTTTACTAAATTCTTCAAGTCGATGAACTAAACAAAGCGGAATAGCAAATTTTCCGGGGAGTGCTGTTTTAAATAGAAGATAATCTTGTATTTCTAAAGACTCATCAGATTGATTTACTGAAAGATCACCATCAAAAACTTCATCTGTTTTTTGTTCAATCATTTGCTTGCGTGCTCTTGCAATATCTGAGATGCCACCAATATCAAGAATCAACGCTACCGTCCCGTCTCCCATGATAGTGGCACCACTAAAGATTTTTAACTCTTTTAGAAACTTTGGAAGTGGCTTCACGACTATGTCTGCACGGTCCAGAATCTCATCCACGACGAGACCAAAAATAGTACCATCATTGTTTAAAACAACAATATTTGCTTCCTGTGCAAGTTTTTTTCTGGATTCTTCTCGGTCTTGAGAGTTTGTTTTCGGAATCAAAACATCTTCAAAATTAACAAGAGGGAGAAGATCTCCACGGAGTCGATAGACTGGCTCACCTTGTAAAAACTCGACTGCCGAGCTCCCATTGGAGACTTGATCCCCTTCTTCATTTATTTCAGAATCATTTTCAGTTCGAACAAGCTCAACTAGTTTAACCTGTGGGATCGCGAAAATATCCTCTCCACATCGAGCCAACATTGCAGGAACAATCGCAAGCGTGAGTGGAATCTTCAGTTTGATCTCGCTTCCTTTGCCAAATTCACTGTGCAGATCAACGGTGCCGCCAATTTTTTCAATATTAGTTTTCACGACATCCATACCCACGCCTCGTCCAGAAACATTACTGACTTTTTCTGCTGTAGAAAAGCCAGGCTGGAAGATCAGAAGGTGAATTTGTTTGTCAGTCAGATTATCTTTGTCTTGAGAAGTAATGACATTACGTTCGATCGCTTTATTTAAGATTTTTTCTTTATTCAAGCCTTGACCATCATCTGAAATCTGGATGATCACTTGTCCGCCCTCATGAAAAGATCGAATCGAGATCGTTCCTTCCTCTTTTTTACCCGCATTCAGTCGATCTTCTGGTTTTTCAATCCCATGATCACAAGAATTTCGAATGATATGAGTGAGAGGATCTTTAATCGCCTCTAGGAGCGTTTTATCAAGCTCTGTTTCAGTTCCCTCCAAAATGAGATTGATTTTTTTTCCAAGATCGCTTGCTACATCCCTGACGATTCTTTGAAACTTAGATAGAACGTTTCCAATCGGCTGCATCCGAGTTTTCATGACCTCCCCTTGAAGGTCAGAAGTGATTACATCAAGTTTTTGACTCAAATCTGAAAATTCTTGACTCTCTGTTTTTCGAGCGTACTGCAAGAGTTGATTTCGAGTGAGAACAAGCTCTCCCACAAGGTTCATCAGTTTATCCAAAAGACCCACTTGAACACGTATCGTGGTGTCAATTTTGGATGTAACGGGAGCGTTCGTTGAAGTAGACTCGGATGCACTCGCAGGCTCGTTTACTCCCTCAGACGATGAACTTTGAAGATTTGAGGAAGAAGATTTTTCGCGTGTTTGGGAATCTACTGCTTTTTTTTCAGCACTCTGAAGTTTAGAGGGATGAGAGATATTTTCTGAATTTTCTTTTGATGGAGTGAGTTCAAGCTGTTCATCTACCCCTTCATCGTCTTTCAAAAGCTCGTAGTCTCCATCAAACATGCTAGTTGCCGCGTCCACCAGATGGGGCAGCTTGTTTTCAACCTCTTCTTTAAAATGACTGTCATCTTGACCATCTCTCAGTTGGCCGATGAGTTTTTCTATGACATCAAGAGCCATGAGTTGAGCATCCACTAAACGTTCAGGGATCGCTAGTCCATGTCGCCGCACAGGGTCAATTGAGGTTTCCATCGCATGTGCAAGATTTCCAATGAGCTGATAACCAAAGAGCTGGGAAGACCCTTTTAAGGTATGAACATCTCGATAAAGAGCATCAATAATTTTCTTATTGGCTTCATCGTTTGGATCATTTTTTTCTAACGTTGTGAGATGCGTGGCGACGCGTTGTGTGATTTCATCACACTCTGCTAAAAATTCCGCCAAGGCTCCGTCTGAGATGTTATTTTTACCCATTACATAGAACTTTTTTTTTGAGTTACCATGAACCAAGTTACACTAAAGCGAGATGATTTGAATTTTTTTTTCATACTAGGCAAGGATTCACTGACGTTTAAAACTATCTAACGAGTCAAGCGAGATGAGTAAAACGGATATTAACAGCCCAGAGATTATGGAGTTTTCAGTTGAAGCGATTGAGCTTCTAGAAACTGCTGAGAGTCATTTGTTGAACTTAGACCAAGGACAGTCTTTCCTAGAGAACTATGACGCAATTTTTAGGGTCTTTCATAGCCTTAAAGGCGCTTCGGGAATGTTAGGCCTGACCTCGCTTCAAGAACATATGCACTCGCTTGAAAATCATCTTTCCTCTCAGCGAGAAGCCGATCAACTATCTAAAGAGCAAATTTCTTATTTTTTAAAAGGAGTTGATACCGCACGAAGCTTTTTTGAAACTGGAGGACTTGAGTTTGCAGTGTCTTTTCCAGGGGTTGGGGAGTCTGCTGATCAAAGTCAACCAGATGTTTCAGCTAAGTCCAATTCAGACTCAATCTCTGAGAAGGTTCGTGAAAATAAAAACGAAAAAGCTAAGTTAGTACGGTCGAAGTCAAGTGCCAAGCGCAGTGAAAAGTCCAATGGCATCGTAGCTGTGGTCGATGATGAGGAAGAAATTCTCGAGCTCTTAGAGGCTCATCTGACGGGGGCAGGGTTTGAATGCTTGAGTTTTCTATCAGCAAAAGAACTCATCGATCAGATCAAAGAAAAAAAAGTAGACTGTATTGTCACAGATATGCGGATGCCCGAGATCACAGGACTCGACTTAATGAAAGAGGTGAATCATATCGATCCTGAAATTCCATTGGTGCTCATGAGTGGCTATATTGATAAAGAAGTTCTATTAGAAGCAATATCCAGTGGCGTTTTTGGCGTTTTAGAAAAACCTCTTGAATCAAAACGTCTGATCCAAGTATGTCGCAATGCGGTTCAGCGATATCGTTTGATCCGTTTATTAAATCGATCGATCAATCTCATTGTTTATCAGTTTTCAGACCTAGATGATTATTTAAAATCTAAGAAAAAAGATGATGTGAGAAAAGTGATTAAAAACGAACTTAAATCAGTACTTGAAATGAGAAAAGAACTTGAAGCATTAGGAAAGCTCAAAATTTAGAGG
This sequence comes from Phyllobacteriaceae bacterium, assembly GCA_002708825.1. Taxonomy (GTDB): domain Bacteria; phylum Pseudomonadota; class Alphaproteobacteria; order Rhizobiales; family Rhizobiaceae; genus Zhengella. Next base: position 34,251 of record PAPF01000036.1, on the reverse strand, counting down.
AACTTATGAGTGAAGGCACTAGCCAGTTAGAGTTGTTTTTAGTTTTTGTGGATGATGAAAAAGATCTTGAGCCAATTATTGATTCAATTTCCCAAAAACTTGAGCTTAAACTTCATTATTTTTCAGACCCTAAAGAGGCTGTTAAGTTTGTCAATGAATACTACGCACAAGTTGCATTTATCTTGTCTGACCTAAAGATGCCTGAGATGGATGGAATTGAACTTAGAAATTTAATTAAAGACAAACATGAAGACATTCCATTTGCAATTGTGTCTTCTTATGTGACGAAAGAACTCGCGCTAAGCGCCCTAAGCAATAAGATTTGCGGGTTTGTCGATAAGCCAATTGACCAAAATGCCTTGATTGATTTTATCAAGAAAGAATCATCAAAACGAATTGAGTCTCTTCAAGAGGAAAATGAGTTGATTGGAGGCTTTCTAGAAGAGGCTTCTAATATGGTGGAAGAATTGGAAGCTTATATTTTTAATCTGGAGTCGGCTCCGAACGATGTGGACGCTATCAATGGTATGTTTAGAATTTTACATACCATCAAAGGGACGAGTGCCTTTTTTAAACCCACTACGATCAACCGATACACGCATCAGTTTGAAGATTTTCTTTCCCCTTACAAAAATAAAGAAAAAGCAGTTACAAGTTCGGTCGTTAGTGTTTTCTTTAAAGGACTTGATCAGCTCAACCAAATTTTAGAATCTCTACGCCAGGGAGAAAGAAAAGAAGTTGATATTGAAGGCCTCGTAAAACTTTTTAGTGCTGAGGGTATAGAGTCTGAAGCGGGTGAATCTGCAGTGACAGATCAAGTTGCTCAGGCCTCAGGAAAAAAGGCAGATACCGGCAAGGACTGGGTAAAAGTTCCCATTTCAATGCTTGATCAATTCATGAGAAAAAGTGGTGAAAATACCGTTTTAAGAAACATGATCAATAAGTTAGCGACGACCCTTGAAATGCAACTTCGTGGCAATAAAGATATCCAATCGCTCTCAGAGCTTTTAGAAGAAATGCATTCCATTAACTTGGATATGCAAAAAGACATCATGGAGCTTCGGCAGGTTTCGCTAAAAGAGATCTACCGGCCATTAAAACGAACTGTGAGAGACATCAGTACGAGTTTAAAAAAAGAAGTTGAGTTTGAAACTCTAGCTGAAGATCTTCGCGTTGATACTGCGATTGCTGATGTACTAAAAGGTTCTTTGATCCATATGATTCGAAATAGCTTGGATCATGGCTTGGAGGCTGCAGAGGACCGTGAAAAATCGGGAAAACCGAGAAAGGGTCAAATTACGCTCAATGCGTTTGAACAAGGCGAGAACGTTTGTGTTGAAATTAAAGATGATGGAAAAGGCATTGATCCCGATATCATTCGAAAAAAACTTCTCGAAAAGGGAATGGTTACTGAAAGTGGGTTAGCTCATCTTTCAGAAAGTGAAGTTCTTTCAAAAATTTTTGATTCTGGTTTCAGTACGGCTGCTCAGGTAACGGACGTCTCCGGTAGAGGCGTGGGAATGGATCAAGTGAAAAGTAGTGTCGAGAATCTTGGTGGCACGATTGATGTTGAGTCGAAAGTAGGAAAAGGAACTCGCATTCTGATCACAATGCCTATTCCAAAATCTGTAGAGATTATTACTTCCATCATTGTTAAGGTTGGAGAAGATAATCTAGCAATTCCAAGAGACAATGTGGTTCGAATCATCAACTTAGAGAAAACACGTAAAAATGAAATCTTAAGAGAAGTAGAGAAGGGATTTGTAGCTCAGCTGGATGATGAACTCTTGCCGATCATTGATACTCGTAAGCTTATTGGACAAGCGCCTTCTGATGTTTCAGGAGATATTTGTCTTGTTATTGTCAAAAATAAGAAAAATAAATTTGCATTACATATTGACCAAGTTGTGGACTCAGAGGAAACGGTAGTGAAGCCCATTCCGGAGTTTTTGAAAGCGAGTGGAGTGTTCCTCGGAGCAACTTTTCAGTCTGATGGTCTGCCTGGGCTGATCTTAGATATTGAAAACCTAAGTGACAAACTAAAGCTCGCAAAAACCACAAAGAAAGATCGGAAAATTGAGGGAGAAACGGTATTTGAGGAAGAAGCCATCAGCGATCAGTCGGAGTTTTTGTTTTTTGATCTTGGCAATAATGTTAACTATGCAGTGCCTCTGTGTTTCGTAAAGCGTCTTGAAAAGATTGATGTCAGAAAAGTTGAGCGCTCCGGATCCGTTCCAGTGTGTCGATACCGAGGGGAGCTCATGCCGTTGATCGACTTGTCAGAATTTTTAGGCACAGAGAATCATGTTTCTGTGTTTGATGTGAATCACACACGAACTGATTACCCTATTATTGTGATTGAGCAGTTAAAATTTCCCATTGGGTTAATTGTAGACACGATACAGGACGTTCAGTACGTAAATCATAAAATTGATAGCACTGTGAGTGATCGACCCGGAATTTTAGGTAACTTCATATGGAACGAAAGAATCACCGTTGTCATCGATGTGTGGAAGATTTGCCAAGAAAGCTCTAAACGACTCAATCATCGGTTTAAAGACGAAGTTGAAAAGTCAAAAGGAACACGATCGGGAGTTCACATCTTGTATGCAGAAGATGTCGATTTTTATAGGGATTATATTGAAAGAGGTCTTAAAAACTATGGCTATTCAGTGACAGCGGTTGCGAACGGAAAAGATGCTCTTGATCGACTTAAATATCAAAAAGGTGAGAGCTTTTCGTTGATTCTCACGGATATTAATATGCCTCAAATGAACGGATATGAGCTTGCCAAGCGAATTAAAGGTGATTCGGAACTAAGCCAGCTGCCAGTGATTGCCTTAACTGGAAATGTTAAACAAGGCGCAACTGATGATGAGAAGTATCAGGATTTTGATGGATTTTTAGAGAAGCTAAACATTGAAAAAGTCGTTGAAGCTTTAGACAAATTGAATCAGTAATGCCTTCCAATCAGTGAAAACATTAAAATAAACCCAAGTGTTCTAAATACAAAGGCAGTCAAACCGACCCATTGATGCTTTTTCTTGATTTTTGGATCTGTTTTTTGGCTCTTTGACTTTTGACGATAAAGTTTCGAGCCAAAATAGATCACTGGAAAATAAAAAACAGTAGCGATCGATGACGCATAAACATGAGCTTGTTGAAGCGGCGAGAGCGATAGTTCAACAGCCGTTCCCACAGCATCTCGAGTGAGCTGTAAAATGAGCACAATCACTAAATCGATTGCAATGGCTGACAGCATAAACCGAGCATGCACCTTTGAGTCTTTCTTTCGTAATAAAAGACCTGTAAGCATTAAAAAATACGAAAGTGTGGCCAGTCCCATGAAGACCGTTCCAATGGACTGAACCAGGAACCCTGCCAAAAGAGCAATGATGAGACCTCTGATCGCTAAGCTTTTTGTTGAATTCAGGGTTGGATTGGTTTTTGCTTCCAGTGAGGAGGATGCTGTGATTTTTAACATCGGTCAAATTCCTTGAATCGCAATTTCAATATAAAAAGGCCCAAATTCTGTTTCAAAAGGGACTACGACTGTTTTTCCTTTTGTGATGCTGTCTAGATTCACAGAATCCCCTGAGACGATGTTTGGAATCGCCATATCTAAAGCGTAGCCTCTTTCATTTAAGGTGGTCTTTGCTTGTCCAAAAACAATATTGAGAAGCTCTGCAACTCCATCTTGAAGGTCGGGTGTGATTTCGGTGTACTCTTCTCCAAGCATTTTTGACATGGTGCCCAGGAAGACTTTTTTGGGAAACGCTAAGGCGACAGAGCCAGATATCTTTGGGCTTGCGAGGCCAATTAAGCCTGCAATGCCAATGGGTTCTCTTTTTTGGCTTCCTTTGTAGAAGGGTTTGCCTGCTTTAGGCTTGATGTTAGCCTGAACTTCAAACGCGTTTGTGACACCGTGAATGATCGGTTCAAAAATTGAAATATCCATGCTCCCACCCCTCAGCCCTTTTTGGGTTATTTTCTTAAGTCAAAAATAGCATTGCGATTTATTTCTACAAAGAGTTTACCATTGCTGATCCTAGGTTATAATAAAAATATGATGATGAAGATAAGGAGCACGGTATGTTTGATCCAAACATTAAAATTCTAATCGTCGATGACATGATGACTATGAGAAAGCTCGTTGAAAAAGCATGTAAGGATTTAGGGTTTAAGAATTTCGAATCGGCCAAGAATGGAAGAGAAGCGTGGGGCAAGATCGATGGATCAAAAGATGCTCCTTTTGACCTGGTGCTTTCGGACTGGAATATGCCAGAATCAAGCGGCCTAGATCTATTAAAACGAGTTCGTGCCGATAGCCGTTTCAAAACCCTTCCTTTTGTTTTGATCACAGCAGAGTCTGAGAAGAGCCAGATTGTAGAAGCAATTAAGTCAGGAGTTAGTAGTTACTTGGTCAAGCCGTTTACGGCAGCTGGGCTCAAAGAAAAGTTAGAAGCCGTTCATAAGAAGCACCAAGGTTAGAAAGATCTGCTAAGTTTTGAATTATCAATAAAATTTGTTTAGTCGCTGGTGTTCGAGCCAAGTTACTTCACTGTTTCATATCAATTTTTTTATACGATTCTAAAAATTTTAGGTTTTATTTCAGTTCCTGTATTGACAATCCTTTTTACATCACCACATTCCTACTGACAGTGATCCTTTCATTACTTAGATGTCCTCAACGAAACTCATTGTTTTTGCTGGGGGTAAAAATTAGTGGTTGAGTTTTACTGTCCAATTTGAAACAACAAAGGTCGTTTTTTTGTAAAAAGAAACGCTCAAGTGTGAATTCGTGAACTGAATAGAAGGAGGGAATTCCATGGAAGTACAACCATTGCATGATCGTGTTTTGGTAAGAAGGTTCTCTGAAGAAGAGAAATCAAAAGGTGGAATCATTATACCTGATTCTGCAAAAGAAAAACCTGCCGAAGGCGTGGTGATCGCTGTTGGTGGGGGAAGGGTTTCAGAAGACGGAAAAGTAAGACCGTTGGATGTGACTAAAGATGATCGAGTGCTTTTTGGAAAATATGCCGGCACTGAGATCAAGTTGGATGGTGAAGAATATCTGATGATGCGTGAAGACGATATCTTAGGAATTTTGAAAAATTAATGAGTCTGTTTTTAAACAGACGTTGGTTTTTAAAAATTCTTAAGACTCACGTAGCAAAAAATCTTAAGAAGCTAGATGAAAGCTTTTTAAGGAATTCAGTGGTTTAAATTTTAAAAACCTAGAAGATAAAAAAGAAGACAAATCGAGAAAGGTAGAGACTATGTCTGCAAAAGAATTTAGATTCTCAGAAAAAGCAAGATCAGCCATCTTAAACGGCGTGAATACGTTGGCAGATGCTGTAAAAGTAACATTAGGCCCAAAAGGTCGGAATGTTGTGATTGAAAAATCGTTTGGTGCACCAAACATCACTAAAGACGGTGTGACCGTTGCAAAAGAAATTGAGCTTTCAAATAAGTTTGAAAACATGGGAGCTCAAATGGTTCGAGAAGTAGCGTCAAAGACGAATGACGATGCTGGAGATGGAACCACAACTGCAACTGTTTTAGCTCAAGCGATTTATCGTGAAGGAGCAAAGATTGTTGCTGCTGGACACAATCCAATGGAACTTAAAAGAGGCATCGACAAAGCTGTTGAAGCAGTGGTTGCTGAGCTTAAGAAACAGTCGAAGCCAGTAAAAGAGCAAAAAGAAGTGGCTCAAGTGGGCACTATTTCAGCAAATAGCGATTCTGAAATTGGAAACATCATTGCTGAAGCCATGGAAAAAGTAGGAAAAGAAGGCGTGATTACGGTTGAAGAAGCAAAGACTGCTGAAACAACTCTTGAAGTAGTTGAGGGAATGCAGTTTGATCGTGGTTACCTTTCCCCTTACTTCGTGACGAACCCTGAGAAAATGGAAGCTGTTTTGGAAGATCCATACATTTTGATTTTCGATAAGAAAATCAGTGCAATGAAAGATCTTCTTCCGCTTTTAGAGAAAGTGGTTCAGTCATCTAAGCCATTAATGATTATCGCAGAAGAAGTAGAAGGCGAGGCGCTTGCTACGCTTGTTGTGAATAAGTTGCGAGGCACAATTCAGGTCGCTGCTGTGAAGGCTCCTGGTTTTGGAGATCGACGTAAGGAAATGCTCCAAGACATCGCTGTTCTAACAGGTGGACAAGTGATTTCTGAAGATCTTGGACATAAGTTAGAAAACGCAACTGTTGAGTCGCTTGGTCGTGCGAAGAAAATTCGAATCGATAAAGACAACACAACGATTGTTGATGGAGCGGGTGAGTCTAAATCTGTAGAAGGACGCGTTCAAACGATCCGTAAGCAGGTAGAAGAGACTACTTCTGATTACGATCGCGAGAAGCTCCAAGAGCGTTTAGCAAAACTCGTTGGTGGTGTTGCTGTGATTCATGTTGGTGCAGCGACTGAAGTCGAAATGAAAGAGAAAAAAGCGAGAGTTGAAGACGCACTTAATGCGACTCGAGCAGCTGTTGAAGAGGGTGTTGTTTCCGGAGGCGGAACTGCATTACTTCGCGCAGCAGCTGTTTTAGATAGTTTGAAAGGGCTTTCTCCTGAGCAACAAGCTGGAGTGGCGATCATTCGAAGAGCGGTTCAAGAGCCGATTCGTCAGATTGCTCAAAACGCTGGCTTAGAAGGATCTGTTGTGATCAATACGATCTTGAATAAAAAAGGCGAAGAAGGCTATGGATTCAATGCATCGACTGAGAAGTATGAAGACCTTCTCAAAGCGGGTGTGATTGATCCGGCAAAAGTGTCACGATGTGCGCTTCAAAACGCAGCTTCAGTGGCAAGCCTGATGCTTACTACAGAGACAATGATTGCTGAGCAACCAAAGAGTGACTCAGACTCTGCGGGAGCAGGAGCGGCTGCAGGTGGAATGCCTGGAGGAATGCCTGGAATGGGAATGATGTAATCATCATCTCCTCCTAATGAATCCACTCAATCTGCTTTTTAAAAGTGGTTGTGAGTGGTGAATTCGGCAAGAGTTCAAAATGAAAGCCCGAAGAGAGCATCTTTCTCTTCGGGCTTTTTTATTTTTAATGGCACGAAGTCGGTGCTAGAAGGCACTTATTAATAAAGCATTCCGCTTAGACGAGGGTGTGTCGATCACTGAGTGATTTTAAAACGAATGTATTGGGGTAAAATGAAGAATCAGAATCAAAGTCGTTGGATTAAAGTCATTGTGCCAGAACTTCAAATGCGAGCCGTGGTGATTCATGGGAAAGACTTGATCAGAACATTGACAAGGGAAGTTCATGAGCTTGAAGGAGCTTCGGCGGAACGTTTAGGTGAGGCTGCTCTTGGAGCCCTCTTGATTGGATCAAATTTAAAACCGACTCAAAGATTAAACCTTCGAGTGGAAGGGCTGAGTAGTAGAACAAGAGTGGCAATTGTAGACACTCATTATGGCGGCAAAGTGAGGGGGTATTTGGTAGAACGAGATCTCACGGATGAAGAAAAAAAAGAAAAACGGCAGCAACTCGAAGCTAAGAAGAGTTCTTCTCGCTCTCAAGTTAGTGGGAAAGAGCAAGACACACCCAAGGAGCCTAACGAGAATCATCTATCAGACCATCTGAATGGACCCTGGGGAGTGGGCAATCTGACGGTGTTGAGGTCATCCGATCGTCCAGAAAAAGTACCTTACTCGGGAACAGTGCCACTTTTAACAGGTCATTTAGCTAAAGACCTCACGTTTTACTTACATCAAAGTGAACAGATACCGTCTGCGGTGGGATTGAAGGTCTCCTTTGAAAAAAATGAAGTGCAGTATGCATCAGGATTCATGATTCAAGCGTTGCCGGGAGCAGATAAAAAGCAGTTAGCAAAAATTGAAGATCGAATTCATGAGTTTCATGATGTTTTCCATCAACTCAATGAAACTCAACCCATCTTAAAGGCATTGGCTCAGATTTTTAACACGGAAAAACTCAGTGTGATTGACGAGCTTAAATTACAAGCATTTTGTACCTGTGGCCAAGGCAAGGTAGAAAATGCGATGACTTTTCTACAAACGGATGAGCTCAAAGATATTTTAAAAAACGAAGGATCCGCTGATGTGACCTGTGATTTTTGTAAAACTCACTATCGAGTCAGTGAAGCTCAGCTCGAGGCGATGATTCAAGAGCGAACAAATTAAGACATCAGCTCGCCTCATTCGGATGCTACTATTTTAGCTTAGCGTGGTGTCGTCAAGCGACTTTAAAAAGTAAAACCTGCTTGTAGTAAAAACGAGGTGAACGTTCCACCGATTTCTTCAATTTGACCACTTTCAAGAGTCTTTTTTGTTCCAAAAATATCGTGGAAAACGAGTGAAGTTCCAAAAAAGATTTGATCAGTGACTTGAAGGTCCACACCTGGTCCTAGATGCAGTCCAAAAAGAATGGGTGAAAGCGATACGGTTTGCCCGTTATCAATCACTGAATAGTCTGGACGATAAAATCCAAGTCCAAAAACGACATAAGGAATCACACGATCAAGCCAAGAAAGATTGGTTCTTAATCCAGCTTTTAAGTGGGCCATTGAGAGATCACCCTCAGTGTGACTTGAATAGCCAAGTGAGGTGTCAAACCCAAATAGATCGCTCACACCATAAGTGTAGTGGATTTGCCATCCTATATTATCTTCATATTGATCTGCTAGGTCCCCCATTAAAAAGACCTGTCCGATATCAATCGAAAAATTATGACTTGTCGGTGTGAATGGAGCCACATTACGAAGCTCAGAAGTTGAAACACGAGAGGAGCTTCGATTATTCTGCACCGCTCGATCCGCCCACGGAGGCGTGTTCACCCATTCTGAATTCTTTTGGGCAATTGCCTGAGGTACATCCCCGATGAGCAGCACAGTGCTCACAGTTAAAAAGAAAATGAACGTTAAAGGCCTAGCTCCGAACAGTGATTTTATACGCATTCTCTTACCCTTCCTGAGTAAACTTTTTCTGTACTCTATTCTACTCGAATTGCTCTTATTTAATCAAACTGATTTGAGCCGAGCGTCGCTCAAAGCTAGACCAAATTAAACAGGTATTATTGATTGATTGTGGGTGCTGAAGTTTCAGCGTCGGCACCGGTCTCAGTTTCTTGGTCAAAGCGAGCGATTTCAGTGCTGAGCTTAGACTGGATATAGCCCGAAAAAGAGCCGTCTCCATGACGGATGATTTCTTTTAAAAGGTCCACTGAAGGCTGGGTTTTAGAACGTCGCTCGCTTTCATATAAAAGCTGAGTCAACGTAGCAGCAGTAATGTCATTTTTGGTTTTATTATCAATGACTCGTAAATCTTCACCATTTCGAATCATTTTCGCAATTTCATCTAAAGTGACATAGCTTGATTCATGTGTGTCGTACAATTTTCGATTTTGATAACGCTTTATGATCTTCATCTCTTTCATTTCTGCTTCTCCCCCTACTTCTAGGTTGTTGGTTCAAGTTCTCCGTTTTAACGACGCCTTTTATCCCCCAGGCTCTTCGCTTCACAGCCAACAGCTATTTTATTTTAAAAAAACAGTGTCGCGGTGTCCCATCAAAGGAAATAGCAACTCACTGCACTAAAGTCAAGAAACGGAAATCAATAGAGCGTCAAAAAATAAATAGTATCCAAAACTTCACTCACTTTTGTGAGAAAAAAAAAGAAAAAAGTGAAGGGTATTCAAGCCTTTTTCATCAACTAAGTTCATTGTATCTCATTAGATTATTTAAAAAAAATATATTAATACAGCGCATAAAAATCCTTTTGAGACTGAAATTTTGCGCTGTCTGGAAATAGCTATAAGGTTTTGCTCTGAGAAGGTCGATCCGCTCTTTATGAGGGTTGTCACTTTCTCATTATTAAAAGTAATTACCAGTCAGTCCCGGACTGGCCTCGTTGCATTGGGTTTGATGATCGGACTGGGGGCCTGTGCTGCAGCTCCCACGATTTCTGATGAAGTGTCATTGAGTCAAGCAGGACCTCAGATACGCACCCATTTGGCCAAGAAAAAAGATGAGAAGAAAAAATCTCAAGATAACAAGAAAAATCATTTTCAAGAAAACCCGGAGCTCATCGAAGCAGAGAAAAAAAGGCTCTCTGCAGCTGAGTATCATTTTGGCATGGCCCAAGCCTATTCTACTGGGGGACAAGTCAATCAAGCGATTGAAGAATATAAGCTCGTTCTCATGTACGATCCTGAGTCTGCACTCGTTCATCTTCGCTTGGCAGCTGAGTACATTAAAAAAGGTTCATTATCCGATGCCCTGACCTCAGCGAAAGAAGCTGTGAGACTCGATTCTAACTTGATGGATGCACGCTTGCTTTTAGCGGGCCTGTATTCCTCAACGCAAGAAAATGAAGAAGCTCTAAAACAGTATCAAGCCATTTTAAAAAACGATCCTACCCATGATGAAGCAGCTGTCTATCGGGCTCAAATACATCTCGAAGCTGGTAAGCCCCTGAAAGCTGTTCAGTCCTTGAAAAACTTTATCGCAGCAAATCCAAAAAATAAGGAGTCAGCTGCTGCTTGGTATTATCTGGCTCGAGTTCAACAACAAACTGGAAAACTAAAAACAGCTGAAGCTTCGTTTAAAAAAGCTCTTGATTTGCAGAAATCATTTTATCAAGCTGCACTAGCTTTGGGAAGAATGTACGAAGCTCAGGAAAAGACGAGTGAAGCTTTGAAGCTTTATGAGAGTTTCTATGAAAACTATCAACATCAAGAAATTGCTTCTCGAATGGCAACGATCTATCTCAAAAAGGAGAAATACAAAGAAGCGATTCCTTACTTAGAGATGATTCGAGCCGCTGACCCAAATGATCTCAATGTTCGAGTCAAGCTTGGCCTTGTTCGAATGGAAATGAAAGAATATCCAAAGGCGATCGAAATTTTCGAAGAGATTTTAGAGAAAAACCCAGGATCCGAACGCGTCCTTTACTATTTAGGTAGCTTGTATGAGGAAATGGGCGACTATGAGAATGCGATCGCACATTTGAAAAAAATTGATCATGAATCCCAGTTTTTTGAAGATTCTGCTCTTCATGTCACCTTTTTGCTGAAAAAACTTCAACGAAGAAAAGAAGCAAAAGCCATGATCAGTGAGGCGATTGAAAAAGCTCCAAACTATGCGGCATTCTACATTTTCAATGCAAGCTTAAAAGAAGAGGAAGAAGACATAGACGGCGCGGTGGAAACATTAGAGAAGGCGAAAAAGCGATTTCCCGATCATGAAAAGATTCGCTACTACTTGGGGAGTCTTTATGATCGCCAGGGTGAAACAAAGAAAAGTATCCAAGAAATGGAAGCTATCTTAGAAACAAATCCAAAACATGCCGATGCGTTGAACTATATTGCCTATACATGGACCGTTCAGGGAACTCATTTAGAGAAAGCTGAAGAGTACATTCGAAGAGCAATGAAGATTCGACCTAAAAACGGTTATATTGTTGACAGCCTTGGCTGGAATCTTTTTGTGAGGGGCAAGGTGAAAGAGGCAATTCCTTATTTAGAGAAGGCAGCCAACCTGAAACCGAATGAAGCGACTATTTTAGATCACCTAGCAGATGCTTATTTGAAAGCAAATCTACAAAACAAAGCACTTGTTCAGTATCGAAAAGCCTTTGAGGTTGCCCAAGACGAGAAACTCAAAGATAAGATACAGAAAAAGATTCGCACTGTTGAGACTCGGATTGCCAATCAAGTAAAAGAAGATCAGCGCTCAGTAGCCGGGGATTAAAAAAGCTGCTATCTTCATTTCTATGTCAAACCTCATACATTTTAAGTTCTTCACAGCATTCGGGTGGATCGGACTTTTTGTTTTCATTCAATCTTGTGCAACTGGACCTAGAGTTGAGGAAAATCGCCCTGAAGAACTTTATTCTTACGCCTGCCGTTCACACGCGAAAGTGAAAAAAGTTGAAGGAAGCGTTTGGATGAGTGTGAAATCACGAGAAGCTTCAGGTCAGTTTCCAGCGCAGGTTCTAGCGAAGTCCCCATCGTTTTTAGAGCTTGAGGTGACGAATCTGCTAGGGGGCACAGAAGCTCGAATTTATGTTCAAAAAAGTAAAATCAAAGTGCAAGTGCCTGGCAAACCCGATCAAAACAAAAAAGGTGCCTGGGGAGGAATTCCGCTACAGTGGGCACCTCAGCTGTTTATCGGCCAAGTACCCTGTCCATCGCGGAAAAAAATAAAAAAATCACAAATGCGAGTTGATGAACGCCATGATTTGCTGATTGAATTTGAAGAAGCGCAAGAGCAATTTGAATACCAGTTTAAAACAGTCGCGGGAAAGCCTTGGCCTGAAAAAGTGATTTGGAAAAAAACGGTTAACGATCAGTCAATTGAGGTTGTTTTTGAATTTTCCGACCCTGAAAGTCAGACTCGACTTTCAAAGCGATGGGAAGTCCGATCTCGATTGGGCGAGATCAAGCTTCGATGGAAGCAGCGCCGAGTTGAATGAAAAGCTTCTGATTACTATTTGACCGTCGACGTTGGTTTGATATAGCGTCCAGTGCAGTGGAAATTAGAGGAGACAGCATGATCCGAAAAGTTGGTTTGGTGTTTGGGATTATGACCTTTACCCTTGCAAGTGTGGTGGGGCTTTCAGGGTGCACATCCGAGCGAAATCAAGATCCTGATAATACAGTTTATTTAGCTCTAGGTGCTCGAGTCGATTCTTTAGATCCAGTTTTTGCGGATGATGCTTATTCGAATCCGGCAGTGGCCAAGGTCTATGAAACGCTCTATCAGTATCATTATTTAAAGCGACCTTTAGAGCTTGAGCCTTTACTGGCAGCTAAGCTTCCTCAATGGAATTCAAAAAAGGATGAACTGACGATTCATCTAAAAAAAGGCGTTTTGTTCCAAGATGATGCTGCTTTTAAAAAAACGAAAGGCAAAGGAAGAGAAGTCACTGCTTCGGACGTAGTGTATTCTTTCATGCGGTTAGCCGATCCGCATTTGCGTTCTTCAGGGTGGTGGATTTTTGATGGAAAAATTCAGGGACTGGATGCATGGAGAAAAAATGCGGGAGAAAAAGAGCAGGCAAACTACGACACTCCCGTGGAAGGGCTTGAAGTCATTGATCAATATACATTGAAAATAAAGCTCACAGCTCCGTCCCATCAGTTCATTTATTTTTTAGCAATGCCCTTTACGTCAGTGGTTCCAAGAGAGGCTGTTGATTTTTACGGGGAAGATTTTCGCAGAAATCCTGTGGGCACGGGTCCTTATGTCTATCATCGAAAACAGAGCAATTTGAATTCAAAGTTGATTTTTGACCGTAATCCGACCTATCGAGAAGCTTTTTATCCAAAGGTGGGTGGACCGGGCGACAAAAAAGAAGGTCTATTGGCTGATGCAGGCAAGCCTTTGCCTTTGAATGACCGATTGGTCGTTGAAGTATTTCAAGAATCTCAACCCATGTGGCTTAAGTTCATGTCGGGTGATTTAGATCTATCGGGTATTCCAAAAGATAATTTTTCTTCAGTGATTAAAAAAAATGGAGACCTTTCAGATGAGATGAAAGCTCAAGGGGTGAAGTTGGAGAAAACCCCTGTTCCGGATCTCACCTTTGTTGGATTTAATCTTTTGGATCCATTGTTTAAATCAAATCCAGACCTACGGCGGGCAATGAGTCTTGCGTATGATGAAAACCCTGTGATTGAAATCTTCTTTAATGGGCGTGCAGTGGCTGCAAAGGGAGTGATTCCCCCAGGGATGGATGGCTATCGAAAAGACCTAGATGTGGGTTATCGTCCCCATGATTTGGATAGAGCAAAAAAGCTCCTAGCGAAAGCTGGGTACCCAGGTGGAAAAGGGCTGTCTGAAATTGAGTATCTGACCAATGTCAGTACCACTGGTCGTCAAATGGCTGAGCTTTTTCAAAAGCAGATGGCTAAAATTGGGATTCGAATTAAAGTCAATCTCACAACCTGGCCGGAGTTTACAAAAGCCATCGATAATAAGAATTTCCAGCTCTTCGGCATGGGATGGAAAGCGGACTATCCAGATTCTGAAAATTTTTTGCAGCTTTTTTACAGCAAAAATCAAACCCCTTATGGGTCGAATTACTTTAACTTTAAAAACACTAAATTTGATGCGCTTTATGTAGAGTCTTTGAAACTGAAGCCTGGGCCCAAGCGAACAAAGCTTTATGAACAAATGAATGCAATGATTGCTCGGGAGGTTCCTGCCATTTTTTCAGTGCATCGAATGGGGTATGGCTTGATTCGACCATGGTTAAAGAACTACAAACGAATTGAATTTGAGCATAATCAAGCTAAATACTATCGGATCGATACGAATCTACGGAAAAAGAAGAAAAAATAAGGGATTCATTTCGATTTGGCTTAATCCAGGGTATGCTCTAACCTATGACCGGGTATGTGATTCGACGCATCTTGTACACCATTCCAATTCTTTTTGGCGTCTCGCTCATCATTTTTTTTCTGTTTCATTGGGTTGGAGGCGATCCAGTCCTTCAGATGCTCGGAAAACATGCGACACCTGATCAGGTAGCCGAATTGCGCCATGAACTTGGTTTTGATCAGCCAAAATGGAAACAATATCTAGATTATTTAGGTCAGCTAGCAACGTTTGAATTCGGACGAAGCTATTCAACCAGACAAAGAATCAGCGAGATGATTCTTGATGGGATAGGGCCGTCGTTTTTGCTGGCTTCGCTTGGGTTTTTAATCACTCTCAGTCTTGCAATTATCATTGCACTGGTTTCTGCTTATTATCGCGGAAAATGGATTGATCGCGCGGTCGTTTTGATTTGTGTGGCAGGGATGAGTGTTTCGGCTTTGGCGTATATTTTATTTGGACAGTATTTTCTAGCCTACAAGCTAGGCTGGTTTCCAATTTCCGGATATGAAAAAGGATTTCCACAGAATCTGGCCTATGTCGCCATGCCAGTTATTATCTGGGTCATGGTGGGTTTAGGATGGGATGTTCGATTTTTTAGAACGTCTATTTTAGATGAAACTTATAAAGACTATGTTCGAACAGCACGATCGAAGGGGCTTTCTGAAAAGAAGATATTTCTAAAACATATTTTAAAAAATAGCATGATCCCAATCATTACCTATGTTGTCATTCAGATTCCCTTTTTGATTCTTGGGTCATTTTTGCTTGAGAGTTTTTTCAGTATTCCTGGCATTGGAAGTATTACAATCGATGCCATTAATAATAGTGATTTTCCTGTTTTAAAAGCGATGACCACTTTGATTTCGGTACTGATGATTTTTGGAAATCTCATGACAGATATTCTTTACACCCTTGTTGATCCAAGAGTGAGGCTTCAATGAGTGAGTCAAAAAGCCTTTGGAAAGATGCATTTGAACGGATGATTAGACAAAGGATTGTTTTGGTCAGTATGGCCATGATTGTTCTTTATCTTCTGTTAGGTCTTTTTGTTGGGTTGGGTCTGATAGGTGGCTCTTGGGATCAAGCAATAGGCGAAGGGTATCAATCTCCTAGTTTCGATAGCATCCGCCATTGGATGGGAACAGATATTTTTGGGAGAAGCGTATTATTAAAAATGATTCATGGCATTCAAACAGCTTTGATTGTTGGGGGCATCGCCTCATTGATTTCTGTTTTCATTGGTCTTACGTTAGGAGCGATAGCTGGTTACTTTGGTCGATGGGTAGATGATTTGGTGGTTTGGTTTTACACAACTTTTTCATCGATTCCTGCCATAATGTTTTTGATTGCCATTACCTTTGTTTTGGAAAAAGGACTTGTCACTGTTTGTATTGCGATTGGGCTTACTTCTTGGGTCGGGCTTTGTCGAGTCATTCGAGGTGAGGTATTGAAACATAAAAATAGAGAATACGTTCAAGCAGCTCGAGCCATTGGGGCAAGTCATCGATCTAGAATTTTTAGACATATTCTTCCTAATATTTTTCATCAGGTAATTATTAATTTTTCTCTCATGTTTCAGTCTGCAATTAAATCAGAGGTCATTTTATCTTATTTAGGGCTTGGAGTTCAGGGGAGGCCGAGTTGGGGATTGATGATTGATGATTCTAAGCTGGTTTTGGGAAGAGGGATTTGGTGGGAGCTCACTGCTGCAACGTTGGCAATGTTTTTGTTGGTTTTGGCTTTAAATATCTTTAGCGATGCTTTAAGGGATGCATTGGATCCGAAATTGAAATCGTCATGAAACCTATTTTAGATGTACAAAATCTCTGTGTAGAATTTGAATCCGAAGACGGACCTCTTCGAGCGGTGGATCAACTCAGTTTTACATTGAAAGAAAAAGAAATTTTAGGAATTGTTGGAGAGAGCGGTTGTGGAAAGTCCGTGAGTAGTCTGGCGCTGATGCAGTTGATTCCATCGCCTCCTGGAAAGGTCGTAGCTGGAAAGGTTCTTTTTTCTGGAGAGGACCTTTTAGAAAAAAAAGAAGTAGAAATGAGGAAAATCAGAGGGAAAGAAATTTCCATGATTTTTCAGGAACCAATGACGAGTCTGAATCCAGTATTTACCATTGGTAATCAGATTGATGAGGTTCTTTTGCTGCATGAGAGTCTGACTCCAGAGCAGGCCAGAGAAAAAAGTATTGAGCTTTTAAGTCAAGTCGGTATTCCCGCACCTGAGCGTCGTATTCAAAGCTATCCTCACCAGCTTTCCGGTGGAATGCGACAGCGTGCAATGATTGCAATGGCTCTTGCGTGTTCTCCGAAAGTTTTGATTGCGGATGAGCCAACCACTGCATTAGATGTGACCATACAGGCTCAAATTTTAGATTTATTGAAATCGCTTCAATCAAAGTTTGGAATGTCAATTATATTTATCACTCACGACCTAGGAGTTGTTTCAAAGTTTTGTGATCGAGTGATGGTTATGTATGCAGGACAATGCGTTGAGCATACTGAAACTAAGCGACTGTTTCGAAACCCATCCCATCCTTATACAGAGGCTCTACTTCAAAGCCTGCCAGCTTTTTATGGAGGTCGAAAAAAACAGCGCCTTGATGCTATTTCAGGGAGTGTGCCTTCGTTGAGTGAACTTCCCGAAGGGTGTCGCTTTCAGGACCGATGCCGATATGTCATAGACGAGTGTCGGAATGCGATTCCTAAACTCAAATCTATTGAAGCATCACATGAAGTGCGATGTGTTCGAAAGATATCGAATCCTTCTCAGCAGAAATCAGATCTTGCAAGTAAGTCTCGACAAGAAGGAGGCTACGATGAGTGAACCTCTTTTAGAGATTAAAAATCTTACAAAGTCGTTTTTTTTTAAAGAGGGCTTTTTTTTCAAATCTGTGCATGAGCTTCAGGCAGTAAAGGAAGTCGATCTCACAATCTCCAAAGGAAAAACCTTGGGGTTAGTGGGAGAATCGGGCTGTGGAAAGTCAACGCTTGGGCTTTGTCTCGTTCGGCTTTTGAAGCCAACGTCAGGTTCCATTTTGTTTGAAAGTAGTAATATTGCTGCGGCTCAAGGAAAAGATCTTTTGAGGCTTCGGCGCGATATCCAGATGATTTTTCAGGATCCTTATGAATCCCTAAATCCAAGGATGACGATTGAGGATGCTTTGGTTGAGCCTTATCAGATTCATCAGCCGGAATTGACTAGGACACAAATTTTAGGCGAGATCAAAGCTCTTTTAGAGGTTTGTGGATTGAGTGTGCAAACACTCAAAAAGTACCCGCATGAGTTCTCCGGTGGACAGCGACAACGGATCTGTATCGCTCGAGCTTTGAGCGTTAAGCCTAAGTTTATTGTTTGTGACGAAGCAGTTTCGGCCTTAGATGTCTCCATTCAAGCGCAGATCATCAATCTCCTCATGGACCTTCAAAAGCAGTTTGATCTTACCTATTTATTCATCTCTCATGATTTGAGTGTTGTGCGTCATATTTGTGACGATGTTGCGGTCATGTACCTGGGACGAGTGGTTGAGCAAGCACCTACGGATGCTTTGTTTCGTCGTCCGTGTCATCCTTATACGCAAGCCCTCTTGTCTGCTGCACCGTTTACAGATCTCAAGCGGGACACAAAAGGGCGTATTGAGCTTCAAGGGGACGTTCCTTCACCCATTCAGCCTCCTTCGGGCTGTGCCTTCCATCCGCGATGCTGGAAAGTAACTGAAGAGTGTCGCCGCGTTATTCCCCGTTTAGAGCGTCTCGAAGAACAACATGATGCAGCATGTTTTCATCCGGATCTGAAGTAACCCTTTAATTTAAAAAGAAAAATTCCGAAAAGCTTAGCAGAGGAGTGTCCTTGTGTGTGCCGATGGAGTTCGGTGAGGGGCTTTAGTGTATGGATTTTTCAAAACGAAAAATGACTCGAGAATCCGCGATGAACTTAAAGCGGTGTCCGGTCGATTCGGTGTCTCCGTACGCGCTTGCTCTTTGTCCAATGTATATTTGGATGAATCGGAATCAAAAATTTCTATCTGTTAAATCACCACTTGATTTTTTCACGCCCGAGGAGCTAGACAAATTTAAGTCTTTTCAGAACTTTTACGTGCCCCCCTTTGTTGATTCTGTTTTACCTTTTCTTTCTGCAGCTCAATCACTGAGAGCCATTCTAAAATGGATGCCAAGATCTGACATAGACCAATCAAAGGTTGGAGATGAAAAACGGCGAGTATCCTATCCGCAGGTGAATCTTCCCCCCGCTTCATTTGAAATCTCTGATGCTGTCGTACGCATCATCGGAAAACTTTGGGAGGAGGAGCTCAAGATTGAGCCATTTTTTATTGCTGCTTTTGTAAATGAATTCTGTGAAGCAATTCCAAAAGAAAAACTCATTGCTACTCGGGATCAGAATATTGATACTTTTGAAATAGCCATTCTTCGCTCATCGCTGTTTGTCTTTTTATCACTTCACTTAGGAAAAACAGACTACACTTACCTAAATCAAATCAGAGAAGAGGTTTTCGATCTTTCTGTTTCAGAGCTCTCTAGCCAAAAGGCTTTTAAGAAAGCTTTTGGAAATGAACGATCAGAGCTCTATCAAATTGTTCGAGATTTTATTCCTAATTCTCAGGTTCAGTGGCTCAGTGGTAAGAACTTCGGTAAAAGATCAGAGCGTATTGCACACAAGCTTGCAAGCCGTGTAGATCGAGTTTTAAGCAATCAAAAGCCTGGTCAGGCTCCCAACGTCTCTATTTTTGGTCCAATGGGGTTTGCGGATGATTAAGTTTGAATCTAAAAACTCTAGAGAGCCACAAAGTTTCGGAGTTGCCGGGCTTCTAAGTGAAGAAGCTCAGGTTTTCTATGATAGTCTCTTCACAACAACCCATATTGGAAGGATTTCAGATCTACTTTCTGCTCGATTCAAGAAATCAGGTGCAGACGAGTTCCGATTAAGAAGTTTAATTCTCACCTCACTTTTTGAAGCCTATCGAGTTCAGCTGAATCCAAAACAATGGATAACTTCAACGGATCAAGCTTTGACTGAGCCTATGGTATTAGAATTAGGGATTGACGAAGAAAAAATTGCCATAGGAATTTCCTTTAGTCTCGCAGAAGGTGGGTTTGTAGCTGTTGAGAATCTACAAAAACGTCTTATAGATGAAACAGTGGAGAATGAGTTTGAAAGACTTTTATTGAAAATCAAATCTCACGCTGATCATCTTATAATTCGATTTCATCCAGAAACCCTACAGTTTGAAGTGGTTGCTCTTTTAGGAATTTCAACCTCGAGTGAGGATTCGAATTCTAAACGGGCAAATGTTGAATACCTAGAGTTCAAAGAAAGTCCAAAACCAACACCTCAACCTAAATCATACACCGAACTTGGAGATTTAGATTATTCAAGGCTACTTAAAGAGGATGAATCCTTTGCAAAACATAATACTTCACCGACTGGACTTATTCTAAGTGATCTACATGATAGCAAGAAAGTTCCTTCTTTAGGCGCCGAAGATGACACGTTTGTTGTGAAAGGCTCAAGTGATCAGATTTCTAACCAAGAAAAAATTACAGTGAAAGGGAATCAGCAAACCAAAGAAGATTCTCAACGAATTTCTGGAACAACTGATCATATCACTGAAGAACTTACTCGAGTGTCAGGGAGTCGTGCTGAAGATGATCCTGTTTTGGAGGGAAAAAAAGAGGCTGAGTATAAAAAGAAACTGAATCAGCTTCAGAGCAGAATTAAGGAACTTGAATCAGAGCTTGAGCGAGTTCAGAGCGTTACGCTCAAAGGATCCTCTGAAGGTGATTTAAATGAAAGTAAAGAAAAAATAGTTGTAGCAGGAAGTCATAATCCTAGTAATCAAGTGGGTCTTGAAGAAACAGCGATAGATTCTGAAGAGTCTTCAATCGATGAGGAACAGTCACCTGATCAAAATAGTTTGAGTGAAGAGAAACTAGAAACTTCAGAAGAAGAGATTGCTTCAGAGAATGAAGATAAAGAGAGTTCTCCTGAGATTGACGAAGAAGATGATGACGAAGACGAAGATGAAGACGAAGATGAAGACGAAGACGAAGACGAAGACGAAGACGAAGATGAAGATGAAGACGAAGACGAAGACGAAGACGAAGATGAAGATGAAGATGAAGACGAAGATGAAGATGAAGATGAAGACGAAGACGAAGACGATGAAAAGGATGGGGAAAGTCAAAAGACTTTTGGCAAGGTTGGAAAATTTTTAAAAAGCAATAAAGTCAAAAAAGTTTTTTCTTTTGGAAAGAAAAAAAAGAAAAAGAAAGATCAAGCAAGGAAATCAGACGCTGTAGAGGTATCCCAGAAGAGCAATTCTTCGGGAAGTAAGAGTTTAGAAGTAGAAAAGAATGAAGGATATTTAGAGAATTTTGAGGACTTAAAGCAATCCGAGGGGAAAGATCCAGCAGAGCTTGCAGAGAAGCTTGAGAGTGCAAGTGAGTATGGTAGTTTAGAAAAGACTCTCAAAAGTGCTGAATTAGAGTTTGAGAAACTTCAAAATGAAATTGATTCTCCTCGGGTGAAAAAGTTTGTAACAGGATTACTAGAAGATCTTACTAGAGAAAAATCTAATTTTCTAGATCAAGTTAAAGAGCTTAATCGGACTGTCAAGCAAAGAGAGCTAGCCTTTAGAAATAATGAAAATGCTCTTGAGGAGGAGCTAAAGCGACGAGGTCAAAAAATTAAATCGAAGGACTCCGAGATTGAGCATCTAAAGGATCAGATAAGTCAGCTTAGGATGAATCTAGAAAGAGCTAAATCAGGTTCTGAAGGTAATCAATCAAGTGGAGCAGCCCAGCGGCAGCTAGAATTTACTCGGAAGATGCTGAAAAAGCTTCAAGAAGATCATGAGAAGGTTTTAGAAGATCACAATAAACTTAAAGATCGTTACCATCAAGTAAAGGGGCAAAGTCTCTCTGGGCCAAGTGAGGCAGAAATTGAAGAAACAAAGAAAATACTTCAGAAAACACAGAAAGCCTATGAGGACGCAAGAAAAGAGAATACAAGCAACATCAGTCAGTTGAGAATAGCAGAGCAAAAAACTAAAACAGCGCAGAACAAGATTCTTGAGCTTAAGAGAAGAATGGAAAGTATTCTTGAAACTGTAAATGAGAAAAAATCAGAAGTTGAGGAAACACAGAAAGCCTATAGTGATTTGGAAATTGAGAATGTCAAAATGAAGCGAGAGCTCACAATGCTTAGAAAACAAGTCCTAAGGCTCAAGAATCCTGAAGTTAATGGTGATGGTCCAAAAAATGAAAAACACGTTGAACCAAATTTAGAAGATCTTGATTTTGATACCCAAGTAAACTCGCCAAAAACTGATTTTCCGTTTGCCAAAGATATGACAAATCCGCAGGATGAAGGGGAAGAGGAGTCTCTTAAAGTTAAAGCTCGATCTGAAATAGACACTGAGGGCTCAAGCTCAGAGCGTGAAGAGAGTCCTGACAAGAATGATTTTGAAGAGAAAGAAGAAGAGAGTCAAGAAGAGGTTTTCGAAGACGAAGATGAGGATGAAGAGACTGACGAAGAAAGTGAAGATCATTATCAGGACGAAGATGATGATGAGGATGAAGACGAAGATGAGGACAAGGACGAGGACGAGGAGTCAGTTGCTTAGTAAGTTAGTTTGGGTCGACCTCAGGATTAGTGATCCAGGAAATCCATTTGCTTAGTGTCCAAAAATAATCTCTAGCGCCATTGTTTTGAAACCAATTGTGATAGTGAGGAATCACATAGTTTCTAAAATAGGATTGATTATGGTGATTCTGATACTGTGGGTGAAGACCCACAGAAATAATTCCCATGACCCAGGGTTCCTGAGCTTGAAGATAAGGTGGATCAAATAGATTAAATGGGTCATTCATTGCAATAAATCCGGGTGATATCACCCGGCCATCAGAGAGTCTCTTATTAAAATGTGGCATTGCATTCATCATTATCTGCCCAAGGCGTCTTACTTCGTTGTTTGAAAATCGACTATTCAGAAGATTAGTGATGAGCTCTCCAGTAAACCCCATCGTCCAGGTGACTGCGATGTCATTACGACCATGTAAACTTGGATTTGTGATAGCGCCTGCTCGGCCTTCAGCAACATAGAAAGACATGGCTCTATCTTCTATTGGTAACTGAGTGCCATACTGATTCAAGTTTTGATTTATCACGCTTAGAAGTTTTGTGATCTTTCTCTGAATTCCAGAGATTAGCTCCTGGTGAATAGCTGTGCCACCCGTGAAAGCCAGGATGCGTAAAATATTTTTAGTAAAACGTCCAGCTGCGCGGTTATTATTGCTTAGCCGATTTAATCCATATATCGGAAGATTTGGACCAAAATCATGTAACCATTCTTGGTAGCCTATTTTTCCAACCCATTCAAAGAAGGTCGAATCAGATTCGTCGCCCGTTAGTTCAAAGCGATTGCTGACACCATTGTAAACCCAGTGTTCATTATCGTGAGCTCGAATCTGAGTAATATTCTTAGCTGGGTTGGTGGAAAAATCATTAGGGCAACCGTTTGAGGAACTCCCTCGATACTTTAAGAAATCAACCAGTACATTGTCTTGAGTGTAAGCCGAGCAATAAGGAGAGAACCTAGAAATGTAGAGTGGAGCATCTTCAAGTCGGCCTGAAAAATCAATCATTGCGTATGAACCTGTTTGTTCCTTAGTGAAATAAAAAATATTTCTTACCCATTGGCGGGAGAGGCTGGCAAAAATTTTAGGGTAGGCACAGGTGGTTTGACCTGCTAAAGACAGTATCAGAGACTCTTGCAGTCCAGTTGCATTAAATTCTTCCTGAGCGCCGCCAGCACTACTTTTGTTGAGATCAGCACCACCAATATGGTTGTAAGGAGCCAGGTATTTTCCTCCTTGTCCGTTTGGATGATAAAAACTAAAAACATCGTCAAAGGTACACTGTCGACTGGTAAGCATTCGACTTCTAAAAGTGGACTCAGAAAAGTTTCCAGGGAGGTTTGGAAAGTAGCCAATCGATCCAAAAGCTTTGGTTCGTTTGGCTTTAGCATAACTTGGTAAGGCCATCGGCACTATTTCCGATAGAGCTTCAATCGTTTGAAAATCTTGGGAACCTTGTTGAGACGTCAAAGCAAAATGACCTGGCCAACTCACGAAAGAGCCATCTGGAATGAGTCCATCAGAGCACTTCGATAGATCCCAAAGCGTGTGACGTTCCCTTCCGTTTGTAACTGAGGGAGAAGCATTTACTCGATAGAGTTCAGGAGTTCTAAGTCTAAATAAAAAGTCGTTTCCAGTTTCCATCACAAATCGATCGAGTGTGACTGATTCTTCAGGCTCTTCTAAGATGACATTGCCAAGCTGAATCTCGAGTCTTCCGTGGTTAGCCTCTCTTGGAAGGGTGACGATCATTCGACCTAAGAGCGCTCTTAGGGGAGGGAGATTTTCGTTTCCGTTCGGATAAAATCGACCTATTCTTTCGAAGCTTTGTGTAGCGGTGTTGGGTTGTCCGATGAGTCTTGTGTAGCGTTCATTTTGAGGAATCCAAATGTAGGGCGTCGAAGAGTTTTGTGCATAGACAATGAATCGAGAGCGATTTTGATTCGCAATATTGTCTTGATCCATCCAAGATCTCGCATTCGCTCCATAAGAAAACTGTTGATGCATGGTTTGAGTAGATTCGGACACAATTGCTTTGTCTCGAAAGTTGGGTGGTAGATGAAGGGTTTTGCGAGCACCAACAATTCGATAGCGACCTGGATTTTTTAAAGACTCTTTCACTGGAATCAGACCATCCACGACCTCACCATTGATTTCAATTTTCATAGCTTGAATTTCAGAAAGCGTCGGAGCATCTTGCTCTGAGAATAAAAGTGGAAAATTGTATTGTGAGTGAATCGGGTAGGAAGATAAATTTTCTACGGTATATTCTCCTAAAGATCCGTTTGAGTTTGGATTTAAAGCTACTGGGGAGCCATAGAGAGGTATTTTTTCTCCTGTGTCTTTGTCAAAAACCTTAAAGGTGACAAACGAGTATTCTCCAGAAGAGGGTTTTGGAAACGAAAAGCCAAAAGGACCGTTGATCGTATGGCCATATCGTTGAACGTTCGCTATCGGCTCATTTGTTGTGATAATTTCTTGGATTGCCCCATCAAAAGAAACTTCTATTCGCACTGAAGTCGTTGGATGATCAGGATCGAAAGCATAGCCTTGAATCACATTGCCTTGATCTTGAGTGATCTGACCAAAGGCAACTTGATTGGTTGGGCCTCCATTGCCTCCGCCGCCGTCTCCACCGCTACCCCCGCCACCGCCAGAGCCGCCATTTCCATCATCATTTTTCTGATCTGGATTCAGCGGGGAAAAATGAGACCGCAGAGTGGGCTGGCAACCCACTAGAAGACTTGAAGCCAGAAGTATGAGCGTTCGAAACTTACGAATGATGGACACCCCTTATTTAAGTCTTTCCCAGCTAAAACAGGAAAACCCGATCCCCTAACTTACAGGGTACCAAAAAAAGACTAATACAGTCAATTATAAAATAGTTATGATATCAATTGGTTAGATGAGAAGGCATAGATTCAAAAACAACATGAGATCAGGTCGTCAGGGTGTTGAGGCGGAGTGCGAGCGTTAGATTTCTCTAGGCCCGATGGGTGATCTTTGCTTGTGATTCTCAATGCTTTACGCTATTTCAAACATTCCACACTAGTTTTTCACGCACGCGTGGTGGAATTGGCAGACACGCTAGACTTAGGATCTAGTGCCGTAAGGCGTGGGGGTTCAAGTCCCTCCGCGTGCACCATTGAAAGTCCTCAGATGCTGCTTGGTTTTTTAAGACTAGAGGTGCCTTGGCGATGACCCGGTAGCTCAGCTGGATAGAGCAAGTGCCTTCTAAGCACTAGGCCGCAGGTTCGAGTCCTGCCCGGGTCGCCATCTTGTTAAGTGGCTCGAAGCAAATTTTTCAAAATTCAGAAAAAAATTAGAATTTATCCTAAAAATTTTTTTCACTTCCAGAACATACAGCACACCACAGTAAAATGATACATTACCTCCTTGGGACCTTTGAGGCCAGACTTGGTCAAGCCCCAGAAAATCTCGTTCCTTTGATGAAGCAAAATGCAGTTTTGTTTGGCGCTTCGAACCCAGGGAGAGAGGTGACTCACAATCGGTTTGGTAAATATCTGATGAATCTTTCTCGGAAAAAAACTCTTCGTTTAAGACTTTTTGCGTTTCTAAAGATTCCAGTCCTAGATTAGTCTTTGGATCTTGCTTCCAAAGGCAGGAGCTATCTAGCTATTCTTTCAGTTTGGTAATTTTGATAGAAACGAGGGCCTTTAAACCTTCTTCTTTATCATGCAGCTTTCTTGATTCTATCTAGACCGTCAAGAATCAAAACTCGAATGAGCACTTGATAAGGAATCCCTTGTTTTC
The DNA here is from genome assembly GCA_002708825.1 of Phyllobacteriaceae bacterium. Taxonomy (GTDB): domain Bacteria; phylum Pseudomonadota; class Alphaproteobacteria; order Rhizobiales; family Rhizobiaceae; genus Zhengella. The sequence continues at coordinate 8,448 of PAPF01000036.1, read as the reverse complement.
CGGCAACTTTTTTAAGGTCTTGAATTGTTCTTTCATCTAAAGCAACACTGGTGGGCTTTTTCTTAGAGTTCTTATAGCGCTTCATCGCCGCAAGAATCTTTTCAGCGTCAAGCTCAAACGGTTTTTCATATTCTTTTAGAGATTTTGCGTAAGATTTCTTCATATCGTTTTCTTTCCTTTCGGTGAGCTGAGCGAGCACTGATTGCCCTCACACGTCCTTCACGAAGCACAAATGCAACTTGAACCAATTTTCCATCAATTGTAGGTCCTATAACCCCTAAACGTTGTTCAGGGGTTATAGGGCTGATTTGAATTCCTAGAGGTAAGGCCATTCCAGATCTGAAAACTGCCTCAACCTCCTGAGTCGAAATTCCATGTTTTTTAAGATTCTTTGTCCTATTACCCTGATCCCACTCAAATTCGAAGTAAGAGGTTTCTAGGAGCCAAAATAATAGCCAATCAACAAATTCCCACTGAGCCATAACACACTATTAGCACACTATTTAAATAGTGTCAAAAAATCTCTTGTTAGAAATACTCCTAACGACTAGATTCACTGCAATTTCGGACTCCTTGAATCGTTGATGGGTTTCCCCATGGCTCATGAACATTTTAAATGGCATGGTATTTGAAGTATGCAATGCCTTTCAAAGTCATCTCCACTTTGCCGATATTCTAGATCAAAGAGCATTTCTTTGTTCAAATTAAGATAACTCTCGTCATCTTTTTACCTCGCTTAAATCGAGATAACTAAACAGTAAATCGAAACGATCACTACTTTGTTTTTTCTTCTTCTGCAAAGATTCGTAAAAGCCCTTGCTCTTCTTGAATTTGAAGAATTTCTAGCATCTCTTGTTTTTCCCAGTCCTCAGGAGGCTCAGAGAGGCTTTGGAGCCAGGAATCATATTGTTGTTGGATCACTTTCTCGGGGGAGTAGGTCTCTGCTTCAAGACGCTGAAGATCAGCGTCCGTTACCGTATTTTGTGAGATCAAAAATAAGATTTTTTCCCAGTCATAAATCATGAGGACTGCTGCCATGACAAACAGGTATCCATGCCATGAGGTTCGAATCGATTTCTGGGTGCCATCAATCGCATGAAGTCGACGCAATTGAGCTCGCATCAGACGATAAGCTTCGAGCCCTTTTTTTTCATTTAAAAGTGCTTTAAATTCTTGGCTTCCTGGCCTCATTTTAATAATAGTGAGCTTCGGAAAATGAAGCGGTACGAGTCCTAAATAAAAAAGAAGTCCATTTACTGTGATGGAGGTCGTTAGAGAACGGATGTGGGCTCTAGATACGGAGTAGAGTTTTCTTGAGAGCGCTGCGCGTACTCGATCTGTCGTAGATCGAGTAAGGTACCCTTTCTCCTCTAGCGCATTTAGAACTACTTCATCAGATTGAGTTTGAAAAAACTCATGAGTGAAGTGGTTTTTTAAATCGGGAATAAACGACCGCAGAAAAAAGTTCCTTAACTGTCTTTTTCCAGAGGGTGTGCTGGGGTCAACTAAGGCCGGTATGAGAAATCGTACGAGTTTTTTTACCTCGCTAACTTTTAGCAAAGAAGGAGAGCGGTTGAGTTTCTTGGCGGCTTTTTCGAGGAGAACTGAATCTAGCTCAATTCCCCCAAAAAACTCGGTTAAACCTTCAAGAACGACATGAACCTTGGCCTCTGGACGGAGTTTTATGTTCAAGGCAGCAGAGCTAACTTTGGTACCCGAAAAAACTTCTTCTAAACAAGTCTCAGCGAAAAGGTTTCGCTGAATCAGAGGATTTGTAAAAGTAAGGCAGGATAAAGAAATAACGAAATGAAAAAACCGTACGGTATAAAGCCTGTGTCCCTGTAGCTTACAGCTCCAGTTGCAATAACTCCTCCTTGCAATGCTATCCTTAGCGAATTTTAACTGTCTCACGTTATTATTACAAAGCACTTCCTGCGTAATGTCACTTCAAAAGACTTCGAGCTTTTTGTGGGATTAAGCAGTTTTTTTACTTATTTTTTTCTTCCATTTTTTCATTTGACTCCGGATCGTTCGCTTTAACCTCCGAGCGAATTTTGCTATCCAAAAAGTAATGAGCAAAGTTCAAGCCAGTAATAATTAAAGAAGCTCCCAGAAGCCTAAGCAGTATATTTTTAATGTCTCTTCGGGAGGAGTTTTCAGCAAATAAATGAAATACATCTATCGCAATTAGAATACCTAATAAAAATGAGAATTGAGCGGCTGATTTTATAAAATCTGAGAGCCCTTGCAGAGGATGTTCAGATACATTTTCGTACTTTACTTGTGCATTCGCAGATGGAATTAAAAAATTCAAAACGGTATTTAAAGCGTTTTTCGATTTCTTACCCTTTATCAAAAGATACTTCTGAGCCTTAAAAAGAATTTCATTTTCCATTGATGCTAACGTTCTTTTTAGTAAAAGTGCATTTTCTTCAGCGGCACTTTGATTGATTTTGATTGTAAACGTGCGGCTCGTTTTCACTCTTGGATCCATTTTGGAGCGTAAGCTTAGACTGTAGCGAATTGTCTGAGATTCATCTTCTTGAGTCTCGAGTTGAACTTGATTCTCTAATTCAGTTTTTGGAAATCGAAACGAAAATTCAAACTGGCCAATTTCTTCATGATCAGGAGAAACGGCATGAAATAAAACAGCATCATTTTCTGACTGAATCCACTTTTTTAAGTTTGGTAAAAAATTAGAAGCTGAGATGGGTGTTTTTATTTCGTCTAGAAATTGCCATCCTTGAGCTTCGGCTGCTTCTAAGAGCTGATGAGTTCCAGTTTCTAGCTGCCCAATGGATTCGATTTTAATCGCTTTGGCTTTCGGAGGAGTCGGCTGCTGGGCCGAGACCCATGGAATCATGGAAAGTTGAAAAGCTAAACTAACAATCACCAGTGATTTTCTCATGAAGTTCACCTTTTTTTAATTCATTAAAATTATCTGAATTCTGTTTAGAAAATATTTTCCTATTCGGGTAACACGCTGGCTTGGGTAAGTCAAAATTGTTTCCAGTGTTGATGAACCTCTTTGATCGGTCCACTTCAGTAGCGGTGGTTGACGTCCAAGAAAATCAAGCCAATACGTTTAGCCCTTTCAAGGTCACTATAAATTCGAATTGGAGGTCTGCTTTAACTATTTATTTTTCTTCTCATTCGAATCTTTTGGCGGCACCTTGGAATAATCCTGAAACCAGAAATACTGAGTGACCATTAAAAATCCAACTAAAGCCGCAAAAGTTACAAAAAGGCGACCCAGTGATTTCCATGGACTGCCATGGTTCAGGTTAGTACCGAAAGCAGGTGTCAATGTTAGGGTCATTGCGACCGTCGCAAGGATGCCAATCACCAAAATCCCAATGTCAAGAACCGTTGAGACCGTGCTGACTGGCTGACGAGATGGTCTGTTATTTTGATTCTGTGCAACGGCAGATGGAATTAAGAAATTAAGAAAAGTATCAAAAGCAGTGTCTAATGATTTAGAATTTGGTTTGAGATGTTTTTGGGCCTTGATGTAAATCTCTGATTTCATAGAGGCCATGGTTCGTTTCATTGCTAATGTATTTTCTTCAACTTTTGATTCATCGAGGTCTAGTGTCACAGCTCGACTTGACTTAATCTTTACGTTTGACTTCGACTGAATGCTCAAATTGTACCGAAACTGAAGTGCCTCGGTGCTCCTTTGATTGAACTGAGATTTTGGAAGTTGAAAACCAAACTCAAATTGCCCCATTTCATCTAATCCAGGTGAGATGGCGTAAAAAGAAGTGATCTCGTCATCTGTATGAAGCCACCTTTTCAGTTCTGGTAAGAAATTCGAAGCGCCTAGGGGGGTTCGGTCTTGATCCAAAAACTGCCAACCTTCTTCTTGCGCAGTTTCAAGCAATTTAAGCGTTTCTGTTTCAAGGTCTTTTATAGTTTCAATTTTTATCGCTTTCACCTTATTTGGGCTGGGCTGTTGTGCCTCTGCCCATGGAAAAAAAGAAAGTTGAGCAACTAAACTAAAAATAATCAGTATGTTTTTCATGGAATCCCCTTTGGCGTTTCTAAATCCATCGTAGTCTCTAGGAAAACACCTGAGGTCCGGTTAGCACTGGCTGATCGGCAAGTCAATTTAAGGCTCTCTGAAGGTTAATTGATTCATTCACTAATCAATATTGAATGAATGCTAGGCTCTGAGGGACAGGAAGATGCTTCAATTCTTGATTAAAATACCATATCTCAGTTCAGTTTAGGCCTTGTTTGGAACTTTCATCGCCAAGATTGAAGAACTTTGGTATACCTGCAGCAAAACGGATCGGAGATAGACCCATGAAAAAAACTTTGATTTCTTTAACAGCCTTTATTTTGCTGGCATCCACTCACGCCTTGGCAAATCCAAAAGGAAAACAGCTTTTTCAAACTTATTGTGCGACATGTCATGGTCAAGCAGGTTTAGGAGATGGTCCAGCGGCAGCTTCGTTGCCGGAGGATAAGAAGCCTAGAAATTTAACAAACCCGAAAACCTATAAAAATGGGCCAGATGTGGCTTCGATTATGAAAACGCTTGAAACGGGAATTCCTGGGACCTTGATGGTTTCCTGGAAAGCGGCAATTCCTAAAGAGGCAGACCGAAAAGCCATTGCTGAATATGTAAAGTCTTTGCAAAAATAGGGCATGCCCAGAGACTTTTCAAAAGCTGAACACACGATCATACTCAGCGATGTCCATTTAGCTGAGGCCGAACCACCACGTCCTGGGAAACCCCTATGGAAGCGATTTAAGCGAGCGAAATACTTTATTGATCGTTCCTTTGATCGCTTCTTGAAAGATATTCAAGAAAAAGCAGATGGTTCGATTGAGTTAATCCTCAATGGAGATATCTTGGATTTTGACTCCGTGATGGTGCAGCCTAAAGATCCTAGTTTTAATGTGAGCTGGCTTGAGCGTGTTCGAGGACTGAGTGCAACGGAAGATAAATCAGCCTTTAAAGCCAATGTGATTTTAAACGATCATCCGGTGTTTTTTAATGCACTTCGAGAATTCCTCATGAATGGGCATCGATTGATCTACATCATTGGTAACCACGACATTGAAGTCCATTGGGGAAAGGTCAAACAAGCCATCCTTGATCGATTAGATCTTCCAAAGGAGCATCAAGACTCCGTACGTTTTTGTGAATGGTTTTACGTTTCTAATGGGGACACGGTGATTGAACATGGGAATCAATACGATGCTTATTGCTTGTGCCATGATCCGATTCACCCATTGGTTAAAAAACGAAACGAAGATTACGTTCGAGTCCCTTTTGGAAATATGGCTGGAAAATACATGCTCAATGGAATGGGGATGATGAACCCGCATGTAGATTCAAGCTTTATTAAATCTTCTTTTAAAGAGTACTTTGTATTTTTTTATAAGTATGTAGTTCGCTACGAACCTTTTTTGCTTTTAAAATGGTTTTGGAGCGCACTGGTCACCGGAGCACTGAGTATTGCCGAGGGTCTTTTGCCCCCGTTAAGGGACCCTTTAACTGTGGAGCATCGTGTGAGGAGTATTGCACACCGAGCAAACACCTCTACAGAAAAAGTAAGGTCACTTCGCACTTTGCATGTTCATCCAGCTATTTTCAATCCATGGAAAATTTTACAAGAGCTTTGGTTGGATCGGGCACTTCTTCTGATCTTTATTGTGTTCGCATCTTTCCAGTTTTTTACATTTATCAATTTTTTCATCCAAGTTTCGCTTTGGTGGTTTCTTGTGCCTGTTTTTCTTTTTTTCCCAGTATTCCTTTTTTATGCACGATCTGTGAGTTCTGAGATTCTTCAGACGGAGCGAAATTTAGTACGAAACGCTGCGATGGTTGGCAAAATTACTAATATTGATCGAGTCATTATGGGGCATACGCATCGAGAGTTTCAGACTCATGTGGGGGAGATCGAGTTTGTAAATACTGGAACGTGGTCACCAGCATTCGAGGACCCTGAATGCACGAAGCGCTATGGAGCAACCTGCTTTGCGTGGCTGAAGCCAGGTAAGAATGGCAGTCGAACATGCGCATTGTATGAATGGAAAGATCCTGGCTATGAGCTCATTGAGCCTGAGATTTATAAATTTGGACCTAAAAAGGTCGTGAGGCAGTCATGAGTGAAAAAATGGATGTCAAACTCAAGGACATTGAAAGTGCTCAAAAGCTATTGTCTGGATACGTCGAGCCTACACCGCTGATAAAAAATATTCGTCTATCAGAAGCGCTTGGATGTGATGTTTATCTTAAATTGGAAAATTTTCAGCCCATCGGCTCTTTTAAAATCAGAGGGGCAACCAATCGTATTTTGCGACTTGATGATAAAACCAGAAAAAAAGGCGTTGTAGCGGTGAGTTTAGGAAATCACGCTCAAGGCGTTGCTTGGAGCTCGAGGATGCTTGATACAAAATCCTTAATTGTGATGCCGAAAGAGGCACCTTTTACAAAAATTGATAAAACTAGAAATTTAGGAGCCCAAGTCAGACTTGAAGGTGCAAACTATTTAGAGGCAAACCAAGTTGCAAGAAAAATTGCAGATGACACAGGCGCAGTCTTTATCCCTGCTTATCAAGATTTCGATGTGATTTCAGGTCAAGGCACCGTGGGGCTGGAGATCGTGGAGCAGCTCCCCGATGTCGATGTCGTGATCGGCCCGATTGGGGGAGGCGGATTGATGGGCGGCACGTCCGTCGCGTTAAAGGCAAAACTTCCAAAGGTGCATATCATTGGCTGCCAAGCAAGTGGCAGTTCTCCCATGGTGGACTCTATCAACAAAGGAATGCCGGTGACAATTACCGGTGGGAAGACCTTTGCTGATGGCATCAATATTCCTGAGGCTTCACAGGTTATGTTTGATTTATTGAAAGCTCATATTGATGAATTCCACACCGCTAGTGATGAAGAAATTGCCGCCTCCCTTTTGTCATTGATGGAAGAAGGCCGAATGGTCGTCGAAGGTGCAGGAGCGCTCCCACTTTCGATTTTAGAAAAACTTAGACAGCGGTTTCAAAATAAAAAAGTAGTCTTGATCATTTCAGGGGGTAATATTGATGTGAATTTACTCTCTCGAATCATCGATCAGGGATTGATAAAATCAGGACGTCGTATTCGAGTGGATGTGGTGATCAGTGATCGCCCCGGATCTCTCACACAACTTACTCAATTAATATCAGAACAAAGTGCAAGTGTGATTCAAGCCATTCATGATCGAAATGAACCCTCGACCTCTTTAGAAGAAACGAAAGTACACCTCACATTAGAGACGCGAGGCAAAGAACATAGCCATCAAATCATCGAAGCTTTAAAAAAAGCAGTTCGAGTGATTGAGGTGAGAAGTTCTGCAACCTTGTAAACCCTAGACCGTCAATTCAATGACGGCTCTCGGAAAATATTGACCATCGTAAGGTGATCATTCCCCAGTGTATGATTAGGACTGGGGAGTGCATATGAGAGGAAGGAATCTTCTCGTCGCGATGATGCTAGGGCTAGGGATGGCAGCCTGTGCAGACAACCAAACGAGAAATACGTTAGACGGATGCTCATTGAAAGCTACAGGAGTGAACGCTCCTTCGCTGGGGCAGGGATTAATTTATGAAGTCGACCCAATGTTTGCATCAGGAGATCCCACGCTCTCTCCTTTAAGTAGTCAGCTGGATGAATATCGCTCAGAAACTCAGCTTCGCTTTTTATCTGGGAATGGACTGCTAGATGGAAACTATGTTTCAGTGACAAACTTTTTGCAATGTGCTGGAGACTACCTTGCTTTTGATGAACTAAATCAGTTTTACTACGGTTCCTCAGATCCAGAATTTCAAGAAGTGATGGCCTATCATTATGGAACTGAATTTCGGCACTATTTAAATGAAATTGGCTATTTAGAACACCCAGATCCGATAGAGCTTACGGCTCAGTGTCGGCTCCAAGACAATGCTTTTTATGTACGGACGTTGAGTGGTGGAAAGATTAAAAATAGAGTCTGTATGGGAGCTTCTGTATCTACCTTTGGGGCACACTATGCCGACGATAGTGTTGTGACTATTCATGAACTTCAGCACTCGGTGACTGCAAACCACTATTCCTCAACGGTTGACTTCAATCAGTTATTATTTGATGAGGCTGGGAGTATCAATGAATCAGTTTCTGACTTTATTGCGATGGTCATGAGTGATCGTGAAAGTGTGCCTGCTTCAATTGATCGACGACGGTTTAGTCGCTGGGCATTAGGCTCATTCGATCGAGCCTATGATGCAAGCCGAGGTGCTCATCGCTGTCCTCAGTATGATCCAAGTTACCCGGACTGCACTGGATTTGAAAAAGATGCTTCAGTGGGATTTTCTGCTGAGCAAAATCGTGTGAGCTATGTGTTTCCAGACGGAATGGGCTGGCCGTATGGAAAAAACTTTACCGGTCCAGGCTATCTAAAGAAGGTTTTCACAACATTTTCT
>PAPF01000035.1 GCA_002708825.1 Phyllobacteriaceae bacterium | reverse complement strand
GCAATTTCGCGGGCGCGAAAGTCTGCAACTTTCGCTGAAATTGCTCCCTTTCACGCAATTTCGCGGGCGCGAAAGTCTGCAACTTTCGCTGAAATTGCTGGGCCACGTGCGCATCACCTTCTTCGAGGTGCGCTGAACGGCCTGCCCTCGTCCACCGCAGAGCGGGGACCCGTCAGGCCTTCGCCTGCCTGTTCGTGACCAGCACGTGATCCCCCGGTTCACCGGCATAGATGTCCTCGATCAGGTGTGCACGGGCGGCCATGACAGCACGCTGGTTGATCGAGCCCTTGTCGGTCACCTCGTGATCGTCGAGCGAGGGCGGACTGTCGACGATGATCGCGCGGGCGACGAAGTTGGAACTCCCCGTCGACGTAGCGCCGAGCGCATCGAGGCGTTCCTGGAAGATGCGGCGGACTTGCGGATGCGCTGCGACAGCGGCATCGTCGGCATCGGCCAGTTCCGGCGCGATCCTGCGCACAGCGTCGTGGTCGGTAAAGAGCAGGGCGCCGATGAAATTGCGGTTCAAGCCCGTCAGCACCGCATCGCGGACATAGGGCGCGAAAGTCTTCACGATCCTGGCGCGCACGCCCGCGAAATCGACCCATGTGCCGGTGGACAGCTTGAAGTCTTCGGTCACGCGGCCATCGAAGATCAGGCCCTTGCCCGGGTCCTGCGGATCGACGAATTTCAGCGCGTCACCCATCAGGTAGAAGCCTTCCTCGTCGAAGGCTTCCCTCGTCTTGTCGGGCTGGCGCCAATAGCCCGGCGTAATGGAGGGGCCGCGCAGGCGCACCTCCGTCTTCTCCGCATTGGGCACCAGCTTCAGTTCGAGACCGGGTGCCGGCAGGCCCACCTCGCCCGGCCGTTCCACCGCCCAGGTGGTGGTCAGCGCGAAGGGGGCGGTTTCGGTCGACCCGTAGCCGGTGACGATGATGATCTTCTCGCCGACGGTCTGCTCGGCGAAGCTCTCCAGCGCATCCCAGACATGCTGGGCAAGTCCGGCGCCGGCATATTGCATCAGCTTCAGCCGGGAATAGAAATTCCTGCGCAGCGCCTCGTTGCCGGCGAACTGCGCCGTGAGCATTTCGTAGCCCTTCGGCACGTTGAAATAGAGCGTCGGCGCGATCTCGGTGAGGTTGCGCACCGTTGCCGCGATGCCCTTGGGCGTCGGCGCGCCATCATCAATGTAGAGCGAGCCGCCATTGTAGAGCACGAGGCCGAAATTGTGGTTGCCACCGGCGGTGTGGTTCCATGGCAGCCAGTCGACCAGGACCGGCGGCTCCTCCTTCAGGAAGGCCATGGCATTGGCGATCATTTCCTGGTTGCAGGCCATCATGGAGTGGGTGTTGATGACGGCCTTGGGCATGCCTGTGGAGCCGGAGGTGAAAAGGAACTTGGCCACCGTGGCGGCGGTGATCGCCGCATGGGCTTCATCCACCGCGTCCGTGACAGGCGTTTGCGCCAGTTCGTCGAAGAAATGGGTATCATATCCGTCGACCGGGTCGCGGGCGACGACCAGCGTCATGCCGGGCTTCATGACCGCGGCCAGCGCCTTTTCATAAGGCTTGCCCTCGGCGGTGAACACCATTCCCGGCGTCAGGAGGTCGCAGACGTGCTTCAGTTTGGCATGGTCCTGCGAAACCAGCGAATAGGCGGTGGAGACCGGCGCGTAGGGAATGCCGGCATACATGGCGCCCAGCGCCATCAGGCCGTGCTCGATGCCGTTGCCCGACAGGATGACCAGGGGCCGTTCGGCCGAAAGGCCATGGGCCAGCATGTATTCGCCAATGGCACGGACCTTTTCCAGTGCCTGTGCATAGGTCACCGTGCGCCAGTTCCCCTCGAAACGGTCCGCCAGGAAGATGCGGTCTGGCGCCTCGGACGCCCAGTGCTCCAGCCTGTCGGTCACGGACCGCGCCGATTCCGCCAACCGGTAAGGCGAGCGCAGGATCACCACGCCGTCGGGCCGCCGCTCAGCCTCCACCGCCAGATCGCCAAGCAGGACCGGACGCATGCCGGGAACGTCGAGTAGCGCCATCGAATTCCTCCCTCGATATTTGTTATCACTCATAACAATTCGGCGGGCGTCTGTCCATGGCCGAGTCGGGGCCGCGCCCTGTCAGGGCAGCAGCACCAGCATGACGATGCCGGCGACGATCATGGCGCAACCGGCCACCTCCAGCCGGTTCATGTGTTCGCGGAACACGAAGACGGTGGAAGCGAAGATGAACAGCATCTCCACCTGGCCCAGCGCCTTGACCACGGCGGCCTGTTCCAGCGTCATGGCGGCGAACCAGAGGAAGGAGGCAGTCGCGCCCGCCAGTCCGGTCAGGGCGGACATGCGCCAGGCGGCGCGGATGCGGCCGAGTTCGGCGCGGTCGCGCCACAGCATCCAGCCCAGCATGAGCACGGTCTGGAGAAGGATGGCGACCACCAGCACACAGGCCGCCTGCACGAAATAATCCGGCACCGCCATGGTTTGCGCCAGAGAGAGCGACGCGGCGCGATAGGCCACGGCGGCGATGCCGAACATGGTGCCGGAGGCGAGCCCGATGGCGGCGGTGCGCGTGAAGACCGAGGCGACCAGCGCACGGGCGGTGACCGGACCGCGCGCAACCGAGATCAGCATGACGCCCGCCACGGAAACGCAGATAGCCACGAGGGCGCCGGGCGAAACCCGGTCGCCCAGGAAGATGAGCCCGAAAACGGCGGCCTGCGCCGGCTCCGTTCGCGAATAGGCGCTGCCAACAGCAAAATTGCGCAAGGAGAACATCTGCACCAGCAGGGCCTGCGCGGCGATCTGCGACAGCGCGCCGACCACGACCCAGACCGCGAAACCGGTGTTTGGCACGGGAAGCGGCAGGCCGGAAAACTGCAGGGTGGCGAGCAGGAAAACCAGGGCGAAGGGCGCGCCGAAGCCGAAACGGACAAAGGTGGCACCGGTCGTGCCCATGGCGCCCTTCAGGTGCTTCTGGAGGCTGGAGCGGATGTTCTGGATGAAGGCGGCAGCGATCGTGATGACGATCCAGGCTTCCATGGGGGACTCCGGGCGGGGACAGGCCCAAAGCCTTTAGCCTCCCGGCTACGCGGGAATCAAGCGGCCTGAGCCCCTGCCCCGTCGATCACCACGAGATTGCGGCCGCCGTTCTTGGCCGCGTAGAGGGAGGAGTCGGCGCGGCGCAGCGCCTCGGGAAGCGGCAGGTCCTGGGCTTCCACGACACCACCGATCGACACGGTGAGCGGATGGCGCCGGCCCGCTTCCGGTTCGAAGACGAGATCGGCAACAGCCTTGCGTATCCGGTCGGCGACAAGAAAGGCATCGTCCTTGCCCGCGCCGCGCAGATAGACGGCGAATTCCTCGCCTCCGATGCGTCCGACGATGTCATGCGCGCGCACGCTCTGGCGAATGCGCCGGGTGATGGCGATCAGCGCCTCGTCGCCGATGAGATGGCCATAGCTGTCATTGATCGACTTGAAATGGTCGGCGTCCAGGATGAGGAGCGTGCCGCGGTCCGTCTTGCGGCGCAGGGCAGAGAGCTTCTTCATGAAATATTCGCGATTGAGAAAACCGGTCATCGGATCGATCTCGACCTTGCGGCGCAAGTCGGCATTGGACCGCTCAAGGTCCTCGCGAAGCGAATCGAGGTCGGCGATCGCCTTGCGATGCCGTTCGGACTGGTAGAGGAGATAGCCGACAAGCGGCATCGAGATCGCGTAGGGTGCAAGCAGGGCCATCAGGACGCTGGCCGTGTTGAAGCCGAGATGCGCCATCTTCTGGACAACAATGGTGAGCGCCGACGTGACCAGCAGGGCGGCGGTGCAAACCAGGAAGGCTTTCCACATGATCGACTTCATGTCACGAACTCCTGTTCCACCGCAGAAATTAGCACTGCATTTTTAAGATATCTCTCAATTAACGATGACAATTTTCGTCAATTGCGCGGCGGGATGCATGCCGGCGCGGCGCGTGCAATAGTGCCGTCATGAAACCGATTCCGCCGAGCGCTTCCTTCGCGCATGTCCGCAACTGGGTGTTCGACCTGGACAACACCCTTTATCCCCACCATGCCAACCTCTTCGCACAGATCGACGTGCGCATGACGCAATATGTCGCCGACCTGCTGCAATTGCCGCGCGAGGAAGCGCGCAAGCTGCAGAAGGACTTCTACCGCGACTACGGAACAACGCTGAAGGGCCTGATGGAGGTCCATGGCATCGACCCGGACGATTTCCTGGAGAAGGTCCACGACATCGATTATTCATGGCTGGCGCCGGACCCGGAACTGGGCGAGGCGATCGCCGCGCTGCCCGGGCGCAAGTTCATATTCACGAATGGCGACCGGGGCCATGCCGAGCGCACCGCCCGGCAACTCGGGATCCTCGATCATTTCGACGAGATCTTCGACATCGTCGCCGCCGGCCTCGTCCCGAAACCCGCGCAGGAGACCTATGACAAGTTCGCGGCGCTGCACCGGGTGGCAGGCGCGCAATCGGCCATGTTCGAGGACCTGGCGCGCAATCTCACCGTGCCGAAAGCGCTCGGCATGAAGACGGTGCTGATCGTGCCGCGCAATTTCGAGCCGGATTTCGCGGAGGTCTGGGAGCGCGACGAACCGGGAGAGGGGGTCGTCGATCACGTGACCGACGACCTGAAGGGCTTTCTCTCGGCCATCCTGCAGACCGACTCCGCATGATCGCGGGAGGACGGCTCAGCCGCCCTGCTTCATCATGCCGCCATGGCCGCCGCCATGCATCATGCCCTTGCCGCCGCCCTGGTTCATCTTCATGCGGCCATGGTCGAACGGCATGACCTTCAGGGTCACGTCGACCTTGCCCGCCTTTTCGAAGGTGAGCGTCGCGGGAACAGAACCGCCTTCGGCAAACGGCTCCTTCACTTCCAGGAACATCAGGTGAAAGCCGCCGGGCTTGAGTTCGACGGTTTCACCGGCGGGAAGCGGCAGACCTTCGGCGAGTTCGCGCATGCGCATGACGCCGTCGACAACGGCCATCTCGTGCACCTCGCCGCGGGCGAGCGGTGTTTCCACCTTGAGCAGGCGGTCATCCTGCGCGCCGGTGTTGCGAATGGTGACGAAGCCGCCGCCGGCCGGCTGGTTCGGCAGCATGGCGCGGGTCCAGAGGCCGGTGAGTTCGAGGTCGCCGGCCTTCAACGGCGCGGCGTCCATGGCCATGGCGGCCTTGTCTTCAGCCATGGCGGGCTGAACGATGGCAAAAGCCGGGATTGAAAGAGCTGCCACAGCAGCAAGCGTCCTGAGGGTCTTGTTCATGTCTTTGCTCCTTGCGGCATGGGCTTTCGCTGCGCCATCCGCTGCACGGGGTCCTGTCCGTGCCGAAATCCTGTTCTGCGCCAGGCCAGAAAAGCAGGCGCGGGCCGATTCTTCATTGCTCAAACGCAAACCGGCGGGCCGCGAATGGCCGGCGGCAGCGTGCGGGCCGGTTTGCCGCCGCGCTCCTGCCCCATGGTCCAGCGCACCGGTGAGGCAGTGCGCGCATGGGCCGGCAGGGCCGGAGGCGAAACGGACAACAGCGGCTGGGCATGGGCCCCGGCCAGGCAGAACGGGCAGTCGTCGGCGCCCGGCGGCGTCCCCGGCAACTGGCCGGAACCAGGCTGGACGACGCCGAAGGATGAGCAGATCACGCCGGCAAAGGGAGAGCCTGCCGCCTTCGCCTCGGCAAGCGGCTTTGCGTGCACGACGAGCACAACGACCGCCGCAAGGATGGCGAATGCCAATCCATCGCGGCGCAGCGATGCCAGGAACGTGCGCGGCTGCCTGCTCATGCCTTGTCAGATAAGCGGGATCGATCCGTTTTGGAAGTCACCACGCTGCGGCATTTGTTCCGGATGGCACACAAACAGGACCGGAAAAGTGATCAGAGCCCGTAGAATTCCGCCACGGCCTTCCAGGCTTCATCGGCCGTGTCGACAAAGGTGATGAGGTCCGGGTCGTCGGGCGAGATCGTCCCCTGCGCGGCGAGGAAGTCCAGGTCGATGGCGTTGCGCCAGAAGTCCTTGCCGAACAGCAGGACGGGCACGCGCTCCATGCGGCCGGTCTGGATGAGCGTCAGCGTCTCGAACAGTTCGTCCATGGTGCCGAAGCCGCCGGGAAAGACCGACACCGCCTTGGCGCGCATGATGAAATGCATCTTGCGGATGGCGAAGTAATGGAAATTGAAGCACAATTCCGGCGTCACATATTCGTTGGGCGCCTGTTCGTGCGGGAGAACGATGTTGAGGCCGATGGACGGCGCGCCGACATCCTGCGCGCCGCGGTTGCCGGCCTCCATGACGCCCGGCCCGCCACCGGTGACGACGACGAACTCGCGGTAGCGCGACTTGGCCGATTCCTCGGAACACAGGCGGGCGAACAGGCGCGCCTCCTCGTAATAGCGGGCATTGGCCTCCAGGTTCTTCTTCTGGACGTCGTTCTTGGCGGCCCAGGCCGCGCCGCCGGGCTCGGGAATGCGGGCGCCGCCGAACAGGATCACGGTGGAACGGATGCCGCGCTCGGCCAGCATCATTTCCGGCTTGAGCAGTTCCAGTTGCAGGCGCACGGCGGGCAGTTCGCGCTGGGTCATGAAATCCTGGTCGGTCCATGCCAGCCGGTAGGCAGGCGCGCGCGTCTGCGGCGTGTCGGGCACGGAGCGCGCCCGCGCCGCGTCCTCGCCGGAATGCGGCAGCGGCGTCCAGCTCGACTTGTCTTCAGGATTCATGCGTCATTGTCCCCGACTGAAAGAAACAGGCAGCGATTCGCCCGCGATTGACCCCGTCCGGTCCTTCGCATAGGTTCCGCGCGATTTTTCCCGGAGGGAATCCTATTTCCCAATCCCTTAACACGACGTGTAGCGGAGCCTGCCGATGTCCAAGCCCGACCTTGCCGCCCTTGAAGCCGTGATCGAGAAGGCGTTCGATGAACGCGAGGGCATCTCCACCTCGACCCGCGGCGAAGTGCGCGACGCGGTGGAAACCGCGCTGAACCTGCTCGACCGGGGCGAGGCGCGCGTCGCCAGCCGCGGCGCGGACGGCAACTGGGTGGTGCACCAGTGGCTCAAAAAGGCGGTGCTGCTTTCCTTCCGTCTCAACCCGATGGAGATCATCAAGGGCGGGCCGGGCGATTCGACCTGGTGGGACAAGGTCCCCTCCAAGTTCGATGCCTGGGGCGCGAAGGATTTCGAGCATGGCGGTTTCCGGGCCGTGCCCAATTGCGTCGTGCGCCGCTCCGCCTTCATCGGCAAGGGCGTGGTGCTGATGCCGTCCTTCGTCAATCTGGGCGCCTTTGTGGATGAAGGCACGATGGTGGACACCTGGGCGACCGTCGGCTCCTGCGCGCAGATCGGCAAGAACGTTCACCTGTCGGGTGGCGTCGGCATCGGCGGCGTGCTTGAGCCGCTGCAGGCCGGCCCGACCATCATCGAGGACAAGTGCTTCATCGGCGCGCGTTCGGAAGTCGTGGAAGGCTGCATCGTCCGCGAGGGCGCGGTGCTGGGCATGGGCGTCTATATCGGCAAGTCGACCAAGATCGTCGACCGCGAGACCGGCGAGATCCACATGGGCGAAGTGCCGGCCTATTCGGTGGTGGTCTCCGGATCCATGCCGGGCAAGCCGCTGCCGAACGGCGAACCGGGCCCGAACCTCTATTGCGCGGTCATCGTCAAGAAAGTGGACGAGCGGACCCGTTCCAAGACATCGATCAACGAGTTGCTGCGCGACTGACTGCCGTGCCCTTCCCCGCTCCGCTGCAAGGCGGCGGAGCGGAACCGGCATCGCAAGGCTTTTTCAAGGCTTTGCCGATAGAAAGGGCTCATGCCCTATTCGAAGCTGGATGCCGACAAGATCATCGCCACGGCCGAGCGGCTGGAACGCCGCATCGCGGAGCGTTTTCCCCGGTCGAGCCTTTGCAAGGTGGCGGGTGAACTGACCGAAACCGGCCGCGGGATCAGCGCAGAGGCGGCAACCATCGAGAAGAACGACTGGTACTGGCGCGCGCTGTCGCTGGCGGGCATCGCGGCGGGCGCCGCCGTGCTGTTCCTCGCCTTCCGCTTCCTGCGCTTCGACCGTATCGAAACCGGCACGTTCGACATTCTCCAGGGCATCGACGCGCTGTTCAACACGGCCGTGCTGACCGGCGCGGGCGTCATCACCCTGATGGGGCTGGAACAGCGCCAGAAGCGCAAGACCGTGCTCCGGGGCCTGCACAAGCTGCGCTCGCTGATCCACATCATCGACATGCACCAGCTGACCAAGGACCCGGCGGCGCTTTCGGACGATTTCGTCATGACGGAAAGCTCGCCGCTGCGCACCATGACGGCGCCGGAACTCAAGCGCTATCTCGACTATTGCTCGGAAATGCTGTCGCTGACCGGCAAGTTCGCCGCGCTCTACGCGCAGACGCTGCCGGACATGGAGGTGGTCAACGCCGTCAACGACGTGGAGGCGCTGGGCACCAACCTCTCGCGCAAGATCTGGCAGAAGATCATGCTGACCGGCGAACAGGGCCGGACCGGCACTCCGGTTTCCTCGCCGGGTCCCGTCGATATCGTCACGGCCTGATGACAGCCCGTTGCCGTTCGGCTAATCAGGCGGTCATGACCCGTATCACCGATCCCGCCGCCATCCTGGCCGACCTCATCCGCTGCCCCTCCGTCACGCCGGCGGAAGGCGGTGCGCTTTCCGTTCTGGAAAACCTCTTGAAACCGCAAGGCTTTACCGTCGAGCGCCCGGTCTTTTCCGAAGAGGGCACGCCGGACATCGAGAACCTCTATGCCCGCATCGGCAAAGACGGTCCGCACCTCATGTTTGCCGGCCATACCGACGTGGTGCCGGTTGGCGACGAGGCGGCCTGGAGCGCCGGTCCGTTTGCCGCGGAGATTCGCGACGGCGTGATGTACGGGCGCGGTGCGGTGGACATGAAGGGCGGCATCGCCTGTTTCGCGGCCGCCTTCGCGCGCTACGTGGAGGATCACGGCCTGCCGCCGGGTTCGCTTTCGTTCCTGATCACCGGCGACGAGGAAGGCCCGGCGGTCAACGGGACGGTCAAGCTCCTGGAATGGGCGGCGGCGAAGGGCGAGCGCTGGGACGGCTGCCTCGTCGGAGAGCCGACCAATCCGGGCAAGATCGGCGACATGGTGAAGACCGGCCGGCGCGGTTCGGTGTCCGGGCGTATCGTCGTGCACGGCGTGCAGGGTCACGCGGCCTATCCCCATCTCGCCGACAACCCGGTGCGCTCGGTCATCATGCTTGCCGAGGCGCTGATGCTCCCGCCCTTCGACGAGGGCTCACGCGACTTCCAGCCGTCGAACCTCGAAGTCACCTCGATCGACGTGGGCAACGCGGCAACGAACGTGATCCCGGCCAAGGCCGAAGCCCGTTTCAACATCCGTTTCAACGACCACTGGACGGCCGAAACCGTGATGGCGGAAATCCACAACCGTCTGGACCGGGCGGCACAGGACACGCGCCTGCGGCCGGGCGGACGGGAACCGGTCAGCTATGACCTTATCTGGGCGGACCGGCCGAGCCATGTTTTCCTGACCCGTGACGAGGACCTGGTCGCAACGATCACCAGCGCGGTGGAGGCGGAAACCGGGCGTGAACCGGCGCTTTCGACCTCAGGCGGCACGTCGGACGCGCGCTTCATCAAGGATTACTGCCCCGTGGTGGAGTTCGGTCTCGTCGGCCAGACCATGCACATGGTCGACGAACGCGTTCCGGTCTCGGATCTGGAGACACTGACGCGCATCTACCATCATTTCATCGCCTACTGGTTCGCCGCCAAGGCGGGCGGAGCCTGAGGGCCATGCTCGACGCCGACTACGTGCAGGCCCACCTGTCCGCCGCCTGGCGCATCATGGCGACGGCGAAGGGCGACGCGCTGGTGCGCATGGATATCTCGGCGGAAGGGTTCTGGCGGTCTTTCTGGTCAATCCTGCTTGCCCTGCCGCCCATGCTGCTTTCCTGGGTGGCGGCAGCACCGGATTTCCTGGACGGCTCTTCCCTGTCTGCGACCGTGCTTCGGCTGGGATTGGCCGACCTCGCCGCATGGCTCCTGCCCATTGCCGGGCTCGCGCTCATCGGCACCAGGATCGGCATGGGCCGTTCCTTCGCGGCCTACGTGATCGCCACCAACTGGGGCAGCGCGATCCTCGTATGGCTGGCCGTGCCGCCTGCGCTCGTGCGGCTGTTGTCGCCGGGCGATCCCGACCCGTCCGGCTTTCTCTCGCTGACTATTTTCCTGGTCTCGCTGGCGCTCGGCTGGCGCATCACGCACGGATCCATCGGCCGCGATGCCATGTATTCGACGACGATCTTCATCGGCATGGCGGTGACGTCCGTGCTCGTCCTGGTCGCCATGCACAGCCTCCTGGGCCTCAGCGCTCAACCGTAATCGACACCGGTGAGATAAAGCCCGTGCGGCGGGGCCAGGGCCCCGCAGGTCTGATGGTCGCGCGCTTCCAGCGCCTGGCGCAGATCGTCCCTGGTCCAGCGGCCCTCGCCCACAAGCTTGAGCGATCCGACCATGGAACGCACCTGGTTGTGAAGGAAGGAACGGGCCGAGCAGCGCACCTCGATGCAGTCGCCTGACCGCATCACGGCGATGCGCTCCATAGTCTTCACAGGGCTCTTCGCCTGGCACTGGGCGGCACGGAAGGTGGTGAAATCATGCGTGCCGATGAGCACTTGCGCCGCATCGGCCATCGCCTGCTCGTCGATCACGCCCTTCTTCACCCACCAGGCGCGGTCGCGCTCCAGCGCCAGCGGAGGGCGGCGGTTGACGATGCGGTAGAGATAATGGCGGCGGGTGGCGGAAAAGCGCGCGTGAAAGCCCTCCTCCGCCTTTTCGACGGACAGGACCGATACCGCCTCGCCGGCCTCACGCAGCATGGCGTTGACCGCCTCGTGAAACTTGAAGGGGGCCCAGTCGCGCTCAAGATCGGCATGGCTGACCTGCCCGGTGGCATGGACGCCGGCATCGGTGCGGCCGGCCACCTGCAACGTCACATTTTCGCGGGCAAAGCGGGCAATGGCGGCCTCGATGGCGGCCTGGACGCTGTGACCGTTCTTCTGGCGCTGCCAGCCCTTGTAGGGCGTGCCGTCATATTCGACCGTCATGCGATATCGCGGCATGGCTTCAGTCCAGCGTCACGCCTGCGGGGACGGTATTGCCGCGCAGGAAACCGGTCGCATCGAGCGGCTTGCCGCCGGCCTTTTGCAGACGGGTGAGGCGAACGGCGCCCTCGCCGCAGGCCACCGTCAGCGCATCGTCCAGCACGGTGCCGGGTGCGCCCTCGCCAGCGCCCAGCGTGGAGCCCAGAAGCTTGACCCGTTCGGGCCTGCCTGCCCCAAGCGTCATCTCGCACCAGGCGCCCGGGAAGGGCGAAAGGCCGCGAATCCGGTCGTGCACCTCGCGGGCCGGGCGCGACCAGTCGATCCGCGTCTCGGCCTTGTCGATCTTCCGGGCATAGGTGGCGCCCTCCTCCGGCTGCGGCGTCAGGGTCAGCGTTCCGGCTTCCAGCGCCGCGATGGCCTCGACCATCAGCGCCGCGCCGGTCTCCATCATCACGTCGTGCAATTCGCCGGCCGTCATGTCCGGTCCGATGGCGACGGGTGCCGTCATGGCCACCGGACCCGTATCCAGCCCCTCGTCCATCTGCATGACCATCATCGCCGTTTCCCTGTCGCCGGCCATGATGGCGCGCTGGATGGGCGCCGCGCCGCGCCAGCGTGGCAGGGCGGAGGCATGGCCGTTGAAGCAGCCGAGACGCGTTCCGTCGAGAATGGGCTTCGGCAGGAGAAGGCCATAGGCGACCACGACCGCAACGTCGGCCTCCAGCGCGCGAAACGCGGCCTGCTCCGGCTCTCCCTTCAGCGAAACGGGTGTGCGCACCTCAAGCCCGAGGGCTTCGGCGGCCTTGTGGACGGGCGACGGCGTCAGTTCAAGCCCGCGGCGGCCAGCCTTGCGCGGCGGCTGCGAATAGACGGCCACGATGTCGTGGCCCGCCGCGTGCAGCGCACGCAGTGTCGGCACGGAGAAATCCGGCGTTCCCATGAAGACGATGCGCATGGCAGGCTCCCCCGGCCAATGACGGCGGCGCGGTCGCGTCAGCCCACCATGGTGCGGGTGCCGCCGCGATCCTTCGCCAGTTTCCTGAATTTCTTGATGACCATGTCGCGCTTCAGGCGCGAGATGTGATCGATGAAAAGAACGCCGTTCAGGTGGTCGATCTCGTGCTGCAGGCAGGTGGCCATCAGGCCCTCGGCCTCCATCGTGCGCGGCTTGCCGTCAAGGTCGAGATAATTGACCGTGACGCGGGCCGGGCGCTCGACCTCGGCGTAATAGTCGGGGATCGACAGGCAGCCTTCCTCGTATACCGAGCGGTCGTCGCTGGAAGCCACGATCTCCGGGTTGATGAAGACATGCGGCTGCGGTTCCTCGTCCTCCCTGGCCAGATCGATGGTCAGCATGCGGATCGGCTCGGCCACCTGGATGGCGGCAAGGCCGATGCCCGGCGCATCATACATCGTATCCAGCATGTCCCTGGCGAAATTGCGCACGGCATCGTCGACGCGCTCGACAGGCTTTGACACCTCGCGCAGGACGGGATCGGGTAACAGGACAAGCGGCTTGATCGTCATGGCGTGCACATAAGCGTTCGCGCGCGGGGCGTCAACGCGCCTGCTTGCGTTTGTTCGCGTTTTGATCTCGCAACGTCGATGCAAAACTGCTACTGTTACAATCATGGAATCGTTGATCACGCTGCTTGCGGAGCCGGCTGGTGCGTTCGGCCGGACCGTCATCACTTTGGGACATGTCGCGCTTGCGGCAGTCGCGGTGCTGCTGGGGGCCGGCCTTCTGGCCTGGCGGCGCGGGGCGCGACGGAGTGCGGAAGCCGCCGCGCAGGCAGCCGAGCAGCAGCGCCTGCTGGCCGACCTGATGAAGGCCCAGGGCGAGATGCAGGGGCGCATGGCGACGCTGGCCGAGGTGTTCGGATCGCGCCAGGCCGAACTCAACCAGTCGATCCGCGAACGCCTCGACGGCATGACGAGCCGGATCGGCCAGACGATGAGCGAGCAGACGAAATCGACCCATGAAAACCTGGCGAAACTGCAGGAGCGCCTGGCCGTCATCGACACGGCGCAGACCAACATCCAGTCGCTGGCCGGCCAGGTGGTGGAACTTCAGGCCATCCTTTCCAACAAGCAGACGCGCGGGGCCTTCGGCCAGGCCCGTATGGAAGCGATCATCGCCGACGCGCTGCCGGCAGGCGCCTATGAATTCCAGGCGACGCTGGCCAACGGTTCCCGGCCTGACTGCCTGATCCTCATGCCGAACGGCGCTCCGCCATTGGCCATCGACGCGAAATTCCCGCTGGAGGGCTGGAATGCCATCCGCGAGGCGGAACACGCGGAAGCCGAGAAGCAGGCCCGCCAGCGGTTCCGCCGGGACATGGAGGTTCATGTTTCTGCCATCGCCGGGAAATATCTCATACCCGGCGAAACGCAGGACACCGCCTTCCTGTTCGTGCCGTCGGAATCGATCTTCGCCGACATCCACGAGCACTTCGAGGCGCTGGTGCAGAAGGCGCACAGGGCGCGCGTGGTCATCGTGTCGCCATCGCTGCTGATGCTGTCGGTGCAGGTCGTGCAGGCGGTGCTGAAGGATGCCCGCATGCGCGAGCAGGCGCACCTGATCCAGGGCGAGGTGGCGCATCTGATGAACGATCTCGGGCGGCTGAACGACCGCGTGATGAAATTGCAGAGCCACTTCGGACAGGCGGCGCGGGACATCGAGCAGATCGTCACCTCGACACAGAAGCTGTCGCGGCGCGGCGAGAAGATCGAGGCGCTGGAATTTGCGCCTTCCGAAGCGGATCGGCGGCGCCAGGGTGTGCCCTCTCAGGATGACGTGCGGTCTCCGGGCAGCGAGAACGGGAACGGACGTCTCAGGCTGCGCCTGGTCGACGAGGATTGACCCGAAGGCCGGTCTTGAGCCAAATCAAGAAAAATGCCGCAAGTCCGGCTATCGTGCCGGAAGACGAGCCGCGCGAGGCGCGGCCCAAAAAGGAAAGACGGAATTCATGGTCGATGTCGCCTATTTCAAGAACAAGCTTCTCGCCCGGCAGGCCGAACTGCGTGAACGCCTCGCGGAAATCGAACACGACCTGGACGAGCCGGCAAGCCCTGACACCGAGGAGCGGGCCACCGAGCGCGAAGGCGACGAAGTGCTGGAAAGCCTCGGCAACCAGGGCATGGAAGAGCTTCGGCGGATCGACGCCGCGCTCAAGCGCGTCGAGGACGGCAGCTATGGCGACTGCGTGAAATGCGGCGAGGAAATCTCTGTCGACCGGCTGGAACTTCTGCCGGCCACGCCTTTCTGCCGCAATTGCGCCTGACCGATGCCCGGCGCCTGACGATCACCGCTTGACGCGAATGCGCACCGGCTGGAGCGCCAGCCGGTCATAGGCGCGCAGCGCGAGTGCGCGACGGGCCAGTTCGCGGGCCTCGGTCAGCAATCCGCCCTGCTTGAGCAGTCTTGCCTGCTTGATCATCATCCCGGCGAGGTCGTTCAGGCGGCCATGTCTCTTCATCTGTCTTCTCCCTGTGCCCCCTTCCTGTTACGCCGCCCGCGCCAAACGGTTTCGGGCTTCACGTTCTGTTTACCATGACGCGGCAGGCGCGCCCGGCTTGCCCTTGCCGGTCGCGGGCCTATAGTCCCGGCTCGACGATCGCCATCACAGGAGGACAACATGGGCGCGAACGGTCAACGGATCATCCTGACGGCTTACCCGAAAGGAATGCCCGGCCATGACGAACTGAAGCTGGAAGCCCATGACTATGCTTCGCCGGGCCAGGGCGAGGTCCTGCTCAAGGTCATCTATCTGTCGCTCGATCCCTACATGCGCGGGCGCATGAGTCCGGCCAAGTCCTATGCCGCCTCGACCGAGATCGGCGGCGTCGTGACAGCGGAGGCGATCTGCTCGGTGGTGGAAAGCAGCGACGCCTCGCTTTCGGCCGGCGACATCGTGCTGGCTCGCACCGGCTGGCAGAGCCATGCGGTGCTGCCTGCCAATGCCTGCCGCAAGCTCGATCCGGCGGCAGCCCCCATCTCCACCGCGCTCGGCTGTCTCGGCATGCCGGGCTTCACCGCCTATGCCGGCCTGATGGAGCATGGCAAGCTGAAGGCCGGTGAAACCGTGGTCGTCTCGGCGGCGAACGGAGCCGTCGGCCAGCTCGTCGGGCAGATCGCGAAGATCAAGGGCTGCCGGGCGGTGGGCATTGCCGGATCGGACGAGAAATGCGCACAGGTGGTGGACGAATTCGGCTTCGACGCCTGCGTGAACTACAAGGACGCCGATTTCCCGGAGAAGCTCAAGGCGGCCTGCCCTGACGGCGTGGACATCTATTTCGAGAACGTGGCCGGCGACGTGCTGAAGGCCGTGATCCCGCTGTTCAACGAATTCGCCCGGATGCCGGTTTGCGGCACCATCGCCTATTACAATCTGTCGGGACTGCCGGACGGGCCGGACTTCCTGCCCATGTTCATGCGGGCAATCCTGGTCAAACGCCTGACCGTGCGCGGCTTCATCAATTACGACCACGAGGCGGAGCATCGCGATGCCTTCGAGCGCGAGATGGCGGAGTGGGTGCGCGACGGCCGGATCCGCTACACGGAAGACATCGTGGACGGGCTGGAAAACACCGTGGACGCCTTCCGGGGCCTGCTTACGGGACGCAACAAGGGCAAGCTGATCATCCGCGTCTCGGACGATCCGACGGCCTGAACCGGCTCAGCGGATTGCCCTGACCAGCGCCGAACTGGGGAAGCAGGTGGGCTGGCGTCCGTTCTTCGCCTGCCAGGCGCCGATGGAGCGCCGGGTCTTGAACCCCGGCAGGCCGTCGGCGCCGCCCACGTCATGTCCCTGGCCCTCCAGGACACGCTGCATGGCGGCAATGTCGGAACGCCAGAGCTTGTCGATCTTCCCCCAACCTTGCGCGAAATCGCCGACATTCCATTCGATGCGATCGCCGACATGGCCGACGAAGAGCGCGTAGAGATCGCTCTCGTTATAGTCCTTCAGCACGTAGAAATTGGGCGTGACGATAAAGGCGGGGCCAAGGCGTCCGGCAGGCATCATGAGATAGCCCTCGCCCCTCTGTTCGTGGGCGGGGAAGGCCTTGCCGTTCACCCGGCGGATGCCCATCGCTTCCCATTGCGCGATCGGCCGGCCCCGGTCCGGACCTTCCAGCGCGCAGGAAACCGATTGCGGCACGACGACCTCGAAACCCCAGTCGCGGCCGGTCTGCCAGCCGTGATGGCGAAGGTAATTGGCGATGGAGGCCAGCGTATCGGCCTGCGATCCCCAGATGTCGGCGCGCCCGTCGCCATCGCCGTCGGCGGCATGCTTGAGATAGGATGACGGCATGAATTGCGGCTGGCCGAGCGCCCCGGCCCAGGAGGATTTCATGTTGCGCGGCGGCACGCCCCTTTCGGCCATTTCCAGGGCTGCCAGCAGTTCGGCGCGAAACAGGTCCTTGCGGGTGGACATGAAGGCCTTGGTGCCAAGCACCTCGAAGACGTCATGAGGGATCTTCGCCCGGCCGAAGCCGCTTTCGCGCGCCCAGATGGCAAGCAGGATGCGGCCTGGCACGCCATAGGCGCTCTCGATGCGCTTCAACGTGGAGGCAAGCCGGGCCTTGTGCTTGCGCCCGCCGGCCGCCGCGCCCTGCACCGTCCCGGGATTGAAATACCGGGCGGGCGCGCCGAACTCCGCCTGCCGCTGCTCCCTCGGTGTCTGCGGTTTCGTGCCCGGCGGCACGAGATCCGGCAGTTTCCAGTTCAGCGTCACGCCGTCGAAGGCCGCATTGAACGTGTCCGCACTGACGCCGCGCTGGCGGGCCTGCGGCCAGAGATCGCTCGCCAGCCAGTCACGGAACTGGCGTTCGACGGCAGCCGATTGCGCGAAGGCGGGCATGGCCGTGACAAGGGAAAGCAGGCAGGCTGTGAAGATGCGGCGCATGGCGTGCGGCCTCCGGCGTTCGTCGTGCGATTCGACGGGCATCCTAGCATCGCAAGCGGCGGGAAAAAGGCGCGCCCGGCTCAGAAGCTGGTGCGGGCGCGCAGCGCGGCGGCCAGCGTGCCGTCGTCGAGATAGTCGAGTTCGCCCCCCACCGGAACGCCATGGGCAAGGCGCGTCACCTTCACGTCGAACCCGGCCAGCCGGTCGGTGACGTAATGGGCCGTGGTCTGGCCTTCCACCGTGGCGTTCACGGCAAGGATGATTTCCGACACGCCGCCAGCCGCCACGCGGTCGACAAGGCCGGCAATGTTGAGGTCGTCCGGGCCGACGCCGTCGAGCGGTGACAGCGTGCCGCCGAGCACATGGTATCGGGCCGCGGTCATGGCGCCGGCGCGCTCCAGCGCCCAGAGGTCGGCCACATCCTCCACCACGATGATGACGGCGCCGTCGCGGCGCGGATCGGTGCAGATGTTGCACGGATCGACCGTGTCGACATTGCCGCAGACCGAGCAGGTGCCGACCTTTGCATGGGCATCGGCCATGGCACCGGCCAGCGGTCCCATCAACTGGTCCTTCTTCTTGATGAGATGCAGGGCGGCACGGCGCGCCGAACGCGGCCCCAGCCCCGGCACCTTAGCCAGGAGCTGGATCAGTTTCTCGATTTCGGGGCCTGCGATTCGCTTGGACATGGGCGAGAAATAGACCGAAAGGCGCATTTGAGCCAGTGCGGATCAGCCGCCGAGCAAAGCCAGCAGTGCCTTGAGGTCGGCGAGCGTGTTGATTTCGGAAACCGGCTTGTCGGTGCGCCAGCGGGCCATGCGCGGGAAGCGCAGCGCAATGCCGGACTTGTGGCGGGTGGAGGCCTGGATGCCCTCGAAGGCGATCTCGAAGACCTGGACGGGGGGAACGGAACGGACCGGGCCGAAGCGCTCCAGCGTATTGGCGCGCACCCAGCGTGTGATCTCGCGAAATTCCGCGTCGGTCAGGCCGGAATAGGCCTTGGTGAAGGGCACGAGATCGCCTTTCTCGTCGGGCACGGCGAAGGTGAAATCGGTGAACAGGTTCGCACGCCGGCCATGGCCGGCCTGGGCATAGATCATCACCGCGTCCACGGTCAGCGGATCGACCTTCCACTTCCACCAGTCACCGCGCTTGCGCCCGACATGGTAGGGGCTGTCCAGCCTTTTCAGCATCAGCCCTTCGGCGCCGCGTTCGCGCGCGGTTTCGCGGGCCGTGGCGAGGTCCGCCCAGCTTGCCGCCGGGACCGTGGGCGAGAGGCGCAAGGGCGCGTCATCGGGAAGGCTGGCGACCAGCCTTTCCAGCCGGGCGCGGCGTTCGGCGAAGGGCACTGCACGCAGGTCCTGGCCATCCTCTTCCATCAGGTCATAGGCGGTCATGACCACGGGGGTTTCCGCCAGCAGCCTT
The DNA here is from genome assembly GCA_002708825.1 of Phyllobacteriaceae bacterium. Taxonomy (GTDB): domain Bacteria; phylum Pseudomonadota; class Alphaproteobacteria; order Rhizobiales; family Rhizobiaceae; genus Zhengella. Next base: position 125,835 of record PAPF01000035.1, on the reverse strand, counting down.
TTCGAGACGGTCTTGCGGCCGATCCGGGTCTGCAGCGCCTGGAAGGGCAGGACGGCGTTGTCGCGCCAGGCCATGATCTCGCCGTCGATCACCGTTCCGTCGGGCACGAAATCCAGCGTGGCGGCGAATTCGGGAAAGCGGTCCGTGACCAGTTCCTCGCCGCGCGACCAGACAAAGACCTCGCCGTCGCGGCGCACCAGTTGCCCGCGAATGCCGTCCCACTTCCATTCGGCCAGCCAGCCGGAGACATCGCCGAGGCTTTCCGGCTCGACCTCCAGCGGATGAGCAAGGCAGAAGGGATAGGGCCGGGACGTGGCGGCCTCGTTGTCGCCGGACAGGATGAGGCGTTCGAAGGTGGTGGTGTCCGGCGACCAGTCGCCCATGATGCGGTGGGCGAGCGCCGTCTCCTCGATGCCGGTTGCCGCCGCCAGGGCACGGGTCATGAGCTTCTGCGACACGCCCATGCGGAAGCCGCCGGTGATCAGCTTGTTGAAGAGAAAGCGGCCCGTGCGGTCCAGCCGGTCCCATGCCGACAGGATGGCGGCCTTGCGGGTCTCGTCATCGGCATCGCGCAGCGCACGCGTCTCCTCGATCCAGAAGGTCAGGCTCTCGTCGCTCGTTTCCCTCGGTTCCGGCAGGACGAGGGCGATGGTCTCGGCCAGGTCGCCGACCACCGGATAGGCCTCCTCGAACAGCCAGAGGGGAATGCCCGCGCGCCCGGCGGCCCATTCGCGCAGGTTCGTTGCCGTCACGGCGCGGCGCGGCCGGCGTCCCGAGAGCAGCGCGACCGTCCAGAGCCTGTCGTCCTCGGGCGCCTGGCGGAAATAGTCCGCAAGCGCCGCGACCCTGGCATTGGTGCTCGTCGTCTGGTCCAGCGCGGTGAAGAGCGCGGCGAAGCGGTTCATGCGGCTTCCCCGCTGTCTTCGCCCGCCGGCGCCGTGTCGAGGCTTTCACCCTCATATTCGGTGGAGACGACATGGGCGTCGTAGCCGCGCGATTCCAGCCACTTGCGGAACGGCCCGGTATAGCCGTGGGTGACGAAGACGCGTTCGGCGCCGGTCGCCGCGATGGCGGCGTTCAGGCCGTTCCAGTCGGCATGGTCGCTCATCACGAAGCCGCGATCGGCCGCGCGCCTGCGCCGCACGCCGCGCAGCGCCATCCAGCCGGAGGCATAACCGCGCGAGACCGGGCCGAAGCGGCGCATCCAGCTACCGTCCATGGCCGAGGGCGGTGCGATCACAAGCCCCCCGGCAAAGGCGGCGCGGCCCATGTCCGGCGTGACACGCATGGCCGGCGGCAGGTCAACGCCCTGTTCGCGCAGCACCGCGTTCATGTTCTCCACGGCGCCATGGGCGAAGACGGGACCGATGGAGAGATCGAGGCTTTTGAGCACACGCTGCGCCTTGCCAAGCGAATAGGCGCCGATGACGGCCACCTTGCCGGAAGCCGTGCAATCGCGCCACCAGGCGTTCAGTTCGGCGGCGAGTTCTGCCTGGCTTGTCCAGTTGAACACGGGCAGGCCGAAGGTGCATTCGGTGATGAAGGCATGGCATGGGACCGGCTCGAAGGGTTCTGACAGGCCGTCTTCCTCGACCTTGTAGTCGCCGGACACCACCCAGACCTGGCCACCCGCCTCGACGCGGATCTGCGCCGATCCCGGCACGTGGCCGGCCGGATGAAAGCTGACGGCGGCATCGCCGATCTTCAGCCTCTCGCCATAGGCAACGGTCCGGGCCGACACGCCGAGACGGCGCTCGATGACCGGCGCAGCGGCCTCAGTGCACAGGTAGCTGCCATGGCCGAAGCGGGCATGGTCGGCGTGGCCATGGGTGATGAGCGCACGGTCCACCGGCCGCCAGGGATCGATGAAGAAATCCCCTGCGGGGCAATAGATGCCCTTTTCCGTGAAGGTCAGCACGTCGCGCATTCACACCTCGCTCGAGGGTCCATATAGGCGGGCCGTCACGCTTTTCATCCATCCGGCGGATGGCAAATCAATCCGTAACCGCTAAACGTGATGCCCATTGCAACAACAGCCCGGCAAGGGCGGGAGAAACGGGAATGAACGATGTCGTGATCCGGCGCGCGACGGCCGATGACCGGGATGCGCTGGAAGCGCTGATCGAGGCCTGCTATTCCGCCGTCTATCCCGGCTGGTACAGCGACGACATCCTGACCGACGCGCTGCCGGCCATGCTGCGCATCGATCCGGCGCTGCTCAATTCGGGGCGCTACTTCGCCGCATCGGTCGGCGGACAACTGGCCGGTTGCGGCGGCTGGAGCGTCGCGACACCCGGCACGGGCCGCATCGAGGACGCCACCGGCCATATCCGCCACTTCGCCACCCATCCGGACCTGATGCGCGGCGGCGTGGGCGGCGCCATCCTCACCGCCTGCATGGCGGAAGCCCGGCGGCAGGGCGTGCGCCGGCTGATGTGCTTTTCCTCCCGTCCGGCGGAAAAATTCTATGCCCGTCACGGCTTCCGCCGGCTGGAGGAGGTTTCGGTGATGCTCGCCAGCGACATCGCCTTTCCCGCTGTCCTCATGGAGAAGGACCTGGGTTGAGCGGCAGGACTGTCCTTCATGTTGCCGCGAAGGGCTCGCGCCGCGGGCGGCGCAGGAGCGTGTAGAGTCCCGACGCCAGGATCAGCAGCGAACCGGCCAGCGTGGCGCCATCGAAGGTTTCGCCGAAAACGGCAATGCCGAGCGCGATCCCGAACAGGAGACGGGTGTAGCGGAACGGCGTCACCACGGCGACCTCGCCCATGCGCATGGCCGCGGTCAGGCTCCAGTAGGCTGCAACACCGAACAGCGAGGCGGCGGCTACGAAGCCGAGGGCCCCGGGCGCGGGGGCGGCCGGCGCGCCGGTGAAGGGCAGGAGGACGAGCCCGGCCACTGCCAGCGCGGCAAAGCCATGGGCGCCCAGTTGCGGATTGGACAGCACCTTCGGCGCGGCGCGGGAGGCAAGGTCGCGACCGGCAAAGCCGAACATGCCGATCACCGTCCAGAGGGCGGCCGGAACGAACCCTTCCATGCCGGGCCTGAGCACGATCAGCACGCCGAGGAAGCCGATGCCGACCGCCAGCCAGCGGCGCAGGCCGACCTTTTCACCGAACAGCACGGCGGCGCCGGCCACCACGACCAGCGGCGTGGCCTGGAGGATTGCGGAGGCATTGGAAAGCGGCGTCATGGCGATGCCGAGCGTGTAGCCAAGCCGGCCGATCACCTCGAACACCGCTTTCAGCATGAGGGTCCGTCCCAGCATGGCTCGATGCCAGGGCCGCTGGCCGCGCAGGGCGGCGATCAGCGAAAAGCCGGCCATTCCGGCCAGTCCGAAAAGAACCAGCACCTCGCCGACGGGCAAGGCCATGGCAGCGCGCTTGATGAACATGTCCTCGACGGCGAAGCAGGCCATCGCAAGGACCATCAGCATCGCGCCACGCAGGTTTTCCTGCGCGAGCGTCATCGCACACGCCTCCGGAAGGGGCCAGGTTCGCCCGGCGGCAAGAAAGAAAGGCAGGGGCCTGACGCGCAGGACCCCGACCGGTTCAGAACGGCAGTTTCATGCCGGGCGGAATGGGCAGGCCGGCGGTCAGTTCCTGCGTCTTTTCGGCCATGACCTGTTCAACCTTGGCCTTGGCCTCGTTGTGGGCCGCGACGATCAGGTCCTCCAGGATCTCGACGTCATCCTCCTTGAAGAGCGACGGGTCGATCTTCAGGCCGCGCATCTCGCCCTTGCCGGACAGGGTGACGGTCACCAGCCCGCCACCGGACCGGCCGTCGGCGGTGATGTTGGCCATCTCCTCCTGCAAGGCCTGCATCCGGGCCTGCATTTCCTTGGCCTTGCTCATCAGGCCCATGAGGTCTTTCATTGTCTCTCTCCCGCTTTCGGGTCCATGTCACAAGATGTCGTCGTCATCGTCATCGGGCAAGGCCTCGACCGGCATGCCCTCGCCGCCGGGCAGTTCTTCCGGCGCGGCGGGCAGGCGCACATCGATCACCTTCGCGCCAGGAAATTTCTGCAGGATGGCGGCCACGGCCGGATCCTTGCTGGCATCGGAGAACAGCGTTTCGCGCGTTTCCTCCTCGATCTCGGCAAGGGTCCGCCCGCCCTCTTCCTGGCTTAGCGAAACCATCCAGTTGCGCCCGGTCCAGAGCTTCAGGCGCTGGGCAAGTTCGGTCAGCAGGGAGCGGTCGGCATTGGCCGTCAACGAGACCGACAGGTGCCCCGGCGTCAGCGAGACGAGGCGCACGCCATTGCGCACGCCGATCTTGATGCGCAGGTCGCGGTGCTGATCCGCCAGGGCGACGATGTCCTCCAGCGAGCGCACCGGCACGGCGTCGACGGCCTGCTCGGCCTGCGGGGCGGTGTGCATTTCCGTCACGGGTTCCGGCCGGCTCTCTACAAGCCGCATCGCGGGTCCGGAGACGGGCTGCGCCGCCTGGGTGGACCGGGAAACCGCCGGAGCCGGAGACGCGCCCCGTGATGCGGACGAACCCTGGCCGCCGGACGCTGCGCCGCCCTGTGGCGCTGCCGGCATGGAAGGCTGCTGGCCGCCCCCCTCCCCGATCGCGCGGATGGCATCGTCCAGCGTCGGCAGGTCAGCGGCATGGGCGATGCGGATGAGAACCATTTCCGCCGCGGCGTAGGGCCTTGCAGCGCCCTGCACCTCGTGAATGCCCTTGAGAAGCATCTGCCAGGCGCGCGAGAGTATGCGCACCGAGAGGTTCTGCGAAAATTCGAGGCCTCGCGTGCGCTCGTCCTGGCTCAGGGAGGCGTCGTCGGCGGCTTCGGGGACGAAGCGCAGCCGCGTGACGAGATGGGTGAAACCGGCCAGGTCGGTCAGCACGATGGCCGGATCGGCGCCGGCATCATATTGCGCCTTCAATTCGCCCAGCGCACCGGGCAGGTCGCCGCGCATCAGCATTTCAAACAGGTCGATGACGCGGGCATTGTCGGCAAGGCCCAGCATGGACCGCACGGCCTGCGCCGTGACATGACCGCTGCCGTGGGCAATCGCCTGGTCGAGGATGGAGAGCGAATCGCGCACCGAGCCTTCCGCGGCGCGCGCCATCATGGCCAGCGCATCAGGTTCCACCTGCACGTCTTCCAGTTCGGCGATGCGTGCGAGGTGACGGGTCAGCGCCTCGGCGTCGACACGGCGCAGGTCGAAACGCTGGCACCGCGACAGGACCGTGACCGGCACCTTGCGGATCTCGGTGGTGGCGAAGATGAACTTCACGTGCGGCGGGGGCTCCTCCAGCGTCTTCAGCAGGCCGTTGAAGGCCGCCGTCGACAGCATGTGGACCTCGTCGATGATGAAGACCTTGTAGCGCGCCACCGAGGGCATGTAGCGCACCTGCTCGATGATCTCGCGGATATCGCCGATACCGGTGTGAGAGGCCGCGTCCATCTCGATCACGTCGACATGGCGGCCTTCCATGATCGCCTGGCAATGCTGGCCGGGGACCGACAGGTCGATGGACGGAGCGTCCACCGTATCGGTTTCGTAATTGAGCGCCCGGGCGAGAATACGGGCCGTCGTCGTCTTGCCCACGCCGCGCACGCCGGTCAGCATCCACGCCTGGGCGATGCGGCCCGAATGGAAGGCGTTGGTCAGGGTGCGCACCATCGGCTCCTGGCCGATCAGGTCGGTGAAATCACGCGGACGGTATTTGCGGGCGAGCACCCGGTAGGGTGTCTTCTGGCCGCCGGACTGTTCGCTCATGGCTCGGGCCTGGTCTCCGTTCCCGGCGATACTTGCAGGGGGGCGCGGCGCGGTCAATCCGATGCCCGCATGGGGATGAGGATAGGCGGGAGGCTGGCACGATGACCCGCGCCATGGCTCGTTGGGGCTGCTTCCTTCCGGACCTGACCCGGTTGGCGAGTGGCTCGTCCACCACCAGCCTCCCGCTGCCCATATCGTTTCTTTTCGGCCCGAATGCAAGCCGCGCGCGGCGGTTTTCGAACGCGGGCCGGCATCGGCAGCCGAAAAATCACAAGACAGAAATGAAAACTTGAGTCAGGATTGTCCTTTCAGGACAAGATGAAACAGAGAGCGGACACTAGGGAATGTTGCCACGGGTCAAGGCGGGTTTCGAACTCGACAGACGGCTGGAAGCCGACACGTTTCCGGTCCTTTGGCTCGGCCTTTGCGAATTGCGGCTGATGAACGACAGCCGGTGGCCCTGGCTCATCCTGATCCCGCAAAGGCCGGACATCCAGGAACTGCACGATCTGACGCCGCTCGACCAGGCCATGCTGACCTTCGAGACCAACCTCGTGGCGGCGGCGCTGAAGAGCGTGACCGGCTGTGACAAGATCAATGCCGGGGCGCTCGGCAATGTCGTGCGGCAATTGCACTGGCACATCGTGGCCCGCAACGAGGGTGACGCGAACTGGCCGGGGCCGGTCTGGGGCCATGGCGAACGAACGCCGTGGCGCAAGGAAGACCGGCACCAGTTTGTCTCGCGCCTCAAGGAGGCCGTCTCGGCCGCCTGACACATCTCCTTCACCTGCCCCTTCCGCACCCCCCCCCAGGAAAACGACCAATGACATTTCCGTTCTTCGACGCGCCGGCCGACGAACCCTCAACACGCGTCGGCTTCGCCGGCAACCGGATCGACCGCCAGTCGGAACACCGGGCCGACGATTGCGTGGAAAAGGCGCTGGACGACCCCTTGGCGCGCGTTTTCGTGGCCCGTGCGGGGCGGCTCTACATGCTGGCCGACGGCGATGGCATGCAGGGTCTGCACGATGTCGCGACAGCACAAGGTCTCGGTGCGAAGCTGGCTGACGCGATCCTGCTCGGCCACGAGGACGGCCACCCGGTGCTGGCCGTTCCCTCCACGCTCGATCCGGAAGCGCTGCCCGCCCCGGTCAAGGCGATCGATTACCGCTCGCTCTACATGCAGCAATTGCTGACCCGCGAAACGGAAGCGGCGCTGGCGCAAGGCGCGGCGCTGCTGGCATGGCACGCCACGAACCGGTTCTGCGGCCGCTGCGGCGAGAGAACCGCCATGGGCGGGGGCGGCGTCAAGCGGGTCTGTCCGGGCTGCAAGGCGGAGGTCTTTCCGCGCACCGATCCGGTGGCCATCATGCTGGCGCTGGACAATGACCGCTGCGTGCTGGGCCGCAGCCCGCATTTCCCGCCCGGCATGTATTCCTGCCTCGCCGGGTTCATCGAGCCGGGCGAGAGCATCGAGGACGCGGTGCGCCGCGAGACGCTGGAGGAATCCGGCATCGCCATCGGCCGGGTTGCCTATCATGCCAGCCAGCCATGGCCCTTTCCCCATTCCCTGATGATCGGCTGCTATGGAGAGGCAGTGAGCTTCGACATCGACCCGGACCGCACGGAACTGGAGGATTGCCGCTGGTTCTCCCGCGACGAGGTGCGTGAGATGCTGACCCGGACACCGGGCGATCCGGACCGTCCCGCGATCCCGCCGTCGCGCGCCATCGCCCACCGGCTGATCGCGGACTGGGTGGCGGCGGGCTGAATGGCGCTACCGTCTCAGGTTGATGGCAGGCGGACCTCGCGCCATGCCGCCTCGGCGAAGCTGTAGAGGCAGAACAGGATCAGTCCCACCCCGAGCCCTGCCAGCACGGCGGCGCCGCCAGGCAGGTTTTCCGTCCAGGTCAGCACGGTTTCGGTATCGGGCATGTCCCGCGCACCGTAATCGATACGCCGCGCCCAGAGCAGAAATGCGATGGCGGCGAAAACGGCACCGCGCGCGAGCAGCCCCCCGATCGAGACAAGGTGGACCGCGTTTTCAAAGCGGGCCGGCGGGTGGACGAATTTCGTGTATCCGGCTGTCAACGCCTTCCAGCCATGGGCGACAGCAATGGCGGCGAAGACCAGCGACAGGATGATCGTGCCGGCCCACGATCCCGTGAGCGCAACCAGCATCGCGACGGCATCGTTGCCGCCACCGCCAGAACCCGCACCGGCCAGGCCAGCCAGGCCCAGCGCGTACAGCGCGAGCGCGCCGTAGCTCAGCCCGCTTGCCAGCAGGCCGGCCCGAACGGCAAGGCCACGCCACCCAAGGCCATGATCATCGGCGTCGAGGATCGACTGCGACAGGCGCCAGGCGGCATGGGAGACAAGACCGATCGCGATGACGATCAGGAGCAGCGGGCCGAAATCCTGCGCCATGAGCGTGCGCAGGGCGCCGCGGGTGCCGGTTTCCTCGGCCGTGCCGAGCGCTGCCAGGAGCGCCAGGCCTCCCGTCAGCAGATAGACGACGCCGCGTGCCGCATAACCCCAGCGGGCCAGAACGCGAAGCCATTGGCGCGGGCGGGCGTTCATGACCGGCGCCTTTCATCCGTACCACGTGCCGGCTGCGGACGGGCGCGCATCCGGGCATCGTAGCCAAAGACCAGCGACACCCATGCAAGCCCCAGCGCCCAACCGGCCACAACGTCGCTTGGCCAGTGGACACCGAGATAGATGCGGCTGAGCCCGACGAGCATGGCAAGCACGATAGCGGCTGCGATGAGATATGTGCGCACCGCCGGAACGCTCACGTGGCGCGCCAGCACCAGGGCAAGGGTCAACCAGGCGACGAGCGACACGGTGGCATGCGAACTGGGAAAGCTGACGGGAACGATGGTCGGATCGAGATGCGCGACGATATCCGGGCGCTGGCGCTCGAACACCTGTTTAAGGCCCGAACTCAGCGCAGAGGCACCGGCCACCGAGATTATTACCAGAATGGCAGCCCGCCGTTCGCCCGACAGGGCAAGGATGACGACGGCATTGAGCACGGCGAAGACGATGACCGGATACCCGCCCAGCGCGGTGAACGCGCGCACGGTATTCTCGAACCAGACGGGGCCGAGCGCGTCGGAGAGATCGTCGGCCGAGCGCAGGCTCTCCAGGATCCAGCCGTCGATACCGGCCGTCAGGCCCAGCGACACGAGCGCGGCCACCAGAACGAGAAGCGCAGCGCCGCCCGCCATCCCGGCAGTCCACCCTGCATGTTGTCCCGCATTCCGGCCCTCCGGCCACCGATCCATCGCGCGCTCCATGGCTCATGAACGGAGCGGCGCGCGGTTGGTTCCCGCCGCGCCGCCTCAGCGCCCGTCGGCTTCCTCCGCCTGGGTGGCGCGGAAGGCGTGGGCCTCGTAAACGCCGAGCACGCGCACATCGCGCGAGAAGAAGGCCAGTTCCTCGAGCGCCAGGCGCACATTGGCGTCGTCCGGGTGGCCCTCGATATCGGCATAGAACTGGGTAGCGAAGAACTTGCCACCCATCTGGTAGCTTTCCAGCTTCGTCATGTTCACGCCATTGGTGGCGAAACCGCCCATGGCCTTGTAGAGCGCTGCGGGAATGTTGCGCACCCGGAAGACAAAGGTGGTCATCATCATCTCGCCATCGACGCGGGCGGGGATGACCTTGTCGCGCGACAGGACGACGAAACGCGTGACGTTGTTCTCCTGGTCCTCGACATCCGAGGCGATGATCTTGAGGCCGTAGAGGTCGGCGGCCAGGCGCGGCGCAAGCGCCGCCTGGGTCACGTCGCCGAGATCACGCACGAAGCGCGCGGCGCCCGCCGTATCGCCAGCCACCACAGGCTTCCAGCGGTGCTTGCGGATGATCTTGCGACACTGGCCGAGCGCGTGGATGTGGCTGTGCACGGCCTTGATGCCGGCCATGTCGGCCTCCGGCAGGACCATGAGCTGAAAATGGATCGGCAGGAAATACTCGCCGACAATGTGCAGCCGGCTTTCCGGCAGGAGATGGTGGATATCGGCCACGCGCCCGGCGATGGTGTTCTCGATCGGGATCATGGCGAGATCGGCCTTGCCGCCTTCCACCGCCACGAAGGCATCCTCGAAGGTGGGACAGGGCATGGGCTCCATGGCGGGGAACATGTCCCGGCAGGCGGTGTCGGAATTCGCGCCGGGTTCGCCCTGGAAGGCGATGCGGTTGGTCTTGGCGGCCATGGTCATGTTCCTTCAGCCCAGCATCCGGCGGGCGCGTTCGAGGTCGTCGGGCGTATCCACCCCGAGAGGCACCGTGTCAACGATTTCCGCGTCGATGCGCATGCCGGCTTCAAGGGCGCGCAATTGCTCCAGCTTCTCGCGCCGTTCCAGGATTGACGGCGGCAGGGCGACGAAGCGCGCCAGCGCGTCGCGGCGCCAGGCATAGAGGCCGATATGGTGGAACAGCGGACCCTCGCCCCAGGGCGCCGTGGCGCGGGTGAAATAGAGCGCGCGCAGCCTGACGGGCGACACGGGCGTTCCGACCACCTTGACCACGTTGGGATTGGTCCGCTCTTCCTCGCGGGTGATCTCCACCGTGAGCGTGGCGATGTCGACGCCGGCGTCTTCCAGGGGGTTCAGGGCAGCGCGAACGGTCGCCGGATCGATGGTCGGCAGGTCTCCCTGCACATTGACCACGACATCATGCCCGCCTTCAGGATCAAGTGCCTGCAGCGCCTCGAAAATGCGGTCCGATCCCGACTGGTGGTGGCTTCCCGTCATCACCGCCTCGAAACCGGCATCGCGTACGGCCTCAAGCACCTCCGGCGCGTCGGTGGCGATGACGACGCGACCGCAGTCCGCCTCGGCGGCCCGGCGCGCGACCTGGACGATCATCGGCGCGCCGGCGATGTCGGCGAGCGGTTTTCCGGGCAGGCGCGTGGACGCCATGCGGGCCGGGATGAGCACAATGGGTTTCATGAAGGGATCACTCGCACAAAGTGGCAAAAAGTCTCAGTGGGAGGCTCTTTATATGTGTTGCAACGAAGGTGCAAAAGACATAGGTTCCGCGCGACCAAAAACCGGCCCGCCGGTCGAGGGATAGGTGTGCCCGCACGTCATGGTGAATGCCGCGGCAGGGGGCAAAGCGGCGGGAAAGCATGCAGGAGCCTCTGGGAAATGGACTCGTTTGAACTCAACAAATTCATCGGCGCGACACTGGGCACCGTCTTCGTGGTGTTCTCGCTGGCCATTGCCTCGGATGCGATATTCGCGACGCATGCGCCCGAGACGCCCGGCTACGCGATCGAGGTTGCGGAAGACGCCGGCGGCGCAGCGCCCGAGGCCCCTGCCGATACCGGACCGGAGCCCGTCGAGCCGCTTCTGGCCAGCGCCGATACCGGCGCCGGCGAATCCGTGTTCAAGAAGTGCGCGGCCTGCCACACGATCGAACAGGGCGGCGCCAACAAGGTCGGTCCCAACCTCTGGGGCGTGGTCGGCCGCCCGGTCGCCAGCCACGAGGGCTTCTCCTATTCCGGCGCCATGCAGGAATATTCCCAGGGCCAGTCGGTCAACTGGGAATACCAGAACCTGAACGCCTTCCTGGCCGCGCCCAAGAAGTATATCAGCGGCACGTCCATGGGCTTTGCCGGCCTGAAGAAGGTCGACGAGCGCGCCAACCTGATCGCCTGGATGCGCGAGCAGGCGGACAATCCGCTGCCGCTGCCCGCCGAGGGTGATGCCGCAGCCGCACCGGCCGAGGGCGACACGGCTGCCGCCCCGGCCGAGGGTGGCGCTGCCGAGGGCGAGGGCCAGGCCCAGTAGGGCTGCTCACGACGAATTGAAGAAAGCCGGCCTTCGCGCCGGCTTTTTTAATGCTCCCGTAATGTTGGCGGTCCTGCACGCCCTTTCATTCGCCACAAAAAGCCATAGGTTACAAATCGTGACCGGCGCGGCCGTGGCGGCGCCGTTTCCTGGCCATGGCATGAAAGGACACTTCCGACGATGGCGTTTCCCGATCTCGTCCTGACCCGTCGCAGCCTTCTTCTTTCGGCTGCCCTGTCTCCCCTGATCCTTGGTCGCGCGGCCGCCGTCGAAATCCCCATCGAGAACCCGTCCCTGCCCGATCAGGCGGCGCGCGAGGCCGAGGAATGGCATCACGCCACCGCGCTGAGCGGAACGCCGCGCTATCCGGCCGATTTCGCCCATTTCGACTACGTGAACCCTGACGCGCCAAAGGGCGGTCGGGCGCGCATGGCCACGCTCGGTTCCTTCGACAGCTTCAATCCCATCCCGCCGAAAGGGGAAGTGGCGACAGGCCTCGGCCTCGTCTTCGAGACGCTCATGACGACGAGCCTCGACGAACTGGACATTTCGGCCGAATACGGGCTTCTGGCGGAAGCGATGCGTTATCCCGCCGATTTCTCCTGGGTATCATTCCGCATGAACCCGAAGGCGCGCTGGCATGACGGCAAGCCGGTGACGGCGGAGGATGCGATCTGGAGCTTCCAGAAACAATCCGAACTCAACCCGCAGATCCGCTTCTACTACCGCAACGTGGTCGGCGCGGAAAAAACCGGCGACAACGAGGTCACCTTCTTCTTCAACGTAAGCGGCAACCGGGAACTGCCGCACATCATGGGCCAGTTGATGGTCGTGCCGAAACACTGGTGGGAAGGCACGGGGCCGGACGGCAGCCCCCGCGACATCTCGCGCAGCACGATGGAGCCGCCGCTGGGGTCCGGTCCCTACCGTATCGGCGGGGTGGATGCGGGGCGCTCCGTCACCTTCGAGCGTGTCGCCGACTACTGGGGCGCCGATCTGCCCACCAATGTCGGCCAGAACAATTTCGACGAGGTGGAATACGAATATTACCGGGACGGCGCGGTGATCGTGGAGGCGCTGAAGGCCGACGCCTACGACTTCCGGCTGGAGAACTCGGCCAAGAACTGGGTGACTGCCTACGAGCCGTCCATCTTCCCGGGCCGGGCGGCGGGTCATGTGAAGCTGCTTGCCTATCCCGACAAGGCGTCGGGTTCCATGCAGGCCTTCGTGCCGAACCAGCGCCGCAAGCAGTTCCAGGACTGGCGGGTGCGCCGCGCACTGAACTATGCCTTCGACTTCGAGACCACCAACCGCACGGTGCTGTTCGACCTCTACCTGCGCAATGACAGCTACTTCGCCGGCACGGAACTGGCGTCGAGCGGGTTGCCGGAAGGCCGCGAGCTTGAAATCCTGGAGAAATACCGCGACCGGCTGCCCGAAACCGTCTTCGCCGAGCCCTATACCAACCCGGTGGGCGGCAGCGACGCGAACGTGCGCGCAAATCTTCGCGAGGCGGTCCGCCTGCTGCGCGAGGCCGGCTATGAATTGCGCGACCGGAAGATGGTTAACGCCGAAACGGGCGAACCCCTTGCCTTCGAGATCCTCGACATTTCGGGCCGCGATTTCGGCAAGATCGTGCTGCCCTATGTGGAGAACCTGCGCAAGATCGGCATCGATGCCAGCTATCGCGAGATCGAGACCTCGGCCTTCATCAACCGGTGGCGCAGTTTCGACTATGACATGGTGATCTCCAACTGGGGGCAGAGCCTGTCGCCGGGCAACGAGCAGCGCAATTACTGGGGATCGGAATCGAAGGACCGGGCGGGCTCGCGCAATTATGCCGGCATCGCCGACGAGGGCATCGACCGCCTCATTGACGAGATCATCTTCGCCCGGAGCCGGGAAGACCTGGTGGCGGCGACGCGCGCGCTGGACCGCGCCCTGCTTCACCACCACTATGTCGTTCCGCAGTGGTATTATCCGTTCGACCGCATCGTCTACTGGGACCGGTTCGGCCATCCCGACCCGCTGCCGGAATACAATCACGGCTTCCCGGCCGTGTGGTGGTGGGACGCCGAAAAGGCGCAACGCGTCGGCAAGCAGGGCTGAGGCCATGACTGCAGGACCGACGCGCCGGAGCTTCCTGACGCTTGCCGGATCAGCGGCGCTCCTGCCGCTGACGGGGCTACCCGGACTTGCCGCCCTGCCCGCAGAAACGCCGCTGCACGGCCTTTCGGCCTTCGGCGAACTGAAATACGGGCCGGACTTCAGTCATTTCGCCTATGCCAACCCTGAAGCGCCGAAGGGCGGCACGTTCAATTTCTCGCCGCCCAACTGGGCCTTCAACCAGGGTGCCCAGACCTTCGACACGCTCAACAGCTTCACGTTTCGCGGTAATGCGCCCATGCGCATGGAACTTTGCTTCGACGCGCTGATGACGCGGGCGCTGGACGAGCCGGACGCGATCTACGGCCTGCTGGCCGAAAGCGTGACGATTTCGCCTGACCGCAAGACCTACCGCTTCGTCCTGCGCGAGGGCGCCCGCTTCCATGACGGCTCGCCGGTGACGGCGCAGGATGTCGCCTTCTCCTACAGGACATTCAAGACGCCGGAGGCGCACCCTTCGCTCAGCCAGCCGCTGCGCGAACTGGCCGACGCCGTGGCGGTGAACGAGCGCACGGTGGATCTCGTCTTTTCCGGACAGCATTCGGACCGGACCATCCTGACGGCGGCGACCTTCCCGATCCTGCAGGAGACGTTCTTCAATGGTTTTGCCTTCGACCAGACCAAGATGACGCCCTTGATGTCGTCTGGCCCGTTCCGCGTGGCCGAGGCGCAGGCCGGGCTGTTCATCGAATATGAGCGGGTGGGCGACTACTGGGGCCGCGATCTTCCCGTGATGCGCGGGCAGTTCCATTTCGACCGCATCCGCATCGATTACTATCGCGACCGGCAGGCGGGCTTCGAAGCCTTCAAGAAGGGGATTACCCTGTTCCGGCAAGAATTCACCTCCAAGACCTGGGCCACGGAATATGATTTCCCGGCCATCACAGATGGCAAGGTCGTCAAGCGCACCTTCCCGCGCGAGAAATACGCCACGATGCAGGGCTGGGCGGTCAACCGGCGTCGGCCGCACCTGGCCGACAGGCGCATGTCGCAGGCCATCAACCTGTGTTTCGATTTCCAGTGGACACGCGAGAAACTGTTCTACGGTTCCTACGAGCGGTCGCAGTCGCTGTTTTCCGGTTCCGGTTTCGTGGCCAGCGGGCCGCCTTCGGCGGAAGAACTGGCGCTTCTCGAACCGTTTCGCGGCAGTCTGCCCGACGAGGTTTTCGGCGAGCCGGTGACCATGCCCGTCTCCGACGGTTCCGGCCGCGACCGGCGTCTCCTGTCGCAGGCGGCACGGCTGCTCAAGGAAATGGGATACAGCCGCGGCGGCAACGGCCTGCTGGCGGATGGAAACGGGGCGCCGCTGACGCTGGAAATCCTGGTGCGCGACCAGACCTTCGTGCGCGTGCTGCAACCCTTCATCGAGAATTTGCGCGCCGTCGGCATCGATGCATCATCGCGGCTCGTCGATGCCTCGCAGTTCGAGACGCGGCTGCGTGACTATGAATTCGACATGGTGGGCATCGCGCTCAACCATGGCGCCACCCCGACCCGCGAAGGGCTGGCGCTGATCTTCTCGTCGGAAGCGGCACAGGCGCCCGGAACCCGCAACCTGCCGGGCACGGCCGACCCGGCAGTGGACGCGCTCATCGACACGATCGGCCGGGCAGAGACGCGCGAGGCCATGACGATTGCCATGCGCGCGCTCGACCGGGTCTTGCGCGCGCGGCTAGACTGGATTCCAAATTGGCATGCGGCGAATCACCGGGCAGCCTTCTGGGACATGTTCGGTTATGCCGAACCGAAGCCGGATTACGGCTTTTCGCCGGAGCGGCTCTGGTGGGTGGATGAAGAAAAGGCAAGGGCGATTGGCAAGGCGTGACAACGCAAGACAGGCCGTGACGAAGCGGAGACGCTGCTGATGGGTGCCTATATCCTCCGGCGCCTGCTGCTGATGATCCCGACCCTGCTTGGCATCATGGCGGTATCCTTCGCCGTCATCCAGTTCGCGCCGGGCGGACCGGTGGAACAGGTGATCGCGCAGCTTACCGGCCAGGGCGGCAGCGCCACGGACCGCATTTCCGGCGGCGGCGGCGATTTCGGCGGCCAGAACCAGGGCTTCGATTCCGGCGGCGGCGATGTTTCGTCGAAATATCGCGGCGCGCAGGGTCTCGACCCGGAATTCATCCGCCAGCTCGAACAGCAGTTCGGCTTCGACAAGCCCTGGTACGAACGCTTCGGCCTGATGCTGTGGAACTATGCCCGGTTCGATTTCGGCGAGAGCTATTTCCGCTCCACCTCGGTGATCGACCTCATCCTGGAGAAGATGCCGGTTTCGATCTCGCTCGGGCTGTGGCTGACGCTCATCTCCTATTCCATCTCGATTCCGCTCGGCATCCGCAAGGCGGTGAAGGACGGATCGGCCTTCGACGTCTGGACATCGGCCGTCATCATCGTGGGCTATGCCATTCCCGGCTTCCTGTTCGCAGTGTTGCTGATCGTGCTGTTTGCCGGCGGATCCTTCTGGGACCTGTTTCCGCTGCGCGGCCTGACATCGGAAAACTGGAACGAGCTGTCGTGGCCCGAACGCATCGTCGACTATTTCTGGCACCTCACCCTGCCGCTGACGGCCATGGTGCTTTCACAGTTCGCCACGCTGACGCTGCTGACCAAGAATTCCTTCCTCGACGAGATCAAGAAGCAATATGTGGTGACGGCACGCGCCAAGGGCCTGACGGAACGCCAGGTGCTTTACGGCCACGTCTTCCGCAATGCCATGCTGATCATCATCGCCGGCTTTCCCGGCGCCTTCATCGGCGCCTTCTTCACCGGGTCGCTGCTGATCGAACAGATCTTCTCGCTCGACGGACTGGGCCTGCTCGGCTTCAAGTCGGTCATCGACCGTGACTATCCGGTGGTTTTCGCCACGCTCTACATCTTCTCGCTGATGGGCCTGCTGATCGGCCTGATCTCCGACCTGACCTATACCTGGATCGACCCGCGCATCGACTTCGAGCGGAGGGACGTGTGATGGACAAGACCGTCCACGACCGGACCGCCACCGCAGAAAGCCGGCCGCGCAGGGCCTTCCTGTCGCCGCTCAACCAGCGGCGCTGGCAGAACTTCAAGGCCAACCGGCGCGGCTACTGGTCGTTGTGGATCTTCCTCGTGCTGTTCGTCGTGACGCTCATGGCGGAGTTCGTGGCCAACGACAAGCCGGTGCTCGTCTCCTACAAGGGAGAACTGCTGTCGCCGGTCCTGGTCGACTATCCGGAGGAAAAGTTCGGCGGCTTCCTGGCCATCACGGACTATCGCGACCCGGTGATCCAGGAGGAGATCGAGGCCAATGGCTGGATGCTGTGGCCGCCGGTCCGCTACAACTACCGCACGGTGAACCGGGAAATCCCGGAAGCGGCACCCGCCAAGCCGTCCTGGATGTACACGCCGGAGGAACGCTGCAGCCAGTATGCCGGCGGCGCCGCCGATCCCAACTGCAACATGGGCAACTGGAACTGGCTGGGCACGGACGACCAGGCGCGCGACGTGCTGGCGCGCGTCATCTACGGGTTCCGCATCTCCGTGCTGTTCGGCCTGACGCTGACGCTGTTCTCGGCGGTCATCGGCGTCAGCGCGGGCGCCGTCCAGGGCTATTTCGGCGGCTGGATGGACCTGATCTTCCAGCGCTTCATCGAGATCTGGTCCTCCATTCCCGTCCTGTTCCTGATCCTCATCATCGCCTCGGTGCTGCCGCCCGGCTTCTGGATCCTGCTCGGCATCATGCTGCTGTTCTCGTGGGTCTCCTTCGTCGGCGTGGTGCGGGCGGAGTTCCTGCGGGCGCGCAATTTCGAATATGTCAACGCGGCGCGGGCGCTCGGCGTGTCCAACGGGACCATCATGTTCCGCCACCTGCTGCCCAATGCCATGGTGGCCACGCTGACCTTCCTGCCCTTCATCCTGAACGGGTCGATCACCTCGCTGACGTCGCTGGACTTCCTCGGCCTCGGCCTGCCGCCCGGTTCCGCGTCGCTCGGCGAATTGCTGGCGCAGGGCAAGAAGAACCTGCAGGCGCCCTGGCTCGGCATCACCGGCTTCGTGGTGATTTCGCTGATGCTCTCGCTGCTGATCTTCATCGGCGAGGCAACGCGCGATGCCTTCGACCCGAGAAAGACGTTCCGATGAGCCAGGCCCCCATGCTCTCCGTCCAGGACCTGTCCGTCGCCTTCAAGGTGGGCGGAAACGACGTGACGGCGGTCGACCACATCTCCTTCGACATCATGCCGGGCGAAACGGTGGCGCTGGTGGGCGAATCGGGGTCCGGCAAGTCGGTGTCCGCGCTGTCGGTGCTCAAGCTGCTGCCCTACCCGGCTGCCAGCCACCCGTCTGGCAAGATCCTTTTCGACGGCGACGACCTGCTCGACAATGACGAGCGCGACCTCATGCGCGTGCGCGGCAACGCCATCTCGATGATCTTCCAGGAGCCGATGACCTCGCTCAATCCGCTCCACACGATCGAGAAACAGATCGCGGAAGTGCTCAAGCTGCACCAGGGCATGGATGACAGGAACGCCCGGGCGCGCGTGCTCGAACTGCTCAACCAGGTGGGCATCCGCGAACCGGAGAAACGGCTCGGTTCCTATCCGCACCAGTTGTCAGGCGGACAGCGCCAGCGCGTGATGATCGCCATGGCGCTGGCCAACGAACCGCGCCTGCTGATCGCCGACGAGCCGACGACGGCGCTGGATGTGACCGTGCAGGCGCAGATCCTCGAACTGCTGGGCCGGCTGAAAACGCAGCACAACATGTCCATGCTGTTCATCACCCATGACCTCGGCATCGTGCGCAAGATCGCCGACCGGGTCTGCGTCATGACCAAGGGCAAGATCGTCGAGAGCGGACCGACGCGCGAAATCTTCGACAATCCGAAGCACGACTATACCCGCCACCTGCTGGCCGCCGAGCCCAAGGGCCACCCGCCTGCCGGAGACCCTTCCGCCAGGACCGTCATGCAGGGCGAGCAGATCAAGGTCTGGTTCCCGGTGCGGCAGGGCTTCTTCCGCAAGGTCGTGGACCATGTGAAGGCGGTCGACGGCATCGACGTGACGGTGAAGGCCGGACAGACACTGGGCGTGGTGGGCGAATCGGGCTCCGGCAAGACGACGCTCGGCCTGGCGCTGGCGCGGATGATCCAGTCGCAGGGCGCCATCACCTTCGAGGGCGAACGCATCGATTCGCATTCCTTCAAGGACATGCGGCCACTGCGGTCGCACCTGCAGATCGTGTTCCAGGACCCTTTCGGTTCGCTCAGCCCGCGCATGTCGGTCTCCGAGATCATCGAGGAAGGCATGGCCATCCATTTCCCGGATCTCGGCAAGACCGAGCGCGACGAGCGCGTGGTCGCCGTGCTGAAGGAAGTGGGGCTGGACCCTTCCAGCCGGCACCGCTATCCGCACGAATTCTCAGGTGGGCAGCGCCAGCGCATCGCCATTGCCCGCGCCATGGTGCTGAACCCGCGTTTCGTCATGCTGGACGAACCGACATCAGCGCTGGACATGAGCGTGCAGGCGCAGGTGGTGGACCTGCTGCGCGACCTGCAGAAGCGGCACGACCTGGCCTATCTCTTCATCTCCCATGACCTGAAGGTGGTCCGCGCTCTGGCCAACGAGGTTATCGTCATGCGCGGCGGGCGCGTCGTCGAATACGGGCCCGCCGACCAGATCTTCGAGAACCCGCAGACCGACTACACCCGGGCCCTGATCGCCGCGGCCTTCAACATCGAGACGGCCCCCTCAGGCGTGGTGAGCCAGTGACAGGACCAGGACTCGAAGACCGGCCGGTCGAGACGGAGATCAGCGGGCGCTCGGTCCTGTCGGAGGGCTTTCGCCGCATGCTGCGCTTCATGCTTCGCCACCGCCAGCACGATGGCGGGTGGAGCGGCGTCATGACCCGCGACATCCACGAGGGCGCGAAGGTTGCGGCCGTCATCGCGTGGGACCCGGACCGCGACCGGCTGGTCCTGATCCGCCAGTTCCGGCCGGCGGCCCATCTGGCGACCGGCTGCGGTTCGCTGGTGGAAATCGTGGCGGGCGGCGTGGAGAATGGCGAAATGCCGGAGACTGCCGCAGCGCGTGAACTGCGTGAGGAAACCGGGCTGGCTGCGCTGGCGATGATGCCGTGCCTTGAATTTCTTCCCTCGCCCGGCATCACCACCGAACATGCCTTCCTGTTCCTCGCCCGCGTCGACAGTTCGCGGTTGCCAGAGCGGGCGGGCGAGGACGACGACGAGGACATCCAGCCCTTCGCCGTGCCGGCCGGCGAGGCCATCGATGCGGCCGGGCGCGGCGCCTTTCGCAACGGTTTCGCCCTGCTGGCGCTCAACTGGTTTGCCGGGCAGGACCGGGAAGCGCTGAAAACACGAATGACGGAGGCCGCGACATGAGCGCAGAGGCGATCCTGATCGCCGTGGGCGACGACCGGGCGGAGGACTGGCTACCGGTCTTCGCCGAACGCTACCCGGAAGAAGAAGTGCGCTGGTACGAGCCGGGCATGGGCGATGCGGCCCTGCGCGATTGCGCCTATGCCATCGTCTGGGCGCCGGATGCCGCGCTGCTCGACAGGATCGGCCACATGAAGGCGCTGTTCTCGCTGGGTGCGGGTGTGGACCATATCACCCGCTCCGGCGTTGCCCTCCCGGCCGTTCCCGTGGTGCGCTATGTGGGCGACGACCTCACCAACCGGATGAGCGAGTGGATCGTGCTGCAATGCCTGCACCATCTGCGCCAGCACGGCCGCTACCGTTTGCAGCAGCGCGACCACGTCTGGCGGGCCCTGCCGCAGCCGGGCGCGGAGGATGTGCGGGTCGGGATCATGGGGCTCGGCGTGCTGGGCAGCGATGCCGCGGCCAAGCTGAAGCCCTTCGGCTTCAGGCTTTCCGGCTGGAGCCGGACGCGCAAGACCATGGACGGCATGGAATGCTTTGCCGGCAAGCAAGAGCTGGATGCCTTTCTCGGCCAGACCGATTTTCTCGTCTCGCTGCTGCCGCGAACGGCAGAGACGGAAGGGCTCGTCAACCGCGCCTTCCTGGAGAAGCTGGCGCGCGACGGCGTCTTCGGCGCGCCGGTCTACATCAATGCCGGGCGTGGCAAGACCCAGGTGGACTCCGATATCGTGGCCGCCCTGCATGACGGCACGCTGGCCGGTGCCTCGCTGGACGTGTTCGAGACCGAGCCGCTACCGGCAGGCCATCCGGCCTGGGACGCACCCAATCTCGTCATCACGCCCCATGCGGCGGCCTGGTCGAAGCGCAGCGCGGTCGTCGACTATGTCATGGGCCAGATCGCGCGCGTCCGGCAGGGCAAGCCGCTGGAAAACGTGATCGACCCCAAGGCCGGCTACTGAACCCGCCTGAACGCGGTCGGCTGGCCGTACAGGTATCCGATGCGCGTGATCGCACCGTCCAGCGGTTCCATGGCGACTGTCATGGTATGGCCGTTGGCGTGGATGAGCGTGGCTGCATCGGTCATGATGGCGACATGGCCTTTCCAGAAGACGAGATCGCCGCGCCGAAGTTCGGTGTGCGCGATGGCATGACCGAGCCCTGCCGCCTGCATGTCGGTGTCGCGCACCACATCGCGTCCCGCCATGCGCAGGCTCAGCTGGACGAGGCCGGAACAGTCGATCCCGAAGGCCGACGTGCCGCCCCACAGGTAGGGCGTGTGCAGCAGGATTTCGGCAATGCTCACGTAATCGGCGGTCACCGGCTGACCGGCGAGCGGGGTGACATGGCCCATGACGATCCAGTCGCCGGTCTCCGTCCGGCCATAGGCAAGGCCGCGCGTCTCCGTCTGCCCCGTAATTGCGAGCCGGCTGCCAATCGACAAGTGGCGCGTCACGGGGCGCTTCATGTCCGGCTCCGCGTAACAGACCGTGCGCGGCACCGAGACCTGGTGCGTCAGGTCCGCCGCCACCGGGCCAAGCACCGTTTCCGCGACATAGCCGACATAGTTGTCCCGCCTGCCCTGCACCCATGCCCAGCCCTCCCGGCGCTCGAACACCTCCACGTCGTCGCCCAGCAGGAATTGCGTATCCATGCCGGCAGCGGCGTCCGGCGCGGACTTCACGTCAGCGACGGGGACCACGATACGCGCCGGTTCGCCGGCCACGAAACGCGCTGCCTCGACGCGGCCCTGAAGGCGGATGTCTGCCAGGTCGGGCCGGAAGGCATGAAGACGGCGGTCAAGGGCGTTCACAATGGCAACCCCGCGGCCTTCGCAACGATCCGGTCGCCGAACCGCTCGACATAGAGCGCGCCTTCGACGGTCCGCCTGACCAGCACGTTGCGCCGGTCATCGGGATCGCGATGGCGCGAGACAAGGTTCATCGCGCCCATGGTGTCGAGCGCGCGCGTGATGACAGGCTTGGTGACGCCGAGGCGGGCGGCAAGGGCGCGAATCGTATGCGGCGGCGGATCGAGATAGATCGTCAGCAGGATGGCCGCCTGGCGGAAGCTGAGGTCCGGATGGCCCGAACGGACTTCATCCAGCGCGGTCTCCTGCCAGAGGCGCAAGGCCTGGCTCGGTCTCATGTGAACGGACATCGGGGCCTGCCTGCCGGTTGAACGTTTCGGAACCGTATCCGTTTTCGGAACCTGGCGGAAGGTCAGCCATAGCGGTCCGTGATCACCTTTTCCAGGGCCCGGATGCCCTGCGCCTCGCCACCGGCGGGGCCATGCGGACGGGCGGCCGGGTTCCAGGCGAAGATATCGAAATGAACCCAGCTTTTCGCCCCACCCGCGAAACGCTGGAGGAAAAGCGCGGCGGTGACGGAACCGGCGAAACCGCCCGTGGTGACGTTGTTCAGGTCGGCCACCTTCGAGGCCAGGTCGCTGTCATAGGGCTGCCAGAGCGGCATGCGCCAGAGCGGATCGGCGCGTTCGCGCGCGGCATCGGCAAGAGCGGCGGCAAGCGTCTCGTCGCCGGTGTAGAAGGGCGGCAGGTCGGGGCCGAGCGCCACGCGCGCCGCACCGGTCAGGGTGGCCATGTCGACCAGCAGATCGGGGGCTTCCTCGCCCGCCAGGGTCAGTGCATCGGCCAGTACCAGCCTTCCTTCCGCATCCGTATTGCCGATCTCGACGGTCAGACCCTGCCGGCTCTTCAGGATGTCGCCGGGTCGGAAGGCATTGCCGGCGATCGAATTCTCGACAGCCGGGATGAGCACGCGAAGCCTGATCCTCGCGCCGGCGCCCATCAGCATGTCCGCCAGGCCCAGGACATTGGCCGCGCCGCCCATGTCCTTCTTCATGTTGAGCATGGAACTGGGCGGCTTGATGTCGAGCCCGCCGGTGTCGAAACAGACGCCCTTGCCGACCAGCGTGACCTTCGGGGCGCCATCCTCGCCCCATTGCATGTCGATGAGGCGCGGCGCATCGGCCGCGGCGCGGCCGACCGCGTGGATCATCGGAAAATTGTTGTCCAGCAGGCTGTCGCCGGCAATGACCGTGATCGATGCGCCATGCCGGGCGGCCAGGTCACGGGCCGCCGCTTCCAGCGCCGACGGGCCCATGTCGCCGGCCGGGGTGTTGACCAGGTCGCGCGTCAAGCGGTGGGCTTCGGCCTGCCGCGTGACCGCCTGCGGGTCGACGCCACCGGGCACTGCAAAGGTGAGCGCGCGCCCTTCCTTCTTCCCGTAGCGCGTAAAGGCATAGCCGCCCAGCATCAGGCCCAGGCAAGCCAGCGCGGCGTCTTCCGGCGGCGCCGCGAAGGTCCAGGCACCTTCCGGCAACTTGCCGGCCAGTGCACCATGACCGAGCGCGCCATAGCCTGTCTTCATTCCGTCCCCAATGCCGAACAGCGCACCGGCCAGCCCGCCATCGGCGCCGGGCAGCACGAGGAATTCGCCCGCGGCGCCCTCGAAGCCGTTCGCCCTGGCCCAGGTGAGCGCAGCGGGGTCCAGACCGGCGGTCTCCAGGCCACCCTTGCCGACACAGTGCACGGGACGGGCTTCCGGCAACGGCGCCGGGACGAGGGTGACAGGCATGGAAACTCCTTCAGGATGCGGGAATTAACGAACTGTTAGGGTTAACAGATTATTGCTCACAGGGAAGAGGACCGGCCGGGTCCGCCATCGATTCCGCAGGTGAGCCGCATGATTTCCAAGCGCCGTCAATCCCGCTTCCGCATTGCAAGCCTGGCCACGGCGAGCCTGCTCGCCCTGGCACTCGGCCTGTCGGGATGCGCCAGCAAGCGCCTGACGACCGGTTCCGTGGGACCGCGCATCTCCAAGCCCGTCGAGCAGATGAATGAAAGCGAGCTTGGCGCGGCGGCGGCGAGCTTCGGCAAGGCCTATTCCGGCGATCCGAAGAACAAGCAGACCGCCATGGCCTATGCCAAGGTGCTGATGATGACCAACCGCACCGACCAGGCACTGGCCGTGATGCGCAAGACGGCCATCTATCATCCGAACGACCGTGACGTGCTGGCGGCCTATGGCAAGTCGCTCGCCGCAGCCGGCCAGCTCGAACCCGCGCTCGACGCGGTTCGCCGCGCCCAGACGCCGGAATATCCCGACTGGCGCCTCGTTTCCGCCGAAGCCGCCATTCTCGACCAGCTCGGTCAGGCGGATGCCGCGCGCACGCTCTACAGGAAGGCCCTGACGCTTCAGCCCAACGAACCGTCCATCCTGTCCAACCTGGGCATGTCCTACGTGCTGTCCGGCGACCTCACCACCGCGGAACAGCACATGCGCCAGGCCGTGCAGGCACCGGGCGCAGACAGCCGTGTGCGCCAGAACCTCGCGCTCGTCGTCGGCCTGCAGGGCCGGTTCGACGAGGCCGAGCAGATCGCGGCACAGGAACTCGATCCCCAGCAGGCCAGCGCCAACGTGGCCTATCTGCGCTCGATCCTGGCGCAGCAGAACAGCTGGGCCAAGCTCTCCGACAAGTCGAAAAAGACGAACTGAGGCCGGACGGCCCGGTCGCCGGACAAGCGCGCCATAAGCGCGCCGGCGCGCTCAAACCCGTTTGCCATCCGTTTCTCCAAACGGGATCGCGGATCGCGTCAGACAGGCGGCGGCGCCGTCCCTTCCTGCCCCTTCCCGACCCTGTGAAAGAAAGCCCCGGCCTGCCAGGCCGGGGCATATCCCGTTCAGGACCAGGGGAGCGACGGGCGCCGGACGCTTCGGCGCCTTCCCTTGTCCGGTCAGTCGAGCAGGCCCTTCTGGGAGATGTTGATGCCGGCGGGGCCGAGAATGACGATGAAGAGGACCGGCAGGAAGAACAGG
Source organism: Phyllobacteriaceae bacterium (assembly GCA_002708825.1). Classification (GTDB taxonomy): domain Bacteria; phylum Pseudomonadota; class Alphaproteobacteria; order Rhizobiales; family Rhizobiaceae; genus Zhengella. Next base: position 100,922 of record PAPF01000035.1, on the reverse strand, counting down.
ATCATCGGCACGGTCAGTTTGGGCGGCAGCGCCGCGGCCTTCTTCTCGGCCTCGTTCATGCGCTGCTCGCGGCTCTCGTTGGCAAGGACGCGCAGCGCGTGGGCGACCGGTGTGCCGTAGCGTTCGGCCTGGATCAGGGCCTGGGAAACGCTCTTGACCGAATCGAGGCCGGTGCGGATGGCAAGGTTCTCATAGGCCTGGCGGCGCTCCGGCAGGAAGGACAGTTCGGCATTGGTCAGGACGAATTCCTCGGCCAGGTCGATGGACTGCGCACCGATTTCCTCCGCGACGCGGCGGAAGGCGGCTTCCACGGACATGCCCGATTCCACGCAGATCAGGAGAAGGTCCAGCGCATCCGGCCATGCCTTGCGAATGGAGGTGCGCCGCTTGGACGCCAGGTTCTTGACGTAGATGACCGGCGCGTAGAAGCCGGCATAGGCGCCGACGATACAGACGACCAGGCGCATGAAACCCGGCTTATCGGCCAGCGCGCCCAGTCCGTAGACGTAGAGCGCGACCAGGGCGAAGCCCACGGGCGGCAGGACCAGGCGGAAGAACAGCAACTTCGTGAGCGGGTTCTGGCCACGGAAACCGGCCATCCTGAGCGAGTTGACGGTATTTTCGTCGGCCAGCATCTTGCGCAGGTCGAGCCGGTCCACAATCGACTTCATGCCGCCGACATCCTGCTCGCGCAGTCCCCTGCGGCGGGAATCGTTTTCCGCGGCCAGTTGCGCGCGCTGCCGGGCACGCAACTCGTCGCGCTCCAGCGCGACCGACTTCATGCGGCCCTTGAGTTCGTCGCCGCCGAAGGACGGCACCACCGTCAGGATGGTGGCGAAGACGGCCAGGCCGACAAGAAGGGCGACAAGAAACGCCGGGCTGAAGATCTGTTGTGCGATCTGATCGGCTGTCATGGGATCAAACCTCGAAATCCATCATTTTCTTCATCATGAATATCCCGATGGACATCCACACCCCGGCTCCGGCCAGCAGCATGTGACCGGAGGACGTGGTGAACAGCGGCATGATGTAATTCGGGCTAGTCACATAGACGAGCGTGGCGACGATGAACGGCAGGGCGCCGATGATCATGGCGGAGGCCTTGGCCTCGGCGGCCAGCGCCTTGACGCGATCCTTCATCCGCTTGCGGTCTCGCAGGACGCGCGACAGGTTGCCAAGCGCCTCGGAGAGATTGCCGCCCGCCTGCTGCTGGATCTGGATGACCACGCCGAAGAAGGCGGCCTCGGGGCAGGGCATGGTCTCGGGCATGCGCATGGCCGCCTCGGGCGCCGACATGCCCACCTGCTGCGCTTCCACGATACGGCGGAACTCGGTGCGGACCGGTTCCTGTGCCTCCGAGGCAATGAGCCGGATGCCGTCATTGAGAGGGAGGCCGGATTTCACGGCGCGGACAATGACATCGAGCGCATTGGGGAACTCGATCAGGAAGGCCTTCACGCGGCGGGAGCGCTTGAAGCCGATGAACCAGCGCGGCAGCCCGAAAGCGGCCGCGACAAAAAGGCCGGGAAGCGTGACCAGCGGCATCGGCGCCATTCCGCTCAGCGCGACCGGAACGAGCACGGCGACCCCGAAGATGACGGAGACGATGTAGAAGCGCTGGACGGTCACGTCCATGCCGGCCTGCCTGATCTGCACCTTGAGCGGCGGCCGCTTGATGACCGAGGCGGCATTGCGCTGCTTGGCCTCCAGGTCCTTCAGCGTATCCTGGATATTCTTCTTGCGCTTGGCGGCTTCCTGGTTGCGGTCGCGCACGGCCTTGACCACGGACCGATCGGTCTCGGCCTTCTTGACGGTCTCGAGGCGCCGCCCGCTCTGGCGCTCGGTCTCGATCCTGTTGAAAAGGAAGGCATAGGCAACCGCGCCGGCCGATAGCCCGGCCAGCGCCACGATCGCCAGTATGGTGATGTCAAAGCCGAACATGCCCGTTCCCTCTCAACTTGCCGCACTCACGTCAGGCACGCTGGCTGTCCTCCATGGCCGACAAGGCGCTGGCCAGCCGCGATTCCTCGCCGAAGTAGCGGGCCCGCTCCCAGAAATGGGGGCGCCCGATGCCGGTCGACCGGTGTTCGCCGATGATCTTGCCGCTCGCGTCCTCGCCCTTCATGTCGTAGAGGATGATGTCCTGCGTGGTGATCATGTCGCCTTCCATGCCGATCACCTCGGTGACGTGGGTGATGCGGCGGGAACCGTCGCGCAGGCGGGCGGCCTGGATGATCACGTCGACGGAACCGACGATGATCTCGCGCACGGTGCGCTGCGGCAGCGAGAAGCCGCCCATGGCGATCATGGATTCCATGCGGTTGAGGCATTCGCGCGGGGTGTTGGCGTGGATGGTGCCCATGGACCCGTCGTGGCCGGTGTTCATGGCCTGCAGAAGGTCGAAGACCTCAGGGCCACGCACCTCGCCGACGATGATCCGCTCCGGGCGCATGCGCAGGCAGTTCTTGACCAGGTCGCGCATGGTGATCTCGCCCTCGCCCTCCAGGTTCGGCGGACGGGTTTCGAGGCGCACCACATGGGGCTGCTGAAGCTGCAGTTCGGCGGAGTCCTCGCAAGTGATCACGCGCTCGTCGCGGTCGACATAGTTCGTCAGGCAGTTCAGCAGCGTGGTCTTGCCGGAGCCGGTTCCGCCGGAAATGATGACGTTGCAGCGCACGCGGCCGATGATCTTGAGCACCTCCGCGCCTTCCGGCGAAATGGCGCCGAACTTGACAAGCTGGTCGAGCGTCAGCTTGTCCTTCTTGAACTTGCGGATGGTGAGCGCGGTCCCGTCGATGGCCAGCGGCGGCGCGATGACGTTGACACGGGAACCGTCGATGAGGCGCGCGTCGCAGATCGGGCTCGATTCATCGACGCGGCGGCCGACCTGGCTGACAATGCGCTGGCAGATGTTGAGAAGCTGCTGGTTGTCGCGAAAGCGCACCGGTGTCTTCTCGGTCTTGCCGTTCACTTCGATGTAGACGTTCTGCGCGCCGTTGACCATGATGTCGGCGATGTCATCGCGGGCGAGAAGCGGTTCCAGCGGTCCGAAGCCCAGGACGTCATTGCAGATGTCCTCGAGCAGTTCTTCCTGCTCGGCAATGGACATCGCGAAGTTCTTGATCGCGATGATGTCGTTGACGATGTCGCGGATTTCCTCGCGCGCCGCTTCCGGATCGAGCTTGGCAAGCTGCGACAGGTCGATCGTGTCGATCAGGGCAGAAAAGACCTGGCTCTTGGTGTCGTAATAGCTGTCGGACCGTTCGCGCTGAGGCCGGCTTGCCGGTGCCGGCGCGGGTGGCGGCACGGGCACGCCCTTCTGGGGAGCCTTGGCCTGCGCCTGCTGGGAATGCGAAGGCGCCACGTCTCCCGCCTGCGGCGCCGCCGCCGTGGGCGGTGCGCGGAATTCGGGAACGCCCCTGCCGGCGTTGTCGTTGCCTTTTCTTCCAAACATCGTGTCCACCAATCCCCTGGAAAGGCCGCGTTACTTCTTCTTGCCCAGCTTGCCGAGGAACCCGGCCAGCCCCTTGGCCTCCTTTTTCCGGATTTCCATCCGGCCGGTGAGGACATGGGCGATCTCGTTGACCATCTGCGCGATCGCATGGCTGGCATCCATCTCGCCAAGCATGCGGCCGTTGTTGGAGGCCGTTCCGAACAGTTGCGGATCGAACGGGATGATGGCGATCGGCTCGAGGTCGAGCGGATCGGCAAAATCGGCGGGTTCAATCTCGGGGCGCTTGGGAACCGCGACCTGGTTGAGGATCAGCTTGGGCGGCGAGTCGTTGGGCCGAAGCCGCTTGAGGGTATCGACCAGGTTCTTGGTGTTGCGCAGGTTGGCCAGTTCCGGCGTCGCAATCATGACGACCTCGTCGGCCTGGGCCAGCGTGTCGCGGGTCCAGGCGTTCCAGGTGTGCGGCACGTCGAGAACGATCAGCGGCGCGGTGCGCTGGACAACCTCGACCACCGAGAGGAAGGCATCCGACTGGAAGTCGTAGACCCGGTCAAGCGTCGAGGGTGCAGCCAAGAGCGAGAGATGCTCGGAGCACTTGGCGAGCAGGCGGTCGAGATAGACCTCGTCGACACGTTCGGGCGAGAAGACGGCCTCGGCGATGCCCTGGGCCGGATCCTGGTCGAAATTGATATTGGCCGTGCCGAACGGCAGGTCCATGTCCGCGATCACCGTCTCGGTCTGGAAGAGGTTCGATATCGACCAGGCGACATTGTGGGCGATCGTCGACGATCCGACGCCACCCTTGGCGCCGACAAAGGCGATCGTGCGGCCGAGCGGTTCGGCATCCGGATTGACGAAGAGGCTCGAGATCACCGTCATGACATCGGCGAGGGTCACCGGCGCGACCATGTATTCGGAGATGCCGTTGCGGATCAGTTCACGGTAGAGGTTCACGTCATTGTAATGCCCGACGACGACCACGCGCGTGGAGGGATCGCAGACCTCCGCCAGGCTTTCCAGTTCCGCCATCATGTCGGCCGGCGAAACGCGGCTCTCGACGATGATGAGGTTGGGCGTCGGGTTGGATGCATAGAACTCGGCGGCAGCGGAGACGCCACCGCGCATCACCCTGACATGGGCCCGCGCCATGCGCCGGTCCTCGGCGGCCCGCTCGACCGGCTTGGCGACGCCTTCGGTTTCGCAGAAGGCGTGGATCGAAACACGCGGCACCGGACGCATGGCCTGCAGTTCCGCCGTGTCGCGGGCTGTCGCGGCAAATTCTTCCGCCGGTTCCTGCTCGTATGCCAGATTGTCCATCGTCTTCACCCGTTCATGGATCAGTAGCTGATGTTGGGAACGAGCACGGATTCCCCGGTCTCGTACTTGCCGATGACATCGGCCCGGCGGGTGCCGTCGATCTCGCCGACCGGGCGCGGGCCCAGCAGATCGGCGGGGTTGGCAACCTGCGCCGCCAGGTTGTTCTGGTAGGAACACCCGAAGTCGGTGTAGTTGCGGTTTTCCGCCGTGTTGCTCAGATCGTCGGTCCAGCGTCCGCATTTTCCGGTCGACGCGGTCAGGCGCGTGTAGGAAATGCGGACGGGCGCGGAATGGGCCTCGGGGCCGCCTTCGTAGGAGAAAGTCGTGATCCGGTTTGCCGGAACGCCGTGCCGCGTCAGCAGGTTGACGATGTCGCCGGCGACCCGCCCTGCGCCCGCCGCATTCGGCGTGCCCACCGGAACGATCACCCGGACTTCCGATCCGCTGGCACGCTCATAGCCGGACATGAAGCCTTTCAGCGCATCGGCCTGGGATGCCGAAAGCGCCTTGGCGTCCTGCGTGACGGGCAGGTCATAAACGGCCTCGCGCTCGGCGATGGTGATGGGATGGTTGGTGCGGTAATCCTGCGGCACCGACCCGACGGTGACGTGATCCCGCTTGAGCGCGGCGCACCCGCCCAGGGCGGTCATGGCGGCGGCGGCCGCGATGACGGGCAGCAGCGCCCGGACCCGGGACTTGCCCGGATTGGCCGCGGCGGTCTTCATGCTTGCTTGCGACATGACACTCATTCCCCGATCACTTGTAGATGTAGCCGACGACGCCGTGGTATCGTCCGGCAGGCCGGTTGGTCTTCATCGTCCCGTAGACGCGGTTGACACGTCCGAGGAACATGCCGGCGCCATCGCTCGGCGGATTGAAATTGTCGTCGGGCTTGGCCATCGCGTTACGGGCGACGGGCCGCGACAGGTAGGGCGTGACCAGGACGACGAGTTCGGTCTCGTTGCGCTCGAAGGACCGGCTGCGGAACAGGGTTCCCAGCACCGGCAATTTCATGAGGCCGGGCATGCCGTTGATGTTCTGGCGGACATCGTCCTGGATCAGGCCGGCGATCATCATCGTGCCGCCCGAGGGCAGTTCCACCGTCGTGTCGGCCAGACGCTTGCGAATCGAGATGATGTTGGTTTCCGCGATGGACACCGAACCCTGGGTCGTGGGCTCGGAGACGGTGGTGCGGATCTTCAGGCTGATGCGGCCCGGCGACAGGACGACGGGCAGGAATTCGAGCCCGATCCCGTATTCGACCTTGGAGACGGTGTAGGTCACCTGGCCGTTGTCCTCGCCGCGGTCGTTGACCATGTTGAACTCACCGCCGACGCGGAACTGCGCCTGCTCGCCGGACACCGCCGTCAGGGTCGGTTCGGCCAGCGTCTTCATCACGCCGGTCTGCTCCATCGCGTTGAGATAGGACTGAAGCGTCACGCTGCCGATGGTGGCGGTCAGCGAACTGGAAAGATTGGTGAGCGGCTTTCCGAGGCCGGTGAAGCTGTCGGCCACGGAGGCAAACGAGATCCCGTCCGTCGATCCGGCGGCCAGGGCCCGCACGCCAAGCTGCTTCATGACGGTGCGGCTGATCTCGGCGACCGTGACCTTCAGCGTGACCTGGTCCTCGCCGACGATCTTGAGCAGGTTGACGATCCTGGAGGTGCGGCGCTCGCTGTCCGGGTTGGAGATGTCAACGTCGGCCCCGCCGCCGGAGGTGCCCACGCCTGTCGCCGTGGTGGCATACTGGCCGGTGGTCGCCTCACCGCCGGAGACGAAGATCGTGGCAAGCTGCTGGGCGCGCTGGGCATCCAGCGGCGTGGCGACTTCGCCGGTCAGGACGACGTTGTCGTTGATCAGTTCCACGTTGATCGTCGAGTCGGGCAGAAAGCGCTTGAGGTAATCCTCCAGACCCGAAACGTCGCGTTCGATCTGCAGGTCGAGCGAGGCGATCTGCTCCCCGTTCGGGCCGAAGACGAAGATGTTGGTTTCGCCGACCTGCTTGCCGAACAGGTAGATGCGCCGCGCCGTGCGCGTCACCGCGTCGGCGACCGCCGGATTGGCCACCAGGATGTCATAGGCATCGGTCGGCAGGTCGATGACGATCGACTTGTTCAAACCCAGCTTCACGCGCTGGGTTGCCGTCGATTCGGTCACGCGCGTGCTGGCAGCCTGTGCCGCCTGGTGCGTGGCAACCGGCGTCAGCGCCGTTGCTGCAAGCGCGAGGGCAAGTGAGGCTGCCAGACCGGCGCCGGACGAAAAGGCAATGCGGGGGAAACGGGTTTGGCGTGTCATTTCTTCGTAGCCTCTTCGGAAAGTTCACCGCCCTTGATCATCCGCACGACGCCGCTCCGGTCGCTGTCGGACGAAACGAGATAGTCTGCTCCCTGGCCGGTCACTTCATCGGCGTCCTCGACGGAACGAAGCGCAAGCGTCAGCCGGTCGGCCATCTGCTGGGCCACCGTGATGATCTCGGCCTGCTGGGGTGTGAGCTCCAGTGTCGCCGTCTCGCCGACCTTGACCTTGCGGCCTTCCTCGTCCTCCTGGATCGTCTGGTCGATGGCCAGGACGCGGATGTTGCTGAGGATCGTCTCGGTCTTGAACGCTTCACCGACGGTGCCCGAGGCGGAGCGCCGGGTCATGATCACGTCCACCTTGTCATTGGGCAGGATGAAACCGCCCGCCGAGGTATCGGCAGAGATCTGCGTCGCGATGGCGCGCTTGCCGGACGGCAATATGGACGACATGAAGCTCTTGCCGAAGCCGACCAGCCGGGTCTTGCGCAACGGCTCGCCCGCCGACATCGGCGTCCGCACCACGACACCTGCCAGCTTGTCGATCGCCTCGGGTTCCGCGTCCCGGGTAATGTATTCCGGGTTCATCGCGTCGACAGGCCATTCCTGCCAGCGCAACTGCCCCTCGATCGGCGCGCCGACCGGCATGTCCTCGGTGACAATCAGGATTTCCGCCAGTTCGATTGCGGGCGCGGCGGGCACGGGTGCCATCACGACCGTTTCGGGTGGCGGCGCGGAGGCCATGTTCTTGGCTATCATGCCGGCACCGCCAGCGGCTGCCACGGCGACACCCAGAACGATAAGCTGGGAGGTTTTCATTTTCGCTGCACCCCTTACCCGGTGGACCTCAACTTGCGGCCACAGTGCAGGTGCAATCGTCAAATTATGGTTAACGAGACTTTTAAAACCATGATTAATGCGGCGTTAGGTTTCCTGGCCGTCTGCAAACGGCACACGGAACCCGCCGGGGCCCGGGTGGAAGAACCGTGCCTGCGATGAAAACGGCCGCCTCAGCCGCCGGCAATCGCGGCCAGCGCCCAGATGCCGAGCGGGCTCTCGGGGAACACCAGCAGGCCCGCCATGCCAAGCGCGATGCCGTAGGGAATGCCGCTTTGCGGGTCGGCAATGCGGCGCAGGAACTCCACACGCCAGGCAAAGACGGCGACAGGCGATCCGCGCAGCGACAGGATGGCGAGCGTCAGGAAGCCGCCAAGGATGGCGGTGAACAGGAGGTAGTGGACCGTGACCTGGGTGAACCCGAACCACAGGGCGGTTGCGGTCAGCAGCTTTGCATCGCCGCCGCCCATCTGGCCAATGGAGAACAGGAAGAAGGTGATGGCGAGAACGGCCGCGGCCACCGCGAAATGCGTCGCGTAAGTGCCCCAGTCCATGCCCGTCAGCGGCGCGATGACAGCGAATGCGCCAACCAGCAGCAGCGAGACCCGGTTCGCAATGGTCATCGACAGCAGATCAGAGATCGCCGCGAAGGCCATGCAGAACGGAAAGATCACGAGGATTGCAGCTTCAAGCATCGGTTCATCCTGCCCTGTTCCCGGCCCTGCCCGCTGCCGGGCCGGACCTGTCTTGATCTTGTGCGGACACTAGCGCACCGGGCTTAAACAATGGTGAAGCGTGGCGGATAGCCCGGTGCCCGCCCGCAGGGCACCGGGGCCATCCTTTCCGGCAGGAAGACCGATCAGACGCCGGTGCCGGCCACGCCGTTCGCCACGCTCTGGAACTTGCTGTTGAGGTTGGTGCCGAGCGTGGTGAGCGTGCCCATGATGACAACGGAAATCAGCGCCGCGATCAGGCCGTATTCGATGGCCGTGGCGCCGGATTCATCCATGATGAAGGATTCGAACTTTTTCATCTTGCATTTTCCCTGTGTTGCAAACGCCCTGTTTCCAGGGCCGTTATTGTTTCTTCACTACATTTCCGCGCGCCGGGGCGCACACATGCCCCGGACCGCATTGCATTGGCCGGACGGGCGGCGGTCATGCAGCGGAAAGACCGGTGCGGACCGCATCCGGCAGAGCCGGGATCCGGGGCGTCTAGCCGCCGGGCCAGCAATTCGTGCACCAAAGGCGGGTAAACGTGTTGGCGACCTTGTCACCGACATCGGTCAACCCGGCCATGATCGCGACCGATATGAGCGCTGCGACGAGTCCATACTCAATCGCCGCGGCGCCCTTGGCATTCCTGGAAAACAGAGTGAAAAGCCTTCGCATCGGCCTACCCTTCCTGCCTGCGGATGAGCGATGCGGTCCCGAAGCGCGCGCGTAGCACAATGGGCATTGGCCATGGCCGTTCAGTCCATGGAAAGGCAAAATGCAACCTGGGGAGTGTGGCCATTGTCTTGCCCCTGGCCGGATGGCACTCCGACCTTGCCGTCCCTCGTCCCCGCACACGGGACATCAAAGACGCGCATCTGGAAGTAAAAAGGGCCGCCTCGGATCGAGACGGCCCCTTTCTCGTAAGCTGCGGTAGCGACCGTCTTGCGATCAGCTGCCGGCGAGCTTGGTGGCGACCGAGTTGAACTTCGTGTTCAGGTTGGTGCCAAGCGTGGTGAGGGTGCCCATGATGACAACCGAAATCAGCGCGGCGATCAGGCCGTATTCGATAGCCGTGGCGCCAGACTCGTCCTTCATGAATGCAACGAACTTCGACATGGTAGAGCTCCTTTGTTTATGCCTTGGTTGACAGCCGTTCCGTGAGTTCTTGTTTGCTCATCGGATGGGGGCACTCTACGGAGAACGTCTTGCGGTTCAGTTACGAAACGCAGTTTCCAAAACGTGAACAGGGGGATGGTTAACGAAGGCTGAGCCGGAGACCGTTTTCGGGGGCCTCCAGCGCAGGGAGCAGACGGGCCGGTCAGATTCCCGGGGTACACGGGATTCCTTATATGGGATCATCCGATCCGCACCGGGGACCGGCAATCGCCAGCAGCGATGCCGGCACGATGGCGCAGGCATGCCCCGGCAAGGAGCGGCCCTGGCGCCGTTGCGCCTTAACCGCCGGTTTACCATTCACGGGCATTTTCCTTCAGACAGTTCATTCCAGATCCGACCGGAGCACCCGTCATGATCCGCAACCTCGCCCTCGCCGCAGTCCTCGCCACCGGGTTCGCATTCCAGGCGGGCGCGCCGGCATCGGCCACGGAAGCCGGAATCGAATTATCGATGTATCAGGCCAAGATCATCAAGCTGGCGCGGGCCGCCGACACCGTGGTGGTGGGCGAACCGAAGATCGCGGACGTGACGGTGAAGGATTCCACGACCATCGTCCTTACCGGCAAGGGATTTGGTGTCACCAATCTCGTGATCCTGGACCCGGAGGGCAAACCCATTGTCGACGAGCAGGTCTATGTCCGCCGCTCGCAGAACCAGTCGGTCCGGGTTTACCGCCGCAGCCAGGTGCAGACGTTGTCCTGCTCGCCCTATTGCGAGACCGAATACCGCAACGAGGCGGTGATGGCTTCGGAAGCCGCCATGGCTGCCAACTGAACCACAAGGGCGGCCGCGGCCCCAGCATCGAGGTTAAGGCCGGGTGAATCCGGCCTTTTCGTTTTTCTGCAATCCCAAAACCGGATTTCAACCCATTCGCTGTAACGTCCCTGCCATACCAGTGCGTTGTCAAAAGGTATGGATATGGCACAAGAGACCAATGGCGTGATCCAGGCGGGGGAGATCGCGGAACAGGGCAAGACCCGCCGTACCGGCTTGTTCAGGCGATTCGCGCGGAACAGGAAAGGCGCCACGGCCATCGAATTCTCTGTCCTGGCCATTCCGTTCTGCCTTCTCGTCTTCGCGATCCTCGAGAGCAGCATCTCCTTTGCCGCCCAGCAGGTGATGGCAAATGCCGGGGACAGCGTTGCCCGCCAGCTTCGCACCGGACAGATCAAGCCGAACGCCATCAACGAAGCCGCGCTGAAGAAACTCATCTGCGACAAGCTCGATATCATCGTGGCCGACGGGTGCCCTGGCCTCGAGGTCGACCTGCGCGAGTTCAACACGTTCGATGCAGCCTCGAAGGTGCGCATCAAGCTGACCGCCGACAAGGACATCGACACGTCCGACTTCGATGTCGATCCGGGCGGCGCGCTGACGATCAACATGCTGCGCGTCTTCTACCGCTGGCCGGTGATGACGGACCTGATGCGTTCGTCCATGTCCAACCTGAAGGACGGAAAGACGCTTCTGTTCTCGACCGTCACATGGCGAAACGAGCCCTACAGCTGATGCCTGTACGGAAAACCGGGGAGCAAAGGAAAAAAGACATGATGTCCTGGGCAAGAAAGACCAAAACCGGGGTGCTGGCGCGAGTCCGCCGTTTCCAGGGCGACCGCAAGGGCATCGCCGCGGTCGAGTTCGCCATGATCGCGCCGATCCTGATCGTGATGTATTTCGTCACACTGGAACTCGGCCTTGCCATCGAATCCAGCAAGAAGGTCGGGCGGACCGCTTCGATCGTGGCCGACCTGGTGACGCAGAACCAGTTCGTCACCAAGACCGACATCGACGCCATGATGCGGATCGGGGAAGGCACGCTCCAGCCCTATAACCGTTCGAACCCGGAAATCCGCATCACCGCCATCCAGTTCGATGACAAGGACCCGCCCGTGGGCCGGGTCACGTGGTCCCGGAAGGCCATCGGCACGACGACGTCGCAGCATCTTTCCAAGGACACCGATGTGACGCAACTCGTTCCGGCCAAGCTGCGCCTCAAGGACACCTTCCTGGTGCGGGTGGAAACCAAGCTGAACTACAAGCCGGTCATGGCGTGGACCTCCGCCGAGAAGGAGGGGCTGGGGCTGACCTCCGCCTTCGATTCCATCGACATGGGCGAAACGTTTCACCTGCGGCCGCGCATGAGCGCGACGATCGGTTGCGGCGACTGCTGAATTCACCGGGAACAGGATTGCGAATGGTCAGGCCCGCCGGTCATTTTCCGGCGGGCCTTGCCTTTTCCTGTTCCAGGATCCGGTCCAGCATGGCTGCCGCGCCCTCGTAGCCTGTATCCGCGACAAGGTGAAAGCCGCCCTGAAAGCGCGGCGACAATGCCTCGACAACGTCCGGCCTGGCTTGCGCGAGACCCGAAAGAAATCCGCGCAGGACCGTTTTCGCTTCGGTGTCGAGCGCAGTGCTGACGGCGTGCGGCCCGAAGGCCACGGCCGGGCCTCGCCAGGCAATCGTGAGGCCGGACGGCGAAAGGCCGCGCGCGTCCAGCAGGGCCATCGATCCGCTACCGGCAATGTCACCGTCCGGCCCGGTCAGCACATGTCCCGCGAGCGCATCGGCCCTGCCGTCGACGAAGGCCTGCAAGGCTTCCTCGCCGGTGGAAAAACCAACCGGGCGGGCATCGTCCGGATGCATGCCTGAGGCCAGGCCTGCCCAAACACCGGGAACGCCGCCCGGTGCATGGGCCAAGGTATAGGACCCTTCGTCACCGTCAGCGGTGCCGCGGCGGATCACCACGGCCCGCGATCCCGTCGCGCCCGTCACGGAAACCGGCGCGGCAATCGCCTCGACGCAGGCGCAATAGCGCCGTGCCGCCACGTAGGCCATGGCCGAATAAATCCCGTAGTCGATCCGCCCGGCAGCCTGCGCGTCGATCAGCGCGGCATAATCGCGCGTCACGACAATCTCGACCGGCAGGCCAAGGGCATCAGCGTAGGCAGCCCGGACCAGGGATGCGCCGGCAGGGTTGGGCGTGCCGCCCTGCGCCACGATCCCGATGCGAAACGTGCCGGTCTCCTCGCGCCAATCCGCACCCGCCGCGGCGGCCGGCAAGGACGCCACGAGGACCGAACCGGCAAGACAGGTGGCAGCAAGACGCGTCACGGCGTTCTCCGGCAGTTCGCGGGCGGGCGGGCATTGGCGCAACGAGCGTGCACCGATATGGTTTCCGAATTGCCAACGGCCCGGTGCGCGCTTATCTCTGGGTCCGGCAACCTGCAAGAAAACGGAACGAAACCATGGCGCGTGCTTTCCTGTTCGTCCTCGATTCCGCCGGCATCGGCGGCGCGGCGGATGCGCAGCGTTTCGTGGACACAGGCGCCGACACCATCGGACATATCGCGGAAAGCTGCGCGCGTGGCGCGGGAGACCGCGCCGGCCTTCGCTCCGGCCCGCTTCGCCTGCCGCACATGACGGCGCTTGGCCTGGGACAGGCCGCGGCCATCGCGACCGGGCGCGTGCCGCCCGGTCTGGAGGGGCCGGTCCACGGCTTTCATGCCGCGGCGCAGGAAATCTCGAGCGGCAAGGACACACCTTCCGGCCACTGGGAGATGGCCGGCCTGCCGGTGACATTCGACTGGGGCTATTTCCCGGACACGGATCCCTCCATGCCGGAAGAACTGCTGCAGGCCGCCGTCGGCGAGGCCGGACTTCCGGGATGGCTGTGCAACCGTCATTATTCCGGCACGGCGGTGATCGACGACTACGGCCTGGAGCACATCGCCACCGGCAAGCCGATCATCTACACATCCGCCGATTCCGTCATCCAGATCGCGGCCCACGAAACGCATTTCGGGCTGGAGAACCTCTACCGGCTGTGCGCGATCATGCGTGTTCACGCCGACGCCTGGAAGGTCGGGCGCGTCATCGCCCGCCCGTTCACCGGCGAAGCGCCCGGTGCGTTCGTGCGCAATTCGGCCAGGCGGCGCGACTATGCCGTGCCGCCGCACGAGCCCACCCTGCTCGACCGGCTGACGGAGGCCGGCCGAAAGGTCTTCGCGGTCGGCAAGATCGGCGACATCTTCGCCCATCGCGGCATCGGCGACCTGCGCAAGGCATCGGGCAACATGGCGATGTTCGACGCGGCGCTCGGCGCCATGGAAGAGGCCGGCGACGGCGATCTCGTCTTCGCCAATTTCGTCGATTTCGATTCCGAGTTCGGACACCGCCGCGACGTGCCGGGCTATGCCGGCGCGCTGGAAGCCTTCGACCGGCGCCTGCCCGAAGCGCTTGCCCGGCTCAGGCCCGGGGACATGCTGATGCTGACGGCCGACCACGGCAACGACCCGACCTGGCGCGGGACCGACCATACGCGCGAGCGCGTTCCCGTGATCGGGACAGGTCCCGGCCTGAAGCCGGTCTCCGCGGGCCTGCGCCCGACATTCGCCGATATCGGCGAGACGGTCGCAGCGCATCTGGGCATCGCACCGGGCCGCCACGGCACGTCCTTCCTCGACCTGATCCGCGCCGATGCCTGAGCTGCCCGAGGTGGAAACGGTGCGCCGCGGCCTGGCGCCGGTGATGGAGGGTGCCCGGATCGAAAGGGCGGACATCCGCCGGCCGGACCTGCGCTTTCCCTTTCCCGATCGCTTCGCCCACCGGCTTGAAGGCCGGCGGATCACGGCGCTCGGGCGGCGCGCGAAATACCTGCTCGTCCATCTCGACGACGGCACGGTCGTCATCTGCCATCTCGGGATGTCCGGCTCCTACCGGATCGAGGACGGCGCCGAGCCGGGCCTGCCCGGCGCATTCCACCACGCGCGCTCCAAGGACAGCGCGCACGATCACGTGGTGCTTCATCTTGCCACCGCCGGCGGCGCGGCCGTCCGCGTCATCTACAACGATCCGCGCCGGTTCGGTTTCATGCTCTTGGCACGGGAAGACGGGCTGGCGGAACATGCGGCGCTGAGCGGACTGGGACTGGAGCCGACAGGCAACGCGCTCGATGGCGCGGCGCTTGCGCGTCTGTTCCGCGACAGGCGGACGCCGCTGAAAGCGGCGCTGCTGGACCAGCGCCTGGTCGCGGGACTGGGCAACATCTATGTCTGCGAGGCGCTCTGGCGGGCCCGGCTTTCGCCGCTGCGCAGCGCCGGAACGCTGGCCAGGCGGGACGGCGGGCCGGGCGTGCGGGCGGAACGGCTTGCGCAGGCTATCCGAGCGGTCATCGCCGAAGCCATCACGGCGGGCGGTTCGTCGCTGCGCGACCACGTCCAGGCCGACGGGACGCTCGGCTATTTCCAGCATGCCTTCGCGGTCTATGACCGGGAGGGCGAACCATGCCCGGCGCCCGGCTGCCGCCACGCCGTGCAGCGTTTCGTCCAGTCCGGACGGTCGACATTCCATTGCCCGGCTTGCCAACGCTGATTAGGTTGATCGCAAACCGGGCCCAGCAAGGGGAGAACCATGGCATACGAAACCATCCTGACCGACACGCGCGGACGCGTCGGCATCATCACGCTCAACCGGCCGAAGGCGCTCAACGCGCTCAACCTGACCGTCATGGAGGAGGTCTGCGAGGCGCTTGCGCGCTTCGACGGCGATGACAAGATCGGCTGTATCGTCATCACCGGCTCCGAGAAGGCCTTCGCGGCGGGCGCCGACATCAAGCAGATGCAGCCGCTGACCTACCAGGACACCTATTCGAAGGACCTTTTTGCCGGATGGGACGCTGCAACGCGCACCCGCAAGCCGATCATCGCCGCGGTGGCCGGCTACGCGCTCGGTGGGGGATGCGAACTGGCCATGATGTGCGACTTCATCATCGCCGCCGACAATGCGCGCTTCGGCCAGCCGGAAATCACGCTCGCCGTCATTCCCGGCATGGGGGGATCGCAGCGCCTGACGCGCCTGGTGGGCAAGTCCAAGGCCATGGACATGTGCCTGACCGGCCGGATGATGGACGCCGAGGAGGCGGAACGGTCGGGGCTCGCCTCGCGGGTCGTGCCGCTGGCCGACCTCATGGAGACGGCGATGGACGCAGCGGAGAAGATCGCCTCCTATTCCCTGCCGGCGGTCATGATGGCCAAGGAGGCGGTGGACCGCGCCCTGGAGACGACACTTGCCGAGGGCCTGCGCTTCGAGCGGCGGCTGTTTCACTCCACCTTCGCCTTCGAGGACCAGAAGGAGGGGATGGCCGCCTTCACCGAGAAGCGCAAACCCAATTTCAAGCATCGTTGAGGCGACCGGAAGGGCTCTGCAAAGGCGTGCGGGAAAGCGTTGACTGGGGCGAAAAGCTGCACTATAAGCCCCGACAACCGCGGCGGCCTTCTGGCCGCCCGACATGTTTTCGCGTCCCTTCGGCCGGAAGGCCGGACGCCACAAGCTGAGAAGAAAAGAGAGGCACCATGGCCAACACACCTTCGGCCAAGAAGGCTACGCGCAAGATCGCCGCGCGCACCGCAGTGAACAAGACGCGCCGTTCGCGCGTCCGCACCTTCATCCGCAAGGTCGAGGAAGCCATCGCTTCCGGAAACAAGGATGAGGCCCGCACAGCGCTGCAGGCGGTGCAGCCGGAACTCATGCGCGCGGCCTCGAAGGGCGTGATGCACAAGAACACGGCCTCCCGCAAGGTTTCGCGGCTGGTGTCCCGGGTGAAGGCCCTCGGCTGACCAGCCGGCTTTCCTTCCGACAGCATTCCGGAAAGGTCCGCGGTGTTGCGCCGCGGGCCTTTTTCCTGTTGCAACTGCGGCAAGTCGTTAACTTTGTTTTCCTTTTGCCGGCACAGGACGGCCACGGCCGTCCTACAGGGCCATCATGAATTCAGGTCGATTTTTTCCACTGCGCTAATTATTGTTTGTTTTCATATACTTGTGAGAGGTTATCCACAAGTCATCCCCATCGGGGCAGGACAAGTCACCGATGCCGGGAGTCAAGCAAAATCTTTGAAAAAATTTCTTTGCCACCTGCCCGGTTCGTTCGCCTGGCGAAAAGATATGAATCCAAACGATTTATCAGGCAGGGGTGAAACACGGCCCCGGAGTCAAGAGGTCTTGCGACCCAGATTCGTTAAAAATTGGTAAGTGCATGGCTTGCCCTTTCCACAGTGTTTTTTGTAATCTCCAGACATCGAGAGGGACGGGCCCCGGGGGGCCTGAAACACCGCAACAAAGGCAACAATTCCATCCCGGATGATCAGTCCGGGCGCGGTGGATTTTGCTCTCTCGACCGGTTGTTCGCAACCGGCAGCAGGGTCGGGTGCGGCGTCATGCCGTCACAGCGATCCGGCCTTTTTGCCAGTAGCCGGCTCTGCCGGTCGGGTGGGGCGACCTGCAGGCAAGGGGGTATCAGGACATGGGCAAGGCCGACCGGTTTGCGAAGCCAATGCGTTTCGCAAGACAGGGAAGTCTTGCCTGCGAGAGGGGGGCGGCCTTTTCTTGGGCCTTCCCGTACCAGGGGTCTTCGGGGTTGCGGGCGTAGCGGCGGCGCTCCGGAGCGGGACAAAAGGAACGAGGACAGATGCAGGGCGCGATGCAGACTGCAATGGCCGGGCGGAACGACAGCGTCTGCTCGGATACGAGGAACCAGGAAATGACGAAGAAAGGAATGAACGCGGAAGCGTCGTTCGACCGCGTGCGGGCCCAACTGAAGGCGAAACTCGGCAACGAGGTTTACCAAAGCTGGTTCGGACGGATGAAACTGGTCGAGGCTTCACGCTCCGTGGTCCGCCTTTCGGTTCCGACCGCCTTCCTGCGGTCATGGATTTCCGGACACTACAACGATCTCCTGACACAACTCTGGCAGGCGGAAAGCGCCGAAATCCTTCGGGTGGACCTCATTGTCCGCTCGGCAACGCGCAGCCGCAAGCAGGAGCAGGAGACGCCCGCCGAGCCGGCCGTTCGCCAGGCGGTAAAGGCCGGGCTCCAGTCCACGGCGACGATTGCCCAGTTTCCGGCGGCAGCACAGCGCGCCCCGGCACGGCCACGGCACGAGGATGGCGGGCGCAACAGCGTCCTCGGCTCGCCGCTCGATCCGCGCTATACCTTCGACACGTTCGTCGCAGGCTCGACAAACCGGATGGCGCTGGCAGCGGCGCGGACCGTCGCGGAATCCGGATCGCCGTCGGTGCGGTTCAACCCGCTCTTCATCCATGCCTCGGTTGGCCTTGGCAAGACGCACCTGTTGCAGGCCATCGCGGCCGGGGCGCTCAAGCGGCAATCGCAGACACGCGTGGTCTACCTGACGGCCGAGTACTTCATGTGGCGCTTCGCCACGGCCATCCGCGACAATTCCGCGCTGACGCTGAAGGACCAGTTGCGCGACATCGACCTGCTGATCATCGACGACATGCAGTTCCTGCAGGGCAAGACGATCCAGAACGAGTTCTGCCACCTGATCAACATGCTGCTCGACAGCGCCAAGCAGGTGGTGGTGGCGGCGGACCGTCCGGCCGGAGAACTGGAATCGCTGGAGCCGCGCGTGCGCTCCCGGCTGCTCGGCGGCGTGGCGCTGGAAATGGGCCAGCCGGACTACGACATGCGCCTCAACATGCTGCGCAACAAGCTTGCCGAGGCGAAGGCCGAGGACGCCAGCCTGGAGATCGGCGAGGACATCCTGGACCATGTCGCCCGCACGGTGAGCGGCTCGGGCCGCGAACTGGAAGGCGCCTTCAACCAGCTCCTTTTCCGGCGGTCGTTCGAGCCGCAACTGACGGTGGACCGGGTGGAAGACCTGCTGGCGCACATCTACCGCTCCGGCGAGCCGAAGCGCGTGCGTATCGAGGATATCCAGCGCATCGTGGCGCGCCACTACAACGTGTCGAAGTCGGAACTGCTGTCGAACCGGCGCACCCGGACGATCGTCAAGCCGCGGCAGGTGGCGATGTACCTGTCCAAGGTGATGACGCCGCGTTCGCTGCCCGAGATCGGCCGGCGCTTCGGCGGCCGCGACCATACGACCGTCCTGCATGCCGTGCGCAAGATCGAGGACCTGACCACCGGCGACCAGACGCTGGCCCAGGAAATCGAACTGCTCAAGCGCCTGATCAACGAACAGGCCTGACCTTTCGGGAGGGGCCGGACATTCCGGCCCTGCCCGCGATCGCGCCATCCTGGCGGCGGACCGGACCGGCGGCAGGGACCATGGCCACCGGCCGAGCCAGGCGGGAGGTGCGGCACTAGCCGCGCCTCCCGTCCCGCCCAATGTCCGGCCGCCAGCGCCGCGCCAGTGTCCCGGCGTTCCCGAAATGGCGTGGATAGGCATATCCGCAACGCTTTGCGCCCTTGCCTTCGGAGCGGTTTTCCTGTTGTTTTGCATGCTACTTCCGGCCGTCCGGCCGGGCGGTCCGCCCATATGGCAGGACCGGTTCCTGTTTCAGTCAATCTTCCCGGGTCTCTCCCATGCGCGTCACGCTTGAACGGTCCAACCTTCTGAAGTCGCTGAACCACGTGCATCGCGTGGTGGAGCGCCGCAACACGATCCCGATCCTGTCCAACGTGCTGCTCAAGGCCGAGGGACAGAGCCTGGAGATGAAGGCGACCGACCTCGACCTGGAAATCACGGAAGCCACCGCGGCGCAGGTCGAGCAGGCCGGCGCGACCACCGTGCCCGCCCACCTGCTCTACGACATCGTGCGCAAGCTGCCCGACGGGGCCGAAGTCATGCTCAAGGTGGAGGAGGACGGCGGGTCGATGAGCGTCATCTCCGGGCGCTCCAGCTTCCGCCTGCAATGCCTGCCGCAGGCCGATTTCCCGGAACTGACGGCCGGTTCCTTCAGCCACATCTTCCGCATGGATTGCGAAGACCTCAAGGGGCTGATCGAGAAGACGCAGTTCGCCATATCCACCGAGGAAACACGCTATTACCTCAACGGCATCTTCTTCCACACGCTGGAAGACGGCGGCAAGCTGAAGCTCAGGGCGGTGGCGACCGACGGGCACCGCCTTGCACGTGCCGAGATGGAAGCGCCGGCCGGCTCGGAGGACATGCCCGGCATCATCATCCCGCGCAAGACCGTCAGCGAGTTGCAGAAACTGGTCGACGCGCCGGACATGAAGGCGACGGTGGAGCTTTCGGACACGAAGATCCGCTTCACGCTCGGTTCGGTGATCCTCACCTCCAAGCTGATCGACGGCACCTTCCCCGACTACCAGCGCGTCATTCCGACCGGTAACGACAAGACGTTGCTCATCGACCGGCAGAGCTTCGGCCAGGCGGTCGACCGCGTCTCGACCATCTCATCGGAACGCGGACGGGCGGTGAAGCTCTCCATCGGCAACGGACAGGTGGTGCTGACGGTCAACAATCCCGATTCCGGTTCCGCGACCGAGGAAATCGCTGCGGGCTACGAGGCGGATGCGCTGGAAATCGGCTTCAACGCCAAGTACCTGCTGGATGTCACGTCGCAGATCGGCGGTGCGCAAGCCCGCTTCATGCTGGCCGATGCCGGTTCGCCGACGCTGATCTCCGATCCCGACGATCCGGACGCCCTCTACGTTCTCATGCCCATGCGCGTGTGAGCGGGGTCCCAAGGGCGATGGAGGAGACGGGCGGACTGCCGCCGCGCGTCTGGCTTTCGCGTATCCGGCTGTCCGATTTCCGGAACTATGCGAGCCTGTCGCTGGAACTGGGCGACACCCATGTCGTGCTGACCGGCGAGAACGGCGCCGGCAAGACCAACCTGCTGGAAGCCGTGTCACTGCTATCGCCCGGACGCGGCATGCGCCGCGCACCCTACGAGACGGTGGCGCGCGACACTGCGGCGGGTTTCGCCATCCATGCCGTGGTCAACGGGCCGGACGGCGAGACCGAGATCGGTACCGGCACGGCCGGGCTTTCGCCGGGTGAAGCGGGCCGGCGCATCCGGATCAACGGCGCGGCGGCCCGTTCGGCGGAGGACCTCCTGGCGCATCTGCGCGTCGTCTGGCTGATCCCGGCCATGGACGGGTTGTTCACCGGCCCGGCCGGGGACCGGCGGCGCTTCCTCGACCGCATGGTGCTGGCCATCGACCCGGCGCATGGCCGCCGGGCACTGGACTTCGAGAAGGCCATGCGCGCGCGCAACCGCCTGCTGGCGGAAGACCGCCAGGACGACCGCTGGTTCGAGGCCATCGAGGCGCAGATGGCCGAGACCGGGACGGCCATCGCCGCGGCGCGCGGCGAGCTGATGACCCTGCTCAAGGCCATGAACGAACGGCTGCCGGCCGGCAGCCCGTTTCCCAGGGCCGACCTGGCACTGACCGGCGACCTGGAAACCGCCTGCGCGGCGCGACCGGCGGTGGATGTGGAAGAGGAATACCGCTCTGCGCTGCGCCAGGGCCGCGCCCGCGACCGGGCGGCGGGGCGCACGCTCGAAGGCCCGCACCGGTCCGATCTCGACGTTCGCCACCGGCCCAAGGACATGCCGGCGGCGCTGTGTTCCACGGGCGAGCAGAAGGCGTTGCTGACCGGCCTCGTGCTGTCGCATGCAAGGCTGACGGGCGAAATGGCCGGCATGGCCCCCGTCCTGCTGCTCGACGAGATCGCGGCGCACCTCGACGCGGGGCGGCGGGCGGCCCTGTTCGAGATCATCGACAGCCTGAACGCCCAGGCGATCATGACCGGCACGGACGCGGCCCTGTTTTCCGCATTGTCGGACCGGGCGCAGTTCTTCCGCGTATCGGCGGGCACCGTCACGCCCGAAGAGCCGCCTGACAGCGGCACGGGAAAGCGATAGGCTCCGCCCATGGACACGAAGCTCAGCGACAGCGAACTGGAACGCTATGCCCGCCATATCGTCCTGCCGGAGGTAGGCGGCGCGGGGCAACAGCGCCTCAAGGCGGCACGTGTGCTGGTCATCGGCGCGGGCGGGCTGGGCGCTCCCGTGCTCGCCTATCTTGCGGCAGCCGGAGTGGGCACGCTCGGCATTGCCGACGACGACACGGTGTCGCTGTCCAACCTGCAGCGCCAGGTCATCCACGGGACGGACGACGTGGGCGCGGCCAAGGTGGAAAGCGCGGCGCGGGCGATCGCCCGGCTCAACCCGCATGTCAACGTTGAGGCACATGCGCTGCGGCTGACGCCAGACAATGCTTCGAGCATCGTCGAGCACTATGACCTGGCCGTCGACGGATCGGACAATTTCGCCACGCGCTACCTGGCGGCCGATACCTGCGCGGCGCTGGAAAAGCCGCTCGTGACGGGGGCCGTCGGCCGGTTCGACGGATCGGTGACGGTGCTGACGCCCTTTGGGCGTTTTCCCGACGGCACGCCCTGCCCCGGCTACCGCGACCTGTTCCCCGAACCGCCGCCTGCCGGCGTTGTGCCTTCCTGTGCCGAGGCCGGCATCCTCGGCGCCCTGACGGGGGTGATCGGCACATTGCAGGCCATGGAGGCGATCAAGGTCATCACCGGGGCGGGAGAACCGCTGATCGGGCGCCTGTTGCTCTACGATGCGCTGGCCGCCCGTTTCGAGACGATCCGCTACCGGGCACGCGGGAGCCGCTGACATGACGGTTCATCTCAACGGCGAGGAAAAAGCCATTGCCGCGGGGCGGGACGGCGACGGCGCGGCCATGGCCATGCGGCTTGTGGCCGAGACCGCGCGGCTGATGGGCGCGCCTCGCCTCATTCCCGTCGCCTCCGCGCATATCGACGGGGCTCTCTACCACGGCGATTCCGGCACGCTGTTCGCGGAAAGGCTGGTGGAAGGCGGCGCGCGCGTTTCGGTGCCCTCCACGCTCAATGTCGGGGCGCTGGACCTGACGGGCTGTTCGCGCCAGCGCCTCGGCGAGCATGAACGCGCGATGGCGCGGCGGATGATGCAGGGCTATCTCAAGCTCGGCTGCCAGCCGACCTGGACCTGCGCGCCCTACCAGGCCGGACACAGGCCCGCGGCGGGCGCGGATGTCGCCTGGGGCGAGTCCAACGCCGTCGCCTTCTGCAACTCTGTGCTGGGCGCGCGCACCAACCGCTATGGCGATTTTCTCGACATCGCCTGCGCCATCGCCGGCCGCGCGCCGGCCTATGGACTGCACCTGCCGGAAAACCGGGTTGCGCGCTTCGTCTTCGACCTTTCCGGCGCACCGGATGCCTTTCTCGCCGACCCTTCGAACTGGCCGGTGCTGGGCTCGCTCTATGGCCGCATGGCCGGCGATGCGGTCGGCGTGGTGACAGGTGTCACCGCGCATCCCGGCGAAGACCAGTTGAAGGCGTTCGCGGCAGCGGCGGCCTCGTCCGGCGCTGTCGGGCTGTTTCACGTCGCCGGCATCACGCCCGAAGCGCCCGACCTGGAAACGGCGCTTGGCGGAAACGCGCCGGACGAGATCATCGCCGTCACTGCGGCGATGGCGCAGGATGCCCGCAAGCGCCTTTCCACCGCTGCCGGCGACCGGATCGACGCCGTGGCCATCGGCAGTCCGCACCTGTCGCATGAGGAGTTCATTGCCCTTGACCGGCTGATCGGCGGCCGCCGCCTCGCCCTTCCGTTCCATGCCTGCACCGGGCGCCATGCGCTGGAAGCGCTCGTCCGGAGCGGATTGAAGGACGGATTGGAAGCCAGGGGCGTGACCATCGTGGCCGACACATGCGTGGTCGTCACGCCGATCATGGACGCTGTCGAAGGGGGCGTGCTGATGACCAATTCGGGCAAGTTTGCCCATTATGCGCCGGGCAATACCGGATATGCCACGCTGTTCGGCTCGCTTGCCGATTGCGTGGAAAGCGCTGTCGCCGGACGGCCGGTGTTCGCGGAGCGGCCCGCATGGAACTGAAGGCCCAAATCCTCTGCGCGGGCATGCCGGGCCGGGGGCTGGGCCTCGTGCTCGATGCGCCGATCAGCTTCTGGGGCGGCGTCGATCCGAAGACGGGGCGCATCGCCGATGTTCGCCATCCCCAGCACGGGGCCTCCGTGGCCGGAACGGTGCTTTTCCTGCCCGGCACGATCGGTTCGTCCTCGGCTTCCGCGGTGATGATGGAACTGGTCCATTCGGGACATGCGCCGGCCGGGCTGGTCATGCACCAGCCCGATGCCATCCTGCTGCTGGGCTTCCTGACGGCTTCGGAGATGGGCTGGCGCCCGCCGATGGCGGTGAAGCTGGACAAGGCGCACCACGCCCTGTTCTCCGGCCGTGACGTGACATTGCATGAGGACGGCACGCTGGCCGCGGACATCGCCTCGGCCTGATCGCCCGCACCCTCCCCCGATGACCTCTCAGGCCTGCGAGGGCAGGACGCGATCCGGCGGACGGTGTCCGTCGGCCATGGTGCGGATATTGATGATGACCTTTTCGCCCATGTCGATGCGGCCCTCGATCGTGGCCGACCCCATATGCGGCAGGATCACGACCTTGCCGGTCTCGGCGAGCTTCAGGAAGCGCTTGTCCAGCGCCGGTTCGTGCTCGAACACGTCGAGGCCCGCGCCGGCGAGGTGGCCGCTTTCCAGGCAATCGGCCAGCGCCGCGCCGTCGACGATCTCGCCGCGCGCGGTGTTGACCAGGTAGGCACCGGGCTTCATCAACTGGAGACGGCGCGCCGACAGGAGGTGGAACGTTGCCGGGGTGGACGGGCAATTGACCGAAATGATGTCCATGCGCGCGAGCATCTGGTCGAGGCTGTCCCACCAGGTGGCTTCCAGTTCTTCCTCGATGGCAGGCGCGACGCGATGGCGGTTGTGATAGTGGATCGACAAGCCGAACGCCTTTGCGCGGCGGGCCACCGCCGTGCCGATCCGTCCCATGCCGACGATGCCGAGCCGCTTGCCGTGGATGCGGTGTCCGAGCATCCAGGTCGGCGACCATCCGGCCCAGGTCCCGTCGCCCTTGAGCAGGTCCGCGCCCTCGACGAGCCGGCGCGGCACGGCCAGCATGAGCGCCATGGTCATGTCGGCGGTATCCTCATTGAGGACATTGGGCGTGTTCGTGACATGGATGCCGCGTTTTGCAGCGGCAGCGACGTCGATGTTGTCGACACCGTTGCCGTAATTGGCGATCAGCTTCAGGTTCTCACCCGCCTGGGCGATGAGCGCGGCATCGATCCGGTCCGTGATCGTCGGCACCAGGACGTCGGCCTCCTTCATGGCGGCCAGAAGCTGGGGCTGGCTCATCGGCGTGTCGTCGACGTTCAGCCGGGTATCGAAGAGCTCGCGCATGCGCGTTTCAACCTGGTCCGGCAGCTTGCGCGTTACGATGACGAGCGGCTTCTTTTTTCCCGGCATGTGCGACCTCTGCTCCCGATCCGTTGAGACCTCTTTAACCAAGACCGTTCACAGTGCAACCGGTCTCGGCGGAGGCTGCCCAATCAGGGGGCTGCGGAAGCACCCCCGGCATTGCGAAACCTGTCTAACAAGCGCCGTGACGGAAGACAAAGAAAATCAGGCCGGACACGCCGACGGGCCGTTTCCGGCAAGCAGGTCAGTTCGAAAATGCGTCATTTGGTCCTTTCCGGTCTCGCCATCGCGACCGTTCTCGCCACCCCGTTCATGATTGCCGCACCGGCAGCCGCCGGCGAAGCCCAGGCCGCGGTGCTGGGGCCAAGCGGCCTGCCGCTGCCGCGATTCGTCTCGCTGAAAGCCAGCCAGGCGAACCTGCGGATCGGCCCCGGCACGACCTATCCGGTGGACTGGACCTATGTGAAGCGCGGCCTGCCGCTCGAAATCATCCAGGAATACGACACCTGGCGCCGGGTGCGCGATGCCGACGGAACGGAAGGCTGGGTCTCCCAAGGCCTTCTGTCGGGCCGGCGGACCGTGGTCGCTGCCCCCTGGGATGCCGGAACGGGCGCGCTGCTGGACCTCATGGCCAAACCTGGCGAGGACGCATCGCGCCTCGCCCGGGTCGAGCCCGGTGCCATGGGGGATGTCATCGCCTGCGGCGGGCAATGGTGCCACGTCAATTTCTCCGGGACCAAGGGCTGGATGGAACAGGCCCGCCTGTGGGGCGTCTACCCCGGAGAAAAGGTCGAGGACTGATCCCGGCACGCGGTCGGCCATGCCGTCATCGCGGAAAATGACGGCAAAAACCGCTCATATTAGTTCTTTCGGCTTTGCCCCGGCGCGCGCTTTCCTGTAATCGCGAACAGGATGACGCCGCCTGCGGCAACTCATGCCGGCGCGGTGGTTTTCGGATGTGCCGCCTCCGTGCTAGGGATGCGGCCAGCCAGGAACAGAAAGACGGAACGACGATGGCCGAACGGAAGAACGCTTACGACTACGAAGACCTGCTGGCTTGCGGGCGCGGGGAACTGTTCGGCCCCGGCAATGCGCAATTGCCTGCCCCGCCCATGCTGATGTTCGACCGCATCACCGACATCTCGGAAGAAGGCGGCGCCCATGGCAAGGGCTATATCCGCGCCGAACTCGACATCAAGCCCGACCTCTGGTTCTTTCCCTGCCACTTCATCGGCAACGAGATCATGCCGGGCTGCCTCGGCCTCGACGCCATGTGGCAGCTGACCGGCTTCTACCTGGGCTGGCTCGGCGAACCCGGCTACGGCATGGCGCTCTCCACCGGTGAGGTCAAGTTCAAGGGCATGGTCACGCCGAAGACGAAGCTTGTGGAATACGGCGTCGACTTCAAGCGCGTGATGCGCGGGCGGCTCGTTCTCGGCATTGCCGACGGCTGGCTGAAGGCCGACGGCGAGACCATCTACACGGCATCCGACCTGAAGGTCGGCCTGTCCAAGGAAAAAGCCGGCGCATGATGCGCCCGGCCATGCCATGCAAGGAGTATCCATGAGACGAGTGGTCGTAACCGGCATCGGGATCGTATCCTCCATCGGCAACAACCCGGCCGAGGTGACGGCATCCCTGCGCGAGGCCAGATCGGGGATCACCTTTTCGGAATCCTTCGCGGAGCACGGGTTCCGCAGCCAGGTGTGGGGACGCCCGACCATCGACGGCGCCGACCTGGTGGATCGCCGCGCCATGCGCTTCCTCGGCCAGGGCGGCATCTGGAACCATGTCGCCATGCAGCAGGCCATCGACGATTCCGGCCTTGAAGAGGGTGACATCACCAACGAGCGCACCGGCATCGTGATGGGCTCGGGCGGCCCTTCCACGCGCACGATCGTGGAAGCCGCCCTGACGACCGAGAAGAACGGCAGCCCGAAGCGCATCGGCCCGTTCGCCGTGCCCAAGGCGATGAGTTCGACGGCCTCGGCGACGCTTGCAACGTGGTTCAAGATCCATGGCGTCAACTATTCCATCTCGTCGGCCTGCTCGACGTCCGCCCATTGCATCGGCAACGCGGCGGAACTGATCCAGATGGGCAAGCAGGACGTGATGTTCGCCGGCGGCCACGAGGATCTCGACTGGACCATGTCCAACCTGTTCGACGCCATGGGCGCCATGTCGTCGAAGTACAACGACACACCGGGATCGGCCTCCCGCGCCTATGATGTCGGCCGCGACGGCTTCGTCATCGCCGGCGGCGCGGGCGTGGTCATCCTGGAGGAACTGGAACACGCAAAGGCGCGCGGCGCCAAGATCTATGCCGAACTGGTCGGCTACGGCGCGACATCGGACGGCTATGACATGGTCGCCCCGTCGGGCGAGGGCGCGGTTCGCTGCATGCGCCAGGCGCTTTCGACCGTCGACGCGAAGGTGGACTACATCAACACGCACGGCACCTCGACGCCCGTCGGCGACAGCCGCGAAGTCGCGGCCATCCGCGAGGTCTTCGGCGACGACATGCCGTGGATCGGTTCCACGAAATCGCTGACCGGCCATTCGCTCGGCGGTGCAGGCGCACAGGAAGCGATCTATTCGATCCTGATGATGCAGAACGACTTCATGGCGGAAAGCGCGCATATCGAGACGCTCGACCCGGAATTCGAGGGCACGCGCATCCTGACATCGCGCCAGGACGGCGCCTTCGATGTCGCCCTGTCGAACTCGTTCGGCTTCGGCGGCACGAACGCGACCCTCGTCTTCCAGCGTCACAACGGCTGAGGTGGTGCCATGACAGCGTTGATGGCGGGCAAGCGCGGCCTCATCATGGGCGTCGCCAATGACCATTCGATTGCCTGGGGTATCGCGAAAGCGGTTGCGGCCCAGGGCGCGGAACTCGCCTTCACCTACCAGGGCGAGGCCTTTGGAAGGCGGGTCAAGCCGCTGGCCGAACAGGTCGGCTCCAAACACCTGCTGCCCTGCGACGTGGAGGACACGGCCTCCGTCGATGCCGTCTTCGAGACGCTGGGGAACGACTGGGGCTCGCT
This sequence comes from Phyllobacteriaceae bacterium, assembly GCA_002708825.1. GTDB lineage: Bacteria > Pseudomonadota > Alphaproteobacteria > Rhizobiales > Rhizobiaceae > Zhengella. The sequence continues at coordinate 72,999 of PAPF01000035.1, read as the reverse complement.
CGATTTCGTTGTCCATGCCATCGGCTTTTCAGACCGCAACGAACTGAAGGGCCTGTATGCGGATACAAGCCGCGACAACTTCGTGCGGACGATGGTGATTTCCTGTTTCTCGTTCACCGAGGTCGCCCGCAAGGCCGCCGCGCTGATGCCGGATGGCGGTTCGCTGCTGACGCTGACCTATGCCGGATCGACGCGGGTCATGCCGAACTACAACGTGATGGGCGTAGCCAAGGCCGGCCTGGAAGCCTCCGTGCGCTACCTGGCCGGCGACTACGGGCCGCGGGGCATCCGCGTCAACGCCATTTCGGCAGGTCCCGTGCGCACGCTGGCGGGCGCGGGCATCGCCGATGCGCGCTTCATGTTCACCTACCAGCAGCGCAATTCCCCGCTGCGCCGCACCGTCACAATCGACGATGTCGGCAAATCGGCGCTCTACCTGCTTTCCGACATGGCTTCCGGGGTCACCGGCGAGATCCACTACGTGGATTCGGGCTACAACACCGTCTCGATGCCCTCCATCGACACGCTGAAGAAGCTCGACCAAGTTTCGGATTGAACACCGGACGGCAGCGGATCGTTAACCCTTGCTCTTGGGGCAAGCGTTAACTCCTCACCGGCTATTGTTCCCGCATGAAGGGGAGCAATGTGGCCATGAAAGGCAATCCCAAGCGCAGCATGCGCTTCAGACTGATCACGATCGCCGCTTCCGGCATCGGCAGCCTCGGGCTTGGCCTGTGGGCGGTAAATACCGGGCTTCTGCCTATGCACCTGGAGACCGTGTCCCCTTCGGTCCTCTGGGCGATCATCGCCAGCCTGTGCACGATGTCGGCAAGCCTGGCAGCGATGTCATTCTTCGCCGGCGTCGACGAATCGGAAGACTATGTCTACCAGGAAACCCACGTCGACAAGCTGACCGGCTTTCATACGCGCGTGGCGATGATCGAAAGGATCGCCGATGCCGTGGCCTCGGTGCTGCGGTCCGGAAAGCCGGTGTTCATGATCGACATCGACATCGACCGCTTCAAGCATATCAACGAGGCGATCGGCTACCAGCAGGGCGACCAGCTGATCCGCGCATTCGGCGAACGCCTCAAGGCGCAGTTCCCGCGCGAGGTCGAAATCGGCCGGATGGGCGCGGGGGAATTCGTGATCCTGCTGGCCGACGAAGTGATGACGGACTCCATCGAGGACATGGTGGAGGGACTGCTCACGGAAATGATGAAGCCCTACCAGCTCATGCACAATCCGCAATCGGTGAACCTTTCGGCCGGAATCGTCGCCATGCCGAAGGACGGGCAGGACCCGATCGTCCTGTTACGCCGGTCGAACCTTGCCCTGCAAAGGGCGCGGGCCAGCGGTATCGGCACATGGTCGATCTTCCACCCGGAAATGAGCCGGGTGGCAGACTACCGCCACTGGATCGAAAGCGAACTGCCGGTCGCCATGCGCCGCGGCGATTTCGACCTCCACTACCAGCCACAACTCGACCTGGCATCCGGGCGGATCGTCGGATACGAGGCGCTGTTGCGCTGGCGCCATCCCGAACGCGGCATGATCCCGCCGTCTGAATTCATTCCGGTGGCGGAAGAATCCGGCATGATCCTGTCATTGGGCGAATGGGTCCTTCGCCGCGGCTGTCTCGATGCAACCAGGTTGCCGGAGGACACCTATGTGGCGATCAACCTTTCGGCGATGCAGTTCATGGCCGGAGACCTGGTGAAAACCGTGCGCTCGGCGCTCGACAAGGCTGGCCTGGCGCCGCATCGCCTGGAACTGGAGATCACCGAGACCGCGATGACGCGCGACCGGGGCAAGGCCGCCGGCATTCTCAAGGCGTTGACCGAGATGGGCGTGTCGATCGCCATCGACGATTTCGGGACGGGCTATTCCAATCTCAGCTACCTGATGGACTTCAACTTCAAGAAGCTGAAGATCGACCGTTCCTTCGTTCAGAGGCTCGACAGCGACGAGAGTTCCGGCGCGGTGGTCTCGACCATTGTCGGCCTGTCGCGCGCCCTCGGTGCCCATACGCTGGCCGAGGGCGTCGAGACGGAACAGCAGGCGATCCTGCTGCGCGCGGCCGGTTGCGATGCCGTGCAAGGCTTCTATTACGGCAAGCCCGCGCCGCTTGATTACGACCGCGCCGCTCCCGGCGAGCCGGTTCCGGGCAAGCTGAAGGACCTGACCGTCCTGCCGGCGCAGGCGACAGCCATGGTTCACTGAAACCCGCGGGTCCGGTCAGCGGCGGGCAAGAAAGACCTTGAAACCGCCCTCCTCGGCCAGCCTTTCCACTTTCGCGAAAGAAGCTGCGAGTTCGCCTTCATAGGGCAATTGCCGGTTGGCGACCATGAGCAGGAAACCGCCCGGCTTGAGGGCAGAAGCGGCACGGCGGATCATCGCCCGGCCGAGATCGGGCTCCGCCTTGCGGCCGGTGTGATAGGGCGGATTCATGACGATGGCATCGTAGCGCCGCTCCACCGGTTCGCCCGCAAGGTCATGCCAGTGAAACGCCACCTGGACAGGCACGTCCGCGAGGTTCCGGCGCGCAGCCTCCAGCGCGGCATGATCGGCCTCGTAGAGATCGAGCGCGGAAATCTTCGGGCAATGGCCAGAGACCTGCGCGGCCAGATAGCCCCAGCCTGCGCAGAAATCGGCCACGCGGCCCGAAAGGCCGGCCGGAAGGCAGCTGGCAAGCAGGCGCGAGCCCGCATCGACCCGGTCATGGGAGAACATGCCGGGCGCCGTGCGGTAACGCCCCTCGACCAGGGACGGCGGGGTGGATTCCGGGAAAGCCCGGGTCACCGTCGCATCGTCGGGACGATCAAACCACATGGCAAGCCCGTGATGTTTCGCGACACTGTCCACCGCGCCGGGCAGCGCCGCCTTCAGCCGCCTGGCAAAGCTTTGCGCCCCTTCGGTCTTGCCGCCGGCGACGATGACAGGCGCGCCCGGCTTCAGGCGGACGAGCGCCTGGCGCAGCCATTCCTCGTTCTGGCCGCGATGGCGCCCGAGCAGGATCAGGGCGCCGTCGAAGCCCTGAGGGTCAGCATCCGGCCAATCGGGGCTGACGGCAAAACCGGCGCGGGCCAGCGCATCGTGGCCGGGCCGAAAGCCCTGGACGAGATGCAGTCGCGCGCCGAAGCCTTGCGGCAGGACCAGACCGGCCCCGATACCGGCGGCGAGCCAGCGGCCGTCTTCGGGCATGGCGGCAAGGCCCGAGGCAAAGGGGTGAAACAGGATCTTCAGCCGGTCATCGTTCATCGTTCATCCCCGAAACGGAATGAAGGCGCGGATGGAGACCACCCGCGCCTTCCAGGATGCCATGGGAAGCGGCGCCTCAGTCGGCGTCGTCTTCCTTGCGGTCCTTCTTCTCGCGGACGATTTCCTGGCCCGTCTCCTGGTCGACGACCTTCATGGACAGGCGCACCTTGCCGCGCTCGTCGAAGCCCATCAGCTTGACATAGACCTTGTCGCCTTCCTTGACCACGTCGGTGGTCTTGGCAACGCGCTCGGGGGCAAGCTGGGAGATGTGAACCAGACCGTCACGCGGGCCGAAGAAGTTCACGAAGGCGCCGAAATCGGCGGTCTTGACGACCGTGCCCTGGTAAATCTCGCCCACTTCCGGCTCGGCGACGATGGAGTGGATCCACTTCCTGGCCGCCTCGATCTCCTTGGCGTTGGACGAGGCGATCTTGATGGTGCCGTCATCCTCGATGTTCACCTTGGCGCCGGTCTTTTCCACGATCTCGCGGATGACCTTGCCGCCGGTGCCGATCACGTCGCGGATCTTGTCGGTCGGGATGGTCATGACCTCGATGCGCGGCGCGAACTCGCCAACCTCGCCACGGCTCTCGGAAATGGCCTTGGCCATCTCGTCGAGGATATGCAGGCGGCCGTCGCGGGCCTGGTTCAGCGCGACATCCATGATCTCCTCGGTGATGCCGGCGATCTTGATGTCCATCTGAAGCGAGGTGACGCCGTTGGCCGTGCCGGCCACCTTGAAGTCCATGTCGCCCAGATGATCCTCGTCACCCAGGATGTCGGACAGGACGGCGAAGCGGTCGTCTTCCTTGATCAGGCCCATGGCGATGCCCGCCACGGGCGCGGCCAGCGGCACGCCGGCATCCATCAGCGCCAGCGAGGTGCCGCAGACGGTGGCCATGGAGGACGAGCCGTTGGATTCGGTGATCTCGGAGACGACGCGCAGCGTGTAGGGGAACTGCTCGGCGCCGGGCAGCATCGGGCGGATGGCGCGCCATGCGAGCTTGCCGTGACCGATCTCGCGGCGGCCGGGCGAACCCATGCGGCCGGTCTCGCCCACCGAGTAGGGCGGGAAGTTGTAATGGAGCATGAAACGCTCCTTGTAGGTGCCGGTCAGGCTGTCGACATACTGCTCGTCCTCGCCGGTACCCAGCGTGGCGACCACGATGGCCTGGGTCTCACCGCGGGTGAACAGGGCCGAACCGTGGGTGCGCGGCAGGATGCCGACTTCCGACACGATCTGGCGCACGGTCGAAAGATCGCGGCCATCGATACGGCTCTTGGTGTCGAGGATGTTCCAGCGCACGATCTTGGCCTGGAGCGACTTGAAGACCGTGCCGATCTGCTCGCCGGTCCACTTCGCGTCCTCGCCCTCGGCCGGAGCAAAGGCTTCCTTCACCTTGGCCTTGGCGGCGTCGACGGCCTCGTAGCGCTTCTGCTTGTCAACGATCTTGTAGGCCTCGCGCAGGTCGGCCTCGGCGATCTTGAGCATCTCGCCTTCCAGTTCCGAAAGGTCCTCGGGCTGGAAGTCACGCGGGTCCTTGGCGGCAACCTCGGCCAGCTTGATGATGGCCTCGATGACCGGCTGGAAGGCCTTGTGGCCGAACATGACGGCGCCCAGCATGATGTCCTCGGACAGTTCCTGGGCTTCCGACTCGACCATCAGCACGGCATCGGACGTGCCGGCGACGATCAGGTCGAGCTTGCTTTCCGGCATTTCGTCGACATGCGGGTTCAGGACGTATTCGCCGCCGATATAGCCGACGCGCGCGCCGCCGATCGGTCCCATGAAGGGAACGCCGGAGAGCGTCAGCGCGGCTGACGCGGCCACCATGGAGAGCACGTCCGGATTGTTCTCCAGGTCATGCTGCACGACGGTGATGATGACCTGGGTATCGTTCTTGTAGCCGTCGGCGAAGAGCGGGCGGATAGGACGGTCGATCAGGCGCGAGACCAGCGTCTCGTTCTCGGAGGGACGGCCCTCGCGCTTGAAGTAGCCGCCGGGGATCTTGCCGGCGGCGAAAGCCTTTTCCTGGTAGTTGACGGTCAGCGGGAAGAAGTCCTGGCCGGGCTTGGGCTCCTTGGCGGAGACGACCGTGGCGAGCACGACGGTCTCGCCATAGGTGGCCAGAACGGCGCCATCGGCCTGACGGGCAACCTTGCCGGTCTCAAGCACGAGCGGACGGCCGCCCCACTCGATCTCTACCTTGTGGTGGGAAAACATGTCTTGTCCTTTTCATCGGCGGAACGGGCGCGCCCCCATGCTTGCGGCGCACCTGTGCGTTCCTCATCTGTCGTCTCGGACGAGCCACGGGCAAGACAGCGGGATGCTCGATCAAAGGCGAAGGCGGCAACGCGCCTTCCAAGCATCCGGCAATCCTGCCCCATGACCTGTCCCATGGGCGGCTGTCCCTTCCGTGCGGCCTGTCTGCCGCCTGCCGGACCGGGACGCCGGCCGGGCCACCATGGCCCGAAAAAGGCAACGCAGCCGGATTGCGTCCGGCTGCGTTTCCAAGGTTTAGCGGCGGATGCCCAGCTTGCCGATCAGCGTCTTGTAGCGCGCTTCGTCCTTGGCCTTCACATAGTCCAGGAGGCGGCGGCGCTGCGAGACGAGCATCAGGAGACCACGGCGGGAATGATTGTCCTTCTTGTGGTCCTTGAAGTGTTCGGTCAGGTTGGTGATCCGCTCGGTCAGGATGGCCACCTGCACTTCCGGCGAACCGGTGTCGTTTGCGGCGGTGGCATATTCCTTGATGAGCGCCTGCTTGCGCTCAGGCGTAATCGACATCGGAAGTTCCTTTCGAAAAAAGAGGATCGGGACGCCCAGAGCCGGGATGCCGTCCAGCACGGGCCATGAAACACGGCAGCCTGCACGGCCGCGATGTTGCGCTGCCTATAATGCAATTGGCGGCGAAATGGAAGCCCGCATCTCGGGCCGGGCAATTCACGGCTTGCCCGTGCTTCATCATGGTCTAAAGTCAGCCGCGACGCGAAGAGAAAAAGGACCTGAGGGAGGATCCGCATGACACCGAACCGATTGACCCGCCGCACCTTCATGAGCGCCGCCGTGGCCGCTTCCGTGCTCGCCATGACAGCAGGCCATGCCGCTGCCGCCGACAAGATCAAGGTCGGCATCCTGTCGCTCACCTCGCATGCGGGCGCCTATGTCGCCCATGAGCGCGGCTATTTCGCCGACGAGAACCTGGAGGCCGAACTGGTGATGTTCCAGGCCGCCGGCCCGATGGCGGTGGCGATTGCCTCCGGCGACATCGACTATGGCGTCACGGCCATGACCGGCGCGCTGATCAACCTGGCCGAGAAGGGCGCGGTGAAGGTGATCGGCGGCGCGCTGACGGAGGAAAAGGGCATCGACGGGCAGAAGATCCTGGCATCCGTCGCCGCCTACGATGCCGGGCTGAAGACACCGGCAGACCTCAAGGGCAAGCGTTTCGGCATTACCGGCACCGGGTCTTCCTTCCACTACATGGCCTCCAAGATCGCCATGAAGGAAGGCTTCTCCACCGCCGACATGGAGCTTGTGGCGCTGCAGAAGGTGCCCGCCGTCATTGCCGCGCTGAAATCGGGCCAGGTCGACGCATGGTCGATCGTGCCGCATATCGCCAAGGGACTTGCCGGGGCGGACGGGGCGAAGATCATTGGCGACGTGGCCGACTATATCGACGGCTACCAGGTGACCACCGTCTTCACCTCCACGGCCAACACGACCGAAAAGCGGGACGTGACCGAGCGTTTCCTCAAGGCCTATTCCAAGGGCATCGCCGACTACAATGCGGCACTCGTCGACAAGACCGCCGGCGAGGATGCCGCCAACGCCATGGTCGAACTGATCCACAAATATGTCTACACGGACCGGCCGCTGGACAAGGCCGCTGGACCGATCAAGGCCGGTGCCATGCGGCTACAGCCCGGCTGCAAGCTCAACATGGCTTCCGTTACCGACCAGTTCGAGTGGTTCAAGGCCGAGAAGCTGGTGCCCGACACCGCGAAGCTGGAAAACCTGGTGGACACGTCCTTCGTCGAAACCTACTGACGGGCAGGGACAGGTTGCGGGCGGCGCCGGCATGCGCGCCGCCCCGCCAAGCCTTCACGCGGAGGACGCTACAGGTTGGAACTCTCGCTGCGCTCGGTCGCGAAATCCTATGGCGGCCTCACCGTCCTGGACGGCATATCGCTCGACATCGCCTCCGGCGAGATCCTCTGTCTTGTCGGCCCGTCGGGTTGCGGCAAGTCCACGCTGCTCAGGATGATCGGCGGGCTGGAGACGCCCGACAGTGGCGCCGTGCTGCAGATGAGCGAGCCGCCGGCCAATTCGCTCAACCCGCTGACCTACATCTTCCAGGATTTCGCCCTGTTGCCCTGGCGCAGCGTGCATGACAATGTGGCGCTCGTGCTGGAAGGCCAGCCGACCGTGTCGCGGAGCGAGCGCGAGGCGATCATCGCCGATGTCCTGGCGCGCACGAAACTCACCGGTTTCGAGAAGGCATGGCCGCGCCAGCTTTCCGGCGGCATGAAGCAGCGCGTGGCCATCGCGCGGGCGCTTGCGGTGCGGCCTGCGGTCTTCCTGATGGACGAGCCGCTTTCGGCGCTGGACGCACAGACGCGCGACCTGCTGATGGACGATCTCGTTCAGCTCTGGCTGCGCGAACGCTTCACCGCCGTCTACGTGACGCACAACCTGCAGGAGGCCGTGCGGCTCGGCCATCGCGTCGCCATCCTGTCGCGCCGGCCGGGACGCCTGCGCGATGTCGTGACCATCGGCACGCCCATCGAGACGCGCCGCCATGACGACCCGGAACTGATCGCGATCCAGCAGCGGCTCTGGGATGCCATGCGCGAGGAGGCGGAAGCCGCCGACAAGGAACTGGCCGATGCCTGACAGGGATGACGAGCGCGGCCGGCCCGTGGCCTATCGCGGCGGCGGGTTCGACTACCGGCCTTCGAAGCTGACCGCCATCCTCACTTTCGTGGCCCTGGTCGCTATCTGGGAAACGGGCAGCCGCACCGGTTTCATTTCCGGCCTCGTGCTGCCGGCGCCGTCCGAGGTGCTGGCGGCCTTCGCGCAATTGTGGCGCAGCGGCGAATTGTGGGCGCATCTCAGCGCATCGCTCTCGCGCCTCGTCATGGGCTGGACGCTCGGCACGGTGCTCGGCATCGCCGTCGGCTTCGCCATCGCGCTGTTCGCGCCGGTGCGCGCCAGCCTGACGCCGCTGGTGGCCGCCATCTTTCCGGTGCCGAAGATCGCGCTGCTGCCGCTGTTCATCATCTGGTTCGGCATCGGCGAAGCCTCCAAGGTGGGGCTGATCCTGTTCGGCACCTTCTTTCCGACCGTCATCGCTACCTATGGCGGGGGGGACAATGTCGACCGTTCGCTGATCCGCATGGGGCAGAGCTTCGGGCTTTCGCGCCTTGCCATCGCGCGCAAGATCCTGCTGCCGGGCGCCATGCCGGCCATTTTGTCCGGCATGCGCATCACCTCGGCCATCGCGATCATCCTGATCGTGGCGGCCGAACTGATCGCCGCGCAGAAGGGCATCGGCGCCTATATCCAGATGGCCGGCTCGCTGTTCGCCACCGACCAGCTGATCGCAGGGGTGCTTGTGCTCTCGGCGCTCGGCCTCACGGTGAGCTGGCTGATCACGCTTGCGGAGCGCTGGCTGTTGCGCTGGCGCGGCTGAAGGCCGTTCAGGCAACAACCCACGCGACTGCCCCGCCGGCAATCCAGACGAAGGCGGCGATCGCCAACCACTTCAGGATGCTGTCGATCGGTCCGCCATGGCGCATGTCCATTCCCTCGTCCCGCGCATAGCCGCCGCGCATCCATGCCAGCCAGGCAAAGCCGAGGGACAGAAGGGCAAAGGCGGCATTCAGCCAGAAGGTATGATCGAGGGCGAATCGTTCGGAGGGCGCGACCTGCCTGCCCTGCCCCTCCGCTTCCGGCAGCAGGCCGAGGAGCGCGAAGCCGTAGTGGATTGCAAGGGCCGTCACGACGAGGCCGGCCAGGAATACAGCGGCGATATAGAGCGCGAATTTCCAGCCATAGAACAAGGCGTTGACGCGGATGACCGGAAAGACCACGAGGTCGGAGAAGATGAAGGCCATGACTCCGGCCATTGAGACGCCATTGGCGAACAGGACGCCGGCCAGCGGAATGTTGCCCATGGAGCCGATGAAGGTGAAGAAGGCGGCGACCGGGCCGACGAGCGTATCGCCGAGCGTGCCGAGAAACGTCGCTTCATTGCCGCTGCCGGGAAACAGCGCGGTGAAGAAACTGCCCGGCACGAATGCCGCGATGATGCCCGCGACGGTGAAGCCCACCGTCACGTCCTTCCAGACCATCAGCCATTCGTCGAAATAGGCCTTTGCGACATCTATCCATCCCTTCTCGGACCGGACCAGCGCCCGCCAGTCCGGCACCTCGCCGTCCTGGCCCTGTTCCAGTCTTTCGCGGACAGTCTCGACAAGCGCCGACGGACGGGTGAGACGGACAAGCAGCCAGACGACCAGGATCAGCAGCAATCCGCCAAAATATTCCCCGACCACGAAATGCCAGGAGAGGAAGGCCATGATGACGATTCCAAGCTCGATGACCAGGTTCGTGGACGCCAGCAGGAAGGCGAAGGAGGGCACGAGCCCCGCTCCCTTCGCCAGCAGGCTGCGGGTGGTGGCCAGCGCCGCGAAGGAGCAGGACGAGGATATGAAACCAAAGAAGGAGGCGAGCGCGACAGTGCGGGCGTTGGTCTTGCCGATGGCGTTGCGCATGCGCTGCCGCGACACGAAGACCTGGATGGCCGCCGAAACGAGATAGCCCAGGCCGAACGCCCAGAAAGCTGTCCAGAACCAGCCCAGTGTCGTCAGGGCGGACTTGCCCCAGAGTTCAAGGAATTCCATGACGGGCAAACCGGGCGCCGGGGGAAAAGTTCCGTCCGGCACGGTGCCGCTCAGCAGCCGCGCTTGACGTAGGCCTCCGGTACCATGTCGGTCCAATGGACGATTTCTGCCCGCGCCTGCGATTCGAACGGGCCATCCACCACGCAGAACAGACCGGGATTGAAGTTCGGATAGTCGCCGGTCTCCACGACATGCGTGCCCGCGCTGCCCGGCAGCACGACACCGCGCACCTCTTCCAGCATCTTTTCCGCCTCGTAGGCGTCGGTCGAGCAGCCGAGGATGACATACCAGCCGCACTGACGTTCCCCGGCGCTGGCGGGCAGGGCCATGCCTGCCAGCGCCGCGAGCGCGACAACCGTTCGAATGACCGGGACCATGTTCGTACCTGCCCTTTCCATGCCTGCCGTTACAGCCATTTCTTCCAGCGGAACCAGGCCAACAGACCAAATGCGACGGCAGCCATCAGGCCAAGCGCCATCGGATATCCCCACGCCCAGTCCAGTTCCGGCATGTGGTCGAAATTCATGCCCCAGAGGCCGGCCAGGAAACTGAGCGGAATGAAGATGGTGGCGATCACGGTGAGGACCTTCATGACCTCGTTCATGCGGTTCGACATGCTGGAGAGATAGAGATCGTGCAGGCCGGTGGCGATCTCGCGGCAGGTCTCGATGATGTCGATCAGCTGGAGAACGTGGTCGTGAACATCGCGCAGGTAGCGGCGCGTGTCCTGCTCGATGATGTCGTTTCCCTCGTTGCGCAGTTCATTCATGACGTCGCGCGTGGGCCAGAGCGAGCGCTTCAGCGTCACGAGATCCCGTTTCAGTTCGTGCAGCGCGTCGATATCCTCGGGTTCCGGGTTGAAGGTGACGACATCCTCGATTTCCTCAAGACGTTCGCCGAGCCTTTCGACAACCGGGAAATAGGCGTCGACCACGGCATCCATGATGGCATAGGCGAGATAATCGCCACGGGCGGCGCGTATGCGCGGCTTGCCCCGGCGCATCCGTTCGCGCACCGGATCGAGGCAATCGTCGGTGCGCTCCTGCACCGTGATGACGAAATCGCGGCCGAAGATGAGCGAAAGCTGTTCCCGCGAATTGACCGACCGGTTCGTGACCATGTGCAGGACGACATAGGCATAGCCGGGATAGTCCTCTGCCTTGGGCCGCTGCTGCAGATCGACAACGTCTTCGAGCACCAGGGGGTCGATGCCGAAGAACTGCCCCAATGCCTCGAAGAAGGCCGTGTCGCCGGTGCCGACGATGTCCAGCCACAACCGTTGGCCGCCAGAGCGCAGGGCCTCGACGTCCTGCAGCCGGATATTCTCGCGTTCCTCGAAACCGGTTTCGCTCCAGGCGATGACGCGCATGACGGGATTGGCGGCGGAAGGATCCGCCACCAGCGTGCCGGGCGGCGCGCCGGCGGGCCCGCGGCTGCGGGTGAAGATCGATTTGCGCCGGCCGCGCGCCCGCCTCGCCATGGTCCGCCCCTACCAGCCGGAGACGATCTTGACCTCGGTGAAGTCCTCAAGGCCCCAGACGCCGCCTTCGCGCCCATTGCCCGACTGCTTGTAACCGCCGAAAGGCGTACCCGCCGACAGGCTGCGCCCGTTGAGCCGCACCATGCCGGCACGCAAGGCCCGCGCGACACGGCGGCCCTTGTCCTGGTCGCCGGTCTGGACATAAGCGGCCAGGCCATAGGGCGTGTCGTTGGCGATCGCCACGGCGTCCGCCTCGTCGTCGAAGGCAATGAGCGAAAGCACGGGGCCGAAGATTTCCTCGCGGGCGATGGTCATGTCATTGGTGACGTCGGCGAAGATGGTGGGCCGCACGAAATAGCCGCGATTGAAGCCTTCCGGCCGGCCGGGGCCGCCCAGCACGAGGCGCGCGCCCTCCTCCATGCCCTTCTGGATGAGCGCCTGCACCTTGTCGAACTGCGCCTGGCTGACAAGCGGGCCGATATGGTCGCCACGCTCCTTCGGATTGCCGACCTTGACGGCCGAGCCGTGCCTGACGGCGAGATCCACCACCTCGTCATAGACCGAACGTTCCACGAGCATGCGCGTGGGCGCATTGCAGGACTGGCCGGTGTTCTCCATGCAATGGGTCACGCCCTTGCGCACCGCCTTGTCCAGGTCGGCATCGGCGAAGACGATGTTGGGCGACTTGCCGCCCAGTTCCAGCGTCACGCGCTTGACCGTGTCGGCGGCCGCCCTGGTGATGAGCGCGCCGGCGCGGGTGGAACCGGTAAACGACACCATGTCGATGTCCGGATGGGTTGAGATGTCGGTGCCGACACCCGCGCCATCGCCGTTGACCAGATTGAAGACACCGGCAGGGAAGCCCGCCTCGTGCATCATTTCGGCGAAGAGAAACGCGGAAAGCGGGGCGATCTCGGAGGGCTTCAGCACGCAGGTGCAGCCGGTCGCGACGGCGGGCAGGACCTTGAGCGCGATCTGGTTGACCGGCCAGTTCCAGGGCGTGATGAGGCCGCAGACGCCGATCGGCTCGCGGATGATGCGCTCGCCGCGGTCGTTGAAATCATATTCCCATTCGAAGGTCTTGAGCGCCTTCAGGAACCCCTTGAGATGCCAGGGACCGGCCCCGGCCTGGTCGTTGTCGGCGAGGTCGCGCGGCGCGCCCATTTCGAGCGTGATCATCTCGCCCATCTCGGGCAGGCGCGCGGTCATGATCCCCATCAGCTTCTCAAGCAGGGCGACACGCTCTTCCAGCGGCGTGACGGACCAGGTTGCAAAGGCGCGCCTGGCGGCGGCGACCGCCTTGTCGACGTCGGCCCTGGATCCCAGCGAGATGACGGCGCAGGGCTCCTCCGTGGCCGGATCGATCACCTCGAGATCCCGCGCCACTGCGGGCTTCACCCACTGGCCATCAATGTAAAATTCGCGCTTGTCGAGCATCATGCGTCTCCCGGTCGGTTCGATTTTGCGCGCACTTTGTCAGCCCCGGGCGGGATTTGCCAGAGGGAAAACGGCGGCGCGGACGGACGGTCAAATCAGGTGAAGACGCGGCGCGGATGGAACTGCCCGGCGGAGACGGCGCCGATGGCGACGAGGCGCCCGCGCGCGGTGACATAGGCTTCCTCTGCCTCCACCGGGGCGTCGCGGCCGCGCAGGATGACGGGATTGCCGAGACGGACCCGGTTGGCCGCGTCATCGGTCAGCGCCATGTGCGGCAGGTCTTCGAGCGCCGCCTGCGTGTCCATGAGCAACGCATCCAGCGCCGCGAAGCGCTCCTTCGCGGACACGTCCTCCCCGAGCGCATCGCCCTTTTCGCGGGCAGCCTCCAGGGCCTCCACGGTAACGAGATCGTCCGCGGTGAAAGGCGCGACCTCTTCCCGGCGCAGCACGGCGACATGACCGTAACAGCCCAACTGGCGGCCCATGTCGCGGGCCAGGCTGCGCACATAGGTGCCCTTGCCGCAGGCGACCTCGAAGGTCGTCGTGTTGTCGTCCATGGCGGTGATGTCGATGGAGAATATCTCCACCTCGCGGGCCGGAATGTCGACATCCTCGCCGTCGCGCGCAATGTCGTAGGCGCGCTCGCCATCGATCTTGATGGCGGAGAATTGCGGCGGAACCTGCATGATGATGCCGAGATAGCCGGGCAGGATGGCTTCGACGTCGGCACGCGCGGGACGCTTGTCCGACGTTGCCGTCACCCCGCCTTCCAGATCGTCGGTGGCGCGTTCCTCGCCCCAGGCGACGGTGAAGGTGTAGACCTTCTCGCCGTCCATGACATAGGGCACCGTCTTGGTGGCATCGCCCAGCGCGATGGGCAGCATGCCCGAGGCAAGCGGATCGAGCGTCCCGGCATGGCCGGCCTTCTGCGCGTTGAACAGCCATTTCACCTTCGAGACGGCCTGGGTGGAGCCCATTCCGGCCGGCTTGTCGAGGATGATCCAGCCGGAAACGTCGCGGCCCTTCTTCTTGCGTTGGCGCGCCATGTCTATTCTTCTTTGTCTTCGTCGTCGTGATGCAGGTCGCGCGCCACTTCAGGAGAATGGAGCAGTTCGTCGATCTTGCGGAAATTGTCGAAGGACGTGTCGAGGCGGAAACGGAACTCCGGCATGTACTTCATCTGCCGGAGCGCGCCCGAGACCCGGCCGCGGATGAACTTCGCGTTCGCCGCCAGCGCCTTGATCACCGGCTGGCCATCGTCGAGGCCGAGCGGCGTGACATAGGCGGTGGCGATCTTGAGGTCCGGCGACATGCGCACCTCGTTGACGGAGATCACCGTCGTCTCAAGCAGCGGGTCGCGCACCTCGCCGCGCTGCAGCACGTCGGCCAGCGCGTGGCGCACCTGCTCGCCCACCCGCAGCTGGCGCTGCGACGGGCCCCTGGAACTTTCTGGTCGTGACATGGTCCTGTCCCTGATTCACGGGCGCGGAATGGAACCGCGGCCCATGCGTCAAAAAACGCCGGACCGGCATGATGCCGGTCCGGCGCGTCCTTCTCAAGCCCGCGCCTAGAGCGTGCGGGCCACCTGCTCCACGCGGAAGCACTCGATGACGTCGCCCTGGCGGATGTCGTCGTAGTTCTCGAAGGCCATGCCGCATTCCTGGCCGGCATTGACCTCGGAAACCTCGTCCTTGAAGCGCTTGAGCGTCTTGAGCTTGCCTTCGTGGATGACGACGTTGTCGCGCAGCAGGCGCACGCCGACGCCGCGTTCCACCTTGCCTTCGGTGACGCGGCAGCCCGCGACCTTGCCGACCTTGGTGATGTTGAACACCTCCAGGATCTCGGCATAGCCGAGGAAGGTCTCGCGGCGCTCCGGCGAGAGAAGGCCCGACATGGCCGCCTTCACGTCATCCACGAGGTTGTAGATGATGTTGTAGTAGCGGATCTCGATGCCGGCCTGTTCGGCAGCCTCGCGCGCCTGCTTGTTGGCGCGGACGTTGAAGCCGATGATGGCCGCGTTCGAGGCCTCGGCAAGCGAGACGTCGGACTCGGTGATCGCACCGGCGCCGGAATGGATGATGCGCGCGCGCACTTCCTCGGTGCCGAGCTTGTCCAGCGCGGCGGCGATGGCCTCGACAGAACCCTGCACGTCGCCCTTGATGAGCAGCGGGAACTCGGCGGTGTCGGAGGCCCTGGCCTGCGCCATCATCTGTTCCAGCGACCCGCGCGAGCCGGCCTGGCGGGCCACGGCCATCTCGCGCGCCTTGCGCTGGCGGTATTCGGCGATCTCGCGCGCCTTGGCCTCGTTCTCGACCACGTGGAAAGTATCGCCGGCCTGCGGCGTGCCCTGCAGGCCGAGGATCTCGACCGGCATGGCCGGACCGGCTTCCTTGAGCTGGTCGCCACGGTCGTTGACGAGGGCGCGCACGCGGCCCCACTCGTTGCCGGCGACGAGAATGTCGCCGGTGCGCAGCGTGCCGGCCTGCACCAGCACCGTGGCCACGGAGCCGCGGCCCTTGTCGAGCTTGGCTTCCACGACGGCGCCTTCGGCCGGGCGGTCCGGATTGGCCTTCAGTTCCAGCACTTCGGCCTGCAGCAGGATGGCTTCCAGAAGACCGTCGAGATTCGTGCCCTTGAGGGCCGAGACCTCGACGTCCATGGTCTCGCCGCCCATGCTCTCGACGAAAACCTCGTGCTGGAGCAATTGCGTGCGCACCTTCTGGGCGTCAGCGGCCGGCTTGTCGATCTTGTTGATCGCCACGATCATCGGCACGCCGGCGGCCTTGGCGTGGTTGATGGACTCGATCGTCTGCGGCATCACGCTGTCATCGGCCGCCACCACGAGGATTGCGATGTCGGTGATGTTGGCGCCGCGGGCGCGCATGGCGGTAAAGGCCGCGTGGCCGGGCGTGTCGATGAAGGTGATCTTCTGCCCGTTCTTCTCCACCTGGTAGGCGCCGATGTGCTGGGTGATGCCGCCGGCCTCGCCGGAGACGACATTGGCATTGCGGATGGCATCGAGCAGCGATGTCTTCCCGTGGTCGACGTGGCCCATGATGGTGACGACCGGCGGACGGCCCTTCAGGTCCTCCGCCTTGTCCTCGACATTGAGGATGGCGTCCTCGACATCGGATTCCGACACGCGCTTGACGGTGTGGCCGAAGTCGTTGGCAATCAGTTCGGCGGTGTCGGCGTCGATGATGTCGCCGGGCTTGATCATCTGGCCCTGTTTCATCATGTACTTGACGACGTCGACGGCGCGCTCGGCCATGCGGTTCGCCAGTTCCTGCACGGAGATCGTCTCCGGAAGGATCACCTCGCGCACGATCTTCTCGCGCGGCTCCTGCTGCATGGAGCGCTTGAACTTCTCCTGGCGGCGGCGCATCGAGGACAGCGAACGGCCACGGCCCTCGCCATCGTCATTGAGCGCGCGGTTGAGCGTCAGCTTGCCGGAACGGCGGCCCTCGTCGCTGCGCGGGCGGGCCGGGGCACGCGGGGCAGCCTCCGGCTTGGCCGGCGCGCCACGCTTGGCGCCGCGCGCCTTCTCTTCCGCATCCTCGTCCTCGACAGCCGCGGGTGCCGGCTTGGCCGCCTTGGCAGGCTCGACGTCGCGCTTGCGCTGCTTTTCCTCGGACATGGCCTGGGCTTCCGCCTCGGCGCGCTGACGCGCGGCCTCCTCGGCCTCCTGGCGCTCACGCTCCGCGCGCTCGCGGGCGCGGCGCTCGTCCTCCTCGGCGAGGCGGCGTGCCTCTTCCTCGGCGCGAATGCGATCCTCCGCCTCGCGGGCCTTGGCTTCCTCGAGCGCCCTGCGGCGGGCATCCATCTCGCCACTCGACAGGCCAGAGGCTCCGGACGGCGCCTGGACCGGACGCGGCGCGGGCTTGGGCCGCGCGGGCGCCTGCGGCGCAGCAGCGGCGGCAGCCGGCCGGGCCGTCTCGGTAGCCGGCTTCTCGTCCGGCCGGGTAAACTTGCGCTTCTTCGTCTCGACGACGACCGCCTTGGTACGCCCGTGGCTGAAGTTCTGCCGCACCACGCCCTGCTCGTTGCCGCCACGCTTGAGCGTGAGGGTCTTCTTGGAGGCTACGTGGAGGGTCTTGTCGTCGCCCGATTTGCTATCGCTCATCTATCATCCTTCGCGGCTTGTGCCGCATCCGTCTCGTTGCCGGGACCTTCCCGGTATTCCTGCAACGCAACAATGCGTCTGACCGCCGCCCGCCCGGCCTGTCCGTCGAGCACGGCTGCATGTATCACATTTGCGCCCCCGATTGCCAAACCCAATTCGGCCTCGGGAAAGAGTTTGAAGGCCGGTATAACCGGACCGTCCATATATTCAACCGCCCGGCGCGCCTGATCGAGCTTGCGGACCCCGTCGGGCGCGGCTTCATGGGCGTGAAGAACGGCAACTGCCTGGCCGGAACGCACCGCGGCATCGCACTTGGCGGCGCCGGTCACGAACTGTCCGGCCTTCCTTGCCATCAATATGGCCCCGAGCGCGGATTTTACCAGCAATTGGTCCACGAGGGCACCCAGGCCTGGGTCGGCGTGAACCTCCGCCTTCAGGCCGCGGCGGAACAGCTTCTTGCGAACCGCCTCGTCGACATGGGCGCGGCTGGCCGTCACCCAGCAGCCGCGGCCCGGCAGGTTTCGCTTGAGATCGGGCACGACGGACGAATCCGGCCCGGCGACGAAACGGATCAGCCGATCCGGGTCGCCCGCCTGGCGCGTGACAATGCAGGTCCGTTCGGCCATTGGCTCCAATCAGCGCTCCTTGCCCAGCCTACCGCCGCATTCCGGGCCATCAGGCCCGGGCCTCCGGCTGCGTTTCGCCGGCTTCGGCATCTTCCAGGACGTCTTCTTCCTGCGCATCGCCGGCGAGATCCTCCTCGGAAACCCAGCCGGCCATGACGCGGGCGGTCATGATCATTTCTTCCGCCTCTGCATGGGTCGTGCCGAACGGCGTGAAGACGCCGTCATGGACGGTCGTCTCGCCATCCTTGCGCTCGCGCCAGCCGACCAGGTCGTCGGCGGCATAGCCGGCGAAGTCCTCGATGGTCTTGACGCCGTCCTCGCCGCAGGCCGCCATCATTGCAGTGGTCATGCCCGGAACCTGGCGCAACTCGTCCTCGACGCCCAGCGCGCGGCGCTTCTCGTCGAGTTCGGCCTCGATGGCCTCCAGGAAGTCGCGTGCGCGGTTCTGGATTTCCTGCGCCGTGTCCTCGTCGAAGCCGTCGATGGAGGAGATCTCGTCGAGATCGACATAGGCGACTTCCTCGACGGAGGTGAAGCCCTCCGAGGCGAGCACCTGGCCGACCATCTCGTCGACGTTCAACGCATCCATGAAGAGGTTGGAGCGCTCGACGAATTCCTTCTGGCGGCGCGCCGATTCCTCTTCCTCGGTCAGGATGTCGATATCCCAGCCCGTCAGCTGCGAGGCGAGGCGCACGTTCTGGCCGCGCCGGCCGATGGCCAGGCTCAGCTGTTCGTCGGGCACCACCACCTCGATGCGCTCGGCGTCCTCGTCGAGAACGACCTTGGCCACTTCGGCCGGCTGCAGCGCGTTGACGATGAACGAGGCGGCATCCGGCGACCACGGGATGATGTCGATCTTCTCGCCCTGGAGTTCGCCCACCACGGCCTGGACGCGGCTGCCGCGCATGCCGACGCAGGCGCCGACCGGATCGATGGAGGAATCGCGGCTCACAACAGCGATCTTGGCGCGCGAACCGGGATCGCGGGCGACCGACTTGATCTCGATGATGCCGTCATAGATCTCGGGCACTTCCATCTGGAACAGCTTGGCCATGAACTGCGGATGGGTGCGCGACAGGAAAATCTGCGGGCCGCGCGGCTCGCGGCGCACGTCATGGATATAGGCGCGCACGCGGTCGCCATACTTGAAGATCTCGCGCGGGATCAGCTCGTCGCGGCGGATGATCGCCTCGCCCCGGCCCAGGTCGACGATAACGTTGCCGTATTCGACGCGCTTGACGGTGCCGTTGACGATCTCGCCGACGCGGTTCTTGTATTCGTCAAATTGCCGGTCGCGCTCGGCCTCGCGCACCTTCTGGACGATGACCTGCTTGGCCGACTGCGCGGCGATGCGGCCGAAATCGAGCGGCGGCAACTGTTCGGCGATCTGGTCGCCAATCTCGGCTGCGGGATTTCGCGAGCGTGCTTCTTCCAGCGAGATCTGGGTGGAGTAATCCTCGACCGCCTCGACCACGTCCATGATGCGCTGCAGCTTCATCTCGCCGGTGTTCGGGTTGATGTCGACGCGGATATTGGTCTCCTGGCCGTAACGCGAGCGCGCCGCCTTGCCGATGGCATCGGCCATGGCCTGGATGACGATGCCCTTGTCGATCGACTTTTCGCGCGCCACCGCATCGGCGATCTGGATGAGTTCAAGCCTGTTTGCACTGATGGCCATGTTCGGTCTCCCTTGAGGAAATCCCGCCCGGCATCGCCTGGTCGCGGGACTTCACGCCGTCAATCCTCGTTGTCCGTCTCGCCGGCGGACGGCTCGTCCGCCGCGCCGCCCTTCTTCTTGCGGGCCTTGCGCGCCGCCTTGTCCTTCTTCAACGCATCGCGGATCAGGTCGTCGGTGAGGACGAGCCTTGCATCGGCGATGGTGTCGAAGGGAATGTCCACCACCGGTTCGTCGCCGTAACTCGCCTGGTCGCGCTCCAGCGTGAAGCCGTCCTCGCGCACCGCGGCAATGCGGCCCTTGAAGCGCTTGCGGCCTTCCACCATGATTGCCGTTTCCAGCTTCACCAGATGACCCTGCCAATCGGAAAAATCCGACTTGCGGACCATGGGGCGGTCGATGCCCGGCGAGGACATTTCGAGATGATAGGCGCCGTCGACCGGATCTTCGACGTCGAGCGCCGGCGAGATGGCCCGCGACAGTTCCTCGCAGTCCTCAACCGTCATCGTGCCGTCGGGACGCTCTGCCATGATCTGCAGCGTCAGTCCGTTCTGGCCGGACAGGCGCACCCGCACGAGGCGAAAGCCCATGCCGACGATCACCGGTTCGACAATCGCGGCAATGCGCGCGTCGATGCCCGTTTCCCTGACGATGCGGTCGTCCCTAGGTTCCAAGTGGCTTTCCTGTCTATCTGGCGCCAGCCGCAGACGGCTGCCCCCTGCCGGGTAACAAAAAAGAGCGGGACCGGCGGGACCCACTCTCCGTCATGCGACCAAGAATTCGCTGCTGATATAGGCCCGTTCGGTGCAAAACGCAAGCGCCAAGGCGCCGGCTTGCCGAAGCGGCCGGATCACGGCGCTTCGGAGCGCGGCATTTCCGGAGTGCGCCGGCGGCGGCAGCGGTCCGAGCAATAGCGGACATTGTCCCAGTCGCGGGCCCATTTGCGCCGCCATGCAAAGGGCCGGCCGCAAGCCGCGCAGGTCTTTTCCGGGAGACCGTTGCGCTTGAGATGCCGTTTCCTGCCGGTGCCTTTCATGCGGCAGAGATGGCGTGACCTTTCTCGAAGGCAAGCGGTCAGGCGCGGATGAAGGTGAGATAGGCAGGCCGGCGGCCCTCGCGGATCGCCTTGGCCTCGTAGCGGGTACCCGGCCAGCCTTCATAGGGGGTGTGCCAGTCCGAAGCGCTTTGCGCCTGCCAGCGGAAGTCCGGATGGGCGCGGCAGTGCATCAGCGTCCAGTTGACATAGGTGTCGATGTCGGAGGCGAAGCGGAAGCGTCCGCCGGGTTTCAGCACCCGGGCGAAGCGGTCGAGGTTGGCCGCATTGACGAAACGCCGTTTCCAGTGGCGTTTCTTGGGCCAGGGATCGGGATAGAACAGGTCGATGCCTGAGAGCGTGGCCGGCGGCAGCCAGTCGAGCACGCGGGTTGCGTCATCGTCGTAGAGCCGCAGGTTCGCCCTGGGCTCGCCATCAAGCTGGCGGCAGAGTTTTGCCATGCCGTTGACGAAGGGCTCGACACCGATGAAGCCGGTTTCCGGAAAACGGCCCGCCTCGTGGTGCAGGTGCTCCCCGCCGCCAAAACCTATCTCGAGGCGCACGGCGGTGACCGGAACGTCGAAAAGGGACTCCAGCGGTTGCGGCGCAGGAGACGCCAGGTCGAGGCGCAGACGCGCAAGCGTGCCGCCCAGGCTTTCGGCCTGGCGCGGACGCAGCGTCTTGCCGTGACGGCGGCCGAAGAAGGCTTCGCTCGCCCTCGTCTTGCGTTCCCCGGCGTTCATGCCCTGAGCCCCGGTTGCGTTCAGATGTCTTTCACGACGGCCTTGAGCGCCTTGACGAGATCGGTCTTCTCCCAGGAAAAGGATCCGTCGCGGCCGGCCTTGCGGCCGAAATGCCCGTAGGCAGCCGTGCGCGCGTAGATCGGCTTGTTGAGGTCAAGGTGCTTGCGGATGCCACGCGGCGTCAGGTCCATGACCTTCGCCACCGCCTTTTCCAGGACCGCGTCATCGACCTTTCCGGTGTCGTGGGTGTTGACATAGATGGACAGCGGCCGGGCGACGCCGATGGCATAGGAAAGCTGGATCGTGCAGCGCTCGGCGAGGCCAGCGGCCACCACGTTCTTGGCGAGATAGCGCGCGGCATAGGCAGCGGAACGGTCCACCTTGGTGGTGTCCTTGCCCGAAAAGGCTCCGCCGCCATGGGGCGCGGCGCCGCCATAGGTGTCGACGATGATCTTGCGGCCGGTCAGGCCGGCATCGCCATCAGGGCCACCGATCACGAAGGCGCCAGTGGGATTGATGTACCACTTGCAATCATCGGCGATGCGCAGGTCGCCCAGGGCCTCGCGCACATAGGGCTCGACGACGGAACGGACCTTGGCGGAATCCCAGCCTGCGTCCATGTGCTGGGTCGAGACCACGATCGAGACCGCCTCGACCGGCTTGCCGCCCTCGTAGCGCACCGTCACCTGGCTCTTGGCATCCGGGCCGAGCAGTCCGGCCTCGCCCTCATGGACATGGCGGGCAGCGGCGAGGCGCTCGAGGATCTTGTGGGCATAGTAGATCGGCGCGGGCATGAGCTCGGGCGTCTCGTTGCAGGCATAGCCGAACATGATGCCCTGGTCGCCGGCACCTTCGGAGCCCTGCTCGTCGGCCGCACTGTCGACGCCTTGCGCGATATGGGCCGACTGGCTGTGCAGGAGCACCTCGATCTTCGCCGTCTTCCAGTGAAAATCCTCCTGCTCGTAACCGATGGAGCGAATGGCCTTGCGCGCCGCGGACTTGAACTTCGCGGGATTGATCACCGGCTCGCCGCGCTTGTTGAAAAGGATGTTTCCGTCCTTGTCCTTCTTCATGAGCGAATCGGGGACACGGACCTCGCCGGCGATCACGACGCGGTTGGTCGTCGCCAGGGTCTCGCAGGCCACGCGTACCGACCAGGGATCGGTCCCGGTCTTCTTCGCCTCGCGATAGACCAGGTCGACGATCTCGTCGGAAATGCGGTCGCATACCTTGTCGGGGTGGCCTTCGGATACGGATTCACTTGTGAAGATGTAGTCTGCACGCGCCATGGGAGATCCCCTCAAGAAAAACGGCGCACCATCGCGGTTGCGCCGGGCGGTCGCCTTGTGCCAACAGCGCGGACAACCGTCAACCGTTTGCGGGTTTCAAAACCCGCAAACGGCCCTACGTTGCAGCTTCGCAACAGGATTTAGCGAAACACGGTCGTGCCTGACCCGGCACGGCGCCTCATTCGGCTTCGGCGTCGCCGAGGGTGCGGACGAGGTCGATCACCTTGCGGCGCACCTTGGGATCGGAAATCTTGACGAAGGCGCGGTTGAGCTGGAGGCCTTCCGTCGAGTTCAGGAAATCGACGACATAGGTGGTCGAATTGTCCTCGGCCAGCCCTTCCGTGGTTCCCGACTGGCCCGGCGCATCCTCGAAGAAGAAAGCGACCGGCACCTGCAGGACATCCGATATCGCCTGCAGGCGGCTGGCGCCGACGCGATTGGTGCCTTTCTCGTATTTCTGGATCTGCTGGAACGTGATGCCCAGGCTTTCGCCCAGCTTTTCCTGGCTCATGCCAAGCATGTTCCGGCGCAGCCGTATCCGGCTGCCGACATGGATGTCGATCGGGTTCGGTTTCTTCTTGTTCTCTGCCATTTTTTCCTCGCCGTGCGCCACGGCCGCTTGTTCGGTTTGTTATCCAGCGAGAGACCGTGGCGATCCGCATGCCCCCACATGCATGAATTTCGCGGTCAGCCGTCCTATGCCGGAGGTTGCACTATGACCCTGCTTTCGCCAGAGTGTCAATTCGGCCGAATTCTCGCCAAAAAAGCAAAAACGACGGCCAGAATGAAGGTTATCATATTAGCGAACGCACTGTTCACTAAATTATTACCCCCCGATCCGTCAACGGACCGCAAAGGGACCTTCACGTCAAGGTTGGCCACCGAATCGAGCGCGAGGGCATCGATGACGCGGCCTTTCCGGTCCACATAGGCACTGATGCCGTTGTTGGCCGCCCTCAGAAGCGGAAGGCCCAGTTCCACCGCGCGTATCTGGGCCTGGCGGAAATGCTGCCACGGGCCGGGGGTGCGCCCGTACCAGGCGTCATTCGTCACGTTGACGATGAGGTTGGCCGGATTGCCGGCCGCCTGACCGGCTTCAAACGGAAAGATGATCTCGTAGCAGACGAGCGGCAGGGCGGTCATGCCGCCGGGAAGGTCCAGGGTGCGCCGGCCCGGTGCCGGCGTGAACTGTCCGGGTGCGGTGACGAACTGCGTCAGGCCCAGCGAGGACAACAGGCCCGAGAGCGGCAGGTATTCGCCGAAGGGGACGAGATGCATCTTGTCGGCGGCGCCGATGATCTCGCCTTCGCCATTGATCGCGGTGATGGAATTGTAGAAACGGGCGGAGGGGCTTTCGACATCGCCCTCGGCCCTGACGGCACCGGCGAGCAGCACCTGTCCGGGCTGGAGCGCACCGGCGATGGCGGAGAGCACTTCGGGCCGTTCGGTCAGCAGCCATGGCACGGAGGTTTCAGGCCAGATGACGAGTTGCGGGGCGGATGCGCCCGCGTCCGGCTTGCGCCGGGTCATCTCCAGATAGGTCTCGAAGATTGCATTGCGCGTTTCCGGGTTCCATTTCATCGCCTGGTCGATGGACGGCTGGACCAGGCGAACGGAGACAGCCGCGAGGTCCGCCGGTTCCGGGCGGCTCAGCCGCCAGTATCCGAAACCGGCATGGACGATGGCGAGGAGGAAGGCGAGGGCCAAGCCGGTCTCGCGCCAGGCGCGGCCCGCCAGCAGCGCCGGCGCCGCGAAGACATAGACGGCGAGCGGATTCATGCCGAGGATGCCGATGACCGATGCGCTCTGCATGAGCACGGGCACCGGCATGGCGGCCTGGCCGACCGGATTCCAGGGAAAGCCGGTAAAGGCGACCGCGCGCAGCCATTCGGCAACGCCGAAGCCGAAGGCCAGGGCGAAGATGCGGCCGAGATCGTGACGCCAGAACGGAATGGCCAGGAGACAGGCCAGCCCGAAGAACAGCGCGAGCACCGCCGGCAGGCCCAGCACCGCGAAGGGCATGGCCCAGGCATGGGCATCGGCCTCGACGAGGAGGGCCCGCCCGATCCACCACAAACCGGCGAGGAAGTAACCGAACCCGAACCACCATCCGGTAGCGAAGAAGGGCATGATGCGCGACAGGATGCTGCGCCCGCCATCGCCGGCTGCCCCGTCGAGCAGCCAGACAAGCACCGGGAAGGCGATGAAACAGGCCGCGAAGAAATCATAGGGCGGCTGCGACAGCACGGCCAGGGCGCCCGCCGCGAATGCCGCGGCACGCCGCTTCCAGCCCCACAAGAGGACAATCCTGCCTGCCAGCCGCTCCATGGAGCTCCCGCGTCGTTGCGCCGCGATCCCTTCGCGAATCACGGTCACCCAGACTTAGAGCATTTCCGCCGAAGATTGAATCGTCCCGGCCGCCGCCAAAGGGCAGGCTCCGCCGGCCCGGAAGCCGTCAGGAACCGGCAGCCTCACGCGCAGCCGGCGCGGAGGTCCCGGCCGCGGCTTCCTTCGGCGGTTCGCCGGGCTGCTCGTTGGCCGGTTCCGGCGCTCCGGCGACGGGCTGCGGGGGCGCCCCGGCGCCTGCCGCCTTCTGCGGCTGCCTGCGCCGGCCGTGACCGGCGCGCACCTGCACGATCCGCACACGCTTGACCCGGCGCGGATCGGCGTCCAGCACATGGAACTCGAAACCCGGAATGGCCTGGACCACCTCGCCGCGCACAGGCACGCGGCCCAGCGTGTTGAAGATCATCCCACCGACCGTATCGACGTCTTCCTCGTGTTCGCCGGCGGAAAAGCCGCTGCCGATCATGCGCGCGACCTCGTCGATCTCGGCGCGGGCATCAACGACGAAGACGCCATCCTCGGTACGGGTGACCATCGGCTCGTCGTCGTCATGCTCGTCCTCGATGTCGCCGACCACCATCTCCACGATGTCCTCGAGCGAAACGAGACCGTCGGTCCCGCCATATTCGTCGATGACCAGGGCCATCTGGATGCGCGCGGCGCGCATGCGCGCCATCAGGTCGGCGGCGAACATGGACGGCGGCACGAAGAGAACCGGACGGATGACCGACAGGTCGGAGACGGGGCGCGACAGTTCGACGACCGAAAGGTCCAGGTCGGCCGGGCGCTGGGCGGAATCCTTGCGCGGCCGGCCGCGCCGCTTGCCGCGGGCGACGCGCGTGATGTGGTTGAGGACGTCGCGGATATGGATCATGCCGCGCGGATCGTCCAGCGATTCGTGATAGACCGGCAGGCGCGAATGCCCCGAGTTCTCCAGCGCCACCAGAAGTTCGCCAAGCGTGGTGGAAAGGTCCACCGCGTCGATATCGGCGCGCGGCACCATGACGTCCTCCACCCGCAATTCGCGCAGGGTGAGGATGTTGTTCAGCATGGCGCGCTCTTCGGGCGTGAAGGCATGCCTGTCGCTGTCCTCTCCGGCCAGCGCGTCGGTCAGGTCCTCGCGCAGGCTGGAGGTGTTGCGCGGTCGGAATGCCTCGGCAATCCGGCGCAGCAACGGCCGGTTTCGCGCGGATTCGGATTCAGGCCCCGGACTGGGGGGGTCCTGTTGGGGATCGGCTGTTTTCGGCGCGCCTGCCGCCGCTTGTCGGTCGTTCATCTTTCCTTCGCTGGCCCGCTCTCCCCGTCCGCATAGGGATCGGGGATGCCGAGATCCTCCAGGATGGCGGTCTCGAGGCCTTCCATTTCTTCGGCGTCCTCGTCTTCGAGATGATCATATCCCAAAAGATGAAGAAAACCATGAATCACCAGATGGGTGAGATGGTGATCAAAGGGCTTGTTGTCCAGTGCCGCCTCGCGCTCGACCGTCTCACGGGCAATCACGATGTCGCCGAGGACCGGTGGAAACGGATCGCCCGGCGCCAGGTCGAAGGCCGGGAAGGACAGGACGTTGGTCGCCTTGTCCTGCCCGCGCCATTGCCCGTTGAGGGCGCGGATGGCATCGTCGCCGGTGAAGACAAGGCTGAGTTCGCAGCCTGCGGCATCGCGGTCGAGCCGGTTGAGCACGGCCGCGACGGCACGGCGCGCCAATGCGGCAAGCTGCTCGTCGGGCAGCCAGCCGTCGTCCTCGATCATGATGTCCATTTCCGGCAGGGCAGCCGTCATGAGCGCGCTCAATCCGCCTCTTTGTCTGGCGACGCGGAACGGACCGGCTTCGGACCGGCGGTGTCCGCATCGTAAGCCTTGACGATTTCGGCGACAAGCGGATGACGAACCACGTCCTTCTCGTTGAAGCGCACCGTGACGATGCCCGGCACACCGGAGAGCACGCGCAGGGCTTCGACCAGCCCGGACTTGACGTTGGGCGGCAGGTCGATCTGGCTCGGGTCGCCGGTCACGATCATGCGCGCGCCCTCGCCGAGGCGCGTCAGGAACATCTTCATCTGCATCGACGTGGTGTTCTGCGCCTCGTCCAGGATCACCGCGCAATGGGCGAGCGTGCGTCCGCGCATGAAGGCCAGCGGCGCGATCTCGATGACGCCGGCTGCCAGCGCACGTTCCACCTTGTCGGCGGGCATCATGTCATAGAGCGCGTCGTAGAGGGGGCGCAGGTAGGGATCGACCTTTTCCTTCATGTCGCCGGGGAGGAAGCCGAGGCGCTCGCCCGCCTCGACGGCCGGGCGCGACAGGATCACGCGCTCGACCTGGCCGCGCTCCAGCAGCATGGCGGCGTGGGCGACGGCCAGATAGGTCTTTCCGGTGCCGGCCGGACCGATGCCGAAAACCAGTTCGGAACGGTCCAGGGCGCGCATGTAGGCATCCTGGTTGGGCGTGCGGGCGTGGATGGTCCGCTTGCGGGTGGAAATCTGGGCTGCGGCGAGCTTGCCGCCGGTCTCCATCGTCGGCAGTTGCAACTGGTCATCGGCAGCGATGGCCATGCGGATGGCGCCGTCCACATCGGAGGCTTCCACCTCCGCGCCCTTCTGCAACAGCCCGTAGAGATAATCGAGCGCGCGGCGGGCCTGTTCGGCCGCTCCCGGCGGCCCCTTGACGGCGACCTGGTTGCCCTTCGAGCGGATATCGACGCCCAGCTTCTGCTCGATACGGGCGAGATTCTGGTCGAACTGGCCGTAAAGCGCGGAGGCCAGACGGTTGTTGTCGAAGGTCAGGACAATATGCGCCATGTCGGAGGCGCCGGCGGGGATCTGCTTCAGTTCGCTTGAAGCGGTCAACGAATTCTCCTCGTCAACTGGCCGCGACCCTTGACCCGAAAAGGCTGTTGGACCCGGCCTTCGTGATTCGCACTTTCACAATGTCACCGATTTCGATGGCGGTTTCATCAAGAATCACCGGCTGGAGCCAGGGACTGCGGCCGACCTTCTGGCCATCATGGCGGCCGGGCTTTTCCACCAGCACGTCCATGGTGCGGCCGACCAGCGATGCAGCGAATGCGGCCTGCTGCTCCGACAGCAGCGCCTGGAGCGCCTGCAACCGTTCGTCCTTGACCTGCCCGGGCACCTGGTCCGGGAGATCGGCGCCGGGCGTGCCGGGACGCGGGGAATACTTGAAGGAGAAGGCCTGGGCATAGGTCACGTCGCGGATCAGGCGCATCGTGTCCTCGAAATCCGCGTCCGTCTCGCCGGGGAACCCGACGATGAAATCGCCCGACAGCGCGATGTCCGGCCGGGCGGCACGGATCCGGTCGACCAGCCGGCGGTAATCGTCGCCGGTGTGCTTGCGGTTCATGGCCTTGAGGATCCGGTCGGAACCCGCCTGCACGGGCAGATGCAGATAGGGCATCAGCGCGGGCAGGTCGCGATGGGCGGCGATCAGCGCATCATCCATGTCGCGCGGGTGGCTGGTGGTGTAGCGAAGGCGTTCCAGCCCGTCGATTCCGGCCAGCGCGAAGAGCAGTTGCCCGAGACCCCATTCCCTGCCGTCCGGCCCCTCGCCATGCCAGGCATTGACGTTCTGGCCGAGCAGGGTGATCTCGCGCACGCCCGCTTCGGCAAGCTGGCGGGCCTCGGCCACGATCTGCGCCACCGGCCGCGAGATTTCCGCGCCGCGCGTATAGGGAACGACGCAGAAGGTGCAGAACTTGTCGCAGCCTTCCTGGACCGTGAGAAAGGCGGTCACGCCGCGCGCCTGCACGCGCCGGCGGTCGGCGGCCGGCAGATGCTCGAACTTGTCCTCGGCGGGAAAGTCGGTCTCGACGGACCGCACGCCGGCCCTGGCCTGGCGGACGAACTCGGGAATGCGGTGATAGGTCTGCGGCCCGGCGACCAGATCGACGGCGGGCTGGCGGCGCATGATCTCCGCACCTTCCGCCTGGGCGACACAGCCGGTGACGCCGATGACGAGGTCAGCGCCCTGCGCCCTGCGCCCGTCCTTCAGCTGGCGCAGGCGGCCCAGTTCCGAATAGACCTTCTCGGCCGCCTTTTCGCGGATATGGCAGGTGTTGAGCAGAACCAGGTCCGCCTCTTCCGGGGACGCGGCTTCCGCGTAGCCCTCGGCGGCCAGCGCATCGGCCATGCGCTGGCTGTCATAGACATTCATCTGGCAGCCATAGGTCTTCACGTAGACCTTCTTCTGCCCGTGACCGGCGGCCCCCTCAGCCGGGGTCCCGCCCTGCTTGTCGATCGTCTCAGTCGTCATGAGGCTTCCTTAGTCCAATAGGCAGGCGAAATACAGGATTTTCCGATCAAGGCGGATCACGATTGCAGGGGAATTCCGGCCGACCGGCGGCGCTCCACCATCATGGCGCGCACACGCGCTTCCAGTTCGCGGGTCACGGCCTTGCGGTCGGATCCGGCGGTAAACGCGATGGCTTCGCCGACAATCACCTCCGCATCGACACCGCCATCGCCGACAATGCGCATGAGATGGGGGGCAAGGTCCTCGTCGCCGATCCAGGACAGCGCGGCCTGGTCCTTGCGTCCGGCCGGCAGGCCATGGTGGCGGGCATAGACCAGCGCCACGGGCTGCACGAAGACCTCGTTGACGCCGGTCTCCGCTATGGTGCGGCTTGCCGCCGACAAAAGCGCGCTCTTGAACGGGAACAGGTAATTGCCATCGCCGGTCGTCCCTTCAGCGAAAAGGGCGACCGGATCGCCGCCGGCGAGGCGCAGCGCCATCTCGCCGGCCTGCTGGGCGGACTTGTGGCGGCGCTCGCGCTCCACGAAGATGGTGCGCGCCAGCCGGGCCAGGTGCTTGACGACGGGCCAGTGGCGCATGTCGGCCTTGGCGACAAAAGCCACCGGGGCGGCCGATCCGAGGACGAGGATATCGGTCCAGGAGACGTGGTTGGCGACGACGAGCAGCGGCCGTGCCTTCAGGAACGTGCCCTGGACGGAAACCCGGATGCCGAGGAAGGGCAGGACAAGCCGGTACCATAGCTGCGGGATGCGCCGGGCGACCGGCCACTTGAAGGCCATGGCGGGAAGCTGGACCGGCAGCAGGAGAAGTGTCACGCCCAAAGCAACCAGGACGGCCAGGGCGAGGCGCAAGCCCCTGATGACGGCCGGCGTGCCGGCTTCCTCTCCGGGAAAGGCGCTCACCGGAAATCCACCCGCATGACGATGGCACTGTTGCGGCGCCCGTTTCCGGCTTCGTAGTAGGCCTTGCGTTCGCCGACCTTGCGGAAGCCGAAGCGCCGATAGAGCGCGATGGCCGCCGCATTGGTCTCGTCGACTTCAAGGAACAGGCTCTCGGCGCGTTCGCCATGCAGCTTGCGCATGACCGCATCCATGAGCATGCGCCCGATGCCGCGCCGGCGGAAGGCGCGCGCCACGGCAATCGTCAGGATTTCGGCTTCGCCCGCGGCAAGCCTGGCAAGAACGAAGCCGGCGGGCTGTCCGCTGCCCTTGCCTTCCTGGCAGGCCAGGAAGGCGAAGACCGTTTCCTGCTTGAGCAATTGCAGGAATTCCCCGTCGGTCCACGGGCGGATGAAATCTTCCTCGTGAAGGCGCGCCATGGCCTGGGCGGCCTCGATTCCGGCCGGTACCACGACGAAATTTTTCGCAAAGAAGCCGGGCCATCCCCACATCGTCAGCCGGGCCTCCGTGGCAAGGCGAAGCCCTCCTGCGGCCGGGCATCGGCACTGCGCAGGTAGAGCGGCCTCGGCTTTTCCTGCGTTACCGGGCGCCGGGCAGCGAGCGCCGCCACCGCGGCAATGTCCGGCGTAGCATCCTCTGGCCCGAAGGCGAGGCCGGACGCGCCCGATGCCTCGGCAAGGAGCCGTGCCGCCGAACCGCACAGCGCCATGCCGCCGGCAACCATTTCCCCTGCCGCCGCCAAGGTCATGGCGCGCGGACCGGCCAGCGGCCGGCCATCGGCGTCGAAAACCTGCACGTAGACCTCGCCCCGCCGCGCATCGAGAGCGGCCAGAACGGCGCGGCCCGGATGCCGTATCCGCGTCTGCGCGGCCAGTGCCTCCAGCGTGGTGATGCCGGTGAGCGGCAGGTCCAGCGCCAAAGCCAGCCCGCGCGCTGCCGCAACACCGACGCGAATGCCGGTGAAGGAGCCCGGCCCGACGGTGACGGCCAGGCGCGTAAGGTCGCCCCAGCCCTTTCCGGCATGGCGCATGGCGGTGCCGATCACCTCCATCAATTGCTCCGCATGGCCCTTGCCGATGTCACGCGTTTCGACGCCGAGCAACGCACCCGTCGCGGCATCGGCCAGGCAGGCAGCGCAGAGATTGGCGGCGGTGTCGATGGCAAGCAGCGTCATGGAAAAGCCGGTAGCCGAAAGCGGGGCGCGCGGCAAGCGCGCGATCGGCCGCCGGCCCCCTTGGCCAAGGCTTGCCGGGACAGCGTCGTGGCGCTTGCCAGCAGCGCGCTTTGCTGTATCGTCACATGCGTAAAAAACAATATTTCAGAGGGAGGACTGCAACATGAAAAGATTGACCACATTCGCCCTGGCCACGGCGCTGGCGCTCGGTTCCTGGACCGCGGCGCTCGCGGAGGCCGCGCACAAGGTCGCCATCCAGGTGAACGCGAACGATCCGGCGGTCATGAACCTGGCACTCAACAACGCCAAGAACCTCCAGGCCTATTACGCCGGCAAGGGGGAGACCGTGGATGTGGAAATCGTGACCTATGGTCCGGGCCTGCACATGTTCATGGCCGACAGCCCCGTGAAGGACCGTATTTCCGCCATGTCGATGGAATCGGACGGAGCAATGCATTTCTCCGCCTGTGCCAACACGATTGCGGCCATGGAACGCAAGTCCGGCAGCAAGCCGGAACTGCTCTCGGAAGCGAAGGTGGTTCCTTCCGGTGTCGTGCGCCTGATGGAATTGCAGGAGCAGGGTTACAGCTACATCAAGCCCTGAACGCGGCGGCGGACCTGGGCGAAATGGAGGCCGGGCGCCATGCGCCCGGTCTTTGCCAGTCCGGAACCGGCGCTCGCGTCACACGATCGACATGGTGGTGTCCTAGCCGCCGGTTTCCATCAAACCGAATCATCAACGGAGCAATTCATGAGCAACGTGGAAAACTGGTCGCCGCAGCAGGTGAAGGACGCGCTGGATGCGGGCGAGATCGTGCTGATCGACGTGCGCACGGCGCCGGAATTCATGATGGAGCATATCGAGGGCGCGCTTCTGATGCCCATGTCCTTCTTCAAGCCGGGAAGCCTGCCGACGCAGGACGGCAAGCGCATCGTGCTGCATTGCGGCTCCGGCGTGCGCTCGGGCAAGATGTGCGAGAAGATGGGGGCGGCCGGTCTTTCGCCGCTGGCGCACATGGAAGGCGGTTTCGCCGCATGGAAGAACGCCAGGCTGCCCTATATCGGCATCGAGATGTCGAGCGGCGCGCCGGTCAAGGTGAACGGCTGAACGGGGCAGGCACGCAAGCCGCCCTGTATTTGACAAGCCCGTTGTCATCGTGGATGCATGAACCATGCGTCCGACTCGCGAACAAGACCTCGCCGCCCTCCTGACCCTGCTGCGGATCGTGCCGGCCGACCTGGCCGGCGCCTATCAACGGCTGCACGAGGAGGCGGGCGTCAACCGTTCCGACCTGACGGTGCTGGAGCGTCTGGCCGACGATGGCGCGGCAACCGTGCCGGACCTGGCGCGGGCCCAGGGTGTCAGCCGGCAGCATGTGCAACAGGTGTGCAACGGGCTGGCGGCAAGGGGGCTGATCGCATGGGGCGCCAACCCGGCGCACAGGCGTTCCAGGCTCGCAGCCGTCACCGACGAGGGTTACAAGACGGTGGACCAGGCGCGGATGCGCGAAAGCCGGTTCATGCTCAATCTCGCCGGACGCTTTTCTGCCAGCGCGCTGGACACGACACGCCGGACGCTGGAAAGCCTGCGCACGATGCTCTGAGGACGAAGGCCGGGGCTTTGAGGGCAGAGGCCGGGCGAGCGGCGCGGTTGCCCGCGCCGCATCATCTCCTTGCCATTCGGTTCAGCCGGCCGCGCGGCTCGCCTTGAGTTCGAGGCGGCGGCGGTGCAGCACCGGCTCGGTATAGCCGTTGGGCTGGGCCAGACCCTCGAAGACGAGATCGCAGGCGGCCTTGAAGGCAATGCCGTCAAAGCCCGGCGCCATGGGCACATAAGCCGGATCGCCGGCATTCTGGCGGTCGACGACGGCGGCCATTTCCTTCATGACGTCCATCACCTGTTCGCGCGTCACCACGCCGTGATGCAGCCAGTTGGCGATGTGCTGGGACGAGATGCGCAGCGTGGCGCGGTCCTCCATCAGGCCGACATCGTTGATGTCCGGCACCTTGGAACAGCCGACACCCTGATCGACCCAGCGCACGACATAACCCAGGATGCCCTGGGCATTGTTGCGCAATTCGGCCAGCTTGTCCTCTTCCGACCAGTTCGGGCGGACGGCCACCGGAACCGAGAGGATGTCGTCCAGCTTGGCACGGCCACGGCTCTTCAGGCCTTCCTGCACCCCGGCCACGTCGACCTTGTGGTAGTGGGTGGCGTGCAGGGTGGCGGCGGTCGGGCTCGGCACCCATGCGGTGTTGGCGCCGGCCTTCGGATGGCCGATCTTCTGTTCCAGCATGGCATGCATGAGGTCGGGCATGGCCCACATGCCCTTGCCGATCTGGGCATGGCCGTTCAGGCCGCATTCCAGTCCGACATCGACATTCCAGTTCTCGTAGGCCTGGATCCACGCGGCTGTCTTCATGTCGCCCTTGCGGATCATCGGGCCGGCTTCCATGGAGGTGTGCATCTCGTCGCCGGTGCGGTCGAGGAAGCCGGTGTTGATGAACACGACGCGCGACTTCGCGGCGCGGATGCATTCCTTGAGGTTGACCGTCGTGCGGCGCTCCTCGTCCATGATGCCCATCTTCATGGTGTTTTCGGCCATGCCGAGCACCTGTTCGACGCGGGAGAAGAGTTCGACGGCGAAGGCCACCTCTTCCGGCCCGTGCATCTTCGGCTTGACCACATACATGGAGCCGGCAGCGCTGTTGGCGCGGCGGCCGGCGGGGCCGATGTCGTGCAGGGCGATCAGGGCGGTCACGAAGGCGTCCATGATGCCCTCGGGGATTTCCGACCCGTCCTCCAGCAGGATGGCGGGATTGGTCATCAGGTGGCCGACATTGCGGATGAGCATGAGCGAGCGGCCCTTGAGCGTGGCCGCAGAACCATCCGGCGCGGTATAGGCAACATCCGCGTTCATGCGGCGCGTCATCGTCTTGCCGCCCTTCTGGAAGGTCTCCTCCAGATTGCCCTGCATCAGGCCGAGCCAGTTGGAATAGACCAGAACCTTGTCCTCGGCATCGACGGCAGCAACGGAATCCTCGCAGTCCATGATGGTGGTGAGCGCCGATTCCAGCACCACGTCGGCGACATGGGCCGGATCGGTCCTGCCGATGGGGTGCGCGGCGTCGATCACCACGCGGGCATGCATGCCGTTGCGCACCGTGATGACTTCGGACGGTCCGGCCGCATCGCCGACATATCCGGCAAACTGGCCGGCATCCTTCAGCCGGGTCGCGCCATCGGCAATCTTCACGACCAGCCCGCCGCCCTCGACCGCGAAGCCGGTGGCGTCCGTCCAGCTTGCCCCTTCCAGCGGTGCGCTGTCGTCGAGGAAGGCCTTGGCCCAGGCGATGACACGGGCGCCGCGTTCGGGATCGTAGCCGCCGGCCTGCGGCTTGTCGCCCAGCGCATCGGTGCCGTAGAGCGCGTCGTAAAGCGAACCCCAGCGGGCATTGGCGGCGTTGAGCGCGAAGCGGGCATTCATGATCGGCACGACAAGCTGCGGACCGGCCACCGCCGCGATCTCGGGATCGACATTGGAGGTCTCGACCTGGAAGGCCGGGCCCTCGGGCAGCAGGTAACCGATCTCGCGCAGGAAATCCTTGTAGGCATCCATGTCGGCAGGCGCGCCGTTTTCGCGATACCAGGCGTCGAGCTTCGCCTGAAGGGCGTCGCGCTTCGCGAGAAGCGCGCGGTTCTTCGGGGCGAGATCGGCGACGGCGGCGCCGAAGCCGGCAAAGAAGGCGTCCGGCTCGACACCGGTTCCGGGCATGGCCCGCTCCACGATGAAGTCGTGCAATTGCCTGTCGATCTGCAAGCCGTTGCGGGTGACGCGTCCGGTCATGGGGGCCTCCTCGATTGGTCCGTCGGGCGCATTGGCGCCAAGCTCGCCGTTCAAGAACACGCGTGGACCTTTTCCGTCAATCGGCGAAAGTCGAAAGCACTTTTTCAATTTCGGAAAATATGCTTTTCGCCCCTCGCCGCATGTCAGCCGGATGCGAGGCGCGGACGGCCCGACGCGGTGGCACTGACCGTTGCAGCGACAAGGAAGCGCTGGCCGTCCAGTTCGCTGGCCCTGATGTCGCGTGTGACCGCGGCCTGGGCTTGCGCCGCCCCTGCAGAAAGGGCCAGTTCGACGGCGACAGCGGCGGCGCGTTCGCCAGCATGGTCGAGGGCCTCGGTCTCGGTGTCGAAGTCGGCGACATGGTCGCCGATCATCACCCGGAAACGGCCATTGGCAAGCGGGGCAACTTCCGCGCTGGCGGTGAGGCGCACCTGCCCGGCCACCGCGCCGACGGCATTGGCGACACCGGCATCGGCCGGCACGATCACATCGGCACCGGTGTGACGTTTCAATTTCGCGTAATGCAGGCCGGCGGAGGCGCCCAGCCCGATGACGGGCCGGTCCAGCGACAGCGCGGCTCGGACGAAGCCGTCCGTCCGGTCCAGTGCACGCTGGGCCAGCGGATGAGCCATCATGGCCGCGCCGTCCAGGCCGTCCTCGACCAGCGCGGTTTCGAGAATGACCCCGGCGGAACGGCGGGTGACGGCGGCGAGCACCAGGTTCGCCATCTCCTCGATGGAGGCAGCGAGCGGGCGGCCGCGTCCGTCCTTCCTGCGCATGAAAAGCGCGGTGCCCAGCCGGGCGGCATCGGTGTTCCAGTTGTCCTGCAGGCCCAGCGCATGGGCGGCATCGGACGGGGTGAACCCGGCGACATGGGCGAGGCCGCCCGCGACCAGCCTTGCAAGCGCACCCGCCATGGGCAGGGCGGTCAGCAGGCGGTCGAGCGGCTGCGGCTCGGCGGTCAGCAGTTCGATAAGCCTCGCCTCGGACCGGCCGAGGCCTTCGGCCTTGCCAAGCCCGGTGGCCCAGGCGAAGCGTCCTTCCAGGCGTGAGGGCCGGCCGGCGGCAAGCTGACGCTCCAGCATCGGCGCTATGCGGCCCGGAAAGAGGGTTTCGGCCAGCGAAAGCGGGATGAGCCTGCGCGGCCCGAGCACGAGTTCCGCTTCCAGCGCCCCGTCGGCGAGCGTGATCTCGGAATCGCCGCCAAGGCCGAAGGTGCGCATGGCCACCGCCTCGACCATGGTGCGCCAGCCGCCGACCATGGCGCCTTCGGGATCGAGGCGCGGCAGGCCCTTGTCGAGCACGGCGACATCGGTCGTCGTGCCGCCGATGTCGGAAACGAAGGCATCGCCCAGCCCGGTGAGCGCGCGCGCGCCGGCAAGGCTTGCCGCGGGGCCCGACAGGATGGTCTCGATGGGACGCTGCCTGGCAAAGGCGGCGGAAACCAGCGCGCCATCGCCGCGCACCACCATGAGCGGCGCGGAGATGCCTTCCTGCGCGAGAAAGCGCTCCATGGCATCGAGCAGCGCGCCGATCATCGGCACGAGGCGGGCATTGAGCAGTGTGGTGAGCGCACGCCGGGGGCCGCCGAGCCTGGATGTCAGGTGATGCGAGCAGGTGACGGGCAGGCCCGTGCGCTCGGCGATCAGCCGCGCAGCCGCTTCCTCATGGGCGGAATTGCGCACCGCGAAGAGGCCCGCCACCGCCACGCCGGCGCGGGTGGCCGCCCAGTCGTCCAGCACCGATTCCAGCGGACCCAGATCGAGCGGACGCGGACGGGCGTGAATGTCATGCCCGCCGGGACAGAAGACGGCGGGATCGGAGCCCAGAGCGCGGGCAAGCCCATCGCGTTCCAGGTCCGCCGGTTCAAAGCCGATCATGACGAGGGCGGCAGGCGCGCCCTGTCCTTCCACCAGCGCGTTTGTGGCGAGCGTGGTGGACAGGGAGGCGAGCGCGATTTCCGACGGGGCAAGACCGCTCTCGGCGATTACCGAGCGCGCGGCGCCGGCGATGCCGATGGCCAGATCCCGGCGCGTGGTCAGTGCCTTGGCCCTGGCGATGACGCCGCCGCCCTCGCGCCAGAGCACCGCATCGGTATAGGTCCCGCCGGTGTCGATACCCAGGAAGACCGGCTGGCCGGACGCGCTCGTTGTCATGGTTTTCCCTCTCCCGCAACGCGCAAAGGCTTAGGGCGGGCGCACCGAAAAGCAAGGCAAAACCGCTTCCCGCAAGCCGGTGAGTTCCGGCGAAGCGGCGGAAGGCGCCCCGGCCGGAGGTCTACTCGCCGCAGTCGGCCTCGCCGATATCGAGATCGAAGCGGCGCGGGCCCATGATGTCCTCACCGCCCGGCACATCGACGATCGTCACCATCACGGCGCAGTCGCCGCCATAGACGCGGTACTCGTCCTCGTCCGTCCTTTCGATGGCATCGATCGGTTCGGCGTCCAGCGCCTCCATGACCCGCGCATCGGTGATGATGCGCTCCAGTTCCTTCTGGCGCTGGTACCAGGGCGACAGGGCGGCAAGCGCGGGAAGCGCGAACAGGCAGGCAGCCGCGGCAATTGCGGGACGCGAGGGATTGAACATGGACCTTCTCCTTTGCCTATTCATGATGCAGGGCCTCGATCGGGTCCAGCCGCGCCGCGCGGCGGGCCGGGAAGTAGCCGAAGACGATGCCGATGAAGGCGGAAAAGACGAAGGCCAGCGCCGCCACGCCCCAGTCCGGCGAAAACGGCACACGCATGAAGGCCGAGCCGGCATAGCCGAGGCCAAGCCCCGCGACGATTCCGATCAGCCCTCCGATCAGCGACAGCACAACGGCCTCGACCAGGAACTGCATGAGCACTTGCCCCTCCGTCGCGCCGATGGCCAGCCTGATGCCGATTTCGCGCGTGCGCTCGGTGACGCTGACCAGCATGATGTTCATGATGCCGATGCCGCCGACGAGCAGGCTGACTGCGGCCACGGCGGAGAGCAGCCCGGTCATCACCCCGGTGATGCCGGTCAGCATGGACGATATCTCCTTGGTGTCCATGACCATGAAATTGTCCTCGTCGCCGGGCCGGACGCGGCGGCGCTCGCGCATCAGCACCTCGATGGCGGTCTGGACGCGGGCCGTGGACACGCCCTGTTTCACGCCGACGAAGATGGTCGTCACATCCTGCTTGCCCGACACCCGGCGCATGAAGGTGCGCACCGGCATGAGCAGGATGTCGTCCTGGTCGGACCCGAATGCGGAAGCGCCCTTCTCGGTCAGGAGGCCGATCACGCGGCAGGCGATCTGTTCGAGGCGCACCGTCTCGCCCAGCGGATTGCCGCCGCCGAAGAGTTCCTCCCGCACCGTTTCGCCAAGGATGCAGACGGCCGCACCGGAGCGGATCTCGCTTTCGAAGAATTCGCGCCCCTCCGCCAGGTCCCAGTCACGCGTCGTGAAGAAGGCATTGTCGGTGCCTGTGACCTGGCCGGTGTGGTTCTCGTTGCCGGCCACGATGGTCATGGTCTGCGCGTTCATCGGTGCAACGGCCTCGACGCCGGGCACCTGCTGGGCAATGGCGTCCAGATCCTTCATGGTGAAGGGGGTGGCCGGACGGCCCGTGCCAGGCGGACCCCGGCTCAATCCGGGCCGCACCATCAAGAGGTTGGTGCCGAGCTTGGAAACGTCGGATTCGATCTGGACGGTGGAGCCGCGTCCGATGGTGACCATGGCGATGACCGCCGCCACGCCGATGATGACGCCGAGCACGGTGAGGAAGGAGCGCATGGCGTTGCGCAGGATGGCGGCAAGCGCCTGAAGCACGGTTTCACGAAACATGGCCGGGCTCCCCAAGCACGATGCGCTCGTGCGCCGGGCGCGTGACGTCGCTTTCGATCAGGCCGTCGACGAAACGGACGATCCGGTCGGCATAGACGGCCATGTCCGGCTCGTGGGTCACCATGATGACGGTGAGCCCCTCCTCGCGGTTCAGCCGCGTGATCAGGTCCATGATCTCCAACGATCGGGCGGTGTCGAGGTTGCCGGTCGGCTCGTCGGCCAGAAGGATCTCCGGGTCCGTGACGATGGCGCGCGCGATGGCGACACGCTGCTGCTCGCCGCCCGAAAGCTTGGACGGCTCGCGGTCCATGCGATGGCCGAGGCCCACCTTTTCCAGCATGGCCGCTGCGCGGGCGCGGCGCTCAGCGCGCGGCATGCCCTTGTAGATGAGCGGCAGAACCACATTGTCGATGGCCTTTGTCCGGGCCAGCAGATTGTAGCGCTGAAAGACGAAACCGAGATAGTCGCGGCGCAAGAGAGCCCGCTGGTGACGGTCGAAGCGGGCAACATCGGCGCCGGCGAAGAGATATTGCCCCGAAGTCGGCTTGTCGAGGCAGCCCAGGATGTTCATGGCCGTGGACTTGCCCGATCCCGAGGGCCCCATGATGGCAACGAACTCGCCCTGCGCGATCTCCAGGTCGATGCCGCGCAGCGCCTGCACCGCCCCCTCGCCCTCGCCATAGGTGCGGGTGATGCCGCGAAACGAAATCAGCGGCGCCGGGGAACCGCCGGTCTGCCTCGACGACGCGTTCATCGTCCGTCCGTCATGTCGGTGATGACAGGATCGGAGGCGGAAAGGTCGCCGGCCAGGATTTCGGTGACGATGCCGTCCGTGGCTCCGGTCTTCACTCGCACCTCGGCAGCCCGGCCGTCGCGCAGGACCCAGAGCGGGCGCATGCCGTCCTGGCCGGCGGCAGCGGGCGGCTGGCCGCCGCCGCGCGGCCGGCGCGGGATGAGCATGCCGAGGAGCCCGGAACCGCCCGTCGTTTCCTGCTCGACCGGCGGGGAGAAACGCAGCGCCGTGTTGGGAACGGTCAGGACGCCGTCCTTCTCGGCGACCGTGATTTCCGCCGTCGCCGTCATGCCCGGACGCAGCAGCAGGCCCGAATTGTCGACGTCGAGAATGGCTTCATAGGTGACAACGCCATCGACGGTTTCCGGCGCGAAACGCAGCGCGGTGATGGCAGCGTTGAAGGTGCGGTCCTGGTAGGCCTCGACGGTGAAGGTCGCCTCGTTGCCGATCACCACCTGGCCGATGTCGGCCTCGTCGATGGCCACCGTCAGTTCCATGGCGGTCAGGTTCTCGGCCAGCGTGAAAAGGACTGGTGCGGAAAGCGTTGCGGCGACGATCTGGCCCGGTTCGACCGAGCGCCTGAGCACGATGCCGTCAATGGGCGCGCAGATGCAGGCCTTGGCCAGATTCGTTTCCTGCAGCCGCAGGTCGGCCTCGGCAACCCGGATGGTCGCCTGCGCCGTCTTCATCGCGGCCTCGGCACGCTGCCAGGCGGATTTGGCGGTCAGAAGGTTCTCTGTCGAGGCGATGCCGCGCTCGTTGAGCCGCACGGCCCGGTCATAGCCGTCGCGCCGCTCATCCATCGTGACGCGGGCTTCCTCCAGCGCCGCCTGGCGCGCGGCAAGCTGGGCGCGGGCCGATGCGACGGCCGCCTCCAGCTTGTCGGTGTCGAGGCTGGCCAGCACCTGGCCCTTCTTCACCACGTCGTTGAAGTCGGCTTCCACCGAGCGCACCGTGCCCGACAATTCCGAGGAAATGTCGACCTGGCTGATCGGTTCGATCGTGCCGGTGGCGGTCACCGTGACGGTGATGTCCCTCACCGCCGCGGGCACGGTGACATAGGCCACGGCCTGCGCGCCCGAGCGTTCCTGCCACCACCACAGCGCGCCCAGCACCATGGCGGCCAGCACTCCAAGCGCCAGCCAACCCGGCCACCGGCGGCGGCCCTTGCGGCCCAGGGCCTCGATTTCAGCGGTCGTCGGCATGGTGCGATCCTGTCCCGTTCATGCGGCACACTTTGTCCAAGCGCCGCGGGCGTGCCTTGACGCGTGTCAAGCATGCGAAGGGAACTTAGGCCATGTTGCAGCGCAAGACGAGTTACATATCGGAAAGGTCCCTTGCCCGCTTGGCGCTTGCGTTTCCTTGGCCCCATGGTAAATGCGCGGGCATGACCGATACGCCACGCTCCCATATCCGCAACTTCTCCATCGTCGCCCATATCGACCATGGAAAGTCGACGCTCGCCGACCGGCTGATCCAGATGACCGGGTCCATCGAGGACCGGGAAATGAAGGACCAGATCCTCGACGCGATGGACATCGAGCGCGAGCGCGGCATCACCATCAAGGCCAATACCGTGCGCCTCGAATACGATGCGAAGGACGGCCAGCACTATGTGCTGAACCTGATCGACACGCCGGGCCATGTCGACTTCGCCTACGAGGTGTCACGTTCGCTGGCCGCCTGCGAAGGCTCGCTGCTGGTCGTCGATGCCAGCCAGGGCGTGGAGGCGCAGACGCTGGCCAATGTCTACCAGGCGCTCGACAACGACCACGAGATCGTCACCGTCCTCAACAAGATCGACCTGCCGGCCGCGGAGCCCGACCGCATCAAGGCGCAGATCGAGGACGTGATCGGGCTGGACGCCTCGGAGGCCTGCATGATCTCGGCCAAGACCGGGCTTGGCGTCGACACGGTGCTCGAAGCCATCGTCAACAAGCTGCCGCCGCCCAGGGAAGGCGAGCGGGACAAGCCGCTCAAAGCCATGCTGGTCGACAGCTGGTACGATTCCTATCTCGGCGTGATCGTGCTGGTGCGCATCATCGACGGCGTGCTGAAGAAGGGCCAGACCATCCGCATGATGGGCACGGACGCCAAGTATCCGGTCGAGCGGGTGGGCGTGATGACGCCGAAGATGGTGATGGTGGACAGCCTTGGCCCCGGCGAGATCGGCTTCATCACCGCGTCGATCAAGGAAGTGGCCGACACGCGCGTGGGCGACACGATCACCGAGGACAAGAAGCCCTGCGAGAAGCCGCTGCCGGGCTTCAAGCCGGCCCAGCCGGTGGTGTTCTGCGGGCTCTTCCCGGTGGACGCGGCCGATTTCGAGGACCTGCGCGCCGCCATGGGCAAGCTCAGGCTCAACGACGCCTCGTTCTCCTTCGAGATGGAAACCTCCGCCGCGCTCGGCTTCGGCTTCCGCTGCGGCTTCCTCGGCCTCTTGCATCTGGAAATCATCCAGGAGCGGCTGGAACGCGAGTTCAACCTCGACCTCATCGCCACCGCGCCGTCGGTGGTCTATCACCTCAACATGACCGACGGTTCGGTGATGGAACTGCACAACCCGGCCGACATGCCGGACGTGGTGAAGATCGCCTCGGTGGAAGAGCCGTGGATCCGCGCCACCATCCTGACGCCGGACGACTATCTCGGCTCCATCCTGAAGCTGTGCCAGGAGCGGCGCGGCGTGCAGATCGACCTCAACTATGTCGGCAAGCGGGCCATGGTGACCTATGACCTGCCGCTCAACGAGGTGGTGTTCGACTTCTACGACCGGCTGAAGTCGATCTCCAAGGGCTATGCCAGCTTCGACTACCAGCTCAAGGACTACCGCGAGGGCGACCTCGTGAAGATGTCCATCCTGGTCAATGACGAGCCGGTGGACGCGCTGTCCATGCTGGTTCACCGCAGCCAGGCGGACCGGCGCGGGCGCGCCATGTGCGAGAAGCTGAAGGAACTGATCCCCCGCCACCTGTTCAAGATCCCCGTCCAGGCGGCGATCGGCGGCAAGGTCATCGCCCGCGAGACGATCTCGGCCATGCGCAAGGACGTGACCGCCAAGTGCTATGGCGGCGATGCCACGCGCAAGCGCAAGCTGCTGGAGAAGCAGAAAGAGGGCAAGAAGAAGATGCGCCAGTTCGGCCGCGTCGAGATCCCCCAGGAAGCCTTCATCCAGGCCCTGAAGATGGGGGACAACTGAGGCGCGTCAGCGGCGCTCCGTCCCGCCGGGCTTCGACTGTCGCCCCCCCCTATTGAAGGGGGGTCAGGCGGCGGCGTTTTGCCCGCATTTGCGCATGATCTCGATCAATGCGGGCTCTTCCTGAGCGAATTAAACGTTCATTGTGGATGAATGTTTTGCCCGGGAGGAGCGCGATGCGGCTGACGACACGAACGAATCTCGCCATGCGCACGCTCATGTTCTGCGCGGTCAACGACCGCCGCACGGTGCGCAAGGTGGAAATCGCCGAGGCCTGCAATGCCTCGGAAAACCATCTGGCGCAGGTTATCCGCCTGCTCGGCCAGCACGGTTTCATCCATGCCGTGCGGGGGCGAAACGGCGGCATGCAGCTTGCCCGGCCCGCAGGCGAGATCAATGTCGGATCGGTCTTCCGGGTCTTCGAAAGCGAACTGCCCTTCGCCGAGTGTTTCTCGGGCGCGGAAAACCATTGCCCGCTGACCGAGTTCTGCTGGCTGCGCCCGGCGCTGGTCAAGGCGCTGGACGCCTTTTACGCCACGCTGGACGCGATGACGCTGGCGGACCTGACCGCCGGAAACGATAAACTTGAGCGGCTATTGCGCCTGCCCGCGCTGCCGCGCGGCTCCGCCCGCAGCCTGTGCGGCGTGGCCGCCCATGCCTGACGGATCGCCCGTCACACGGTGAGGTGCGCGCGCACCTCCGGGCGGTCCAGCGAGGGCGCATCGCCCGCATGGACGACCTCGCCGCGATCCATGATATAGACATCGTCGGCCAGTTCCCGGCAGAACTCCAGGTATTGCTCCACCAGCAGGACCGCGATGCCCTGGGTATCGCGCAGGAAGCGGATGGCGCGTCCGATATCCTTGATGATCGACGGCTGGATGCCCTCGGTCGGCTCGTCCAGCACGAGGAGGCGGGGACGGGTGACGAGCGCGCGGCCAATGGCAAGCTGCTGCTGCTGGCCGCCTGACAGGTCGCCGCCGCGCCGGTTCAGCATGTCCTTGAGCACCGGGAACAGGTCGAAGACATAATCGGGGATCGAGCGGTCGCGCCGCTTCACCGGCGCATAGCCGGTCTCGAGGTTCTCGCGCACGGTCAGCAGCGGGAAGATCTCGCGGCCCTGCGGCACGAAGCCGATGCCGGCGCGGGCACGGTCATAGGCGGGCGCGCGGCCGAACACCTTGCCGTCGAGCGCGATCTCGCCGGCGGTCAGGCGATGATGGCCGACGATGGCGCGCATCAGCGAGGTCTTGCCGACACCGTTGCGCCCAAGGACGCAGGTGATGCGGGCAGGCTTTGCCTCGATGGACACGCCGCGCAGGGCCTGGGCCGCGCCATAGTGCAGGGAAGCGTTGGTGACGGTCAGCATGGATCAGCGCCCCAGATAGACTTCGATGACACGGGGATCGGCGGAGACGTGGTCGAGCGAGCCTTCCGACAGGACGGAGCCTTCATGCAGGCAGGTGACGCGCACGCCGAGATCGCGCACGAAATGCATGTCGTGCTCCACGACGATGACCGAATGGGTCTTCGCGATGTCCCGGAGAAGCCGGGCGGTCTCCTCGGTCTCGGCGTCGGTCATGCCGGCGACAGGTTCGTCGACGAGGAGCAGCTTGGGGTCCTGGGCCAGCAGCATGCCGATTTCCAGCCATTGCTTCTGCCCGTGGGACAGGTTGGCGGCGAGATCCGACCGGCGGGCCGACAGCCGCGTGATCTCCAGGATTTCGGCAATGCGCCCTTCCCCGCTGGCCGCGGGATCGGAGAACAGCGTGCCGAAGACGGAGCGCGTTCCGGCCAGGGCGAGCGCCAGGTTGTCCTCCACCGTATGGCTTTCGAAGACCGTCGGCTTCTGGAATTTGCGGCCGATGCCCATGGTGGCGATATCGGCCTCGTCATGTTTCGTCAGGTCGATGTCGCCACGAAAGAAGACCTGGCCGGTATCGGGCCGGGTCTTGCCGGTGATGATGTCCATCATGGTGGTCTTGCCGGCGCCGTTGGGGCCGATGATGGCGCGCATCT
The DNA here is from genome assembly GCA_002708825.1 of Phyllobacteriaceae bacterium. GTDB lineage: Bacteria > Pseudomonadota > Alphaproteobacteria > Rhizobiales > Rhizobiaceae > Zhengella. The sequence continues at coordinate 28,065 of PAPF01000035.1, read as the reverse complement.
CGCCTTCCTGCAGCACCAGCGACAGGTTGTTGATGGCGCGGAAGCCGTCAAAGGAGACCGAAACGCCGTCGAGATAGAGCAGGGTCTCGCGACGGCGCGAGACCTCCGCGCTTTCCGGCCGGGCCTGCGGTGCGTCCTCGATATCGCGGGCCGCATAGGGATGCGGCAGGATGACCGGTTCGTCCGGATGGCGGGTCAGCGTGTCAGCGGTCATCGGTCATTCTCCTGCGGCAGGATTTGCCAGCGCGGCGTCGGTTCCGGTCTCGGCCCTGGCGCTTTCGCGCCGCGCCTTCAACGCATTCCAGCCATGGGTGAGGGTGCCGACGATGCCGCGTGGCAGGAACAGCGTGACGGCGATGAACAGGCCACCGAGCGCGAACAGCCAGAGTTCGGGCAGCGCGCCGGTGAACCAGCTCTTGCCGGCATTGACGGTGAGCGCGCCGACGATGGGGCCGATGATGGTTCCGCGCCCGCCGACGGCGGTCCAGACGACGACCTCGATGGAATTGGCCGGGGCGAATTCGCCGGGATTGATGATGCCGACCTGCGGCACGTAGAGCGCGCCGGCAATGCCGGCCATGACGGCGGACACGGTGAACGCGAAGAGCTTCACGTTTTCGGGCCGGTAGCCGAGGAAGCGGGTGCGCGGCTCAGCATCGCGCACGGCGACCAGGAGCTTGCCGAAATGGGAACCGGCAATGGCGGCGGTCAGCGCGACGCCGGCGGCGAGCGCCAGGGCCGAGGCGGCGAACAGGGCGGCGCGGGTGGTGTCGGCCTGGATGTTGAAGCCGAGAATATCCTTGAAATCGGTCAGGCCGTTGTTGCCGCCGAAACCCATGTCGTTGCGGAAGAAGGCCAGCAGCAGGGCATAGGTCATGGCCTGGGTGATGATCGAGAGATAGACGCCGGTGACGCGGGAGCGGAAGGCGAACCAGCCAAAGACGAAGGCCAGCAGGCCCGGCACGGCAATCACCATGAGGGCGGCGAACCAGAACTGGTCGAAGCCATGCCAGTACCAGGGCAGTTCCTTCCAGTTCAGGAACACCATGAAGTCGGGCAGTTCGGGATGGCCGTAGACGCCGCGCGTGCCGATCTGGCGCATCAGGTACATGCCCATCGCGTAGCCGCCGAGCGCGAAGAAGGCGCCGTGGCCGAGCGACAGGATGCCGGCGAAGCCCCAGACGAGATCGAGCGCCAGCGCCAGCAGCGCATAGCAGAGATACTTGCCGGTCAGGGCCACGATATAGGTGGGGACATGGAACGGGCTTGCCGGGTCCGTCGCAAGGTTCAGCACCGGGACGAGGATGGCGACGGCCAGCAGGAGGAGCAGCGTCGCGACGATGCCCGGCGTGAAGCCGCGGTTAAACAGTCGGTTGGTGATCATGCCTCGACCGACCTTCCTTTCAGGGCGAACAGGCCGCGCGGGCGCTTCTGTATGAAGATGATGATGAAGACGAGGACGAGGATCTTGCCAAGCACGGCGCCGGCATAGGGCTCAAGGAACTTGTTGACGATGCCCAGCGAGAAGGCGCCGACCAGCGTGCCCCAGAGATTGCCCACGCCGCCGAAGACGACCACCATGAAGCTGTCGATGATGTAACCCTGGCCGAGATTGGGCGAGACGTTGTCGATCTGCGAGAGAGCGACACCGGCAAGGCCCGCCACGCCGGAGCCGAGCGCGAAGGTCATGGCATCGACCCAGGGGGTTCGGATGCCCATGGCGGCGGCCATGCGCCGGTTCTGCGTGACCGCGCGCATCTTCAGGCCGAGCGAGGTGCGGTTCATGGCCCAGAGCAGGACGGCGAAGACCACCAGCGAGAAGACGACGATGAAGAGGCGGTTCCAGGTAATCGACATTTCGCCAAGCTGGAAGGCCCCGGACATGAAGGAGGGATTGGCCACCTCACGGTTCGTCGGGCCGAAGATCGTGCGCACAGCCTGCTGCAGGATGAGCGAGACGCCCCAGGTGGCGAGCAGCGTCTCCAGCGGGCGGCCATAGAGGAAGCGGATGATGCCGCGCTCCATGGCAAGGCCGACGGCGCCGGCGGTGACGAAGGCCAGCGGCAGGGCGATGAGCAGCGACCAGTCGAGCAGCCAGGGCGCGCCGTTGCGGATGACCTCCTGCACGGTGAAGGTGACGTAGGCGCCGATCATGACCATTTCGCCATGGGCCATGTTGATCACGCCCATGACGCCGAAGGTGATGGCCAGGCCGATGGCGGCCAGCAGGAGGACCGAGCCGAGCGAGATGCCGTACCAGACATTCTGGCCGACGCCCCAGAGCGCCAGGCGATCCTCGATACGCGCCATGGCGGCCTCGGCGGACGTCTTCAACTCGCCTTCGGCGGATGCGGCGAACTGGCTCAGCAGGCCCAGGGCATCGCGGTTGCCGACGCGTTCGACAGCGGCGATGGCTTCGAGCTTTGCCGCATCACCCCTGTCCGACAGCAGAAGCACGGCGGCGCGGGCCGTTTCCATACGCGCCCTGACAGCCGCGTCGGTCTCGCGCTCCAGCGCCGCCTCGACCGCCTCGAGGGCCGCCGGGTCGGGATTGGCGATGAGCGTGGCGGCGGCCTGCATGCGCACCGCCGGGTCCCTGGCGGCAAGCGTTATGGCGCCCACGGCATCGCGGATGGCGCGGCGCAGCGAATTCTTCACGCGCACCTTCTTCATGGCGGATGCCGGCTCCGTGCCGGCCGCCTCGCCGGTGACGGGATCGAGCAGCGTTGCCGGATCGCCGGACCCGCGCACGATGAAGACCGCGTTGTCGGACTGGCGCACCTGAAGCTCGCCGTCGGAAAGCGCGTTGAGCGCGGGCGCGGCGCGCGGGTCGCCGAGCGCGGCCAGCGCGGCGATCACCTTTTCGGTGTCGTCGAAGTTTCTCGCCGTGCCGAAAGAGGCGATCGTCTCGCGCAGCGCCGTATCGTCCTGGGCAAGGACCGGGCGGGGCACGCAGGCCAGAAGGGCAATGAGAGGAAGCAGGAGACGGAGCAGGCGCATGGCGTTTCCGGATCGAGGGGGCGGCGCAGGGTGGCGCCCCTGTCAGGCGTGGAAGAGAGGGGCGGAGCGGGCGTGATGCCCGCTCCGCCTGGCGATGGACGGGGACGCGGGGGCGTCAGGCCCCGGCCATCAGTTGGCGACCGTGCCGAGGCAGGCGTTGGTCTCGGTGTTGTAGTTGCCGCATTTGAGTTCGACCCAGTCGGCCTTCAGCGGCCTGGAGTCCGGCAGATAGTCCGACCAGGCGTCTCCGGGGACGAGGCCCTCGGTCTGCCAGACGGTCTCGAACTGGCCGTCGTCCTGGATCTCGCCGACCAGCACCGGCTTGGTGATGTGGTGGTTGGCCAGCATGACGGAGGTGCCGCCGGTGAGGTTCTCGGCTTCAGTGCCCGGCAGGGCCTCGATGACGGCGTCCGGATCGACCGTGCCGGCCTTCTCGACCGCCTTCACCCACATGTTGAAGCCGATATAGTGGGCTTCCATGGGATCGTTGGTCACGCGGTCCGGATTGCCGGTGAAGGCTTTCCATTCCTCGATGAACTTGGCATTGGCCGGGGCCTCGACGGACTGGAAGTAGTTCCAGGCAGCCAGGTGGCCGACCAGCGGCGCGGTGTCGAGACCGGCCAGTTCCTCCTCGCCGACGGAGAAGGCGACGACCGGAATGTCCTCGGCCTTGACGCCCTGGTTGCCCAGTTCCTTGTAGAAGGGCACGTTGGCATCGCCGTTGATGGTGGAAACGACAGCGGTCTTCTTGCCGGCCGAACCGAAGGCCTTGATGTCGGAGACGATCGTCTGCCAGTCGGAATGACCGAAGGGCGTGTAGTTGATCATGATGTCCTCTTCGGCCACACCCTTGGATTTCAGGAAGGCCTCGAGGATCTTGTTGGTCGTGCGCGGATAGACATAGTCGGTGCCGGCCAGCACCCAGCGCTCCACGCCTTCCTCGTTCATCAGGTATTCGACGGCCGGGATGGCCTGCTGGTTGGGCGCGGCGCCGGTGTAGAATACGTTGCGCTCGCTTTCCTCACCCTCGTACTGGACAGGGTAGAAGAGGATGGAGTTCAGTTCCTTGAAGACCGGAAGGACGGACTTGCGCGAGACCGAGGTCCAGCAGCCGAACACGGCGGCAACCTTGTCCTTCTCGATCAGCTCCCGCGCCTTTTCGGCAAAGAGCGGCCAGTCGGAGGCCGGATCGACGACCACGGCTTCCAGTTTCTTGCCGAGCAGGCCGCCCTTGGCGTTCTGCTGCTCGATGAGCATCAGCATGGCGTCCTTCAGCGTCGTTTCGGAAATCGCCATCGTGCCCGAGAGCGAATGCAGGATGCCGACCTTGATCGTTTCCTCGGCATGGGCGGAAAAGGCCATGCCCGACATGGCCAGCATGGCGGCCAGGCCGGCGACGAGGGACTTGCGGGAACCAGTCATGTGAATACCTCCGACAGGTTTGTTTGCACCGCAAAAAGAGAGAGCAACACCCGTGCCAAGTGCGCGCGACGCGGCTCCGGCAGGGGGATTCGGCTTGGAATCAAGGCTTTGACGGGATGTGGACAGAAAATGCAGGCACGGGTGCTATCGCTTGTTTTTTAGGCATGATCAATTTATTGCCTGATAATTAATCATTCGACGGACTTGGGAATCCGGTCCGGAATGCATACATTCATTGCGCTGCATTCATTGCGGCAGGTTGTTTGCACCACAGACGGCCAGGACCCTCCTCCCGGAGACGGGGGGAGGGTTTTCATATGCGCAGGATGCGTGTTTTTCCCGCCAATTGAGCGAGATCAATGACCCCGCGCGCCGCTATGACAAAAAGTAGCAGCGTGAAGGGGTTGGCCAGGGTCCCGGGATGTCGGATGATCGTCCGGTACTCGACTCCGGGGAGCGGGGTTGCCGAATTCATCGGCAGGCGGTATGGCCAAACGTCGCCATATGCGGTAACACATGCAAAAAACAGCATGTGACTATGGGAGTAGACGGCATGGATTTCGAGCAGCATTTCAAGGACCGGCTTGCCGATCTGAAGAACGAGGGCAATTACCGGGTCTTTGCCGATCTCGAACGCCAGGCCGGATCGTTCCCGCGCGCCGTGCGCCACAATGGCGGCGACGTGCGCGACGTGACCGTGTGGTGCTCCAACGACTATCTCGGCATGGGCCAGCACCCCAAGGTGGCGGTGGCCATGAAGGATGCCGTCGACCGCTGCGGCGCGGGCGCGGGCGGCACCCGCAACATTTCCGGCACCAATCATTTCCATGTGCTTCTGGAGCAGGAACTGGCGGACCTGCACGGCAAGGAAGCCGCGCTCCTGTTCACCTCCGGCTACGTTTCGAACTGGGCGGCACTCGGCACGCTGCTGTCCAAGATTCCCGGCATCATCTGCTTTTCCGACGAGATGAACCATGCCTCGATGATCGAGGGTATCCGGCACTCCCGCTGCCAGAAGGTCCTCTTCCGGCACAATGACGTGGCCGACCTGCGCGCCAAGCTGATGGCCGCGGACCCGGCCGCGCCGAAGCTGATCGCCTTCGAGAGCGTCTATTCCATGGATGGCGACATCGCGCCGATCAAGGAAATCTGCGACCTGGCCGACGAATTCGGCGCCATGACCTATCTCGACGAAGTGCATGCCGTCGGCCTTTACGGCCCGCGCGGCGGCGGCGTCGCCGAGCGCGAAGGCCTCATGGACCGCCTGACGGTGATCGAGGGAACGCTCGGCAAGGCGTTCGGCGTCATGGGCGGCTACATCACCGGATCCGCCGCGCTGGTCGATTTCGTGCGCTCCTTCGCCTCCGGCTTCATCTTCACGACCGCCCTGCCGCCGGCGCTGGCAGCGGGTGCACGGGCCTCCATCCAGCATCTGAAGATCAGCCAGATGGAACGCGCCCGCCATCAGGAGCGCGTCGCCAAGGTTCGCGCCGCGCTGGACGCGCGCGGCATCCCGCACCTGATGAATCCGAGCCACATCGTTCCTGTGATGGTCAAGGATCCGGTCAAGTGCAAATGGTTGTCCGACATCCTGCTGGACAATTACGGGATCTATGTGCAGCCGATCAACTATCCGACGGTGGCGAAAGGCACGGAGCGCCTGCGCATCACGCCATCGCCCTACCATTCCGACGCGGATATCGAGCATCTGGCCGGCGCGCTCAGCGACCTGTGGAGCCAGTGCGCTCTGGCACGGGCCGTCGCCTGAGCGGCTATCAACAGACAAGCCATGAGAAAAAGCGCCCCTCCGGGCGCTTTTTTCATTGCGGCCGCGCATTCCTGAAACCGGTCCGTCAAATGCGATTCAAATGCAAGGCCCGTTCAAAAAGGTTTGGTGACGGCTTTCATCCATTATCGCTGATGGAACCGGGGGGCGCCTGCTTTGACGGGATGGACGCCATGAAACTCGAACGGATCGAAACGAATTTTACCGATGTCCTGGACGGCGTGGCCTTTGCCATGGGCTGCGCCGGCATGCGGGTCATCGTCATCGTGAGCAACGAGACGCTGGTGCGCATGGGCCTTCCCTTGAAAGACGAATTGCGCCCCGGCTTCCTCGCGGAGCGTCTTGCATTCTGGCAGGATGTGGCGAGCGCCAAGTTCGAACGCGGCGACTACGAGAACCGGGGATCGCGCGTGCGCATCCTGCCCCGCGACATTGCCATGACCCAGTTCAGCCGGGCCAGTTGAGCGCGGCTTTCACGCCAGTTCGGAACGCCAGGGCGGGTTCGCGCCGGCGCGCGATACCGTGACCGCCGCCGCCGCCATGCCAAGCTCCAGTGCCTTGCGGATCAGGTCGTGACCCGGATCATGCAACGCCTCAAGGGATAGCGCGCCGTCCTCGTGGAGGCTGGCCAGAAACCCGGCATTGAACGTGTCGCCCGCGCCGACCGTGTCCGCCACCGTGACCTTGCGGGCGGGCCGCCAGGTTTCTCCGGCAGGAAAAAACGCGCCGGCACCCTGCCCGCCGCTCGTCACCAGAACAATCGAGGGACCACGCCTGAGAATGGCTTGAGCCAGGTCGCCTTCATCGCCGGGACCTTCCAGCCAGTGCAGGTCCTCATCCGACAGCTTGACCACGGTGGCCGCGGCGATCATACGCTCCATCCTGGCGCGGTACGCGGCTTCGTCGCGGATGAAGCCCGGCCGGATATTCGGATCGAGCATGACGGGCCTGCGGTGTGCCTCGCGCAGCATGAGCGCCTCGTAGGCACCGCCGCAAGGCTCGACGGCAAGGCTGATGCCGCCGAAGAACATGGCCTGCACGTCCGGCCCTGGTTCCGGCATGTCAGTGGCGTCCAGCATGCGGCCGGCAGTGTTCTCGTCATTGAACGCATAGGCCGCCTGCCCGTCGACAAGGCGCACGAAAGCCAGCGTCGTCGGCCGGTCCGACCGGATGACACGGGCATGGTCCACCTGCGCGGCGGCAAGCCCATCCAGAAGCATTTCGCCGAAGAAGTCGGTGGAAATGCCCGACAGGAAGCCGGCCGGTGCGCCAAGACGCCCGAGCGCGACGGCGGTATTGTAGACCGCGCCACCGCAATGGGGCGCGAACAGCAGTTCGCCCCCGGCACCCTGGCGCGGCAGCATGTCGATCAGCGCTTCGCCGCAGCAGAGGATCATGGTCCCACCTGTCTTCGGATGAGGTGAATGCCGGCGGGCATGTCAATTTTCCTTCAGGAAGGCATCCTGCCCGACGAGGAAGCGTTCGAGCAGCGGCAGCGCGGCGGCGCCCAGCGCGCGGGCATTGTGCCCGACTGTTCCCTCGCCCACGGCCGGGGCCTCGATCCCGGCGAGGTTCATCGTGGCGAGCCGTTCGGCTGTTCGAGCGACGATACGCGCTCGCACGCTTTCAGGCATCGAGCCATCGATCAGTGCCGCCTCGAAATCGATGACGCTGGCGGCCGACAGGATGGCATGGGCCAGCCCGCCCGCCGTCTCCTCGATCCAGGGGTCGAGAATGGCCGGGTCCACCTGCCAGCATTCCGGTGAATCCCAGAGTATGGAGGAGGCCTGCCCGCGCGCATCCATCGCCTGTTCCAGCCGGGCTATGGACGCAACGTCGATCAACTGCCTGATCCGCCCGTCCGGGCCCGGCACAGGCATGGAACCGAGAGCGCCGGCATTGCCGGTGCGGCCGGGATAGAGGTTGCCGTTGAGGACAATGCCGCCGCCGACGAAGAAGCCGATATAGAAATAGACGAAATCGCGCGGGCCGCCGGGCCTTCCGAAGACGAGTTCGGCACTGCAGGCGGCGGTCGCATCGTTCTCGAGGAAGACCGGCAGATCGCAGCGCGCGGCGATCTCGGCCCGCATGTCCACCTGGCGCCAGGCTTGCGCCGTTTCAGGCGGCGCGCCAATGGATTCGGCCCAGTCCCACATCCTGAACGGCATGGCGATACCAAGGCCTGCAAGGCGCGCGCGTGCCTTTTCGCCAAGCGTGGCGTCGATGCGCGCCCTCGCTTCGCCGACAAAGCGGATCATGTCTCCGGGCGTGGGATAGCGATAGGTGTGATGCACCTGTTCCAGCACATTGCCGAGAAAGTCGGTCAGCACGAGATCGGCGCTCCGCCGGCCGAGCTTCAGGCCGTAGAACCAGGCGCCGTCCGGGGCCAGCGACATGGGAACCGACGGCTGGCCGACCCGGCCGCGCACGGGTTCGCCGCGCAGGAGCAGGCCGTCGGCCTCCAGTTCGCGCATGATCACCGAGACCGTCTGCGCCGACAAACCGGTCATGCGGGCGATGTCGGATTTCGCCGATGCGCCATGGCGGCGGACGAGCGACAGCACGAGCCGTTCGTTATAGGCCCGCATGCCGCTCTGGTTCGATCCGCGATTGAACCGTTCGGGCGCGGGTTCGCCATCCTGCTTGCGCGTCGTTCCGCTTTCCAATGGTTCCTCCCGATGGGCCGGGCTCCCGCATCATGCTGCGGGGCTCCGGCTCCCTATTGCCAGAGAATGCTCAAACGCACCATTCCTGTCAATTATTAAATCATATTGATTTATCTATTGACAAGGCGAGCGAATACGTCTTTCCTTGGGGCAAGGCAGGTACGGGAGGACCTCGGCCTGCCGGCGGGGCACCGCCCCGGTCATTTCATCTGAGGGAGGATCATCCTTGAAAACGCTCGCACCATTCACATCCGCCCTGCTCGGCGCCGCGGCGCTCGGCGCGCTGGCTGCCATGCCGGCATCCGCCGCCGAAATCAGCGCCTGCCTGATCACCAAGACCGATACCAATCCGTTCTTCGTCAAGATGCGCGAAGGCGCGGAAGCCAAGGCAAAGGAGCTTGGGATCACCCTCAACTCCTATGCCGGCAAGGTGGACGGCGACAACGAGACCCAGGTCGCGGCCATCGAGACCTGCATCGCCAACGGCGCCAAGGGCATCCTGCTGACGCCGTCCAGCACCTCGGCCATCGTGCCTTCAGTGCAGCAGGCCCGCGAGGCCGGCCTGCTTGTCATCGCGCTCGACACGCCGCTCGACCCGATCGACGCGGCCGACATGACGTTCGCCACCGACAACTTCAAGGCCGGCGAACTGATCGGCCAGTGGGCGAAGGCCACGCTTGGCGACGAGGCGGCGAATGCGAAGATCGCCATGCTCGACCTCGATGTATCGCAGCCCACCGTGGGCGTGCTGCGCGATCAGGGCTTCATGCAGGGCTTCGGCATCGATCTCGCCGATCCGAACAAGTGGGGTGACGAAAGCGATCCGCGCATCGTCGGCCATGACGTGACCCAGGGCAACGAGGAAGGCGGCCGCAAGGCGATGGAAAATCTCCTTGCCACCGATCCGTCGATCAATGTCGTCTACACGATCAACGAACCGGCCGCGGCCGGCGCCTACGAGGCACTGAAGTCCATCGGACGGGAAAACGACGTGCTGATCGTCTCCGTGGACGGCGGCTGCCCGGGCGTGGCCAATGTCGAGGGCGGGGTGATCGGCGCGACATCGCAGCAATATCCGCTGCTGATGGCCTCCAGGGGGATCGAGGCAATCGCCGCCTGGGCCAAGAACGGCGTGAAGCCGCAGGCGACCGAAGGCAAGGACTTCTTCGATACCGGCGTCGCGCTTGTCACCGACAAGCCGGCCGAGGGCGTTCCGTCCATTTCGGTCGAAGAGGGCAAGAAGCTCTGCTGGGGCTGATGCCGCAGCCGGTCAGGCGGACAGGATCCGCCTGACCTTTACGCTTATTCCCAAAACCCGCACACTGGCCTGACGGCGCGCGGCAACGGCCCTGCCGGTGCACGCAGCGCCGTGGCCATGGGAGGACGACACCGTGACCGATACCGACCGATACGAGGACGTGGTCAAGACCCGCCGCGACGAGACGTTCGCGGAGTTCCGGCAAGGCGACCGCGGCATCATGAGCCGTGTGCACCATGCGCTGCACACCACCCCCGCACTGGTGCCGCTGATCGTCCTGCTGGCCGCTGTCGCGGTTTTCGGCGCCGTGCTGGGCTCGAAATTCTTCTCGCCCTTCGCGATGACGCTGATCCTGCAACAGGTCCAGATCGTCGGCGTGCTGGCGGCGGCGCAAAGCCTGATCATCCTGACGGCGGGCATCGACCTGTCGGTCGGCGCGCTGGCGGGGTTGTGCTCCGTCATCATGGGCCAGTTCACGTTCCGCTACGGCATTCCGCCATTCATCGCGGTGGCCGCAGGGCTGGCCTTCGGGACCGCCATCGGCGCAGTCAATGGCTGGCTCGTCAGCCGCATGAAGCTGCCGCCCTTCATCGTGACGCTGGGCATGTGGCAGATCGTGCTGGCGGCGAACTATCTCTATTCGGCCAACGAGACGATCCGCGCGCAGGACATCGAGGCGCAAGCGCCGTTCCTGCAGTTCCTTGGCGCCAAATTCCAGTTCGGCGGCGCCACCTTCACGCTGGGCGTCATCCTGATGATCGCTCTGGTGGCCGTGCTGGCCTATGCCCTGCGCTCCACCGCCTGGGGCCGCCATGTCTATGCGGTGGGCGACGACCCGGAGGCGGCCGGGCTTTCCGGTGTCAACGTGCACCGGACGCTGATGAGCGTCTACATGCTGGTCGGCTTCATCTGCGGCCTGGCCGGCTGGGTGATGATCGGCCGCTTCGGTTCGGTCTCGCCGTCGGCGACGACGGGCGTGATCGGCAACATCCAGTCGATCACCGCGGTGGTGATCGGCGGCATATCGCTGTTCGGCGGACGCGGCTCGATCCTCGGCGCCTTCTTCGGTGCGCTCATCGTGGGCGTGTTCGAACTCGGCCTGCGCATGGCGGGCGCCGACCCGCAATGGACGTATCTGCTCATCGGCACCCTCATCATCGGCGCCGTGACTGTGGACCAGTGGATCAGAAAGGTGACGGCATGACGGGCGAACCCATCCTCAAGGCACGCGGCCTGAACAAGCGCTACGGCAAGGTGACCGCGCTCGACAATTGCGACTTCGACCTGATGCCGGGCGAAATCCTGGCGGTGATCGGCGACAACGGCGCGGGCAAGTCCACGCTCATCAAGGCGCTATCCGGGGCAGTGATCCCGGATGGCGGCGGCATCTGGCTCGACGGCGAGAAGGTCGGTTTCGAGTCCCCCAACGACGCGCGCGCCAAGGGCATCGAGACGGTCTACCAGACGCTGGCCATGAGCCCGGCGCTCTCCATCGCCGACAACATGTTCATGGGCCGGGAACTGCGCGCGCCGGGCATGATGGGCAAATGGTTCCGCAAGCTGGACCGCAAGGCGATGGAGGACTTCTCCCGCCGGAAACTGGCCGAACTGGGACTGATGACGATCCAGAACATCAACCAGCCGGTGGAAACCCTGTCGGGCGGCCAGCGGCAGGGCGTCGCGGTGGCGCGCGCGGCGGCCTTCGGGTCCCGGGTCATCATCCTCGATGAGCCAACGGCGGCGCTCGGCGTCAAGGAATCGCGGCGCGTGCTGGAACTCATCCTCGACGTGCGGGCGCGCGGCATTCCCATCATCCTCATCAGCCACAACATGCCGCATGTCTTCGAGGTGGCAGACCGCATCCATGTCCACCGGCTCGGGCGGCGGCTCTGCGTCGTCGATCCGAAGCAGCACAGCATGTCGGACGCCGTGGCGCTGATGACCGGCGCCAAGGAACCGTCCGCGGAGGAGATGGCCGCCTGATGCAACGCAGCCGCGTCAACGCCATCATCGCCGAGGCCGATGCCTTCATCCGGTCATACGGCTATCTCCTGCCACCGTTCGCATACTGGTCGCCGGACGAAATGCGGGAGCGCCGCCCGTCCGGCGTTGTCGACGCGCGGCTCGGCTGGGACATCACGGACTACGGCAAGGGCCGGTTCGAGGATCTCGGCCTGTTCCTGTTCACGGTCCGCAACGGACGCGGCGCCGACCTCGCGGAGGGGCGCGGCATGCTCTATGCGGAAAAGATCATGATCTCGCGCAAGGAGCAGCTTTCGCCGATGCACCGGCACGTCATCAAGGCCGAGGACATCATCAACAGGGGCGGCGGAACGCTGGCGCTCAAGCTGTTCATGAGCGCGCAGGACGGTTCCATCGACCATGATGCCCCGGTCTGCGTGCCCTGCGACGGGGTGGAGCGGCGCCTTCATGCCGGCGGCGTCCTGACGCTTTCCCCCGGTGAGAGCGTCACGCTCCTTCCCGGTGTCTGGCACGCCTTCTGGGCCGAAGGCGCGGATGTGCTGATCGGCGAGGTCTCGACGGTCAATGACGACGAGACGGACAACATCTTCGCCGAGCCCATCGACCGTTTCTCCACCATCGAAGAGGATTGCCCGCCCGCGCATCTGCTGGTTTCGGACTACCGGACATGGCTGGCGTGACAGGGCAGCGCGTCTCTGCGGCGGGCCTTGCCGGACTGATCGCCGAGCGTGCGGCGGGGAAAGCCCGCTTCACCGTGGCCATTGCGGGGGCGCCGGGCTCGGGGAAATCCACGCTGGCGGCCGGCCTGGTCCGGGCGCTCGGCGAGCGCGCCGTCGTGGTGCCGATGGACGGGTTCCATCTCGACAACGCCGTCCTGGAAGCGCGCGGCCTGACGGCAGTGAAGGGCGCGCCGCAAACCTTCGACGTGACCGGATTCGACGCGCTCCTGGCACGGCTTGCCCGCGAGGACGCAGTCGCGATTCCGGTCTTCGACAGGGCCGCGGACCTGTCGCGGGCCGGCGCCGCAATCGTGTCGGCGGCGACGCCCATCCGCATTGTGGAAGGCAATTACCTGCTCATCGACCGGCCCGACTGGCGCAGCCTGCGCCGCCATTTCGATCTCACCATTTTCCTCGACGTGCCAGAAGGGGAACTGGAGCGCCGGCTGGTGCAGCGCTGGCTGGACCATGGCCATGATCCGCAGGCAGCGCGGTCGCGGGCGCTCGGCAACGACATTCCCAATGCGCGGCTCGTGATCGCGGAATCGGCCGGGGCTGAGGTGATCGTCTCCTGACTGCCGGCAGATGGCACACCGCTTGCAAGCGCATGGCAAGGACGGAGCGGGAGCCGGATGAACCAGATCGCCACCATCGCGCCAGCCATGCAGCGCACCTCGGGCAGCGGCCGCATCGCGGTCAAGGCGGTTGACGGGCGCACACGCCTGGACCGTTTCTACCAGGAAGGCGCAGCCAGGATCCGCATACCGCGCCTGCCGGGCAGGACAGGCATGGAAGCTGTCCTCATCAACACCGCCGGCGGCCTGACCGGTGGCGACCGTCTCTCCTGGGATGTCCAAGCCGGACCGGGCACGGCGCTGACCATGACGACACAGGCCTGTGAGAAGGTCTACAAGTCAACCGGCGGCACGGCGGAGATCAATGTCGCCCTCACCGCCGGAGACGGTGCGTCGCTGGCATGGCTGCCGCAGGAGACCATCCTCTTCGACCGGGCCCGGCTTGTCCGCCGCCTGGAGGCCGATCTCGCACCCGATGCGCGCCTTCTCGCGGTGGAAGCCACGATCTTCGGGCGCCAGGCCCATGGCGAAAGCGTGCGCGAGGCCCTGTTTGCCGATCGCTGGCGCATCCGCCGGGCCGGCCGCCTGATCCACGCCGACGACCTCAGGCTTTCCGGCGACGCCGCCGCAACGCTGGCCCTTCCGGCGGTGATGGGCGGCGGTATTGCGGTGGCCACCGTGCTTCTCGCCAGCGAGGATGCGGAGGCGCTGCTGGCACCGCTCAGGGTCCTGCTGGCGGCTTGCCCTCACGTTCACGCGGGCGCATCCTTCTGGCCGGCGGGAGGGTCTGGCAAGCTTCTTGCCAGACTGGTGGCAAGCGACGGCATCAGCCTGCGCAAGGGCCTTTCCCCGGCGCTGGCACTGCTCAATCGGGGGGCACCATTGCCCAAAATTTGGTCACTTTGACGGAGTGAGAAACGCATGATCCTGACACCGCGCGAAAAGGACAAGCTGCTGATATCCATGGCGGCCATGGTGGCGCGGCGGCGGCTGGAGCGGGGCGTGAAGCTCAATCATCCCGAGGCGGTCGCACTGATCACGGATTTCGTGGTGGAAGGCGCGCGCGACGGGCGCGCGGTCGCCGACCTCATGGAAGCCGGCGCCCATGTCATCACCCGGGCGCAGGTGATGGAAGGCGTTGCCGAGATGATCCATGACGTGCAGGTGGAAGCGACCTTTCCCGACGGGACCAAGCTCGTCACCGTTCATGAGCCGATCCGGTAGGCGCCGATGAACCAGTCACCCGACCCCGGCAAAGGCGAGAGCGGCGAGACGATCCGCGCCGCCGAAGCGCGCAGGATCGCGGATGCGACGCTGTTTGCCGCGCGCGCCCATGCCGGCCAGGTCCGCGAGGATTCCGGCGAACCCTATGTCAACCACCTTGCCGAGGTGGCCGCCTTCCTGTCCGCGCTGGAACCCTTCGATCCGGTGCTTGTCACTGCCGCCTGGCTGCATGACGTGGTGGAAGACACCGCGTTCACGCTGGACGATATCCAAATGCTGTTCGGCTCGGAAGTGGCGGAACTGGTCAGCGACGTCACCGATCCGCCCGGCATCAAGGGCAAGGCCCGGCGCGACCGGCAGGTGACGCACACGCGCGAAAGCGGACCGCGCGTCAAGCTGCTGAAGCTGGCCGACAAGACCTCCAACGTGGAGGAACTCATCGGCCTGCCGGCGGATCGCTTCGACCGCAAGGGCAATGAACGATACCTGAAATGGGCGCGGCGCGTCGTTGACGTCTGCCGCGGCCTGGCACCGGACCTGGAAGCCCGCTTCGACCGCTCCGCCGAGACGCTGGATGCGGAGATTGCCGAGGCAAAGGCGCGGGAAAAGCCGGTGAAGCACGGACAATCGAAGCCATCGCGCCGCAAAGGCACACCGAAGAAGGAGAAGAAGAAGTGAAACGCATCATCCCGGCCCTTGCGGCCGTTCTCGCGTCATCCGCACCTGCCTTCGCGCATCTGAACCCGGCCGAGCACGGCTCGCTGGCCGCGGGGCTGACGCATCCGCTCTTCGGAATGGACCATGTCCTGGCCATGCTCGCCGTCGGCCTGTTCGGAGCGTCGCTTGGCGGGCGGGCGGTCTGGGCGCTTCCTTCCGCCTTCGTGAGCGCGATGGCCGCCGGATTTGCCCTGTCCCTTGGCGGCTTGTTGCTTCCTTTCGTGGAGCCCGTCATCCTCGCCTCGGTCGTTGCACTCGGTCTCGTGGTCGCCATGGCGGCGCCGCTGTCTGCCGGCTGGGGCATGGCGCTTGCCGGTTTCTTCGCGCTGTTCCACGGCAATGCCCATGGCGCGGAAATCGGCATGGCCGGCATCCTGCCCTATGCGGCGGGCTTCCTCATTGCCACCGCCTTCCTGCATGCCTCGGGCGCGGCGCTCGGTCTCGGACTGCAGAGACTGGCCGGCAACCGCGCCGGAGGAATCGCGGTGCGCGCGGCAGGCGGCGCCACGATGATCGGCGGCCTCGCGCTTGCCCTGGCCGGTTGAGGTGGCTGACATGATCCCCGGTGAAATCATCACCGCCGATGGCGAGATCGAACTCAATGCCGGCCAGCCGACCGTCACGCTGGAGGTCGCCAATACGGGCGACCGGCCCGTGCAGGTGGGCTCGCACTACCATTTCTTCGAAACCAATCCGGCGCTTTCCTTCGACCGCGACAGGGCGCGCGGCATGCGCCTCGACATCGCGGCGGGTACCGCCGTCCGCTTCGAGCCCGGACAGGCGCGCGAGGTGACGCTGGTCCCGCTTTCGGGAAAGCGCGCCGTCTACGGTTTCCGCCAGGCCGTGATGGGGGACCTGTGAAACGCAAGCTGATCGCAATCATCACGCTGCTGGCCGCCCCGTGGCCGGCCATGGCGCAGGATGTGGACTGCGCCAATGCGCAGACACAGATGGAAATGACCTTTTGCGCCGAGCAGGCATGGATGGCGGCCGACGAGGACCTGAACCTTGCCTATGGCATGGCCCAGGGCGCCATGAAGCGGCTGGACAGCTATCTCGGCGACCAGAAGGGTGCATCCGCCATGCTTCGCGACGCCCAGCGCGCCTGGATCGACTTCCGCGACAAGGCCTGCGCGGCGGAAGGCTATCAGGCGCGCGGCGGATCGATGGAACCGATGCTCATCTACATGTGCCGCGAGAGGCTGACACGCCAGCGCACCGAAGACCTGCGCCTGATCGGCGAAGAGAACTGACCGGAGAGAGACCATGCCCGCCAGGATACCGCGTGCCGCCTATGCCGCCATGTACGGCCCGACAACGGGCGACAGGGTGCGCCTTGCCGATACCGAACTGTTCATCGAGGTAGAACGCGACCTCACCACCCATGGCGAGGAGGTGAAGTTCGGCGGCGGCAAGGTGATCCGCGACGGCATGGGCCAGAGCCAGGTGACGCGCGCGGCCGGCGCGGTGGACACGGTGATCACCAATGCGCTGATCGTCGACCATACCGGCATCGTCAAGGCGGATGTAGGGCTCAAGGACGGGCGCATCGCCGCCATCGGCAAGGCCGGCAATCCGGATACGCAGCCTGGCGTCGACATCATCGTCGGGCCGGGCACGGAGGCCATTGCCGGAGAGGGCAAGATCCTTACAGCCGGCGGTTTCGACGCGCATATCCATTTCATCTGTCCGCAGCAGATCGAGGAAGCGCTGATGTCGGGGCTGACCACCATGCTGGGCGGCGGCACCGGTCCGGCGCATGGCACGCTGGCGACAACCTGCACACCCGGACCGTGGCACATCGCCCGCATGATCGAGGCGGCGTACGCCTTTCCGATGAACCTTGCCTTTGCCGGCAAGGGCAATGCCTCTCTGCCCGGCGCGCTGGAGGAGATGGTGCTGGGCGGGGCGGCGGCGCTGAAACTGCACGAGGACTGGGGCACGACGCCGGCGGCCATCGACTGCTGCCTCACGGTTGCCGACGCGCATGACGTGCAGGTGATGATCCACACCGACACGCTGAACGAGAGCGGCTTCGTGGAATCGACCATCGATGCCATCAAGGGCCGCACGATCCATGCCTTCCACACGGAAGGCGCCGGGGGCGGCCATGCGCCGGACATCATCAAGGTGGTCGGCGAGACGAACGTCATCCCCTCCTCCACCAACCCGACGCGGCCCTACACGGTGAACACGATCGCCGAGCATCTCGACATGCTCATGGTCTGCCACCATCTCGACGCCTCCATTCCCGAGGACATCGCCTTTGCCGAGAGCCGCATCCGCAAGGAGACCATCGCGGCGGAAGACATCCTGCATGACATGGGCGCCTTTTCCATCATCTCGTCCGACAGCCAGGCCATGGGGCGGGTGGGCGAGGTGATCATCCGCACATGGCAGACGGCCGACAAGATGAAGCGACAGCGCGGTCCGCTGAAGGAAGAGACCGGCGACAACGACAATTTCCGGGTGCGCCGCTACATCGCCAAGTACACGATCAACCCGGCCCTCGCGCATGGCCTGTCGCGGGAGATCGGCTCTGTGGAGGCGGGCAAGCGGGCCGATCTCGTGCTCTGGAACCCGGCCTTCTTCGGCGTGAAGCCGGACATGGTGCTGATCGGCGGGTCCATTGCCGCGGCGCCGATGGGCGATCCGAACGCGTCCATCCCGACGCCGCAGCCCGTCCACATGCGCCCCATGTTCGGCGCCTATGGCAAGGCGCTGACCAATTCCTCGGTCACCTTCGTGTCGAAGGCCGCGCTGGATGCGGGCCTGCGCGAGAAACTGGGCACGGCGAAGCAGATGCTCGCGGTGGAGAACACGCGCGGCGGCATCGGCAAGAAGGCGATGGTGCTCAACGACTTCACGCCGCAGATGGAGGTCGACCCGGAAACCTACGAGGTGCGGGCCAATGGCGAACTGCTGACCTGCGAACCGGCCAGCGTCGTGCCCATGGCGCAGCGCTATTTCCTGTTCTGAACACTCGATCCGGCGGCGATGCGGGGCTATCCTGCCTCCGTCGCCAACCAGGACCGGGAGGACCCGTCATGATCCATGTCATTGCCACCATCACGCTGAAGCCGGGTTCGTTCGACACGTTCCGCGAGGCCGCCATGCCGTGCGTCGAGGCGACGCGGGCGGAGCCAGGCTGCGTCGTCTACGATCTCAACAGGAGCGTGACCAATTCCAACCGCGTCGTCTTCGTGGAACAGTGGAAGAGCCGCGAAGACCTGGAAGCCCATTTCGGGCGCCCGCACATGAAGGTGTTCCGCAATGCCACGTCGACACTCATCGAAAGCCGGACCGTCGAGGTCGTCCATCCCGAACGGATCGAGACGCTGTGACGCCCTGCCGGACATCCCGAGGCCAAGGATAGTGAGCGAACCCGTCTGCACCACCGTCATCCGCGATTTCTCCAGTGCCGCCGGCACGATCACGCTGGATGAGACCGCCCGCCATCGCCGGCGCCTGCGCATGGTCAGCGACGATGGCATCGCCTTCATGCTCGACCTTTCGGAGGCGCGCCTGCTGCGCCATGGCGACGGGCTGGTGCTTTCCGATGGCCGCATCGTCAAGGTCATCGCCGAACCGGAACCGCTCATGGAGATCAGGGGCCGCGACGGCCGCCACCTGCTGGCGCTGGCCTGGCAGATCGGCAACCGGCACCTGGCCGCACAGATCGACGCCGACCGCATCCTGATCCGGCAGGATCACGTGATCCGGACCATGCTGGAAGGACTTGGCGCGCAGGTGCGCGACGTGAATGCCCCGTTCGACCCGGAAGGCGGGGCCTATGGCGGCGCCCATTCGGGCCATCATCACCACGATCACGACCACGGGCACAGGCACCATGACCATGACCATGGACATCATGGCCATGGCCACCATCATGAGGGGCACACCCATCATCATGACTGAACAGGGCGCCGGCCCGGCCGGCGGGACAGACCGTTGAAGATCTTTGCACCCGGAAACAGGAGCCTTTCGCACCGCCACGAGGCGGTCTACGCGGCCTATGAAATCGCCTTCACCACCGTGGATTTCCTGGCGGCCTTCCTCTTCGTCGCCGGATCGGCGCTTTTCTTCGACAAGAGCCTGGAGACGCCGGCGATCTGGTGCTTCCTCATCGGCTCGGTCTTCTTTGCGCTGAAGCCCACGCTCCGGCTGGCGCGCGAGGTTCATTACCTGGCACTGGGCGATGTCGACGACGTGGCGCGGCGCTATTCGGCAAAGCCATGAACCAGACCGCGCTGATCCGCCTCACGTCATGGCTTTCCCCGGTGTTTCCTACCGGCGGTTTTGCCTATTCGGGGGGGCTTGAACAGGCGGTGGCGCATGGTCCCGTCTCCTCGCCGGATCACTTGCGGACATGGCTTGAGGCGCAGCTTCGCCACGGCGCGCCATGGAACGACGCCGTCATCCTGGCGCAAGCCTGGCACGGCGAACGGGATGGCCGCGACCCGGCGGCGCTGGCCGAACTCGCCGGGGCGCTCGCCGGTTCGGCGCAGCGCCATCGCGAGACGCTCGACCAGGGCGCGGCCTTCCTCAAGGCCGCCGCGCACTGGTTCGGGCCGGGTTCCCTGCCTGCCGCGCTGCCGCTGCCGGTCGCCGTCGGCCTTGCCTGCGGGCGTGGCGGCGTGGCGCTGGAACCGGCGCTCGCGGCCTATCTCAACACGCTCGTCTCGAACCAGTTGCAATGCGCCATCCGCCTGTCGGTCACGGGCCAGGACGGCGCGGCGCGCCTTCTCG
This sequence comes from Phyllobacteriaceae bacterium, assembly GCA_002708825.1. GTDB lineage: Bacteria > Pseudomonadota > Alphaproteobacteria > Rhizobiales > Rhizobiaceae > Zhengella. The sequence goes on along the minus strand of PAPF01000035.1, from coordinate 7,966 downwards.
CCGGCCTGGAGCCGGTGGTGGACGGGGTGGCCGGCGAGGCGGCGGCTTCCACAATTGACGATCTGGGCGGGTTCGCCTTCATGGCGGAAATCGCGGCGATGAATCACGAAACCCTGCAACCGAGGCTGTTCCTGTCATGACTTCCACCAACGGACCCCTTCGTGTCGGCATCGGCGGGCCGGTCGGCTCCGGCAAGACGACGCTGACCGAAAAACTGTGCAAGGCCATGCGCGATCGATGGTCGATCGGCGTCGTCACCAACGACATCTACACGCGCGAGGATGCCGAGGCCCTGATGCGGGCCCAGGCGCTGCCGTCCGACCGGGTGATAGGGGTGGAGACGGGCGGCTGCCCGCATACCGCCATCCGCGAGGATGCCTCGATCAACCTGCGCGCCATAGCGGAGCTGACGGAGCGGCATCCGGACCTCGATATCGTGTTCATCGAGTCAGGCGGCGACAACCTGGCCGCCACCTTCTCGCCGGACCTTGCCGACCTCTCGATCTACGTCATCTCGGTGTGCCAGGGCGAGGACATTCCACGCAAGGGCGGGCCGGCGATCACGCGGTCGGACCTGCTCATCATCAACAAGGCCGATCTTGCACCCCATGTCGGCGCCGACCTTACGCGCATGCAGGCCGATGCCGGAAAGGCGCGCGGTGCGCGGCCCTACCTGTTTACCGGCCTGCGGCATGGTGACGGCGTGGAGGCCATCGTCGACTGGCTGGTCACGACAGGCGGTCTGGCGCGGGCCGCCGCCGCGGAGTAGGCAACGCTCTACCGGTTCTGCACAGCCTTTTCACAGGTTGCGCACAGGTTGTCCCAATCCCTGCCGGAAGCGGCCGGGTGCCAGGAGGCAAGGCGGAATCCGGAAAGCGACCGTTTCAGCGGACGGAAGCGACGGCGGAACTGTCTCCGGTGCGCAGTGAAACCCAGCGCGCGGTATCGGTGCTGGACTGGCGCTTGAGGAAGCGATAGCCGGTTTCGTTCCAAAGCCGGACGCGGTCGGAGAGATTGTCGAGGATGTAGTCGCCCTTGTCGGTGCGCACGGTGAGCACCGCATGCCCTTCGCCATCGGGCTTGCGCACGACGGTGATCAGCAGGTTGGACAACGGGATGCCGGCCCGCGCCAGATCACGGCGCTTCTCCAGCACGTAGTCCTCGCAATCGCCGGCCTTTCCGGGATAGGTCCAGACCTCGTCCTTGCCGTAGATGTCGAAATCATTCATCGGTTCTATGGCGCGATTGACCGAGACGTTGATCGCATTGATGCGCTTCCACAACCTGGCTGTGAGGCGGGACGGCCCGGCATCGGCCATGCGGATGGTGCATTCGGCGGGATTGGCGCGGCAGAATTCATAGTGGCCGATGGGCTGCGACGTCAAACCGCCGGTGGTCATGTTGCCGGCTGCGGCGTTGCCCGCGCCGCCTGTCGTCAACAGCAGGGCCGCCGCAATGGCAAGCGCCGCCTGTGCGGAAATCCGAATCTTCATGAAGCGCCCACCCCGTCTGCGAATGCCCGATTTCACCCTTAACAAAACGTTAACGGCTGGACAAAGGGCAAGTCAATCGCGGGTCCGGGATATGGTAAACGCGGAGCCTTCACGTCGAAGAAAAAAGGCCACCCCGGTGCGGGATGGCCACAGTCATGGTTTCCGGCGGATCCGGATCAGGCGCTCTTGCGTGCCTTCGGCCTGGCTGGCGCTTCGGCACGGGCCATGAAATCGACGATTCGCGGCACGATTTCCTTGCGGAAGCGGGAGCCGTTGAACACGCCGTAATGGCCGACCCTGGGCTGCGTGTAGTGAAGGCGCCGGTCGTCCGGAATGTTCGGGGTCAGGGCATGGGCAGCTTCTGTCTGCCCGCCGCCGGTGATGTCGTCATTCTCGCCCTCCACCGTCATCAGCGCCACCTTGCTTATGGCCTTCGGATCGACCGTTTCGCCACGATGCAGCATGGTGCCGGTCGGGATCGCATGCTCGATGAACACGGTCTCGACGGTCTGGAGGTAGAATTCCGCCGTCAGGTCCATGACGGCGAGATACTCGTCATAGAAGTCGCGATGCTTCTCGGCGCTGTCGCCGTCATCCTTGACGAGATGCAGGAAGAAATCCTTGTGGGCGATGATGTGGCGGTCCAGGTTCATGCTCATGAAGCCGGACAACTGAAGGAAGCCCGGATAGACCTCGCGGCCGAAACCCGGATGCGGCCAGGGCACGGTCATGACCGCATTGTCGCGGAACCACTGGATGCCCTTTTCCTGGGCAAGGTCGTTGACCGCCGTGGGCGAGCGCGTGGTGTCGATCGGCCCGCCCATCAGGATCATGGAGGCCGGCGCCAGCGGATCGTTGCGCTTCTCCATCAACGAGACGGCGGCGAAGACCGGCACGGACGGCTGGCAGACCGCCATGACATGCGTCCCCTCACCCAGATGGTGCAGCATCTCGATGACGTAGTCGATGTAATCGTCGAGATCGAAGCGGCCCTCCGACAGCGGAACCATGCGCGCATCGGCCCAATCGGTGATGTAGACATCATTGTGCTGCATCATGGCCTCGACCGTGCCGCGCAGGAGCGTGGCGTAATGCCCGGACATGGGCGCGACGATGAGCAGCTTGGAATCCTCCTTGCGGCCCTTCGGCAGGTCGCGCCGGAAATGCAGCAGGTCGCAGAACGGCTTCGACCAGACCACTTCCTCGGTGACACGCACCGCCTGCCCGTCGACCACCGTTTCCGGCAGGCCGAAACCCGGCTTGGCGTAGCGTCTTGTCATGCGCTCGAAGAGTTCCGCCGAAGCGGCCATGGAACGGCCGAAGGACGAATGGGACAGCGGATTGAGCGGGTTCGAGTAGAAAAGCTTGGCGGCATCCGCAACGGCGCGGAACGGCTGCAGGGCAGCGTGGTTCATTTCATAGAGATGATAGAACATGAAAAGCCTGTATCCCTTCATGAAAATGCGATCCGCCGGCCGGATCCGGGCGCAAGGCCGCATGGCCGAACATACTCTCCAGTATGTAAACAAACGGTGCCGGCTGGCAATTGGACATTAGGCGATCAAACTCACTGGTTGCCTGATGAAAACCAGTTGACCCGGTCAACTGTTAGAGCACCAATCATAATGATTGAACAGGGGTATCAAAGTCCCCTTTTCCGGTTTTCTGCCGGTTTTCCGGGCGTTTTTCTTCGCAGGTGACATGTTCTTACCTTGCGGAAAGCAAAAAGGGCGGCCATCCGGACCGCCCTTCTCCTGACGACTCCACACCGGAATCAGCCCCTGAGCACGCCGCCGGTCTGCTTGGCGACATTGGCGACGATGGCCGAGGACAGCTTTTCGAAGTCCTCGTCGGTCAGCGTCCTGTCGGTCGGCTGGATGGTGACGGCAATGGCAACCGACTTCCTGTCCTCGCCGATGGAGGCGCCCTCGAACAGGTCGAAGACGGTGACGCCGGTGATCAGTTTCCGGTCGGCGGCAGCGGCCGCGCGGGTGATGTCGCCGGCCGCGACGGTCCGGTCGACGACGAAGGCAAAGTCGCGTGTCACCGCCTGGAAAGCCGACAGGTCGAGGCGCGGCTTGGTGCGCGTGGCCTTGGCCTTGGGCTCGGGAATGGTGTCGAGATAGACCTCGAAGCCGCAGACCGGGCCGGAGACGTCGAGTGCTTCCAGCACCCTGGGATGGAATTCCCCGAACCAGCCGAAGACCATCTTGGGGCCGAGGCGGATGACGCCGGACCGGCCCGGATGGAACCAGTCCGGCGCGCCGGCCGCGACCTGGAGATTGGCGACGGGCGCACCGGCGGCTTCCAGCGCGGCGAGCGCATCGGCCTTGGCGTCGGCCCAGCCGACCGGTGCGGCATTGCCCGACCAGTGGCGGCCCTCATGGCTCATGTGGGCGGTGCCCCGGCGCACGCCGGACGCCGCGCGGCGCTGCCCTTCGGGCGTGTCGGCCTCGTAGATGCCCGACACCTCGAACAGGGCCACATCCGCGAACCCGCGCTGGGCATTGCGCTGGGCTGCCGTCAGCAGGCCGGGAAGCAGCGAGGGACGCATGTCCGACATGTCGGCGGCAATCGGGTTTGCCAGTTTCAGGGCCTCGCTGCCGCCGCCGAACAGGGCGGCCTGGTCGGCGGGAATGAAGGACCAGTTGACCGCCTCCATCATGCCGCGCGCGGCCAGCGCCCGGCGGGCGGACCGCGTACGCAACTGCAGCGTGGTGAGGATGCGCCCGGCGACCGATTCCTCGCCTTCGAGCGGAACCGGCACGATATTGTTGACGCCGTGAATACGCATGACCTCCTCGACGAGATCGGCCTTTCCGTCGATGTCCGGTCGCCAGGACGGCACCGTCACGTCCACGAGCGCCTCGGTTCCGTTCGGCTCGAAACCGAGACGGGCCAGGATGTCGAGGGATTCGGTCATGTCGACGGCGATGCCGGTCAGCCGCTTCACTTCCGACACGGGGAATGACACGACCTTGCGCTCGGGTGCCTTGTAGCCTTCGACAACGAGTTCGCTCGGCGTGCCGCCGCACAGGTCCGTGACCAGGTGGGTGGCCAGTTCCGCGCCCGGCACCATGAATTCCGGGTCCACACCGCGTTCGAAGCGGTAGCGGGCATCGGTGATGATGCCGAGATCGCGGCCGGTGCGGGCGATGTTCATCGGATCCCAGAGCGCGGATTCGATCAGCACGTCCGTCGTGTTCTCGTCGCAGCCGGAATGTTCGCCGCCCATGATGCCGGCGATGGATTCCACGCCGTTACCGTCGGCGATGACGCAATTGTCCGGGCCCAGCGCATAGGTCCGCTCGTCGAGCGCCAGCACCGTTTCGCCTTCGCGGGCGCGGCGGATTACGAGGTCGCCCTTCACCTTGGCGGCGTCGAAGACGTGCAGCGGGCGGCCACGGTCGAAGGTGACGTAATTGGTGATGTCGACGAGCGCATTGATGGGCCGCAGGCCGATGGCCATGAGACGCTGCTGCATCCATTTCGGCGACGGGCCGTTCTTCACGCCCCTGACCATGCGCAAGGCAAAGCCCGGACACAGGTCCGGCGCCTCGATGGTCACCCTGACCGGGCATTCGCCCTGGCCGGCGACGGGCATGACGGCGGCAGCCTTCAGGCGGCCAAGCCCGGCGGCGGCGAGATCGCGGGCGATGCCATGCACGCCGGTGCAGTCGGGCCGGTTGGGCGTCAGGCCGATCTCGATGACCGGATCGTCAAGACCCGCATAGGCGGCGAACGACGTTCCGACCGGTGCATCCTCCGGCAGGTCGATGATGCCGGAATGCTCGTCGGACAGTTCCAGTTCGCGCTCGGAACACATCATGCCGTGGGATTCGACGCCGCGGATCTTGCCAACGCCCAGCGTCACGTCGATCCCCGGAACGTAGGTGCCCGGCAGGGCCAGCGCGCCGACAAGGCCGGCGCGGGCGTTGGGCGCGCCGCAGACGATCTGCAACGGCTTGCCGCCATTCACGCCAGGACCGCCATCGACGGAGAGCACCTTCAGCTTGTCGGCATCGGGATGAGGCTCGGCCATGAGCACGCGCGCGATGACGAAGGGCCGGAAGGCAGCCTTGTCGTCCACGCTCTCGACCTCCAGGCCGATCATTGTGAGCGTCTCGACGATCTCGTCCAGCGTGGCCTCGGTTTCAAGGTGATCCTTGAGCCAGGAGAGAGTGAATTTCATGTCCCCGTTCCTCCTTAAGCGCTCAGGCCGCCGAACAGCGTCGGCATGTCGAGCGGGCGGAAGCCGTAATGGTTGAGCCAGCGCACGTCGGCATCGAAGAAGGCGCGCAGATCCGGCATGCCGTATTTCAGCATGGCGATGCGGTCGATCCCCATGCCCCAGGCGAAGCCCTGATACTCGTCCGGATCGAGGCCGCCCATGCGCAGCACGTTCGGATGGACCATGCCGCAGCCGAGAATTTCCATCCAGTCGGAGCCCTGGCCGAACAGCACTTCGCCGGGCCGCGAGCGGTCGCACTGGATGTCCACTTCCAGGCTCGGCTCGGTGAACGGGAAGAATGACGGGCGGAAACGCATGTTCAGGCTCGGCACCTCGAAGAAGGCCTTGCAGAATTCTTCCAGCACCCACTTCATGTTCGCCACGTTCGCGGTCCTGTCGATGACGAGGCCTTCGAGCTGGTGGAACATGGGCGAATGGGTTGCGTCGGAATCGCAGCGGTAGGTCTTGCCAGGAATGACGATGCGGATCGGCGGCTTCTGGGTTTCCATCGTGCGGATCTGCACCGGCGAGGTATGCGTGCGCAGCAATTTGCGCTCGCCGTCGGCGCCCGGATTGAAGAAGAACGTGTCATGCATCTCGCGGGCCGGGTGGCCCTCGGGAAAGTTCAGTGCCGTGAAATTGGAATAGTCGGTCTCGATGTCCGGCCCTTCGGCGATGGAAAAGCCGAGATCGCCGAAAATCGCCGCAATCTCGTCGATGACCTGGGAAATGGGATGGATGCGCCCGCGCTCCACCGGTGCACCATGGACCGGCAGGGTCACGTCCACCGTCTCGCGGGCAAGGCGGGCCTCGATGGCCGCGTCGCGCAGTTCCTGGCGGCGCGCGGTGAGTGCCTCGGACACACGGTCGCGCAGCCCGTTGATCCTCGGCCCCATCTCCTTGCGCTCGTCCGGGGTCATCCTGCCCAGGGTCTTGAGCAGTTCGGAAACCGAGCCCTTCTTGCCGATGGCGCCGACACGCACGGCCTCGATGGCCTGCTCGTCGGAAGCCGCGGCGATGTCGGCCATGATGGAGGTTTCAAGGGTATCGAGATCGCTCATTGCTGATCGCCCATGTATCCGTTGTCCGGCGGCGCTTGTAGCGCCTGTTGGTTACGCTTTGAACAGAAAAAACCCGCGCCAGCCCAGCCAGCGCGGGTTTCCCAAATTCACGATGTCAAGCTTGGGAAGGCGCTGGTCAGGAAACCGCGCTCTCAAACTCGTTCGGGGTCTTGTCCTTGAGGTATTCAAGGGCCGACTTCGCCTGGGCCACGAGCGCGGCGAAGGCCTGCGGCTCATGGATGGCGAGGTCGGAGAGAACCTTGCGGTCGACCTCGATGCCGGCCTTGTTGAGGCCGTCGATGAAACGGCCATAGGTCAGGCCGTGCTCGCGGACGGCGGCATTGATGCGCTGGATCCACAGCGCACGGAAATTGCGCTTGCGGGCCTTCCGGTCGCGCGTCGCATACTGCATCGATTTCTCGACGGCCTGCTTGGCGATGCGGATGGTGTTCTTGCGACGGCCATAAAAGCCCTTGGCGGCCTTCATAACCTTCTTGTGCTTGGCGTGGGCGGTAACGCCGCGTTTCACACGTGCCATGTCATGATCTCCTGATAATCAGCTGAAGCGTTTGCCGGGGCCGGGGCTCAGAGGCCGCCGCCATTGGGCAGGTAGTTCTTGATGACCTTCTTGGCGTCCGCCTCGGGAAGGACCATCATGCCGCGGGCATCGCGGATGAACTTGTTGGAACGCTTGATCATGCCGTGGCGCTTGCCTGCGGCGGCAACCTTCACCTTGCCGGTGCCGGTGATCTTGAACCGCTTCTTGGCGGCCGACTTGGTCTTCATCTTGGGCATTTTGCTCTATTCTCCTTTTACCGGCCCCTAAGAGCCGCGTTTTTCGCCTCTCCGCAGACCAGAGCGGAAAGACAGCATGAAAACCGCCACGGCATGCCCTGCCGGGCGGCTTCGAACGGCGCGTCATTACAGGATGGGCGGGCTGCGCGCAAGTCCTGCCGGATCGATTCGCCCGATATCCGGGCCTGACAGTGCTTGCGGCGGCGCCGCGGGCGTCAGGCACCTGCAGAATCTTCGCCTTTTCCAGCGCTATCACTTGCCCAGAGGGAATGGGCAACCGTTCGGAGTCCCTCTTGCGTTCCCCCTCGCGACCGTCATCCCCGGGCTTGTCCCGGGGATCCACGGCGGTGGCGATCCATGCCGTTGCCCGAGAGCCGAGGGCGTAT
>PAPF01000034.1 GCA_002708825.1 Phyllobacteriaceae bacterium | reverse complement strand
CGGGTTTTGGCCGTCCGTTGGACTACTATACCGGGCTGGTCTTCGAGGTGCATGCGCCAGGTCTCGACAAGCCTCTGGCCGGTGGCGGGCGCTATGACCGCCTGCTGACGCTCCTGGGCGCGTCCGATCCCATCCCCGGCGTCGGATTTTCCGTCTGGCTCGACCGGGCCGACAAGGCGCGGGAGGGACTGAGGCCATGAGCGTGACCATCGCCCTGCCTTCCAAGGGCCGCCTGAAGGAACAGGCCATCGCGGTCTTCGAGAAGGCCGGCTACACCATCCGGCAACCGGAGGATTCGCGCCAGTATCGCGCCAGCATGGATGGCCATGACGGCATCGAGATCGCCTTTCTGTCCGCCTCCGAGATCGCCCGCGAACTGGGGGCGGGCACGGTGGACATGGGCGTGACCGGCGAGGACCTGGTGCGCGAGTCGCTTCCCGCCTGGGAGGAAAGGGTCGAGATCTCGGCCCGGCTCGGCTTCGGCCATGCCGATGTGATCGTCGCCGTGCCGGATGTCTGGTTCGATGTCGATACCATGGCCGACCTCGACGATGTGGCGGCGGAATTCCGGATGAGCCATGGCCGCCGCCTGCGCATCGCCACCAAGTACTGGCGCCTGACGCAGCAGTTCTTTTCCCGCGCCCACGGCATCCAGGTCTATCGCATCGTCGAAAGCCTCGGCGCGACCGAGGGTGCGCCGGCGGCCGGTTCGGCGGACGTCATCGTGGACATCACCTCGACCGGTTCGACACTGCGCGCCAACCACCTGAAGATTCTCGACGATGGCGTGATCCTGAAATCCCAGGCCTGCCTGGTGACCGGCAAGCGCGTGCTGGCGGGTCCGGACGCTGCGCTGGCCCGCGAGATTGCGGGGCGGATCGCGGCAAGCCTGGCCCGGGCCTGACGGTCACATCTTGCCGATTGCTTTTCTGCCTTACCCGGTGCAGAACGAGGCGGTCGGACGATGTGTCCGGCCCGAACGCGTCCCCCGGAGCTTAAGGCTCACCGGTGCGGCTCCGCCAACCACAAAGCCAAAACACATGCGTTCCGTTCATGCGTTTGCGCCGGATGGTCCGGCGAAACGGGTTTGCGGAGCCTTTATCAATGGAAATGACTTCTGGTCTGGCCGTTTACGGCCTGTCCGCGGCGCTGTTGCTCTGGTTCGGCACCAGCAGGCTGCCGGCATGGATGACCCGTCTGCTCGACACTGAAATGGGCGCGGGCATTGCCTGCGCGCTTCTCACCGTCAGTCTGGTGCTCGGTCTCCTGCTCGTCTATTTCGGCGCGCAGGCGGCCTTCGGCATGGCTGTCCTCGGTGCCACGGCGGATCTTGCCGTGATCCTTGCAACCTTCGCCATCGCGTGGATGTTTCGCAGGAAAGGCAAGGCGGAAGCCTGAAGGAAAAAAGCCCGCCGGCGCAATGCCGGCGGGCCTTTTCATGCGATGACGCGTTGGTTCATGCGGTGGCGAGCTTGCCGCCGCCAAGGCGTGCATCCACCGACCAGGCGCCCGGTCCCGAGACGGCCAGGAAGGCAAAGCCGCCGGCAATCGCCAGGTTCTTCATGAACGAGATGAACTGCATCTGGTCGGCCGGATCGAAGTGGAACACGAAGCCGGTGAAGATGCAGAAGGCGGCAAGTGCAAGGCCTGTCGCCCGCGTCAGGAAGCCCGCCAGGATGAACAGGCCGGCGACGAGTTCGAAGATGGCCGCCAGCCAGGCAAGCAGCGTGGAGGCGGGCAGACCGACCGACGCGATATAGCCGGCCGTGCCGTCAATGCCGCCGGCCAGCTTGCTCCAGCCAGCCATGATGAAGATGAAGGCAGCCAGGACGCGCCCGGCAAGCAGCAGAAGATTGGTGTTCATGGGAAGTCCCTCAACGTTTGTTTTCGCTGAGTGGACAATATTCGTTTTATCGTTCACGAATAGACGTCATTTGTGCAACGCAGCGTAAATGCCCGGTAAACGCGGCAGAGCCGCTCAACCGCCGCTGATCATCGTCTCCGGCCGCACCAGCCTGTCAAAGGTCGCCGCATCCACATGCCCGCTGTTCAATGCTTCCTCGCGCAGGGTCGTGCCATTGGCATGGGCTGCCTTGGCGATGGCCGCCGCCTTGTCATAGCCGATTTCGGGCGCCAGCGCCGTGACAAGCATCAGCGACCGCTCCACCAGTTCGGCGATATGGCTTTCATTGGCCACGATGCCGTCGACGCATTTGTCGGCAAAGGAAACCATGGCGTCGGCCAGCAGCCGGATCGACTGCAGCACGGCATGGGCGATGACCGGTTTCATCACGTTCAGTTCGAACTGGCCTTGCGAGGCGGCGAAGGTGACGGTGGCCTGGTTTCCCATGACCTGCGCCGCCACCATGGTCAGCGCCTCGGCCTGCGTCGGGTTGACCTTGCCCGGCATGATGGAGGATCCCGGCTCGTTTTCCGGCAGGGACAATTCCCCGAGGCCGGAACGCGGCCCGGAGGCCAGCAGGCGGATGTCGTTGGCGATCTTGAAGAGATCGCCGGCAAGCGCGGCAAGCGCGCCATGCAGGTTCGCCAGCGCGCCATGGCTGGCCAGCGCCTCGAAACGGTTCGCCGCGGGCCGGAAGGCAAGGCCGGTCAGCGCCGAGATTTCCTCCGCGAAGCGGGCGGAAAAGCCCTCCGGCGCGTTGAGCCCGGTGCCGACAGCGGTCCCGCCCTGCGCCAGCGCATGCACGTCCTCAAGCGCTGCGGCGATGCGGCCGCGTCCGAGATCCAGTACCGCGGCATAGCCGGAAAACTCCTGGCCCAGCGTCAGCGGCGTGGCATCCTGCGTATGCGTCCGTCCGATCTTGACGATCGAACCGAAGGCCTGCGCCTTCGCATCCAGCGCATCATGCAGCCGGCCGAGCGCCGGCGTCAGCCGGGCATGGGTCTCGCGGACCACGGCCACATGCATGGCGGTGGGAAAGGTGTCGTTGGACGACTGGCTGCGGTTGACGTGGTCGTTGGGGTGGACGGGCGTCTTGGAACCCATCGCGCCGCCCGCCATCTCGATGGCCCGGTTCGCGATCACCTCATTGGCGTTCATGTTGGTCTGGGTGCCCGATCCGGTCTGCCAGACGACGAGCGGGAAATGGTCGTCCAGCTTGCCCGACGCGACCTCCCCCGCTGCGTTGTCGATGAGGGCGGCGATATCGCCGTCGAGTACGCCGAGCGCGGCATTGCTGCGCGCCGCCGCCTGCTTGACGAGACCGAGCGCGTGGATGAGGGCAGGCGGCATGCGCTCCGCGCCGATGCGGAAATTCTCCAGGCTGCGCTGTGTCTGCGCGCCCCAGTAGCGGTCCGCGGGCACGTCGATCGGCCCGAACGTGTCGGTTTCGGTGCGCTTGGCCATGGCGTCTGCTCCTCTTGTTCCGCAACACTATGTGGGATCGGGACCTCTTCAGCCAAGGCCCGGCGCAGGGCGGGCAGTATGCCGGCAGGTCAGCGCGGCATGGTGGTGCGCCGCCCGAAGACCGGACGCCTGACAGCAGGCCGGTTGACCGGAGCCTTGGCGGCCGGAGCCGGCGGTTCAGTCATGTCCGCCGTGTCGGACCGCATGGAGGCGGTCATGGACAATGTGCCGGAATCGCCACCGCCGCGCGCCGATGGCCAGCGCAACAAGGGCTTTTCCGGCGGACCGAAGTCGTTCGGACCGTCATCCCCTTTCTTGAAACCCAGCTCGAAGAGAAGGTGATGCGCCCATCTGTAGCGGGGGCTCCAAAAAGGCACAGGCTGGTTGTGGTCGTGCAGGCGCTGCACCAAGGTCGACCACCCAATCCACAGAATGGCGGCATACACGATCAGGCCGGTCACGGTCGGTTCGGTATCGCTGCGCCGGTCCCAAGTGGGGGCGAGGTCATCCCATGCCAGAACGTTGATGGCCACGACGAGCAGTTGGCCCAGCCACCAGGTGGACCGCCCGATCCGCCCGGAAAATCCCAAGAAACGCCACATTCTTTCTCTCCCTTCCGAAAACCGGACGGTCAGGCATATCGCCTTCGCCCGAACCCGGATCGTTGACCGGGAGGAAGATGAAGCCGGTCGATATCCGTCTTGCGTTGCCGGATAGCTCTTTCGCCAGGACCAGGTTCCGGAGCGCTCAGGGGTTCCGTGACCCTGCGCCGCCGGTTTTCACGGACAAAAGCCTCCTGGTCTTCCTTTGCGGCGGTTTTCTTCTCGCGACGGCTCCTGAGTCCGTCACGCGGGCCGTAACCGTTGTCGTCCCGCCCGGTGCCCGGCATGAGACCGAGCGCGACCAGCACCCAGAGCGGCCCGATGACAGGGACGAACAGCAGCAAATACCACCAGCCCGTTTTCCCGCGGTCGTGAAGCCGCTTGATGCAGGCGGCGGCGCTGATCCAGAATGCCAGGACCACCAGTACCGCCGAAACCCAGAACCGTGGGTCCCCGTCGTCCGGAACGATGAAGCCGTTCTCGTATGTTGTCTTCTTGTACTCCTGTTGGCCCGCAAGCCAGCTCAGGCCTGTTGATATGGCCATGATGAACCAGAACATGGTCCGTCCATAGCGGCCGGACACACTGAAGAATTCCAGCATGGAAAATGCCCCCGATTTCAGTTCGCACACGGGGACCATGTGACAGCATCGGGGTTCACGGGGCCTTAATCGCAGCGGCTTGCCGGTATCGGCGTTAACGCGCGGTGAATAACCGGGCTGGCATTTGATGCTGCCCGAGCCCGTCGCCAGCCGCGTCCGGCCACCGCCGGACAGGGAAAGACCGGCATGGCGGCATGACAAAAAGGGCGGCCCTTGCGAGCCGCCCTTTCCGTGTGTCTGGTTGGAAGCAGGACCTGAAAGTCCATGCCGCCGCGTCCGGCCGCCGCCGGACCGGGGAAGACCGGCAGCCGGCATGGGCATCATGGAAAAAGGGCGGCCCTTGCGAGCCGCCCTTTCCGTACATCTGGTTGGAAGCCGGACTTAGAAGTCCATGCCGCCCATTCCGCCGCCCGGCATCGCCGGAGCAGCCGATTCCTTCTTCGGCAGTTCGGCGATCATGGCTTCGGTGGTGACGAGCAGGCCGGCCACGGAAGCGGCATCCTGCAGCGCGGTGCGAACCACCTTGACCGGATCGACGATACCCATGGCGATCATGTCGCCATATTCGCCGGTCTGGGCATTGTAGCCGAAGGTCTCCGAGGAATTCTCGAGGATCTTGCCGACCACGATGGAGGCCTCGTCACCGGCATTGGTGACGATCTGGCGCGCCGGGGACTGCAGGGCGCGGCGCACGATGGCGATACCGGCATCCTGGTCCGCGTTGACGCCCTTGACGGTGAGCGCGTGGGAAGCGCGCAGGAGAGCGGTGCCGCCGCCGGCCACGATGCCTTCCTCCACGGCCGCGCGGGTCGCGTTGAGGGCGTCGTCGACGCGGTCCTTCTTTTCCTTCACTTCCACTTCGGTCGCACCGCCGACGCGGATGACGGCCACGCCGCCAGCCAGCTTGGCGAGGCGCTCCTGGAGCTTCTCGCGGTCGTAGTCGGAAGTGGTCTCCTCGATCTGGCCCTTGATCTGGGCCACGCGGCCTTCGATTTCAGCCTTCTGGCCGGCACCGTCGACGATCGTGGTGTTCTCCTTGGAGATGGCAACCTTCTTGGCGCGGCCCAGCATGTCGAGGGTCACGTTTTCCAGCTTGATGCCGAGGTCTTCGGAGATGACCTGGCCACCGGTGAGGATGGCGATGTCTTCCAGCATGGCCTTGCGGCGGTCGCCGAAGCCCGGAGCCTTGACGGCGGCGATCTTCAGGCCGCCACGCAGCTTGTTGACCACCAGCGTGGCCAGGGCCTCGCCTTCCACGTCTTCAGCGATGATGACGAGCGGCTTGGACGACTGCACGACGGATTCCAGCACCGGCAGCATGGCCTGCAGGTTGGACAGCTTCTTCTCGTGCAGCAGGATGTAGGCGTCTTCCAGTTCGGCGACCATCTTTTCCGGATTGGTCACGAAGTAGGGCGACAGGTAGCCGCGGTCGAACTGCATGCCTTCCACGACTTCCAGTTCGGTCTCGGCGGTCTTGGCTTCCTCGACGGTGATGACGCCCTCGTTGCCGACCTTCTGCATCGCGTTCGCGATCATGTCGCCGATTTCCTTTTCGCCATTGGCGGAAATCGTGCCGACCTGTGCCACCTCGTCGGAGGTGTTGATCTTCTTGGCGGCGGAGACGAGCTTGGAGGTGACTTCGCCGACAGCGAGGTCGATGCCGCGCTTCAGGTCCATCGGGTTCATGCCGGCGGCAACCGCCTTGGCGCCTTCCTTGACGATGGCCTGGGCAAGCACGGTCGCGGTGGTCGTGCCGTCGCCGGCAATGTCATTGGTCTTGGAGGCGACTTCGCGCACCATCTGCGCGCCCATGTTCTCGAACTTGTCTTCCAGTTCGATTTCCTTGGCGACGGAGACGCCGTCCTTGGTGATGCGCGGAGCGCCGAACGCCTTGTCGATGACGACGTTGCGGCCCTTGGGGCCCAGCGTCACCTTCACCGCATCGGCGAGAATGTCCACGCCACGCAGCATGCGCTCGCGCGCGTCACGGCTGAATTTTACTTCCTTGGCTGCCATGTTTCCATAACTCCCGGGCTTTTGCCCTAAACGAGGATTGGGGATAGTGAGCGGATATCCGGCCGTATCAGCCGATCACGCCCATGATGTCGGCTTCCTTCATGATCAGAAGGTCTTCGCCGTTGAGCTTGACTTCGGTGCCGGACCACTTGCCGAACAGGACGCGGTCGCCGGCCTTGACGGACATCGGGATCAGTTCGCCGCTGTCCTTGCGCGCGCCTTCGCCAACGGCGACGATCTCGCCTTCCGACGGCTTTTCCTTGGCGGTGTCGGGAATGATGATCCCGCCGGCGGTCTTCTCTTCGGACTCAACCCGGCGCACGACAACGCGGTCGTGGAGCGGGCGGAAATTCATCTCGGCCATGTCTGTTACCCTCGGGTGAATGGATTTCAACTCAATGGGGACCGCTTGCGCGGTGTTAGCACTCTCTTTGAGTGAGTGCTAACGGCCGTGGAAATAAGCATGGCGCATGGCGCTGTCAAGAATTCCGTCCCGGAAAAAATCGCCTTGGTGAACGCGGCACCCGGCCTGCACGCTCTGCCGGCCTCCGGACGTGAAACGCAACGCGCCCCGCCTGCCAGGGCGGGGCGCACCGTTCTTGTCGCGCTCTGTTTCCGGCGATCAGCCGACGATGCGCAGGTTCGACAGTTCCTCGGCAATGGCCTTGAAGACGTCCATCAGTTCGCCGCCGGTCGTGTTGTAAAACAGCTTCTCGTAGTTTCCGTTGGCGTCCTTGCGGAATCGCGATTCCGAGGCGCAGCTGCGCAGTTCGTCGATCGTTTTGGAATTGGACGGCAGGTCCAGCGCCACCGAGAAGATGATGACGCCCTCCGACTTGGCGGTGGAGCAGAGCGTCTGCATGTGCTCGTCCATGGCCTTGGTGTAGTTGGAGTCATTGAACGAACCGGTCGGAAATCCGGAGCTCAGCCACTCGTAGAGCCGCGGCTTGGTTCCGCCGTCATAGTTCACTCCCATGTAGCCATGCGCGGCATAGGTCGACTTCTTGATGCCGTCCGGATCGTAATAGGAGCCGGGCAGGTGGGTATAGGTATTGGCGCCGTCGGTCAGCACGATGATGACCTTGTCATTGTTCTCGTCGGAGTCGGGCCGGCCTTCGCTGAAGGGCGCGGCCTTGGTCAGCGTGTGCCAGCCCCAGGCCATGCCCTCGGGCACATTCGTGTTGCCATTGGCCTGCATGGCGTCGATGGCCGCCAGCACCTCGTTGTACTCGGTCATCTTCGTCACGTCCTTGAGCGGCGTGATCGGGGTCGTCGTGCAGGAGAAGTTGGGACCCTGGTCGAGGCCCGACGTGTAGGAATCGGGCAGCGGCTCGAAATACTTCACCATGTCGCGGTGGCGCTTGAGGTTCGTGTAGCTGGAGGGCTTGCCGTCGTAATCGTCGTCCATCCAGTTGTTGTGCCACCAGCCGTTGTCGCCGTTGTCCGTCTCGTCATTGGCGAACATCGGAACGATCAGCGATTCCGGCTCGCTGCTGTCGGCCACCTTGCCGTTGACATTGTAGGGATGGGGGCGGGCCTCCACGCAGCCCTGCCAGGAATCCGCGCTGCCATAGATGGGCTCCTTCACAGGCGGGACCCACTTGTTCTCGTACCAGCAATACTGCCGGCCATACCACCACCCGCACACCTTCTGGGATTGATTGTAGCCTTCCTGGACAACTTTCTCGCCGATCTGCTTCTTCAGCGTGCCATAGAGTGAAAAGCGGGTCAGGACCTCACCTTCTTCAGCACCCCAGCCTGCGCCGGACTTGTACCAGCGGTTCCCCTGCTTGACGGCCTTCTTGTTGTCGCCCCAGGCGTCCTTCAGGGAATCCCAGTTGAAGTTCTCGTGGTGAATCGGGGAATCGCCATACTTGTCCATCCAGTCGGCATTCGCGTGCTGTGCTCCGACATTGACGGAGGCTGCGAACGGCACCACGGAAAACTGCACCGGCTTGACGATCTGCTTGATCTTGGCGGCGTCCTTGGCCAGTTCCTCCACTAGGTAGGTCGCAGCGTCCTTGAGCAGTTCGAGCCGCTTCTTGTTGGAGCCCGTGCCCTTGTTGTCCATCGATCCGGAATTGTCGAGCACCAGCGCGATTTCCGCCGTGTTCTTGGTCCGCACCTTGACGGTTTCCTCGAACTCGAAGGTCGCGATGTTGCTGTACATGCCCGAGAGGCTGGAGGTCAGGAAAAGGGGCTTGAAGTCCAGCTCGGTAACCAGCTTGATGTCGCCATTGCTGCCGGTCTCTTCGGGAAGCAGGATCTGCAGGTTGGCCTGGCCGATTTCGACCGGGCCGAGATTGGCCTCGAAGAACTTCTTGCCGTAGGTCTTCAGTTCGTCGTCGGACATGCCTTCCTCGATCTGGCGGCCGATGGCGATACCCGCCGCTTCCATGGCATAGATCGTGGCATGGCGTTGCCGCTCCATCTCGGTCAGGTCGATCGCGACGCCGACCGAGAGTATGAAGACGGGAAAGAGAAAGGCGGCCATGATGGCGAAATTGCCTGACTCGTTTTTCGTAAAGATCCTGAACACGGTGAAGCTCCCTGCCTGATGGAACGGCAAGGAACTATATTATGACTCCATTTAATTAGATGTTACGCGAATAAATGAATTAGAAGATATAGATTTACTTGGTGTTTACTATATTGCAGCCCGCATGCCCCGTTCACGAGCCGGCACGCGCGCCCTTGCCGCTGGCGAAGCCCGGCTTGAGCCGCCTCGGGCCGTTGAAGCGCAATCCGGACATGACGTCGACACCGATGTCGATCAGGCTGACGGCTTCCTCGTCGGTATTCACGTCCATGGCTGCGACCGTGATGCCGGCCTCGGCGCAGGCAGCGATGATGGTCTCCGCGTCGAGGTCCCTGGGCCGCAGTTTTTCGCGCTCGAGGAGCCGGTTTGCACTGATCTTGATGCAATCGACGCCGTGGGCTTTCAGCGTTTGCAGCGCCTGCAGGCCGCCGAGCCAGCCTTCCGCGGCGAGTTTGGCGCCGCCGTCGCGCAGCGTGTCAAGCGCCGGCGCCTGCTTCCGGTTGGCCCCCGTCATCAGGTGAACCGGCACCGAGAGGATGAGCAGCCGGCTCATCCGGTTGTCGCCCGCATAGAGCTTCCGGACGGCGTCAAGCGAAGCGCTGTCCTGGAGCAGGCTGGCGGAAACCGGAACGTAGAGCGGCATTTCCTCACCGCTTTCATCGTATTGCTGGCAGGCCACCGCCGCCGCCTTGCGCACCAGCGCCGCTTCGAAGGCAAGGCGTGCGCCCGCGCGTGGTTCGCTCGCCATGCGGTACATGAAGCCGGCCTCGGCGCCCACGGTCGCATGGACGTCGAAACCGACCGCACGGGAATTCGAGATCGAGATCATCGGCTCGAGGGCAATGTCGAAACGTCCCTCGCAAAGGGCCTCCATGGCGGCCGCCGGAAACGCGGCGGATGAGGGGGCGAGGGCGGTTTCGCCTGCCGGCCGTGCCGCCTTCGTCACCTCCGCGCTGAGCCGGATGACGTTTGCCGCCGGCTCGTCTGCGTCCTCCATCCCTTGCCTGTCTTCCTTCGCGCGCATGGGCGCATCGTCGTTGTCGCCGGCGGAAACGTCCGGTTCGGGAGCCCGAAGGTCACGGCTTGCCGGCACTTCGGCTTCCGCCTCGCCCGGGCGGGCGCTGGCGGTCCGCGGGGCACCTGCGTTGCCGTGGCTTGCCAGGCTGCGTTCGACCATCGCCATCAGCCGGCGCTGCTCGCGAACGGACCTGCGTTGCAGGACCAGTGCCCAGAGGCCGGCAGCCAGTCCGGCCAGGCCGAAGAGGGCTGCAAGCCCGATGCCGCCGGCGACAAGCCGGTCGTCCAGCGCCGCCTGCGCAGGCCCGCCGGAAAGAAGGCTTGCGCCAAGGATGGCTGGAATGATTGCCCTGCGCATGGCCATGTGAGCGGACTCCCCGCCGCCAAGCCCGCCTTCGTGCGGGTGCCGGCCTGTTCTTTTTCGCATGCCGGCCGGGAACTGTCAGCCCAAAGCTGGTGACAGGGTGAACGGCTTGGGTTAATTCCGGTGCCGCCGAGCCTTGCGGCCGGAGGCGGGACCGCGCCGCCGGCCCGATGCCGGGAACAGGATGAGATCGATGAATGCCAAGCCTGCCATGATCGAGCGACTGGATGACATTGCCGCGGACTATGCGGCCATCCTGTGCGATGTCTGGGGCGTCGTGCACAATGGCGTGCGTGCCTTTCCGCAGGCCTGCGCCGCGCTGGCGCGCATGCGCGAACAGGGTCGCCGGGTCGTGCTGCTGACCAATGCGCCGCGCCTTTCCGCCGGCGTCATCACGCAGATCCGCGGCCTCGGCGTTCCCGACGATGCCTGGGACGGTGTCGTGACCTCTGGCGATGTGACGCGCGGCCTGATCGCCGACGGGCCGCGCCGCGTCTTTCACCTGGGGCCGGAGCGCGACCTTCAACTGTTCGACGGGCTCGATGTCGAACTGGTGGAGGAATTCGAGGCCGCGGCCATCGTCTGCACGGGGCTTTTTGATGACGAGACCGAAACGCCGGACGATTATGCACCGATGCTGCAACGCCTGCGCTCGCGCAACCTGCCCATGATCTGCGCCAATCCCGATATCGTGGTCGAGCGCGGCGACCGCATGATCTGGTGTTCCGGCGCGCTGGCCCGCGACTACGCGCAACTGGGCGGCCGCACCATGATCGCGGGCAAGCCGCACGCGCCGATCTATCGCGCCGCCATGGCGCGGTTGGGCGAACTGGCCGGCGCGCCGGTCGGGGAGACGCAGGTCCTGGCCATCGGCGACGGCATGCTCACCGACATCAAGGGTGCGGTGAATGCCGGCATCGATGCACTCTATGTTTCGGGCGGCATCCACTATCGCGACTATGGCGATTCGTCCGACGCGCCCGAGCCCGCCCGGCTGTCGGCCTTCTTTGAAAGGCACGCCCTGTGGCCGGCGGCATCCATCACGAAATTGCGGTGAGCGCCATGGCGAAGCGTTCCCTGCTGCGCCTGTCCGACCCGGCGCACCTGCCGCGGGAACTGCGCGGCGCGGTGGTGGCCATCGGCAATTTCGACGGCGTCCACCGCGGCCACATGGCTGTGCTGGAAAAGGCCCTGACCCTGGCTGCCGGGAAGGGTGTGCCCGCGCTGGTGCTCACCTTCGAGCCGCATCCGCGCACCGTCTTCAGGCCGGATCAGCCGGTGTTCCGGCTGACGCCCGCGCCCTTGCGCGCCCATCTTCTCGCGGCACTCGGCTTCGACGCGGTGATCGAGCAGCCGTTCAGCCGCGAGTTCGCCTCCACCGAGCCGCTGGATTTCGTGCAGGGCATCCTTTGCGACGGGTTGGGAATCGTCCATGCGGTGACCGGCTTCGACTTCCATTTCGGCCGCAACCGCGCCGGTGGTCCGGCCTACCTCATGGCAGCCGGGGCAGAACACGGCTTCGAGGTGACACTGGTCGATGCCTTTCGCGACGAGAACGCCGACGTCATCTCGTCGAGCCGCATCCGCGAATGCCTCCAGCAGGGAAATGTTGCCGAAGCCGCCGGCCTGCTCGGCTACCGCTACGCGGTCGAGGCGCCGATCATTCGTGGCAAGCAGCTTGGCCGGACGCTCGGCTATCCCACCGCCAACATGGCGCTGCCTGAGGACAACGGCCTTGCCCATGGCATCTATGCCGTGCGTTTCACCCGTCCTGACGGTTCGGTTCACGATGGCGTCGCCAGCTATGGGCGCCGGCCCACCGTCGACAGCGACGGCTCTGCCCTTCTCGAAACCTTCCTGTTCGACTTTGCCGGCGATCTCTACGGCGAGACCTGCACGGTCGCGCTGTTCGGCTTCCTGCGCGGCGAGGAGAAGTTTGACGGCCTCGACGCGCTCGTTGCCCAGATGAAGCGCGACGAGGACGAGGCTCGCGCGCTTCTCGCCGGCGTTCGCCCGCTCTCGCCGCTGGACGCCTTCATCGCCTTCGGGGAGCGGGGATGACGCGCGGGGACGGGCGCCGGATCCTCATCACTGGCGGCACCAGCGGGCTTGGACTCGCACTGGCGCGCAGACTCTGCACGCGTCACGCGGTGATGATCGCCGGCCGCAGGACGCCGCAGGAGGCGGCCGCGCTGCTGCCGCCCGCCTGCCTGTATGTTCGTGCCGGACTGGCCCGCCCCATGGAAGCCGTTGAAGCCATCGCCGATGCGCTCGAAGAAGCCGGCTGGGACGGTCTCGACCACGCCGTGCTCAATGCCGCCGCAGGTTATGCTGTGCCGGACGGGCTTGAAACCGCCGCCCAGATCCGCGAGACGCTCGACGTCAACCTGGCCGCAACGCTCGTGCTCGCCCGCACGCTCCATCCGCGCCTGGCCGAAAGGAACGGATTGCTGACGCTGGTCGGGTCGACCGCCCGCAAGGGGGCGGCGCTGTTTCCCGCCTATGCCGGGTCGAAGGCCGGCCTGCATGGGGTGGCGCGTGCCCTGCGCAGCGAGTGGAAGGGCGAGGCGGGCGTCCAGGTGGTGCATCCCGGACCCATGCGCACCGGCATGCATGCAAGGGCCGGTCACGATCCCGGGTGGATCGGACGGTTGTTCCTCGACCCCGACGATGCGGCCGCCATGCTCGCCCATGACCTTGCCACGCGCCGCTCGCCTGTGGCGCTAGGCTGGCTGCGCTATCTTTCCGGCGCGGCCCACTGGAGGCCGAGGCTGTGAGCGGCGGCAAGAGACGCGCGCTCGTCACCGGGGCCTCTTCGGGCCTTGGCGCCGCCTTCGCGGACCTGCTGCAACAGCGCGGCCATGACGTGGTGGCGCTGGACCGGTACGAGCCCCCGGCGGCCGCGGACGGCCGCCTCCATGTCACCTGCGACCTGGCCGACCGGGACGCGCTGGACCGCACGCTGCCGGCGCTGCTGGCAGCCGGCCCCTATGATTGCGTGATCATGAATGCCGGCATCAGCGCGACCGGCCGCCTCTCGGCCATGCCGCCGGAGGTCCTGCTGCGCATCGTCCGGGTGAATGCCGAGGTGCCCATGGTCATCGTCTCCACCCTGCTGCGCGAAGGCGCGGTGCGGACGGGCGGCCGCATCGGCTTCGTCTCGTCGCTCTCCCATTTCACCGGCTATCCCGGCGCCGCGGCCTATGCCGGCTCCAAGGACGCGCTGGCGGTCTATGCCCGATCGCTCAGGAAGCCCGCCGCACGCCTCGGCGTTTCGGTCTCCACCATCTTCCCCGGTCCACTGGACACGCCGCAAGCCGCGCGCCACGCGCCGCCCGGCGCCGATGCATCGCGGCGCATGGCGCCCGCCGAGGCAGCAAGGCGCAGCCTCGACGCCATGGAGAAGGGCCGCCGCACCATCGTTCCGGGCGCCGGTCCGGTTGTCTTTGCAGGGTTCGGGCGGCTCTTTCCCGGTCCCGTGACGGCTGTCATGCGCCGCATCATCTTCGAGAAACTGGACAGGGAAACCTGGTAGCGGCGCGCCCGTGCCCGTCAGGCCACTTTTCAAGCGGATCAAAAAGGACTAAGACCCGCGCCCATGAGAACCGTACCGAGCGCCTTTTCCCAGCGAATTATTGGCCCGGCCTTCCACGGCGCCTGACCGGGCGCGGGAAGGTCCGGGATAAAGGCTCGCGCGCCGTCCTCGTGCGCCTGCGCGGCCATCCGTTTCACGCCCGAATGAAGCCAGGCCATCCGGCCGCACGATTGGCAAGACAATGACCGATACGCCCGAAAAGCTCGACTCCTCGAAGACGCTCTACCTGCCGCAGACCGAATTCCCCATGCGCGCCGGCCTCCCGAAGAAGGAGCCCGAGATCGTTGCCCGCTGGGAGGAGATGAACCTCTACCGCAAGCTGCGCGAGAGCGCGGCCGGCCGGCCCCTCTACGTGCTGCATGACGGCCCGCCCTACGCCAACGGCAACATCCATATCGGCCACGCGCTCAACAAGATCCTGAAGGATGTGATCACGCGCTCCTTCCAGATGCGCGGCTACGATTCCAACTACGTGCCCGGCTGGGACTGCCACGGCCTGCCGATCGAATGGAAGATCGAGGAACAGTACCGCGCGAAGGGCAAGAACAAGGACGAAGTGCCGGTCAACGAGTTCCGTCAGGAATGCCGCGACTTCGCCAGCCACTGGATCGAGGTGCAGACGGGCGAGTTCAAGCGCCTCGGCGTCATCGGCGATTTCGAGACGCCCTACACGACGATGGATTTCCACGCCGAGAGCCGCATTGCCGGCGAACTGCTTAAATTCGCCATGTCGGGCCAGCTTTACCGCGGCTCCAAGCCGGTCATGTGGTCGGTCGTCGAGCGCACCGCGCTGGCCGAGGCGGAAGTCGAATACCAGGATTACGAATCCGACACGATCTGGGTGAAGTTCCCTGTCACCTCCGGCGGCGATCTGGAAGGCGCGCACATCGTCATCTGGACGACCACGCCCTGGACCATCCCCGGCAACCGCGCCATCTCCTATTCCTCTCGCATCGCCTACGGTCTCTATGAAGTCACGTCGGCGGAGAACGATTTCGGCCCACAGCCGGGCGAGAAGCTGGTCTTTGCCGATGCGCTGGCGGAGGAGAGCTTCGCCAAGGCAAAGCTGGAATTCCGCCGTTTGCGCGATGTGTCCGCCGGGGAGTTGGCCAATACGGTTTGCGCCCATCCGCTGCAAGGCCTCGGTGGCGGCTACGGTTTCGACGTGCCGCTGCTTGAAGGCGATCACGTCACCGACGATGCCGGCACGGGCTTCGTCCACACCGCGCCCGGCCACGGGCGCGAGGACTTCGACGCCTGGATGCACCATGCCCGCGACCTGGAAGCGCGCGGCATTTCCAGCCGCATCCCCTTTACCGTGGACGATGCGGGCTTTTTCACGAAGGATGCGCCGGGTTTCGGCCCCGACCGCGAGGGCGGCCCGGCCCGCGTCATCGACGATCACGGCAAGAAGGGCGACGCCAACAAGGCAGTCATCGCGGCGCTCATCGACGCCAACATGCTGTTCGCGCGCGGCCGGCTGAAGCACACCTATCCCCATTCCTGGCGGTCCAAGAAGCCGGTCATCTTCCGCAACACGCCGCAATGGTTCGTCCACATGGACAAGACGCTGGAAGATGGCACGACGCTGCGCGAGCGTGCGCTGAACGCCATCGATGCCACACGCTTCGTGCCCGCCGCCGGCCAGACGCGCCTGCGGGCGATGATCGCCGACCGGCCCGACTGGGTGCTGTCGCGCCAGCGCGCCTGGGGCGTGCCGATCTGCGTCTTCGCCGATGCCGACGGCAATGTGCTGAAGGACGAGGCGGTCAACAGCCGCATCCTGGAGGCATTCGAGGCCGAGGGCGCGGATGCGTGGTTCGCCGATGGCGCGCGCGAGCGTTTCCTGGGCGAGCGCGCCGGCGAGCCGTGGATCCAGGTGCGCGACATTCTCGATGTCTGGTTCGATTCCGGCTCCACCCACACCTTCACGCTGGAGGACCGGCCGGACCTGAAATGGCCGGCGGACGTCTACCTGGAAGGCTCCGACCAGCATCGCGGCTGGTTCCATTCCTCGCTGCTGGAAAGCTGCGGCACGCGCGGCCGCGCGCCCTATGACACGGTCATCACCCATGGCTTCACCATGGCCGAGGACGGGCGCAAGATGTCCAAGTCGCTCGGCAACACGGTTACGCCACAGGACGTGATGAAGGATGCCGGCGCCGACATCCTGCGCCTCTGGGTCATGACGACCGACTACTGGGAGGACCAGCGGCTCGGCAAGTCCATCATCCAGACCAACATCGACGCCTATCGCAAGATGCGCAACACCATCCGCTGGATGCTCGGCACGCTGGCCCATGACGAGGGCGAGACGGTGGCTGTGGCTGACATGCCGGAGCTTGAGCGCCTCATCCTGCACCGGCTCGCCGAACTGGACCGCGTCGTCAACGAGGGCTATTCCAATTTCGATTTCAAGCGGATCGCCCGCAACCTGATCGACTTCATGGTCATCGACCTGTCGGCCTTCTATTTCGACATCCGCAAGGACGCGCTCTACTGCGACGCGCCGTCGAGCATTCGCCGCAAGGCCGCGCTGCAGGTGGTCCGCACGGTCTTCGACGCGGTGGTGAAGTGGCTGGCGCCCATGCTGCCATTCACCACGGAGGAGGCCTGGCTGGACCGCAATCCCGATGCGCTTTCGGTGCACCTGGAGCAGTTCCCGGCCATTCCCGCCGAATGGAAGGACGAGAATCTCGCGGCGAAGTGGAAGAAGGTCCGCCAGGTCCGCCGCGTCGTTACCGGCGCGTTGGAAATCGAGCGCCGTGAAAAGCGCATCGGTTCGTCGCTGGAGGCCGCCCCCTTCGTCCACGTCACCGATCCGGCCCTGCGCGAGGCCATCGAGAGGCTCGACATGTCGGAAATCTGCATCACGTCGGGCATGTCGGTTTCCGACAAGCCCGCCCCGGAAGGCGCATTTTTCCTCGAAGACGTGAAGGGCGTGGCTGTCGTTCCGGCGCTGGCCCAGGGCACGAAATGCGCCCGCTCCTGGCGTGTAACGAACGATGTGGGCACGGACCCGGCCTTTCCGGACGTGTCGGCGCGTGATGCGGCGGCGCTGAGGGAGTTGCAGGCGCTTGGCCGTCTCTGACGATCAGCGGCCGGGAAAAGGCGGGGCGGGTGCGCAAGACCGCGCGCCCGCGTTGCCGTGGGCCTTCGCTTGCGTTAAAAGGATCGCAATTGAAGTCACGTCATCTTGTTGCCGGATTGTGCCGTCATCGCATCATCCGCAAGGTGGCAGGCGCGTCGAGCGCCACAGACATACGATGAAAGGCGCGCATCGCGACATGGTTGGAAACACGCGTAAGGGCCGGGGCCTTGTGCTCGCCATATCTGCCGGCTTGGCGGCAACGGCCTTGTCCGGCTGCATGAGTTCGCCGACCTACGGCACCGACAAGACGGCCAACGAGCAGCTTCTGGAAGATTTGTCGGGCATGGTCTCGCTTGCACCCAAGCGCGGCCCGGAAATCGACTATGAGCCGCGTCCGGCCCTGGTGAAGCCGGCCAGCACCGGCCAGTTGCCTGCGCCGCAGGAACGGATCGTCGCTGCCAATTCGGAAGCCTGGCCGGAATCGCCGGAAGAGCGCCGCGCCCGCTACCGCCGTTATGCGACGGAAAACCGCGACAATGCGGGGTTCCGCCCGATCGTGTCGAGCGGCCGCGAACGCGATCCCGGCGAACCGATGATCACCTCGACGGCCGCCGCCGAACGCGGCCAGTACCGGCAGCTCGATTCCAGCCAGACCCCTGTCTTCGGCAAGAACGACCCGCAGGCGGAATACCGCCGCCGCCGTGCCGAAAGCCAGCAGGGCAGCCCGGTCAGCCGGAAATATCTCTCCGAACCGCCGCTTGAATACCGCGTCCCGGCGCAGACCGCCGCCGTTGGCGAACTGGGCGAGGACGAGGCAGACAAGGAGCGGCGCCTGAAGGCCGAATCCCGCAAGAAGGCAGGCAGGACAAGCTGGCGGGACATGCTTCCCTGGTAAGGAGCCGGACCGGCGGCGTCAGCTTCGCCGGTCTGCGAAGAACGTCTTGAGCAGGCGCGCGGCCTCGCGCTCGCTCAATCCGGCATAAACATCGGGCGCATGATGACAGGTCGGCTGGCCGAAGAAGCGGGCGCCGCTGGCCACCGCCCCGCCTTTCGGATCGTCCGCGCCGTAGTAGAGCCGCCTGAGCCGCGCGAAGGATATGGCACCGGCGCACATGGTGCATGGTTCAAGCGTGACGTAGAGATCGAGGCCGGAAAGCCGCTCCTGGCCGAGCGCGTGGCAGGCCTCACGGATGACGAGCATTTCCGCATGGGCGGTCGGGTCGTTGAGTTCGCGGGTCCGGTTGCCGGCCCGCGCGATGACCGTGCCGTCCCGCACGATGACCGCGCCGACAGGCACCTCGCCACGGGCAGCCGCGGCGCGGGCCTCCTCCAGCGCGATTTCCATCGGTGCGGCAACGGTTCCCGTCGGTCCGGCCATGCCTGTTTTCACTCGCAAGACGTTTCAGTGTTTGCTACGTAGCCCCACCACGAGAGAATGACCAGATGAGCGACGACAGGAAAGACAAGCCCCGCGGACCGCGAAAGCCGTTCGGCGACCGGCAGAAGACAGCGGGCACGGGCCATGCGCGGCCGGGCGGCAGGCCGGCGCGGCGGTTCGACCGCGAGGCCCCGCCGGAAGCCCCGCCCGCGGGCGAGCGGATCGCCAAGCGGCTGGCCCGCGCCGGTGTCTCGTCGCGCCGCGAGGCGGAAGGCCTGATCGCCGACGGCCGCATCTCGGTCAATGGCAAGGTCATCGACAGCCCGGCCCTGAACGTCACGCACCAGGACCGCATCGCGATCGACGGCAATCCGATCCCGGAAATCGAACGCACGCGTCTCTGGCTGTTCAACAAGCCGGCCGGCCTCGTGACCACCAATCGCGACCCTGAGGGCCGCCCGACTGTCTTCGAGTCCTTGCCCGAAGGCATGCCGCGCGTCGTCTCCGTCGGCAGGCTGGACATCAACACCGAGGGCCTGCTGCTGCTCACCAATGACGGCGGACTTGCCCGCGTGCTGGAACTGCCGGCCACGGGATGGCTGCGGCGCTACCGTGTGCGCGTCCACGGCGAGGTCGACGAGACGCGGCTGGACGACCTGAAGCACGGCATTGCGGTCGACGGCGTATTCTATGGCGCCATGGATGCCGTCCTGGACCGCCAGCAGGGCTCGAACTCATGGCTGACGATCTCCTTCCGGGAGGGCAAGAACCGCGAGGTCAAGAACGTGATGGGTGCGCTCGGCCTTGAGGTGACGCGCCTGATCCGGGTGTCCTACGGTCCTTTCCAGTTGGGTGACCTTCCAGAAGGTGCGGTGCGCGAGATTCGCGGACGCGCGCTGCGCGACCAGCTTGGCGAGACGCTGATCGAGGAGGCCGGCGCCAATTTCGAGGCGCCCGTCATCAACGAGTTTTCCAACAAGCCGGTCCGCAAGGGCGAGGAGCCCGAACGCAGCCCGGCCGCCAGACCGCCGCGCCGGGACCGCGAGGACCGCCGTGCCGAGGCACTGGACCGGCTGCAGACGCGTCCCCGGCGCGAGGAACCCCGCGAGGAGGAAGGCGGCCTGATCCGCCGCCGTGGCCGGTTCCAGTCGGGTCCCCGTCGCGATGAGGACGGCGAACGCCCCCGCCGCCCGCGTGAGGATCGCGACGATCGCCGCCCGCGCCGCTTCGAGGAGGGCGACCGCCCGCACAGGAGCCGCGACGAGCGCAACGCCGGCGAGAGGTCCGGTGCGCGCGAGGGCGGCGACCGGCCCCGGGAAAACAAGTTTGGCGAGGAGGCGCGCGGCGCCCATGTCTGGCGCGCGCCGGGCGCCCGCCCGGCATCCGGGAGCAAGAAGCCCGGCGGAAAACCGGCTGGCAAGAGCGGTTACGGGCCCGCGCGTGAAGGCGGCCGCGAGGAAAAGGGACGCGGTGCCGGCCCGCGCGATGCCGGCCCCCGTGGTCCGGCGCGCGAGCGCCGGCCTGAAGGCGGGCGTCCGGCAGGAAAGCCGGGGGGCAAGCCATCGGGCCGTCCCGCCGGCAAGCCGCGCAGTGGACCCAAAGGCGGGCCAGGTGGCGGCTCCAGGGGCGGGCCCAAGGGGCGGCAATGAGGGTTGATCCATGCGCATCGGCGGCGGGCGGCTGAAGGGCAGGGTGCTTGCCGCGCCCAGGTCCAGCGCCATACGCCCGACCACGGACCGCACCCGCGAGGCCCTGTTCAACATCATCGCCCACGGTGATGGCGACGTCCTCGACGGCGCCCGCGTGCTCGATCTCTTTTCCGGAACCGGCGCGCTGGGCCTCGAAGCCCTGTCACGCGGGGCTGCCTTCGCGCTCTTCGTGGAACAGTCGGCGGAAGGCAGGGCCTTGCTGCGCACGAATATCGAGACGCTCGGCCTCCAGGGCGTGGCGCGCATCTTCCGCCGCGACGCCACCACGCTGGGCGCTGTCGGCACCATGCAGCCCTTTTCGCTGATGTTCGCCGATCCTCCCTATGGCAAGGGTCTGGCCACCCTTGCTTTGGAAGCCGCGCGAACCGGTGGCTGGCTTGTGCCCGACGCCCTGTGCATCGTCGAGGAAGCCGCCGGCGCACCGCTGGAATGGCCGGGCTTCGACCTTGTCGACGAGCGCCGCTGGGGCGATACCGTGATGCGGTTCCTGCGTCTGTCCGGCACGCCCGCCTGACCTTTCATTACGAAGATTTCATCTGCCGCGCATTTCTTGTGCCTTCACTTGGCCCTATCTTGATGCACAACTTCGCCAATCCGAACGGCCACAGGGAGAAAAGCCAGCCATGGCGGTCATTCGCAAAACCATGCTCGCGGCGCTTGCCGGCACCGCCCTTCTGACAGCCGCGCCGGCCAATGCGGCAGACGGCACGTCCGATATTTCCCGTTTCATGCTCGACAATGGCCTGGAGGTCGTGGTGATCCCGGATCATCGCGCACCCGTGGTTACGCACATGCTCTGGTACAAGACCGGCAGCGCCGACGAGGCGCCCGGCAAGTCCGGCATCGCCCATTTCTTCGAGCATCTCATGTTCAAGGGCACCAGCAACCAACCGCCGGGCGCCTTCTCCCGCGCCGTCTCGGAAATCGGCGGGCAGGAAAACGCCTTCACGTCGGACGACTACACGGCCTATTTCCAGAAGGTGGCCCCGGAGGCCCTCGGCACCATGATGGCCTTCGAGGCCGACCGGATGCACAATCTCATCCTGACCGACGAGGTGATCGGGCCGGAGCGCAATGTCATCCTGGAAGAGCGCGCCATGCGGGTCGACAACAATCCGTCGTCGCTGCTTTCCGAGGAGATCGACGCCACGCTCTACCAGAACCACCCCTACCGCATTCCGGTCATCGGCTGGCAGCAGGAGATCGAGAAGCTCAACCGGGCCGACGCGATCGAGTTCTACACGCGCTATTATGCGCCGAACAATGCCGTCCTCGTGGTCGCCGGCGACGTGACGTCGGACGAAGTGCGCGCGCTGGCCGAGGAGACCTATGGCCAGGTGCCGCGCGGACCGGACCTTCCGCCGCGTATCCGTCCGCAGGAGCCGGAGCAGAATACCGCCCGCGTGGTGACGATGCGCGATCCGCGCGTCACCGTCCCCAGCTACCAGGTCAACTGGGTCGTCCCGTCCTACAACACCGACGACGGGCTTGAGGCCGAGGCGCTCGATCTGCTGGCGGAGATCCTGGGCGGCGGAACCCGCTCCAGGCTCTATCAGGAACTCGTCGTCAAGCGCGGCATGGCCGCCAGCGTCGGCGCCTGGTACCAGGGCACCGCGCTCGATGACAGCCGCTTCGTGGCCTATGGCACGCCGCGCGGCGAGACGGATGTCGAGGAACTCCAGGACGCCATCCTCGCGGAGATCGCCCGGATTGAAAGCGATGGCGTGACCGGGGATGAACTGGAGAAGGCCCGCAACCGCTTCATCCGCCAGATGATCTTCTCGCGCGACGACCAGTCGGGCATGGCCCGCATGTATGGCTCGGTCCTGACCACGGGCGGAACGGTGGAGGATATCGAGACATGGACCGACCGCATCCGGCAGGTAACGCCCGACCAGGTCCGCGACGCCGCCCGCCGCTGGCTCGACAACTCCCGGTCCGTCACCGGGCTGCTTCTGCCGGAACGGGAGACACGGTCATGAGGAAAATGACGATGCGCAACCTTGCTCCTGCCCGGATCGCCGCTGGCCTGGCCGCCGCGGTCCTGACGCTTGCCCTGGCCACGCTGCCGGCGAAGGCGGAAATGAAAATCCAGGAAGTGGTCTCCGACGCAGGCATCAAGGCCTGGCTGGTCGAGGATTACACCGTTCCCATCGTGACCATCCAGATGGCCTTCGAGGGCGGGTCCACGCAGGATCCGGAAGGCAAGGCCGGCATGGCCAATCTCATCACCGGCCTTTTTGACGAGGGGGCCGGCGACCTGGACAGCGACGCCTTCCAGGAGAAACTGGACGAGGTGGGCGCGGAGATGAGTTTCTCCCAGAGCCCCGACAGCATTACCGGCTCCATGCGGATGCTGGCCGAGAACAGGGACGAGGCACTCGACCTGCTGCGTCTTGCCATCACCGAGCCGCGATTCGATCCCGGACCGGTGAACCGCATCCGCGAGCAGATCGTCTCCGGCATCCAGGCGGATGAACGGGATCCGCGCACTATCGCCGCGATTGAATGGAACAAGGGAATTTATGGCGAGCATCCCTATGCAAGGCGCAGCGACGGGACGGTGGAGTCCCTGCGCGCCATCACGCCCCAGGACCTGAAGGCGTTCCACGAGGCCCAGTTTGCCCGCGACAACCTTTTCGTCGGTGTCGTCGGCGCCATTGATGCCGAGACGCTGAAGACCGAGCTGGACCAGCTGTTCGGCGGCCTTCCGGCGAAAGCCGACCAGAAGCCGGTCGGTCCCGCCGACCCGAAATTCGGGCAGCGGATGGAAGTGACCTATGATCTTCCGCAGACGTCGATCCGCCTGGCCTATCCGGGCGTCAAGCGCGACAATCCCGATTTCTACGCGGCCTATGTCATGACCCATATCCTGGGTGGCGGCACTTTCTCCTCGCGCCTTTATGACGAGGTGCGCGAGAAGCGCGGCCTTGCCTATGGCGTCGGCGCCTGGCTGTCCCCGCGCGACTATTCCGCCGAACTGCAGATATCAACGGCAACCCGTTCCGACCGGGCCCAGGAGACGCTCGACGTGATCCTCGAAGAGGTGCGCAAGATGGTCGAGGAAGGCCCCACGCCAGCCGAACTGGAATCGGCCAAGAAATACATCATCGGCTCCTACCCGATCGCCAATTTCGACAATTCGCGTGACATCGCGCGCACCCTTGTCGGCATCCAGCAGGAGAACCTGGGCATCGATTACATCAGCAGCCGTGCCGGGCACATCAATGGGGTCACGCTTGACGAGGTCCGCGAACAGGCCCGCAAGCTGCTGACGCCCGAACCCGCCATCATGCTCGTCGGTCCGGAAGGCGCAATCGCCGGATCCCCGGACGAACCCGCCAGGGACGGGTGAGGCGGTCATGGCGGGGAAAAAGCGGGCGGGCGGAAAGAAGGCCGCTGCGGCGCGGCCGCGGGACGGGAGTCAATCCGGAACGACTCCGGTCCTGCCGCGCATCGGCGTCGCCTTTGGCGGTGGTGGCGCGCGGGGGCTGGCCCATATTCACGTGATCAGGGAACTGGATGCCCTGGGCATCCGTCCGGCGGCGATTTCGGGCTCTTCCATCGGAGCCATCATGGGCGCGGCCATGGCGGCCGGAATGACCGGAGAGGAAATCGAGGCGCACGCCCTTGCCGTCCTCGCCGATCGCGGCGAGGCGGTCGCACGCCTCTGGCGGGCCCGTCCGGCCAGCCTTGGCGCCATGATGGAAACCGGCATCCGCTTTTCGCAATTCAACGTCGAGAGCATCCTGAAGGCCTTCCTGCCGGATGACATCCCGCATCGTTTCGAGGACTTGGAAATCCCCCTGACGGTCACGGCGACGGACTATTTCGGCCACAAGCTGTGCCTTTTCACGAAGGGCGACCTGCGCAACGCGGTCGCCGCCTCGGCGGCCA
Source organism: Phyllobacteriaceae bacterium (assembly GCA_002708825.1). GTDB lineage: Bacteria > Pseudomonadota > Alphaproteobacteria > Rhizobiales > Rhizobiaceae > Zhengella. The sequence goes on along the minus strand of PAPF01000034.1, from coordinate 57,289 downwards.
TTCCCGCTGTCTTCCGGCCCGTCAAGCGGGACGGGATGACGCTGATCGATGGCGGCATCTACAATCCGCTTCCCTTTGACGTGTTCGGTGACAGTGTTGACATGGTCATCGCCATCGATGTCGTCGGAGGGCCGGAGGAGACCGGCGGCAACCCGTCCTCCATCGACTTCATGTTCGGCGCCACGCAGCTCATGATGCAGTCCATCATCGCCACGCGCCAGAAGGCCCATCCCCCGGCCATCATGATCCGTCCGCCGGTCTCCCGGTTCCGCGTTCTGGATTTCCTGAAGATACGTCAGGTTCTGAATGTCACCGAGCCCGTTCGAACCCAGGTGCGCGAAGCCCTCATCGAGAAACTGCCGCAACTGGCCGGCCGCGCCAGGTTGCAGGAAGCGCAGTCCGAGCCGCCGGAAGCCGAACCGGCTTGAGCCGGCCAGGCGTCAGGCGTTGGCGCCGATGGAATGCGGATCGGCGGGCTTCTCGGGGTCGCGGCCTTCCGGGTCGTCGTCGAGCCGCCGGCCTTCCCGGGCCGGCTTGATCAGCGGTTCCGGCGAGACCGGCCGCGTATGCAGCTTGTCACGGCCCGCGTAGATGCCCTCGACCTGCTGGATGGCGAGACGCTCCTCGTCGCGCTTGCGCACATCGTCCTGGATCTCCAGCGCTCGGCTCTCGTCCACGCCAAGCGCCTCGATGGTCCTGCGGCCGAACAGCAGGCCGGACTCGAAGGTTTCGCGCGCCTCGTAGTCGACCCCGCGGGCCCGCAGCGCCAGCGTGTGCGTGCGGTCATAGGCCCGGGCAAAGATCTTGGCATTGGGATATTCCGACTGGATCAGGTCGATGATCCGGTCGGTGATCTCGCGCTTGTGCGTGCAGACAGCCACGATCTTGGCGCGGCGGATGCCGGCCGCTTCCAGCACGTCCTTGCGTGTGCCGTCACCGAAATAGATGCGGAAGCCGAATTTTTGCGCCGCCCGCACCCGGTCGGCCGAATGGTCGATGATGGTCACGTCCCGGCCGCTGGCCAGCAGCATCTGCGAGGCAATCTGGCCGAAACGCGAAAAGCCGACCATCAGCACGTCGGCGCCGGCGCCGTCGAAATCCTCGTCCATCTCCTCCGCCTCGGCGGTGTGCACCAGGCGCTGCGCCATCATCATGGAGACCGGGGTCAGCGCCATGGAAAGGGTGACGATGGCGATCAGGATCGATGCGGTGGAACTGGTGAAAAGCCCGCTCGTCGCGGCGATGGAAAACAGCACGAAGCCGAATTCGCCGCCCTGCGGGATGAGCAGCGCCACGCGCACCGCGTCATTGTGGTCGGAGCCGAAGACACGGCAGAGCAGGTAGTTGATGGCCGCTTTCAGCGCGAGCAGGCCGAGTGTTGACCCGGCGATGAGGAACAGGTTGTCCCGGATGACCGCCAGGTCCACCGACAATCCGACCGCGATGAAGAACAGTCCGAGCAGCAGGCCGCGGAACGGCTCGATGTCGGCCTCGAGTTCGTGCCGGTAGCTCGATTCGGCCAGCATCACGCCGGCCAGGAAGGCGCCCATGGCCATGGAAAGCCCCGCCCATTGCAGCAGCATCCCCGATCCGATCACCACGAACAGCGCCGCCGCGATCATCACCTCGCGCGCGCCGGTATTCCCGATGAACCGGAAGGCCGGATTGAGCAGGTAGCGCCCGGCCAGGATCACCCCGGCCACCGCCGCGACGGCGATGCCCGCGTCCATCCACACATTGCCCGGCGCGTCGGGCGCATAGGGTGCCAGGATGGAGGCAAGCGCCAGCAGGGGCACGATGGCCAGGTCCTGGAACAGGAGGATGGAAAAGGCTGTCTGTCCCCAGCGCGTATTGGTGGCGCCATCATCCTCCAGAAGCTGCAGCGCGAAGGCGGTGGACGACAGCGCCAGGCCGAATCCGGCGATCAGCGCGCCATTGGCCGACAGCGTTCCCGCCAGCGACAGGAGACCGTAAATGGCCATGCCGGCGCCCAGCACCTGCGCCAGGCCAAGACCGAAGATGGCGCGCCGCATGGCCCACAGCCGCGCCGGTTTCAGCTCGAGTCCGATGATGAACAACAGGAAGACGACACCCAGTTCCGCGACGTGGAGGATTTCTTCCGCATCCGCGATCAGCCGGGCGATCGGCCCGATGATGATGCCCGCTGCCAGGTAGCCGAGCACGGTGCCCAGTCCGATCCGCTTGAACACCGGCGCGGCGATCACGGCGCCTCCCAGCAGCAGCAGGGCTTCAGCGAAAAGCGAGGTCGATTCTGTGGCCATCGTCTGGTCTGGATTCCCTTGATTGCCCCGGCGCCATTGATTGTTGCAGGCCGCGCCAATAGATGAAACAGGAAACTTGAAAAGGCTGGCCGGGTTTCCCCGCAGCCGTGTCAGCACCGCCGAAGCAAGGGAAGACCATGGGACAGTCCGCGGGCGGTATGCCCGAACTCGAAACGCGCGTCCAGGCGCTGGTGGATGCCGCGATGAAAGCCGGCGCCGATGCCGCCGATGCCGTTGTGGTGCGCGGGGGCTCAACCTCGGTTTCGGTGCGGCTCGGCAAGGTGGAGAACACCGAATCCTCGGCAAGCGATGACGTGTCGCTGCGCGTCTTTTGCGGACGGCGTGTGGCCAGTGTGTCCGCCACGACGGGCTACGACCCCGCCCGCCTGGCCGAACGCGCCGTGGCAATGGCCAAGGCGTCGCCCGAGGACCCCTTTGCCGGCCTCGCCGACCCTGACCTGCTTGCGCGCGACATCCCCGATCTCGACCTGTTCGATCCGGCCGAACCGGCGCCGGAAAGCATGACCGAAACCGCGCTCGCCATGGAAGAGGCGGCCATGGCGGTTCCCGGCGTGACGAACTCGCTGGGCGCCGGCGTTTCGGCCGGTTTCGGCGGCCTGGTGCTCGCCACGTCGCACGGATTTCTGGGCAGCTACCAGTCGAGCCGGTTTTCCCGTTCCGTTTCGGTGCTGGCCGGTGAGGGCAGCGCCATGGAGCGGGACTACGACTTCTCCTCGCGCCAGCATTTCGCCGACCTCGAAGCGCCGGAGGAGATCGGCCGCCGGGCAGGGGAGCGCGCGGTGCGCCGCCTCGGTCCGCGAAAGGCAAAGACCGGGCCGGTCACGGTCGTCTTTGATCCGCGTGTTGCGCGCGGGCTGGCCGGCTCGCTGGCGGCCGCCATCAACGGTGCCGCCGTCGCCCGGAAGACCTCCTTCCTGCGCGACCGCATGGGCCTGCCTGTGGCCTCTGCCGCCATCACGCTGACGGATGAGCCGCGGCGGGTGCGCGGCCCGGCCTCGCGCCCCTTCGACGGGGAAGGCGTGGCCGGCGAACCGCTGGTCATGGTGGAAAAAGGCGTGCTGCGCCACTGGTTCCTGGCCTCGGTTGCCGCGCGCGAACTGGGACTGGTGACGAACGGGCGCGGCGCCCGGTCCGCGTCCTCCGTCTCGCCCACATCCACCAATCTTGCCATAGAACCCGGCGACGCCACGCCGCAGGGTCTCATCGGATCGCTGAAATCCGGCTTCTACGTCACCGAGGTCATCGGCCAGGGCGTCAACATGGTCACCGGTGACTATTCGCGCGGTGCCTCGGGCTTCTGGATCGAGAACGGCGAACTGGCCTGGCCGGTCTCCGAGGTCACGATCGCGTCGAACCTCAAGGACATGTTCATGGCCATGACGCCGGCAAACGACATCGACCGGAGTTTTTCCACCGCCGCGCCGACCCTGCTCGTGGAGGGCATGACGCTTGCCGGCGAGTGACGGAAAGCTGCTGGAACTGGACGCCGACCTGGCGCTCCTGCGCGATGCCGCCGGGGAAGCCGGCCGTATCGCGATGCGTTATTTCCGCCGCGACCCCGAGGTGTGGATGAAGGTGGGCGATTCGCCCGTCACCGAGGCCGACCTCGCCGTGGACCGTTTCCTGCGTGACACCCTGACGGCGGCAAGGCCGGACCATGGCTGGCTGTCCGAGGAAACCGCCGACGACCTTTCGCGGCTCCATGCCCGCCGCACCTTCGTCGTCGACCCGATCGACGGCACGCGCGCCTTCGTCGATGGCCGCGACACCTGGTGCGTTTCCGTCGCCATCGTGGAGAACGGCCGCCCGGTTGCCGGCGTGCTCGACTGTCCGGCGCTGGGCGAGGTGTATGAGGCGACCGCCGGGGGCGGCGCGCGCATGAACGGCAGGCCCATGGCCGTCAGCGCCCTGCGCGACGATCCGGTGATCGGCGGCCCGGCCTGGATGACGCGGGCCCTGCCCTGGGATGTGCGCCAGCGCATGCGCAAGCTCGCCCATGTGCCCTCGCTTGCCTATCGTCTCGCCATGGTCGCCGATGGCCGCCTGGATGGAACGTTCATCCGGCCCGACAGCCATGACTGGGACATCGCGGCTGCCGAACTGATGCTCCGCGAGGCCGGCGGCGCGCTGGTCGGACAGGACGGCGCCACACCGCCCATGGCCACGCGCAATCCCCGCCATGGCAGCATGGCGGCGGGGTCCCCGCATCTGGTCGGGCAATTGCTGGCGGCCTTGCGATCGCTGTCTTGAAATCGCCGTGGCGTGGTTTCATTTGGACCGCGATTATGCTCTATGCATCGAAAATTCTGCCTCTTGAGGATGATAGTCCATGACCGATGCTCCGGAAAAGAAACAGCTTCTTCACCTGGTTTTCGGCGGAGAACTGAAGGCGTTGAACAGCACCGAGTTCCGCGATCTCGATGCACTCGTCATCGTCGGCGTGTTTCCCGATTTCCAGTCGGCCCGTGCAGCCTGGCGGGCGAAGGCGCAGGAGACCGTGGATAACGCGCTGATGCGCTACTACGTCGTCCACCTGCACCGCCTCCTGGAGCCGGACGAAAAGGGCTGACCGGCGTGGCTGCGATGGCCAGCGGTGCCACCACGCGGGCGGGCGGTGTTCCGGCCCTCAAGCGCCTGTGGATTGCGGCCCGTGGCCGCCTGGTCCGGTCGCCGAGCGCGAAACGCCTTCTGGCGCGCCTCATCTATGGCGGGCTCATGCTGGTCGAGCGCACGAACCGGCCGGTGGCCGGCTCGGTCGAACTGTCCGGGGAGGCGATGCGCCATGGCGGCGTGATCGCCACCACCTGGCACGGCCGGCACTTCATGTTTGCCTGCCTGAACCGGCGGCGCGTGCCGGCGACGGTCATGGTGTCGCGTTCCGCCGACGCCGAACTGAACGCCATGGTGCTCCGCTTCGGCGGTATCCGCACCGTGCGCGGATCGGGCGGCCGGCCGGGCGTCCAGCAGGCGGGCAAGGGCGGCGCCAGCGCGCTCATCCAGTTGAAGCGCCGGCTCGACAAGGGCGAATGGGTGGGCATGGTCGCCAATGTGATCAAGGGTGCACCGCGCGAGGCCGGCATGGGCATCATCACGCTGGCCCGCATATCCGGACGCCCGATCCTGCCTCTGGCCTACCAGACGACCCGGCGCAAGGTGCTGGAAAAAAGCTGGGACCGGAGTGTGATCAACCTCCCGTTCGGCCGTGCCGCCGCGATCGCAGGCGAGCCCATCCATGTGGCAGCCGATGCCACGGACGAGGACATGGAAGCTGCCCGCCAGCGGCTGACCGACGAACTGAACCGCATCCATGCCCGCGCCGACGCACTTCTGGACGGGCGGCCATGAGCGACCGTCTCGCCCGATCGATCCTGTGGTCCTATCGCTGGCTGGGCTGGGCGGCCTATCCCTTCGTCGGCGGCTATATCGGCTGGCGTGCCGCCAAGGGCAAGGAAGACCGCCGGCGCCGGCGCGAGCGTTACGGCATCACGCGCACGGCAAGACCCGACGGGCCGCTGGTCTGGATCCATGCCGCCTCCGTGGGCGAGATGAGCGCGGTATCGCCGCTGGCCGAGCGGATCGCCGAACTGGGAGTCAACGTGGTGCTGACCACGGGAACGGTCACGTCGGCGCGCATCGCAGGCGACCGTTTCTCCGGCAATGTCATCCATCAATATGTCCCGCTTGACCTCAAGCCCGCGGTCTCCCGTTTCCTCGGCCACTGGAAGCCGGACCTTGCCATCATCGCCGAATCCGAGATCTGGCCGATGACGATCCTCGAACTCGGCGCGCGCCGTGTGCCGCAGGTCCTCGTCAATGGCCGCCTGTCGGACCGGTCCTTCAAGGCCTGGAGCAAGCGTTCATGGCTCGCCGAGGCCCTGCTGGAGAACCTCGCTCTCGTCATGGCGCAATCCGACGTCGATGGCGAGCGCTACCGCGCGCTGGGCGCACGGCCGGTGATCGTGACCGGCAACCTGAAGGTCGATACCGATGCCCCCGCGGTCGACCTGGGCGAACTGGAGAAGCTGACCGCGCAGATCGGCCAGCGGCGCACATGGGCGGCGATTTCGACCCATGACGGCGAGGAGGCGATCTGCGGCGATGTGCACCAGACGCTCGCCCGCCGCCATCCCGGCCTGCTCACCATCATCGTTCCGCGCCATCCCGTTCGCGCCGACGAGATCGAGAGCCAGTTGAAGGCGAAGGGCCTGAACGTGGCGCGGCGCAGCAGAGGCGACGTGGTTGGCGGCCAGACCGACATCCTGCTCGGCGACACGATCGGCGAGATGGGTCTTTACCTGCGCCTGACCGATGTCGTCTTCGTCGGCAAGTCGCTGACCGGCGAAGGAGGTCAGAACCCGCTCGAACCGGCCATGCTCGACGCCGCCATCCTGTCGGGCAAGAATGTCCAGAACTTCCGCGAGAGCTATCAGCGCCTGATCAAGAATGGCGGCGCGAAACTGGTCAAGGACAAGGAAATGCTGGCCGGGGCCGTGAACTTCCTCTTCAACAATGACGAGGTGCGCACCGCCATGAAGAAGAACGCCCTGCGCACGGTGGAAAGCATGCGTGGCGCGCTGGCGCATACCATGCGCGGACTGGAGCCCTTCATCCATCCCCTTGTCGTCGAGGCCCGTCTGGATCGCGGGCGCAAGGACGCCGGTGGATGATCGGCGACGCGCCGCCCTTCTGGTGGGAAAGGCCCGGTTGGCAGGCTCTTGCCCTTGCGCCCGCCTCCCTGGTCTATGGCCGCGCCGCCGGCTGGATGATGGACCGCGCGCGGCCCGCCACGGTTCCGCTTCCGGTCCTGTGCATCGGCAATTTCACCGTCGGCGGATCGGGCAAGACGCCGGCGGCCATCGCAATGGCGCAGGCGGCCATCGCGGCGGGACACCGGCCCGGTTTCCTCAGCCGCGGCCATGGCGGCGCATCGGCTGGCCCGCATCTTGTCGACCGCGACCATGACAGCGCCCGCCATGTCGGCGACGAACCGCTTCTCCTCGCCGCGCACGCACCCGTCGCGGTAACCCCCGACCGCAAGGCAGGCGCGGCGCTGCTGAAGGAACAGGGTTGCGATTTCCTGATCCTGGATGACGGTTTCCAGAGCCGCCGCATCCATTTCGACTACAGCCTGCTGGTGGTGGACGCCCGCCGCGGGCTGGGCAATGGCCATGTCATTCCGGCCGGTCCGGTGCGTGCGCCGCTGGTCACGCAACTGCGCCATGCCGATGCCCTGCTCGTCATGGGCGATGGCGACGCCGCCGCGCAGGTCGTGCGGCTTGCGGCGCGGGCCGCGCGCCCGGTCTTCCATGCCCATGTCGAGCCGGTCGAGCCTGTGCGCTTCGCCGGCCGCAAGTTCGTGGCCTTTGCCGGGATCGGTGAACCGGAGAAGTTCTACGATACGCTGGAATCCTGCGCGGGATATATCGCCGCCACCCGCAATTTCCCCGATCATCATCTCTATTCCGATGACGACCTGCGCGAATTGCAGGCGCTCGCCGTCTCCAATGGCGCGCGCCTGATCACCACGGCCAAGGATGCCGCCCGCCTCATCGGCGGTTCCGCCCTTGCCAGGAGCATCTTGCAGGATCTCGAAATCCTGGAAGTGCGGACCGTGTTCGACAGCCAGGGCGCGGCCGGACGCATCATCCGCCAGACCATGGAATCGTTCCGGGAGCGCCGCGCGACGGCACCGGCCTGACCCGCCCGGAACGTCTCAGCGCTTGCGCCACTCCGGATGGGCGTCGAGTTCGCGCTGATGCGAGACGATGGCGTCGCGATAGGCTTCCTGACGCTCGACCGACCAGTATTTCAACTCGTCCAGCGCGATGGGCTCGCCGGTGACGGCGCAGCGCACGAACGCGCCCGGGGACAGAACCTGGTAATCGCCGTCCAGGTAGCGGATACGGGCCTCGCGCGCGCCGGGTCCTTCGAAACGGTTCATGTGAGCCTGCCTTTCCTGCCGGACGTTGACGCCACAAATCCCGCGTCCCGTCAAGGCAATTGACCGTTCAGCGCCGCGCGAACAGCCTTTCGATATCGCTGAGCTTCAGTTCGATATAGGTGGGCCGGCCGTGATTGCATGTCCCGGAACCGGGAGTCGCTTCCATCTGCCGCAGCAGCGCGTCCATCTCTTCCGGTTTCAGCCTGCGGCCGGAACGCACGGAGCCGTGGCAGGCCATGGTGGCGGCAATGTGGTCGATGCGCTCCTTCAGCAGGTCTGCCGTCTCGCTGTCGGCCAGTTCATCGGCAAGGTCGCGCACAAGCCCCGCCACGTCCGTCTCGCCCAGGATCGCCGGTGTCTCGCGCACGGCGACCGCGCCCGGTCCGAAGCGCTCCAGGCCGAGGCCGAACCGCGCCAGCGTTCCGGCATGGCTGGCAAGGCGCTCGGCATCCTCCTCGGGCAGGTCGATGATTTCCGGCAGGAGAAGCATCTGCGAGGGAAGCGGGCGGGCGTGGATCGCCTGTTTCAGGGCCTCGTAGACGAGGCGCTCATGGGCAGCGTGCTGGTCGACGATGACAAGCGAGTCCGCTGTCTGCGCCACGATGTAGTTCTCGTGGATCTGCGCCCGCGCCGCGCCGAGCGGCCGCGCCAGCGTCTCCGCAGTCACCGGTTCACGGCTCGCGCGCGCATCGCCGGACGGCGCGGCAACCGCTTCGAAGGCGGCCTGCATGGTTTCGCCGAAACCGCCGGGCATGGTCAGCGGCCGGCTGGGCGATGTTGCCGGATCGAACGGCGCGGCCAGGCGGTCCGCGCGCCAGCCGCCAAGCCCTTGCGAGAAGGCGCCGCCGTCACGTGGCGATGCCGCCCCGCTTCCGGGCCGGAACGCGGCCATCATGGCGTCGGCTGCGCTCGATGACGGGCGGATGCCCGCGCCGGCAAGCGCCTGCCGGATGGCGCCGATGACCAGCCCCCGCACCAGGCCCGGATCGCGGAACCGCACGTCGGCCTTGGCCGGATGCACGTTGACATCGACCAGCGCCGGATCGATCTCGATGAACAGCGCGGCCACCGCGTGGCGGTCGCGCGGCAGCGTGTCGGCATAGGCACCGCGAATGGCGCCTGCCAGCATCTTGTCGCGCACCGGCCGCCCGTTGACATAGACATATTGCGCCAGCGCGTTGCCGCGCGAATGGGACGGGATGGAGGTGTGCCCGGTCAGCCGCACGCCCTCCCGCTCGGCGTCGATTTCAAGCGCGTCAACCGCGAATTCCTCGCCCATCACCTGCGCGATGCGGCGGATCCGTCCCGTCAGGCCATCGCCGCAATCGGCCAGTTCGAGCAAGGAGCGGTCGGAGCCGGACACGGAAAACCGGACGGAGGGAAAGGCGATCGCGACCCGCCTGATCACGTCCGTGATGGCCGCGCTTTCGGCGCGCGCGCTTTTCATGAATTTCAGCCGCGCCGGCGTGGCGAAGAACAGGTCGCGCACTTCCACCAGCGTGCCCGGATTGCCCGCCGCCGGGCGCGGTCCCGTGACGCGGCCGCCCTCCACCAGGATTTCCGCGCCATCGCCGCCATCCCTGGGGCGCGAGCGGATGGTCAGGCGGGCCACCGAACCGATGGAGGGCAGGGCCTCGCCACGAAAACCCAGTGAACGGATGTCGAAGATGTCGTCGGAAAGCTTGGAGGTGCAGTGGCGCGAGACCGCCAGCGGCAGGTCGGCCGCGCTCATGCCGCTGCCGTCGTCGGTCACGCGCACCAGGTTGACGCCACCGCCGGCGGTGACGACCTCGATGCGCCGCGCGCCCGCATCCAGCGCGTTCTCCACCAGTTCCTTGACCACCGACGCCGGCCGTTCGACGACCTCGCCCGCGGCGATCTGGTTGATGACGGTTTCGGACAGTTGGCGGATGGTCATCCGCGCTTCATACAGGGATTCGGGTGGGCGAGGCGAGGGCCGGTTTGGTGCCTATCCCTCGCGATTGCGCATGTGGTGGCCGAGCCGTTCCACGTTCTGCCAGATCAGGTCGCGCAATTGTGCCTGCGGAACCGTTTCGTCCAGCGCCTGCCGGAAGCAGGCAAGCCAGCCCTCGATCTCCGCCGTGCCGATTTCGAAGGGCAGGTGCCGGCGGCGCAGCATCGGCGCGCCGCGCTTCTCGATGAAGGTCTGCGGGCCCCCGAGCCACATCATCAGGTATTCGGTGAGCTTCTCCTCGCTGTCGGCAAGGTCGGCGGGATGGATGTCCCGCGTGGCCTTCGCTTCGGGCAGCGTATCCATGAGCGCATAGAAGCGCGCCGTCAGGCGTTCCACCGCTGGTTTGCCGCCGATCGCCTCGTAGAGGCTGGTCTTTTCCGTCACGATGTCACTCCGGCTTGCAGATATCGCCGCGTGCAATGGCCATGCCGGTTCTGGCAAGCAGCATGACGATCACCGCGACGAGCACGCCGTAGAGGATCTGCCCGGCCAGGATCAGGCCCGCAATCCCGGCGGCCGCGCCATAGGCCAGGGTCGATATGGTCAGCGCGGCGAGCGGGAAGGAATAGGCCCACCAGGTGATCATGAAGGGCAGGCGGCTCACCTTGCCGATCTGGGTGGCGAAGATGAGCGCGAACAGGACGCCGTTGTAATAGAGGATGCGCGCGAACGGGTCGATGCCGCCCGTCATGCCTTGCCACGAGACGAAACCGACGGCCGGCGGCGCGATCAGGATCATCAGCGTGGGCATCAGCCGCTCCGGCAGGGGCGCGTGGAAGATCAGGCGGTTGAAGACCAGCGTCGCCAGCACGATCCAGAACAGGATGCCGACGGAAAAGAAGAACCATGAGACTTCCGTATAGCCGAGCCGGATGCCGGCAATGGGAACGAGGATGTTGCCGACGGCCGGAATGAACCAGGCCGGGTTCAGATGCGCGGCTTCGAACGTGCGATGCCCGATCCAGGCCGAAACGACGGCCAGCGTCAGCACGAGTTGCAGCAGCGTGCCCGACCCCCAGATAACCTCGCCCCATCCCGCATGCATGGGCGTGAGCGCCGTGGCGATCAGGATCAGGCTGATGCTGGCCGCCGGAAAGAAGGCGATCCGCACCGGGTGGTTCCAGTCCGCGCGCACCGCCTTGGGGTATTTGACGGCCTTGGCCCCGTAGAGCACGGCAATGGCGGCAAATGCGAGGCCCGTCAGGCCGAGCAGCAGGCCGGGAGCGATCGTGTGCATGCCGCCGACATGCTCCAGCCGCATCGTTGCCAGGGTCAGGCCGGCGAGACCCATGACGATGGCGAACATGCCCACTGGAACATGCTCAAGCCTGGAATGGGCGGCTGGAACGGGCGCTGCCGCTGCGAGATCGGACATGGTGCACTCCACAAGCTAATATATGAACATATGATAATCTATTGTCCATATGTCCGCAAGTGCGACATGTTTGTGCCCGGCGGGCGGGCGGGCGCTCAGTCCGCCGGATCGCTGCCACGCAGCCGAAGGCAGGTTTCAAGGCGTGTAAGGCCCTGCACCAGCGCCTTCCAGTCCGCGTCACCCATTTCGGCGACCACCGCGGCTTCGTAGTCACGGGCAAAAGGTGCCAGTTCCGCATGGATTGCCCGGCCCGCCTTCGTCAGTTCCAGGTGTTCCACCCGCCGGTCGTTCTCGTCCGATTCGCGCTTCAGCCATCCACGCTTTTCCAGTGCCGCAACCGCCCGGCTCACCTTGGTCTTGTGCTGTGAGGAGTGCGCCACAATGTCGCTGGCTGTCGCCCGCCCGAACTCGCCAAGGGAGGCCAGCACGCGCCATTCCGGCCGCGTCATCCCATGGCGTTCGCGATAGATGCGCGAAAAGGACCGGCTGACCAGATCGGCGAGGCGATTGAGCCGGTAAGGCAGGAAGTCCTCCAGCGCCAGTTCGGCCCCGCGTTCGGAAGAAGGCTTCGATGTCATGCCCGGCACAGCCTTTATTGTTACACTTTCAACAGTTGCAATTTCAACAAACGACGTGGAAAGTCAATGTGCGCGGTCAGGCGGACTTGCGCCTCTTGCCTCCGCACCTGTTGCACCGGCCCACTTGCCGCCGCCATTGCCATTTGCTTCAACTGCGCGAGAAACAAGCGGGACAGGAGGAAAGGATGGAGGAATCGGGCGCAATCGACCGGTTTGACCGCAAGATCATGGCATTGCTCCAGGAAGATGCGCGGCTGACCAACGCCGAACTGGCCGAGCGCGTCCACCTGTCTGCCTCGCAATGTTCGCGCCGCCGCCAGCGGCTGGAGGAAACCGGCTACATTGCCGGCTATGCGGCGCGCCTCGACAGGGAACGGCTCGGCTTCGGCTTCGTCAACATCATCTCGGTGACGCTGGCCACGCACAACCGCGACAGCGCCCGCCGGTTCGCCGAACTGGTCCGTCATTTGCCGCAGGTCCAGGAGGCCCATGCACTGACCGGCGAGATGGATTATCATCTCAAGGTCGTGACCCCGGACCTGAAGGCCCTGTCGGCTTTCGTCAACGATATCCTGTTGCCCCACGAGGCGGTTGCCCACGTGAAAACGGCCATCGTGCTGGAGACGCTGAAGGAGAGCGGCGCACTGCCGCTCGAAATTCGTTGACCGCTTGGACGGTTTATTGAATGATACGTCGTGCCGCCGGGTGCCGGCGGAAAAGGGGAAAGGGCAGGATTAAGGCGCACTGCGCAATATAATGCATCGACATGAAGTCGAATGTTGCAAAATCCTGCATATAGTGGAATGAATGCAGCCGGAGGCAAGCCTGCTTGTCCCCGTCTGGGAAAAGCTAGGAAACCGTAGGGAGGAGTTCCGGTGAAACCAATATCTCTGAAATCGCTGGCAATGGCCGCCGTCATCGGCGCGGGTGCCGTCATGGGCACGTCCGTCGCGTCGTTTGCGCAGGAGGTGACGCTCAAGCTTCACCAGTTCCTGCCGGCGCAGGCCAATGTTCCGAAATATGTGCTCGACGTCTGGGCCGACAAGGTCGAGGAGCAGTCGGGCAACCGCATCAAGGTGGAGCGCTATCCGTCCATGCAGCTTGGCGGCAAGCCGCCGGAACTGATCGACCAGGTCCGCGATGGCGTCGTCGATCTGGTGTGGACCGTGATCGGCTACACGCCGGGCCGTTTCCCGCGCACCGAGGTCTTCGAGCTTCCCTTCATGGTGACGACGGCCGAGCCGGCTTCGCGTGCCTTCTGGGAAATGTTCGAGAAGGACATGAAGGACGAGGAGTTCAAGGACGTCCACATCGTTGGTGGCTGGGTGCACGGCCCCGGCGTCATCCATGCCAACAAGGAAGTGCGCGTGCCCTCCGACCTGAACGGCATGAAGGTCCGTGGCGCGTCGCGCACCGTCAACATGCTGCTCGAGGAACTGGGCGCCACCCCTGTCGGCATGCCGGTTCCCGCCGTGCCCGAAGCCCTGTCCAAGGGTGTCATCGACGGCACGACGATCCCGTGGGAAGTCACCGCCGCGCTCAAGGTGCCTGAACTGGTCGAGAACCACACCGAGTTCACCGGCCGCGCGCTCTACACCGTCACCTTCGTCCTCGCCATGAACAAGGCGAAGTACGAGAGCCTGCCGGATGACCTCAAGAAGGTCATCGACGACAATTCCGGCATCGAGTTCTCCGCATTCGCCGGCAAGACGCAGGAATATTATGACGGTCCGGCCCGCGAACTGGCGGTGAAGGCCGACAACAACATCATCACGCTGAGCGCGGAAGAGACGGCGAAGTGGCGCGAGGCCGCCCAGCCGGTCTACGACAAGTGGATCGCCGACATGGACTCCAAGGGCTATGACGGCAAGGCGCTGGTCGAGGAAGCCGAGGCGCTGATCAAGAAGTATTCGGGCCAGATGTAAGGTCCGGGCGGGAAGGCGGCCGGACCGGCCGCCTTTCTTCGTTTTATGGAAGCCACGGGCTTTCGAGAGGGGCGCATGACGATGCGCCCTTCTGGCAAGACCCTGACGGACACCTGATCGCAAACCTGGGGAGGACCGCGATGAAACCTCGTTTCCTGAATACCCTCGCCGCTGCCGCGCTGCTGGGCGCGACGGCGCTGACCGCGGCAACCGGCGCCATGGCGCAGGAAGTGACGCTGAAGCTCCACCAGTTCCTGCCCGCCCAGGCCAACGTGCCCAAGCTCATCCTGGATGAGTGGATCGCCCGCGTCGAGAAGGATGCCGGCGGCAAGCTGGAGATCGAGCACTATCCGGCCATGCAGCTTGGCGGCAAGCCGCCGGAACTGATGGACCAGGTCATGGATGGCGTCGTCGACCTTGCGTGGACGGTCAACGGCTTCACGCCGGGCCGTTTCCCGCGCACGGAAGTCTTCGAACTGCCCTTCATGATGACCAATGCCGAGGCGGTCTCGAAAGCCTACTGGGATCTCTTCGAGAAGGAAATGAAGGACACCGATTACAAGGATGTCCATGTCATCGGCACCTGGGTGCACGGCCCCGGCGTCATGCACACCAACAAGCCGGTCGCCACCATGGACGACCTGAACGGGATGAAGTTCCGCGCGCCGAGCCGCGTGGCGACCCAGCTTCTCGAACAGCTTGGCGCCACGGCCATCGGCATGCCGGTGACGGCCATTCCCGAATCGCTTTCCAAGGGCGTGATCGACGGAGCTGTGATCCCCTGGGAGGTCACGGCCTCGCTGAAGGTTCCGGAACTGGTGAAGAACCACACCGAATTCGCCGACGGTTATGCCTTCTACACCGTCACCTTCACGCTTTCGATGAACAAGGCGAAGTATGAAAGCCTGCCGGAGGACATCCGCAAGGCCATCGACGCCAATTCCGGACGTGAGTTCTCCGCCTTCGCCGGCAAGACCATGGCGGGCGCCGATGGTCCGTCGCGCGAACTGGCGGTGAAGGCCGGCAACAACATCATCACCATTTCGGCTGAAGACAGCGAGAAGTGGAAGGCGGCCGCGCAACCGGTCTATGACCAGTGGGCCGCCGACATGGACGGTCGCGGCATTGACGGCAAGGCCTTCATCGCCGAGGCCGAGGCGCTGATCCGGAAATACACGGAAGAAAAGTGACGTACGGGGCCGCCTGCTATGCAAAAAGTCAATGGCAGGCGGCCGCTTTCAATTGGCGGGAACGGGGCACATGCAGCATGTCTCGCCCGCAATTGGGCCTCAGGCGCGGGAACTGCGCCACAGGCCAGGGTCAAGGGGAGGCACGATGATGGCGCGCGCCATTGAACGGCTGGCACGCATGCTGGCACTTCTGGGCGGCCTCGTGCTGGTCGCTCTCACGATTATCACCTGCATCTCGATTGCCGGCCGGGCGCTCATCTCGTTCGGCCTCGGCCCGGTGCCGGGCGATTTCGAACTTGTCGAGGCCGGCGTCGCCTTCGCCATCTTCGCCTTCCTGCCGTGGTGCCAGCTCAACCGCGGCCATGCCACCGTGGATCTCTTCACCAGCTTCCTGTCGGAGCGGACCAACCGCTGGATCGACCTGGTCTCCGAGATCGTCATGGCCGTCATCATGGTCATCCTCACCTGGAAGCTGAAGGACGGCATGTTCGACAAGATGCGCTACAATGAAACGACGTTCATCCTGCAGTTCCCGGTCTGGTGGGCCTATGCGGCCAGCCTCGTCGCGGCGGTGGTTGCCTGCATCATCGCGGTCTGGATGGTCTATGTCCGCGTGAATGAAGTGAGAACCGGCAAGTCCGATTTCGGTCCCAGCCTGGGAGTGCACCATTGAGCAATCTCGAAATCGGTATCTGGTCCTTTCCGGTCCTTCTCCTGCTCATTTTCCTGCGCCTGCCGATCGGCCTTTCCATGCTGGTCGTCGGCATGGCCGGCTCATGGATGGTGAGCGGCTTCAACTGGCTGCCGATCATGGCCAAGCTGAAGAACGAGACCTTCTCGACCTTCTCCAGCTATTCGCTGTCCATCGTGCCGCTGTTCTTCCTGATGGGCCAGTTCGCCACGCTGGGCGGCATGTCACAGGCCCTTTTCAAGGCGGCGGAAACCTGGATGGGCCACCGCAAGGGCGGCGTCGCCATGGCTGCTGTCGGCGCCTGCGCCGGCTTCGGCGCCATCTGCGGCTCGTCGCTGGCCACGGCCGCGACCATGAGCCAGGTCGCCCTGCCGGAACTTCGCCGCTACGGCTATTCCGGTGCGCTGGCCACCGGCACGCTGGCCGCCGGCGGCACGCTCGGCATTCTCATCCCGCCCTCCGTCGTGCTGGTCATCTATGCCATCCTGACCGAGCAGAACATCGCCAAGCTGTTCGTGGCGGCCTTCGTGCCCGGCATCCTGGCTGCCATCGGCTACATGATCGCCATCTCCATCTATGTGCGCATCTATCCGAAGTCGGCCGGCACCCGCGAGCGCGCGCCCTATTCGGAACGCTTCCGCGCGCTTTTCGACGTCTGGCCGGTGCTGCTGGTTTTCCTGCTGGTCGTCGGCGGCATCTACATGGGCTGGTTCACGCCCACCGAGGGTGCGGCGGTCGGCGCGGCCGGCACGGGGCTGATCGCCTTCTTCAATGGCGGCCTGACTCGCAGGACCCTGATGGAATCGATCCTGGCGACGGCGTCCGCGACCGCGATGATCTTCTTCATCGTCTTCGGCGCTTCCATCTACAACGGCTTCCTTGCGCTTTCGCAGGTGCCGCAGGAAGTGGCCGGATGGGTCGTCACCCAGGGCTTCAATCCCTGGATCGTTCTCGTCTTCATCCTCGTGATCTACCTCGTCCTTGGCTGCGTCATGGATTCGCTGTCCATGATCCTGCTGACGATCCCGATCTTCTTCCCCATCGTGTCCGGCCTCGACTACGGCCTGACGCCCGAGGAATTCGCCATCTGGTTCGGCATCCTCGTGTTGATCGTCGTTGAGGTGGGGCTGATCACGCCGCCTGTCGGGATGAACCTCTTCGTCATCAATTCCATGGCGAAGGACACGCCGATTGCCGCCACCTATCGCGGTGTCATGCCCTTCGTGACCTCCGACCTGGTGCGCACGGCAATCCTTGTTCTGTTCCCGTCGATCACGCTTGGCCTCATGCGGCTGCTCTATTGACGGGCACCGGGAAAAGGTTCTGAACATCGAAAGACCGGCGGTGCCATTCGGGGCGCCGCCGGTCTTCGTTTGTCGGGCCCGGTCTGGTCAGGCGTAAAGGCAGCCTATTGGGGTGCGGGGGCCGGGGCGGCGCGGGCAGGGCCTTGCAGGCGCCCGCCCAGTTCGCGCACCGCCTGGTATTGGGTCAGGAAGACCTTCCCCGTCATGTGATGGAAGAAGTCCGATTTCTTCAGCCGGTCCATCACCGGTCCCTTGACCTCCGACATGTGGAACCTGACGCCGAGCGCCTTGAGCCGTTCGTTGATCGCCTCGATCGATTCCAGCGCGCTCATGTCGATGGCGTTGACTGCCGGACACATCAGGATCACGTGCTTGAGTTCCGGCCTCTTGGCCACCATGTCGTAAACCTGGTCCTCCAGGTAGCGCGCATTGGCGAAGTAGAGGCTTTCGTCGACGCGCAGCGTCAGTATGGCCGGGTCCGTCACCACGTCATGGCGCAGCACGTTGCGGAAATGCTCGGTGCCCGCCACCTGTCCGACGACCGCCATGTGCGGCCTGGAGGAATTGTAGAGATGGATCAGCACGGACAGCACGACGCCCGCGGAGACGCCCAGTTCGACGCCCAGAAACAGCGTGACCAGGATGGTGGCCGCCACCGCCATGAAGTCGGCCTTCGAATAGGTCCATGTCTTCTTGAGGATCGAGAAATCGACCAGTGACAGCACCGCCACGATGATCGTGGCCGCCAGCGTCGCCTGCGGCAGGAAGGCGAGCAGCGGGGTCAGCACGATGGTCGCGACGGCAAGGCCCACGGCGGTCATGGCGCCGGCCGCCGGTGTTTCGGCACCCGCGTCGAAATTGACCACCGAGCGGGCGAAGCCGCCCGTGACGGGATAGCCGCCCGTGATGCCCGATGCGACATTGGCCGCGCCAAGACCGATCAGTTCCTGGTCGGGGTTGATGCGCTGGCGCTTCTTGGCAGCCAGCGTCTGCGCCACCGAGACCGATTCCACGAAGCCGATCACCGAGATCAGCACCGCCGAACCGATCAGGCTGGCCCACAGATCCGGGGAGAAGGAAGGAAGGGTCAGCGGCGGCAGCCCCTGCGGCACGTCCCCGACCAGCTTCACGCCATGATCGCCGAGCCCGAAGGCGAAGGCGATGAGCGTCGTGACCGCAACGGCGCCGACCGGTCCGGCCTTGGCCAGGATGTCGGCTGTCCGCGGCCCGAGGCCCCGCGCGAGCAGGAGCGGTTTCAGCCCCTTGCGCACCCAGAACAGGAAGGCCGTGGATGCCACGCCGATCACCAGCGTGATGGGATTGGTCTGCGGCAGGTGCGCGATCAGCGAGACGACCAGTTCATAGAGATTGTGACCGTTCGCCGATACGCCGAGAATGTGCTTGAGCTGGCTTGCCGCGATGATGATGCCGGACGCGGTGATAAAGCCCGAGATGACCGGATGCGACAGGAAATTGGCCAGGAAACCCAGCCGGAAGGCCCCGAGCAGGAGAAGGAACAGGCCGGACATGAAGGCCAGCGTGATGGCCGCGGCGATGTATTCGGGCGTTCCGGTTGCGGCGATGTTGCCGACCGCGGCTGCGGTCATCAGCGAGACGACGGCCACGGGTCCGACCGCCAGCGCCCGGCTGGTGCCGAATAGCGCGTAGGCGACAAGCGGCAGGATGGAAGCATAGAGGCCCATTTCAGGCGGCAGGCCGGCGAGCAGCGCATAAGCCAGCGACTGAGGGATCAGCATGATCGTCACGATGACCGCCGCGACAAGGTCGTTGATGGCGGTATCGCGATTGTAGGTGCGGCCCCAGTCGAAGACCGGCATCACCTGGCGCAACCGGCTGGCTGCGGCCTTCATGGCATCGTTCATCGTGTCGTGCGCGTCAGGCGCGCCCCCCTGTTGTCCGGTTGAAGCCGGCGGCAACGGAGCGGGTCCGTTGCGCCACCTGGCTCAAGGCCGGCCGGGGAGCCCCGTCCGGCGTGTTCAGCCGCGCATGCGCTCCACGAGCATGTAGAGGTTCATGCTGCGCGTGCCGCTGCGGCAATAGGCGAGGATCGGGCGTGGCAACGTGTTTATGGCTGCCGTCATGTCGGCCACGTCCTGTTGCGTGACCGAGCCCGGAACCACCGGCACGAAACGGAACTCCAGTCCCGCTTCCCGTGCAGCCGCCTCGATCAGCGCGTGATCGACGGCACCTTCCTCGCTGTCGGGCCGGTTGCAGACAAGGCTCTTGAAGCCGGCTTCCGCGATCGACTTGACATGTTCCGGCCCGATCTGCGGCGCGACCGCGAAGTCTGGCGTAAGCTGGCGGATCTCCATGGACTGCATCCCTCGTGCTGGCAGGGCCGGACCGTGTTCCTGCGGAACGGTCCGGCGCGGTGGCTGTCGTCGTCAAAGCCCGTTGACCGGGACCTTGAGGAACGTCTTGCCGCTTTCGTCCTTCGGAGGCAACTGGCCCGCGCGCATATTCACCTGCAAAGAGGGGATGATGAGCTTCGGCATGTCGAGCGTGGCATCGCGCGCCTCGCGCATGGCGACGAATTCGTCCTCGCTCACCCCGTCGCGCACATGGATATTGTGCTCGCGCTCCGCCGCGACCGTGGTCTCCCACTGGATGTCGCGGCCGTTCGGGCCGTAGTCGTGGCACATGAAGAGCCTCGTCTCGCCCGGGAGCGACAGCACCCGCTTGATGGATTTGTACAGCGTGCGCGCATCGC
Source organism: Phyllobacteriaceae bacterium (assembly GCA_002708825.1). Lineage (GTDB taxonomy): Bacteria > Pseudomonadota > Alphaproteobacteria > Rhizobiales > Rhizobiaceae > Zhengella. Next base: position 37,276 of record PAPF01000034.1, on the reverse strand, counting down.
CGCCGGGGAAATCGGCGCGCGCCGAACCGCCGTCCGGCATGAACAGCGTGTCGCCGACAAAGGCGGCATCGCCGATCACATGCGTCATGCAGGCCGGCGTATGACCGGGTGTGTGCATCACATGGGCGGTCATCGCGCCGATCTGGTAGCTGTCGCCGTCGGTGAAGAGACGGTCGAACTGCGACCCGTCGCGCTGGAACTCCGTGCCCTCGTTGAAGATCTTGCCGAACGTGTCCTGCACGATCCTGATGTTCTCGCCGATGCCCAGCTTGCCGCCTTGCTTGCCCTGGATATAGGGCGCGGCGGACAGGTGATCGGCATGGACATGGGTCTCGATGATCCACTCCAGCTTGAGCCCGTTTTGCTTGATGAAATCGATGATCCGGTCGGCACCGTCATAGGTGATGCGTCCGGCCGCGTAGTCGATGTCCATCACCGAATCGATCACCGCGCAGGCCTTGGAGGCCGGGTCCTTGACGACATAGGAGATCGTGTTCGTCGGTTCGTCGAAGAAAGCAGTCACTTCCGGCTTGACCGACTGGTCGGGCGTGAAAGGCAGGGACATGGTTTGCTCCTCGGTTTGACTTTGCGTTTCGTTCAGGCGGCGTTGAGCCTGAGTGATCGGTGCAGCGCCATGCGGGCGGCGACGATGCCGGCCATCATGGCCACCAGGAAGATGGCGGTGGGGCCGAAGCTGACACCCAGCGCCGGGATGGCGCCGCCGGGGCAGAAGCCCGCAATGCCCCAGCCGACGCCGAAGGCCGCCGATCCGCCGATCAGCTTGGCGTCGATGGTGCGGCTGGTCGGCACGAAATACTTCGCGGCGAACAGCGGCTTCTGCGTGGCGCCGAAAAGGATCCGGTAGCCGATCGCCGTGGGGATCAGCGCGCCGCCCATCACGAAGATCAGGCTCGGATCCCAGGCGCCGGCGATATCGAAGAAATTGACCACCTTGGCCGGGTTCGCCATGCCGGAGATCGCGATGCCGATTCCGAAGACGAGGCCGGCGGCGAGTGCGGAGATGATGGGTTTCATCGTGCTCAGCCTCCGATCACGTGGCGCATGACATAGACCGTAAGCCCGGTCGTGATCATGAATGTGATGGTCGCCAGGATGGAGCGCGGCGAGAACCGCGCCATGCCGCAGACCCCGTGCCCGGAGGTGCAGCCCGACCCGTAGACGACGCCCATGCCGACGATGAAGCCGCCGACGATCATCGCCGGCATCGACACCGGCACGGCGAACGGCACCACGCCGCCAGCCGCGATGTAGAACGCCGGCGCGGCGATGGCGCCGATCAGGAAGGCGATCTGCCAGCCATTCCCCTTTGCGTAAGGCGGGAGGATCCCGCCGAGAATGCCGGTCATGCCGGCAATGCGCCCGTTGAATGCCATCAGCATCACCGCCGACAATCCGATCAGGACGCCGCCGAAAAGCGATTGATAGGGCGTGAAATCCGTTTCCATGCGATTTCCCTCCAGGGTGTCTTTTTTCCGGGCCGCTTGTTTTTCGCTGCTCTGATTGCTATATATGTGCAAATGTTCATATATGCAAGATAGAAGATGTGAGCGATGACGACACAAGTCAAGGGCCATGAGATGCAGATGGATATCGGCGAGATCGAGAAGTCGGCGGAGGATGCCGCGGGCCTGCTGGCGGTGATGGCCAATTCCAATCGCCTGATGATCCTGTGCCATCTGATGAACGGGGAGATGGCGGTGCAGCCGCTGGCCGATGCCGTGGGCATGACCCAGTCGGCCCTGTCCCAGCAGCTTTCCAAGCTGAGGGCGCTGAAGCTCGTCTCCACCCGGCGCGACGGCCGGACGATCTTCTACTCGGTCACGTCCGACAAGGTCTGCCGGGTCCTGGAGACGCTCTACGACATCTATTGCGCGCCCCGGAAGGCCGGCCAGAACAGCGAAGCCGCCGCGGTTTGACGCCGCGACGGCTTGTCTTTCCTGCGGGTCTTCCCCTGCCTCAGGCCGCTTCGAACAGACCGCCCTGCGCCGTCAGCTTCGCCAGGTGATGGTCGGTGTCGCCGAACAGGATGTCGATCATCGTGATGCGCTTGAAATAGTGCCCGATGGCATACTCCATCGTCATGCCCACACCGCCGTGAAGCTGGATGGCGTTCTCGCCGGCCAGCCGTCCGCCGCGCCCGATCTCCGCCTTGGCCGCGGAGATGGCGCGTCCGCGTTCGCGGGCGTCGTCGCTGTCGGCCATCATCGTCGCATACATGGTGATGGAACGGGCCTGTTCCAGCGCGATGAACATGTCCACCGCGGCATGCTGCAGCACCTGGAACTTCGCGATCTCGACGCCGAACTGCTTGCGCGTCTTGAGATACTCGACCGTCAGCTTTTCCATGGTTTCCATGATGCCGACAGCTTCGGCGCACAGCGCCGCGATGGCCTGGTCGGTCACCTTGGCGATCAGCGGAAAAGCGCCGCCCTCCGGTCCGAACAGCCGTGACGCATCCACCGTGACGTTTTCCAGCGTCACTTCCGCCGCCCGCGTTCCGTCCTGCAGCCGGTAGCCGCGCCGCGAAAGCCCGGCCGCGTCCGTGTCGACAAGGAAGACGCAGAGGCCGTCCTCGTCACGCACGTTGCCGGAAATGCGTGCGCTGACAAGGATCTTGTCGGCACTATCGCCGTTGAGGACGATGCTCTTGGCGCCGTTGAGCACATAGACATCACCCTGCTTCGTCGCCGTGGTTTCCACATGGGCGAGATCGTATCGCGCATGGCGCTCGACATGGGCGAAGGCCAGTTTCAGCGAACCGTCCGCAATGGCAGGCACCAGTTCGCCGCGCTGGGCGTCGCTGCCGCCCTCGCGCACGAAGCCGCCGCCGAGGACCACAGTGGCGAACCATGGCTCCAGCACCAGCGCGCGGCCGAAGCTTTCCATCACCAGCATGATGTCTTCGGCCCCGCCGCCCAGGCCGCCATCGGCCTCCGCGAAGGGCAGCATCATCAGCCCCATTTCGGCATAGCGTTCCCACATGGCCTGGCTGTAGCCCTCCGGCTCGGCCATGTGCTTCCTGCGGCTCTCGAAGCCGTATTCGTTGGCGAGCATCCGGTCGAGCCCGTCCTTGAGCATGGATTGCTCTTCACTCAGGTCAAAGTCCATTGTCCGTGTCCTGTCAGGGTCTCAAAGCCCCAGCACCGCCTTGGCGATGATGTTCTTCTGGATCTCGTTCGAGCCGCCATAGATCGAAACCTTGCGGTTGTTGAAATAGGACGGCGCGGCGTGGGCGGCGTAGTCCGGCCCCACCGGCGGTTCGTTCCACCCATCGCCCGTGTCGTGCTGCATCGGCATGGCATAGGGTCCCATCACCTCCATCAGGAGATGCGTGGTCGCCTGCTGGATCTGCGATCCCTTGATCTTGAGGATCGAGGAGGCCGGATCCGGCTTGCCGGTATTGCCGCGCTTGGCTTCGGCGGCGACGACGCGAAGCTGCGTCATTTCCAGCGCCTTGAGATCGATCTCCACCGAGACGAGCTTTTCCAGGAAACGCATGTCCTCGATCAGCGGCCGCCCGCCCGACATTTCCTTGCCCGCCAGTTCGCGGATGCGCGCGATCCGCTGCTTCGACATGCCGATGCGCGCGATGTTGGTGCGCTCGTTGCCGAGCAGGAACTTGGCGTAGTCCCAGCCCTTGTTTTCCTCGCCGACGAGGTTTTCCACCGGCACCTTCACATCGGTGAAGAACACCTCGTTGATCTCGCGCCCGCCGTCGATGGTCACGATCGGCCGCACCTCGATGCCCGGCGTCTTCATGTCGATCAGCAGGAAGGAAATGCCCTCCTGCTTCTTGGCCTGCGTGTCGGTGCGCACCAGGCAGAAGATCCAGTCGGCATATTGCGCCAGCGTCGTCCAGGTCTTCTGGCCGTTGACGATGTAATGGTCGCCGTCACGCACGGCCCGCGTCTTCAGCGATGCAAGGTCGGAGCCGGCGCCGGGCTCGGAAAAGCCCTGGCACCACCAGTCGTCCAGATTGGCGATACGCGGCAGGAAATGCTTCTTCTGCGCCTCGTTGCCGAACGTGTAGATCACCGGGCCGACCATGTTCACGCCGAAGACCAGCGGCGCCGGGCAGGGGAATTTCTGCAGCTCTTCCAGGAAGATGTACTGCTTCATCGGGTCCCAGCCCGTGCCGCCCCATTCCACCGGCCAGTGCGGCACGGCCCAGCCCTTCTCGTTCAGGATGCGCGTCCAGCGCACCAGCCCTTCCTTGTCGGGATATTCGCCATGGATCATGGCCTCGTGAATGTCCCTGGGCAGCGCCTCGCGGAAAAAGGCGCGCACCTCCTCGCGAAAGGCGTTTTCCTCGTCGGTAAAGCGAAGGTCCATCGCCGACTCTCCTCAAACGATCTCGAACAGGCCGGCAGCACCCATGCCGCCGCCAATGCACATGGTCACCACCGCATATTTCACGCCGCGCCGCTTGCCCTCGATCAGGGCGTGACCGGCAAGGCGCGATCCGCTCATGCCGTAGGGATGGCCGACCGAGATGGCCCCGCCATTGACGTTCAGCTTCGCCGGGTCGATGCCCAGCTTGTCGCGGCAATAGATCACCTGCACGGCGAAAGCCTCGTTCAACTCCCACAGGCCGATGTCGTCGACACTCAGCCCGTGGCGCTTGAGCAGGCGCGGCACCGCGAAGACCGGGCCGATGCCCATTTCGTCGGGCTCGCAGCCGGCCACGTTGAAGCCGCGCAGGATGCCCAGCGGCGTCAGGCCCTTCTGCTCGGCGAATTTCGACGAGACCATCACGTTGGCCGAAGCGCCGTCGGAAAGCTGCGAGGCGTTGCCGGCAGTGATCGTGCCGCCTTCATAGACCGGCTTCAGCCCGGCCAGGCCTTCTGCGGTTGTTTCCGGGCGCGGGCCCTCGTCATGGGCGATCTCCACCTCCCGGTGGCTGACTTCCTTCGTCTGCTTGTCGATGACAGCCATGGTGGCCTTGATCGGCGCGATCTCGGCGTCGAAACGGCCGGCCTCGCGCGCCGCCGCCGTGCGGCGCTGGCTTTCCAGGCCGTATTCGTCCATCTGTTCGCGCGAAATGCCGTAGCGCTTGCCCACGATTTCCGCCGTGTCGATCATCGGCAGGTAGACCTCCGGCTTGACCGCCATGAGGTTGTCGTCCTTGAGCATGTAGGTGTTGCGCTTGTCGTTCTGCACGAGGCTGATCGATTCCAGCCCGCCCGCGATCCCGGCCTCCACGCCGTCATTGCGGATGGCGTTGGCCAGCAGGGCCATGGACTGCAGGCCGGACGAGCACTGCCGGTCGATGGTGGTGCCCGCGACCGAGACAGGCAGGCCCGCCGTCAGCAGCGCGCGCCGCGCCACGTTCAGGCCCGTCGCGCCTTCCTGCATGGCGCAGCCCATGATCACGTCCTCGATCTGCCCGCCTTCCAGTCCGGACCGCTCCAGCGCGTGGCGGATGGCATGGCCGCCCAGCGTCGCGCCGGGCGTGTTGTTCAGCCCGCCGCGATAGGCCTTGCCGATGGGCGTGCGGGCGGTGGATACGATGACGGCGTCAACCATGGTTTTCTCCCTTGGGGTCGTTGAGGGCGGCGCGCGCCTGTGCGGCCGCCTCGCGTTTGAGATCGATTTTCGAAAGCTTGCCCACCGGCGTTCGCGGCAGGGCATCGCGGATTTCCAGCGCCCGCGGCATTTCATGCGGCCCGAGGCGTTCTTTCAGATGCGCCTGCAATACCTCCAGGGTCAGGTCCGGCGCGCCCTCGCGCAGTTTCACATAGGCCTTGGCACTCTCGCCGCGATAGCCGTCCGGCACGCCGATCACCAGCGCCTCTTCCACGTCCGGATGCGTGTAGATCGCCTGTTCGATCATCTGCGGATAGACGTTGAAGCCGCCGGAAATGATCATGTCTTTCTTGCGGTCGACAATGGTGAAGAAGCCGTCCTCGTCCATGAAGCCGATGTCGCCGGTCAGGAACCAACCGTCCGCGAAACTCGCCTGCGTTTCTTCCGGCCGGTTCCAGTAGCCGGACGTGACATTGTTGCCGCGGATCGCCAGTTCGCCGGTCTCGCCCTGCGGGAGTTCACGCGCAGGGTCGGAAAGGTCGACGACGCGCAGGAAGCAGCCGGGCAGGGGAATGCCGATCGTGCCCGCCTTTTGCGGCCAGCCGCGCGGCAGGTTGGTGCCAGCCGGCGACGTTTCGCTCATGCCCCAGCCGCCGAGAAGCTCCAGACCGGTCTTCGACGTGAACCGGTGCGCCACTTCCACCGGCATGGGCGCGCCGCCCGACGCGGCCAGCGTCAGTGCGGAGAGATCGCGTTTCTCGAAGCCGGGCGTCTGCGTCATGGCGATCCACATGGTCGGCACGCCCGGCAGGACATTGGCCCCGGCCTCGATCTCGTCAAGGGCCGCCACCGGGTCGAAGCGGGTGCGCAGCAGGCAGGTGTTTCCGCCCTTCAGGCTGCGCAGCAGGACCGCCGACAGGCCGTAGATGTGGAACAGCGGCAGGTAGACCAGCACGCTCTCACCCTCCGGCCGGGTCAGTCCCCAGATGTCGTACCATGCAGTATAGGAGGACACCGCGCCGGAAATGTTGCGGTGTGTCAGCATGGCCGCCTTGGGCATGCCGGTCGTCCCGCCGGTATATTGCAGCAGGGCGAGATCGTCGATGTCCGTCGCCACTTCGGGCGGGTCGCCCGCGCCGGCGATGAAGTCGTCGTAAGTGGTGATGGCCGGTCCTGCCGGCATGGCGCCCGTGTCGCCGCTTGGCCCCCAGGCGGCATCGTCGAACACCACCACCCGGTCCACGAGCCCCTTTTCGGCCAGCAGGGCAGCCCCGGTGGCCAGCGCACCGAAATTGGTGGTCACCAGAATGCGCGCACCGGAATCGGTGAGCTTGTGCGCCAGCACAGCCGGCGCATCGAGCGGAGAGAGGTGGACAACCACCGCGCCGGTCTTCATCAGGCCGAAGAAGCTCACGGGATGGGCCGGCGTGTTGGGCAGCAGCACGGCGACGCGATCGCCCTTCCTGACGCCCGCGCGCGCAAGACCGGCGGCGGCCTCAACCGCCATCCGGTCAAGTTCGCCAAAGGTGATTGCCCGCCCCCTGAATTCCAGCGCGGTTCGGCCCGGATGGTCGCTCGCCCCGTCTTCCAGGATCGACTGGATGGGAAACAGTGACAGCGCGCCGGGGTCCGGGAGGCGTCCTCCCGGATAGACCTTTTCCCAGGGCCAGCCGCCGGCTGGCGGGGCGGGCAATGGCGTCATGCGGCGTCCTTGAAGCGCTTGCCTTCGGCCGCCAGCCTGCGCAACAGCGGCGAGACCTCGAACACCGGATTGCCGGTGCGGCCATGCCAGTGGTCGAGCCGTTCGACGATGGTCTCGAGGCCGACCGTCTCGGCCCAGTGCATGGGCCCGCCCTTGCCCACCGGGAAGCCGTAGCCGTAGATCCAGACGACATCGATGTCGGAGGCGCGCTGTGCGATGCCTTCCTCCAGGATCTTCGCGCCTTCGTTGATCATCGGATAGATCGTCCGTTCGATGATCTCGTCGTCTGAAATGTCGCGCCGGTTCACGCCCTGCGCGGCAGCCGTGTCGAGGATCAGCTTTTCCACCCATTCGTCGGGCAGCGGCGTGCGTCCGTCCTCGTAGCGGTACCAGCCTGCACCGGTCTTCTGACCGTAGCGCCCGGCCTCGCACAGCGGATCACCCAATGCAGCGGTCTTGCCGAGCGACTTGCGCGTGCGCCAGCCGATGTCGTTGCCGGCCAGGTCGTACATCTGGAACGGACCCATCGGCCAGCCGAAGTCGCGGAACGCCTTGTCCACCGTTTCCGGCATGGCCCCTTCCAGCAGCAGCGCCTCCGACTGCGCCGAACGCGCCGCCAGCATGCGGTTGCCGACGAAACCGTGGCACACGCCCACGACCACCGGCACCTTTTTTGCCTTCTTGCCCACCGCCATGGCGGTGGCCAGCACGTCCGGCGCTGTCTTCTCGCCGCGCACGATCTCCAGCAGCTTCATGACATTGGCCGGCGAGAAGAAGTGCATGCCGACCACGTCCTGCGGGCGGTTGGTGTAGGAGGCGATCTGGTCCACGTCGAGATAGGAGGTGTTGGAGGCCAGCACCGCGCCGGGCTTGGCGATCTCGTCCAGTTTCCTGAACACCTGTTCCTTGACGCCCATTTCCTCGAAGACCGCCTCGATGATGATGTCGCAATCGGCAAGGTCGTCATAGGAAGTCGTCGGCGTGAACAGCGCCATGCGCTTGTCCACGTCCGCAGCCGTCATCGAGCCGCGCTTGACGGAAATGCCGTAATTGTTGCGGATGCGTTCCAGGCCCTTGTCCAGCGGTTCCTGCGCCATTTCCAGGATTGTCACCGGGATGCCGCCATTGACCAGCGACATGGCAATGCCGCCGCCCATCGTGCCCGCGCCGATGACGCCGGCCTTCTTCACCGCGCGCGGCTTCACGTCCTTCGTCACGCCGGACACCTTGCCGGCTTCCCGCTCGGCGAAGAAGAGGTGGCGCTGGGCGCGCGACTGGTCCGAATCGAGCAGCTTGAGGAAGATCTTCAGTTCTTCCGCATAGCCCTCATCGAAGGTCATGGTGATCGAATTGCGCACCGACTGGGCGCAGGCGAGCGGGGCATCCAGCCCGCGCGCCTTCTTCGTCACGTCCTTCACCAGCGCGTCGAAGCCGGAGATGTCGGCGCGCGCGGCGGCGATCTTGTCCTCCCGGTCGCGCGGCAGCGGCGGGTGCTTGCCGTCCTGGATGGCCTTGCGCAGGAAATCGACCGCACCGGCGGTCAGGTCCTCATCCTCGACGAGCGCGTCGACCAGGCCGTCCGCCAGGCATTCCTTCGCCGGCATGAAACGCCCGGCGACGATTGCCTCCAGGGCCTTTTGCGGGCCGATGACGCGCGGCAGGCGCTGCGTGCCGCCCGCACCGGGGATGAGGCCGAGCTTGACCTCGGGCAGGCCGCACATGGCCTGCGGGACAGCCACGCGGTAGCGGCATCCGAGCGCCAGTTCCAGCCCGCCGCCCAGCGCCGTGCCGTGGATGGCAGCCACCGTCGGCTTGTTGCCATAGCTCTCCAGCGTGGCGATCAGGTCCAGCAGGCTGGGCTCCAGGCGCGGTCCGCCGAATTCGGAAATGTCTGCGCCGGCCACGAATGTCCGTCCCGCGCAGGCCAGCACGACTCCCTTGACGGAATCGTCGTCGCGCAATGCGATCAGCGCCTCGTTGAGCGGCTTGCGCATGGCGTGGCTGAGCGCGTTGACGGGCGGGTTGTCGATGGTGACGATCGCGATCTCCTGATCGCGCGTGACGGTTACGATGTCGCTCATAAGTCCTCCGGGAGAGACGGTCTGGTTGTTTTTTGCGGCGCTCAGGCGCCGCCGGGTTCTGAAAGGAAGTCGCCGATCAGGCGCGCGGTCGCCTCCGGCTGTTCGGCGCAGGGAATGTGGCCCGCGCCGGGAATGGCCTCGAAACGCGCGCCGGAAATCGTGCGCGCCATCGCCTGCACGAGTGCTGGCGGGGTCGAGCCGTCCTCGGCGCCCACGAGCGCCAGCACCGGCAGGTCGAGGGCTGCGGTTGAAGCCGTCAGGTCCGCATTGCGCAGCGCCGCGCAGGTGGCGACATAGCCGTCGGCCGGCGTGCGGGTGAGCATGGTCTTCATGCCCGTGAACAGCGGATTGTCTTCGCGCCGAAAGTCCGCCGTGAACCACTTCTCCATCACACCGTCGGCAAGCGCCGCGATGCCGCCGGCTTCGACCGTCGCGATGCGCTGGTTCCAACTGTCCGTGTCGCCGATCTTGGCCGCGGTGCCGATCAGCACCAGGCGGTCCACGAGGGCAGGGCGCGCTGCCGCGACGGCCTGCGCGATCATGCCGCCCACTGACAGCCCGCAGACATGCGCGCGTGCGATGTCGAGATGCGCCAGAAGGGCGATGAGGTCGCCGGCATGGTCCTCGATCCGGGAGGGCCCCGGCACGGCTTCAGAAAGCCCATGGCCGCGCTTGTCATGGCGGACCATGCGGAAGCGGCCGGAAAGCGCCTCCACGACGCCGTCCCAGATGCGGAAATCGGTGCCCAGCGAATTGGCGAAGACGAGGACCGGCAGGTTGGTCTCGCCCGTGTCGCCATAGTGTATCGCCACGCCATTGACGCGTGCGAACCTCATTCCCGGCTCCTCCTTGCTCCGGACATACTACCGAGTATGTTGGAATTTCCGTGGCGGGTCAATCACCATGGCCGACAGAAGCTCACGAAAACAAATTCAAACAATTGAATGTTTGTGCCGAACGTGCTTTCCTGCCGGAAACAGAACCGTTTTCAGGGAGGAAATCATGCGCCGTGACGCCAAGGTCATCGCCGATCGTTTCAGTCTGACCCGCCGGCAGACGCTCATGCTTGGCAGCGCCGGACTGGCCGCGCTCGCCCTTGGCCTGTCTGCGCGCCAGGCCCGCGCCGTGGGCAATGTCACGCTCGGCGACGCCGAGGTGACGATCGTTTCCGATGGCACGCTGACCCTGCCGCTTTCCTTCATCGCTCCGGACGTGCCAGCCGCGGAACTGGAAGCCCTGCTGAAGGCAAACGGCTTGGCCACCGACGCCATCACGCCCGATTGCAATGTCACCTTCTTCCGGTCCGGCGACCGTCTGGCCATCTTCGATGTCGGGTCCGGCGCGAATTTCATGCCCACCGCCGGAGACCTGCTGGCCAACATGGAGGAAGCCGGCATCGATCCCACCGAGGTGACGGATGTCATCTTCACCCATGCCCATCCGGACCACTTGTGGGGCCTTGTCGACGATTTCGACGAACTCGTCTTCCCCGACGCCAATTACTACATGGGGCAGGCGGAATGGGACTACTGGCGGGCCGATGACACGCTGGACAACATGCCGGAAGAGCGCAAGTCCTTCGTGGTCGGCGCGCAGAACCGGCTGGCCTTCCTGGAAGACCGCATCAACCTCATCAAGCCCGGCGACGAGGTTGTGCCGGGTGTTGAGGCCGTCGACACGTCCGGCCATACGCCGGGACACATCTCCTACATGCTGCATTCGGGTTCGGACTCGATGCTGGTCATCGGTGACGCCATCTCCAACGCCGTCATTTCCTTTGCCCATCCGGAATGGCCGTCGGGCAGCGACCATGATCCGCAGAAGGGGATCGAGACGCGCACGGCCCTGATCGACAGGCTCGCCGCCGACAAGTCGCGCATCATCGGCTATCACCTGCCGCATCCGGGCCAGGGCACGGTGGAAAAGGACGGCGCGGCCTACCGCTTCGTCGCGGGCTGACGCCGGTATGTGATCGGCCAGTGCGTCCGGAAGACTATTCCGCCGGGTCGTGTCCGGTCCGGCGGAACGCGGCCAGCAGCGAGCCCTCCAGCAGCCAGGCCAGGCCCATGCGCGCGCCAAGCGCGATAGACGCCATGACGACTGGCGCGGAAATGGCCAGTGTCGAAACCGCCGTCACGCCCTGTCCGATGGTGCAGCCCATGGCGAAGACCCCGCCGGTGCCCATGAGGAAGCCGCCCGCCAGGTGGCGCGACAACTCACGGGCGTCGTCGCACGCTTCCCAGCGCATGTCGTCGGCAAGCCACGCACAGAGTGCCGCCCCGAAGACCACCCCGATCATCAGGCCCACGCCGTAATCAGGTATGACCCCGGTAAAGGTCGCGAAATGCATGAGCGTGTCGCCGACCGGCACGACGAATGATCCGGCCTCGATCTGTACCGGCTCGAATGCGTGAATGGCCGCCGTCGAGGTTGCCCACCAGCCGAAGGCGACCGACAGCCCGATGACGATGCCCGACAGGATGCGTGCCCGGTTGCCCCGGAACGCCCGGTCGCGGAACGCCCAGACCAGCAGGCCGAGCGCAGCCGCAACAGCCGTCGCGACGGTCAGGTCGGCGCCGGTGTGAACGGAGAGCAGGTCACCGAGCGACTGGCTGCCGGCAGGCGACAGGTCGATGGCAAGGTTGTCCACGACCTGGACACGCAACTGCGCGATCAGTCCCTTCTGTGCCGCCAGCGCCGACAGGCCCAGCACGATCAGCACGACCACCGAGCGCAGGCTCCCGCCGCCCGCCCGCACCAGCGCGCCGAAACCGCAAGTGCCCACCAGCGCCATCCCGAAGCCGAAGGCCAGGCCGCCGATGATCGCTCCCGTCAGGCCGAACAGCGGCGAGAGATAGAAGGTGCCGGAAATATCGGCGAGATCGGCATGGACCATCGTCTGGGTCGCGATCAGCGCCACCGCGGCTGCCAGGATCCAGCTTGAAAGACCGGTGGAATCACCCGCGTACCAGTGCCGTTCCAGTGCGGACAATGTGCAGAAATGCGTTCGCCTGGCCGCATAACCCATCACGATACCGGCCAGCAGCCCGGCAACAGGCAGGAACCATGGCGATTCCGCAAGCTGCTCCATCAGCATTTCCTCCGGGCGGCCCTTTCCCTTGACGGATGCGGGACAGCCTCGTTGTTGTTGGCATGATCCTACCTGCCACAATGGCAGAGTTCAATTGGCAGGGAGGCGAAGGCGATGCAGCGGCTCCCGTCCGCAAGACGCCGCTGCCCGGGCGTCGGAGAACAAATGCAAAGGCCGGCGCAAGGCCGGCCCTGAAATCGGGTTTGAAGCGTTTGCCGCTACTCCGCGGCGTTTGCCTCGCTGCCGCGCACGGGCGCGCAGAACAACCCGTAAAGCGTCTCGATGACCGGCGCCACTTCCGCGCTCGCAAGCGAATAGTAGATCATGCGCCCCTCGCGGCGGGTCTCGACCAGCTGGTCGAAGCGCAACCGCGCAAGTTGCTGCGAGACGGCGGCCTGCGGCATGTCCATGATCGTTTCCAGTTCCGAAACGGACTTCTCGCCTTCCGCCAGCAGGCACAGGATCAGCAGCCGGCTTTCATGGCTCAGCGCCTTCAGGAGGTCGCTCGCCTTGCGCGCCTGCGCGATGAGCACGTTCATGTCCTCAGGGGCGGACGGATCGAATTTCGGAAGTGCCATGGTCTCAAATCCCCGCAATCCGGGCTCCAACGACGGTTGCCGTGATATTCAAACATTTTCATCCTAGCATGCTGCACTGCAAAAAATCAATCGCGCGACAGCTTGCCGATCAGTTCACCGGCCAGATACCAGAAAAACTCGTCACCCGGATAGCCCCTGATCCGGCCGATCTCCTTGCCGTCGTCGATCAGCACGAAGGTCGGCGTGAACCGTTCGCGCGCCACGAAGCCGATATCGTCCGGCCATGGCTTCGTGATGTCCACGCGGCGAAGCGGTGCCGCCTGTCCTTCCCTGGTCTTTGGCCATGCCGGGGCGATCTCGGCATTGAAACGCGCGCACCAGGCGCATCCGGGCGCCTCCAGCATCAGCATTTGAGCTGCCGATGCGGGCAGCGCGGAAAGGGCGAGAAGGCCGATGGCGGCCATGGTGACGATGGATTTCACGGGCAGACCTCATTTTGACATTGCAACATATAGTTTTTTCCGCATACATTCCAGCCCTCATCCGCCGTCAAGGATGGCTGCGACGACGCGGCGCGGATGAGGGGAGGAACCATGCTGGATGTCAGTTTGTGGGGCGCGCTGGTGGCAGGAATCCTGTCATTCGTCTCGCCCTGTGTGTTGCCGATCGTGCCGCCCTACCTGGCCTGGCTTGCCGGCCTGAGTTTCGAGGAACTGCAGGCCAGCGAGACCCTGTCGGGCCGTTCGCGCAAGATCGTCATGGCGGCTGTCGCCTTCGTTCTCGGGTTCTCCACGGTCTTCATCATGCTTGGCGCGACCGCCTCGATCTTCGGCCAGGCCATGCGCGAGGCGCTTGCATGGTCGATCCGGATCGGTCCGCTCGACATCAACGTGCTGGCAGCCGTGGCCGGTCTCGTCATCCTCGTCATGGGCCTCCATTTCCTGGGCGTTTTCCGCATCGGGCTTCTCTACCGCGAGGCGCGGGTCCAGGTCGACCGCAAGCCCGCCGGCCTCGTCGGCGCTTATGTCATCGGTCTCGCCTTCGCCTTCGGCTGGACCCCTTGCGTCGGGCCGGTCCTTGCCGCCATCCTGTTCGTCGCCGGCACCGAGGATACCGCCGCGCGCGGCGCCATGCTGCTTGGCGCCTACTCGCTCGGCATTGGCGTGCCGTTCGTTCTCGCGGCCGTCTTTGCCAGCCGGTTCATCGGCGCGGCGCAACGCTTCAAGCGCCACATGCACAAGGTCGAGATGGCCATGGGAGGACTTCTGGTGATAACCGGCATATTGTTCATCACCGGCCAGATGTCGCGCATCGCCCAGTGGCTGATCGACACGTTCCCGGCATTCCAGACCATTGGTTGAGGAGAAAGAGCATGATTCGCCTGTTTGCCCTGATCGCCATGTTGCTGTTCCCCGCCGCGCTTCACGCCGCCGAGATCGGCGATGACGGCCTGCACAAGCAGGCATGGTTTGCCAACACCTTCCGCGATGTGGCGGAGGACATGGAAGCCGCTGCCGCTGACGGAAAACGCCTTGCCATCGTCTTCGAGCAGCGTGGCTGCATCTATTGCCGCGCGATGCATGAGAAGATCCTGTCAGATCCGGAAGTGTCCGACTACATCAAGGCCAATTACATGGTCGTGCAGTACAACATGTTCGGCGACACGGAAGTCACCGACCTGGACGGCGAGGAGCTTTCCGAGAAGAACGCGGCGCGCAAGTGGGGCTTCGTCTTCACGCCGACCATCGTCTTCCTGCCGGAAGAGGTGCCGGAGGGCGAAACGACCGTTGCCAAGGCCGCTGTCGCGATCATGCCCGGCGCCTTCGGGAAGCTGACCTTCCTGAACATGTTCCGCTGGGTCCGCGAGAAGGGATATGAGGGCGAGGAGCACTTCCAGAAATATCACGCCCGCATTATCAATGAACTGCGTGCGGCAGGGCGTCTTGAAAGTGAATGAGCAGCGCATGCCGCAAATCATGCCCTACGAATGACATATATTAAAATTCATATCCATGCATTGAAAGCGGACGTGACTGGCGCTATGGTGCCGGACTGAAGAGAAGGGGGAGGCGGACCAAACCGCCTGCCGGAAGAGCGGAGGAGACATGAACCCGATGAAACTGGGCACAGGACTGGTGGCACTTGCGGCGGCTCTGGCCGTCGCCACGAGTGTCGGCGCTGCGGAGGGCGCGCCGGATGCTGTCGAATTTACCGATGACGGCGTGATGGCGTCGCTGACGGGCCAGCCGGGAGATCCGGCCGCCGGCGCCGATGCGTTCAAGAATCGCAGGCTCGGCAATTGCCTTGCGTGCCACGCCAACAAGGACATGGAGAAAGAGCTTTTCCATGGTGATGTCGGTCCGGCGCTGGACGGCGTCGCCGACCGCTGGAGCGAAGCCGAACTGCGCGCCATCATCGTCAATTCGAAGAAGATCTTCAGCGACGAGACGGTCATGCCCGGCTTCTATTCGCTGGAGGTGGGCAAGGACCCTGCCGAGGACTTTGTCGGCAAGACGATTCTGACCGCACAGCAGGTCGAGGATGTGGTGGCCTACCTGGCCACGCTGAAGGAATGATTGGCAGAAAGGAGCCTCATGCCATGAAGATGACAAGACGACAGGCCCTCGGTTTCAGTGCCGCGGCGGCTGCATTCGCGGTGACGGGTTTCCGCGCCGCGCCCGCTTTGGCTTCCGCCGAGGCAACCGAGAAGGCGATCATGGATTTCACCGGCGGCAAGACGCCTGAATCCGGCAAGATCTCGCTCAACACGCCCGAAATCGCCGAGAACGGGAACACCGTGCCGGTCACCGTCGAGGTTGAAAGCGCGATGGAAGGCGATGACCTCGTCGAATCCGTGCTGGTCCTGGCGGACGGCAATCCGAGCCCCGGTGTCGCCACCTTCCACTTCACCGCGCTCAGCGGCACGGCCAGCGCGACCACGCGTATCCGCCTTGCCAAGACACAGGACGTGGTTGCCGTCGCGAAGATGAAGGACGGCTCGGTCTACATGGACAGGAAGCAGGTCAAGGTCACCATCGGTGGCTGTGGCGGCTGATCTAGGGAAACGAGGAAGACGAAAATGGCAAAGTCCAAACCCCGCGTGAAGGTTCCGAAGTCGGCGTCGGCCGGCGAGGTGATCACCATCAAGACCCTGATCAGCCACGAGATGGAATCGGGTCAGCGCAAGGACAAGGATGGCAATCCGATCCCGCGCCAGATCATCAACAAGTTCAGCTGCGAGTTCAACGGCCAGCCGGTGTTCTCCTGCGACCTCGATCCGGCGGTCTCCGCCAACCCGTATTTCGAGTTCAACGCCAAGGTCAACGAGAGCGGCACGTTCAAGTTCACCTGGGTCGATGACGACGGTTCGGTCTACGAGACCGAGAACGAAATCACGGTAAAATAAGAACAATGCGCCGGACGCCGGTCATGTGACGGGCGCCGGCGAATGTTCCTGGGAGGGAAGACGCGTGAAGAAAACAACATTCATGATGGGCGCCGTGTTCGGCCTGGCCTTGGCTGCCGGGACCGTCGCGCTGAAAGCCGATCCCGTCGACGATACGCTCGAGATCGATGGCAAGCCCATGGTCACCCGCACGGCGGCGCCTGAAGGGCATCCGTTTGACGAGGTCCTGTCGGGCTGGCTGTTCCGCGAGGCCGAGACGCGTGACCTGGAGCGCGATTCGTTCGAAAATCCCGGCATGCTGGCCGCAGAGGAAGGCGAGCAGATCTGGAACACGGTCGAGGGGACGGCCGGCAAGTCCTGTGCGTCCTGTCACGGTGACGCGGCAGAGAGCATGAAGGGCGTTGCCGCCAATTATCCCAAGTGGGATGCCGATGCGAAGCGCCCGATCAACATCGAGCTGCAGATCAACAAGTGCCGCGAAGAGAACATGGGCGCCGAACCCTATGCCTTCGACAAGGGCGGGCAGAAGCCGCTTACGGTCTACATCAAGCATCAGTCGCTGGGTGAGCCCGTCTCCGTGGACCTTAGCCAGGGTGACCTGCAGACCTGGTGGGAAAAGGGCAAGGAAGTCTACTACACCCGCACGGGTCAGTTGAACCTGTCCTGCGCCTCCTGCCACGAAGTCAACATGGGCAAGATGATCCGTGCCGACCACCTGAGCCAGGGCCAGGTCAACGGTTTCCCGACCTACCGTCTCAAGTCCGGCCTGACCTCGCTGCACAACCGCTTCCGCGGCTGCATCCGCGACACGCGCGGCGCCCAGCCCAAGGCCTTTTCCGACGAACTCATGGCGCTCGAGGTCTATGTGACCTGGCGCGGCACGGGCCTGTCGGTCGAAACCCCGGCGGTTCGCCAGTAAGGCGTCTGCCCCAACCGGAGGCGGCATGACGCCTCCGGTCCATGAAGAAAAACAACAGGAAAAATCGGGAGGAGGGGAGCTCCGTGCCTTTGCGGCCGGGGAACGCCTTCTCCTTGCCTGACCGACATCCGGAGATCATCGCCATGTTTTCAAGACGCGAATTCCTGCAGTTCGGCCTGACGGCCGGGGCTGCGTTTTCAGTTGCCGGTTTCGGAACCGGGCTGACCCGGGCGCTGGCACAGCAGAAGCTGAGCCAGGACGATCTCCTGAAATTCGATTCGAAGGGCCAGGTGACACTCCTCCACTTCACCGATGTCCATGCGCAGTTGAAGCCGGTCTATTTCCGCCCGCCGGACACGAATATCGGCGTTGGCGACTATGCCGGCATCCCGCCGCATCTGGTCGGCGAGGAGTTCCTTACCCATTTCGGCATCGAGAGGGGCAGTGCCTATGCCTATGCCCACACCATGGTCGACTATGTCGACATGGCGCGGGCCTATGGCGCGCTCGGCGGCCTTGATCGCACGGCCACGCTGGTCAAGGCGATCCGCGCGGAACGCGGCGAGGACAAGGTCCTGTTCCTGGATGGCGGCGATACCTGGCAAGGCTCCTACACGTCGCTCAAGACCAACGGCCAGGACATGGTTGACTGCATGGCCCTGCTGAAGCCCGACGCCATGGTCGGCCACTGGGAGTTCACCTTCGGCGCCGACCGCGTCATGGAAATCATCGAACAGATGGACTATCCGTTCCTGGCGTCCAACGTGTTCGACACGGAATGGGACGAGCCGGTCTTCGAAAGCACGTCCATGGTCGAGAAGGGCGGGGTCAAGGTCGCCATCATCGGCCAGGCCATGCCCTACACGCCGGTCGCCAATCCGCGCTGGATGTTCCCGGAATGGTCCTTCGGCATCCGCCCGGAAGCCATTCAGGCCAATGTCGACAAGGCCCGCGCCGAAGGCGCCGAGGTCGTCGTGCTGCTGTCGCACAACGGCTTCGACGTCGACCGCAAGCTGGCCACCGTCGTCAGCGGCATCGACGTCATCCTCACCGGCCACACCCATGACGCCGTGCCGCGCGCCATCGAGGTCGGTTCCACGCTGGTGCTGTCGTCGGGCAGCCATGGCAAGTATCTGGGCCGCATCGACCTGGAAGTGTCCGGCGGCAAGGTCACCGGCTATTCCTCGAACCTCATTCCGGTCTTTGCCGATGTCATCACGCCGGACCCGGAAATGAAGGCGCTCATCGACGAGGTGCGCGCGCCCTACGAGGCCGAGGCGACGCGCGTCATCGGCAAGACCGAGCAACTGCTCTACCGCCGCGGCAACTTCAACGGCACCTGGGACGACCTGATCTGCCAGGGCATCATCGCCGAGCGCGATGTCCAGATCGCCCTGTCGCCGGGCTTCCGCTGGGGCACGACCCTTCTTCCCGGCCAGGACATCACGATTGACGATCTCTATGCGGCGACCTCCATGTCCTATCCGGAAGTCTACAGGACCGAGTTCACGGGCGCGCAGCTCAAGGAAATCCTTGAGGACGTCTGCGACAACCTCTTCAACAAGGATCCCTTCTTCCAGCAGGGCGGCGACATGGTGCGTGTCGGCGGCATGACCTACACCTGCGCGGTCAACGAGGAGATCGGCAACCGCATCTCCGACATGCGGCTTTCCGCCACCGGCGAGGCCATCGAGGCCGACAAGTCCTATACCGTCGGCGGCTGGGCGTCGGTGAACGAAGGCACCGAGGGGCCGGCCATCTACGACCTGATGGAAAGCTACATCACCAAGCTCGGCACGGTCTCCGTGCCGGACGATCGGACAGTCAAGGTCGTTCTTTAGTCACGAATTGGCGGGCCGGCAATCGACAGCCGGCTTCCGTCGTGATACATAGAATAATCCATATGTATGACAGGCAGCGGTCCGGGAGGATAGCGATGACGCAAACGAACGGGAAAGGCGCTTCCAGGCGCAGCTTTCTGAAAGCCGGCCTGGCCGGCGGAGCCGCCCTTGCGGCGGGAACGGTGGGAGCGCGCGCCGCCGGCGATCCGCTCATCACGGAATTGCAGGATTGGGCGACCTATACCGGCGATGGCGTCGACGCCACACCCTACGGCCTGCCGATCGAGTTCGAGAGCGACGTGGTGCGCCGCAATGTGCCCTGGCTGACGGCGGACCCGATCTCTTCCATCAACTTCACGCCCATCCATGCGCTGGACGGCACGATCACGCCGCAGGGCTGCGCTTTCGAGCGTCATCATTCCGGCGCCATCGAGCTGCGCAAGGAAGACTACCGGCTGATGATCAACGGCCTGGTCGACCAGGAACTCGTCTTCACCTATGACGACCTGGAGCGCTTCCCGCGCGAGAACCACATCTATTTCTGCGAATGTGCCGCCAATACCGGCATGGAATGGGCCGGCGCGCAGCTCAACGGCGCGCAGTTCACTCACGGCATGATCCACAACATGGAATACTCCGGCGTGACCCTGCGCACCCTGCTCGAAGAAGCCGGGCTTGGTGCAGCCGGTGACCTTGCCGACAAGTGGGTCTATGTGGAAGGCGCCGACGCGTCCTCCAACGGCCGCTCCATCCCGATGGCCAAGGCACTCGACGACTGCCTCATCGCCTTCAAGGCCAATGGCGAGGCGCTGCGCAAGGAGCATGGCTACCCGGTCCGCCTGGTCGTTCCCGGCTGGGAAGGCAACATGTGGGTCAAGTGGCTGCGCCGCATCGAGGTGACCAACGGCCCCATCGAGAGTCGCGAGGAAACATCGAAATACACCGACACGCTGGCCGACGGCACGTCGCGCAAGTGGACCTGGGTGATGGATGCCAAGTCGGTCATCACGTCGCCGAGCCCGCAGATGCCGATCCGCCATGGCAAGGGTCCGCTGGTCATCACCGGCATGGCCTGGTCGGGCCATGGTCGCATCACCCGTGTCGACGTGTCGAAGGACGGCGGCAAGACCTGGGAGACCGCGCGCCTCGGCACGCAGGGCGCTGACAAGGCGCTGACGCGCTTCTACCTCGACACCGAATGGAACGGCGAGGAACTGCTGCTGCAGTCGCGCGCCATCGACGAGACGGGTTATGTCCAGCCGACCAAGGCGCAGTTGCGCGAGGTTCGCGGGCTCAACTCGGTCTATCACAACAACTGCATCCAGACCTGGCATGTGAAAACGGACGGGACGGCGGAAAATGTCGAAGTTTCTTGATACAATCCTCGCGGCCACCGCGTTCATCGCCCTGACGGCCACGGCCCATGCGGCCGATGCCGATGCCGGCGAGAAGGTCTTCAACAAGTGCAAGGCCTGCCACGCCGTTGGCGAAGGCGCGAAGAACAAGGTCGGCCCGCACCTCAACGACGTCTTCGGTCGGCAGGCCGGCGCCGTCGAGGGCTTCAAGTATTCCAGCGCGATGGCGGACTCCGGCATCACCTGGAACGACGAGACGATCGCAGCTTATCTCGCGGATCCGAAGGGTTACATCCCCAAGAACAAGATGGCCTTCGCCGGGCTGAAGAAGGATGAGGATATCGCCAATGTCCTCGCCTATCTGAAGACCTTCTCCACCGCCGCTGCCGGTGAGGAAAAGGCCGAAGCCGCGCCGGCGAAGGAAGAGACCGTCGCTGCCGCCGAAGCCAAGGAAGAGCCTGCCGCACAGCTCGCCATGGCCGATGCCGTCAGGTCGAAGGGCAAGTTTGGCCTCGGCCGCCTGGCCACCCCGGAGGAAGTCGCGGCCTGGAACGTCGACGTCATGCCGGACGGCACGGGATTGCCTGTCGGTTCGGGCTCGGTCGCAGAAGGCGAGCCGCTTTTCTCCGAGAAGTGCGCGGCATGCCATGGTGAATTCGCCGAAGGCGTCGACAACTGGCCGAAGCTGGCCGGTGGCGACGGCACGCTGGCCGACGAGGATCCGCTGAAGACGGTGGGCTCCTACTGGCCCTATCTGTCGACGGCCTGGGACTATGTCCACCGCTCCATGCCGTTTGGCGGGGCACAGGTCCTGTCTGCGGACGAGACATATGCGATCGTCGCCTATATCCTGTACTCCAACTATCTGGTCGATGACGAGTTCGTTCTCAGCAACGAGAACTTCCTCGAGGTCGAAATGCCCAATGCCGACGGCTTCATTGTCGACGACCGGGAAGAGACGGAGTATTCGAAGTGGCGCACCGAGCCTTGCATGACCAATTGCAAGGACGATGTGAAGATCACCATGCGTGCCACTGTTCTCGACGTCACGCCGGACGAGGAGTGATCCGGCACTGGGAACGGATGGCAGGCACGGTTCGGGAGGAAACCGATGCTGACCGGAAAAAGGGAGCGAGGGCGCGGCAGCCGCCCTCCGGCAGCGGGGCGCCGGTTGTCTGGCGCCATTGCCGCTGTTCTGCTTGCATTCGCGACACAGGCCTTCGCTGGCGACGGTGATCCCGTCGCCGGCGAAAAGCTTTTTCGGGACTGCAAGGGCTGTCACGAGGTCGGGGAGAATGCCCGCCACAAGGTCGGACCGCATCTGGACGGCATCATTGGCCGCACCGCCGGCAGCGCCGAGGGCTTCAGGTATTCCAGGGCGTTGAAACAGGCCGGCGAGGATGGCCTCGTCTGGGACAAGGAAGCGCTTTCCGCCTACATCGAGAAGCCGCGCGATTTCATCAAGGGAAACCGGATGAGCTATCGCGGCATGGCGGATGCGCAGGACCGCGCCGATCTGATCGCCTATCTTTCGCGCCAGGCGCAGGCGGCGCCCGCCGAGGACACGACAGCCAGGCAGAACGCCGGCGTCACCGGCTTTGCACAGATCGTGCTCCAGATGGAGGGCGACCCCGAATATGGCGAATATCTCGCGGGCGAATGTGTCACCTGCCACCAGGAAACCGGCCATGCCGACGGCATTCCGTCCATCGTTGGCGTGCCGAAGGATTATTTCATTCGCGCCCTGTTCGAGTACAAGAACAACATCCGTTCAAACGAGGTCATGAAGCTTCGCGTCGCCAACCTTACCAACGAGGAAATCGCCGCGCTCGCCGCCTATTTCAACGGTCTGGAACCGCAATAGGCTCAATGCAGGATCGGTCAGTCAGGAGGAAGACATGATTAGATTGAATCGCAGGCATTTCGGACTGGCGGTTGGCGCCGGTGCAGCAACCTTGGCCATGCCGGCCTATCTTCGGGCCCAGGGCAAGCCCAGGGTGGTAGTGATCGGCGGCGGTGCCGGCGGCGCGACCGCCGCGCGCTACATCGCCAAGGACTCCAAGGGCGAGATCGACGTCACGCTCATCGATGATTCCGACAAGTTCACGACCTGCTTCTTTTCCAATCTCTATCTGGGCGGTTTCCGCGATTTCGAATCGATCACCCATGGCTATGAGAAGCTGGAGGCGAATTACGGGATCACCAAGGTCACCGGCTATGCCAGGACCGTTGATCGCGGCGCCCGCAAGGTCATCATGGCCGACGGCTCGGAAATCCCCTACGACCGCCTCGTCGTGTCGCCGGGCATCGACATGATCTGGGATTCCATTGCCGGTTATTCCGAGGAAGCCGCCGAGATCGCACCGCATGCCTGGAAGGCCGGTCCCCAGACGCAATTGCTCAAGGACAAGCTGGATGCCGTCGGCAATGGCGAGCAGATCGTCATGGTCGCGCCACCCAACCCCTACCGCTGCCCGCCCGGCCCCTATGAGCGCGTCTCGATGATGGCCCACCTGCTCAAGGCCAAGGGCGTGGATGCCAAGATCATCATCATCGATCCCAAGGACAAGTTCTCCAAGCAGGGCCTCTTCACCGAGGGCTGGGAGAAATACTATCCGGGCATGGTCGAATGGTACGGGCCTGAAATCCACGGCGGCATCAAGGGCGTCGACGTGAATGCCGGCACGGTGGAAACCGACTTCGATACCTTCAAGGGCGCGCTGCTCAACGTCATTCCCGCGCAAAAGGCCGGCATGATCGCGGCCGAGGCCGGCCTGACCGATGACAGCGGCTTCTGCCCCATTGACGCCGCTTCCATGCGCTCGACGATGGACGAGAACATCTTCGTCATTGGCGATGCCTGCATTGCCGGCGCCATGCCGAAGTCCGGCTTCTCGGCCAACAGCCAGGCCAAGGTCGCCTCGATGAACATTCGCGGCGACCTGACCGGCTCGAAGGTCTTCCCTGCGAAGTACTCCAACACCTGCTGGAGTCTCATCGAGACCGACGACGGCGTGAAGGTCGGAGCGCAATATGCGCCGCAGGACGGGCAGATCGCGTCCACCTCCAGCTTCATCTCGCAGACAGGCGAGGATGCGGCCCTGCGCAAGGCGACCTACGAGGAATCGGTCGGCTGGTATGCCGGCATCACGGCCGACATGTTCGGCTGATCACGCCTTCCTCCCGGTGTCCGTGCCGGGCAGCGCGGACACGGACGGCAAGCGGCGGTGCAACCGGGTTGCACCGCCGCTTCCTGTCTTGAAGTGAGGATGATTATTCCGCGGGTTGCGCGACAGCGGATGCGGCGCTCCGCCGCGTGCCGGCGGGAACATCGATGATCCGGTGCGCAAGCGCTGCCGATGCCACCATGGCGCCGAGCCCGGCCAGCGCGGAAACGGCCAGCACCGCGCCGCCGGTAAAGCCCGCGCCGATCGTGCAGCCGACCGCCAGGATGCCGCCGAAGCCCATGAGCGCGCCGCCGGCCGGATAACGCCAGGCGGCCGCCGCGCCCGGATCGCGAAAGCCGGAAAGGCGGAACTCGCCGAAGGCGAGCGCGGCCAGGAATGCGCCGGCAAGCGTCCCGATGAGCACGCCCTGATCCAGCCCGAAGCCTTCGGCAGCACCTGTCGCCAGTTCGCCCGTCGTGGCCAGCGGACGGATGAAGGACAGGCTCTCTGCCTGGATCGGCTCGAATACCTGGAGCGACAGCGTGTAGGTGAAATACCAGCCACCGGCCACGGCGAGCCCGACAGCCACGCCGCCGAGGATGCGCCAGGCCGAGGCCCGCGCGGCAAGGGCCAGGGCGAGCGCCGCGATGGCAAGCGCCGCGCCAATGGCAATGCCTGCGCCCTGGCCGAGCCCGGCATGGGCCAGAAGATCGTTCCCGCCGATGGTGGCAGTGTTCCAGAGGCCGCCGATCGCGTCGCGCGCTGGCACGAGAACGCCGGAATAGGTGGCCAGCCCAGTGAGCGCGATGACGAGCGTTGTCACCAGGGCCCGGATATTGCCGCCGGCGGCCAGCACGAGATGGCGCGATACGCAGCCGCGCGCAAGCACCATGCCGAGGCCGAAAAACCCGCCGCCGATCAGCGCGCCCGACAGGCTTTGCGCGGTGGAGAAGAAGCGGGTTTCCGCCACGTCCACGGAACCGTTTCCGATCAGCCACTGCACCGCCAGGATCGCGGCTGCGAAACCGGCGAGCCAGATAGCGGCCGCACGGCGGTCTGTCCCGAACAGGCCGATGACGGCGGACCGGGTGCAGAAGGCAGAACGCTGCGCGGCGATGCCGAAGACAAGGCCGAGGACGGCGCCACCGGCCAGCGCCGCGCCGTTTTCGCCAAGTGTGTCGATGAGGGGAACGAGATCGATCATGACCGCTATCCTTCCGGAAACAGGGGATACCGGAGGATAGGGACCGGGGCGCGAAAATCGCCGTCCGGGATTGCGCCGGGATGTGACCGGGGAGAAAATCTGCCTTTATAAGTGGGTTATGTTGGAAAAAATTGCCCCGTGCCGGCAAGCCGCGAGGGCAGCGACAGGCGCGGACGGGACAGGAGCTCGTCTGCCGTTTCGTTGGCCGGGGCGGGAAACCGGAAAAATCGCACCCGTTCTCCATGCCGTCATGTCCGGTTGACACGCGCCGTGTCGCGACCGTCAACGGCACGGCCGGACTGTTGTTCCGCATGGGCGAACGATGCTTGCCTTGTGAACCGTCACGGGGCAGTTTGGCGCCTTGCCGGATGGCAGATATTGAGACCGGAGGACCACGATGGCCGACATCACGCTGCACAACTATTTCCGCTCGTCCACGTCCTACCGCGTGCGCATCGCGCTGGCGCTCAAGGGCATCGACTATGACTACGTCGCCCACCACTTGCGCCACGGCGGCAACCGCGCGCCGGAATTCCTGGCCGTCAATCCGCAGGGCCTGGTGCCGGCGCTGGTCTGGTCGGATGGCACGGTGCTCGGCCAGTCGCTCGCCATCATCGAATTCATCGACGAGATGGTGCCCGAACCGCCGCTGCTGCCCGCCGATCCCCATGGCAGGGCGCAGGTGCGCATGCTCTCCCAGATGATCGGCTGCGACATCCACCCGGTGAACAACCTGCGGGTCCTCAACGCGATTCGCGAGCGCTTCGGCGCTGACGATGCCGCCGTGGCCGGCTGGTTCCGCCACTGGGTGGCCGAGACCTTTGCGCCGATGGAGCAGATGCTGGCCGCAAGCGAAGCCACCGGCGAATTCTGCCACGGCGATCATGTGACCATGGCCGATCTTTGCCTGGTGGCCCAGGTTGCCAACAACGGCCGCTTCGGGGTCGACATGGAACCCTATCCGACGATCCGGCGCATCCACGAGGCCTGCATGGCGATCGAGGCCTTCCAGGCAGCAGCACCGATGAACCAGCCTGACGCGGAATAGCCGAAGGTCTTTCGAACAGGCATTGAAAACCGCCTGCCAGGCTGAAAACCTGCTATTGACGGAACCGACAGGAAAGGGAGGAACGCCGCCATGATGAGCCAGGAGCAGAACGACCTGATCACCCGAATCGGCCCGGGCACGGCGGCAGGCAACGTCTTGCGCCGTTACTGGCAGCCTGCTGCCCTGGCCGAGGAACTCGTCTCGGCCCGCCCCGTCGTGCCGGTCACGCTGCTCGGCGAGAAGCTCGTGCTGTTCCGCGACGAGGAGGGCAAGCTGGGCCTGATCGGGCGTCACTGCCCTCATCGCGGCGCCGACATGTGCTACGGCCGGCTGGAGGACAACGGCCTGCGCTGCCCCTTCCATGGCTGGCACTTCAACCGCGACGGCCAATGCGTGGAACAGCCCGCCGAGCCGGAAGGCAGCCGGATGCATGAAAACATCCGGGCGGTCGCCTATCCGGTTGTGGAACGCAACGGCATCGTCTTCGCCTATATGGGTCCCGGTGACCCGCCGCCTTTCCCCGCGCTCGACTGCTTCACCGCACCTGACAGCCATGTCTTCGCCTTCAAGGGCCTGTGGGAATGCAACTGGCTGCAGGCCATGGAAGTGGGCATCGATCCCGCGCACGCCTCCTTCCTGCACCGGTTCCTGGAGGACGAGGACCCGTCCGCAAGCTATGGCAAGCAGTTCCGCGACAAGGCCGCCGATACCGAAATCCCGATGACGAAGCTGCTGCGCGACTATCCGCGTCCGGAGATCGTGGTCGAGGACGCACCGCACGGCCTGCGGCTCGTCGCGCTGCGCCACATGGAGGACGGACGCACCCATGTGCGCGTCACCAACCAGCTTTTCCCGGAAGCCATTGTCATCCCCATGTCGCGCGAGATGACGATCACCCAATGGCATGTGCCCGTCGATGACGAGACCTGCTACTGGTATTCCATGTTCACCAGTTTCGGAGCGCCGGTGAACAAGACGCTGATGCGCGAGCAGAGGCTGAAGGAGCACCGCCTGCCGGATTACGCGCCGCTGAAGAACCGCGCCAACAATTACGGTTACGATCCCGCCGAGCAGAAGGACCGCACCTATACCGGCATGGGCATGGACATCAACGTGCATGACCAGTGGGCCGTGGAAAGCATGGGGCGCATCCAGGACCGCACCCAGGAGCATCTTGGCCGTTCCGACATCGGCATCTCGCGCTATCGCCGGATGCTGCGTGCCGCCATCGAGGCCGTCGGCAAGGGCGAGGATCATGCACTGCCCATGGCCAACGGTTCGGCGGCCGGCGTCACCGGTCCGGCGGCGGTGGACGCCATCGGCGCGGCCGGCGAGGACTGGCGGGACGTCTATGAACGTGCCGACGCCGAACGCCGTTCCGCCTGTTCCTGGGCTTGAGGCGCGCGATGGGAGCGATCACGCCAGACAGCCTGAAATCGGGTCTCACCGGCCGCAAGGGCCTGCTCGACGATGAAGGCTTCCGCCGCGCGGCCGAAATCTGCGCCGAGATGGAAGCCGGCGAGTTCGAGACCGTGCGCGTCTGCTTCATCGACCAGCACGGCGTCCTGCGCGGCAAGACGCTGGTCGCCGGCGCGCTGGCCTCGGCCTTCCGCTCCGGCGTGGCCATGACCTCGACGCTGCTGCTGAAGGACACCTCGCATCGCACGGTCTTCGATGTCTGGGCCGCTGATGCCGGTTTCGGCCGGGGCGTGCTGACCGGTGCGGGCGATTTCCTCATGGTACCCGATCCGCGCAGCTTCCGCCCGCTGCCATGGTCGCCGCATTCCGCACTCATTCTCTGCGACATCTGGCAGGCCGATGGCGAACCGCTGCCCCTGTCGGCGCGCGGCATCCTTGCGCGCGCCCTCGACCGGCTCAACGGGGCAGGCCTCGACGCGCTATTCGGCCTGGAACAGGAATTCTTCGTCTTTTCGGTGGCCGACGAGAAACTGGCCCATGGCGATGGCGGCATGCCCGCCACGCCACCCGAGACCCAATTGCTCACCCACGGCTACCAGTACCTCACCGAGGCGCGCTATGACGCGCTGGAACCGGTGATGGACGAGTTGCGCCGGGCCGCCCAGGCCATGGATCTTCCCGTCCGCACCATGGAGATCGAGTTCGGACCCAGCCAGTTCGAGTTCACCTTCGATCCGCAGCGCGCCATGGCGGCAGCCGACAATGCGGTCCTGTTCCGCCACATGGTCAAGTCCGTCTGCGCCCGCAACGGCTTGCACGCCACCTTCATGTCACGCCCGCGCGTGCCGAACGGCATGGCGAGCGGCTGGCACGTGCATCAGTCGGTCACGGACATCGACAGCGACGAAAACCGCTTCACGCCGCAGGCCGGCCGTGAGCCGACCGCCATCGCCTCGGGCTGGATCGCCGGCCTTCTGGAGCACGCCGTGTCCGGCTGCATGCTGACGACGCCGACCGTCAACGGCTACAAGCGCTATCTCTCCGCATTGCTGGCGCCCGACCGCGTGCAATGGGCCCACGACAACAAGGGCGCCATGCTGCGTGCCCTGTTCCGCGAAGGCGATCCGGCCAGCCGCATCGAGAACCGGACCCCCGAGCCAGCGGCCAATCCGCACCTGGCCATCGCCTCGCAGATCCTCGCCGGCCTCGATGGCGTGACGCGCGGGCTGACCGCGCCCGCGCCGGTGGAAAGCCCCTACGCCGGTGACGCCGAACGCCTGCCGCGCAATCTCGGTGCCGCCATCGATGCCTTTGCGGCCAGCGCCTTCTGGCGCGATGCGCTGGGCGAGGATGTCGCCGGCTGGCTGACCCGCATCAAACGGGCCGAGTGGGACCGCTACCTGTCGGAAATCTCCGAATGGGAGCACCGTGAATATTTCTCGCTGTTCTGACCGGCGGGACAAAAAACACCGAGGGGAGGGACATCCGTGTATCGCAATCCGTTTTCGCTGGAAGGAAAGGTTGCCGTCATCACCGGTTCATCGCGCGGCATCGGCAAGGCCATCGCCGAATGCATGGCCGGGCTTGGTGCGAAAGTGGTGATCTCCAGCCGCAAGGCCGATGCCTGCGAGGAGGCCGCTGCCGGCATCCGCGCCGAAGGCGGGGAGGCGCTGGTCGTGCCCTGCAACATTTCCGACAAGGCGCAGGTGGAAAACCTGATCGCGGAGACGGAACGACACTGGGGCACGCCCGACATCCTCGTCTGCAACGCGGCGGTGAACCCCTATTACGGCCCGCTGACCGGCCTGCCCGACGAGGGCTTCGACAAGATATTCGCCAACAATGTGAAGTCGAATCTCTGGCTTTGCAGCCGCGTGATCCCCGGCATGGCAGAGAAGGGCAAGGGCTCCATCGTCATCATTTCGTCCATCGGCGGCCTGCGCGGCAATGGCGTGATCGGCGCCTATGGCATGTCCAAGGCGGCCGATTTTATCCTGGCGAAAAACCTCGCCGTGGAGCACGGGCCGAGCGGCATCCGCGTCAATTGCGTGGCGCCGGGCCTGGTCAAGACCGATTTTGCCCGTGCCCTCTGGGAAGACGAGAAGGCCATGAAGTTCCGCAATGCCATGACGCCGCTGCGCCGCATCGGCCAGCCGGACGAGATCGGGCCGGTCGCCGCCTTCCTCGCCTCCGATGCGGCGAGCTTCATCACCGGTGAGACCATCGTCGCCGACGGGGGCGTGACGAGCGCGTGAAGAAACCGGCATGGCACGACGATCTCGACGCCTTTTCAGCCTGGTGCCGGCAGGTGCTGGCGGATGCGGCTGCGCAGCCTGACCTGCAGCCGCGCCTGATGCAGGTCGCCACCATCGGCCTTGATGGCGCGCCGCGCCTGCGCACCGTGATGCTGCGCAGCGTCGAGGCAGACGGCTGGCACATCACCTTTCACACCGACGCGACCAGTTCCAAGGCCACCGAACTGGCCGCCGATCCGCGCCTTGAAATCCATGTCTGGCGCCAGGATCTGCAATTGATGCTGCGCCTTCGTGGCCGCGCCAGCCTGATCCGCCCGCCGGACCCGCTTGCCCTGGCCGCCTGGAGACAACTGGCCGAACATTCCCGCCATGTCTACCGGCTGACCGCACCGCAAGGACAGCCGATTGGGCAAGCTGGCGCCTATGGACGGCATGAACCGCCTCCGGAGGCCGCCGGCGATCCGGGCCTTGCCCGTTTCACCGTGGTCTCGGTCCGGCTGGACGAGATCGAGGGCGTCTCGCTGGAACCCGCCGGACACCGCCGCGCCATCTGGCAGGCGCCTGGAATCGGGCGGCCGGATCGCTGGCTGGTGCCGTGATCAGCCGGCGGCGTTGGCTGCCTCCAGTGCCGCCGAAAGGTCCGCTTTCAGGTCGGCCACGTCCTCCAGGCCGATCTGCAGGCGGATCAGCGGACCGCCATAGTCGGAACGGCTGACGGTCCGGTCTCCCAGATAGACGTGGACGGCGAGGCTCTCGTGCCCGCCCCAGGAATAGCCGAGGCCGAAGATTTCGAGGGCATCCAGAAAGGCGTGTGCCTTTTGTGTGCCGCCGCCGTCGAGCACGATGGAAAACAGGCCGGACGCGCCGCAGAAATCGCGTTTCCAGAGATCGTGGCCGGGAAAGGAGGGCAGGGCGGGATGCAGCACCTGCTTCACGCCCCGCTGCCCCTCCAGCCATTCGGCGAGCGCCATCGCGCTTTCGCCATGGCGCTGCAGGCGGATGCCCATGGTCTTCAGTCCGCGCTGGACCAGATAGACGTCATCCGGCCCGGCGCAGGCGCCGAGCGTCAGGAAGCCTTCGTGCAGCCGCTCCCAGCAGGCCTCGTTTGCCGAGACGGTGCCAAGCAGCACGTCGGAATGCCCGCCGGGATACTTCGTCGCCGCATGGACAGAGATGTCGACGCCGTGGTCGAGCGACTTGAAGAAGAGCGGCGTGGCCCAGGTATTGTCCATCATGACGATGGCGCCATGCGCATGGGCCACCGCGCAGATGGCGGGGATGTCCTGCATCTCGAAGGTGTTGGAGCCCGGTGATTCGGTCCACACGACCTTCGTGTTCGGCTTCATCAGGGCGGCGATGTCCGCGCCCAGTTCCGGCGAATAGTACTCCACCTCCACGCCGAGCCGGGCGAGCATGGTGTCGGCAAAGCGCCGCGTCGGATTGTAGACCGAATCGACGATCAGCAGGTGGTCGCCCGCCGAGAGGAAGGCCAGCAGCGGCACGGTGACCGCCGCAAGCCCCGAGGGCACGCATACCGTTCCTGCCGATCCCTCGAGCGCGTCGACCGCTTCGGCAAGCGCATCCGATGTCGGTGTACCGCGCGTGCCATAGGTGTAGCGCTGGTTGCGTGACGCCATCGTTCCGGCATCGGGAAAGAGAACGGTCGAGGCATGCACCACTGGCGGCTGGACGAAACCGTGAAACGCGCGTGGATCATGGCCCGAATGCGCCAGCCGCGTGTTGATGCCCCTGGGTTTCGTCGTCTCTTTCGTCATTTCCCGTCCCTTTTTCGCGGCATGATCTTGCAGAAGGCATAGGCGCCAGTCCGGTGCGCCGCAAGTATTTGCTGTGCGGGATGTGTTTCATGAAATGACCTTGCGTCAGTTTTTTTTCAGGCCCGGCTAAATGCGCCTGCCGTTGCAGACTTCGCTTGACGATGCGTCTAAGAGCGAATTTGATAGCCCTCGCAATGGGAACCGGGCACAGGGGACCATCGGTTTGAATGGCCGGATGGAATGCCGACAACAGGCAGGCCGTGGCCGGATCGAAAAACAGGGGCCGGATGAACCGGTCCGCAAACAAGGGGTTTGCCACATGAAGAAAGAACTTCTCACTGGCGTGTTCGGCGCTGCGATGCTCGCCGCCTCCGCCGCTTCCGCCGCCACGCTTGACGACGTGAAGGCCAAGGGTTTCGTGCAGTGCGGCGTCTCCACCGGCCTGGCCGGTTTCTCCGCCCCCAACGACAAGGGTGAATGGTCGGGCCTGGACGTGGACCTGTGCCGCGCCGTTGCCGCTGCCATCTTGGATGACGCGAATGCCGCGAAGTTCTCGCCGCTCTCCGCCAAGGAGCGTTTCACCGCCCTCCAGTCGGGCGAAGTGGACATGCTGCCGCGCAACACCACCTGGACGATCAGCCGCGATACCTCGCTCGGCCTCAACTTCCGCGCGGTGAACTACTATGACGGCCAGGGCTTCATGATCAACAAGAAGAACCTGCCCGACATCACCTCCGCCCTGCAGCTTTCCGGCGCCGCTGTCTGCGTGCAGGCCGGCACCACGACCGAACTGAACCTCGCCGATTATTTCAAGGCGAACAACATGCAGTACAATCCGGTCGTCTTCGAGAAGCTGGAAGAGGTCAATGCAGCCTATGATTCGGGCCGTTGCGACGTGTACACGACCGACCAGTCCGGCCTGTACGGCATCCGCCTGACGCTGAAGAGCCCGGACGATCACATGGTCCTGCCGGAAATCATCTCCAAGGAGCCGCTCGGCCCGGCCGTGCGCCAGGGTGACGACCAGTGGTTCGACATTGTTTCCTGGGCGCACTTCGCCATGGTGGCCGCCGAGGAACTGGGCGTGACATCCGCCAATGTCGAGGAAATGAAGAGCTCCGGCAACCCGGACATCCAGCGTCTGCTCGGCACCGAGGAAGGCTCCAAGCTGGGTGAGAACCTCGGCCTGACGAACGACTGGGCCGTGCGCATCATCAAGCACGTCGGCAATTACGGCGAGGCCTTCGAGCGCAATGTCGGCTCCGGCTCGAACCTGAAGATCTCGCGCGGCATCAACGCCCTGTGGACCAAGGGCGGCCTGCAATACGCCCCGCCGATCCGCTAAGGGCGGGCACGCACTCCAACAAGGCTTCGGGGCGGCAACCGCCGCCCCGGCCAGCTTCCCGGACCGCCGGGCAAGGCCCCTCACAACAAACAGACCGGGGCCGTACATAAGACAAGACAAGCTCATGAGGGGATCATGGCTTCAACAGATATCTCGGGCGACCGGGGCAGCAGCGCCGCGTCGTGGTTCTACGATCCGAGGATTCGCGGGATCGTCTATCAGGTCCTGGTTTTCGCGGGGCTCGTGGCATTTGTCTGGTGGATCACCAACAACACGATCGAGAACCTGCAACGGGCGAACATCGCCTCCGGCTATGATTTCCTGAACAGCCGCGCCGGCTTCGACATCGGCCAGACGCCGGTCGAATACACCAGCGATTCCACCTATGGCCGCGCCTTCGTGGTCGGCATGATCAACACGGTGATCGTCGCCTTCTTCGGCATCCTGACGGCCACAATCGTCGGCTTCCTCATCGGTCTCGGCAGGCTTTCGCACAACTGGCTGATCCGCAAGATCTGCATGGTCTATGTGGAAATCTTCCGCAACATTCCCCCGCTGCTCGTCATCTTCTTCTGGTATTTCGGCGTTCTTTCCGTCCTGCCGCAGCCGCGCGACAGCGTGGACATGCCGCTTGGCGCCTTCCTGAACAATCGCGGCATCTTCCTGCCGAAAGCGGTATGGGGCGAGGGCGCCTGGCTGATCGCGCTGGCCCTTGTCATCGCCATCGCGGGCGCCTTTCTGGTGCGCCGCTGGGCCTGGCAGCGCCAGATGGCGACCGGACAGCCATTCCCGGTGCTCTGGACCGCCATCGGCCTCATCGTCGGCCTGCCGCTGCTGGCCTTCCTCGTCACCGGGTTCCCGCTGTCCTGGGACCTGCCCACGCTCGGCCGCTTCAACCTGACCGGCGGCATCCAGATCAAGCCGGAATTCCTCTCGCTCTTCCTGGCCCTGTCCTTCTACACGGCGGCATTCATCGCCGAGATCGTGCGCGCGGGCATCCTGGGTGTGCCCAGGGGCCAGACCGAGGCGTCCTATGCGCTGGGCCTTCGCCCGGGGCAGACCTCGCGCCTCGTCATCGTGCCGCAGGCCATGCGCATCGTCATCCCGCCGCTGACGAGCCAGTATCTGAACCTGACCAAGAACTCCTCGCTGGCCATCGCCATCGGCTATCCCGACCTGGTCGCCGTGGGCGGCACGGTGCTCAACCAGACCGGCCAGGCCATCGAGGTCGTGGTGATCTGGATGATCGTCTATCTTGGTCTCAGCCTCGGCACCTCGCTGTTCATGAACTGGTTCAACGCCAAGATGGCCCTGGTCGAGAGGTGATACCAATGGTTCCCCGCTCTGATCCATTTGATGGGCAAGTCCCGGATGATCTGGCAAGGCGGATCGCGCAGGCCGATGTGGGGCATCGGCCAAGCGGTCCAACGCCGCCAGTGCTCCGGGATTGCTCACCGGAGGCCGGGTTTCCGGCCGTTCCAGCCTTGTCGCGCCGCTTGTCCGGGCAACCAGCCCGACCTTCACGTCTCTCCTCGCTGCCTCCAGCCGGAATTCCCGGTCAAATGGACCACAGCGGGAAACCATTGGTATAGCGATGCAAGAACACGACCTCTCCTATGTGCGCATGGAAATGATCAATGCGCGCGCCGCGCCGGTCAGCGAGAAGAGCTGGTCGGGCTGGATCCGCAGGAACCTCTTCGCCAGCGTGACCGACAGCGCCATGACGCTGATCGCGCTGGCGGCGATCCTCTATTTCCTGCCGCCCATGCTCAACTGGCTGTTCCTTTCGGCCCAGTGGACCGGCGCGGATCGCAGCGTCTGCGCCACCGAGGCCCAGGGCGGCATCCAGCCGAACGACTGGGCCGGTGCCTGCTGGGCCTTTGTCGGCTCCAAGTTCGAGCAGTTCCTGGTCGGCCGCTACCCCATCGAGGAGCGCTGGCGCGTCTGGGTCACCGGGCTGACATTCTTCGGCCTGATGGTGCCGTTGCTCATGCCGTCCGTTCCGCGCAAGGGCCTGAACGCCGTGCTTTTCTTCGGCGCCTTCCCGGTCTTCGCCTTCTTCATGCTCTATGGCGGCGTGTTCGGCCTGGAGGTGGTGGAAACGCCGCTGTGGGGCGGGCTGATGGTCACGCTGGTGCTTTCCTTCGTCGGCATCGCCGTCTCCCTGCCTTTCGGCATCGTGCTGGCGCTCGGGCGGCGCTCCAACATGCCGGTGGTGAAAAGCCTGTGCGTCATCTTCATCGAGGTGGTGCGCGGCGTGCCGCTGGTCACCGTGCTGTTCATGGCCTCGGTCATGCTGCCGCTGTTCCTGCCGCAGGGCGTGACCTTCGACAAGCTGCTGCGCGCGCTGATCGGCGTGGCGCTGTTTGCCTCCGCCTACATGGCGGAAGTGGTGCGCGGCGGCCTGCAGGCCATACCGAAGGGGCAGTATGAGGGCGCAGATTCGCTGGGCCTCGGCTACTGGCAGAAGATGAACCTGATCATCCTGCCGCAGGCGCTCAAGCTGGTGATCCCGGGCATCGTCAACACCTTCATCGGCATGTTCAAGGACACGAGCCTCGTCTACATCATCGGCATGTTCGACCTGCTCGGCATCGTGCGCCTGAACTTCTCCGATTCCACCTGGGCATCGGCGCAGACGCCGGCCACGGGCCTCATCTTCGCGGGCTTCGTGTTCTGGCTCTTCTGCTTCGGCATGTCCCGCTATTCGATCTTCATGGAACGCCGGCTCGACACCGGCCACAAGCGATAGGAGCCAGCCAATGGCCGACGTTCACTCCGCTGAAGCCACCAGGCCCGCCGGCATGCAGGTCTCCGAAACCGAAGTCGCCGTGGAAATCATCGGCATGCACAAGTGGTATGGCGACTTCCATGTCCTGCGTGACATCAACCTGAAGGTCATGCGCGGCGAGCGCATCGTCATCGCCGGGCCGTCCGGCTCGGGCAAGTCGACCATGATCCGCTGCATCAACCGGCTTGAGGAACACCAGCAGGGCAAGATCGTCGTCGACGGCATCGAACTGACCAATGACCTGAAGAAGATCGACGAGATCCGCCGCGAGGTGGGCATGGTCTTCCAGCACTTCAACCTGTTCCCGCACCTGACCATCCTGGAGAATTGCACGTTGGCGCCCATCCATGTGCGCAAGATGCCCAAGAAAGAGGCCGAGGAGATCGCGATGCACTACCTGGAGCGCGTCAAGATTCCCGAACAGGCCGCCAAGTATCCGGGGCAATTGTCCGGCGGCCAGCAGCAGCGCGTGGCCATCGCCCGCTCGCTGTGCATGAGCCCGCGCATCATGCTCTTCGACGAGCCGACGTCGGCGCTGGACCCGGAGATGATCAAGGAAGTGCTGGACACCATGGTCGGCCTGGCGGAAGAGGGCATGACCATGCTCTGCGTGACCCACGAGATGGGCTTTGCCCGGCAGGTGGCCAACCGCGTCATCTTCATGGACCAGGGCCAGATCGTTGAGCAGAACGCGCCCGACCAGTTCTTCGACAACCCGCAGCACGAGCGCACCAAGCTGTTCCTCAGCCAGATCCTGCACTGAGGGGGGGCGGTGGCCCCTATTTCACCCTTAGAGTAAATTGTAAGGCTGCGATTTGAAAAACGAGAATTAACCTTCCTTTTTAGGAGGAATAAGTCGGTTTGCGACTCCCGATACCGCTGAAATTATTGCTCCGCCTTTGTACTCAAACTCATTTCCAGAATATCCTTTGAGGTGCTCTCTCAGGAGTTCCATTTTTAATTTTGTCTCTCTTTCAAAAATATCATCATCACTAAGTGAAGTGTTAAATGCTGATGATGTGCTTACGTCTTTTGCAATTATGCTTAATTTTGAAAGCTCTAATCGAAGTCTATTTATTCGTAAAATTTCATATATTAAACGCCCAATAATGTAACCTGTCGTTTCTATAAGAGCCAAGGCAACCAAAACAAATGGCAGACGCGTCAAAAAAATGGTCCATACATCGATGTCTTCTTGCTGTCTCCACAATTGCGTCAAATCAACTGATCGAGAAAATAATGAGTATGTTGCAAAGCAAAAAATAAGCACAAACGGGATAGAAATCGCGACATAATGTTTTATGTTTCTTCCGCTTTCTCTAACAAATTCGGAAGTTTCACTAGGGTATAGACGTAATTCTCTAGTTAGAACAACTAATTTTTGCTCAGATTCAGAGATATTTTTGTTCAATGATCTGAGATTGTTTTCCTGGCTAATGATTTTAGACTGAAGATCTTGGCCGCGTGATTCCAGATCTGATACTTGTTGTTTGAGGGTAGTGATCTTGGATGTAAGTTCAGACTGTTGAGCCTGTGACTTTCCGATTTCAGACTCAATCGAAGACTTTTCAACACGTAAAGATTCGACATTTGCCTCTAGATCAGAAACCGCCGCACGTCGCTTTTCAAGATCAATTATGTTTTTCTGATAGTCTTTTATCGCCCATTCGTAGGAGTGGAATTCTTCAAGGGTTAGGTCCTGTTGACAAAAGACGGCAACCAGAGCCGCACCGCAGCCAAGCATAGGAAGCCGAGGAAAGACTTTGCGGTCTTGTCGTAGCGGGTGGCGAT
>PAPF01000033.1 GCA_002708825.1 Phyllobacteriaceae bacterium | reverse complement strand
GTCACCTGCTCAAAGGCTACGAATACTACGCCATCTCAGGGCAAGGCGCCCCTCCCGCGTAGCGGGTTCGTGCATGGGCGGCATGGGCGGCATGTCCGGTATGGGCGGCATGAGCGGCATGTCTGGAATGGCCGGCAACAATCCGGGCTGGACCTGCACGCAGTGGACCTATGCTGGCATGGGCGGCATGGGTGGCATGAGCGGTATGAGCGGCATGTCCGGCATGGGCGGCATGAGCGGCATGTCCGGAATGGGCGGCATGTCCGGCATGGGTGGAATGAGCGGTATGTCTGGCATGGGGGGCATGTCCGGCATGGGTGGCGACAAGAACTGATCTCCGCAACCGCTTGAACGGGGAGGCGGGCGACCGCCTCCCCAATCTGCCACTCTGGAAATGAAGCTGCTGTCATGAAACCAAGCCGTATCGTCCATGGCCTCGCAATCCTCTCGACAAGTGCCTTTGCCGTTGTCGTTCTGGCTGCATTGAGCATCCCCGGACCGGAAGAGGTCCAGGGCTCCGGGCAGCGGGCTTCCCTTCACCAGACTGGGACGAACTTGGCCGACGGAAGGCGCGATCCGGTCACCGGTTCCGCGCCACCCTCGGCCAATTCCTTGATGCCGGATGCAAATAGGGGGCTATCCGGCATCGAAGGCGCCGGCCGGTCCGACGCGTCACCTAGCTCCGAAAGTCCGGGCGCGACGGTGCTGGCCGGCGTCGAGTCCCCTGCCGCCGGGGGGCAGGCCGTGTCCCCCGAAAAGAAGGCGGCGATCGCTGAACGGGTCGCCGCGCTGACGGAGGAAGTGAAGACGCTGGATTACCAGCGCGCGCGCTACCATCCGCTGCATTTCTCACCTGCCATCGAAACGGCAAGCAGCCAGGAATGCCTGGTCTGCCACCGGGAAATCCTTGAGCACAAGCCGCTCGAGGAATCCCCTGCGGGGGTGAAGGCCATCGAAACGCTGGCATGGTACCAGACGCTGGACACCTATGAAGGCGAACAGCAGACCTTCCATTGGCGCCATGTCGAGAGCCCGTTCGCCAGGCAGGTGATGAACTTGGAGTGCAATTTCTGCCACAAGGGCAATGACCCGCGCGAGGAATCGCCGGACATGGTGCCCAACGCGGCCGCGTTCAGCGCGGATCCGGTCACGCCGGCCTTCACCAACCGCAAGGTGGTGAACCCGACGGAAACCTGCCTGCTGTGCCACGGCGCTTTCCCGGACCCTGAGCAGATCATGGGCTTGTATGGGCCATGGCATGAAATCCGCGGCGACATGGAAGACGAGGAGACGCCCAATGGCTGTCTCACCTGTCACGAGGACCTGTTCCGCACCTTGCGCCACCAGGTGACCTACCTCAATCCGGAAGGCATCGAGGAGGCAGCGCAGGCCGGGTCCGATGCCTGTTACGGCTGCCATGGCGGCCGGAAATGGTACCGCATTTCATATCCTTATCCGCGCAATCCATGGCCGGACATGGATCCGGAAACACCGGACTGGGCCAAGGATCGCCCGACCCAGTCCAAGGAAGAATACCGCTTGCAGCCTTCGGCGGCGAAGTAAGGAGGACCGAACCCGTGACCAAGATGGACAATCGCCCGATCGCCGCGCCCTTCAGCGACGTCAGCCGCCGCACATTCCTGAAATCGTCCGCGGCCACGGCCGCAACGGCCCTCGTGTCCGCCGGTGGCACAGGCAAGGCCGGGGCCTTCGCCTACGAGCCCTATCCGCGCGATGACGACCTGACGACGGTCGTGACCAGCTGCGCCCACAATTGCGGCTCGCGTCACATGCTCGTGGCGCACAAGAAGGGCGACGTCATCGTTCGGCTCTCAACCGACAACGGCACCTATCAGGGTGACGCCTACGGCACGGACACCGAGGAACTGCCGCAATTGCGGGCCTGCCTGCGCGGCCGTTCCTACCGGGCCCGGATCTACTCGCCCGAGCGGCTTCTCTACCCCATGAAGCGTGTGGGAAAGCGCGGCGAGGGCAAGTTCAAGCGCATCAGCTGGTACGACGCCGCCAGGGAAATCACCGAGCGCATGGTCTACCTGAAGGAAACCTACGGACCGACCGCGCTGCTCGACCAGTCCTATGCCGGCGCGTCCTACGGCGTCCTGCACAAGTCCGACCAGATCGAGGGCCTTCTCGGCCGTTTCCTCGGCATGTTCGGATGCCGCACATCCTCCTGGTCCGTCCCCTCCTACCAGGGCACGACCTTTTCCTCGCGCATGACCTTCGGCACCATCGAGGATGGCAATGAGGACGATGCCTTCGCCCATTCCAAGCTGATCATCATGTGGGGCTGGAATCCGGCTTACACGTTCCATGGCGGCAACACGTTCTACTACATGCGGCTGGCCAAGCAGCGTGGATGCAAGTTCGTCCTTGTCGATCCGCAATACACCGACTCGGCGGCTGCCTATGATGCCTGGTGGATTCCCATCAAGCCGAACACCGATGCGGCCATGCTGGCGGCCATGGCCTTCCACATCTTCGAGAAGAACCTGCACGACCAGGATTACATCAACCGTTTCGTTCTTGGCATGGACAAGGGCACCATGCCCGACTGGGCTCAGGACAAGGAGAATTTCCGCGACTATATCGAAGGTGTCTATGACGGCCAGCCCAAGACACCGGAATGGGCCGAAGCCATCTGCGGCGTGAAGGCGGATGATATCCGCAAGCTCGCCGACATGTACGCGACGACCATACCCGCAGCGCTCAAGGCCTCCTGGGGTCCCGGCCGCAATGCCTATGGCGAGCAGTACAACCGGATGGCCGCCGCGCTTCAGGCAATGACAGGCAATATCGGCGTTCTGGGCGGTTGCGCCGAGGGCGTCGGCAAGGCGTGGCATGCGGAGGCCGTGGCCTATCCGTACGACCAGTTCGCCAATGTCTGGTACGCATCCATCAAGTCGGACCGATGGGCCCACTGCGT
Source organism: Phyllobacteriaceae bacterium (assembly GCA_002708825.1). Classification (GTDB taxonomy): domain Bacteria; phylum Pseudomonadota; class Alphaproteobacteria; order Rhizobiales; family Rhizobiaceae; genus Zhengella. The sequence continues at coordinate 94,375 of PAPF01000033.1, read as the reverse complement.
CCTCAATTATCCGGATGTCTCCCGCGAGGAGATCGGCCTCTGGCCGCGCGGCGACAATCTCGATGGCGTCATCCCCAATATTCGCGGGATTTTCTGGCAAGGGTCGGACTGGCTCAACCAGCTGACCAACATCAACAAGGAAATCGAGGCCATCAGGAAGCTCGATTCCTACGGTGAGGGCGAGAGCCTGCTGGTCTGCATGGATTCCACCATCACGCCGACCGGCATCTGGGCGGACTACCTGCTGCCGGTGGCCACCCATTTCGAGCGCCATGACGTGGCGCTGCCCTGGTACAAGGGGCACTACTACATCCATCGTCCCACGGTCATCGAGCCGCTGGGGGAGTCCAAGACCGACTTCCAGATATTCACCGAATTCGCCTACCAGCTCGGCTTCGGCCAGGCCTACAATCCGCGATCGACGCCCGACTACTGGAACAATCCGGAACCCGTCGACGAGGCCTATCTGGCCGCCTGGTGGAACGAAAAGGTCATACCCCATCAGAACGTCGAGATATCCTGGGACGAGTTCAAGCGCCGCGGCGTCTACAAGTTCCGTTTCTCCGAACCGCATGTGGCGTTCCGTCAGCAGGTCGAGCAGGGCGTCCCCTTTCCCACGCCCTCCGGCAAGATCGAGATTTTCTCCACCCAGCTTGCGCAGATCACGGACTGGAAGCGCACGCAATATGGCTACGAGATTCCCTACATCCCGAAATGGATCGAACCCTGGGAGTATCTCGGCAGCGAGAAGGTGAAGGATTATCCCTTCCATCTCATCTCGCCGCATCCGCGCCACCGCACCCATTCGATCTTCAACAATATCGGCTGGCTGCGTGAGACCTATGCCCAGGAAACGACCATGAACGCCGCCGACGCGGCAAGACTGGGTATCCGGACCGGCGACACCATCGAGGTGTGGAACGAGCGCGGCAAGGTCGTCACCCCGGTCTACGTCACCGAACGCTGCATGCCCGGCGTAGCCGTGCTGCACGAGGGGGCCTGGATGGACCTGGACGAGAACGGTGTCGACCGCGCCGGCAACCCCGATTTCCTGACCCTCGACGAACCGAGCCCGGCGGGCGCCTTCGCCTACAACACCGTGCTTGCCAACATCCGCAAGACGGATCTCGATCACCGGCCTGGCTGGGATGAACTTGCGACGTCGCGCAGCCACGTTTTCCGCCGCGACCTCTGACCTTCCGAACGGAGACACCTGATGGCTCAGCAACTCGACAAGACGAAGATCAAGGCCGCGGTCAAGAAGCGCAAGCGCGAGGTCTATGAACCGGTCGTCCCCGACATGCAGCTCGGCTTCATTCACAACAATGTCGACTGCATCGGCTGCCGCGCCTGCGAGATCGCCTGCAAGGACAAGAACGGACTGGCGCCCGGTCCCCGTTTTCGGCGGGTCCAGTACATCGAGGGGGGGACCTATCCGGAAGTCTTTGCCTTCAAGATCAACATGTCCTGCAACCATTGCGCCGAACCGGCCTGCCTGCCGGCATGCCCGACCGGGGCGATCTTCAAGCGCAAGGACAATGGCGTCGTCGACATCGATTCGACGCTGTGCATAGGCTGCCGCAAGTGCGAGGCCGCCTGTCCCTTCGGTGCGCCGCAATTCGACCCGGAGGACAATCTCGTCAAGAAATGCAACATGTGCATCGACGAACTGGAGGCCGGCCGCAAGCCTTATTGCGTCAGCGCCTGCATGATGCGCGTGCTCGACATCGGACCGATCGACCAGTTGCGCGACGGGACCCATGAGACGAAGGCGCGCGGACCGCTGGATCAGGTGGTCGATCAGGTTCATTCCATGGCCGACCCTGAACTGACGCATCCCTCGATCGTCTTCGTGCCCCATTCCAAGGGCGTGGTGACCAAATGAGCGGCGGGCGGGCTGAAGGTGCCGGAGCGGTAATGCTGGCCGATGTCGTGGACCTGCTTGCGCGTCTCCACGACCGCGAGGTTGACGCCGCCTTCCTTGAAGGCTGGCAGGCCTCGGCGCTGACGCAATGGATGGCCGGTATCCTGGCATCCGCCGATGCGGACGAGGCGCTTGCCGGCATGGCCGCGGCCTTCGGCGCATTGCCCCGTCCGCCCGATCCGGCATCGCTTGACGATCTCGCATCCGACTTTGCGGACATCTACCTGACCCATGCCTACCGCATCTCGCCGAACGGGTCCGTCTGGCTGACCGAGGACGGGTTGGAACGGCAGGGTCCGATGTTCGAGACACGGTCCTGGTATCGCCGCTATGGCGTCGAAGTGCCGGACTGGCGCAAGCGCCCTGACGACAACCTCGTGCACCAGTTGCAGTTCACGGCGCATCTCCTGCGCCTGGATACCGGCGATGCCCGCGCCGACTGCGCCCGTTTCCTCGATGCCGGCCTGCTGGTCTGGCTCCCCGATTTCGCCGACCGGGTCGATGCGCGCGCCCGCACGCCGTTCTACCGGGCCGCTGCCCGCCTGACGCATGCGGTGGTCGAGGAAATTCGCGACGCCCTGTTGGCCAGTACCGGAATCGAGCGCCGGAGTCCGGAGGTGAAGAGGACCGGCAGTAGCGGGAGCCCCGAACCGGAAATGGCGGCCTATGTCCCCGGCCAGGCGGAAAGCTGGTAGGCGGATGCTGCCATTCACCGGTCGCCGGTCAGAGAGAAACGGAGGTGGCCCGGTCGTCTTGCCGGACATCGACGCGGACCGTTGCCTGCTGGGCGGCCCGCTCCCGATGGACTGCGACAAGTGTCAGGATGCCTGCCCGCACGGTGCCATCGTGCAGGACGAGGACAGCCTGGGCATCGACACGCAGGCCTGCACCGGTTGCGGCCTGTGCCAGCCCGCATGTCCGCAGGCGGCGGTTGCCGTCCTTGGCGAATTGCCCCGCCACGGCGATGGCGCACTGGCGGTCTGCGGCAAGGCCGGCACGCGAACGAAGGCGACGCTCCCCTGCGTCCATGCCATCGATCTCGCCATGCTGGCCGCCATGCACGCAAGGGGCGTGCGCCGGCTCGAAATCCATGCCGGAGACTGCGACGGTTGTGCCTGGGGCGGCGGGGAGAACTTCACGGCCCGTATGGGCCTTTTCAATCGCATGATGACATCGCGCGGCCTGGCGGGCGTGGAGGTGACGCGGCCGGCAGCGCTTTCTGCCCATTGGCGCCATGCCGGCGGCGGGGATCGCCCGGATCCCTCGCGCCGGCGCTTCCTGCTGGCGGCCGCCGGCCAATCCGTTGCGGATACGCCACCGCGCCGGCAGGCACTGGTCGACCTCCTGGCATCGTCGCCATCGTCCGCGGATGCTGGCGCCGTCTGCCAGGCCGTCCCGCAGATCGACGAGGCGGCCTGCAGCGGCTGCGACCTTTGCGCGCGCGTCTGCCCGGAAGGCGCCATCGGCCTTGCGACGGGAAGAGAAGGCGCGGCGGAATATGTCCTGCGGCCCGATGCCTGCTCCGGTTGCGGCTTGTGCGCAGCGGTCTGTGACAGCAACGCGATAGGCATCGACATGGCGGGAACTGGCAAAGACGTGCGGATCGGGCTAGACAGGTTGACGTGTGCGGCATGCGGGGCGGGGTTTCATCGGCCGGGCCGTTCTGCGTCCCGGTCACGGCTATGCCCGACATGTCAGAAGACAAATCACCATGCGAAACTGTTCCAGGTCATGCCATGACCCCGCAGGACATGTCCGCCGGGCTGGCATCCTTCGTGAACGCAAGTTTGAGCCGGCGCTTCCTGGTCCTTCTCGTCGGCATCCTGACGCTGGTGTCGCTCTGCTTCCTGGCCCTGGTGATGATCATCTATCGAGGACAGTTGATCGAGGATCACGCCCGCGCCTCGATGGAGGTCAACCATCTCCTCGAGGCAGCCCTGGAAAACGCCATGCTCAAGCGCGACATTCCCGGTTTGCGCGACATTGTCGACCGGCTTGGCCGGCAGGAGCGCATAGCCGGCGTGACGATCCTCGATCCGCAAGGCGAAATCCGGTTCTCGTCGACACCCCATGTCCTGGGCTCCCGGTTCCGCGATGAGCATGTGGATCTCTCCCTTGCCGATGCGGCGCCGCGCACCGCTTTTGTCCAGGGGGCCGGGGGTGGTGAATGGCTTCGCTCGATCAATCCTGTCCGCAACCAGCCGGCCTGCCGCGAATGCCATGGACCGGCCGCCACCCATCCGGTGAATGGCGTCCTGGTCGTTGACTACGATGCCGCCGGCATTCGTTCCAGCGCGCTTCGTACCGCGGGCATCCTGGGCCTCAGCGGCCTGGTCGTGATCCTGGCAAGCGGCATCGCCCTCTGGTTCGCGGTGGACAGGCTCGTGCTCGCGCGAATTTCCAGGCTTCGGGCAGCAAGCGAGGAAATCGCCGGCGGCGTGCTGGGTGCGCGGGCGCCGGTGCAGGGTCATGACGAGATCGGAAGCTGCGCCGGCGCATTCAACCGGATGGCGGCAAGGATCGAAGCCATGGTCGAGAATGTGGCGGCCGCCGAGCGCTCTCTGCAATCGGTCATCGATTCCATTCCCGATGGCATCAGGGTGATCGACGCGGACTTCAACATCCTCAAGGCGAACGACGCCTATTGCCGCCAGGTGCACCAGGACAAGGCACGGGTCATCGGCGAAAAGTGCTACCGGTCGAGCCATGCCCGCAGCGAGCCTTGCCCGCAAACGCTCGTCACCTGTCCGGTGATCGCCCTGCAATCACCGGGCCGGTCCGCCGTGAAATTCACCGATGCGCACATGCTGGAAAACGATGCGCAGCTTTTCGTCGAGGTTTCAGCCGCACGCGTGGACCTGCCGTCATCGGCAGGCATTGCGCCTTGTGTCGTGGAGTCGATCCGCGACCTGTCGCAGGATGTCGTCCTGTCCCAGAAGCACCGCCTTTCCGAGATCGGCCTTCTGGCAACCGGTGTTGCCCACGAAATCCACAATCCGCTCTCGTCCATCGAACTGGCGCTGTCGGCAATCCAGGAAACCATGCCGGAAGGGAGCCTTCCCGAGACCTACCGGCACTACATCGACATAGCGCGTACCGAGATCGACAAGTGCCTGGCCGTGACCGAAAGCCTGATGCGCCTCAGCGAACCGCCAAGGGACCAGGAACTCGTTGCGCTCGACAAGCTCACACCCGATGTGATGGCGCTCCTGTCCTTCCAGTTCAGCCAGGCGGGGATCGAATGGATACTGTCGGTCGACCCCGGGTTGCGGGTCCTGGGGGCAGACAGCGACATGCGGATGATCGTTGTCAACCTGACGCAGAATGCCATTCATGCCATGCCGGAAGGCGGGACGTTCCGCATTGCCGGCACGATGTCGGGCGGCCAGGTCATCCTGCGGTTTTCTGACACGGGCACCGGTATTGCACCGCAGGACCTCGAAAGGATATTCCTGCCCTTCTGGAGCCGGCGGGCCGATGGCACCACAGGCCGCGGTCTGGGATTGTCCATCTGCAAGGCCATCGTCGAGCGCTATGGCGGCTCGATCATGGTCGCCAGCACGCTTGGGGAGGGCACCGAATTCATGGTCACGCTGCCGGCTGCCGATGCCTGAAAAGAAGGTGGCAGGATCCCGCCGCTCGGGACGCGTCCTCGTCATCGAGGATGACAACACGCTCAACCGCCTGCTCGTCGAGCAACTCGCCAGGCTTGGTTTTGAACCGCGTGGCGTGACCTCGCGTGCCGAGGCCGACCGCGCCATGACCGAGTTCGAGCCTTCGCTCGCCATGCTCGACATGCGCCTGCCCGACATGGACGGACTGGACTATCTGCCGGAACTCTCCGAACAGTGCCCGGTCATCATCCTCACCGCTTTCGGCTCCATCGCCCAGGCCGTCGAAGCCGTGAAGGCCGGTGCCTCCGAATATCTCGTCAAGCCGGTTTCGGGGCAGAGCCTGGAACTGGCGATTGCCCGCGTGCTGGAGAAGGCCGAACTGCGGCGTTCCGCCGAGTTCTGGCAGTCGCAGGCCCGGCCATCGGCCGGTCCGAACATCATCGGGGAGAGCGCGGCCATCCGCGAGGTGCGGCGCATGATTTCCATTGTCGCCGGCGCCGATACCACGGTCCTCATCCTCGGCGAAAGCGGTGTCGGCAAGGAACTGGTCGCCCAGGCCGTGCATGCCAATTCGGAGCGCGCCGCCAAGCATTTCGTCGCCATCGATTGCGCGTCGCTGCAGGAAACCCTCTTCGAATCCGAGCTTTTCGGCCATGAACGCGGCGCCTTCACCGGCGCTGACCGCCGCAAGGAGGGCCTGGTCGAGATCGCCGATGGCGGGACTGTCTTTCTCGACGAGATCGGCGAGATCAGCCCCACCATCCAGGCCAAGCTCCTGCGCGTTCTTGAAACGGGCAAGTTCCGCCGCGTCGGCGGGACGCGCGACCTGGAATCCGATGTCCGCTTCGTCGCTGCGACCAATCGTGACCTGCGCACCATGGCCGGCGGGCAGGAATTCCGCAACGACCTCTATTACCGGCTCTCGGCCTTCGAAATCCACGTCCCGCCGCTGCGCGAACGGCGCGAGGACATCCCGGCCCTCGCCGAATTCTTCCTCGCCAACCGAAAGTTCTCACGCAACATCGCCAAGCAGTTCGCACCTTCCGCCCTGAAGGCGCTCACCCGCTATGGCTGGCCGGGCAATATCCGCGAATTGCGCAACGTGGTGGAGCGCGCGTTCCTCATTTCCGGCAAGAGCGCCCGCATCCAGCCCGAACACATCTCGCTGCCCGAGGCTGGCGACGGCAAGGCCGGCAGCGGGATCACGCTCGCCTTCGGCAGCGAACCGACGATTGACGAACTGCGCGACGCATATGTCGCAAAACTCGTCGAGCGCCACGGTGGCAACAGGCAGGAACTGGCCGCCCGCCTCGGCATCAGCGAGCGCAATGTCTACCGCATCCTCGGCAAGCTCAAGGATCCGCGCTGACGGTCCGCCCGGCCTTTGGCCAGGCAGGCTTCCGCCCGGCGCGGATCAGTATTTCTGGGGCACGTAGAGTTCCGGCGGCAGCACCGCCCGCTCGTAATCCGGGTTGAACACGCGCTCGGGCAACGTGATCTCCTCGCTTGGCACTTCCTCGTAGGGAAAGAGCGAAAGCAGGTGGTCCATGCAGTTGAGCCTTGCCCGTTTCTTGTCGTTGCCTTCCACGATGTACCAGGGCGCCTCGGGGATGTTCGTGCGCGCGAAGGTTTCCTCCTTGGCCTTGGTATAGTGCTCCCAGCGGACCCGCGACTGCAGGTCCATGGGCGACAGCTTCCACTGCTTCAGCGGATCGTGGATGCGCATCAGGAAGCGCAACTGCTGTTCCTCGTCGGTGATGGAGAACCAGTACTTGACCAGCTTGATGCCGTCGCGGGCCAGCATCTTCTCGAATTCCGGCACGTCCTGGAAGAACTGCTCCACCTGCGCCGGCGTTGCGAAGCCCATCACCCGCTCCACGCCGGCCCGGTTGTACCACGACCGGTCGAACAGCACGATTTCGCCGCCGGCCGGAAGGTGCGGGACGTAGCGCTGGAAATACCACTGCGTCTTCTCCCGGTCCGAAGGCGCCGGCAGGGCGACCGTGCGCACGACGCGCGGATTGAGCCGCTGCGTGATCCGCTTGATGACGCCGCCCTTGCCGGCCGAATCGCGCCCCTCGAAGATCACGACCACCTTCTGGCGGGTATGCACCACCCAGTCCTGCAGCTTGATCAGTTCGGCCTGCAGCCGCAGCAGCGCCTGGAAATACTCCTTGCGCGGGATCGTCTCGCCATGGGCACGCTGGTAGATCTTCCTGATCTCCATGGAGAGCGCGGCGTCTTCCAGTTCAAGTTCGTAATCCTCGTCCAGTGTGTCGGCCAGTTCGGCTTCCAGCCAGTCCCTGGCTCCGCTGTCGATCGCATCGTCGTCCATGTTTTCTCCCTGCTCTGGTGTCATTCGCGCCCCGGATAGCGCGCTAGTCTCATGTGTTTTGTGACAGGGCCGATTTTCCGGTCAACGACACAGATCAAGAAAGCGACCCGGCCGGATAGGTTTTTTCCAGCAGCGGCAGGATTTCCGGCCCCTTGCGGCGCAGGAATTCGTCCAGCGCCAGCATGGCGGGTGTCGGGCTGCGGTCCGCATGGCGGACCGAGTACCATTGCCGGCGGATCGGCGTTTCCGCCACGTCGAGGACGGCAAGCGTCCCGGCGCGCATTTCCTGCTCGATCGTATGGCCGGAAATGAACGCGATGCCGAGGCCGGCCATCACCGCCTGCTTGATGGTCTCGTTTGAATCCATCTCGGTCATGGCCAGTTCGCTTTCGCCGCCGTCCCCGGCCATGAAGAATTCGAAGGAAGCCCGCGTACCCGATCCCCGTTCGCGCACGATGAACTTCTGGCGTGCCAGTTCCTGGCGCAAAATGTCGCGGCGGCGTGCCAGCGGGTGGCCGGGATGGGCGATGAAGACAAGCGGATGGTCGCCGAACAGCGTCGCCTTCACGCCGAAATGCTTCGGTGGCCGGCCCATCAGCGCCATGTCGATTTCATGCCGTTCCAGCATGGCGATCACTTCGGTCCGGTTGGCCGTGTTGAGCGTGATGTCGATGCCCGGATGGGTGCCGTTGAAGCCGGCGATGAGGCGCGGGGCGAAGTACTTTCCTGTCGAAACGACGCCCATGCGGACCCGTCCCGCCTTCAGCCCCTTGTGCTCAAGTATCCGTTCCTGAAGGGTTTCCAGCTCGTCGAGGATGCGCTGCGCCGCCTCCAGCGCGATCTGGCCCGTCTCGGTGGGAATGGTGCCCGTGCGGGTGCGGATGAAGAGTTGCGTGCCCAGTTCCTCCTCCAGCTGGCGAAGCTGGATGGTGACCGCCGGGGACGTCAGCCCGAGGGCGCTTGCGGCGGCCGAAATCTTCCGGTGCCGGCGAAGGGCAAGCAGGGTTCGCAACTGGCGTATGGACGCGTTGATCATGCCTATACTTAAAAAAATTTATCCTTTCTCCTAATAGAATAAATTTTACAAACATTCAAGTCGCTGCATTGATTGCGGCCATGGAGGAGGCACCCATGGCTGGACAGACACTGCATGCATTCCTGCGTTCGGGCGGTTTCGCCGGGCACGCCCATGCCGGGGCGATTGCCGGCGTCATCATGGGGCTCGCGGCCAAGGCCGTCGAGGTGCGCAAGCTCACAAAGCAGGGCGCCCTCATCAGGGGCTTTGCGGCCTCGCGCGGCGAGACGAATGCCGGTGGCGACACCCAGAAGGATCTGGATGTGATTGCCGACGGCATGTTCCTGGAAGCCGCCCGCAACGAGGCAATCGCCCTTTACGGATCGGAGGAAAACAACTTCCCCATCCTGCTCGATCCGGACAAGCCGCTGGCACTCGCCATCGATCCGCTGGACGGATCGTCGAACATCGAGACCAATGTCTCGATCGGTACGATCTTTTCCATCCTGCCGGTGCAGGGCGACCCGCGCGTCGCGCCGGAAACCTCTTTCCTGCAATCGGGCAGGAACCAGCTCGCCGCAGGCTTCTTCATCTACGGTCCGCAACTCGCACTCGCCCTGACCGTCGGGTCCGGCACGCGCATCTTCGTCCATTCGCCGAAACTCGGCGATTTCGTCGAGGCCTATGACGCGGTCTCCATTCCCGGCAAGACGGGTGAATTCGCCATCAACGCCTCCAACTACCGGCATTGGGAAGATCCGGTCCGCCTGTGGGTCGACGATTGCCTTGCCGGCACCGACGGACCGCGCGAGCGTGATTTCAACATGCGCTGGATCGCCTCGCTCGTCGCCGAGACCTACCGCATCCTGGTGCGGGGTGGCGTGTTCCTCTACCCCGGCGACCGCCGCAAGGGCTATTCGGCCGGCCGTCTGCGCCTCGTCTACGAGGCCAATCCCATCGCCTTGCTCGTCGAGCAGGCCGGCGGCAAGGCAACCGACACGGTCAACCGGATCCTCGACCTGGTGCCGGTCACGCTGCACCAGCGCACGCCGCTCGTCTTCGGTTCTGGTGACGAGGTCGAGCGCATCGCTCGCTACCATGTCGATCCCGCCATGATTTCAGATCGCTCGCCGCTGTTTGGCAAGCGCGGCCTGTTCCGCGTCTGAGGAAAGCATCATGTCCACCAAGCACCCCATCATCTCCATTACCGGTTCATCCGGCGCCGGCACCACCACGGTGAAGGAAACCTTCGGCAAGATCTTTGCCCGCGAAGGGGTCACCGCCGCCTTCATCGAGGGGGACGCCTTCCACCGCTATGACCGTCAGGCCATGAAGCAGCGCATCGCCGAGGAAAAGGCACAGGGCCGCGATTTCACCCACTTCTCCGCCGAGGCGAACGAACTGGAAATCCTTGAAAGCGTCTTCGAGGAATATGGCCGCCGGGGCAGGGGGCGCACGCGCCACTACATTCACGACGAGGACGAGGCTGCCCGCTACGGCGCGGCGCCTGGCACCTTCACCGACTGGGAGGAATTCGGCGATTCCGACCTGCTGTTCTACGAGGGCTTGCATGGTTGCGCGGTGACCGACAAGGTCAACCTCGCCCGCCACGGCGACCTGAAGATCGGTGTTGTTCCCGTCATCAATCTCGAATGGATCCAGAAGATCCATCGCGACAAGGCCGCGCGCGGCTATTCCACCGAGGCCGTCACGGATACGATCCTGCGCCGCATGCCCGACTACGTGCATTACATCTGCCCGCAATTCTCCCACACCGACATCAATTTCCAGCGCGTGCCCATCGTGGACACGTCCAACCCCTTCGTGGCGCGCTGGATCCCGACGCCGGCGGAATCGATCCTCGTCATCCGTTTCGCCAATCCGCGCGGCATCGATTTTCCCTACCTGCTGTCCATGCTGCACGACAGCTACATGTCGCGGGCCAATTCCATCGTCGTGCCCGGCGACAAGCTCGACCTCGCCATGCAGCTCATTTTCACGCCGCTCATCCACAAGCTGGTCGAGCGCAAGCGCCGCATGGCCTGACCACGGGAGCCTGCACGATGAACATGAACCCGACCATGAAGGCCGGCACGGCCGCCGCCGAACGCGACATGGCCAATGCGCTGCGCGTTCTCGCCATGGATGCCGTCCAGAAGGCCAATTCCGGCCACCCCGGCATGCCCATGGGCATGGCCGATGCTGTGGCCGTGCTCTACAACCGCTTCCTCAAGATCGACCCTTCCATGCCGGACTGGCCGGACCGCGACCGCTTCGTCCTGTCGGCTGGCCATGGCTCCATGCTGCTCTATGCGGTCCATCACCTGCTGGGCTTTGCCGACATGACCGCCGATGAGTTGCGGGACTTCCGCCAGCTTGGAGCCAGGACGGCAGGGCATCCCGAATACGGCCACGCGCTCGGCATCGAGACGACCACGGGTCCGCTTGGACAGGGCATCACCACCGCCGTCGGCATGGCTCTGGCCGAGCGGATGATGGCGGCGCGCTTCGGCCACAAGCTGGTCGATCACTTCACCTACGTCGTCGCCGGCGACGGCTGCCTGCAGGAAGGCATCGGTCACGAGGCCGTCGATCTGGCCGGACATCTGAAACTTTCCCGCCTCATCGTGCTGTGGGACGACAACGGCATCTCCATCGACGGCAAGACCTCGCTGGCCACATCCATGAACCAGGCCATGCGTTTCCGCGCGGCCGGCTGGGACGTGCAATCCGTCGATGGCCACGACCACGAGGCCGTCGCTTCCGCCATCGCGAGGGCCCGGACGACCGGCAAGCCGTCGCTCATCGCCTGCCGCACCGTGATCGGCAAGGGCGCACCGAATCTCCAGGGGTCGCACAAGACCCATGGCGCGCCGCTGGGTGCCGACGAGGTCGCGGCCACGCGCCTGAACCTGGGCTGGACCGCCGCGCCCTTCGAGGTGCCCGAGGGCGTTCGCAATGCATGGGAAGGGGTCGCGGCGCGCGGTCGCGCCGAGCGCAGGCTCTGGCAGGAACGTCATGGGGCCGCCCGGCTGCGCAAGGCCTTCGACAGGGCTTTGGCCCGTGACCTGCCCTCGCTCATGAAGCGCCGGCTGGAACGCTTCCGCCGTGACCACCAGTCGGCCGCCACGAAGACCGCGACAAGACAGGCCTCGCAAATGGTGCTGGGGGTCATCAATACCGCCACGCCGCTGACCATCGGCGGATCGGCCGACCTGACCGGCTCCAACCTGACGCAGACGAAGGATCTGGCGCCGGTCACGCCCGGCCGGTTCAAGGGCCGCTACATTCATTACGGCATCCGCGAACATGCCATGGCGGCCGTCATGAACGGCCTGTCCCTGCATGGCGGTTTCATTCCCTATGGCGGCACCTTCCTCGTCTTCTCCGATTATGCGCGCGGCGCCATGCGACTGTCGGCGCTGATGGAGCAGCCGGTCGTCTACGTGCTGACCCATGATTCCATCGGGCTCGGCGAGGACGGGCCGACGCATCAGCCGGTCGAACACCTGGCCATCCTGCGCGCCACCCCGAACATGAATGTCTTCCGGCCGGCCGATATCATCGAGACGGCGGAATGCTGGGAGATCGCGCTTTTCGAGAAACGCACGCCCTCCGTGCTCGCCCTGTCGCGCCAGGCCCTGCCCATGCTGCGCGCGCGCCACACCCGCGAAAACCTGTCGGCCCGCGGCGCCTACGTGCTGCAGGAAAGCGAACGCGCCCGCGACGTGACCATCATCGCCACCGGTTCGGAAGTGGAGATCGCGCGCATCGCCTCGGACCGCCTGCTGGCCGAACACGGCATCCACGCCGCTGTCGTTTCCATGCCGTCATGGGAAAAGTTCGAGCAGCAGGACGCCGCCTACCAGGCCTCCGTTCTCGGCATTGCGCCGCGCATCGGCGTGGAAGCGGCCGCCCGCATGGGCTGGGACCGCTGGCTCGGCGAGAATGGTCATTTCATCGGCATGCCGGGCTTCGGCGCCTCCGCGCCCGCGTCCGATCTCTACCGCCATTTTGGCATCACGTCCGACGCGGTGATCGAGGCGGCGCGCCGCATGGCGGGAGCGGAGGCATGAGCGGCCCGCGCGACCTGGACGGCGCGACGGTCCTGGTCCGCTGCGACCTGTCGCAAGGTGTGAGCAAGGCCTGCGCCAGTGCCATCCGCGCGCTTGCCGGGCGCGGCGCCCGCGTCGCCGTCATCGCCGGCCATGACGATCCGGCCGGCGACATCAACCCGGCCATGTCGCTGCGCCACTGGATCGCGCCCCTGCGCGAGGCCACCGGCATGGCCGTCCATTTCGTGCCCGAATGCGTCGGCCCCGTGGCCGAGGCCGGGCTTGCCGCCATGCCGGCCGGTGCTGTCGCGCTCATGGAGAACATCCGCTTCCACCGCCAGGCCCAGCGTCACAGCCGCATCTTCGCCATGCGTCTCTCCGTGCTCGGCGACTGTTTCGTCGTTCCCGGCGGCATGCCGGACAGGCCCTCGCCCTGGATCCGCGAACTCGCCGCCCTGCTTCCCGAACCCGACCCGGCCCTTGCCGCATCTGCCTGAAAGGACAAAGACATGGCCCGTATCACGCTCCGCCAGCTTCTCGATCACGCCGCCGAATACGGCTACGGCGTCCCCGCCTTCAACATCAACAACATGGAACAGGGCCTGGCCATCATGAAGGCGGCCGACCGCTGCGATGCACCGGTCATCCTGCAGGCCTCGCGCGGCGCGCGCTCCTATGCCGGCGACATCATGCTGCGCCACATGATCGAGGCGCTGACCGAGATGTACCCGCACATCCCGGTCTGCATGCACCAGGACCACGGCAACAACGAAGCCACCTGCCTGACCGCCATCCGCCACGGCTTCACCTCCGTGATGATGGACGGCTCGCTGGAGGAGGACATGAAGACGCCCGCCTCCTACGAATACAACGTGGAGATCACCGAACGCGTGGCCCGCATGGCCCATTGGGTCGGCGCCTCGGTGGAGGGGGAGCTTGGCGTGCTGGGCAACCTGGAAACCGGCGAGGCCGCCAAGGAGGACGGGTCCGGCGCGGAAGGCAAGCTTTCCCGCGAGGACATGCTGACCGACCCGGACCAGGCCGCCGATTTCGTCGCCCGCACCCATGTCGATGCGCTGGCGATTGCCTGCGGCACATCGCATGGCGCCTACAAGTTCTCCCGCCAGCCCACCGGTGACATTCTCGCCATCAGCCAGATCGAGGCGATCCACGCCCGCATCCCGAATGTCCACCTTGTCATGCATGGCTCGTCCTCCGTCCCGCAATACCTGCAGGACCTCATCAACGAGAATGGCGGCGACATGCCCCAGACATGGGGCGTGCCGGTGGAGGAGATCGAGCGCGGCATCCGCTCCGGCGTGCGCAAGGTCAATATCGACACGGACAACCGCATGGCGATCACCGGCCAGTTCCGCAAGGTCGCGATGTCGAAGCCCAAGGAGTTCGACCCGCGCAAGTTCCTCATCCCCGCCATGGAGGAAATGGAGAAGCTTTGCCTCGACCGCTTCGAGCGCTTCGGCACGGCCGGCCATGCCGGGAAGATCAGGGTGATCGACATGGACGACATGGCCAGGCGCTATGCCAGCGGCGCCCTCGATCCGCAATTCGCCACGGCGCGCGCCGCCTGACATCCGAGAGACCAGCGAAAGGAAATGCCATGACCATCGACGCCAAGACCGAGATCAAGGGCAAGGAACGCTACAAGGCCGGTGTGCTGAAATATGCGCAGATGGGCTATTGGGACGGCGACTACGAGCCCAAGGACACCGACGTGCTCGCCCTGTTCCGCATCACGCCGCAGGAAGGCGTGGACCCCATCGAGGCGGCGGCCGCCGTCGCCGGTGAATCCTCCACCGCCACCTGGACCGTGGTCTGGACCGACCGCCTGACCGCCTGCGAGAACTACCGCGCCAAGGCCTATCGCGTGGAGCCGGTGCCGGGCCAGGAAGGCCAGTATTTCGCCTATGTCGCCTATGACCTGATCCTCTTCGAGGAAGGCTCCATCGCCAACCTGACGGCCTCGATCATCGGCAATGTCTTCTCCTTCAAGCCGCTCAAGGCGGCAAGGCTGGAGGACATGCGCTTCCCCGTCGCCTATGTGAAGACCTTCCGCGGCCCGCCCACCGGTCTCGTCGTCGAGCGCGAGCGCCTCGACAAGTTCGGCAAGCCGCTGCTCGGCGCCACGACCAAGCCCAAGCTCGGCCTGTCGGGCAAGAATTACGGCCGCGTCGTCTACGAGGGCCTGAAGGGCGGCCTCGATTTCATGAAGGACGACGAGAACATCAACTCGCAGCCCTTCATGCATTGGCGCGACCGCTTCCTCTACTGCATGGAGGCGGTCAACAAGGCCTCCGCCGAGACCGGCGAGATCAAGGGCCACTATCTCAACATCACCGCCGGCACGATGGAGGAGATGTACCGCCGCGCCGAATTCGCCAAGGAACTGGGCTCGGTCATCGTCATGGTCGACCTGATCGTCGGCTGGACAGCCATCCAGTCCATCTCCGAATGGTGCCGCCAGAACGACATGATCCTGCACATGCATCGCGCCGGCCATGGCACCTATACGCGGCAGAAGAACCACGGCATTTCCTTCCGCGTCATCGCCAAGTGGTTGCGCCTGGCCGGCGTCGACCACCTCCATTGCGGCACGGCTGTCGGCAAGCTGGAAGGCGACCCGCTGACGGTGCAGGGCTATTACAATGTCTGCCGCGAGACGAGGAACGGGATCGACCTGCCGCGCGGCCTGTTCTTCGAGCAGGACTGGGCAGACCTGAAAAAGGTCATGCCGGTGGCCTCCGGCGGCATTCACGCCGGCCAGATGCACCAGTTGCTCGACCTGTTCGGCGACGACGTCGTGCTTCAGTTCGGCGGCGGCACCATCGGCCACCCGATGGGCATCCAGGCCGGCGCCACGGCCAACCGCGTTGCGCTCGAAGCCATGGTCCTTGCCCGCAACGAGGGCCGCGACATCGCCAATGAAGGCCCGGAAATCCTGCGCGAGGCCGCCAGGTGGTGCAAGCCGCTGGAAGCCGCGCTCGATACCTGGGGCAACATCACCTTCAACTACACGTCCACCGACACGTCCGACTTCGTGCCGACGCCGTCCGTGGCCATCTGACGAACCAGAGGGAGAACCGACATGCGTATCACCCAAGGATGCTTTTCCTTCCTGCCCGACCTGACCGACGCCCAGGTTTCCGCCCAAGTCGAATATTGCCTGTCGCGCGAATGGGCCATCGGCATCGAGTTCACCGGCGACCCGCACCCGCGCAACACCTATTGGGAAATGTGGGGCAATCCCATGTTCGACCTCAAGGACGCCAAGGGCGTGATGATGGAACTTGACGCGTGCCGAAAGGTGCATGGCGACAAGTACATCCGCATCAACGCCTTCGATTCCACGCGCGGCTTCGAGACGGTGATGATGTCCTTCATCGTCAACCGGCCGGCGCAAGAGCCGGGGATCGACATGGTGCGCACCGATGTGCGCAGCCGCAGCCAGACCTATTCCTGGCGCGTGGCCGGCTGACACCGGAAGGCGGGCGGCCCGATGCGAGGCGCGGCCGCCCGCCTTCCACAGTTTTCCCACACCCTGTCCACACGTTTTCCCCAGGAGGCGAGGCTTCATGAGTGACGACCAGACCGCTAGCGAGGTGCAGGAAAAGCGGCCTTCGGCCATCGACCTCAGGGCCGAATTCCAGTCGTCGGGCGTGGCCGGAATCCTCGACGAACTGGACCGCGAACTGATCGGCCTGAAGCCGGGCAAGCAGCGCATCCGCGAAACCGCCGCCCTGCTGCTGGTCGACCGTGCCCGCCGCCAGATGGGCCTCGCCACCGAAACGCCCACCCTGCACATGAGCTTCACCGGCAATCCCGGCACCGGCAAGACCACGGTCGCGCTGAAGATGGCCGGCCTGCTGCACCGACTGGGCTATATCCGCAAGGGCCATCTCGTTTCGGTCACCCGCGACGATCTGGTCGGCCAGTATATCGGCCACACCGCCCCCAAGACCAGGGAAGTGCTGAAAAAGGCCATGGGCGGTGTGCTTTTCATCGACGAGGCCTATTACCTCTACAAGCCCGACAACGAGCGCGACTATGGCCAGGAGGCTATCGAGATCCTGCTCCAGGTCATGGAGAACAACCGCGATGACCTCGTCGTCATCATGGCCGGCTATGCCGACCGCATGGACCGCTTCTTCTCGGCCAATCCCGGTTTCCGGTCCCGCATCGCCCACCACATCGAGTTTCCCGACTATTCGGACGGGGAACTCCTGCGCATTTCGAGGACCATGCTGGAGGCGCAGAACTACCGTTTCGACACGGTAGCCGAGCAGGCCATGGCCGACTATATCGCGTTGCGCCGCGCCCAGCCCCATTTCGCCAATGCCCGTTCCATCCGCAATGCGCTGGACCGCGCGCGCCTTCGCCAGGCCAATCGCCTGTTCGAAAGCGCGGACGGTCCGCTCGATGCCGAGGCACTCAGCACCATCACCGCGGCCGACATCCGCGCAAGCCGCGTCTTTTCCGGCGGGCTCGATGTCGACCGCACGCAAAGCGCCGCCGCCGAATAGGAGACAAAGCCGATGACCTTCGACCGCGCGATCAGGATTGCGCCTTCCATCCTGTCCGCCGATTTCGCCGATTTCGGCCGCGAGATCCGAGCCATAGAGGCGCAAGGCGCCGACTGGGTCCATGTCGACGTGATGGACGGCCATTACGTTCCGAACCTGACCTTCGGTCCGCCAGCCGTGAAGGCCTTCCGCCCGCATGTGAAGACGGTGATGGACGTGCACCTGATGGTCGCGCCGGTCGATCCCTGGATCGACGCCTATGCCGATGCGGGCGCCGACGTGCTGACTGCTCACCTGGAGGCCGGGCCTCACATCCACCGCACCCTTCAGGCCATTCGTGCGGCGGGAATGAAGGCCGGCGTGGCGCTCAATCCAGGCACGCCGGCAGAGGCGGTCACACACCTGCTGGAACTTGCGGACCTCGTCCTGGTGATGACGGTCAATCCGGGCTTCGGCGGTCAGAAATTCATCGACATGACGGACAAGATCCGCACACTGCGCGCCATGATCGGCGACCGGCCCGTCCATGTCCAGGTCGATGGCGGGATCGATCCGGCGACGGCGCCGCTGGTCGCGGAGGCGGGAGCAGATGTGCTGGTGGCCGGGTCGGCGGTATTCCGGGGCGGGTCGGTGGACAACGCGGCCGTTTATGGCGAGAACATCCGGGCCATCCGCGCCGCCGCCAATGGCACTCGCGCGGCGGCCTGAGCGAAACAGCAAACCATCGGAGTTTTCCCATGGCAGCCATTCCTCCCGTCTGCGACTTCGGCTGGAAACCGGTTGACGCCACCCTGCCGGGCGTGGACGGAAAGACCCGTTCGATTCTCGGCGAGGCGGGTCCCAACGGCCTCGTCGTCGCCTTCATCTGCAACCATTGCCCCTACGTGCTGGCGGTGATCGACCGGATCGCCCGCGATGCCCGCGACCTTGAAAAGCTGGGCATCGGCTTCGTCGCCATCTGTTCCAACGATGCCACGGCCTATCCAGCCGACAGCTTCGACAACATGAAACGCTTCGCCGCCGATCACGACCTGCCGTTTGCCTATCTGCATGACGAGACACAACAGGTCGCGCGCGCATGGGACGCGGTCTGCACACCGGATTTCTTCGGCTTCAACAGGGCCATGGAACTGCAATATCGTGGCCGTCTCGATGCCTCGCGCAAGGAAAGCGCGCCCGCTGACATCCGCCGTGACCTCTACGAGGCCATGAAACAGGTGGCCGAAACCGGCCAGGGCCCGCGCGACCAGATCGCCTCCATGGGCTGTTCGATCAAGTGGAAGGACGCCGCATGAGCCCGATCTTCGCGCAGGCCGGAGACCGCTGCGGCTGGCCGCAGGCCATCTTCTTCGATCTCGACGGCACCCTGGTCGATTCTGCGCCCGATCTCGCCGCCTCCGTCAACGAGGTGCTGGCGCTGGAGGATCACGCACCCCTGACGCTGGACGAGGTGCGCGCCATGATCGGCAATGGCGTGCGCAAGCTGGTGGAACGCGCCTTCGCCGCGCGTGGCATCGCGCTGGAGGATGTGGCACTCGATGCCCGCACCGATACCATGATGCAGGTCTATGGCCGCCAGGTGACCGACCGCACCACGCTGATGCCCGGCGCCGAGACGATCGTGAAGGCCTATCACCGCGCCGGCGTGAAACTGGGCGTCGTCACCAACAAGCCGGAAGGCTTCACCCGCGCCATCCTCGATCACTTCGGCTTTTCAGGCCTGGTGCCCGTCGTCGTCGGCGGCGATACCGGCCCTGAAAGGAAGCCTGCGCCGGACATGCTGCTTCACGCGGCGCAAGAGGCGGGCTTTCACGCCTCGCGCTGCCTCATGGTGGGCGACAGCCCGGCCGATGCCGGCGCGGCGCGCGCCGCCGGCATGGCCTGCGTTCTGGTGCGCGGCGGCTACACCAACGTCCCCGTGGAGGAAATCCCCTGCGACGGGGTGATCGACAGCCTCGCCGGGCTCGGCCAGGCCATCGAGAGGTTGAAGGAGCCGGCCTGAGAAAGCCGGCCCCTCTACCCGGTCAGCCGTTGACGGCCAGCGCCTCGACCGGCGGGCAGGTGCAGACCAGGTTGCGGTCGCCATGCACATTGTCGATGCGCGCCACCGGCGGCCAGTATTTCGAGGCCGGCGATGCGCCGTCCGGCATGGCCGCTTCTGCCCGGCTGTAGGGATGCGTCCAGTCGCCGGCGAGCAGGTCCTCGGCGGGATGGGGTGCATTGACAAGCGGGTTGTCATCCTTCGGCCAGGTGCCGTCCGCCACCTTCTTCGCCTCCGCCGCGATGGCCAGCATGGCGTCGCAGAACCGGTCGATTTCACGCTTCGGCTCGGACTCCGTCGGCTCCACCATCAGCGTACCGGCCACCGGCCACGACATGGTCGGCGCGTGGAAGCCGTAGTCGATCAGCCGCTTGGCGATGTCTTCCACGGTAATGCCGGCGCTGTCCTTGAGCACGCGCGTGTCGAGAATGCACTCATGCGCCACGCGTCCCTTGCGGCCCTTGTAGAGCACCGGATAGGCGTCTTCGAGCCGCCGGGCAATGTAGTTGGCTGACAGGATCGCAACCTCGGTTGCTCGCTTCAGCCCGTCCGCGCCCATCATCCGGATATACATCCAGGTGATCGGCAGGATGGACGCGCTGCCGAACGCCGCCGATGCCACCGCATGATCGCTGCCCTGCGTGACGTGGCCCGGCAGATAGGGCGCCAGATGCGCCTTGACGCCGATCGGCCCGACACCGGGACCGCCGCCGCCATGCGGAATGCAGAAGGTCTTGTGCAGGTTCATGTGGCAGACATCGGCGCCGATGTCGCCCGGCCGCGCCAGTCCCACCATGGCGTTGAGATTGGCCCCGTCGAGATAGACCTGCCCGCCATGGGCATGGACGATCTCGCAGATTTCCGTGATCGCTTCCTCGAACACGCCGTGGGTCGAGGGATAGGTGACCATCAGGGCGGCCAGCCGGTCGCCATGCTGCGCGGCCTTGGCCTTGAGGTCGTCCACGTCGACGTCGCCGCTCTCCGTGCACTTGACCACCACCACGTCGAGGCCCGCCATGTGCGCGCTTGCGGGGTTCGTGCCGTGGGCGGAGGAGGGGATCAGGCAGATCGTCCGGTCCCTGTCGCCGCGCGCCTCGTGATAGCGCCGGATCGCCAGCAGCCCGGCATATTCGCCCTGGCTGCCCGCATTGGGCTGCAGCGAGACGGCATCGAAGCCGGTGATCTCGCCAAGCCATTTTTCCAGGTCGTCGAACATGGCGCGATAGCCCGGTGCATGGGTCTGCGGCGCGAAGGGATGGATGTTGGCCACCTGAGCCCAGCTGACCGGCGCCATCTCGGCAGCGGCATTCAGCTTCATGGTGCAGGAGCCGAGCGGAATCATCGCCCGGTCCAGCGCGAGATCCTTGTCGGCCAGCTTGCGCAGCAGGCGCATCATCTCCGTTTCCGACCGGTTTTCATGGAAGACCGGCTGGGTCAGGAAGCCCTTGGCCTCGCGCGGCGCGGGCAGGGCGCTGGCCGCCACGTCCGGCAGCTTCGCGCCGAACAGCCGGGCAAGGCCGGTCACGTCGTCATCCGTGCTGGTCTCGTCGAACGCCACGGACACCGTGTCGGCGTCGATGACGCGCAACAGCCGGCCGTCGGCTTCCGCATCCGCCGCGATCGCCTCGGCCTTGCCGGGAACGGTCACGGTGACGGTGTCGAAGAAATGCGACCCGGCAAGCGTCAGTCCGTGATCGGCAAGTGCACGGGCGAAGCGCGCCGCCTTTTCGTGCACTCCGGCGGCGATGGCGCGCAGACCCTCCGGTCCGTGCCAGATGGCATAGGCCGCCGCCATGTTGGCCAGCAGCGCCTGCGCCGTGCAGATGTTGGAAGTCGCCTTTTCGCGCCGGATGTGCTGCTCGCGCGTCTGCAATGCCAACCGGTAGCCGGGCCGGCCCTTCGCATCGACGGATTCACCGACGAGACGGCCTGGCAGCAGCCGTGTCAGGTTGTCCGTCACCGCCATGTAGGCCGCGTGCGGCCCGCCATGGCCCATGGGCACGCCATAGCGCTGCATGGAGCCCACCGCGATGTCCGCGCCCCAGCCGGCCGGCGCCTCCAGCAGTGTCAGCGCCAGCGGATCGGCAACGGCAACCACCAGCGCACCGACCTCCTTGGCCTTGGCGATCAGCGCGGAATGGTCGCCGTAAACGCCGTTCGTGTCTGGCCATGCGATCAGCAATGCGGCAGTCGTTTCGTCCACCGTCTCCGAAACCGTCAGCCCCAGCGCCTGGCCCCGCGTCAGCACCACGTCCATGGTCTGCGGGTGCAGGCTGCCGGCCAGTGCCACGTGCGAGCGCTTCTCGCGGTGATGGCGGAAGGCCACGCCCACGGCCTCGGCCACCGCGGTGCCTTCGTCCAGCAGCGAGGCGGAAGCCACCGGCAGGCCGGTCAGTTCGGCCACCAGGGTCTGGAAATGGAACAGCATTTCCAGCCGCCCCTGGCTGATCTCCGCCTGGTAGGGCGTGTAGGCGGTATACCAGGCCGGGTTCTCGAACAGGTTGCGCTGGATGACCGGCGGCACGTGGCAGCCGTGATAGCCCTGGCCGATGAAGCTTTTTGCAAGGGTGTTGCGTGCCATCATGGCGAACAGTTCGCTGAGCGCCTCCTGCTCGCTGGCCGCCGGTGGCAGGTCGAGCGCCCGGCCGAGCCGGATGGAGGCAGGGACGCTTTCGGCGATCAGCGTTTCCAGTGACGGAACGCCGATCCGCGAAAGCATGGCGCGCAGGTCCGTCTCGGAAAGCCCGACATGGCGGCGCACAAAGGGGGCTGCAGCGGTCATGGGTGCTCCTTCAGCCGATCATGGCCTGATAGGCGTCAGCGTCCATCAGTCCGTCCAGTTGGCTTTCATCGGCGAGTTTCATCTTCCACAGCCAGCCATCGCCTTCGGCAGCGCTGTTGACGAGTTCCGGCTGTGAGGACAGCGCATCGTTCACCTCGGTGATCTCGCCATCGGCCGGCGCATAGACGTCCGATGCCGCCTTGACGGATTCGACGACCACCGCGGCATCGCCCTTCGACACGGTCTTGCCGGTTTCCGGCAGTTCCACGAAGACGAGATCGCCAAGCTGCTCCTGCGCATGGTTGGTGATGCCGACCGTCGCCACGCCGTTCTCGACGCGGATCCATTCATGGTCTTCGGTGAAATAGGTCTTGCTCATGGAATTCATCCCTGGGTGCTGCGTTTCTGAATGAAGGGTAGTTTGACAACGGTCATCGCCACGGGCTTGCCGCGCACCTCCGCCGTCAGGGCCGTGCCCGGTCTTGCAAGGTCTTTCGGCACATAGCCCATGGAGACGGGGTGGCCAGCGGACGGGCCGAACCCGCCGGACGTCACCACGCCGATGGCCTGGCCGTCTTCATCCTGGAGCGGCGCGCCGGCGCGAACCGGCTGGCGGCCCTCCGGGACGAGACCGACTCGCTTGCGTCTGGAGCCTTCGGCAACGATGCGGGCCAGCGCGTCCGCGCCGAAAAAGTCGCCCCCCTCGCGCAGGTCCTTCGGGATCGCCCAGAGCAGGCCCGCACTTACCGGGTCGGTGTCCTCGTCGAGGTCCTGGCCATAGAGGCACAACCCGGCTTCCAGCCGCAGGCTGTCGCGTGCCGCAAGTCCGATCCAGGCCACGCGTTCATCCCCGGCAAGCCGCTCGGCGAAGGCGTGCGCCTCGTCCGCCGGCACGGCGACTTCGAACCCGTCCTCGCCGGTATAGCCCGAACGCGTCAGGAACCAGCCGGGACGGGGCTCGGTGCCCGACATGAAGGTAAGAGCGTCGATCGCCTCGCCGGCATCGCGCATCACGTCGGCGGCCATCGGTCCCTGCAGGGCCAGAAGCACCCGGTCGAGCGGCGTGACCGTGCATTCGAATGCTCCGGCCGCCTCGCGAAGGCGGGCGAGATCCACTGCTGCGCGCGATGCGTTCGCCACCACCATGAACCGTTCGTCGCCGAGACGGGTGACGATCAGGTCATCGATGATCCCGGCCCGGTCGTTGAGAAGGAAGGTATACTTGCTCTGCCCGTCTGCCATGGCGCCGGGCCGCAGCGGGCAGGCCCGCGCGATCGCGGATGCGGCGCCTGCGCCTTCCACCAGCACGAGCCGCATGTGGGAAATGTCGAAGAGGCCGGCCTTCTCGCGCACATGCAGGTGTTCCTGCAATACGCCCAGGGGATAGCTCAATGGCATGGACCAGCCGGCAAAGGCACCGAACTTGGCGCCGGCCTCGGCATGGAGATCATGCAAGGGTAGGGTATTCAGGTCATCGCTCTCGCCCACGGGCAGCTCCTTCACGACAGAAACCGTGGTCCGCCTTCGAAGTGAAGGCATGGACCGCCCCTCTGTCGGAAGCCTGAGAGATTCGCGCCGCGGGAACCCTGTCCGCACCGCTTACACCGTCGGCGCAAGCCTCTCCTCAAAGGGAGAAACCTGACTTTCCAGAGCGCCTTGACCTGTCCGCGGTTCTTTTGCCTGAGAGATTTCGGGCGATTTCCCCTTCGGCGGCTTCCCCATTCCCGGAGAAGCTCTCTCCCGCCAGACAGACCGGTCTTTCGACCGTGAGCGCGCCGAACCTATGACGATTCCGCGCGCTTGTCACCTCCCATTCGCTGCCGGGAATTCACGAGCCCAGTTCGACGGAGCGGGCGCAGGCTGCGTCGACAGCCTCTTCCACGAGCGTCTTCAGGCGGTTGTCGCCCATCAGCACCGCCAGCGCCGCCGCCGTCGTGCCGTTCGGACTGGTCACCTGTTCGCGCAGCGTGCCCGGTGCCTCGCCGCTTTCGAAAGCCAGCCGGGCGGCGCCCAGTACGGTCTGGCGGGCCAGCAGACCGGCCGTCTCGGCGGGCAGCCCGGCCTTTTCGCCGGCCGCCGTCAGCGCCTCGATGAAATGGAAGACATAGGCCGGCCCCGAGCCGGAAACCGCGGTGACCGCGTCCATCAGGTCTTCCGAGGGGATGGATGTGACCGCACCGTTCTGCGCCAGGAGCGTGTTGACGGCGTCCATGGCCTGCGGCGTCACCCGGTCATTGGCAAAGGTCACCATCATGCCCGCACCGATGGCGGCGGGCGTGTTGGGCATGCAGCGCACGATGGCGGCCTCCTCGCCGAGCAGCGACTGCAGGGTTGCGATCCTGGTCCCGGCGGCGATGGAGAGGATGGCGGCCCCGGCGTCGGCGAACCGGCGATAGGCCGGCGCGGCAACGCCCATCACCTGCGGCTTGACAGCGAGCACCACCACATCGGCGGCTGTACCGTCCGGGATGGCGGATGCCTCGGCATAAACGCTCACGCCCTGATCCGCCGCCCGCGCGCGCAAGGCGTCCGCCGGTTCGATGACCGTGCAGTCGGCCGGAACCAGGACACCGCCCCTGATCCAGGCTTTCAGCATCGCAAAACCCATATTGCCGCATCCGGCCATGATCACGCGCATGGTGTCCTCCTTGCCTTTTCTCGCCGGCCTTCTTGGCAAACCGGAAACGGCTTTGCAATCACGGCAGGCGTCAGCCGTGCGAGGGCAGCGTCACGCGCGAGATCATGCGCAGGCCCAGCGTGGCGAACACCAGCATCACCCAGACCGGATCCGCGCGGTGGAAGAAGAAAGTTTCCACGAAGGCATTCAGGGTGGTGAAAAGCAGCACCATCATCAGGAAGTCGGCAAAGAAGACGCTGTCTTTCAGCCGCGGCACGCGCATGTAGTCGAAAAGAGGCGCGATGTTGAACACGATGACCGCCGCCGCCAGCGCCGGCAGGCCCATGGCGATGGCCGTGTCCATGTAGCCGTTGTGACCATGCACGATGCCGCGGAAATCCCAGTCGGCATCGAAGTGCAGATCCTGGTTGGCGATGAAGTCCGTCCCCCAGAAGCTGACATAGCCATAGCCGGTCCACGGTTTCTTCATGATCATTTCGCCGCCGAAGGCCCAGAGAGTCGTGCGGCCCATATAGGTGAGGTCCGGCGCCAGTTCTGCGGCCAGGTCCTTCAGCGCGTCGATATAGACGATGCCGAGTGTTGCCAGCCCGAAGGTGACGATGGAAACCGCATAGGCCAGCACCACGGCGCGGCGCATGCCCACGAGATTGGGCAGCATGACCAGCAGCATGGCAGCGGGCACAAGTCCGGCGGTCGTCTTGGACCCCGTGTTCATCACGAACACCATCGCGGCCAGGAAGATCGCGGCGCCGGCCTTGCGCTCCCCGCGCCGCCACAGCCACAGCCCGGCGAAGGCGAGGCAGGCCATGACCGGGCCGGCGATGTTCTTGTGCGAATAGATGCCGCGCCAGAAGCCCGCATGTTGCGCCTCGTAGCCGCCGGAACCGTGGATCGCCGCCTCCGGCATCAGTACGAGTCCGGCATAGGACAGGACGAGGATGATCGCCGCAGCGGTCTTGATCATCGTCGAAAGGCCGTCGAAGCTGCGCGGCAGAGCGAGTGCGGCGGCAAGGCCGAGGATGATGATGATCGAGAAGGAAGCCGCCCGCGCCGCTGCGCCGGGATCGGCTGCCCGCAGGACGGAAAGCGCGAAAAACCCCAGCAGCAGGGCCCACCACGGACTGGCGAGCGCGACCAGTCTGCGCGGTTCGGCGAAGAGTGCCAGACACAGTATCGCCAGCGCCCCCAGCGAGCCGTAGCCAAGCTGGTTGACGATGTCACCGCCGCCGTCCTGCGGCCCGGTTCCCGGATCGAGCGGCTTGAACGTGACCAGCAGCATCACGAAGACGACCGTGGCCAGGCCTGTCGCCAGCCGCGCGCCGGAAAGTGCCGCGCCGGCCCTGCCTCGCTCAGTTCTTCTCGGCGTTGCGATACTGTTCATTCGTATAGCCGAATTCCGCGATCACGCGGCCGATGCCGACGAGGACCGGGTAAAGCCCGGTGGATACGGAGCCGGTGCGCAGCAGCGCCGCCAGTCCGCGAACCGGGGAAGCGGCCAGAAGCGCCAGGCTCCTGGCGATCACCTTGATGCGCCCGAACGGTTCGCGCGCCCGCTTGCCCCGTTCGACAAGCGTGGAGATCACACCGTTGCGGATGCTGCGTGCTCGGATCCAGTCGGCCTGCAGGCGCCGTGACGGAATGGTCTCGCGCACCGGCGCCTCCGCGCACCAGGCCTGGCGGAAACCCTTCTGCCGTGCCCGGCTGAGGAAATCGCTGTCGCCGCCGCCCATGAAATTGAACCGCAGGTCGAGGAAGGGATAATCCATTGCCTCCAGCACCGCCCGTGCGATCAGCAGGTTGCCGGACGAGTAGAGCGCGTCGACGCGGCCGGTCTCGGCATGGGGCGGACGGAACACCGGATGGCTGCGCCAGTGCTCCATGTCGGGCCGCTCGAACATCGGGATCTGAGGCCCTCCGACCAGGTCCGCGTCCAGCGCCTCGGCCGTCAGCACCATGCGTTCCAGCCAGTTGGGGTCGGCCAGTTCGTCGTCGTCGATGACGAGCAGGTGCCGGAAATTCGGAAAGGTCTCCAGCGCCGTCTTCCAGCCCGCATTGTAGGCGCAGCAATTGCCGCGTTCATGGGCGATGATGACGAGCCCGGGCAGGACGCCGGCGTCAAACAGGGGTGCCGCCGCCGCCGCACCCTCGCGCTCCTCCGCCTCGTTCTCCATGACGATCACGGCAAAGGCCCGGTCCGTCTCCTGCATGCGCAGCGTTTCCAGCGTGGCGAGGAGGTGGTCCGGACGCTTGTAGGTCGGGATCGTGATGACGGCCTCGATCCGCTCCGGGGCGAGACGGGGAGAACGAGTGACGATGGTGATCGGATCCTGCATGGAGGCGCCATGGTTTGTCGCAATGCCCCATCCTGCCTGCCTTCGATTAAGGCGGCGTTAAGCCTGTCGCCGGAATCGCGGTTTTCTGCGTCTCCGTTCGTTGTTCACGTAACTTGCTTAAAGATGATGAAACCGCTTGCCCGTAACATTGCGCCCCATGAACCACTGTTCGCTGACCGCTTCCGGGAGCAGGAAACCGATGGCAGGCGCGCCCATGGCAGGCATGATCGCGGCAATGCGGACGGCTCCGGCCGGATACCGCCTGCCGTCGCGCTCATGCGTCCGGGATGACGGAGCGTGACCATGCATCTTGTCTTCGTCAGTTCCATCGTGCCGCATGGCACGCCGACGACCGGTTACGAGATCGCCAACGCGGCCATCCTGTCCGCGCTGCGCAGGGCCGGCGCCCGGGTGACGGTGCTCGGCTATGCCCGGCCCGGACAAAGACCGCCGGACGATGGCAACAGCGTGGTGCTTGGCGAGATCGACCCGACGACCGCTCACGCGACCCAGTTCAGGAAAGCCCAGTGGCTGGGTCAGGCGGTAGCCGCCGGGACGACGGTCTCGTCCGCCAAGCTGCAGATTGCAGGGCGCGCGGCTGTCGAGCGTGCCCTGGAGGGCATCGCACCGTTCGACGGTTTCGTGCTGAATGCCGTGCAGATGGCCGGTGCCTATCCCGATCTCTTCCTGTCGCGCCCCGCGCTTTTCGTGGCGCACAATGTCGAACATGTTTCCGCGGAGCAGAATGCGGAAGCCGCCGGCAGTCCCGTGCAACGTTTCCTGTTTCGCCGCGAGGCACGCTATCTGCGCGCGCTGGAAAGCCGCTTCTGCCGTGCCGCTGCCCATGTGCTGACATTGTCGGACGATGATGCCGCCGTCCTGTCGCGGGAAGCCGGACACGACCGCTTCACCACGCTGCCGCTCGTCACCTGCACGCAAGCGCCCCTGCCTGTCACGGAAGAGGCGGAATACGACGCCGGCCTCATCGGCACGTGGACCTGGGAGCCCAATCGCATCGGCCTGGACTGGTTCCTGCGCGCCGTGACGCCCCATCTGCCCGACACCTTCACGGTGCGGATCGCCGGTTCGGTGCCTGACGGCATGCCGTCCGGGCATCCGGGGACACGCTTCGTCGGCCGGGTGCCCGATGCCGCCGCCTTCATTCGCCATGCCCGCGTGGTGCCGCTGGCCGCGCGCGCCGGCACCGGCGTCCAGCTCAAGACCATCGAGACCTTCGAACACGGTCTCCCCAGCGTGGCCACGGCGCTGGCCCTGCGGGGCGTTGCCCGCGTGCCGGACAATTGCGTCATCGCCGGGGAGCCGAAGGAATTTGCCGTGGCCCTCGTGCGCCAGGCGCGTTCTTCGGTGCGCCTTGACGGGGCTGCCTTCTATGCCGCCCAGTTGGCGGCGCTCGATGCGGGGGTGACGCGGGCGCTGGACGTTTTCGCCACCGGTGCCGCAGGCAGGCGCGCGGCATGAACATCATTTTCGACCAGACCGGTTTGAAGACCCCTTCCGCCGAGATCCTCGGCCTGCCGGTTGCCGTGCTGACCTGGGAGGAGGGCATCGCCCTGCTGGACGATCTGGTCGAGAAGGGACATTTCACGCCTGTCAGCTTCCTCAACGCCCACAATGCCAACGTGGCCGCCGTGAATGCCGAATTCGCCGACGTCATGCGCCGTTTCCTCGTGCTTCCCGACGGTGTGGGCGTGGACATCGCGTCCAAGCTTCTCTACGGCGAGCCGTTTCCCGCCAACCTCAATGGCACGGATTTCATACCCGCCTTCCTGAAGGCCCGCCGGGAGCCGCTCACGGTCGGCCTGCTCGGGACCACCAGCGACAACGTGGCCGCCGCGTGCGAGGCACTGCGCATCAAGGCCCCGCAGCACCGCTACGAGGTCATCGGCGACGGCTTCTTCGACGCAGCCGCCGAGGAAGCGATTCTGGGACGCCTGCGCGCCCTGCATCCCGACATCCTCCTTGTCGCGATGGGCGTGCCGCGCCAGGAATTGTGGATCGGCCGGAAACTGGGCGCGGAGCATTGCACGGTTCCCGTCGGCGTCGGCGCGTTGCTCGATTTCCTGTCCGGCGCGGTGCCGCGCGCACCGGCATGGATCCGCCGTTTGCGGCTGGAATGGGCCTATCGGCTCTGGCTGGAGCCTTCGCGCCTCTGGCGGCGCTACCTGGTGGGCAATCCGCTTTTCCTCTGGCGGGTCGCCAGGCAACGTCTGGCGAAGTCCGGCCATGGCCGCTGAGGCGAAGGCCGCGCAGACGCGGCGCACGGTTCTTGTCACCGCCAGCTATGCCGCGGATTTCGAGCGCTGCCGCCTGCTTTGCGAAACCGTGGACCGTCACGTGACGGGCGCCACCCGGCACCTGCTTCTCGTCTCCGGTCCCGATGTCGCCCTGTTCCGCCAACTGGAGGGGCCGCGCCGCGAGGTCGTCGGCGAGGGGGACATCCTGCCGTCCTGGCTGCATGACATGCCGGACCCGCTGTCCGGGTTTCGCCGGCGCATCTGGCTCTCGGCCCGTGTTCCGCCGCTGCGAGGCTGGCACGTCCAGCAATTGCGCCGCATCGCCATCGCCGGCCATGTCGATGAGGAAGCGCTTTTCTTCTGCGATTCCGATACGGCCTTTCTCCGTGCCTTCGATTGCGAGAGCCTGTGGCGGGGAGACCGGCTGCGCCTGTTCCGCCGCGACGGCCGCCTGGCCGAGCCCGGTCATGAAACGCAACGTGAATGGGCGCGCAATGCCGCAGCATCGCTCGGTCTTGGCAACGCCTTCCCGCCCGCCCACGACTACATCGCAACGCTGATCGCCTGGCGCGCCGATGCCACGCGCGCCATGATGAAACGCCTTTCCGAGGCCGGCGGACGGCACTGGATCGAAGCGGTCGCGCGCAATCGCCGCTTTTCCGAATGCATGCTTTACGGGATTCATGCCGATGCCGTGCTGCAAGGGGAGGGCCACTTCCACGACAGCCATGAACTGTGCCGCATCTACTGGACCGGACCGGCTCTCGACGGGGCCGGCATCCGCGATTTCATCGGTGGTCTCGCGCCCGGCCAGGTGGCCGTCGGCCTCCAGTCGTTTACCGGCGCCGATGTCGGTGATATCCGCTCGGCCGTTCTCGCCGCAGCGTAACATCCAAAGGCTTCACAGCGGGCGGGCGGGCTGGCGCAGCGCCGGGTAGGTCAGCAGGGCAGACGCGAGGTAAAGGCCCGCGAAAGCCCAGGTCAGGCTGCCGATGATGGCGGCCTGGGAGCCGCTGCCTGCCAGCAAGAGCGTCAGCAATCCGGCCTTCAGTACGGCGAGAGCGGCAAGGTTGACCGCCCGGCGGAAGGACTGGCCGCGCGCATAGAGCAGTTCGGCGTGATACTCGGTCAGGTTCCGGAAACCCGGAATCAGCAGGGCCAGCAGCAGGATGGGCGCGGCCTCGGCCACGTTGGCGCCCATCAGTCCGGGCCGCCATGCCAGCAGCAGTGCAATGAAGGCCATGCCGGCCGTCGATATCGCGAAGATGCCGGCCTCGAACCCGATCCGCCGTATCCGGCTGCCGATTTCCCCGCCGCGCCGCATGATGGCCTGCACGAGCATCATGTTGAAGGTGCGCATCGGGATCGCCGTCAGGTCGACCAACCGCATGATGATGGCATAGAGACCTGCCAGCTTCGGCCCGCCGATCCCCAGGACCAGCAGCTTGTCCAGTTCCATCTGCAGGTAGAACAGGATTTCCGCGCCCGCGACGGAAAGGGAATCGGCCATCCGCCGGCGGATGATGCCGGTGTGGAAACGGATCCTGTAGCGCGGGAAGAACCAGGCAAGTGCGATCGCGAGCACGGTCAGGTTCGCGGCCGCATACCACGGCGCCCATGAGTCGACGCTGTTGCCCGCACCCGTGAACCAGAAGCTCAGCGCGGCCAGCGCACGAAGGGCCGTGCTGGCGATCACCAGCGCCGCGGCCCGGCCGAACAGGCCCATGCCGTTGTTGACGATGACGACGATTTCGGCGCTGCGCCAGATCAGCGCTTCGGTCACGATGATGATGAGGAAGGTTGCCAGCGCCATTTCCCCGGCAAAGACGAGCCCGTGCGCAAGCAGCGCCGCGGCGGCCAGCACGGGCAGGGAAACCAGCATCATCGCCAGGTAGCCGCCCGCATACAACCCGATCAGGCGCGGCCGCATGGTCGCCGCCCTGTAGAGCGGTGAGGAAAACCCGAAGGCGACGATGCGCGACAGCACGACGCCGGTTGCCGAGGCCGTGGCGAAGAGCCCGAAATCGGCGATGGTCAGCGTGTTGGCGAGAATCACGAAATAGGCGAGCGAGAAGACCAGCCGTCCCAGCGATCCGCTGATGGCCGCCATGTAGTCGCCCACAAGCGCGCGCCAGTTGCCCGGAAGGAGACGCGCAACCGCATCCGGCATTCGCCGGCGCGTTGCATTCCGGATCGGATCGACGGCGTTGCTCATGCGGAAATTCATACATTTCAAAGATTAAGGCTGCGTGTGCGGATGACTGTTTTGTTTTACTAAATCAGGAAAAATAGAGGTCTTGGGATGCCGCGTCCTTTTTCGGCCCGTTAACCTTTTGTTACCCGTGCCTGTTTAGCTTGGGTTAACGCTTTCGCCTTCCGCGAAACGGATCAAGCCGGGACACCATGAGCCGTCGCGACGTCAACGATACCGCCAGAAGCCGCTCGCTGCTGTCGCGACGCGAGGCGGATGCGTCGCGTGAGCCGGACAGGCGCGGCGCGCGCCCGGAACGGCATGAAAGCCTTCTCTCGTTGCGTTCCGGCGATATGGCGGACAGATCACCGGCGGAAGGTTTCGACGCAACTGCGCCATCCGCTGGTGCGCCACGCCGGCGCGGCTTTTCCCTGTCCGCGCGCGATCACGACAAGCTTTCGCGCGCCCTGCAGCCCCGCGACGGCTCCGGAACGCCGCCACCGCAGCGCGATGATGCGCAAGGGGCAGGTCGCCAGGAACCCTGGCAGCCGCTGGTCGACCCGATGGCCGTTGTCGGCGGCGTCTTGCGATCAGGAAGGATCGTTGTCGCGACAACACTGGCCGGAGCCGTTCTGGGTGTCCTGGTCGCGCTGGGCACACCGAAGCATTACATTTCCACCGCCGAGGTCATCGTCGATCCGCGCGACATCAAGATCGGCGAGCGCGACCTGACCGCCGGCGGCCTGCCGTCCGACGCGACGCTGGCCATCATCGAGAACCAGGTCCGCGTCATGTATTCGGGCAAGGTGCTTGGCGATGTCGTCACCGCGCTGGACCTGGCTGACGACAGCGAATTCAACGGGCAGGGTGGCGGGTTTTCGCTTCGCGGCCTGGTATCCGATTTCAAGTCGCTGTTGCGCGGCGGCAGTGGTGGCCCCGACGACGCCCGCGCCCGGGCGCTCGCGGTGGAGAACCTGGCCGAGAGCCTCGACATTTCGCGCGGCGACAAGACATTCGTGATCTATGTCAGCGCCCGCACGAAGGATCCGGAGAAATCCGCCCGCATCGCAAACACGGTTATCGAGGTGTTCCGTCAGGTGGCGGGCAGCATCCAGTCCGACACGGCCGGCCGCGCCGAGACCGAGATCACCTCGCGCCTGGCCGAGTTGCGCCAGGGCGTGCTCGACGGCGAGAAGGCGGTGGAGGAATTCAAGGCCGCCAACGATCTCGTCGATGCGCAGGGCCGGTTGATCACCGACGACCAGATCGTCAAGCTGAATGACCAGTTGTCGGTCGCCCGCGCGAAGACCATCGAGTTGCAGGCCCGCGCCAGCAGCGCCCGCGATGTCGACCCGGACGCGGCCGTCAGCGCCTCCCTTCCGGAATATGTCAATTCCGCTGTTCTGGCCGAATTGCGTTCGCAATATGCGCGGCTTGCCCAGCAGGCCGACGCGCTTGCCGTGCGGCTGGGGCCGCGCCATCCCGAGCGCCAGGCGGTCGAGGCGCAGCTTGCCGGTGCCAGGCGCCAGATCGCCGCCGAATTGCGCCGTATCGTGTCGTCCATCCAGGTGGACCTGAAGCGCGCCGTGGAGCAGGAGCAGCAGTTGAGCGCGCGCCTGGCCCAGGCCAAGGCCCGTCAGGCAGAGGTGTCGGACCGCCTCATCGAACTGCGTGAGCTAGAACGTGAGGCTGCCGCCCAGCGCGCCGTCTACGAGAATTATCTCCTGCGCGCCCGCGACGTGGCCGAGCAGAAGGGTTTCAACACCGCCAACGTGTCGCTGATCTCGCCCGCAACGCCCGCGCTTCTGCCGACGGGGCCCTCCCGGTCGATGATCGCGATCCTCTTCACCGTTCTCGGTTTCGCCGCAGGGGTCGTCATCGGTGCGCTGCGTGGTGTCTTTGCCGTGCTGGGCGGACGCAATGCAATGGCCGCTGCCTTTGGTCCGGTGGCCCGGCAGGAGACAGAGCGTGCCCCGGTGCCGGCAGAACCCACGCCGCCACGCGCGCCCCTGCCGCCGGCAGGCCGCCGGGGCAAGCGGCGCAGGGAAGAAGCGGAGGCGCCCGCCGGCCGGTCCATGCACCATGCCGGCGCCGCGGCCGGCGCGGCGGCGATGAGATCGGAACCCGGACGGTCCATGGGCACGCCCGAAGTGTCATTCCCGCCCCAGGCCCATGCCGGAGAAGGCTTTCACTGGCAGCCCGGCGCGATGCAGCCGCATTGGCCGCAGCAGCCACCGCATTGGCCGCAGCAGCCGCCGTTTGCCTACCCGCCGGTTCCCGGATCGCACCTCGCGCCGGCGCAGGGTGGGCTGCCGGATCCGCGCCATGGCCCGGTCCCGGTCATGCCTGCACCGGTACCGCCGGGTTTCTGGGCAAGCGCGCCGCATCCCTGGATGGCGCCCGCCGCCGCTCCGGTGCCGACAGCCGGCTACTGGCCCTGGCCCACCCAATGGGCCCCGCCCGTTGTGCCACCCGTCCAGCCCGTGCCGCAGCCGGTTCCCCAGTCATCCGCCATGTCCAACACGGGCCCGCAGCACGCGGGCGACGATCCGGCGGTGGACGCGGAAGTGCGTGCCTTGCGTTCAGCCCTGCGCAGCTTGCGCGACCGCGTTGATCGCGCTTCGGCCGGGCGCCGCCGCGCGTCCTGACATTCTCACCGAAACGGCATGCGCGTGTCGCATTCGGGAGATGAAACAGCCCTCCATACATGCTAACCGGCCAGTCGCAATGGTATTTCAGCGAACGGCGCGGGCGCTTCGGCACCCCCCCGGACACAGGCAAGGACCGGCACGGATGGCGACGATAATCGACGGCAAGGCAATCGCGGCGGATGTCGCGGCGAAGGTGAAGGCGCAAACCGCGCATCTGGTTGAGACCACGGGCGTCACGCCCGGTCTTGCCGTCGTCATCGTCGGCGAGGACCCTGCCTCGCAGGTCTATGTCGCCTCGAAATCGAAACGCGCCAGGGAATGCGGTTTCCATTCGGTCCAGCACGACCTGCCGGAAGACACGCCTGAAGCGGACCTGCTGGCGCTGATCGCCGACCTCAACGCCGATCCGGCGATCCATGGCATCCTGGTCCAATTGCCGCTGCCCGGCCACATCGACGCCGGCAAGGTCATCCAGGCCATCGATCCCGACAAGGACGTTGACGGTTTCCACTTCATCAATGTCGGACGGCTGGCCACGGGCGAAATGGACCAGGCCTTCGTGCCTTGCACGCCCGCCGGTTCGATGATCCTGATCGAACGGGTGCGCGGAACCGACCTGTCCGGCTTGAATGCCGTTGTCGTCGGCCGTTCCAACATCGTGGGCAAGCCGATGGCCCATCTCCTCCTGGCTGCCAATTGTACCGTCACGATTGCCCATAGCCGCACGCGCGACCTGGCCGCACTTTGCCGTACCGCCGACATTCTTGTCGCCGCGGTGGGCCGGCCGGAAATGATACGGGGAGACTGGGTCAAGCCGGGTGCCACCGTCATCGACGTCGGGATCAACCGCATCGCGGCGCCGGAAAAGGGCGAGGGCAAGACCCGCCTCGTCGGCGATGTCGCCTATGAGGAGGCGAAGGCCGCCGCCGGCGCCATCACGCCCGTTCCGGGGGGCGTCGGCCCGATGACGATTTCCATGCTGATGGCCAACACGCTCGTTTCCGCGTGCCGCAAGGCTGGCGTCGAGACGCCCCGTTTCTGAACCCGCCCGTCAGGCGGCGACGTTCACCGAATCGCCGTTGCTGCCGTCGTCGCCACTGCCGTTGATGGCGTTCTCGACGGACTGGATCGCCCATTTGCGGATCTGTTCCTCCAGTTCCGCGTTCTTGGCGCGCAGCAATTCGACCTGCTGGTCGATCTGCTCTTTCTCGGCGGCACGGATGGCGTCCAGTTGCGCCCGCAATTCCTTGTTTTCCGCGAGGATCTTCTCGTAGTCCTGGCCGGTCATGGCGTCCAGCGTGCTCTGGAATGAGGTCAGGCGCGCGTTTACCTTGGTCTGCAACTCGTGCAACTGCTCGGCCATCCCGCCTTCCGTGCCTTCGGCACCCGGCATGGCCGCAGCCGCCTTGCCGCCCATGAAGATCGCGGCCAGCGCGCCGACAAGGTAGACCGGCACCAGCACGATGGCGATGCCTTCGAGCAAGTGCACGAGACCGAGATGACCGACGTCGTAGAGTCCTGCCAGCAGAACCGCGCCGGAAACGACCGACAGGGCGCCCATGACCTTCGGGACCAGCGTCATGATTCCGCCGCCGCCTGCGCCATCGCCTTTGCCGGCGGCTTTTTTGTCCTTTTCCGGCTTTGCGGGCTTCTTGCCAGCCATTGTGCGGTCTCCACGGCCGTCGCGCCCTTGGAAAGGTCAGCGAGGGCGGTTCATGATGGAAAACATGCTTGAGACAAGCAGCGGGCGGCCGCCGGAGCATCATGCGCCGCAAACAGGCGCGACCGTCCGATCCGAACGTTAACGGGCACGGGCTAATGAAGGGTAAACCGGGTGCGTGCCACCCGGCTTCGTCCGTCAGAAAACGGCGGCGCCTTCGTCCGCCCCTCCTGCCACACGGCGGAAATTGGCGAACAGCTCCCGGCCCGTGCCGTGGCCGTTGGCGGAAAGGTCCGGCGCCGCGACCGCGCGCGCCGCCAGTTCCGCCGCCGGCACATGAACGTCGAGCCTGCCGGCCTGCGCGTCCAGCGTGATCAGGTCGCCGTCGCGGATGCGCCCGATCATGCCGCCGTCCAGCGCCTCGGGCGTCACATGGATGGCTGCCGGCACCTTGCCGGAGGCCCCCGACATGCGTCCGTCCGTTACCAGCGCTACCTTGAAGCCCCGGTCCTGCAGCACCCCCAGCGGCGGCGTCAGCTTGTGCAGTTCCGGCATGCCGTTGGCTTTCGGCCCCTGGTAGCGCACCACCGCCACGAAATCGCGGTTCAGTTCCCCGGCCTTGAAAGCCGCCTGCAGCGCTTCCTGGTCCTCGAAGACGATGGCCGGCGCCGTAACGGCGTGACGCTCCGGCTTGACGGCGGAAACCTTGATGATTGCCTGGCCGAGATTGCCCTTCAGGAGGCAGAGGCCGCCGGTCGGCTGAAACGGCTGGGCAACGGTCGACAGGACCTTGGGATCGTGAGCCGCTTGCGGTGCGCGCTCGCGCACCACGGTCCCGTCCTTCCCCAGCCGGGGTTCGATCACGTAGGCATCCAGACCTTCTCCCCAGACCGTGCGCACATCCTCGTGCAGAAGCCCTGCGGAGAGAAGCTGGCCGATGAGAACGCCCATTCCGCCCGCGGCATGGAAATGGTTCACGTCCGCCAGGCCGTTGGGATAGACCCGCGCAATCAGCGGCGTGACGTCGGAAATGTCGGAAATGTCCTGCCAGGTCAGGCGGATGCCGGCCGCAGCCGCCATGGCGATCAGGTGGATGGTGTGGTTGGTCGATCCGCCCGTCGCGTTCAGTCCGACCACCCCGTTGACGATGGATCGCTCGTCGATCATGCGGCCCACGGGCATGAATTCGTTGCCGAACCGGGTGATGGCGAGCGCCCTTTTCGCGGCTTCCCTGGTCAGCGCATCGCGCAGCGGTGTGCCCGGATTGATGAAGGAGGAGCCCGGCGTGTGAAGGCCCATGATTTCCATCAGCATCTGGTTGGAATTGGCGGTGCCGTAGAAGGTGCAGGTGCCCGGCCCGTGATAGGAATTCGATTCCGCTTCCAGCAGTTCCGCCCGTCCCACCTTGCCTTCGGCATGAAGCTGGCGCACCCGTGCCTTCTCGTCATTGGGCAGGCCCGATGTCATCGGCCCGGCCGGGATGAAGATGGCCGGCAGATGGCCGAATGTCAGCGCCGCGATGGTCAGGCCGGGCACGATCTTGTCGCACACGCCGAGGAAGACGGCGGCGTCGAACATGTTGTGCGACAGGCCGATGGCCGCCGCCATGGCGATGACGTCGCGCGAGAACAGCGACAGTTCCATCCCCGGCTGGCCCTGGGTCACGCCGTCGCACATGGCCGGAACGCCGCCGGCCACCTGCGCCACGCCCCCCGCTTCGCGCGCCGCCGCGCGGATCAGCGCCGGATAGTGCTCCAGCGGCTGGTGGGCCGAGAGCATGTCGTTATAGGCGGTGATGATGCCGAGATTGGGAACCGCGTCGCCGGCAAGCGCCGCCTTGTCGGCCGCGTTGCAGGCGGCAAATCCGTGCGCCAGGTTGGCGCAGCCCAGTTGCGTCCGGTGCACGCCACGCGCGGCCGCCGCGTCGACGCGGGCCAGATAGGCTTCGCGGGCCGGCCTGGAGCGCTCGCGGATGCGCTCGGTAACGGTGCGGATGGTCTGCGCGGCAGTCATGGTTTCAGGCCTTTCCGCCCGGCGACCAGTAGATCTGCACGGGTGTTTTCGCGTGTTCGAAAAGGGCGGCGACCGGAAGCCCGGTCTCATGTCCCGGTTCGGTCGCCTTGAGCGCAACGTCCTTCTTCTCGAGCCCTTCGATGTGCAGGACGAGAAGCGAGGCCGAGGCGAGGGCGGCAAGGTTCCAGGTCAGCCGGTCCTCTCCCGCGCTTGCCGAATGGACAGCCCTCACGTGGGGCTGGGCATCGGGGTCGAGCAGGTCCTTCAGTTCCGCGGCATCGGGAAAGAAGGAGGCGGTATGCCCGTCCAGCCCCATGCCCAGGATCGCCACGTCGAAGGGCGGGGGGATGAGGCGCGTCAGGCGGTCAGCCGCTGCCTCTGCCGCGTCGTCCGCCGTTGCGGCGCGCTCGTACAGGCCTTCGAAGGAAGCCCGTGCTGCCGCCTTCTGCAACAGCCGCATGGTGACCAGGCGGGCGTTGGAACGGTTCGACGACATCGGCACGAAGCGCTCGTCCACCAGCGTGACCGTGACCTTGTTCCAGGCGATCGGTTCCTCCGCGAGGCAGTCGAAGAACCGGCCGGGCGTCGTGCCGCCCGAAACGGCCAGCACGGCATGGCCCTTCTGCTCCACGGCGAGCGACAGCATGCCCGCGACGCGGCGCGCCAGCGTGCGCGCGAGCGCATCCGGCCCTGCGAATTCATGCCAGCTCTTGCCGGCCGGTACGGGTGTTTCCGCTAGATGCTCTCGTGCCATGTGCGTCCGTCCCGTTCGATGAGGCCGATGGAGGCCGACGGCCCCCAGGTGCCCGCGGTGTAGCCATGCACGTCGGTGGACCGGTCGGCCCAGGCAGCGAGGATCGGATCGATCCAGCGCCATGCGGCTTCCACCTCGTCGCGCCGCATGAACAGTGTCTGGTTGCCGCGCAACACGTCCATCAGCAGCCGCTCATAGGCGTCAGGATGGCGCACATTGAAGGATTGCGCAAAGCTCATGTCGAGCGGCACATGGCGCAGGCGCATGCCGCCCGGACCGGGATCCTTGATCATGATCCACTGCTTCACGCCCTCGTCGGGCTGCAACCGGATGACAAGCTGGTTGGCGTGGACGATACCTGCCGCCGGTTCGAAGATCGAATGCGGCACCGGCTTGAACTGGACGACGATTTCCGAGACGCGCGAGGCCAGCCGCTTGCCGGTGCGCAGGTAGAAGGGCACGCCCGCCCAGCGCCAGTTGGCGATTTCCGCCTTGAGCGCGACGAAGGTCTCCGTCGTGCTCGAAGGGTCGGCCAGTTCCTCAAGATAGCCGGAGACCGCCCCGCCGGATGACGCGCCCGCGCGATACTGCCCGCGCACCGTCTGGCGGATGGCGTCCTGCCCGGTGAGCGGCACCAGCGAGCGCAGCACCTTCAGTTTCTCGTCCCGCATGGAATCGGCGTCCAGCGAGGCCGGCGCCTCCATGGCCACCAGGCAGAGAAGCTGCATCAGGTGGTTCTGCACCATGTCGCGCAACGCGCCTGCCTTGTCATAGTATCCGGCGCGCTGCTCCAGGCCGACGCTTTCGGCCACCGTGATCTGCACATGGTCGATATGGGCGGAATTCCAGAGCGGCTCGTAAAGGGCGTTGGCAAAGCGCAGCACCATCAGGTTCTGCACGGTCTCCTTGCCGAGATAGTGGTCGATGCGGAAGATCTGGCTTTCGTCGAAGGCCGCCCCGATCGTGTCATTGAGAGCTTGTGCGGAGGCAAGGTCGCGCCCGATGGGTTTCTCCACCACGATCCGTGTCTGCGGGGTCGCAAGGCCGTGCGCGTGGATGCGCCGCGCGATCTCGCCGAAAAGGCCCGGCCCCACAGCCAGGTAAAAGGCGCGGATGCGTTCCGGCGCATCCAGCTTCGCGGCAAGATCGGCCCAGCCGCCATCGCCCGTGGCATCCACCGGAACGTAGGACAGCCGGTCGAGGAAGCGGGCGATTTCCGCCTCGTCGCGCTCGCCCGGTCCGACGAAACGCTCCAGCGCCTGGCGGGCGTGGTCGCGGAAGGCTGCATCGCTCATCGCGGAGCGCGATGCGCCGATGATCCGGCTCGGTTCGGAGAACTGACCGTCGCGCTGGCGCTGGTAGAGAGCGGGGAGCAGCTTGCGCTCCGCAAGGTCGCCGGTGGCGCCGAAAATGATGAAGTCGAAGGGATCGACGGGGATGATCGTGCTGGTCATGATGTCCGCTTCTCAACTCTGCGCCTTCTATAATCTAATCGATTTAAAATTAACAGGCCTCACGCCCTCTTTTTTCATCCGGCCGGGGACAAGGCGTGGCTTGACACTGCGGGTCCAAGCGTTTCAAGTCGCTGCCCTGACTGCCGGCACGGGCCGGCGCGGCAAGACGGGAGGAACATCATGGGCGCTCATCCGGCGACCACGGTCGCGCAAGGCATCGCCTTCATGAACATCATCGACGGCAAGCGGGTGGACGCCGCTTCGGGCGAGCGCATCGACGTGGTCTGTCCGTCCGACGGCATGGCCTTCGCCTCCATTCCCTCCTCGGGCCAAGCCGATGTGGATCGCGCTGTCGCAGCCGCGCGCAAGGCCTTCGACGAGGGTCCGTGGAGCCGCATGCCGGCGGTCGAGCGGGGACGCTTGCTGACAAGGCTCTTCCACCTTGTCGAGGAGAATGGCGAGGAACTGGCGGCGCTGGAAAGCCGCGACACCGGCAAGCCGGTGCGTCAGGGCAAGGCCGATGTGACCGCCACCATGCGTTACTACGAGTTCTATGGCGGCGCGGCCGACAAGATCCACGGCGATACCATTCCGTTTCTCGACGGCTACACGGCGCTGACCCTTCGCGAACCGCATGGCGTGGTGGCAGGCATCATCCCGTGGAACTATCCGATGCAGATTCTGGCCCGTGTGCTGGGTGCGGCCATTGCCATGGGCAACACGCTGGTGGTCAAGCCGGCCGAGGATGCTTCACTGACAGCCATCCGCATAGGCGAACTGGCATTGCAGGCCGGCTTCCCCGAGGGTGTCGTCAATGTCGTGACCGGTTATGGCGCGACGGCCGGGGCCGCGCTTTCGGCCCATCCGGGCGTCGATTACGTCACCTTCACGGGATCGACGCTGACCGGGACGCGCATCCAGCAGGCCGCAGCCGTCAACAATCGCGGCGTGACCATGGAACTGGGCGGCAAGTCGCCGCAGATCGTCTTTGCCGATGCCGACATCGACGCCGCGCTGCCGGTGCTCGTCAACGCCATCATCCAGAATGGCGGCCAGACCTGTTCGGCCGGAAGCCGCATCCTGATCGAGACGCCGGTCTACGAGCGCGTCGCCACGGCACTCGCCGAACGCTTTTCCGCGCTGGTCGCCGGGCCGCACCAGGCCGATCTCGATCTGGGCCCGATGATCAACGCCAGGCAGCGCGAGCGCGTGACCGGTTTCATCGACGCCGCGCAGGAGGCCGGCGTGCCGGTCCTGGCGCGCGGAACCGTGTCGCCGGATGCGCCGGATGGCGGATACTATGCCGCGCCCGCCCTGTTCGGGTCCGTCGATCCCGGGGCGGCAATCGCCCAGGAGGAGGTGTTCGGCCCGGTCCTGTCGCTGTTCGCCTTCGACGGCGAGGAGGATGCGGTGCGCCTGGCCAATGGCACCGAGTACGGCCTTGTCGCCGGCATATGGACGGCCGATGGCGCCCGACAGCACCGCATCGCCAAGCGCGTGCGCGCCGGTCAGGTCTTCGTCAACGGCTATGGCGCGGGGGGCGGCATCGAACTGCCCTTCGGCGGCTTCAAGAAATCCGGCCATGGCCGCGAAAAGGGCTTCGAGGCCCTGTATGACATGTCGGCAACGAAAACGGTCGTGTTCAACCACGGCTGAACGGGACGAACGGGAAGGAGACATTCATGGGGCGCCTGCAAGACAAGGTCGCGATCATTACCGGCGGCGCGTCCGGTTTCGGCGAGGGCATGGCCAAGCGCTTTGCCGAGGAGGGAGCGAAGGTCGTCGTGGCCGACCTCAACGCCAAGGGTGCCGAGCGCGTCGCTTCCGAGATCGGGGATGCGGCCATTCCGGTGACCGTGGACGTGGCCCTGCGCGACGAGATCCAAGCCATGGTGGATGCCGCCACGCAGGCCTTCGGCCGGGTCGACATCATGGTCAACAATGCCGGCTTCACCCACAGGAACGGGTCGCTGCTGGACGTGGACGAGGACACCTTCGACCTCATCACCGCCGTCAACATGAAGGCCATCTATCATTCCACCCAACTGGTTGTGCCCATCATGGAGCGACAGGGCGGCGGTTCGATCATCAACACGGCGTCGACAGCGGGCTTGCGGCCGCGCCCGAACCTCACCTGGTACAATGCCTCCAAGGGCTGGGCGATCACTGCCACCAAGTCCATGGCGGTGGAGCTTGCGCCGAAGCGCATTCGCGTCAACGCGCTTTGCCCGGTGGCGGGCGAAACCGCCATGCTCGCCTCTTTCATGGGCGGGGACACGCCGGAAATCCGCGAGAAGTTCAAGTCGGTCATCCCGCTTGGCCGCTTCTCCACGCCGCTCGACATCGCCAATGCCGCGCTGTGGCTGGCCTCCGGCGAGGCCGAATTCATCACCGGCGTTGCGCTGGAGGTCGACGGCGGCCGCTGCGTGTAAGTGTAAAAGAAGGGGGGCAGAACCATGAATGCAGTCGCCATCACCGGCACCGGCGTCTTCACGCCGGAAGCCGTCATCACCAATGCCGAACTCGTCGCCTCGTTCAACGAGCATGCGCGCCTTTTCAACGAGGCCAATGCGGATGCCATCGCGCGCGGCGAAATCGAGCCGAAGCCCATGTCGAGCGAGGAATTCATCCTGAAGGCATCCGGCATCGAGCGCCGCCACGTGATGGAAAAGGACGGGGTGCTCGATCCCGGCCGCATGTATCCGCGCCTTGCGCCGCGCGCCGATGACGAACTGTCGATCATGGCGGAAATCGCGCTGGATGCCGCGCGCCAGGCGCTCGCCATGGCAGGACGCAAGGCGGAGGACGTTGATGCGGTCATCTGCGCGGCGTCCAACCACGAGCGCGCCTATCCGGCCATCGCCATCGAGATACAGCAGGCGCTCGGCATCGGCGGCTTCGCCTTCGACATGAACGTCGCCTGCTCGTCGGCCACCTTCGGCATCCAGGCCGCCGCCGACATGATCCGTTCCGGCTCAGCCCGCGCCATCCTCATGGTCAATCCGGAAATCACCTCCGGCCACCTGGAATGGCGCGACCGTGACTGCCATTTCATCTTCGGCGATGTCTGCACGGCGGTCCTGCTGGAGCGCGCCGACGCGGCCGCAGACGGCGGCTGGGAAATCCTTTCCACGCGCTGCCGCACCATGTTTTCCAACAATATCCGCAACAACAACGGCTTCCTGCGGCCATGCCATGACCAGATGGACGACCGCCGCGACATGCGTTTCTACCAGGAGGGGCGCAAGGTCTTCAAACAGGTCGTGCCCTGGGTCTCCGACATGATGCTGTCGCATCTGGAGGACGAGGACATCGCCCCGTCCGGCCTGTCACGGCTGTGGCTGCACCAGGCCAACAAGGGCATGAACGACCTGATCGGCCAGAAGGTGCTCGGCCGTGAGCCGGAACCCGGCGAACAGCCCAACATCCTGCAGGAATACGCCAATACCTCGTCGGCCGGCTCGATCATTGCCTTCGCCCAGAACAATGCCGACCTGCCGCGGGGAAGCCTCGGCGTCATCTGCTCCTTCGGCGCCGGCTATTCGGCCGGATCGGTGATCG
Source organism: Phyllobacteriaceae bacterium (assembly GCA_002708825.1). Lineage (GTDB taxonomy): Bacteria > Pseudomonadota > Alphaproteobacteria > Rhizobiales > Rhizobiaceae > Zhengella. The sequence goes on along the minus strand of PAPF01000033.1, from coordinate 50,561 downwards.
TGCGCCGGATCTGATCCGCGCTGGCCGGTTCCGATGCTGTTCTACAGGCGGTCGAGCGGGGGCAAGACCAGCGAAAGTGGTCCCCGGTTTCGCGTCCGGACCTTGCCCGGAAAGAACCGATGCGGGAACGCGGCGTCAGATGCGGTCCAGCATCGAGAACCAGGTCATGGCGGCCAGCAGCAGCGGCTTGCGGAACATGCGTCCGCCGGGAAACGGCGGGATCTTCAGGTCCCGGTAGTGGCGCAGCCGGTCTTCCTTGCCGGCCACCGCCTCGGCATAGAGCCGGCCCGTATGGTTGGACAGCAGCACACCATGGCCCGAAAATCCGCCGATGGAGGTGACGCCCGGCATCACGTCGCGCACGAAGGGCTTGCGCGGAATGGTGATGCCGACCGACCCGCCCCAGGCATGGGTGATCTCGATGTCGCGCAGGGCAGGATAGATCTCCGCGATCTGCTTGCGCACATGGGTGGTGATGTCGCCGGGCTCTTCCGCCGTATAGGCCTCGCGCCCCCCGAACAGCAGCCGTCCGTCGCGTGACTTGCGGAAATAGCGCACCACGAAGCGCGAATCGTCCACGCTCTCGCCACCCGGAATGACGCTGCTGTCGCCGCCGAGCGGCACCGTGGCGCCGATGAAGGAGCGGATCGGCATGATATGCGCGGCCGAGACCGGCTCCAGCGTCTCGCCATAGGCATTCGTGGCGACAAGGCAGCGTTCGGCCCGGATCGTGCCATCCGGCGTTTTCACGACCACCTTTCCGCCTTCGCGGCCGATGGAAAGCGCCGGCGTGTTCTCGTGAATCGATGCGCCTGACTGCGCCGCGACGCGCGCCGTGCCGAGAACCAGCTTGAGCGGATGGATGTGGCCTGTTGCCGTGTCGCGAATGCCGCCGTGATAGCGTGTCGAACCGAGCCGCTCGGCGGTCTCCGTCTTGTCCATGAAGCGGACATGCGGATAGGCGAAACGTTCGGCCATGATGTCGGCATGGGCGCGGAAGGCATCGAGATAGCGCGGCTTGTGCACCACCGACATCTGGCCCGGCATGTATTCGATGTCGATCTGGTGCGTCCGGGCGAAATCGAGCAGATGCGTCTTGGCGTCCTCGGCGATGCCAAAGAGCGTGCGCGCCCGCTCCAGGCCGATTTCTTCCTCCAGTTCCTCCGCCCAGGCCCGCTGCCCCGTGCCCAGTTGCCCGCCATTGCGGCCCGACGCGCCGTCACCGACACGATGACCCTCGATCAGGATGCAGCCGATGCCGTCCTTCGCCAGTTGCGCTGCCGCCGAAAGCCCGGTGAAGCCGCCGCCGATGACGATGACGTCGGTGGCATGATCGCCTTTCAGCGCCGGCCATTCCGTCCGCTCGCCGGCGGTCGCCTCATACCAGGACAGGCCGGGCGAGATTGCACTCGTATGGACCATGATGGCGTTCCGGTCAGACGTTGAGGAGCAGGAACTCGCGTTCCCAGGGGCTGATCACCTGCATGAAGGTCTCGAACTCGCCCCGCTTGATCGCCGCATAGGTGCCCACGAACCCGGAGCCGAGGATCTCCGTCAGGGCCTCGTCGGCCTCGAACAGCGCCGTCGCCTCGATCAGCCCGCGCGGCAGTTCGATGTCCGCCTCGTTGGCCGAGTGGCCGGCAGGGTCCTTCGGCTCCAGCTTCTGCTTCATCCCGATCAGCCCGCAGGCGAGCGACGCCGCAAGCGCCAGATAGGGGTTGGCGTCGGAGGAGGGGATCCGGTTTTCCACGCGCCGGGCCGCCGGGTCGGAACGCGGAATGCGGAAGGCCGTGGTCCGGTTGTCGTAGCCCCATTCCACGTTCACCGGCGCCGTCACGCCCTTGGTGAGCCGCCGGTAGGAGTTCACATAGGGCGCGAACATGACGAGCGCGTTCGGCACATGGCGCTGCATGCCGCCGATGAAGTGCCGGAACGCCGCCGATTCCGATCCGTCTTCATTGGTGAAGATGTTGCGCCCGGTCTTCTTCTCGATGATCGACTGGTGGATGTGCATGGCAGAGCCCGGCTGGCCCTGGATCGGCTTGGCCATGAAGGGCGCGTACATGTCGTGCTTGAGCGCGGCCTCGCGCAGCGTCCGCTTGAACATGAACACCTGGTCGGCCAGTTCCACCGGGTCGCCGTGGCGCAGGTTGATCTCGAGCTGGCCGGCGCCTTCCTCATGGATCAGCGTGTCGATCTCCAGGCCCTGGGCTTCGGAGAAATGGTAGATGTCGTCGATCAGCTCGTCGAACTCGTTGATGCCGGCGATGGAATAGCCCTGTCCGCCGCCGATCGGGCGGCCCGACCGGCCTAGCGGGGGCGTCAGGGGATAGTCGGGGTCGGTGTTCTTGGAAACGAGGTAGAATTCGATCTCGGGTGCGACAACGGGTCTCAGTCCGAGCTTGTCATAGGCGCGGATGACGCGCTTGAGAACGTTGCGCGGCGTGAATTCCACTTCCCGCCCGTCCTGATGCACCATGTCGCAGATGACCTGCGCCGTCGGATCGCTTTCCCACGGCACCACGGCGAGTGTGGAGAGGTCCGGCATGAGCTTGAGGTCGCCGTCATCCTCGGGATAGCGAAAGCTGTCGCTTTCCTCCGGATAGTCGCCCGAGATCGTCGTCATGAAAACCGCGGAAGGAAGCGCAAGCGAGGTGTTGGACGTGAATTTCTTCGAAGGCATCATCTTGCCGCGCGCGACACCGGCCTGATCCGGCGTGATGCACTCGATGTCCTCGATCCCGCGCCATTCCAGCCAGGCGTTGGCCTCTTTCCAGGATTTCACGCCACGCAGGTTGCTGACAAATTTAGGCGGTCGGGTCCGCCTTGCGGACGTTTCGCGCACATCCCTTTTTTCGGAAGCCATGCATCACCGGATCACGTTGAGATGGGCGACTATAGGAGATGCATGAAGCGAAAGGAAAGGGGGTGCGTTCAAGCCTCGGGGCCGAGCAGCGTCAGGATGACCTGTTCCAGCTGGTCCGGAATGATCGGCCTTCGCAAGATGATGTCCGCCATCCCGTCGTCCGGCTTCCCTTGATTGGTGAACATGATGATCCTGGGCCGCCCCTTGCCGGTGAAAACGCCGGAATAGTGCCGGCATAGTTCGGATGCATTGCTGCATTCGAAAATGACAAGGGCCGGCATGCCCATGTCCTCGACGGACGCCATTGTCGAGGGCTCCATCGCGCGGCATGTCTTGCCCATCCTCTTGAGTGTCCCCTCGATGACGATGCGGCTGACGCGGTCTGCCGTCACGATGAGGATGTCGTCCTTCGCCCTGTTTCCGGCGCCGGAATATCCGGATTCGCCGTGGCGGAGACCAAATGCGGAATTGTCCTGCTTCATGGATGGTGCTTTGCCCGGTTCAACGTTGGCGTGTCCTATAGCCAGCCCATTAAACCATGTTGTAGGTCACCGCCAGAATGCAATCTTAAATTTAACAAAATAGTGAACGCAACAAGGCCGCACCCTTGCCGGACGCGGCCTTGCAGTGGAATCCGGCTCTTTCAGGTCAGTCGTTCGCGGCACCCGGATTGTTGGTCACGATCACCGGGATGAGCAGGTCGCCCCAGTTGCCGTTGCCGCAGTGATGGCGTGCCGAGCGCACAAGTTCCACGGACACGCCGGCCTCGACCGCCTTCATCACCGACTGGTTGAGGCGGTGCAGGTCGTTGGCCACCATGCGGATCACCGCCTGCTGGTCCATGTTCATGGCCGAAGCCTGTTCCTCGGCGCGTTCCTTGACTCGCGTTTTCGGTGCCATTTGTCTCTCCTTGTCACCAGGCGGCTGGCCCGGTTGTGCTGTCGATGGCGCTTTGACAGGGCTTTGCCGGTTTCACTCCCGGCCGCCTGTCTGCGCCGCCTTCATGGTCAAGCTAGCGCTCGAATCGCGGATATGCGAGGGAAAACAGCCGTTTCGAGCGGCGAATCGGGTCAAGCTGTGGAGGCTTTGACCAACCGGTCTTGTAAGCATGTAAATCTTGTAAAATCCACAACGCACCCCTATTCTGTAAACCGGTGTAAATCAGCAAGGCATGGAGCGCCGCCGTGGCGGACCAGAAAATCTTCGTCGGCCCGCGCATCCGCCGGATCCGCAACGCCAAGGGCCTGACCCAGACCGCGATGGCCGAGGCACTCGGCATATCGCCATCCTACCTCAACCTCATCGAACGCAACCAGCGCCCGCTCACCGTGCAGCTCATCCTGAAGCTGGCCTCGGTCTACAAGATCGACCCGGACGAGTTGCAGGGCGAGACCGGCGCGTCACTGGCGGCGCTGCGCGAGGTCTTCGCCGATCCGTTGCTGGCCGGCGAACTGCCCGGCGAGCAGGAACTGATGGAAATCGCGGAAGCCGCGCCGAACGTGTCGGCGGCCGTCGTGAAGCTCTACCGCGCCTATCGCGAACAGGCCGAGCGGCTGACCGACCTGTCCGACCTGCTGGCGCGCGAGGGCCATGCGACGGCCTTGTCGGGCGCGCGCCTGCCGATCGACGAGGTGCACGAGGTCCTGGAGCCTCGGGCCAACCATTATCCCGTGCTGGAGGAGGAGGCGGAGGCCTTCACCGCCCTGTTGCAGCCCGGCGACGACCTGATGGGCGCCCTGAAGACATGGATGCGCGCCGAACTGGGGATCACGGTCCGCGTCCTGCCTGTCGCGACCATGCCCAACTGGCGCCGCCGTTTCGACCGGCATTCGCAGCGCCTGTTCCTGTCGGAACGCCTGTCACCTTTCGACCAGTTGCGCGAAGTGGCGATGGAGGCTGTGCTGCTGCGCATGAACGTGGCCATCGCCCGCGAGATCGAGGCGCTGAAACTGTCCACCGACGAGGCGCGTCGTCTCGCCCGCTTCGAGATGGCGCGCTATGCGGCCCATGCGCTGATGATGCCCTATCAGCCCTTCCTGCAGGCCGCGCAGAAGGCCCGCTACGACATCGACGTGCTGCGCTCGCGCTTCGGCGTATCCTTCGAGCAGGCCGCCAACCGGCTGACCATGCTGGGCCGGCAGGGCCAGGCCGGCATCCCCTTCTTCATGCTGGAGGTCGACAACGCCGGCCACCGGTTCCGCCGTGCCGGCGCCCAGGGTTTTCCCCAGCAGCGCTTTGGCGGCATGTGCCCCAAGCTCGCCATTCACGCCGCCTTCACCCAGCCCGGCCAAATCTTCGTGGAGGCCGTCGTCATGCCGGACGGCACCGAGTTCCTTACCGTGGCGCGCACGCTGGAGGGGCCGCAGGGGGCCTTCGCCGAGCGCCCGCGCCGCACCGCCATCCTGCTGGGCTGCGACATCGCCTTCAAGGACGAGATCATCTATGGCGGCGCGTTGCCCGGCGTGGTCCCGGGCGTCACGCCGAAGAACGGCCAGGTTCCGGCCACGCCGGTCGGGCCGGCCTGCCGCCTGTGCGAACGCTCCGGCTGCCTTGCCAGGGCCGAGCCGCCCATCACCCGGCCGCTGGGCCTGGACGAGATGGTGACCGGCCTGTCCGCCTTCGATTTTCAGTGAAGGCGACGGCGCGGCGCAAGGATGCGCGCCGCTTCCATGGCGATCAGCAGGCCGGTGATACTCAAGAACAGCCAGTCGCCACGCGTTTGAAGATACCAGTGCCAGGCCGCGAAAGCCGCGGCCGGCCAGGTCAGCCGCTGCACGGGCCTCCAGAAGGGGCCGAGCCCTGCCTTGGCCGAGGGTACGGACGACAGGGCAGGCGGCAGGAGCAGGACGAAGGCCGCCCAGCCGGTCCAGATGCTGGTCCAGGCAAGCCCCTGGATCACATGGTCGAGCCGTCCGAGCGCCAGGACCGTTGCGGCCATGTGCAGCGCGGCGAAACCGAAGGCGGCAAGGCCCATGTCGCGGCGCATGGCCGCCACCCCCGCAACGAACCGGTGTCCCGGAAGGAGCCTTTCCAGCGGTGCCGCCGACAGTGTCGCCGCCAGCAGCAGGACTGCCGTCAGGCCGCTCGGCTCCAGCGTGTGCCGCCATTGCCAGCCGCCGGTCAGGACCCCGGCCACCAGCCATGCCGCCCCGGCCAGGGCGGCGAGGCGGAACAGGAAGCGGGCAGGGCGCAGGAGCATGGGGATCGGCATGCCTGACCAATAGCGCCCTAATGGCTGCAAAAACAGATATTTCGACATCGCTTATTTGATGGGGGGCGAGTTGACATCCGGTCCGGCGCACGGGCAGTCTGGATCGTCTTCAATAACTGCGGGTAGCACATCTTGGAACAAGGGGCATCTGCCGCCACGGCGGCCAATACGAACGGCAAGGGCATGGACGCCAAGGACATGGTACCCGACACCGGCACCCCCGATGGCTTCATTTCCGCAGATCACAAGGCCGAATACGAGACGTTCGTCGCCACCCATCCGGATCTCGAGGCCGTCGAGTTCCTCATGGTCGATCCCAACGGCGTGATGCGCGGCAAATGGGCCCCTGCGGATGCGCTCAAGAAGGCCTTTCAGGAGGGCGTGAACTTCCCCATGTCGCTGCACGGGCTGGATGTCTGGGGCCGAGAGGTGGAGGAAACCGGCCTGCACATCGAGACAGGCGACCAGGACGGCTATTGCCGCGCCACGCGCGGTTCGCTGTCCATCGTTCCCTGGGCCAAGCGCAAGACAGCCCAGGTCCTGCTCCAGACCTTCTCGCCCGAGGGTGAGCCCTTCATGGCCGACCCGCGCCAGGTGCTCAAGCACAAGGTGGCCGAGGCCAATGCAAGGGGCCTCTATCCCGTCGTCGCCTTCGAACTGGAATTCTATCTGCTGGAGCCGGATACGGACTGGGACGACGGCATGCCCGCGCCGGTCGGCGCCATGGGCGGGCCGGACCGGCTTCGCATGTATGGCCTGGACGACCTGGCCGAGCACGCCGCGCTGTTCGACATGATCCGCGACGCCGCCGCCGAGCAGAACCTGCCCATCGACACCATCATCAAGGAGGCGGCGCCTGGCCAGTTCGAGGTCAACCTGAAGCATCGCGGCGATGCGCTGCGCGCGGCTGACGACGTGATCAAGCTGCGCCGCATCGTCATGGGTTGCGCCCGCGCACACGGACTCCAGGCCACATTCATGGCCAAGCCCTTCATCGAATATGCCGGCAACGGCATGCATGTTCACACGTCGGTGCTCGATGCGGCCGGCGTCAACATCTTCTCCGGCGAAGGCGGCCGCCAGCGCCTCGAATATGCGGTGACCGGCCTGCTCAAGACCATGCCGGAGGCGCTGCTGATGTTCATCAACACCTGGAACGGATTCCGCCGCATCACCCCCGGCTCCTATGCGCCCACGCGCGCCGTCTGGGCGGAGAACAACCGCTCGGTCGCCGTGCGCATCCCGGTCTCCAACGAGGCCAACAGGCGCATCGAGCACCGCATCGCCGGCGCCGATGCCAATCCCTATCTGGTCATGACGGCCATCATCCAGGCCATCATGGAGGGGCTGGAACAGCGGGTGCCGCCGCCGCCGCCGGTGGAGGGCAATGCCTATGACGAGGACGGCCTTTCGCTGCCCGACGACATGGACGACGCGCTTCAGCTCATGGATCGTGGCGGGTTCGCCGAACGCGCCATGGGGCCCTTGCTCGCCAAGGTCTTCAAGGACCTGAAAAGGGCGGAAATCCTGGCCTTCTGGCAGGAGATCACGCCGCTGGAGCGCACCAGTTACCTGTGAACCGCAAACCGGAAAAACCGGCTTGAGCAAGGCGGGAAAGGCCAATAGGCTTTCTACCGGAACCGGCCGCAAAGCGCCCGCCACGAGAGCCGGAAGAACCTTCTGAGAGGAGAATGAGATGACCCGATCGAAAATGTTCCTGACCGCCGTTTCGGCGCTCGCGCTCGGCCTTGCCGCCGGTGGCGCTGCCGCCCAGGAGCGCGTGGTGAACGTCTACAACTGGTCCGACTACATCGACGAATCCATCCTTGAGGATTTCACCAAGGAAACCGGCATCAAGGTCGTCTATGACGTCTTCGATTCCAACGAGATCCTGGAGACCAAGCTGCTGGCTGGCGGCACCGGCTATGACGTGGTCGTGCCCACCGGCACCTTCCTGGCGCGCCAGATCCAGGCCGGTGTGTTCCAGAAGCTCGACAAGTCGAAGCTGCCCAACCTGGAGAACATGTGGGACAAGATCGCGGCCCGCACCGAGAAGTACGATCCGGGCAATGACTACTCCATCAATTACATGTGGGGCACGACCGGCATCGGCTACAATGTCGCCAAGGTCAACGAGGCCCTCGGCATCGACACCATCGACAGCTGGGATGTGGTCTTCAACCCGGAAAAGCTCTCCAAGCTCGCCGATTGCGGCGTCTACATGCTGGACGCACCCGCCGAGATGATCCCGGCGGCGCTCAACTGGCTCGGCAAGGATCCCGATTCCAAGACCGCCGAGGACATCGAGGCGGCCCAGGCCGCGCTGGAGGCGATCCGTCCCTCCATCCGCAAGTTCCATTCGTCGGAATACATCAACGCGCTCGCCAATGGCGACATCTGCCTGGCCGTCGGCTGGTCGGGTGACGTCTTCCAGGCCCGCGACCGGGCCGCGGAGGCCGACCAGGGCGTCGAAGTCGCCTATTCCATCCCCAAGGAAGGCGCGCAGATGTGGTTCGACCAGATGGCGATCCCGGCCGATGCGCCGCACGTCGCCGAGGCGCATGAGTTCCTCAACTACATCATGAAGCCCGAGGTCATCGCCAAGGCATCGAACTATGTCTACTACGCCAACGGCAACAAGGCCTCGCAGCAGTTCCTCGACGAGGAGGTGATCGGCGATCCGGCGGTCTATCCGGACGAGGCGACCACCGACAAGCTGTTCACCACGACGCCGCCCGACAACAAGGAACAGCGGCTGATGACCCGGGCCTGGACCCGCGTCGTGACCGGCCAGTAAAAAGCGGATGACAGCCCCGGCGGACCATGGTCCGCCGGGGTTTTTGCAGGAACAAGCCAACAGCCATGAAGGCGGCGCTTCGCAGGGGGATGAGGGGATGAAATCGCTTGGCAGCATCAGGAAGAGCTTTGCACCCTGGAACGATCCGGACGCCAGGCCCTATATCGTCTTTCGCAACGTCACCAAGCGCTTCGGCGATTTTACCGCGGTCGACGACCTGACGCTGACCATCTACGAGCGTGAGTTCTTCGCCCTGCTCGGCGCCTCGGGTTGCGGCAAGTCCACCCTGCTGCGCATGCTGGCCGGGTTCGAGGAACCGACGTCCGGGGAGATTTTGCTGGACGGGCAGGACCTGCGCGGCGTGCCGCCCTATCGCCGGCCCGTCAACATGATGTTCCAGTCCTACGCCCTGTTCCCGCACATGTCGGTGGAAGCCAACATCGCCTTCGGCCTCAAGCAGGACGGCATGCCAAAACCGCAGATCCAGGAGCGCGTGGCCGAGATGCTCAGGCTCGTGAAGCTGGAGAAATTCGCCCACCGCAAGCCGCACCAGTTGTCCGGCGGCCAGCGCCAGCGCGTCGCGCTCGCCCGCTCCGTGGCCAAGCGGCCCAAGGTTCTTCTTCTCGACGAACCGCTCGGTGCGCTGGACAAGAAGCTGCGCGAGGAAACCCAGTTCGAGCTCATGGACCTGCAACAGGACCTGGGTCTCACCTTCGTCGTCGTCACCCATGACCAGGAAGAGGCGATGACCATGGCCGACCGCATTGCAGTCATGGATCATGGCAAGATCAAGCAGGTCGCGACGCCGGCCGAGGTCTACGAGGCCCCGTCCTCGCGTTTCGTCGCCGATTTCATCGGCAATGTGAACATCTTCGAGGGCGAGGTCGGCGAACCCGGATCCGGCGGTGTCGTGATCGCGGGACAGGACGGCCTGGAAATCCGCGCAGCCGGCGCCGGCCAGGTACGCAAGGGCGACAAGGCATGGTTCGCCATCCGCCCGGAAAAGATCCGCATCACGCCGGATAATCCCGGCGCCGCGCCCAACTGTATCGACGGCGAGGTCTGGGATATCGCCTATCTCGGCGACATGACCATCATCCATGTCCGGCTGGATTCGGGCAAGGTGGTGCGCGCCTCCATGATCAACAGCGCCCGCGGCTCCGACAATCCCCTGACATGGGGCGACCGCGCCTGGATCAGCTTCGAGCCGGATGCCGGCGTCGTCCTGACAAGCTGAGCGGAGGCGGCCATGCAGAAACTGATCTCGTCGATCGCCAGCCGCCTTGTCATCCTGGTGCCCTATGCCTGGCTCCTGTTCTTCTTCCTGATCCCCTTCCTCATCGTCTTCAAGATATCGCTGTCGACATCGGCCATTTCCATGCCGCCTTACACGCCGGTCTTCGAGGGCATCGGGACATGGCTGGAAAGCGCGCGCAGCTTCACCATCGACAACTATCTCTGGATCACCGAGGACGCCCTCTATGTGAAGGCATACCTGTCGAGCGTCATCATCGCGGCGGTTTCCACGTTCCTGACGCTCCTCATCGGCTTCCCGCTCGCCTATGGCATGGCGCGTGCCCCGCAGGGCATCCGCCCCACGCTGCTCATGCTCGTCATCCTGCCGTTCTGGACGTCATTCCTGATCCGCGTCTATGCGTGGATCGGCATCCTGAAGCCGGAGGGCCTTCTCAACCAGTTCCTGATGTGGCTGGGCGTGATTTCAGAGCCCTTGCAGATCCTCAACACCCACACCGCCATCTTCATCGGCATCGTCTATTCCTATCTGCCCTTCATGGTCCTGCCCATCTATTCCACGCTTGAGAAGATGGACTATTCGCTGATCGAGGCGGCCCAGGATCTCGGCTGTCCGCCGATTTCGGCCTTCTGGAAGATCCCCCTGCCGCTGGCCGTGCCGGGCATTCTCGCCGGCTGCCTGCTGGTCTTCATTCCCGCCGTCGGTGAATTCGTCATTCCCGACCTGCTCGGCGGTTCGCGCACGCTGATGATCGGCAAGACGCTGTGGTCGGAATTCTTCAACAACCGCGACTGGCCGCTGGCCTCTGCCGTGGCGATCATCCTGCTGCTCTTGCTGGTGGTCCCCATCGTGCTGTTCCAGAACGCCCAGGCGCGGGCGCAAGAGGCGGGGAAGTGACATGAACACGACCTGGTCCCGCTTCAACATCGCTTCCGTCGTCTTCGGTTTCGCCTTCCTTTACCTGCCCATCGTGCTGCTGGTCATCTACTCGTTCAACGAGTCCCGGCTGGTCACCGTCTGGGCCGGTTTCTCGACGAAATGGTATGGCGAGATGCTGCGCAATGACGGGCTGATGAACGCCGCGTGGGTGACGGCCCGCGTCGCTTTCCTGTCCGCCTCGGTCGCCACCGTGCTCGGCACGCTCGCTGCCCTTGCGCTCGACCGGTATACCCGCTTCCGCGGCCGCATCCTGTTTTCCGGCATGGTCTATGCGCCGCTGGTCATGCCGGAGGTCATCACCGGCCTGTCGCTGCTGCTGCTCTTCGTGGCGGTGGGACTCGACCGCGGCTTCGTGACGGTCACGCTCGCCCACGTCACATTTTCCATGTGTTTCGTCGCCGTGGTGGTGCAGTCGCGCCTTGTCAGCTTCGACCGTTCGCTGGAGGAAGCGGCCATGGATCTCGGCGCCCCGCCCGTCACCACCTTCCTCCAGGTGACCCTGCCCAACATTCTGCCCGCCGTCATTTCCGGCTGGATGCTGGCCTTCACGCTGTCGCTGGACGACCTGGTCATCGCGTCGTTCACGTCCGGTCCGGGCGCCACGACCCTGCCGATGAAGATCTACAGCCAGGTCCGCCTCGGTGTGACACCGGAGATCAACGCGGTCTGTACCGTGCTCATCGCCTTTGTCGCCACCGGCGTGATCATCGCCTCCATCGTCAACAAGCGAAAGGACCTGCAGCGCCGCCGCGACGAGCAGGCGGCCTTTGCCAATGCATGATCTGCTTCAGCTTCGGGGCGGGCGCAGCAAGAAGACCACGACCCAGACCGGGACGATGACCATCGAGCCGAGCACGATGTTCGGAATGGCCCATTCCGCGCCCTGCTGAAGCAGGCCCAGGACGCGCTCCGGCGTCATGCCGACCTGTTGCAGGATGTCGGCGGCCGTCAGGTTGAAGGCGGACAGCCCCGCTCCGGTGATGAGCGAGATCACCAGGATCTTGAACAGCCCGATCAGGAATTTGAACACACCGCCACCCCGCACCCTCTTGCGGTCATTTCATCGAAACTAGACTGATTCGCCGCGAATGAGAATTTGCCGGCAAATGCCGGCGGACAGGGCGCCTCCGGCCGGTCTTATTGCGGTGCCGCAGCCGGCGCAAGCACCGGCGAGATCAGCGGCGCGTTCCAGGACCCGCCGGCGAAGAAGGAAAGCGGCGTGGCACCCGCCCGGTTTTCGCCCAGCGGCGTGACCGTTCCGGCGATGGCGAGGCTCCGGCCAGCCAGCGGGATCAGTCCGACCAGTTTGACCTGGCGCACCGGCGTGGTCAGCGTGGCCTTCTGTATGCGCGCCACGCCCGTTTCGATGGCCAGTTCCACTTCTGCCGTCTGGAACTCAAGCGGCCGGCCCCTGGCTTCTGAAAGCCGGAAGAAGCCGGATGTGCGCAGCCGGTCCACGAAACGGTCGAGGTCGACTTCCGGAATGACGCCAGCGGCCATCTGCGCCGAGAGCGAACCCGTGGAGTTCTCGATCAGGTCCCTCCAGCTGGCCCCCGGCCCCTTCAGGATCAGCGAGAATGTGGTGATTGCATCCGGAACACCGCTGGCCAGCGGAATCGTTTCGCCGATCAGGCGGCCATCGACTTCCGTGGCCAGCACCCGCAATTCGCTTGTCCGCCCGTCCTTGCCACGGTTGATCCTGAGGCCCGCCTGGACCGATCCGCCGAAGGCCCGTGCATCGGAAATGTCGAAGACCGACAGGTCGTCCTTCACCTGTGCCGTTGCCGCAACCTCGTTCAGTGCCACCGCGCCGAAACTGGCATTGTCCGCCGAAAGCCGGAGGTCAAGATTGATCCGGTTGGCGGGAACGTCCGCGAGGGCACTGCCGGCAGGGTCGCCGGGCAGGACATCCGGAAAGGCATTGAGAATGGTGGCGAGGTCCATTGCCGGGAAGTGCAGTGTGCCGGCCACCACTGGCACCGGGCCGGGCAAGCCGAATTCAAGGACGCCGCTGCCCGTGCTGTCGCCGAATGCAAGCTCGGCTTCCTCCAGCTTCATCCGTTCCGGACCGCCGCTCAGGCGTCCGCTCACCGCAACCCGGCCAGGCAGAAGGCCTTGCGAGGCTGTCACGCGCGACCATTCCATCGCACGGGACAGGGATGGCGTCGACAGGGAGGCGGTGCCGTTGACGAACAGCGCGGGGCGGCGGGTCACGATGCCGTCATAGGACAGGGCAAGCGGCTTCGATGCCAGTTCGACGGTCAGTTTCGACTGGCCGCCGGCCAGCAGCAACAGCGGCTGCTGGGCCGACAGCCGCAGGTCCGCCTGCTCGCCGTTCCAGATGGCCGACCCCATGGCGCTCAGCCCCGCCGCCAGGCGCGGCCAGGAAATCGTCGCGTTGACGCTGGAGACGACCGGAAGCTCCTGGCCGTCCTGCGTGTAGACGGCCCGGCCGTCGACAAGGCTGACGGTTCCGAGCGGTTCGTCGGGAACGAAAGACAGGTCGGGTGTCTCGCCATCGGCGGAGATCGCAGATTCCGCCACCCTTATCGCGGTCACGAACCGGCCGCTCGACGGTGCCTCCGGAAGCGATCCCGCGTCGGGCAGCTTGATCACCGGACGGATGATGTCGATCCGCGTGAACCTGATGCGCCCCGAAACCGCGTCAAGGGCCGACAGCGCGACACGGACCTCCTCCGCCCGTGCCACTGTTGCCTCCGGCTTGCCCCACGGGGTCAGTTGCACGCCGGACAGTTTCACCTCGACATTGGGAAACAGCGAAATCTCGGGTGCGGCGGTCAGTTCGACGCGATATCCGGTCCAGTTGCTCAATTCGGCGGTGATGCGACCGCGTATGATCGATGTGGAGGCGAGGAAGGGCAAGGACAGGAAGATCGCGACTGCGAGCAGACCCAGCAGCAGACCGGAGAGGAACAGCCTTCTGATGACCGGTGCCGACATGCGCTTCCTTTTTCCCGCCTTTCGATCCTCCCCAAGCTGTACCCGACGCGATGGCCATTTCAAGGACGCCGGGCGGCCATGCCCCCTTTTACCACAGGCATCTGCGGCGCGCGGCTTGCGCCGACGCAGGCGGCCGGGGTTTATACGCTCTTGCGAAATGATGCCGCATCGGCAACACAGGCCGGCATGGAAAGGGAGGTTAGCATGACCCAAGACGCCCCGTTGTGGACTCCTTCGCCGGATCGTGTCGCCACGCACCCGATGACGGCCTTCATGGCAGCGGCTGGCGAGCGTGCTGGCCGGACCTTCGCCGGTTATGACGACCTCCACGCCTGGTCGATCGACGACCGCGAGGCGTTCTGGAGCCTGATCTGGGATCATTGCGGCATCATCGGCGACAAGGGCGGCCGGGTGCTGGTCGATGGCGACCGGATGCCGGGCGCCCGCTTCTTCCCCGATGCCCGGCTCAATTTCGCCGAGAACTTCCTGTGGAAGACGGGCGAGGGCGATGCCCTTGTCTTCCGGGGAGAGGACAAGGTTGCCCGCCGCATGTCCTGGAACGGATTGCGCGCTCTTGTCTCGCGCCTGCAGCAAGCCATGCGCGCCATGGGGGTCAAGCCGGGCGACCGCATCGCCGCGATGGTCCCCAACATGCCCGAAACGGTGGCCTGCATGCTGGCTGCCACGTCCATAGGCGCCATCTGGTCGTCCTGTTCGCCCGATTTTGGCGAACAGGGCGTGCTGGACCGCTTCGGCCAGATCGACCCGGTCCTGTTCGTCGGTGTCGACGGCTACTGGTACAACGGCAAGCGTCAGGAGACGGGTGCGAAACTGGCCGCCGTCTTCGCGAAGCTGCCGGCGGAAAAGTGCATCGTGCTGGACTATCTCGGCGATGCGGCCGCTGTCGCCGCCTCGATGGAGGGCGCCGCGACGCTGGACGATTTCATCGCTCCCTGCGAGGCCGGCGATCCCGTTTTCACCCGGCTGGAGTTCAACCACCCGGTCTACATCCTCTATTCCTCCGGCACGACCGGCATTCCCAAGTGCATCATCCACGGGGCCGGCGGCACGCTGCTCCAGCATGCCAAGGAGCAGCGCCTCCATGCCGGCATCGGCGAGGGCGACCGCTTCTTCTATTTCACCACCTGCGGCTGGATGATGTGGAACTGGCTGGTCTCGGGCCTTGCGGCCGGCGCGACGCTGCTGCTCTATGACGGCTCGCCCTTCCACCCGGACGGCAACGTCATCTTCGACTATGCGCGCGACGAGAAGATGACCTATTTCGGCACCTCGGCCAAGTTCATCGACGCGGTGCGCAAGTCCGGCCTGCGGCCGATCGAGACTCACGACCTCTCAACGGTGCGCGTCATCTCCTCGACCGGGTCTCCGCTCTCGCCGGAGGGATTCGAGTTCGTCTATGACGGCATCAAGGCGGACGTCCATCTGGCCTCGATTTCCGGCGGCACCGATATCGTCGCCTGCTTCGTCCTCGCCATTCCCGGCAAGCCGGTCTGGTCGGGCGAAATCCAGGGGCCCGCGCTCGGCATGGCCACCGATGTGTGGAACGACGACGGCAAGCCCGTGCGCCAGGAAAAGGGCGAACTGGTCTGCACCAGGGCCTTTCCCTCCATGCCGATCGGTTTCTGGAACGATCCCGACGGCATGAAGTATCACGGCGCCTATTTCGAGCGCTTCGACAATGTCTGGTGCCATGGCGATTTCGCCGAATGGACCGAACACGGCGGCATGATCATCCATGGCCGTTCGGATGCCACGCTCAACCCCGGCGGCGTGCGCATCGGCACGGCCGAGATATACAACCAGGTCGAACAGCTTGACGAGGTGATCGAGGCCCTGTGCATCGGCCAGCAGTGGGAAGACGACGTGCGCGTCGTCCTGTTCGTGCGTCTGGCGGAGGGTGTCACGCTCGACGCGGGTCTGGAAAAGAAGATCCGCACGAAGATCCGCACCGGCGCAAGCCCGCGCCATGTGCCGGCGAAGATCGTGCCTGTCGCGGACATCCCGCGCACCAAGTCGGGCAAGATCACGGAACTGGCCGTGCGCGACGTCGTCCACGGGCGCCAGGTCAAGAACAAGGAGGCGCTCGCCAACCCGGAAGCACTCGACCTTTACCGTGACCTGGAAGCACTGCAGAATTGAGACCGGTCCGGCATGGTTAATGGAAGGTGAAATGGAAATTTACCACGCGCAGTCTCAATGGGAGATGCCTAGAACACACAGTCCGGCGGTAATGTATCGTTAAGGTCTTCGTCGCATGATCGCGTTAACTGATTGTTGAAGTCTTTCGACCTGACGCCGACAGACTGAGTTTGAGCGAACTTGACAGCTTGCCGAAATTTTTCAGGCGCTTTCCGCTGAATGACGGAAAGCGCTTTTTTCTTGTTCGCCGTCAGGATGTCTCGTCACGCATCAGCGCGCGCGACAACAGGATCACGGGTGCCAGCGCGGTCACGATGATCAGCAATGCCGCGACGGCGCCGTCCTCGACAACGCCACGCGATGCGTTTTCATAGACATGGGTCGCCAGGGTCGAGAAGCCGAAGGGCCTCAGCAGGATCGTCGCTGACAATTCCTTCACGGTGTCGACGAAGACCAGCACCCCGGCCGTCATGATGGCCGGTGTCAGCAGTGGCAGCAGCACGATCCGGGCCGAGCGCGCCGGCGTGCAGCCGAGCGAGCGTGCCGCATCGTCGATATTGCGCGGCAGCTTTTCCAGGCCGGAGCGGATCGTGCCTTCCGCCAGCGCCAGGAAGCGGATCGTGCACGCATAGATGACCGCCCCCGCGGTGCCGCTGACCAGCAGCCCGGTGGACAGGCCCAGCCAGTCGCGTGCCAGGCCGTCCACCGTGTTGTCGAACCGGGCCAGCGCAAACAGCAGGCCAAGGCCGAGGATCGTGCCCGGCAGGGCATAGCCGATGGTCGAAACCCGTGCCATGGCAAGCACGCCGGGCCGGCGGACCAGCCGGGCCGCATTGAGCAGCATGAGCGCCACGCTGACGGTCAGCACGGCCGTGGCGGATGCCACGAGAACGGAACTGACAAAGGCATTCTGCAGCGCCGGCTCGAAAAGCTGGTCCAGGCGCCGCAGCGCGAAGGTGCCAAGGACCTGGATGGGAATGCCGAACCCGGCCAGGACGGGAAGAAGCACGGCGATGAAGGCTGCGGCCGCGCGCCAGCCGGTGAGTTGCAGCCGTGGCGGACGGGCCTTGATCTGCGTGGCGCGGGCGGCATGGAAGCCCTGTTTGCGCCTTGCCCATTGCTCGGTCATCAGGATGGCGAAGACGATCACCATCATCACCGCCGCGATCTGCGCCGCGCCCTCCAGGCTTCCCCGGTTCAGCCAGGTCGAATAGACCGAGAAGGTGAGGGTGCGCACGCCCAGATATTCCACCGCGCCGATGTCATTGAGCGTTTCCATCAGCACCAGCGCGACGCCGGCGATGATGGCGGGGCGCGCCACCGGCAGCAGGATGCGCCGGAACACCTTGCCGGGGCGGGCGCCGAGCGTGCGGGCCACATCGGCGATGGAGCGCCCCTGCATCAGGAAGACCACCCGCGTCGTCATGTAGACATAGGGGTAAAGCACCGCCGAAAGCACCAGCGCCGCCCCCTCGGTGGAGCGGATGTCGGGAAACCAGTAGTCCCGCGGGCTCTGCCAGCCGAACAGGGCGCGCAGCGCCGTCTGGACCGGACCGGTGAAATGGAAGAACTCGCCGAACGCATAGGCGGCCAGATAGGGCGGCACGGCCACCGGAAGGACGAGCGCCCATGCCAGCAGCCGCCGGAACGGGAAATCATACGCGACGATCAGCCATGCCGTCGTCACGCCGATGCTCGCGGTCCCGGCCGAAACCATCACCAGCAGCCAGAGCGTGGTGAGGGTCGAGCGCGGCAGCACGTTTTCCATCAGGTGCGGCCAGTCCTCGCCGCTGCCCGTCACGCCCACGCTGACCAGCACGAGCACCGGAAGCAGAACGAGTGCGGCGATGAGCGCCGTCGCCGCGACGATGGCGCGATGGCGCAACCGGCGCACCGGCGGCAGCCGGTCGAGGGGCAGGGGGGCTGGATTGACGGCCTGGCTGGGTTGCATTGGATGCGTCCTTTGCCCCGCTCACGCCGTCATGGCAAGCAGCGAAAGGCGGAGCCGTTGGCTGGCTCCGCCTTCCCTGCGCGTCGATGCGGTAACCCGCTCAGCTCTGCGGACCGTCATCCAGACCAACCCGGTCGACCATTTCCGAGGCAGCCTTGCGCTGCTTGGCGATATCCGTCAGTGGCAGCGTGTCGGCCTTGATCGTGCCGAAGGACTGCACGACGTCCGAGGCTTCGACGCCCGGCTTCACCGGATATTCGAACACCTGTTCGGCATAGACCTGCTGTGCCTTTTCGCTGGCCAGGAATTCCATCAGCCTGATGGCGGCTTCCTTGTTGGGCGCATGCCTGGCCAGTGCCATGCCGGAGACGTTCACGTGGGTGTGGCCGTTCTCGAAGGTCGGGAAGATGACCTTCATGGCGTTTGCCCATTCCTTCTGCTCCGGTTCCTTCTCGTTTGTCTTCATCAGGCCGACATAATAGGTGTTGCCAAGGCCGATGTCGCACTCGCCGGAATAGATCGCCTTGGCCTGGGCGCGGTCATTGCCTTCCGGCTTGCGGGCCAGGTTGTCGCGCAGGCCCGTCATCCATTCCTCGGTCTTTTCCGCGCCTTCATGGGCGATCATCGCGGCGAAAAGGCCGATATTGTAGTCGTGCTGGCCGGTACGCATGCAGATGCGGCCCTTGAACTTCGGATCGGCGAGGTCGGCATAGGCCAGCTCGTCCTCCGCCACACGCTCCTTCGAGGCGTAGACCACGCGGCCGCGCTGCGTGAGGCCGAACCAGTTGCCTTCCGGATCGCGGAATTCGGCCGGGATGTGAGCGTTGATCTCTTCGCTGTTCACCGGCTGGGTGATTCCGGCTTCCTTCGCCTTGGTCAGGCGCGAGATGTCGACGGTCAGGATCACGTCGGCGGGCGAGTTCTGGCCTTCCGCCGCGATGCGCTCCTCAAGCCCCTTGTCGAGGAAGAGAAGCTGCGTCTGGATGCCGGTCTGCTCGGTGAAGGCGTCGAGCACGGGCTCGATCAGGTCGGGTTGGCGGTAGGAATAGATGTTGACAACGTCTTCTGCCAGCGCCGGGGCGGCGGCGAAAGGGGAAAGCAGGACGGCGGTGCAGGCCAGCCGTGAGATAAGGGTCTTCATTCCGGTCTCCTGGGCTTCAGGGGTCAAGGCCCTGTGCTGAGGGGTTCCATGGGGCCGGCATGTCTGCCGGATGCCGGTTTTCAGTGCCCCGGCCCCGGCCGGGAATCAAGGAAATCCCTGAAAGACTGGAACGTTTCTAAACTGGAGTGGAATGATCCTGTTCAGTCTGCGAGCACGCGTGTCGGCGGGAAGATCACCTCCACGATGGTGCCTTCGCCCGGTGTCGAGGTAATGGCGAAGCGCGCCCGGTTCGCCTCGACCAGTGCCTTGGTCAGCGGCAGGCCGAGCCCGGTTCCGTCGCCGCGCGTCCGGCGCATCGTGTTGAGCTGCTTGAACGGCTTCATGGCATGTTCGATGTCCGATGCCGTCATGCCGATGCCGGTATCGCGCACATGCATGACGATCTCGCCGCTAGCCTCGTAGGAGGTCGACACGATCACCTGCCCGCCGGGGGGCGTGAATTTCACCGCGTTTGACAACAGGTTCAGCGCGATCTGGCGCATCGACCGCTTGTCCGCCACCACGTCGGGCAGGCCGGAGACGAGCGAGGAACGGATGATGACGCGCTCCCGGTTGGCCTGCGGCTGCATGATGGCGACGGCCTCGGAGAGGATGTCGTTGAGCGGAACTGCCTCGTGCGAAAGTTCCTGGTGCCCCGCCTCGATCTTGGAGATGTCGAGCAGGTCGTTGACGAGGTCGAGAACGTGATTGCCCGACCGGTTGATGTCGCGCAGGTAGTCCTTGTAGCGCTGGTTGCCGATCGGTCCGAAGCGCTCGCCAAGCATCAGTTCGGAAAACCCGATGATGGCGTTGAGCGGGGTGCGGATCTCGTGGCTGACGCGTGCCAGGAACTGCGTCTTCTGGCTGGAGGCGTCTTCGGCCTGGCGGCGCGCCTCGGTCAGCTCTTCCTCGGCGCGCTTCCAGTTGGTGATGTCGCGCATCACCGCGCAGAAACCGCCGTCCGAAGGCAGCTTGCCGATGGTCATGTAGAGCGGGATGAAGCGTCCCTTGGCTTCCCGGCCGATGACCTCGCGCCCGTCATTGAGGACGCTGGCCACGCCGTTCCCTGCCAGTCCGGAAAGATAATCCCCGGCCGCGCGCTGGCTCTCGGTGGCGAAGAGCCGGATGAAGGGTTCCCCGGTCATCGCCTCGCTGTCATGGCCGAACAGCGCCTGGGCCGAACGGTTCATCGCCCGGATGGTGCCGTCATTCTCGATCAGGATGACGCCGTCGGTCGCCGTGTCGAGGATCGTGTTGAGCTGGCGGACCGTTGCCTGCAGCTTCTCCGTCGTTTCGGATGTCAGGAAGGCGTTGACGCGCGGTGCGTCGCCGGATGGCTCGCCGGAAGGCATGTCAGCACCCTCCGGCCTTTCCGCCTCGTCTTCGTCGCCGGCATCGAGAAAGGCCAGCATGAGCGCCTTGCCGCCATTCCAGCCGATGGTCTGCATGTGCGTTCGCACCCGCGCCGTGCTGCCGTCGGCCAGACGGATTTCCGGCCCTTCCGGTCCGGCTTCGCCGAACAGCGCGTCGAGCCCGCCGGTCGCGTCCAGTTCGGCGAGCGAGGCATGGCCGCTGAACGAGAGGAAAGCGGCGTTGGCATAGGCGAGGCTGCCGCCGCCGCTGACGAGAACGGGCACCGGGAGCCGGGCCAGGAAGGACGGCGATACGTCGCCTGCGGCGAGCCGGCGCGCCAGCGGGGCGGCCCGGTCCTTCTGTCCGTCCTCCGGGGCCGGGTCGCCTTCGGGCTCAAGCTGTGCATCGGCGGCGTCCGGAACGTTTTCCGCATCCGGCCCATGCATGCGGTCTGGCGCCTGGTCCGCTGCCGTGTCCATGGCCGGCAGCGCATCTCCGGCCGGCCGGGCCGCAACCGGACGGGCAAGGCCATAAGCGTTGATGGACGGAAAGACAGGCTCGACCTTTTCCGGCGCCTGCACTTCCTGCAAGGCATCCAGGCCTGTTTCGGCGGGCGCCGGTTCGAAAGATCCGGTCTCCCCGGTGTCGGCGTTGGCGGGTTCGCCGGTCCCGGTCGCCGCCACCCCGTTGTCCTCCGGCAGGAGGGTCTCCGCTTCGCGCAGTGCATCCGGCGAAGCGCCCGTGTCCACGCCATCCATTTCCCGCGCGCCGGCGCGGTCGTCATTGGCGCCGGTCCTCTCCGGACCTGTATCGAGGCTGGCGGCGATATACATCGCGCCCGAAACCCCGGCACCGGCAAAGGCCCCGGCAAAGCTGCGCCGCGCCGGCGGCCGGGATGGTTCGCGCGGCTCGACAGGCGTATCGGCGGATGCGGCGGCGGGCAATTCTTCTGCGGCTTCTGCCTTTGCCTCGGCGTGATCCCCGGCTGCTGGCGGCGCGCTCACCTTCTCGGCCGGCGCGCTGTCGCTACCATCCGGCTCCGCCACGGAAGGCGTGGCTTCGCGCAGTTTCCGGCCGATCGATTCGAACGCCAGCCGTTCGGCGCTGGAAAGCTGCTTTCCGTCCCCGCGGTCGCGGCGCTCTTCGAGCCGGATGATCTTGTCGGCCAGTCTCCGGTTCAGCGACGTGTCGACTGCCAGCGCCGGTGTTTCCCCATGGAAGGGATCGTGCTCCATTTCGGGCAATGCGTCCGGTTCCGGCAACGGGGGCTGCGTTTCGCCATGAAGTGCTTCTTCCGTCTCCCCGCCGGCCTCGGCCATGTCACCGGAACCCGTCCGCCGCGCTTCCTGTCCGGCTGCCAGCGCCATCCCTGTTGCTGCCGGATCGTCGACCGCATCGCCGGGGCGGATCACGCCGAAGCCGCGAAAGCCCTCGAAACTCCGGTCGCGGCTGTAGATCGGCAGCGCGGCGAGATCGACGGGTGCGCGCATGGCGGTTCCCTGGAGCGGCCAGTACACGCATCGGCCCGACCATGTGTCGCGCCGCGACAGCAGTCCGGCAATGTCTCCGTCCGGATCGATGCCGAATTGCGCCGCCACATCCTCGAAGGGGCGGCCGATGATGTCTGAGGCCGCCGGCCCGACAACGCCGCAGAATTCGTCCGAGATGGACGTGAAACGCCCTTCCGCGTCGGTGCGCCATACGAACCGCACCGGCTGGGCATCCCCGCCTGGTTGCGCGACGAATGGTGCGGCATCCTCCCCGTCAGTCTTCTCAGGGCCGGACGGAGGCGTCCCGTCATCCGGTGCAGGGCGCGCAGCCTGTTCAGGCTGCTCGAAATACCAGTCGTCATGTGGCGCGGTGTTGCCGGGCGCACCGCCGCCGCCATGCATGGTACCTGCGATGCCCGGCTCATCGACTGCGGCCGCATCGGGCATGTCGTCATTGGCCGGACGGTCGTCCCGCAGCCTGTCTGCCGCCCCGCCGTTCTCATCCTCGGGCCTGGCCGCCGTGAAGGCCAGTCCCACCATTTCGGCAATGCTGCGCGGACCGGGCCTTCCGGTGCCTTCCGGCCGCAAGCCCTCGCCTTCATCGGGGCCACTGCCCGCAAGCGGCAGCCTCTCGGTGGGCCGGTCTTCACCGGGCGCGGCCTTGTCCTCCGCATCAGACTCGGGCTCGACGGCGAGCAGCAGGTGAAGGGCCGGGTCGTCGCGGAGGCGGGCGAAACCGGCGGGCAGCGGCCCGCGACGGCTGTCGATCATGCGCTTGACGAGACGGTCGTCCTCATGCGCCACCGCCTTGACCAGAGCCGCCAGGGTTTGTGCCGCGATGCCAAGGCGGTCATAGCCGTCCGTGCATTCCAGCACTTCGCCGTTCGGGCCGATGAGCGCGGCATGGTTTTCCGGGCCTGAAAGGCCGGCGACCACCTGCGGCTTGCCGTACTCGCCCCGCGCCTCGGCGGGTATGGCCAGCAGGATGGCAGCCTCGCCGCGAGGCAGAAGGATGCTGCTTGCCTGGAAGGCGACGGTTCGCGAGCCGATGCCGGTGCCCATGCGGACGAGAACGGGCATTTCCCGGGGCAGGCGTGGAAACCCCCTGAGGCCGGCGATCTGGCGGTGTGCGGTCACCGACAGGCCGGTATCCCGGCCAATGGCGTCCTCCGGGCCGTCAAAGCCGAAGATCAGGGCGCCGTGCCCGTTCGCCCAGACGATCCTCGACAGATCGGCCGACAGCACCGCGAGCGCGTCGCCGGCGGCAAGGCGCCCGCGCACAGCATCGTTCACGGCGATGTCGAGAAAGGGGTATGCGCCCGTTTCCATGTCTGCGACCCTGCTTTCGCTTGTGACCGGCGTCCCGGCAGCTTTACCCTTTCTTAATAGTCCCTGGCTCCGCCACCGTCCATGTTTGACCCCGCCCGGCGGCCCGCCAAACTCCCCAAGTGGTTAATTCTCCTCCCGGAATTGTGCGGTGCAAAAAATATGTTGCAATGCACAAAAAGATCTCTATATTGAAGCTTATCAACTCACACCGGCGAGAGCCGGTCAACATTATGAGGATCATGATATGACCAAGGCTGCAAAGACCGCTGAAACCATCGAATTCCCCGCCTTCGACGCAACCAAGGCGACCGACCAGATGCGCGCCTTCGCCGAGAAGGGCGTTGAGCAGACCCAGGAAGCCTACGCCAAGATGAAGTCGAACGCCGAGGAAGCCCAGAAGATGGTCGAGGACTCCATGGAAACCGTCAAGGGCGCCGTCCAGTCCGTTTCGCTCAAGACCATTTCCGCCATGCGCGCCAATGCCGAAGCCGGCTTCTCCCACATGGAAGCCCTGCTGGGCGTGAAGTCGTTCTCCGACTTCGTCGAGCTGCAGACCGCCTTCGTTCGCAAGCAGACCGAAATGGCTGCCGAGCAGGCCAAGGACGTCCAGGCCGCCGCCACCAAGGCTGCCGAAGACCTTGCCAAGCCGGCCAAGACCGCCTTCGACAAGGCCGTCAAGGACATGAAGGCCGCCTGAGGCCGAAACGACCTTTCCCTGCGGCTATCCTCCTCCCGGCCGCGGGGAACGCCGGCCCGGTCCCTCCTCCCCGACCGGTCGGCACGCTAAGAGACCGGGCCCCGCGCCCGGTCTTTTTCATTGGAGGCGGTGGAATTCGCGCCGGATTTGTGCTTGAAACCCGATGCGAATATGCGTATTGACGCTCCGCCGGGTTCCGGCATGTGCGGTTGTAGCTCAGTTGGTTAGAGCGTTGGATTGTGGCTCCAAAGGTCGGTGGTTCGAATCCACCCAACCGTACCATCCTCACTTCCCTTCACGAGATGCCGGACGACGCGCCATCCGCAGGACCGTTTCCGGTCCGGCTGCACAACGGGGCGACCGGTCCGCAAATGGGCTGACAGGGGAGGGGCGCTGTGTCCGGCCGCAATGAACGCCTTGTGATTTTCGATTGCGACGGCGTGCTGGTTGACAGCGAGCCGATATCGATCGGCGTGCTCACGGAGATCATCGCCGAGGCTGGTGCGGACATCCCGCTCGACGAGGCATACAGGCGCTTCCTCGGCCACTCGGTCCGATCCATCGTTGCGGACCTGGCTGCAGGCAATGGCCTGGCAGTGACCGATCTTCACCTGGAGACGATGCGCGAGCGCCTCTATGCGCGCTTCCGTGGCGAGTTGAAGCCCATCCGGGGAATTGGCGAAACGCTCGCCGCGCTCGACCGGCCGTTCTGCGTGGCATCCTCCAGCCAGCCCGAGCGCATTCGCCTGTCGCTGGGCGTCACCGGGCTGCTGGACCGGTTCGAGCCGAACGTCTTCAGTTCCACAATGGTCGCGCGCGGCAAGCCCGCGCCGGACCTCTTCCTTCATGCGGCCCGTTCCATGGGCGTCGCGCCCGAGCGCTGTATTGTCATCGAGGACAGCCCGGCCGGCATCGCAGCGGCCCGCAGCGCAGGGATGCAGGTTGCCGCCTTCACCGGCGGTTCCCATGTGGCGCCGGCGGGGCTTGCCCCCGTCATCGCAGGGCTTCAACCTGACGCCGTCTTCGCCAACATGCGCGATCTGCCGTCGGTTCTGGCGCTGCTGGACGGGAGGAAGGGAAGTTCCTGACGAACGAACTTCCGAAAACTGCACGCGTGTCGCGGCGAGTTGGCGGCGCTCTGACGGGCCGCCGGACCCGCGATCAGAACAGTTCGCCCTGGCCTTTTGCCTGCTGTGCGGTCTGCGCCGCGCCCTTGCGCTTGCCGGTTGGTCCGGAAGGGGTGGTTCCCCCGGCCGGGCCCAGCGCGGCCGCCTGGACATGGCCGTCCTGGAATTCGATTGACAGGGAATCGCCTGGCCGGATGCCCGCCGCGCGCGACAGCGGACGGCCTTCGCCGTCGCGCACCAGCGCGAAACCGCGCTCAAGCGTGCCCTGGTAGGAGAAGGATCTGAGCAGGCGTCCCGCCTGTTCCAGCCGTTCGGAGCGGCGCTCCAGCGACGCCGCGACAAGGCGCGGCAGCGCGGTATCGAGGCGTTTGAGGTCACGCCGTGCCTGCGTGAAGCGGGCATCGAGCGCCTGAGGGCGCAAACGCACCGAAATCCGGTCGAAGCCTGCCTTCTTGCGTTCCACATGCACCCGCAACATGCGTGACAGGTTGATGGCTGCCTCGTCGAAGCGCCGCCGCGGCAGCGCGAGCAACTGGTCTGCCTGGGGCAGGGCGCGTGCGGCAGCGCGCACCGCCTCGCGCTTGCGGTCCATCGAACGCCGCATGGCGCCGGACAGCCGTGCCGACAGGTTTGCCAGCGCGGCTTCAAGGTCGGCCTTCACCGGCACGGCCATCTCGGCTGCGCCCGTCGGCGTCGGCGCGCGCATGTCGGCGGCAAGGTCGATCAGCGTCCAGTCCGTTTCGTGACCGACAGCCGAGATCAGCGGAATGGCCGATGCGGCAGCCGCGCGCACCACCACCTCGTCGTTGAACCCCCAGAGGTCCTCCAGGCTTCCGCCGCCGCGCGCCACGATGATGAGGTCCGGGCGCGCCACCGGACCGCCCGGCGCAAGCGCGTTGAAGCCGGCAATCGCGCGCGCCACTTCCGCCCCGCAGGTGTCGCCCTGAACCCGCACCGGCCAGACGATGACATGGACCGGAAACCGGTCCGTGATGCGGTGGATGATGTCGCGGATCACTGCGCCGGTTGGCGAGGTGACGACGCCGATGACGCGCGGAAGCGAGGGCAGCGGCCGCTTGCGGGCCGGGTCGAAAAGCCCCTCGCCGGCCAGCTTGCGCTTGCGCTCCTCCAGCAGCGCCATGAGCGCGCCGGCACCCGCCGGTTCCAGCGTCTCGATCATGATCTGGTATTTCGACGAACCGGGATAGGTGGTCAGCTTGCCGGTCGCGATCACCTCCATGCCTTCTTCCGGCTTGAAGCGCAGCCGCTGGAAACTGCCGCGCCAGATGACCGCGTCGATGCGGGCACGCTCGTCCTTGAGCGCGAAATAGGCGTGGCCCGAGGAATGCGGCCCACGATAGCCAGACACCTCGCCGCGAACGCGCACATGGCCGAATGCGTCCTCGACCACGCGTTTCAGCGCGCCGGATATTTCCGAGACGGTGAACTCGGCCGCGTTGGATGCTGATTCGTCTGCCATGGCCGCATTGGGCTTCGGCAGGCTATCGGAGTCAACAGGCCCTCGCCGTGTGCCTACCAGCCGGCCAGCATGTGGCCCGGGCGCAGGCGCGGCGTGCGCATGCCACCATTCGCCACCGGCAGGTCTGGCGACGCCAGTCCCAGCGCACCTGGAACCGAAAGGTTGTCGAGGCTCTCGGAGATATGCCTGGCAAGGGCATCGACGAGCGCCGGATGGCGGGTGCGCCCGCGCAGGATCGCGATGCCCGTTTCACCCAGCGACAGGAAGCCGTCGGCTTCGCCCAGCACCCGCATGCCGGGGCGCAGCGCGCATTCGGGCAGCAGCGACACCGCCTGGCCGGACAACACCGCCGCCGCGATGACCGTTGCCGACCAGCTGTTGAAGATGAACCTGTGTTCGCGGCCCATGGCGTCCAGCACTTCCACTGCCCGCTGCCGCCACTTGCAGGACGGCCGCCCGGCCGCCAGCGGCAGCACCGGCTCCTCATGCGTGGCATGGGCGGCGGACGTCACCCAGAGCAGCGGCTCGCGGCGCACGATCTCCATGCTGCCGTCGCCCTCTGTCTGCGAGATCAGCGCGATGTCGAGATGGCCGCGCCGGACATGCTCGATCAGCCCGTAGGTCGGCTCGCACATGACCGTCAGTTCGACCTTCGGGTTGGAGCGCGTGAAGCGTCCGACGATTTCCGGCAGGAAACGCTCGGCATAATCGTCCGGCACGCCGATGCGCACATGGCCCTGCAACTGGCTGTCGTCGAAGGCGGCCAGCGTCTCGTTGTTGAGCTGGACCAGCCGGCGCGCATAGGCGGTCAGCCTCTCGCCGTCCTCGGTCAGCCGGTTCATCCGCCCGTCCTTCTCGAATAGCGGTTTGCCGACACGCTCCTCCAGCTTTCGCATCTGCATCGAGACCGCCGATTGCGTGCGATGGACGATCTGCGACGCCTCGGTGAAGGATCCGGTCTCGGCGATGGCGAGGAATGTGCGGAGCTGGTCGAGATCGAGCGCGGCAGCCATGGCGTTGTCCTATCAATGATGTTGAACGGTAAGATTAAAAACATTCGTTCGACTAATCAATCGCTGCGGTGCATGATGTGCATATTCCGGAATGGCCGGTGCACACCGGCGTCGCGGGCCTTTGGTCCGCGCGCTTGATGCTTTGCTGCCGATCTTCCGGTCACCGTAAAGGAGCCCCGAAAATGACCGCCCTGCAACACACTGCCCATGTTTCCACCCGCCTGGCCGTCCTGACCGGCGTTGCTGCGCGTGCCGGTGCGGCCATGGCGGCGGTGTTCCGCATCTGGCGCAATCGCACCTGCCTTGGCGAACTGGCCACGTTGACCGACCGTCAACTGGCCGACATGGGCATCACCCGTGGCGATCTCTTCGATGTCCGCGGCAGCCGCTGGAGCGAAGACCCGACGCGCCGCCTGGGCATGTTGCGTGACCAGCGCCTCACGGACGCCGAAATGGCCGCGCGCCACGTTCACTGATGCCGAATCGTCTACCGCGGGCGCTGCGTGTCCCCCATGGCCGCAGGCCGGATCCCCTCCGGCAGCCCCGCGTGCCTGACCCGGCCGTGCCCCCGCGGCCGGGTCTTTTTCGTGCGCCGGCGCTCAGCGCTGGCGGTCCATGCCCTTCAGGAACTGGTCGAAAATGCTCTCGACATTGCGCTGGTAATCGTCGCGCGCGCGGCGGCCGCTTTCGAACATCTCGCCAAAAATTTCGTCATAGGGATTGGACGCCTTGCCCGACGGTTCGCCTGCGCCGCCCCCTTCCGGCCTGGTTGTTCCGGCCCTCCCGGCACCTTGCGCGCTGCGCAGGAAATCCTCGAAGATCCGCCCCAGCGGATTGTCCGTCATCGGGTTTTGCGGCCGTTGCTGCGCCTGCGGCTGTTGCAGGCCCCCGCCGAGCATCCCTTCCAGCATCTTGCCGAACGGATTGTCGAACGGGTTCTGCGGCTCCGCGCGCGGTGTGCGATGCTGCTGCTGGCCGCGCGTCCACATGTCGGTGCCCTGGCGCATCATCTGTTCGATGATCTCGCCGAGCGGATTGCCGCCTGCGCCAAACGCATTGCCCCCGAAGCCGGCCGCCTGTCCCGTCGACTGGCGGTAGAGCCCGCCCATGATCAGGTTGGCGAGGACTGGCAGCATCTGCTTGTAGATTTCCTGGCCGATGCCGGTCGCCGCTTCAGCCTGCCTGGCGATGGCGCGGCTCACTTCAGGGGAACCGAACAAATGGCCGAGAATGCCGTTGCCGTTCTGCACGCCCTGCGGCTGGAAGGCGGCCTGCATGTCCTCCCAGTAGCGGGCATGTTGGCCGGTCGCCAGCGCATTGAGGAAATTCGCCACGCCGAAGGGATCGGAGGCGTTGCGCTTCAGCCCTTCGGAAAAGGCCGGCATCAGCGCTTCCATGGCCTTGGCTGTCTGCTCCTGTGACAACTGGAACTGGCGCGCCATCTGCTGCACGGCTTCGCCGTTCTGCATGTTCAGCATCATGTCGAGCAACGGGGCCATGGCAATTCCTCCTTGCCGCCGGTTTCGGTCCGGCAAGGCTAGCCGGTTTGTCGGCTGTCGACAAACAGGAAGATGGTTGCAGGAACGGCCGTCAGCTCAATAGGCGTATTCGGTGAACAGCGGCTCGACCGAGTGGTCCCAGCGCGTGTGCCAGGCGGCCAGCATCTCCTGGGCGTCGGTCGTGCCCCGCGCGACGATCTCCTCCAGTGGCGCCAGGAAATGCGCCTCGTCGAATCCGTCGACGTTCAGCCGGTTGCGGTTCTTCAGGCCGAGGCGCGAGATCTCCAGCGCTTCGCGGGCGACCATGTGCAGGCTGCGCCCGCCGATCCCGCTTTCCAGTCCGAGTGTCGGCGCGCTGTCGCGCAGCGCCTGCGTTTCGGCTACCGTCCAGTCCTTCACGAGCGCTTCGGCCGCGCTCAGCGCCTCGCCGTCATAGAGCAGGCCGACCCAGAAGGCCGGAAGCGCGCAGATGCGCCGCCAGGGTCCGCCATCGGCGCCGCGCATTTCCAGGAACCGTTTCAGCCGCACATCCGGAAACAGCGTCGAGAGATGGTTGGTCCAGTCCCCCATCGTCGGTTCCGGGCGCGAGATTTCGCCTTTCAGCGCACCGTTCATGAACTGGCGGAAGGTCACATGCGTGGCGTCATGGTAGCGCCCGTCGCGGATGACGAAATACATCGGCACGTCGAGCGCCCATTCCGCATAGTCGGCGAAACCGAAATCCGGCGCGAAGACGAAGGGCAACAGCCCGGAACGCTCGTTGTCCACGTCGCGCCAGATGTCGCCGCGCCAGCTTTGCAGGCCGTTGGGCTCGCCCTCGGTGAAGGGCGAGGAGGCGAACAGCACGGTCGCCAGCGGCTGCAGCTTCATGGAGACCTGCATCTTGCGGCGCATGTCGGTCTCGCTGTCGAAATCGAGATTCACCTGGATCGTGCAGGTGCGGTACATCATGTCGAGGCCCTGGCTGCCGGCCTTGGGCATGTAGGCGGTCATGATGTCGTAGCGCGATTTCGGCATGCGCGGCGTATCTGCCAGCGTCCATTTCGGGCTGGCGCCCATGCCGAGAAACCGGATGCCGAGCGGCTCGGCGATCTCGCGCACCTGTGCCAGGTGGGCATTGCCCTCCCGGCATGTCTGGTGGATCGTTTCCAGCGGCGCGCCGGACAGTTCGAACTGTCCGCCCGGCTCCAGGCTGATCGCGCCCTGTCCGGTCGGCTCGACGAGGCCGATGATGTGGCCCGCGTCCATGATCGGCTCCCAGCCGAGCTTCTGGCGCATGCCTTCGAGGATGGCGCGGATGCCGTTGTCGCCGCCATAGGGAACCGGCCGGTTGCCATCCACATAGAAGGGAAATTTCTCGTGCTCGGTGCCGATGCGCCAGTCGTCCACGGGCTTGCAGCCGGCTTCCATCCAGCCGACCATGTCGGAAAATCCGCCGAGCGGCCTGTCGTCAGTCGTGTCCCGCGCCATGAAACGCATTCCTTCATTCGTGCCGCACGGTCGCGGGCGCGGCCGTTTGATTGCGTGGCATCAATGGACGAGAAGGGCGGGCCTTATCAAGCGAAAAGTCCTGAACATGACGTCAACAGGAATTGATCCGTTCAGGTCCAGTCGCCGCGCGCGGCCTGCAGCACGGCCATTGCCGCGACAGCCGCCGTGTCGGCGCGCAGGATGCGCGGGCCGAGCGGAATGGCGGTGACGAAGGGCAGGGCATGAAGCTGGCGGCGCTCCTCCTCGGAAAATCCGCCTTCCGGGCCGATCAGCAGGCCGAACCTTTCGTCCTTGAGATCCGAAAGGATCGGCAGCGGGTTGTTTCCCTCTGCCGCCTCGTCGCAGAAGACGAGCCGGCGCCCGCTTTCCCAGCCGGCCAGGAGGCGGTCGAGTTTCACCGGTTCGCCTATTTCGGGAATGGCCAGGATGCCGCACTGTTCCGCGGCTTCAACCGCGTTGGCCTTCATCCGGTCGAGACCGGGCTTGTGCACCTGCGTGTGCTGGGTGAGGACCGGCTGGAGGACGCCAGCGCCCATCTCCACCGCCTTTTGCACCATGTAGTCCAGCCGGCCGGCCTTCAGCGGCGCGAAGCAGTAGACGAGATCGCCCGGCTCCGGCTGTGGCCGGGTCTGGACCGCCAGCGTGATCGCCGCCCGTTTCTTCGCCGGTCGGGTCACATGGGCGAGCCACTCGCCCTCCCGCCCGTTGAAGACCAGCAGTTCGGCTCCTTCTTCAAGCCGCAGGACATTGAGAAGATAGTTGGACTGCCGCGAATCGGCATCGATCACGATCCCGCCGGCCAGGGCGGCGTCGAGGAACAGGCGGGGAAGCTTGTAATTGGCGCGCATGGCGGATGGATGGCCGAGGCGGCGGCCAAGGTCAAGCGGTCAGCATTCCCGCCACACCGGCCGGTAGCCGTTTCTCAGGGCCGCCACGGTCGCTTTCGGCGTGATCAGCGTCACCGGCGCGCGCATCAGGTCCGAAAGCGCAAGTGCCGCGCCGTAGCCCGCCGGATGCCAGGGCAATGCGCGGCGTTCCTTGAGCGCGAAGGCCTTGCCGCCCGATTCCACCATGGTTCCGTCCGGCAGGCCCGGCAGGTCGATGGGGGAAAGGCGCTGCGGCGCGCCGTCCATCGACAGCCGCCGCCCTGCGTGCAGGGTAGCATCCATGTCCGGGGCCGCGATATCCGGCTGGCCTGCGCCCTGCGCGAAGGCGGACCGGAAGGCTTCTGCGCAATCGCGCCGGCACAGGAAGCAGGGCCGGTGCCCGCTCGCAAGCGCCGTCACCTCGTCGGTGAAGAACAGTTCCGTCCAGCCGGCCGCCCCGTCCGGGCCGTTGCGGCCCCAGACGTCGCGCTTGCGCCCCTTGTAGTCGAGTGCACAGCAGATCCAGGCCAGGGTCGTCCAGCGCCGCCCCGTCGCCGTCCTCGTGTCCGGGTCGTGGATCACGCCGCGATTGCCGGTGAACAGCCCGCGCGCCGGATCGGCGAACAGCGCGCCGGAGGGATCGACCCGGTTGGCCAGCGCCATGGGTCAGGCGGCCCGCTTGACCATCAGCGAGGCGAGGCCCGCCGAAATGAGGAAGCCCGCGCCGGTGCGGGTGGCGGCCTTCAGCACGGCCGGGCGGCGGATGGCCTGTCGCGCCGACCCTGCCAGCAGGGCATAGGCTGCCGCATTCAGGATGCCGAGCAGCGTGAACACGGTCACGAATACAGCCGCCTGCGGTGCAAATGCCTGCGAAGGCACGATGAATTGCGGCACGAAGGCCATGAAGAACACGATGCCCTTCGGGTTGAAGAGCGTGACGAGAAAGGCGTCGCGAAACACGGCCCCGTGGCGGATAACCGGGACGGCTTCGCCGGCGGCAAGCCCGGACAGGACCGGCGAAACCGGTGCCCGCCACATCTTGATGCCGATCCACACGAGATAGGCGGCACCCGCCCATTTGACGACCGTGAACGCTGTGGCCGACGCCGCCAGCACGGTGCCGACGCCAACCAGCGAAAGGCTGGCGGCGATGAAGTCGCCAAGCCCCACGCCCGCGACGCTGGCCAGCGCAACCCGGCGTCCGTGCGCCAGCGCCTGCGCGACCACCATGATGATCGTGGGACCCGGAATGACCAGCAGCGCCATGGATGCCGCGCAGAAGGCCAGCAGGATGGGTATGTCGACGGGAAAGGCCATGGTCTCTTGCTCCTCGATGCGCCGCGCGCCCGGAAACGTTAGGACGGTGAGCCGCCCCCCTGTCAATGCTGCCGGTCGTCGCACGGGGCATTGACGTTGCCGCAATGCAACATTCAGGTCTTTCCGTGTGGAGTCTGTCACAGACGGCTGGTAATCGATCGGTTAATGCAATAGGGAACCGCGCGTCGGGGCAGGGTGGCCTGTCGGCATGAATTGGAACAGTCGGAAAACATTTGCGTTGTCGAGGCAACCGAATGGTAACCAAACCTGTCGCAAGTAAGACGGAAAGCAAACCGAGATGAATCCCGTGAAAGCAACTCTTCTTTCCGTCTTCGTACTGACCGCCGCCGCGATGTGGAGCATCGGCTTCTTTGCAACCGATGCCGCCGCTGGCCGGTCTGCCGCCCAGGACGGCTACGGGATCGTCGCGCTTAACGACTGATTCCCCCGCCGGCGCCTGTCAGGAAGCCTTTCCGACCACGATGATGTGCAGTGCCTTCGGCCCGTGAGCGCCGAGGATGATCTTCTGTTCCACGTCGCCGGAGCGTGAAGGCCCCGTCACCAGGTTGACCGCGCGCGGCATGCCCTTGCGTCCTGCCGTCTTTCGCAGGCGCGCGAACGCTTCTTCCATCGTCCCGTCGATATCGGCGGCATCCACCACAACGATGTGATGTTCCGGCAGGAAATTGATCGTCGTCGGGTTGTCCGGTCCGGCCGTCAGCATCAGCGTGCCGGTTTCCGCGATCCCGCAGAAGCCGTGGCTCACACCGGTCATGTCGTCGCCGTCCGATGCGCCGGCCTTCACCTCCAGCGAGCGTTGCTTGTCCCATGGCATGGCCTTGAGCCGCTTGTCGGCGCCCATGCGCACCGATGCCGGCAGGTTGCGCGCCCGCAGATAGGTTGAAACGGCCTTGGGCACGTCGTCGCCGGATTTCACCGTCTGCACCGTGGCCTGCACGCCCTCCGCCTTTTCGATGAACAGCTTCACCCGCTCTGCCGGGGCGATCTGCGCGCGTTGGGGCACCACGCCTTGCGGATGCTTCTTCAGCCGGCCGGCGACGGCCTTTTCCCGGTCCGCGGCCGGTCCGCTTCCGGCGGCCTGCTTGCGGATGCGGTTGAGAATGGCGTCACGCGCGCTCATGGCCGTGCCTCCTGCTTCAGCGCCTCGCACTGGGCCCATTGCTGCATGAAGGTGCGCGATTCCGGCGCCGGCAATTCGCGGTGCTTCGTCCATCCGCCAGCCAGCGGCAGCCAGGAGAAGCGGCGTTTGGTACCTCCGAAGGCCGAGAGCACGGGGATGGCGAAGGATGTGGCCAGCCGGTAGAGCCGTGGCCGGCGGGCAAGGAAGGCCCAGCCCTTCAGGCCGAATCGCTGTGTCGCCGGGTTCAGCCCGCGCTCGAATTCGCGCTCGCGCCAGTGCCGCATCATCTTGGGCAGGGGAATGCGCATCGGGCAGGCCGCCTCGCAACGCCCGCAGAAGGTGGAGGCATTGGGCAGGTGGCCGGCCTTGTCCACGCCGATCAGCGACGGGGTCAGCACCGCGCCCATGGGGCCGGGATAGACCCAGCCATAGGCGTGGCCGCCGACGGTGTGATAGACCGGGCAATGGTTCATGCAGGCACCGCAGCGTATGCAGCGCAGCATCTCCTGGAACTCCGTGCCCAGCATCGAGGAACGCCCGTTGTCGAGCAGGATGACGTGATATTCGTCCGGGCCGTCGGGATCCTTATCGCGCTTCGGCCCGGTCGACAGGGTGGTGTAGACGCTCATTTCCTGGCCGGTCGCCGAGCGCGCCAGCACGCGCAGGATCTGCGACACATCCTCCAGCGTCGGCACCACTTTCTCGATGGAGGCCATCACGATATGCACCTTGCCCAGCGTCTGGGTCAGGTCGCCATTGCCCTCGTTGGTCACGATGATCGACGATCCGGTCTCCGCAACCAGGAAATTGGCGCCGGTGATGCCGACATCCGCCTCGAAATAGCGAGAGCGCAGAACGCGGCGTGCCTCGCCCAGCAGGTCCTCGGGTTCCGACAGGTCGCGCGAAGGCGGCAGGTGGGTGTGGACGCGGCGGAAATCCTCTTCCACCTGGTCCTTGTTCACATGCACGGCCGGCGCGATGATGTGACTGGGATGCTCGCCGCGCAACTGGATGATGTATTCGCCGAGATCGGTCTCCACCGGCTCGATGCCGGCATGTTCGAGGAATGCGTTGAGACCGATTTCCTCGGTGATCATCGATTTCCCCTTGGTGACGGTGCGCGCGCCCGCCCGCCGGCAGATGTCGAGCACGATGCCGCGCGCATCCGCCGCGGTTTCCGCCCAGTGCACATGCCCGCCGGCATCCTTCACGGCCTTCTCGTAGGTTTCGAGATAAAGGTCGAGATGGGCCAGCGTGTGGTTCTTGATGTCGCGCGCCTGGTCGCGCAGCGCCTCGAATTCCGGCAGGCCCGCCGCCGCGGCGGCCCGCTTCTCGATGAAGCCGGAGCGCACATTGCCGAGCGCGCGCTGAAGCTGGCGGTCGTCCAGCGCGGCGCGGGCATTCTTCTTGAAGGTCGGAGAGGTGATCTGCATTGCGTCAGCCTTTCCCGGCGATCGGTGGCGTATCGGTCATGCCGGCCAGAACTTCCGCCACGTGGCGCACCTCCACGGGCGAGCCCTCGCGCTTCAGCTTGCCGGCCATGTTCATCAGGCAGCCGAGATCGCCGGCCAGCAGCAGCGATGCGCCGGTGGCGGTGATGTCGGCGGTCTTGCGCTCCACGATGGCGTTGGAGATGTCGGAATACTTCACGCAGAACGTGCCGCCGAAGCCGCAGCAGACATCCGGGTCGCGCATTTCGCTGACCGACAGGCCGTCCACGCTGGCAAGCAGCTTGCGTGGCTGCGCCTGCACCTTGAGTTCGCGCAGGCCCGAACAGCTGTCGTGATAGGTCGCCACGGCGTCAAGCTTCGCGCTGACGCTTTCGATGCCCAGAACGTCGGTCAGGAAGCTGACCAGTTCGTGGCACTTGGCCGAGAAGGCCTTGGCGCGTTCCTCCCAGACCGGATCGCCGGCAAAAAGGCCCGGATAGTGCTTCTTCAGCATGGAGGCGCAGGAACCCGACGGCGCGACGACATGATCGAAATCCTCGAAGGCGCGGATCGTCTGCTCTGCGATGGCACGCGTGTCGGCCCGGTCGCCTGAATTGTAGGCCGGCTGGCCGCAGCACGTCTGGGCGCGCGGCACGTCGACCCGGCAGCCGGCATCCTCAATCAACTTGATGGCGGCGAAGCCGACGGCCGGCCGGAACAGGTCGACCAGGCATGTGACGAACAGGCCGACGCGGGGAGGGGAACTCTCTGACATGGACAAGGCTTCCGGGTTATTCGATGGGTGTCTCGCTGCGCTGGCGAAGCCGCAGGCGCGAGATGCGCTGCCAGTCCTCGGTTCGCTCGGCATCGCGCATGGAATTCTCGACATAGGCCATGTGGGCCTCCGCCGCCGCACGCGCCGCCGCCGGATCGCCGGCCATGACGGCGTTGTAGATGGCCAGGTGCTGTTCCAGCAATTTGTCGCGCGCGCCGGGGAAGTTGTAGATCATGGAGCGGTTGTAGAACACGCCGTCGGAAAGCAGGCGGTAGCAGGAACGCAGCGTGTGCAGCAGGATGATGTTGTGCGCGCATTCGCCGATGGCATTGTGGAATTCCACGTCGATGGCGGCTTCTTCCTCGAAGTCGTCCTTCTGGTGCGCTTCCTTCATGCGCTCGATGATGCGCGTCAGCAGCGCCTTGTCATCCGCTGTCGCCCGCTTCGTGGCATATTCGGCCGCCACGCCTTCCACTTCGCGCCGGTATTCGAGGTAGTCGGCAATCGCCTTGCGGTGCTTGGAGATCAGTTCCATCACCGGCCCTGTGAACACCTGGCCGATCACGTCGGCCACATAGGTGCCGCCGCCATGGCGGGTGACCAGCAGGCCGCGCCCTTCCAGCGTCTTCAGCGCATCGCGCAGGATCGGCCGCGACACCTCGAACTGGCGCGCCAGTTCGCGTTCGCCGGGCAGCTTGTCGCCGACCCGCAGGATGCCTTCCAGGATCAGCACCTCGATCTGCTCGACGACCTCGTCGGCAGTGCGCGAATGCTCGATCCGGGAGAAGATCTCGTTCAACGGCTGGCACCATCCCTGCGGCAATTTCACGCGAGTCTATCGCCACGCGGGCGAAGTGGTCAATTTGTTTATCCACTTGCCCGCGTTTTCCATCCATGTGCAGGAGTCGCCAGCCGCTTTGCGGCACTGCGATATGTTGCTAAAGCTTCCCGGGAAAAGACGCGTTTGCGCACAGGAACGAAGAAACAGCCGGCCGGCAATCGGCCGCGAGAGGGGATATCGATGCCATCTGGCTCCGAGGATCAGAACCGCATCGCCGCGGCCACCGTGCTGGGGTTTCCGGTGCATCCGGGCCGCGCCGCCGCGCTCGGCGAGGTTCATGCGCGTCCCGCGCCGCTGGTCGAGACGCCGCACCTGCTGATCCAGCTGGCCTTTATGACGGAAGGCGGCGCCACCGTAGACCATGCGGTCCTGGCCGACCTGTCGCGGGCCAATGGCGTCGCGCCGCCGGATCGCGGTGCCCGCCATCACACCATCCAGCGCGGCAAGGGCGCCCTGCGCTGGGAGCGCCACACCGAGTTCTCCACCTATCTGTGGAACGGTCCCCTGTCGCCGCGAACCGGGAAGCCGCTGGAAGAGCCGCCCTTCGGCCCGTCCTTCGCGCTGCCCGGCGTGGTGCTCGGCGGCGTGCGGTTTGAAATCCGCAATTGGACCGAGGCAGCCGAAAGGCTGGTCGAGGGGTTCGATGCCGCGAGCCTCTGCTACAGCCTTGTGGAAAACGGGCAGGCGGCCGCGATCACCGATTTCCGCCAGGACAATGACGGCCTGACCCGTATTCTCGTGCTGGATCGCGGCCTGACGCCGGCGCGCGCAGGGGCGCTTGCCCAGCGCCTCATCGAGATCGAGACTTACCGCATGCTTGCCATGCTGGGCCTGCCGCTGGCGCAGGAACTGTCGCCGCGCATCCGCCGCATCGAGGACCGGCTGGCCGATGTCACCAACAGGATGCGCGCGCGAGGCGAGGCCGAGAGCCAGACGCTGCTCACCGAACTCACCGACCTTGCCTCCGAACTGGAGGCCGACGCGGCCGCCAGCCTCTACCGCTTCGGCGCCAGCCGCGCCTATGACGGCATCGTCAACGAACGCCTTGCCGCCATCGGCGAGCAGCCGGTGACCGGTTACGAGACATGGAGCGCCTTCCTGAAACGCCGCATGGCACCCGCCATGCGCACCTGCCGCTCCGTCGAGGAGCGCCAGGCCAACCTGTCGCGCAAGCTGGCCCGCGCCACGACATTGCTCAGAAGCTGGGTGGAGGTGGACCTGCAGCGCCAGAACAGCGACCTGCTCAATTCGATGAACCGGCGCGCGCAATTGCAATTGCGCCTGCAACAGACGGTCGAGGGCCTGTCGGTCGCCGCCGTGTCCTACTATATCGTCGGCCTGATCGGCTATCTGGCCAAGGGGACAGGACTGTTTGGAGATGACCTGAAGCCGGACTATGTCACGGCCGCCTCCGTGCCTGTCGTCATCCTGTTCGTCTGGTGGATGGTGCGGCGCATTCGCCATGCCCATGGCGAAAAGGACTGACGCTCATTCCGCAGCCAGCGCGCGTGGCGTGCTGCCGTCTTCCCAATAGGGCGTGGGGCCGTAGAGCCCGGCGAGGAAGTCGATGAACAGCCGCACCTTGGCGGGCAGGAACCGCCGCGACGGATAGACGGCATAGATGCCGACATTGCGCGAGGCCGAGTAGTCCGGGAGCACCCGGCGCAACTCGCCCGACGCCAGTTCCGGGCCAATGTCCCAGGTCGAGCGCAAGGCAATGCCGATCCCGGCCAGCACGGCCTGGCGCAGCACTTCCGACGAATTGGTCAGAAGCGGGCCTTCCGGGCGGTAGATCAGCGGCCCGTCCGGGCCTTCGAGCCGCCAGGGTTCGTTGTTGTGGGCGGGCAGCACGACATGGTTCTGCAGGTCCGGAATGGACTTCGGCTCGCCGTGTTTCTCGAGATAGGCGGATGATGCAACGAGGAAGCGCTGGACCGGTGCAAGGCGACGGGCGACGAGGCTCGAATCGGTCAGTTCGGCGATACGGATGGCAAGGTCGAAGCCGTCGCCCACGATATCGACGAACTCGTCGGACAGCACGAGGTTGATCGCGAGGTCCGGGTTTTCCCGCATGAAGGCCTGGAGATGCGGCGCCACGTGCATCCGCCCGAACGAGGTGGGCGCGGACACCTTCAGCGTTCCGCGCGGCTGGGCCGAACGCCGCGAGACGAAGCTTTCGGCTTCCTCGACGGCGGCAAGGATGGCCACGATCCGCTCGTAGAAGCCTTGCCCGGCCTCGGTAAGCGCGATCTGGCGGGTCGTGCGTTGCAGCAGGCGCGTGCCGAGACTGTCTTCCAGCCGGCGCAACCGTTTCGACACGACAGCCGGCGACAGACCCATCTCCCGGCCGGCGGCCGAGAGACTGCCCGCCGAAACGACCCGTGCGAAAATCTCGTAGTCGGCTATATGGCTCATGTGAGACTCACCTGACATCTGAAGCCCAGTACGGTTCGTTTGGCGATCCGGATCACCGCTTGCTGAAATAGTTTCGGCAGCACAGGTCAATAAGAGTTGACGGTGGGCCGCGGCTTTTGTTCCCTCCGGGCGAAGAGGTTTCAACCTGGCGGCGGAAATGCCCTTGATTGCGCTTTGCCTGCACAAGTGGTAAACCAATTTGACCAGTTTGAGGGAGGCATTCATGGCAGGTATCCGCTTTCACGATCCCGATCCGGCCATCCTCGCGCGGCGCGCGGAAATCGTCGCCGATCTCGCCGACCTCGTGCCGCCGGAGTGTTTCGTCAGCGATGAGCGGGAACTCGTTCCCTTCGAGACGGACGCCTTCACCGCCTATCGCCGTGTGCCGCTGGCGGTCATCCTTCCCGAAACGACCGAGCAGGTCGCCCGCGTAATGAAGTATCTGGCCCGCGAGAAGGTACCGGTCGTGGCGCGCGGTGCGGGAACCTCGCTTTCGGGCGGCGCCATTCCGCAGGAGGATGCCGTTGTCGTCGGCCTGTCGAAGATGAGCCGCATCCTGGAAATCGACCTGCCCAACCGGCTCGCCCGCGTGCAGGCCGGTGTCACCAATATCAACATTTCCAATGCCGTGGACGGCGACGGCTTTTTCTACGCGCCCGATCCGTCCTCGCAGCTTGCCTGCACCATTGGCGGCAATATCGGCATGAATTCCGGCGGCGCGCACTGCCTGAAATACGGCGTGACGACGAACAACCTGCTTGGCGTGCGCCTTGTCACTTTCGATGGCGAAATCCTCGATATCGGCGCCGGCCAACTGGATGCGGCGGGCTATGACCTGCTTGGCCTCGTCTGCGGCTCCGAAGGCCAGCTCGGCATCGTCACCGAGGCCACCGTGCGCC
This sequence comes from Phyllobacteriaceae bacterium, assembly GCA_002708825.1. Taxonomy (GTDB): domain Bacteria; phylum Pseudomonadota; class Alphaproteobacteria; order Rhizobiales; family Rhizobiaceae; genus Zhengella. The sequence goes on along the minus strand of PAPF01000033.1, from coordinate 10,117 downwards.
TGATCGCCAAGCCGGAAGGGGCAAGGCCTGTCCTGTTCGGCTTCGATTCTTCCGAGGTCGCGGGCGCCTGCGTGGCCGAGATCATCGCCGAGGGGATCATCCCGGTCGCCATCGAGTTCATGGACAAGCCGGCCATCGAGATCTGCGAGGCCTTTGCCCATGCCGGCTATCCTCTCGATGTCGAGGCGCTGCTGATCGTCGAGGTGGAGGGCTCGGACGCCGAGATGGAGGACATGCTCGCCCGCATCGTCGCGATCGCGCGGCGTCACGGCGTCAGGACCGTCAAGGAAAGCCAGTCGGCGCTGGAGGCGGCGCTCATCTGGAAGGGCCGCAAGTCGGCCTTCGGCGCGACCGGGCGCATCGCGGACTATATCTGCATGGATGGCACTGTGCCGCTCGGGCAACTCTCGCATGTGCTGCGCGAGACCGATGTGATCGTGAAGAAATACGGCCTGCGTGTCGCCAATGTCTTTCATGCCGGCGACGGCAACATGCATCCGCTCATTCTCTACGATGTCAACGACCCCGAGGAGGCGGCAAAGGCCGAAGCGGCGGGCATGGACATCCTGCGCCTGTGCGTCGATGCGGGCGGTTGCCTGACCGGCGAGCACGGCGTCGGCATCGAGAAGCGCGACCTGATGCGCCACCAGTATGGCGAGGCCGACCTCGCCCAGCAGCTTGCCGTGCGCGATGCCTTCGATCCGCAGCGCATCCTGAACCCGTCAAAGGTTTTTCCGCTCGACATGACGAACGCGGGCGCGAAGGGAAAGGCCGCATGAGCACGACGCATTGTCCCGCCAGCGAGGCCGAGGCCGCCGGCATCATCCGTGACGCCTGCCAGGCGCGCAGGCCGCTGGCCATCGAGGGCGGCGGTACGCGCACCGGCATCGGCCGGCCCGTGCAGGCTTCCGCCACGCTGACCTCCCGCGCGCTCACCGGCATCGTGGAATACAATCCGGCCGAAATGGTCATCACCCTGGCCGCCGGCACACCGCTGGACGAAGTGGAGCAGGCGCTGGCGCAATCCGGCCAGCGCTTCGCCTTCGAACCGGCCGATTACCGTGCATTGATGGGGTCCGCGGGCGAGCCCACCGCCGGCGCGCTGGCCGCCGCCAACATCTCCGGCCCGCGGCGTTTCGTGGCCGGTGCGGCGCGAGACGGCCTTCTCGGCGTGCGCTTCGTCAACGGTGAGGGCGAGGTCATCCGCAATGGCGGCAAGGTCATGAAGAACGTCACCGGTCTCGACCTCGTCAAGCTGATGGCGGGGTCCTGGGGCACGCTCGGCTTCCTGACCCAGGTCACCTTCAAGGTGCAGCCCGTCCCTGAAACCGAAATGACGCTGGCGCTGCGCGGCCTGCTGGATGAGGACGCCGTCAATGCGCTGGCCCATGCCATGGCCACGAGCGCGGAAGTGTCCGGCGCCGCCCATCTGCCGGAACTGGTGGCGCAACGGGTCCTGGACGGCGCGCTGGGGTCGGCCCCGGCCACGCTGCTGCGCCTCGAAGGCTTCGCCAACTCGGTGCGAATCCGCGCGGACAAATTGAAGGCGCTGCTGGGCCGCATGGGCGAGATCGAGGAAATCGAAGCCGAACAGTCGCGCGCCCTGTGGAAGGATGTCCGCGATGTGACCCCCTTTGCAGGCGGCGGCGAGGACAAGCCGGTCTGGCGCATCTCGATGAAGCCCTCTCAGGCGCACCATGCCGTGATGGCGCTGCGCATGGAAGCCGGCGCTTCCGCCTTCTATGACTGGCAGGGAGGGCTTGCCTGGGTGCAGATGGAGGGGCTGGACCCGCAGGACGACACGGTGCGCGCCGCTGTCGCCCGCTTTGGCGGCGGTCATGCCACGCTGATGCGCGCCAGCGCCGCCGTGCGCGCCACCATTCCCGTCTTCCAGCCGCTGTCCCCCGCCGTGGCCGCGCTCTCCGGGCGGATCAAGGACACCTTCGACCCCGCCGGCATTCTCAATCCGGGCCGCATGGCCGCGGGAGCCTGACACGATGCAGACCAACTTCACGCCCGAACAATTGCAGGACCCCGGCGTCGCCGAGGCCGAATCCATCCTGCGCAAATGCGTCCATTGCGGTTTCTGTACCGCCACCTGCCCGACCTATGTCACGCTGGGCAACGAACTCGATAGCCCGCGCGGGCGGATCTACCTGATCAAGGACATGCTGGAGAACGACCGGCCTGCGGACAAGCAGGTCGTGACCCATATCGACCGCTGCCTGTCCTGCCTGGCCTGCATGACCACATGCCCGTCAGGTGTCGACTACATGCATCTCGTCGACCATGCCCGCGCCCATATCGAGAAGACCTACAGGCGCCCGCTCCCCGACCGGATGATCCGCGCCATGCTGGCCATGGTGCTGCCCTATCGCGGGCGTTTCCGTGCCTCGCTGAAACTGGCCAGGCTGGGCCGGCCCTTCGCGCCCGTCTTCGAACGGATCGGCCCGTTGAAACCGTTGGCGGCCATGCTGCGCCTGGCGCCGAAAACCGTCGCCGCTCACGCGCCGTCCGCCATTCCGGGGCCGCGCCCGCAGCGCGGGCAGAACCGCGGCCGCGTCGCCATCCTGTCGGGATGCGCGCAACCCGTGCTGGACCCTGACATCAACCAGGCTGCCATGGACCTGTTGAACCGCTTGGGTGTCGAGGTCGTGGTGCCGAGGGGCGAGGGCTGCTGCGGGGCGCTCGTCCATCACATGGGGCGCGAGGAACAGGCGCTCGAACAGGCCCGGCGCAATGTCGATGCATGGTGGCGGCTCATCGAGGATGGCGGGCTTGACGCCATCATCATCACCACGTCGGGTTGCGGCACGACCGTCAAGGATTACGGCCACATGCTGCGCCACGATCCGGCCTGGGCGCAGAAGGCCGCGAAGGTCTCGGCGCTGGCAAAGGACGTGACCGAATATCTCGCGACGCTCGACCTGCCCGATCCGGTCAACGCCACGGGCCTGACGGTCGCCTATCATTCGGCCTGCTCCATGCAGCACGGCCAGAAGATCACGGCCCAGCCGAAAATGCTGCTGAAAAGGGCGGGCTTCACCGTGAAGGACCCGGCGGAAGGGCATTTGTGCTGCGGTTCGGCCGGTACATACAACATCATGCAGCCTGGCATCGCCGCCACGCTGAAGGCGCGCAAGGTGAAGAACCTGAAGGCCACGAGGGCCGAGGTGATTGCCGCCGGCAATATCGGCTGCATCACCCAGATCGGCGATGCCGCCGGCCTGCCCGTCATCCACACGGTCAAGCTGCTGGACTGGGCCTGGGGCGGGGAAAGGCCGGCAGGGTTGCCGGAAGGCCGGGCGAAAAAGGATCTGCTTGACGCCGGCTAGCTGCCATCCGGGGCAGGCTAGCCGTTGAAGGTGATCGTGAACGTGGTGCCGCCGGGGCCGGATGTCCGCTCGACGGTTCCGTTGCCCTGTTGTGCCAGCGCCTCGATCAGGCGCATGCCGAGGCCCTGTTTGCCGCCATGGGTTCCGTTGTCGGCAATACCGTGGCCGTTGTCGGAAATCGCAAGCACCTGGCGCCCGTTTTCCGGCCGGAAGCGCACCGTGATGCGGCCCTTCCCTTCGCCGAAGGCATGCTTGATGCTGTTGGTGGCCACCTCGTTGACGAGCAGGCCGATGACGATCGCCTTGTCGCGGTTGATCGGCACGCGTTCGGCATCGCAGGAAAACGAGACGCGGTGATCCGCTGTGGCTGTCTCCTCCAGAGCGGTGCACAGGTCGCGCAGATATTCGTCGATATGCACCGATCCGGTATCGTCGAACTGGAAGCGCAGATAGCCATAGGCCCGCGCATAGCTCTCGATCCGGCCGAGGGCGGCCTGGAGCAGCGCCTTTGCGTCGGGTGACGCATCGCGCATCTGCATGCGCATGATGGAGGCAATCGAAGCGAAGCTGTTCTTCACCCTGTGCTCCAGTTCCACCAGCAGCATTTCCCTGTCATGCAGGGCCTTGCGCGCGGCCCGCCGGAATATCTCGGCCAGCATTACGGCGAAATAGCCGGACACGAGGTTGACGAACACCCGCGGGCCGTCACCGCTGTCTGCCAGGTCGAAACTGCCGGCCACGGGCAGCACGAAATACCAGGCATGCAGGCCGGCAAGCGTCTGGCAGACGATGCCCGAAATCAGGCCGCCGAAAAGCGTGGCGATCAGGACCACCGGTACTGCCAGCGCGAAGGGACCGGCGCCCGGCAGGTACACGTCGGTGAGCATGCGCAGGCCGACCGCGACCCCGCTGCACAACAGGCCGAATAGCCCCGCGCTCACGGCAGCGGGTAGCGGCCTGGCGAGTTCGTTGATGTCGATGCGGGCGAGGCGGTGCAGCGGCGTGGCTCCTGTCGGTCTGGCGACGGAAGCATATCAGCGAACCCTGATCCGGCAAGCGCCAGGCACGATGCTCTTGCGTCACCCGGCCAGAGGAAAGGCGGCGCGGAACAGGCCCGCGCCGCCTTGCCGGATCGGGCCCGCGGCGTATGTGTCCCCCGCCACTGGCCCGTCCCTCTCCGGCGAATGTGATTTAGCGGACCACGACCTTCGTGCCCACGCCGACGCGGTTGTAGAGGTCGATGACATCCTCGTTGCGCATGCGGATGCAGCCGGACGAGACGTTCTGGCCGATGGTCCAGGGGGCGTTGGTGCCGTGAATGCGGTAGAGCGTCGAACCGAGATAGAGCGCCCGCGCGCCCAGCGGATTGGCCGGCCCGCCTTCCATGTGAACGGGCAGGACGCGGCCTTCCTGGCGCTTGACCCGTTCGATCATTTCGGCCGGCGGCCGCCAGTCCGGCCATTCGCGTTTCATGGTGACCTTGTGCGTGCCGGCCCATTCGAAGCCGGGCTTGGCGACACCCACGCCATAGCGCCGTGCCATGCCGCCCGGCTGGACGAGGTAGAGAAACCTGTTTTCCGTGTCAATGACGATGGTGCCCGGTTTCTGCGGGCCGTCATAGGAAACGTCCTGCGGCAGGTAGATCGGGTTGATCGTGCGCTTGGGCTGCGAGGGCAGGGGCCGTGCCGCATAGGCCGCCGTGCGGACCTGGCTGTCCACGACGCTGCGCTGGACCGGGCGCTGGCGCACCACGCGCTTGGCAGGCGGCGCCACGCGCACTGTCACGCCCGATGGCAGGCTCCGGTACTGCCGCGCCGGACGTGCCCCGGTCGGCGCGCGCTGCAACTGCATGACCCAGGGGGCCGAGAGGTCGGGACTGACCACCACCGGCGGCCGGTTTCCATAGCGGCCATCGGCCATGGCCTGCCCGGCGGCCAGCATGCCGAGGCATGTGGTGCAGGCAAGAATAAGGGATTTCAGCATCGGATGTGTTCTCCGGCTCGTTCGTCACAGGGGCTCGCCCGGCAGCAGGCGTCAGCAGGCGCCATGCCGCACGGTTGACGCGATCCTGTGCCCGTGGCGGAGTCGGAAAGGTGAATCGGTTTTCATAAAATGCGATTCGAGGGCGAAACCTTCCGGTGTGGTTACCGGCGGCTTCAGGAAACTGGTGAATCGGCGGTGAATCGGCCGTCCGTGCCGGTTAACGCGGGGAGACATGGGGCCGATGGCGGACGAACGGGACGGGCTTCTGGCAGGACCAGACGGCAAGCTGCGCTGCTTCTGGCATGGCGGGCTTGATGACTACATGCGATACCACGACGAGGAATGGGGCTATCCCGTTGCCGACGATGCCCGCCTGTTCGAGAAGATCTGCCTGGAAGGATTCCAGGCCGGCCTGTCCTGGATCACGATCCTTCGCAAGCGGGAGAATTTCCGTGCTGCCTTCGCCGGTTTCGACGTCTCGCGCGTCGCGCGTTTCGGCGAGGACGATATCGCCCGCCTTCTGGCCGACAAGGGGATCGTGCGCCATCGCGGCAAGATCGTCTCGACCATCAACAATGCCCGCCGGGCAGGGGAGATGAAGGCCGAGTTCGGCTCGCTTGCCGCCTATTTCTGGCAATTCGAGCCCGAACCGGGCGACCGTCCGGCCCGGGTGACCCGCGCAGCGCTCGTGGCCAACCCGCACACGGAAACCTCGCGCCGTCTTTCGAAGGATCTGAAGAAGCGCGGCTGGACCTTTGTCGGCCCGACCACCGTCTATGCCTTCATGCAGGCCATGGGGCTGGTCAACGACCATATCGAGGGCTGCTGCTGCCGCGAAGCCGCGGCATCGGCGCGCGCGCGCTTCGTGTCGCCTGCCCGCTGACAGGCCCTGTCTGCCGCATCCGTCCAGCGTGCCGGTCCCGGTGTGACCTGCGTTACAGTGCGTCCGGCATTGAGTATTTTGCCGCATACTTCATGGTTCGCTGATTTCGAAGTCCTGTGCTAACATTGCTTGCAAGGGACGTGTTGAACAGGAGATCAGAATGACCAGAAAAACAGGTTTGATTGCATCGGCGCTTGCCGCTGCGGTCATGACATTCGCGCCGATGGCCCCGGCCAGCGCCCTTCCGGCGATCCAGCCGGGCGTGCAGCACAAGATCGCGTCTTCCGATGTCACCCCGGTGCAGAACCGCTCCATCGATGCCATGCGCGAGGCGCGCCGCAACCAGTGGCGCATGTATCGCGGCCATGGTTATTACGGCCGCTATCGTGGTTCCAGGCACTATCGGCCCGGCTGGCGCCGCCAAAATGGCTGGTGGTTCCCGCCCGCCGCCTTCGCCCTGGGCCTGGCGCTTGGTGCCGCTCCGCGCTATGCCGAACCGCCGCGCCGCTACCGCGACCTGCCACGCGAGCATTATCGCTGGTGTGACCGGAATTACCGGACCTACCGGTTCTCCGACAACACCTATATCCCGCGCCGTGGTGTCCGCGCCCAGTGCCGTTCGCCCTACTGGCCGTGATGCCGGCCCGCGGATAGGCGCATGATAGCCTTGCCGGCGCGGCTGCATGGCCGCGCCGGCAGGAACATTTGTCGTGCGGGTGACGTTTCTTTTCCGAAGGGACGAGCAACCCAGGAGCACGACATGACAGGAAGATCCGGTTTTTTCGCATCCATGCTGGCCGCGGCCGCGATGACCATCGCGCCGATGAGCCCGGCCCTGGCTCTCCCGATGGTTTCCCAGGTCCCCACGACGTTCCAGTCAGCCGGTGACGTGACCAAGGTGCAGGACCGCCGTGACCGCCGCCGCCACTTGCGCCGGCATTTCCGCCGTCACGATGGCCGGGCATGGCTGCACGGCCATCGCGGCCGCCGGCACCATCGCCGGGGCTGGCGTGAATACAATGGCTGGTGGTTCCCGCCTGCCGCCTTCGCCCTCGGCCTGGCCTTGGGCAACGGGCGCCGCCATGCCGACTCGCCGCGCCGCTACCGCGATTTCTCGCGCGCCCATTACCGCTGGTGCGACCGCAAGTACCGGTCATACAGGCGCTGGGACAATACCTACCAGCCCTATGAGGGGCCGCGCCGCCAGTGCTGGTCGCCCTACAACTGACGGTCTTTCGCGACTTCGATGACAACGGACCCGGCCCATCGCGGCCGGGTTTTTGCTGTTGAGCCCCGAAACGGCCGCCTGCCCGCCTGCCCGCCCTTGCCGCATATCCCCTTGTCGGTTAGGAGAAGCCCGGTTTTTCCGTTTCCCGCCGCTTGGGGCCGTTTCCATGTCTGAGAAGAAAAAGAAGAAGCCGCAGAAGCTGAAGGCGCGCCTGCCGCGCGGCTTTGTCGACCGCTCACCGGAGGACATCCGCGCCACCGACGAGATGGTCGCGAAAATTCGCGACGTCTACGAGCGCTATGGCTTTGATCCGGTCGAGACGCCGATGTTCGAATATACCGACGCGCTGGGCAAGTTCCTGCCCGACAGCGACCGGCCGAACGAGGGCGTTTTCTCGCTGCAGGACGATGACGAGCAGTGGCTGAGCCTGCGCTACGACCTGACCGCGCCGCTGGCCCGCCATGTCGCCGAGAACATCAACGAAATCGCGCTGCCCTACCGCACCTACCGCGCCGGCTGGGTCTTCCGCAACGAGAAGCCGGGTCCGGGCCGCTTCCGCCAGTTCATGCAGTTCGACGCCGATGTGGTCGGCGCGCCCGGCGTCCAGACCGATGCCGAGATGTGCATGATGATGGCCGACGCCATGGAGGCGCTGGGCGTGGCGCGCGGCGACTATGTCATCCGCGTCAACAACCGCAAGGTGCTCGACGGTGTGCTGGAGGCCATCGGCCTTGGCGGGGACGGGAATGCCGGGCGCCGCCTCACCGTGCTGCGCTCCATCGACAAGCTGGACAAGTTCGGCGTCGATGGCGTGCGCCTGCTGCTCGGTCCCGGCCGCTGGGATGGCGGGCGCGAAGGCGAGGGCGATTTCACGCCCGGCGCGGGGCTGGATGAGACGCAGATCCGGACCGTGCTGCGCGGGATCGGCTTGCTGACCGACGATGGCGACGAATATCCGGCCTCGCAGGCCTATGCCCATGGCATGTCGGAACTGGTGATGATCGAGAAGCTGGTCCAGGCCGCTGGCTACGGGCCGGACCGTATCCGGATCGACCCCTCTGTTGTCCGTGGGCTGGAATACTATACAGGCCCGGTCTACGAGGCCGAACTGACCTTCGACGTGGTCAACGAGAAGGGCGAGACGGTGCAGTTCGGTTCGGTCGGCGGCGGCGGGCGCTATGATGGCCTCGTCAAGCGCTTCACCGGGCAGGACGTGCCCGCGACCGGCTTTTCCATCGGCGTCTCGCGCCTCATGACGGCGCTGAAGAACCTCGGCAAGCTGGGCCGCACGCCGGTCGTGGCGCCCGTGCTCGTTACCGTGATGGATGGCGACACGGAGGCGCTCGGCCGGTACCAGAAGATGGTGCAGGACCTGCGCGCCGCCGGCATTCGCGCCGAGATGTACCAGGGCAACTGGAAGAAGTTCGGCAACCAGCTCAAATATGCCGACCGCCGCGGCTGCCCCATCGCCATCATCCAGGGCTCCGACGAGCGCGACAAGGGCATCGTCCAGGTCAAGGACATGATCGAGGGACGCCGCCAGGCCGAGGCCATCGCCTCCAACGAGGAATGGCGCGAGGCCCGCCCCGGCCAGTTCGAGATCGCCGAGGCCGACCTTGTGGCAGAGGTGCGGAAGCTGTTGGCCGCGCAGGCGGAAGGCTGACATGACGCCGCGCTTCCCGTCCAGTTCCCGCGACATCCTCGCCCTGTTCGAACAGCGCGGCGCACACGCCGTGGACGTCCCGGTCATCCAGCGGGCCGACCCCTTCCTCGACATGGCCGGCGAGGACCTGCGACGGCGCATCTTCCTGACCGAGAGCGAGACCGGCGAAAGCCTTTGCCTGCGCCCCGAATTCACCATTCCGGTCTGCCGCATGCATATCGAGGCGGGGGAGACGGGTCATCGCCGCTATGCCTATCTGGGCGAGGTGTTCCGCCAGCGCCGCGAGGGCGGCAACGAGTTCTTCCAGACCGGCATCGAGGATCTCGGCGATCCCGACACCAACAGCGCCGACGCCCGCTCGCTCGCCGATGCGCTGGCCATGGTCGAAATGCTGATGCCGGGCCGGGAGCTTGCTGTTTCCATGGGCGATCAGGCGGTCTTCGAGGCCGTGCTCGCAGCCCTTGGCCTGCCGCGCGGCTGGCAGCAGCGCCTTGCCCGTGCCTTCGGCGCGCCGGAGCAACTGGCCGCCGCGCTTGAAGCCCTGTCGTCGGGCAGTGCCGCGTCCGCATTGCAGCCGCCGCTGGCCGAACTTGTGGAACGCGGGGACCGCGCGGCGCTGGAGGAACAGGTTAAGGCGAGAATGGCCGAAACCGGCATTTCGCCGTCCGCCGGCCGTTCGCCCGCCGAGATCGCCGCGCGGCTGATCGACAAGGCCCGCCTTGCCTCCACGCGGCTGGCGCCGGAAGCCTTTGCCGCCCTGCGCGAGTTCCTCGCCATCGGCGCGCCATTGTCCCAGGCGGCCGGTGCCCTGCAGGCCTTTGCCGGCAAGGCGGGGTTGGAGATCGGTCCCGCGCTCTCCGCCTTCGATGCCCGTGTTGCCGCCATCGCCAATGCCGGGCTGGACATCGCAGCCATCCGCTACGATGCGGGTTTTGGCCGTCCGTTGGACTACTATACCGGGCTGGTCTTCGAGGTGCATGCGCCAGGTCTCGACAAGCCTCTGGCCGGTGGCGGGCGCTATGACC